>NZ_CP083740.1:5415000-6657864 GCF_020150455.1 Bremerella sp. TYQ1
CACCCGTACAGAACAACGCCCCGTCTCCGATCGTGGGTGTAGCGCGCGGTCCAACTCCGCCAAGTGATTCCTCAAATCGCCCTGGATATTCATATGCCCAGACGACTTCCCCCGTTTCCGTGTCGAGGCACACGATCGCCTCGGATTCTCCACGTTGCTCCTGAGTGAACATCCGATTGCCTGCGATGGAAAAGGATGACCAACCAGGACCGATCAGTGATTTCCAGAGCAACTTGGGAGGTTGGTTGCTCCAATCGTCGTCGACAACGACGTCCGGAATGACATTGTTGCCACTGCGTCCTCGAAATGCTGGCCACTCGGCATTGTCCGCTGTAACGACGGCGCCGGGATCAATTTCTAACGAGGTGTTGCGCGTCGGCAAACTAGAACTGGCAAGTAGGTGGAGATATTCGTCTTCGGATGTCGATGACCATCGTGAGGAGAATTGTGCTCCGAACACTCCTGTCACGCCATCGAAACGTAGGAGATCCCAAGCTCCAAAGCCAATCACGGCACTTACCAGTGCTGCGGTTAAGCGAATCGAGGAAAGGCGTGATAAGAGAACCAATGGCACCGCAAAAGCAATCAGGCCGACGGGCAGCTGATACATGATATTGGGAACGCCTCGCATTGTCGGATGAACGAAAGCAATTGCCATCACCGCAACAACGAGAAGCCCTAGTAGTCCGATCAGTTTTTCGCGTAGCGGTGCTCGACTGGCGAATAGCCACCATGGCAAAAGTAGGAGCCCCACTGCCGGTGGCCCCATGAACCCAAGCATCATCACAGGTAGCGACGGCGATTCCATCAGCATCGGAACTGCTCTTAGAACAAGCATCAGTACGATGACCACCAAGGCAGGCCACCAACGGAGACGATCCGCCGAAAAGCGTATTGTCGTGTTGTCTTTTGACAACGGCACATCTACTTCATCGGATGTATTGGGGGTGGTCGACATGTAAGGTGTCCTGGCCGTTTAGTGATCGGAATTACCGTGGCTGTGTGTAGTTAGTCCTAAATCAGACAACACGACGTAGAAAGCAGGAATAACCAGCAATACGAGTGTTGTCGAAGCAAGCAGGCCGAAACAAATGCTGATGGCGATGGGAATCAGAATCTGGGCCTGAAGGTCGGTCTCAAACATGAGGGGGAGTAAACCTGCAATCGTGGTCAGTGAGGTGATCATGACGGCACGGAAACGCTTTCGGCTTGCCTCGACGGCGGCCTCGATTACCGAGGTTCCACTGGCGCGGCTATCCTTCAAGAACAGCATCAGCAAAATAGAATCATTCACGACGATGCCAGCTAGAGAAGCGTAGCCCATGACGCTAGGTAGGCTGAGATCATGTTGAAGCAAGAGATGTCCCCAGACCACTCCCACAAATGCAAACGGGATCGCCACCATGACCACGACAGGCTCAATGTAGCTGCGAAACTGGAACGAGAGAATGACAAATACACCAAGACAGCCAATGGCTGCGGCTATGGCCATGGAAGCCCCTGTCTCTTCACCACTTTCCGCTGCCCCCTTGAATGCATAAGACAAGCCTGGATGATGTTCGACTAGGTCCGTCAGCTTCTCCGTTTCGAGCTGTTCGAGTACGGACATTGCGTTTGAACGAAGGGGGTCAATCGAGGCATAGATACTGATGGCCCGATTTCCTTCGACGTGGGCAATGCTCGACCATCCCCGGCGACGAGTTAGCTTGGCAACCTCCGAAAGTGGAACTCGATCACCGCTGGGTAACGAGACTAGGTAGTTGTCCAGATCGGCGAGGCTGCTTCGGGAGGAATCGTCGAAACGCACCTCGACATCGTATTCCTCTTTGCCGATCTGGAACTGATCGCTTCTCAGGCCTTGAAACGAGCCACGCAATTGCTGTGCGAGTTCACGCGTTGTCACATTCAAGCCGACGGCACCTGGACGCAGTGTTACCAGTAACTCTGCCTCGCCATGACGCAAATTATCCGAAATATTGTAGACGCCATCGAACGTTAACAGATGAGCCTGCAACTCCTCGGATACCTCATCGAGCGACTTCATATCGAGTCCAGAAAGCTCAATGTGAATGTCACGTCCAGCCGGTCCGGCCGCGGTTTCATCAATGGTAATTTGAGCAGCGTCCGGAACTGGGCCGACTTTCTTCCGCCACATTTGAATGACATCTTCAATCCGTGAATTGCGAGTCTCTACTGAGAGCAAGTCAGCCTGAAGAGTGGCCGCGTGTGGGCCGGACTCGTTGACCTCGCTATTTTCACCGAAACGGATGAAACTAGATTGAACTAATTCACGTCCCTCTGGCTGCAGAGGAGTCAGTTCATTGTTGGTGTCTTGGAGAGCCTTTTCGACCTTCTGCATCACTTCAGAAGTTCTCTCCAGAGGAGTGCCCGGCGGCATTAATAGACGCGCGACCAGGGTATCGCCTTCGAGATTGGGAAAAACCTGTCCACGTACAAACCCGCCAACTAACAATCCGATCGTTAGCAAGAAGACCATGACTGTCAGCCCTAGTGTCAGGTAACGCCATCGAACGGTCCAGGCGACACAGCTGCCCACTAGATCACGAGTCCAGTCGATGGCCCATTCAATCGCAGCGCGAATTCGATTCCTTCTGCCGCGTGCCGATTCATGCGCCAGCGAGTGACCTAAATGTGACGGTAGAATCAAGAAGGCTTCGATGAGACTCGTGCCCAGAACTAACAACAACATCATGGGTAGTACACTCAGGACGCGGCCAATCTGCCCATTCAGGAAAATCAGTGGTCCGAGCACGCAGCATGTTGTCAAGAATGAAGAAAAGACACCTCCGGCAACTTCCTTGACGCCGTTGACGGCCGCCTCCATCGCCCCCTCACCTTCGTCTCGGCGACGCGCGATGTTCTCGGCGATAACAATCCCATCGTCCATCAGCAGTCCGAGCGCCATCAATAACGCCACCATCGTCAGCATGTTGATGGTCAGCCCCGCGTAGGGCACGAGTGCAAAGGCCGCTAGGAATGATACCGGTAAGCTGGCCACGACCCAGAACGCGAGCCGAACATTAAAGAAGAGCCACATTGCCAGGAAGACAAGCACACAACCTTGCCAGGCGTTGGTCAGGAGTAAATTGATTCGATCAATCACCAACTTAGACGCATTGTTGGTCACCTGTAACTGCATTTGTGGGCTTCGCAGTTTCTCAGCCTCGACCAATTCTTCAACGGCCGCCGCCACCTGCAGTGTGTCTTCCGCGGTTGCTTTCATTACTTGGAGGATGGCTGCCCTTTGTCCGTCGACGGTTATCTTCTCCTCATCCAGCTCGAATTCATCTTTAACAGTCGCGATATCCCCCAGACGGATCTCCGCTCCTCCAGCCACACCGCTAATCACCAAGTCTTCCAAGGCTTGGCGTGACTTTCGATTCTCTTGAACGCGAACCAGGACGGTTTGAGCTCCTTCGATTTTACCCGCAGGTAAATCGAGACTCTGGGAACTGATCGCCAGAGAGACACTCGTTGGGCTTAAGTCATAGCGAAGCATGGCTTCGCGATCGAGTTCTACTCGTAGAAGGTGATCAGAGAATCCAGAAATGTTCACCTCTGATACCTTGGGAGAAGCAAGCATCCTTTCCCTAAGATCTTCGCAGTATCGCTTTAAGCTTACCGCGTCTACAGGCCCGCTTACGAGTAAATCGAGAACGGGTTGCCGTACGTTGAGCCGAGTGGTCACCGGGGCTTCCGCGTCCTCGGGGAAGTCATTGATACCAGAGATTGCATTGTCGATCTCATTGCGGAATGCTTGGTACTCACCTCCGTCCACCATCTCAAGCTCGACGGTTCCCACCGATGGCTGAGCCCGTGCTTTCATCTCTTTGAGATAGAGAACCCCCTCCAGAGAATTCTCTAGGCGATGCAGGATCGTGTCTTCGACCTCTTCGGCTGTCGCGCCAGGAAATGGCACTAACACTTGCACCACAACGGGTGCCACATCAGGGAAAGTTTCTCGCCGAAGACTTCCGATACTCAAGAGTCCGGCAGCCAACATGATGATCATTAACAAGTTAGCCGCAGTGGGATGCTTTGCGAAGAAATCAATCATTGACGACGTTCCTTGGCATCGGTCGTTGACGAATCTATGGCTGCGGTGACGATCTCAAATTGGCTTGACCGAGTATCCGCGAAACGCGGTTCAATGAGTTGTCCTTCGATAGCAGGGACAGGGACAGCCTCAGCAATAATGTCTCCTTCTTTCAAACCGCCGACGACGGTCACGAACTCACCATTGGAAAAACCGATTTCAACCGATTGGGGGTGAAGGCGATTGTCGCTATCTACGCGGTAAACGGTGTTTTCATTTAGTGCCGATCTTGGAATTGTTATTAAGTCGCTGCGTGGAGAGCTTTCGAGGACTACCTCACAGAATGTCCCTGGGCGTAGGGCCGTCGACCAGTGTGCGAAGTGAGATTCGTTATTGGTAGTTGGGAAACGACTAAGGGTGGCCTCTTGTGTCTCACTATGGTGTGGAATATTGGTAACCTGCACTACGACACCGAGAGTTCGAGACTGTTCATTCAGGGATTCGGTGATGCGAACAGGAACTCCATTCCACGTGCGTGTGAAATTTCCACTGCGAGCAATGACTCGTGCCGAGAAAGGGATCGTCTGCGTTGGGTGAGTCTCTAGCTCGCCAGTGATTTTCTCCAAACTCATCTGTGACTTTGCGCTAGGACTAGCGTCACGAGAAATGAGTCGGTCAATTTGTTCTAGAGAGAAGTGGGCAGTGATCTCGATTTGCTCGGCATCTCGCAATGTAAATAGTCGTTGATTGACAGTAATAAACTGCCCTATTTCCAGGTTCGCCTCTGACAACACACCAGCAAATGGGCTAACAATACGAGTACGTTCAACATCCCGTTCTGCCTCGCGCAGCTTCGCCTCTGCTAAGGCAATCGAGGCTTTCGCTGCGTTTTTCTGAGAAGGAAAGAGGGATAGGGCTCGCTGAATATTTTGGACTGCCTGCTGCTGTGCTAGTCGGCTTGATGTCGCCTGGTCAGCATTGCTTAGGCTTGCCGCTTTTTGGCGTCGGAGTTCGACGTAACGTTGTTCTTCACGCTCTGCAACCTGAAGTTGCTCTTGAGCTAAAGGAAGCAAACGCTGGTCAGCCTCATATCCTGCCTCAAGTTCGTCTAGCCTGGTCTTGGCTGCATCCAAATCAGCTTGTCGTTGTGCTAGAAGTAATCGACTGTCGGTATCGTCGATTCTAATGAGAAGCTCATTGGCTCCCACCAAGTTGCCCGACTCGAGCTCGGAATGGATTTCAACGATCCTTCCTTGTAGTTCGCTGACGGCCTCCCATCGCCGTGCCGCAGAAGCGGTACCGAATCCGGTAATTTTCGGTACCACCTCCTTAGGTTCAACGCGAATAACGGGTAACGGCCGCGGCTGTTCGCTCAGTTCATGGCGGGGGATTTCTTTTCTGAACTGAGCGAATGCCACGACCGCCACCAGTCCGAGGAAGACTGGCGGAAGCACCAACCACTTGCGCGATAGAAGAATTTGTTTCCAGGAATTGCTCATCGTGTTTTCTCTTAGAACTTCAGTCCTGCGCTCGTGAAAAAACCGGCTCCTAGATTTTCTCTTTCACCGGTGAGCTCGTACTCCAATTCACGTCCTACCACCACGCCCGCTTCGAGATACCATTGAGCTCGATCGCCTCGTTGCTCAAGGCCAAAAACGATGGGGAACTCGTTGATGGTCAGTTGATCGTCCATGCCGTTAGAATGTCGAACGGCATAACTTCCGCCACCAACACCGGCAAGACCTACGTAGAACCAAGTGTCATGCTGGGGGCCGAACCAATCCACACGGTGCGCGATACGAGTTTGGGGAAGCCCCAATGAGATTTCCCAGTCCTCAGTAGGCTTCCAACTGACACCTACGATTGGAAGGACCGGCAGATCATCGAGACCAGTGGCGACGGCACCAAAGGTCCATTGCGTCTGGTCATCTCTCGCCCACTGCAGCATAGCCATGCCAGAAACGTTGACGACATCTTCGGTTGCTTTTCCATCGCCTTGATAATTGACATTGATGCCGCCAATCAGGTTCCATTGGTCATTCACGTGTCGAATCGCTCTCAATCCGCCCCCCGCTATATAAAGTTGATCGGGAAGATGGAGCTGCGTCTGCCCTTCTAAAAAGCTCGTACCGAAGTCCGCTGAGGCGAGGACAATTGTCTTGGGCCTATCGGTACCTTCTCCAGGCTGAACATAGATCGGCATGGAAAAACCAACCTTTGTCCGAGTGATCGACAGATCGTCCCCACCAACAAAACCAAGACTTGCGCTAATCGGAAACATCGTCTGTTTCCGTTCGGAAGGTGGAGGCGTATCGGAGAGTATCAGATCCGACTGGTAGGGGAATTCCGATCCATCGAAGGGCCGAGCCTCTGATGCAAGCGAGAACACCGGCTCACTATCGGCGGAGCCCCAAACGGTCGGCTCCGCTGCTGTTGTACGACAGCAAAGCAGCTGGGACAAAATCGCGATCAGGCCAAGGCAAGCAACGCGGATCAACATAACAATGCGCCGCTCGGCTACCGAGATGGTGGACACAGCATCGAACGTGACCGGGAAAGTGTCGCTCCGGACGACAGTCGAAATCGAGCTAACTTCGTTCATTGCTTTTTCCCATCGAATCATGTCGGGCGTTTCAATGTGCCGAGGGTGAGTTCTGAGTTGTCTACGTCCAATTCCGAAGGCACATCGTCGAGCGACGCTTCACGCGAACCGAATCTTGGCGACAGTCAACTTGATTGCTCCGACTTTACCCTGCTGTCATCAATAAGTCAAATGTAAATTTGAATTTGAAGTATTGGCGATTCTGGAATTGGTAATCTGCTGCTTGAAGTTGGTATGGCTAAGGATCACGGAGAGCGTGCATTTAACGCCCTGCATGCGGCCTGTCGAAACCTCTAGTAGTCGTACCAGATCCCCCAGCCGATCTGCTGCTCGCTTTCCTGATAGAACGAGAACTGAGGGCTTCCACCGTTGTAGTAATGCAAGCCTGTCCGCAAAGTTCCGGCACCTAGTCCTTCTCCTTTCCAGGCCCATCCAGCTTGCACGCTAATATTGCCGCTAAAGTCGAGTTCTTCTCGAAGATGCACATTCGCTGCCAGAAATGGGGCTCCTAATGCGCCGGTTGGTCGAACTGGCCCCCAATCGAATCCGAACTGCAGATGAAGTGGTTCCGCAAAGTCGCTACGGAATGCATAGTCGATCTCCCCATAGAGACGCAACTCAGGGGTAACGTAGTGCGAATAGCCGAGATAGAGGGAATCGCGGTAGTAGTCGATTCGTGACACGGAAGGATTGTATTTCAGGAACTCGTCCCCCATGTGAGAGCTTACATGGTAGTACCCAAATTTCCATGCGTGTCGACCGTTACGATAAGTCAACGGAATGTCGTAACGGTAGTCCGTGCCGGTCATGTCCCAGTCGTATGTGTCGACGTTTTGCCTGAGATTTGCCCCTCCCAGGATGTCAAGCTGAAACCCTTCCTCCGCATCGGGATCTCCGAATCGCAGGAGCCCGACTCGACCTCCGATTTGGGAATCGAGAGAGTTGTTGCCTCCCCAATCATCAATCGAACGCGTGGAGAGGCGAGGCTCAGCCGTACTGGCCCAATAGGTATGGTAGAGAAACCCCTGAGGTAGAAACGTCCATTCCCATTCGGGGGAACGGTCGGCTGGGAACGTCGAACTTGGCATAGGCGGGAGTTGGTAGCTAACGCTGTTCGTTGGAGCGACCGCAAATGGATCGAACGGCGGCCCATCAACGGGTAGCGGCACCTGGCCAGGCAATGCCTGAAAGCCGGGAGCAGGCGGGGTTTGGGCGAACAATGCATCAACACCGGACAACCCGGCCCCCAAGAGAATTGCGAGGGCTAACGATAAACAACGAGGGGAGAACATGTACCGGGTCACTTTCGAGATCTCTGAGTTGGACGAACCTGCCGGTCATTACCCATGAAATGGGCCACAACTTGTTTGGTGATGCTCAAACACCCTCGGCGGATACCTGAACCCTCAAAGCATCCGCAAGGTTATTGATCTGGCGGCAAGAAGTCAAATGCAAATTTCAATTTGCAATTTTGCGCGTGCAGTGTTATTCTGTTAATCCCAATCCTCAGATAGGTTTAAGTTGCTATGACAGTGGGTTGGTAACCGAACACTCAGGCAAAAAATCAGTGCGGAAAAGGTGAATGAAAAAACGAGGAGCAACCGCCGGGAAGCAGGAAGAGAGCGCGAAAAGCACCAGTACTCGTGATCGTTTACTGGAAGTTGCCGGTCAACTTTTTGCCGAGCACGGTTTTGATCGAACGACCAGTAAAGAGATCACCGAGAAGGCCGGTACGAACATCGCTGCGGTAAACTACCATTTCAACAGTCTTGAAGGGCTCTACGGTGCCGTAATCGAGGAAGCCACACGCATGCTGGCGACGACCTCTCATATGCAAGCAGCCGTGGAAGAGCAAGGCGATGCCCAGGACAAGCTAAGAGCGTTTCTGGGAGTGTTTGTACGCGTTCTAACGAGCCCGGCTTCTTCATCCTGGCGGCTGCGTGTATTGGTTCGTGAATTCACCTCGCCTACTTTGGTTGATCAAACAAAGTATAAGAAGAGCCGGCTTCAGAAGATGAACATTCTGAAGAGAATCGTGAGCGAGTTGATGGAGTTGCCTGAAGATCATCCCGCTGTTGGACGCAGCTGTATCAACGTGATGGCTCCCTGCTTTATGCTCATGCTTTGTGATCGGCCGACGCTCAAGCGGTCGTTTCCTAAGTTTGGCTTGAAGTCAGACGACGCCCCTGATCTCGTTCAGCACATGCTTCAATTTGCCTTGGCAGGAATTGCAGCAGTGGCGAATGAAGCGAAGAAGGATGAGCACGGCTAGCGATAGGCCGAGCCACACGGCATGGCACCTTGCTTTTGGCCAGTGTGTGCCAAAGTCCTACAGGACGAAAAGGGCGATGCTTCAACCATTGGCCCCCATAGATTGACTCATTACCGCACATGAAGCTAGCCGAATCACGTCCTGACTTGCACTAAAATGCCGGCGGCAATGTCACCGGCATCGGGTTCAATATCAATAGCGCCTAAACGGTCGCCAAGCAATAAGTCTTGAGACGACAGAACTATACCAGCACGTTTTAGCCAGTCGTACCGAGTTGGCCCGGAACGCTGCTGCTACCGACCAAGGCCCGCCGCAGGGCGATAAGCAATTCGCCCGGAACCGTCCTCCCAGTTTCCGGGGGTACCACTCTTGATCTCCAGTCGGCCGCGGTACTCAACCAGCGTTCTGCCTTGATCCTCGAACACGTAGTAGACAGGGTCAACCAATGACCGAAAAAACAGATTGGAGGGTTCGAGCTTGAGCTCCGTAAATGATCGCCCCATTTGAGACCACGTTCGTTCTTTGGATACCCTCACGGCGATCGCCTGTTGCCGTTCTGGCACAGGAATTTTGAAGTCTACGGTTTTGCCGCCATGCAAGTCGTCCCACTTCGACATGATGATGTATGGAATAGCCGGAAGTGGCACCAAGTCATTGGAGTCCTTTTCCGAGCTTTGTTTTGACTTGCCGTCGTGTGTGTAGGAGTACAGGACCTTACCGTCTTTAAACTCCATTTTTGCGGTTTCACCGGTCTGTTGTTGCTGGCAGTGAATGACCGAAAGACGTCCCTCCGCATAGGTCGCTTCGGTAGCCACAATCACTCGTCCATTTCTATCGGTAACGCGTTCGTAGCAAATCCGACTACTTGGGTCCCCTTTCAACGCTAACTCGACCGTATAGAGGGCAGTGTCGCCGTTGCCTTTCAAAAAAACATCACCTTGCAAAACCGAGTCGCCCGCTTGCGCCGCAACGACCAATTGAAAGGAAACAATTACCGACACAATACTCATCGTTGTTCGCATGAATACTCCTCTGCTTCGTGCAATGAAACGACTTTCGGTTCAGGAACTTGACTACACAGTTCCACGAATTGACTGTGCGGCAAAGTTACTGTCTTTTACTGCTCGAGTAAAATGCAAATTTGAATTGGGGTTATCGGGGCAGTAGAATGGTTAAGCGGACAAGGTGAACGTAGAGAAAAACTGCAAGAAGTGGACAGGCATTTGTCGGCCCCAATTCAGCGGCAAGTCGACGCTATTGAAGTGTCTGTGGATGCCGTTGTAAGGTCGCGTTTAGAACATGAAAAACAGGCACCTTCCTACGGTGTTCTTCAAGGAAGTCATATATTCTGGTAGGCCAGCGAGCAGGGTAATCAGGCCAAAGGTCGTGGCCCCAGTGTGGAATGATTCAACCGGTATGTAGACGGCATCCCAATGTTTGCGACAATCGAGAGGCGACGGAGCTAACGACGAGACTAGCATGGACTAAGGAGGGGTGTTTTGTGTGAGATGCGAATAAGGTGAATCTAGTCACGGATAGTGTCTTGGTTGGTTTCTAACTACCACCGAACGCTTCCGATGAACCCTATAAATGTTCCGATAAGAAAAACTTTCAGCGATAAGCCGTCGTCGTAACTTGCTGTTAATTAGTCAGTTGCGAAAATCGTGTGCAACGGAATTGCCCACTTCCCGTCGCCTCCACTACACCCACCTTGTCAATTTCGACAAGGTGGGTTTTTCTTTGGACTTCCGCAATAGGACTGAGAGTAAATTCCGGCGTGAAATGCTCTCATATCCGATTTTGTGTCTGATTTGATCCGGCTGGCTGGGATCCTAAAAGCCACCTTTTAAGGTAGTCTATTCATTCGTAAATCGAGACTTCTTCATGGTCATCTTCTCCTCGAAATGGATGGCCCGATTTTCTCATTTTGAATGACTCAGTTTTTGGGGTTGCAGTTTAAGGCTTGGTCGTCATGAGCACGGAGTTGTACGAATTCATAACTGAAAACCTAATCACGATGACTAGGTCTCAAATCAACACGCGAACAATCGTTCTACCACAAGCGACGTTGCTTAAGTTGCTTTTTGAGTACTTTCAAGCCCTCGTGACTCCACAAGCATTCGATCCGTTTACGGAACGAACTGAATTTCACCCCACATCGCCGGGTGAAGCATGATTTCGCCCGGGATGTCATCGACCAACATCGTCGCTGGGTTGGCCCAATAGGAACGGAGTTGTGTTTCCTTTCCTTCGGGGTCTCCGAATGTCACTCCGAAATCGCCTCGATAGATGGTGCCGGGCTCAATCTGCCAGCCAAGCTTATCGAGTGGTAAGATCACCTCGACAGAGTAGCTGCCGCGGTGCCGTTTGACCGCCACCTTGGCTTCGTCGAATCGCTCGACATGGTTGACCTTTTCGCCGCGCCAGGGACTGGTGAACTCGATGGGGTGGGTTCCGCCCGGCTTCCGATGTTCATAAAGGACGATCGCCGGTTGATCCTCAAACGGCGCAATCATTATCCGTTTGTCTCCAGGCACAGGGGCATTACGCTGCGGGCTGGCCGTGGCATTGGTAGCGAGTTGAAAGTCGACTGTATCTCCGGTCGCAAACAGGGAGCTCCATTGCCGACCTTGATTGACAAACGGCGAGACATCTTCTACTTGATAAGCGAGATAGATGTTTTCCTTGTCCCAACTGCCCCATAAGGTTACCGGGAACTTTCCATTCTGGTCCCACTTGGCCAGCGGCTCTCCGGTCCATTCCTTGAGATCTCCGTCAATGATTGGCGTGGCCTTTGCGGCGGAGATGGTCGCCCGTTTTTTATTTTTCCCTCCGGCAAGGCTCCGCCGCGACTTTTGTTCGGCGGCGTCAACCTGAGGCCTGGTTATCGCCAAGTCTCCTGAAATACGTACGGCTTGATCCAGCCCAGCCAATTGATAGAGACGATAGCTGCCGTGTCCGACTTGAACGTAGTATTGACCGTTCTCTTCCGAGATGCCGAAACAACCGCCGAAGATTTCCCCTCCTAGGCGATAGGCGTCGTTCGCGTAGCTGACGCGGACATCGCGGAACATCTCGTCCAGATACAGCCCGTCACTGGTCAGCAGGAAGCAGCGACCATGATTTCCACTGAGGAAGAAAATATCGGCATCGTTGTCGAAGGGAGCCATTCCCAGGAAATAGAGCGTCCCTTGCATGACTCCCGTTTCAGGTAGGGGGGCTTTGTGAGAACCATGCACGCCACTCCATTGGTTTGCGAAACTCCAGAGATGCTTCCCGTCGGTATCGTAAGCATTCATTTCGGGGTCGGAGTTGATCACGAACCGGCCGAAGCGATCGTCATGGGACGAAGCATTATGACGCTGATGACCCGGGGTCAATGAAATCTCCGTGGCGTTCGCTATGGCTTCGACGAGTGTGGTGTATTGTGGAACGCCGTCGGCATTCACCTTGCTTGGGGCGAGCGTTGCAATCTTGACCTGCTGATCGACGAGAATTGGAATTCGCATCGTCAAACCGACGCTACGATGTCCCCACGAAGAGCCCCCGAACTGGACCGAGTCGTCGGTGAACTCAAACTCTTTCTGTTGCGGGCGGCCATCGTTGTTCTGATCGACCCACAGGACACCGGGGCCCTTCCTGGCGTATGGCTTACCGTCCCCTTTCTGGCCAGCTTTTTCAGCTTTGCGGTGCTCAGGCCACTTGGCGTAATAGGCATCGATGTACGACTGAGGAGGTTGCCAGTTGCACCCATAGCTGAAGTGGTGTGTGCTGGATATTGCCGCACAGTCTTGAATCGACCCATCGGCACGTACCTCGGAAATAGTGGTGATTTTACCGAATCCGATTAGGTAAGTTCGCCCCTGCTCGCGGATAAGTTGATAGTTGAGGGGATGATAATGTTCGAAGTGAGCATCGTCGATGGCAAGAACATGGGTCGGCCTGGCTTCCTGCTTCTCGAAATCCAGTTTCCAGCGGCAGCCGAGACCAATCCAGATGTGATGGCTCTTGGGATCGAATGTCGCACCCGTTGCTCCGTAGTGCGGAACGCCGAACTTCTCATAGACAACTTCGTTCTTATCGAGATCCCACGCGTGAATTCGTTTCGGACTCCAGCGGTCTTCGGTAATCCAGAGCTTTCCATCGGGGCCGAAGCTGATACCCTGCGGGTTCACGATTCGAGACGCATCGTACTTACCGGCATAGGGTCCTCCTGGGGTGCCGATCCTTGCGACAAACGTTCCGTCATTCGAGAAACGATGAATTTGATGTGTGACTAGATCGCTTACCAGGATGTCTTGATTTGCGGCACACGCAATGCCTGCCAAATCTAGTCCGCGCGCTGGAATCAATAATTTACGATCCTTCAGCCGAATCACGCCGTTGTCGGTCGCCACAAGAACCTCTTCCCCCGCAGCAAGTTTACGGGGGCCATCTACCGAGATTTTCCGCAGCAGTTCACCGGTCTGGGCATCGAGCACTAATACGGCGTCATGCTGTCGCGAACCGATGTAAATATGACCGTCATGGACTGTGATCCCTGTGAGATTGTAGCCCTCGAATCCTGCGTTTTTCGAGCCTGGTCCCACCGGCATCTCGTCGACGATCAGATGATCCTTTCTGCCAGGAAAGTTCACCATCTTGCCTGACTTGATGTCGTATCGAACTAGCGACAACTTCCAGGTAGCCTGCCACTGGTCGCTCTGGAAATCGATACCGCGAGTGCCACCCCAAGCAAACCCGTCCTGGGCGCAGTACAAGTACTGATCGTCGGCGGCGATAGCATCATGATTGATGCCGAGGCCGTGTTGATGTTCGTAGCCTTGAACCCACTTTCCGTCCGCGTCCAACGCGACCAACGCCCAGCCTCCTTCAGTGACCGGTGCAGCGAAAAAGACATACTCTCCGTTACTGGCCACATCACGCATGGTGGAATGATTGGGGCCCCACGGCTTGATCGTAGGCTCACCTCCGTTGGCGAAGTTCATCAAGTACTCTGGTTCGATTCCCGGGTGACTGATTCCGCGCCATCGATACTGACCAGGTGGGACCAATTTTCCATTCTCGTCCAGTCCATCCCACAGCACACGCTGCGTTCCCTTCGACATGGCTTTACCAGAAACGAGGTTGCGAATTCGCGTTCCCTGAGCATCTTCGATCACCAGGCTTACTTTGCCATCAATCGGTTGCTGGAACTCGACCCAAATTTCATTCTTCTGCTCCGAGACACGCCGCTCGTATTCCGGCAGGGAGAACACCTGCCAGTTCGTAGGGTCTTTCGAGATCGAATGAAATGCGGCTCTGGCGTCGTTCTGAGAAAGTCGTTCACGCCGATTGCGATTTCCTTCCCAACTGAGGATGGCGGCCCAGCGGAACGAATCCCAGTCCGCCTCGCTCTCGACCAGGCTCGACGCAGGCACTTGAAATTCAAAGCCAGCATCCGAGATCAACGCACTCTTCGAATCTAAGATAATCGAATTCGCCCCTGCCAGACCGAGTTCAATGCTTGGGATAGGATTCATTTCGGTTCGAAGCGAAAAGTTGAAATATTCGTTGTTGCGTCTCATCGCGATCGAAACCGGAGGAGTCCCGGCGGTGCCTACGTCGACATACTCACTATCGGTAAACGCAGTTCTCTTGGGGCTAGCTATCTGCGTGAGTTCGGCCATCCGCGCGGCACTGTTTCTTTCACTTCGCGACAACCTAACAATCCGATGGTTGCCAGCGTCGTAGACAACAGCTCGACTTCCCGACACCGCAACGTGAGTTGGAGAATTCAGACTTTCAATCGAATCTCCCGCGTGGTCCGTGGTACCGTACTGCGCTAGCAATGTCTTAGTTTTCGGATCAATCAACAGTACGCGATGACGGCGTGTGTCCGCGAGAATCAGACAGGTACCATCGCTGTGAATCGAAATTGCATTTCCGAAGGAACCCGATGCGTCTCCTGCACAACGATCCCAGCGTCCGACCTCTTTCCACGAACCATCTTTCTCTCGAGAGAACTCGATGATCTCACCCGCGCATCCTGCATACAACTTTTGCTGAGCATGCGCCAGGCTACTGCATCCGTGGACGCCTTCTAAGGTGATCGTTCGAGGCATGCCGGAGGGACGGCCTTGGCGGTTGACGGCGAACTCGTGTCCTGACCCTTCGGCATCGGTTACCACGAGGTATTGCTTGTCGTTCGCGGTAGTTACCAGGGCGGCGCCGCGAAGTCGGCCAAATTCTTCGACTCCCTTCACACTGTCCCCTTCGTACTTCGACCAACCATGTTTATCGACAAATGGACCGGACGAAATGTAATGTCGCGAGTGGCGACCGCGGAGTACGCACAGCGTCCCTTCATCAGTCACCGTCGGTTGCACATGATGCTGTCCGGCCGGTTCGCCGATGGAACGAGGAGAACCAGGCGTATCACGCCAACTCCAGACACCCGCATTCGTCCAGATGTTTCCATCGTTGTCAATTGCGAGTCCAGACAGATCGATCGTCGCGCCGATTCTTCGGTCAACATGAAACTTGCTCTGCTCCTCATCCCAACGCAGCAATTGCACTATGCCGCTTTCGCCTGTGATCGCGAAGAGATTGCCTTGCACCTGAACCATGCCTCTGCCAGCGGTCAAGTCGGTACTTTCTGGTAGGAAGCCAATAAACGAACCGGACGCCCCCCCCATCACCACACCAGGCGTCGGGGCGAAGTCTCGGTTGTATCGTTTGATCGTGCTATGACCGGCGTGGGTATACCAATAGTCGCCAATCAGTTGAGGACGTTCTCCGCCAATATCCTTAGGGAAGCCTGCGACCGCTTGTCCATCCTTCCACGCATGCATCGGACCGCCGTAGAACTTCGCGTAGATGGTTCCGCTGGAGTCGATGTTGATCATGTCGATCCGGCCAGAATACTCCACGACGAACGTCTCTTCGCGGGTGATAGGATGAAACCAGAACAGTTTGTCGCCGCGCGCGATGACCATCTGCCCCGCATGGTCATCGCATGACATCGCGTTTACGCCCGAAGCGATCTTGCTTGGTTCAGTCCCCTGCGGGGAATCGACTGGTAGCGAATAAACGTTACCCTCAACCAGCAGGATCAAGAGATTACCCGTTTTCGCCAGGACATCCTCGCGGGAATTCGAATGGGGAATCGTGAACGAACTGATAAGTCGTCCATCCAGCGAATACCGGACCAATTGTCCTTGGCCTGCTCGCTCCCAGAGCATTCCCTGGTCGTCCAGGACCGGCCCCATGCCACGAGCAGGATTAGCGGCAAATTTGATAAGCGTCGCACCCGCCTCTCCTGAGTTTCCAAGGACTCCCGCAAAACGGAGTTCCTCCGCGGAGGCGGTACCAATCAAAAGCGAAAGAACAAGCAACGAGTAAAGATACGCGCGCATGAGGCTATTAACCGAGGCAAGCAGGAAGGATGTGTGGGCAGGAACCTGTGCAAGCTACCAGCGTGGTGTTACTTACACAAGCATTTGGACAAGACCAGTGCGTACGTGAACGACTGGTCTACTTTTACGGCACATTGTGACTAACGAGTCGCCAATTCAAATTCGAATTGATTTTCACCGGCTTGGACTTCTTTCTGAATGTCCGATTTAACATTGTATTTCGAGGGGACCAGTTCCGGCGCCACCTTTCCATCATCTTGAGAGATGGCCGTCGTGAAACTAACCGTATGGTTGCCAATGAGCGCTCCGGTTGCCGAACCTGTGTACTGCAGCGTGAATTTCCCGTCAGAGTCCGTTAGGCCGTAGGAAGGGCGTCCCTGCGTGGGCTGAAATTGAACTTGAGCATTAGGCAGCGGCTTTCCATCGAGCATAACCTGTCCATTGACCTGCCCCAGGTCACTTGAGGTCCCCGAACTGCAGCCAAGGATCGCGATGGCTGCCAGCAGGACAAGCGTAACAGAAGATTTCATATAGACTCCACGTGCGTCAGAAATGAAAGCGGTGAGGGGTGAGAAAGTTCTAGGTCCGGGAACTCGCCACGGGCGGAATTGTTACGACCACGTAGCGAGCGTCCTTAACTTGTTAACCATGCATTAGAAGCCCGGAACAGGCTGACCGTCTTCGATACCGATCAGGTATTCCAGCGTGCTATTGACGGCTGAGTTTGTATTCAAGTCGATCGTTTCCGGAATGAACTTGACCGCTCCGTCAAACAGAACGAACTGTGCTCCGCCCGGATGTTGACTCCCAAACGTCTTGCCACGTTCATTGTCGCCGCTACCGCTATAGTTGATCGGGTAGTAGCACGAGCCGCCAATATCGAACATGAAGTCCTGGTTATTCGTATTGGCACTGCATGTCCCAATCCACGTAGGAACAGTCCGGTTCGCGGCATAGGTTGCGCTCTTGGCATAGGAACGTTCACCTACGGCAATGGTGTTGCTCGTACCATCGACGATCTTGGCGAAATTCGTTTTGCTGTTGATGCCAAACCCGCCGATTTCCTGACCGATCTGGTCCTTCTTTTTACCCGATGTGTTGTCATGCGAAGCGACGTAACTGCTGGTTGCAATGATGTCGTTGTTGCCAATCTTTTCCGCGAAGAAGCATCGGCCAGGGTTCGTACCATTGACCTGCTTGTCAGCGGAACTACTAGGGCAGATGAAGCTTTGCACCACAGTTTGACATGCCGGAGCAGATTGTGCGGGAAATGTTCCTCGGCCCACCCCGCCCAAGTCGTGTAAGGCGGTCTGCTCAACGAACGGTAGCAGGAAGGCGCTCCACCCCCAGCCCGTATTCCGCGCAGAATCCATAGTTAATTGACCTGTACCGCCCCCCTCAGAGTTCGTCGTATCGTAGGGATTGGTGAAGATATAGAGCGGAGGAAATACCTGGTGGGTATCGTGATAATTGTGGAGAGCCAATCCGATTTGCTTGAGCTGATTGGAACATTGAATGCGACGGGCCGCTTCGCGTGCTTGCTGAACGGCAGGCAGTAGCAGTGCGACGAGAACACCAATAATGGCGATCACGACAAGCAGCTCGACGAGCGTAAAACCACGATGAATACGAGAGTGAGGCATCTTAGTTATGTCTCCGGAAGTAGATGATGAGGACGGTGATGAGTGCCGTGAACACTCAGAAACATGTGAGGCGAGAATAGGGAGGAACAGCGCCGAAACGAAATACGGCTTCCCTAGCAGTTGTTGATTGCTTTTCTTTCCTGACATAAAAAAGCAATAAAATTCGACAATTACCAACAAAGTTCTCTGGCACGACTTAGAGCAACTCCCTGCCCGCCCCCGGATGCTCTCGAGCGTTACCCTTTTCCGGTGCATTTACCGGAATACCCAAGAATCCATGTCAGGATCGCTGCCGCCGGAACAATTGCTGTGTAGTACGACCTCATGTATTGCCAGACTAGGAAAATGGACAGTCGTGGATTCGACGAAACACCAGAAATTCGCAGAGCTTTTCGTCCGCAATGAAGCGGCCGTTTATCGCTATATCGTGAGTCTGATCCCGAATCGCGCGGATGCAGATGAGTTGTTTCAACAAACCAATTTGACGCTTTGGACAATCTGGAACCGGTACGATTCGAGCTGTGAGTTTCTCCCGTGGGCGTTCGGCATCGCTCGGAATGAAATCCGTAATTTCGCGCGAAAGCGAAATCGCAAACACTGCGAGTTGACGGAAGATGTCATTGCTGAACTGACAGAACGGCGTCTTCGCGATCACGAGTTGCTGACGGAACAGCAAGACATGTTAAACACTTGCCTCGACAAGCTTTCGGCAAAACAGCGAGACCTGATTTCGTTATGTTACGGCAGCGAGGCCTCCATGAAAGCGATCGCGGACCAACGCGGCCAATCGGCCGATTCGATTTATAAGTCCTTGCAGCGAATTCGCGATCTGTTGCACAATTGTGTTCAGCGAAAGATGATGTTGGCGAGCCGCGTATGAACGACCAGCCCACTTCCCATTCCCCAGAGCTGATTACCCTGGCAGCGGCGTACTGCGAAGGGACGCTTGACGACTCGGACAAGCTTCGGCTCGAAGAACTACTCCGTGGGAATACTGATAATCAACGCGTCTTTCTGGGCTACCTTGATCTCCACGCGCGCCTCTGCTGGGAAGCACGCAGCAGCGATGTCGCACCCGATTCGCAACCGGACGTGAGCACCCGTAAGCAGCTAGGTTCACTTCGAAGTGCTCCGTGGATGTCGGTGGCCATCGCGCTAAGTCTGTTAGCAGTCGTAACCTGGGGAGTGTTTCAATTCACTCCCAACACAACGCCAATCACCCCGTCGAACGACTTGGTGATTGCAACTGTGGTGCGCGCCGTGGGCCGCTGGGGCGATGAGTTAAAAACGGTCTCTCCCGGATACAAACTACGCAGTGGTGTCTTTGAACTTCCACAGGGAATCGTGGAATTGGAATGGCCATCTGGGGTTCGTATGATCCTGGAATCCCCTGCCCGACTTGACCTGGTCGACCGTGAAAAAGTATTTCTGCACACTGGTCGCCTGGTCACTAAGGTTCCACCATCAGGCGTCGGCTTCGTGATCGAGACGGAGCGGGTTCGCCTTGTGGATCTCGGCACGGAGTTTGGTGTTTCGGTAGGACTTAGTGGTTCAACCGATGTCCAAGTGTACGAAGGTGCCGTTGACGCACAAACTCACACGTTCAACGGCAACCGGCCTCGCGGTAGTCGGCTGCATGCGGGTGATGCATTCTCGTTCGATGGAACACCAAAGAAGTTAGCGTTCGCGCCCGATCGTTTCATCCGCCGATTTCCCTCGCCGCGCCCCAAAGCCAAAACAGAACTTCCGTACAACCAAA
This sequence comes from Bremerella sp. TYQ1, assembly GCF_020150455.1. Taxonomy (NCBI): domain Bacteria; kingdom Pseudomonadati; phylum Planctomycetota; class Planctomycetia; order Pirellulales; family Pirellulaceae; genus Bremerella; species Bremerella sp. TYQ1. The sequence goes on from NZ_CP083740.1 coordinate 5,434,731, forward strand.
GCACCATCGAGACCATTCATGCGGTCCATCTAGATCAAGCACCGGTGATCGATGGTAGCCTGCGAGAGTGGGAAAACGCCAGTGCGTTTTCCGCCGCTTGCATCGAGCCCTATTCAGACACGTATCATGTACATGGCACGATAGGTTACGACGAAGAGCACCTATATATCGCCATGCATGTTGCCGACCCTGCGCCAATGGTCAGCATGGCAAATCCAAAGACGGAATCAGAATTCTTCTGGACAGGTGGCAGTGTGGTCCTCCGCTTGGGTGCCAACGACGATCTAGGATGGCCGTTGAATGCCGCCAAGAAGGGCTCGTTGCCCCCAGGTCGTCAGCGGGATGCTGCCAAGGACTCCAGCCACCAGGTCGTTCACTTAGGTATGTGGTACTCCAAGGAGCAACAGGCATCGCAATTGATGCTTCAATATGGGATCGATTGTAAAGTTCACAAGCAGACCGCCGAGGGATGGCAAGGGGCGTTCCGCCGCGATCCGGATGGGCTGGGCTACACGTTCGAGTATGCGATCGACTACGAACTATTGAATGCCAAGCCACCCGAGCCAGGCGATGTTTGGCCCTCCACGCTCGCGATTCATTGGAGCGACAAATTGGGCCGAACATGCATGGGGCAGCTCATCGAAAATACGAATCCTGATCAAGTTCCCTTCAAAACATTTGATGCCCTCACCTGGGGTAAGCTTGTGTTTGAGCCCTGACGGTTCATCGATTCCAGCCATTCGCTTTTCCTTTGCCCCTTCCCCTAGAAGAATTTCTCTTTGCCCCAGCAAACTGTGCGGGCACGTAGAAGAACCGTACGCAGAAGGCACTCACCATGCATAGCAACCTACTCACCGCCACTGTGCTCGCGATTCTCTTAGGGGTTATGAGCGTCCATGCAAGGGCAGCGGAACCTAATTTCGAGAAGGACATTGCTCCGTATCTTCAAGCCAACTGCATTGGATGTCACGGTCCGAAGCTTCAGGAGGGCGAATTTCGGATCGACAATCTTTCGCCTAACGTCGGCTTCGAGAATACGCCGCAGTGGGCGGAGATCATGCAACGAATTACCACAGGCGAAATGCCCCCTGAATACGCCGATGACCTTCCATCGGTCGAGCAAAACAGTGAAATTGTCGAATGGCTGGCGGCCCGCATCGAAGAGGGCGAGACCGCACGAATGGCCCAGCGAGGACGAGTGACCTACAATCGCTTGACTCGCGACGAATATGTAAACACCGTTCGCGATCTGTTGGGCGTTCATTTTGACGCCACCGACCCGGGCGGTTTTCAAGAAGATCCGCAGTGGCATGGAATCGAAAAGGTTGGGTCGATTCTGACGCTGGCCCCATCGAACATCGAAAAGTATCTTGACGCAGCCGAAACGGTATTGGCGGAAGCCTATCCCGAACAAGAAGCCGAATTCATCGATGCCAGGCAGAGAGCCGTACCTGATCATCGTATCAACGATCGCCACCGACAGCGACTCACGGAACTGGGATTGATGGACAAGGTTCGCTTTGAAATGTGGGCCGGCGATCTCTATCGCGACGCCAACTTTCAGCCCCTTCCGTCCGCCGGCATCTACGAAATGAGTATTAAGCTCAGCGGACTCAAGCCAGACAACGGAAGAGCTCCGCGACTATACGTGTATGAAACCTCACTAGACCGAGTTCTTTTCGAGCAGGATATCATCGCCCCAGAAGAGGAGCCTGTCACCGTCACGTTCCGAACGCATTTGCCCAAGGGTCGACCGAGTGTTCATATCATTAACGAAATCCCTGGACTGTCGACCAACTTTCGATCTGGACGCCACGGCAGTCGTCCCTTCATCAGTACGGAGGACGGCCGCATTCCCTGGCAAATGAAGCTGACCGATCAGGCAGGAAAACCATTGCATCCGTTTCTGATCCTGGACTCCATTACCTGGCGTGGCCCCTTCATTACCGACCAAGAGCAACGCCGTCGCAAAGAGTATTGGCCTCAAGATGAAAGCGACTTAAAGCAGATTCGAGAAGGACTGCAAAACTTGGCGAGCCGCGCCTTTCGTCGCCCGGTGACCGACACCGAAATGGACACGTTCCTCGAAATTGTGCGGGAAGAGTTGACCGCGGGGGCCAGGCCGCGAGATGCGATTAAATCAGGTATGCTCACTATTCTCTGCTCGAAGAGCTTTCTCTACATCTCAGAAGGTGATGAGGACCAACTACGACAAACGCTCAACGATTGGGAGATCGCCTCCCGACTTTCGTATTTGTTTTGGAGCACGATGCCGGATGACGAGCTTTTCCAGCTTGCCGAAGAAGGGAAACTTCACGACAAACGCGTGCTGCGTCAACAGGTAAAACGGATGCTGGCCGATCCGAAAGCGGACCGTTTTTGCCAATCTTTTCCGAAACAATGGCTCCAACTGCGTTCGGTCGGGATGTTTCCACCCGATAAGGAGCTGTACCCCGAGTATGACTTGTCGCTAGAGCAGAGCATGGTCGAGGAGACAACGCGGTTTTTTCGTGAAGTCTTATATCAGGGACTAACCCTCCGCGAGTTCATTGAGTCGGATTGGACGATTGTCAACGCTCGCCTGGCGCAGTTTTATAATCTGCCCTTTAACATGGGACACGAATTCCAAAAGGTGGTGCTTCCCGCAGGCTCTCCGAGGGGCGGTCTCTTGACGCAAGCGTCTTTGCTTTCACTTTCTTCCGACGGCACGCGACATCGGCCAGTCCATCGCGGCAAGTACATCCTGGAGACCTTTTTTGGCAAATCGCCACCTCCACCCCCAGCCAACGTTGACCCAATTCCCACCAATCCGGTCGATTCCCCTAAGTCCACACTGCGCCAAAAACTAGAGGCGCATGTCCACGACGCGACATGCGCCTCGTGCCATCGCAAGATCGACCCACTCGGTCTGGCGTTTGAAAATTTCGATGCCATCGGTCGTTGGCGCAGTCATGAACAGGTTCAAGGAACCGGCGTAGATCCACCGGTCGATCCTTCCGGTCAATTGGCCGATGGGCGAAGGTTCGAAAGTCCGGGGCAGTTCAAGCAACTCATGATCGAGGACTTAGACAAATTCAATGCTGCTTTCATTGAGAAGCTGGCAACCTACGGAATGCGGCGGACCATGACATTTGAAGATCATGACGATCTAGACCAAATTGCCCTCGTAAGCCGTCAACACGACTATCGACTGCAAGATATTCTGGAAGCATTCGTGACATCCGACTTATTCCAGAAGCGTTAATCCTTTTTTGATACTGTTTTGCCAGGTGAGATTCGATGAGCAATATCAACACGAACCGATGGCGTATTAATCGGCGTCAGCTACTGCGAGGGGCAGGCGTATCATTGGCATTGCCACTGCTTAACGCGATGGAATCTCCTGTGCTCCACGCGGCTCCGCGTCCGGCTCCTACCCAAGCAAAGCGGAGTGTGTTTCTCTACATTCCCAACGGGGTCAACACGCTCACCTGGCAAATCGCAAAGGGAGGCACCGACTACGAATTCAGCGAGCCGATGAAATCGCTTGAGCGTCATCGGGCCGAGGTGACGCCGATCAGCGGCCTGCATCACCCAATGGTCCTGGGCAAGCATCACAACTGCGACAAGGTATGGCTCACAGGTGCCAATGTCCCGGCCGACGGCGGCGCGTTTCGTAACACGGTGTCAGCGGACCAGTTGATGGCCGAGGTCCATGGACCCTCTACTCGTTTCGCATCGTTGGAGCTCGCGATCGAAGGACATTCTCTGGCCTGGTCGCGTGACGGCATTCCCATTCCAGCTGAACGCAATACACGTACCGTGTTTAATCGCCTTTTCGGCGTCGAGTCGCGAAGCAAGAGCGAAGTTCGGCGTCAATTAAAGCGTCGAGGAAGTATCCTCGACGCAGTCTCGGAAGACGCTAATCGTGTGCTCGGAAAGCTGGGAACCGAAGATCGTTCCAAGCTCGACGAATACCTGACGGCCGTACGCCAGGTGGAAGTTCGCACGGCTCGGGCAGAATCATGGCTCGAGATACCTAAACCGAAGATTGATCCCAGCGAAGAGGCGAAGCTGACTCGAAAGCTCGACATGAGCCAGGTCACGGAATACTACCGCTTGTTCTTCGATCTGATGGTCCTCGCGCTGCGAACTGATTCCACACGAGTCATTACCTGCATGATTTGCAGTGAGTCGAACGGCGGAGCGATTCCTGATATTGGAATCTCGCAAACGCGCCACGGCCTTTCGCATCATAATGGAGACCCGGAACAGCTTCGTCGACTGACCGCGACCGATACCTTCCTGGTTGAGCAGTACAGTTACTTCCTCGATCAACTCAAAGCCCATCACGATAATGGCGTTTCTCTTCTCGATACGACGCAGGTCTTGTGGGGAAGCGGTATGGCGTACGGCCATAGTCATGGCAACGCGAATCTACCGACGATCCTTGCAGGGGGAAAAGCCCTCGGCATCAAACATGGCCAACATCTCGACTTCAACTTGCCCAAGATCGGCAAGTACGATGTCACTAATGCCGAAGGCCATTATCGAATCTGTTCTCGTCCGGTCGACAGCGACGCACGGCTGAGCAATCTGCTGCTGACAATGCTGCAGCGCATGGACGTGGAAGTGGATCAGTTCCAGGATAGCATCGAACCGATTTCTGAGATCCTCATTTAACCTGGCAGCCTGAAGTGATGTGTGACATTCCAATGGCAAACGCGAGTATGCTGAGATATCTTTTCTGCGCCATTATTATGATTTCGACCATCGCGGCTGGTCTGGGAGCGCAGGAACCACGCAAGTTTCGCACGGATGACAATCCAAATGAAACGCTGCCGTGGTTTCAGCTGGTAGACGGAGAGTTCCCGCCCGAAAATTCCGGTCACCGCATCTCAGGCGAGTTAATCTCGGTCGATCATGTCGAGCGAAAGTTCCAAATCCGTGTAGACCGCGACGACTCACAGGAAAGAGGAAGCTTTGATCTTCCCTTGGATGCTCAGATGCTACCCTACGGTGCCATTTATTTGAAAGGGGCTCCGGCGGCAATTCAAGATATTGCCTTGGGAACGCATCTCAACGGGGTTTTCTACGCAAAGCCCACTGAGGCCAACGGCAAGGACTCGTCCAAACAGGGAAGCAAGAAAGTCAAAACCGCGGATTTCAACCGCTGCTTTCGCTTGGAAGACGACTTCTCGTTCTACGCCCGTCAAAATATGCTGTGGAAAGTCGACGCCGTCAGCCTTGAAGAGAAAACCCTGACCGCAACCCTAGAGCAGAATGGTAAGCCTGTCGGAGAGCAATTCACGTTCGATCTCACCGAAGGTACTCGTGTGTTTCAGGGGATTGGGTTTACTTCACTCGAATCGATCCAAGCCGGGCAGGAAGTCCTCTTTAATCGAACCTGGGTGACCCTCTATGGACCTGGCCGTATCGAAGATCTTTGGCTGGACAAAATGAGCCGAGAGCAAGCGAGCCAACAACAGCTAGGCCGTCATCGCGTCTACACCCGTGATCGGGGGCTGGCTGGCTGGATCGATGCGGTCGACGACCACGAACGAATTGTCAGCATAACCTTCTTCGACGGAGTCGATTCCAGCCTGTTCGATGAACTAGAGGAAACCAATGACAGACGCCACGGTTGGCCTTTCTCTTACCCGGAAGATGACCCATCGGCTCCCAAAGGAGGCATTTGCGTTGCCAGAGATAGCCTGATGACCTACGACCCCGTGAACGACCGCAAAGGGGGCAATATCGTCAAATTCAGCTCAATATCGCAGCAGCCCGGCTGCAGTGGCGTCCAAATTCACGTGAAATGCGGAATGCTCTTGGAAGGATTTCGACCGGGTCGAGTCGTTCGTTTTTATCCCGCGAACTGGGAGGTCGTGGCCCTTCCACGCGAAGAGCGCTACTACGGACGTGAGTAATCCAGCAGAATTGTTTACTTTTGTTACAAACTTCGTGAGTCTTCTCTGCGAGAAGTGTTGAGAAATCGTCCTGCCTCCAATCCTCCCAAGAACGAATTTCTATGAAACTTTGCTACTATGTCGCCGTCGTCGCTCTCAGTTTTTTCATCTTCGCCTCTCCCCTCTTTTCGGAAGACGCCACCAGTGAAAAGCAAGTCCGCAAGATCACGCCAGGCAAAGTAATCATTCCGTTTGAGCGAATGCGACGCATCTGGGGGGAGCTGATCAGCATGGACTTGGAAACAAGGACTGGCACATTTCGCGCGGAGGGGGACGACAAGGTGTTCCACTTCACCGTGATGCCATACGCCGAACTGCTTCATCATGCGACGTATGGGGACCTTCAAGATTTTCGTATCGGCGAGCGAGCTATCTTCCGCATGCACGAAAACGAAAAAGGGGATTGGGTTTGGCTGACTTATATCCAAGACGAAATGAACATGCTCAACGGACACCGTGAGTATTACTTCGTCGACGAAATTGACGCGAGTAAACAAGAGATCACATTTACCCAAGCAAAGTTCGACAAAACATTCGTTCGCGAAACGAACCTAATCCTCAAGATCGATGACGAAACGAAGTTCTGGAAGCAGGGTGAACCAGCGAAATTAACCGACGTCAAGGTCGGAGATGCACTTCGAGCGAAGACCCATGGTCTGGGCAAAGGACGCAGTCGAATTGCTTGGCACATTTTCCTCGACGACGAAAGCTTGCAGAAATTTCAGTCGGAACAAATGCAAGTCCATGCACAACGCATGACCCAGGAAGGTCTACCAGGCTATGTCGATCAGGTCGAAGAAAACCAACTTCACATCACACTATTTCAAGAGGGACAAGCGTTGGCCAAGAATCTGAAAAAACAAATGACGGTCCGCGTCGCCGCGGCTGGGGTCGATCGAAAACCAAGCTCGGAACCCGTGATCGCCAAGGTTATTGGCGTTTCGAACAAAGGAAAACTCACCCACGTCCAACTATCTACCGACGACCCCCTCACAAACATCCAGGTAACGGGCCTGGCACGTCTTTGGTTGGAACCGTAACAATGCACCCTGCTTGCAGAGCATATTCCACTCTCTAACGTCTATCCCAGCTAAGCCTTTCAGGGAGTATGTCGGATGGTGACTGACCTGCTTCCCTTTTCTGTACCAGCTAAAGTGAGAAGATCCCGGGGCCAGGTTGCCCAGGGCGCTATGTGGTCGGTGTTGGTTGTAGGCGTATCGCCAGGGTTCTATCTTCTCCATGGCGTCCTCTAGTCAAAGAACCAATTTTCGTTCAGGCACTCTGCTCACGTTACCCTCAGAGTTCTGACGGATCATCTATTCATCTCCTTACGTCATTTTTGAAAACCGCGGTATCTGCACGCCATCGTTCATTGCCATGCGAGTCTGATCTGTCTGAAACCGTATCTGATTTTGGTCCTTCTCGGTCTTAGTGGTCGAAATGCCTGTATTCGTAAGTCTCTTCCGTATAGGGGCTTGTGACGACGATTTTCAGAAAGATTTTCCCTCCCGCCGCCCCCACTAAACCCACCTTGTCAATTTCGGTGAGGTGGGTTTTTCTTTGGACTTCCGCAGAAGGACTTAGAGTAGGATCTGTCTTGGAAGTGCTCTGATGTCAGATTTGATCGACAGGCTTTGGGGGCTAAGAGACGTTTTTGAAGATAGGTCGCTCTTGTCGAGTAATTAGATTTGCGCGAAGGATCTTTTTTGGGCGTGTGCTGCCTGAAAAAATGCTTCGTTTGGTCATCTGGCTGCATGAAACACACGAAGGTAGAGTTCCTCCAATTCCTGGTGGGAGACTTCGTTACCAGAGACCACCTCGACCATGCTTCCCTCGGCCATGACACCGATTCGATCTGCCAGGTCTCGTGCTCTGAATAGGTCGTGGGTTGCCATTAAGATCGCCATTCCTTGGCTTCGAAGCTGCAGAAGAATTTCTGAGAATTGATTCGCCGCGGCAGGGTCCAAGCCTGAGGTAGGCTCATCCAGGAGCAGGGCTTTGGCTTGTTTGGCGATCGCAATTGCAATCCCTACTTTCTGACGCATTCCTTTGGAGTAACTACGGACTGGTTTTCGAATTGCATCCATCGGTAAAGTCACTTGAGCAAGTAAAAGCTCCAGTTCATCTCGGCTGAATTCGCGTCCAGTCAACTCAGTGAAGAACTTTAGATTCTCGAGTCCAGTTAGATAGGGGTAAAGATTAACTATTTCCGGAATGTAGGCCAAATGGCTACGCGCTAGACTCGGTTGTTTCGCAACATCAATTCCGTCGACCAGGGCGCTGCCTGAGGTGGCCGATACGAAATCCATGAACAGCTTGATCGTAGTTGACTTGCCGGCGCCGTTGCCTCCCAGAAGGCAAAACAGTTCGCCCGGATCGACTGTTAAGTTTAAACAGTCCAAGGCGACATGATCGCCATAGTGTTTACTCAATTCGATTGCTTGTAGCATGGCCGCTCCGAATATTGTTCTAGAAAAAGGATGCGAGTCACCGATCGCTTAAACTTTACGTAGGCGGATCCAACCGAACAGAAAGAGTCCGACCGTCCACGCGACAATCGCCAAGTTGCATTGCAGAAGTAGAGAGAGTCGAAGAGGCATATCATCTGTCCGCTCGGCAAATGCAGGAATCGCTGCAAAAGATTTCTCGGTCAGTTCGCCACGCTGCATCATCAGCGGTTGAAAATAGCTTTTAAATTGCTCGTCATAGTGCAATGCATGTTCAGCAAACGTCGCGTACTGATAGAGCCCTGTGCCGGCCAGTTCGTCCATCACCGTCTTGGCGGCTAACGCAGGATCAAGAAGGCTTAGACGCTCAACGACCAGTCTCCGTTGTTGAATTTGTGAAAGCCGAGTTGCCAACAGAGGCTGCATTTGTCGGTCGACTTCTTCTCGAATCGCATCCCAACGCGTCTGTCCGTAAGGATCCTCTTTCTTGGAAGGGCGTGTCACCTCGGGATGCGTGTCATAGTATGCATCGAGGAGACGTCTTAAATCGTTTTCGGCTTGCTCCCGCAGGAGGCGTTCTTGAGTAATCAAGTAGGTGTTTTCTATGACCGGAAATTGTTTCTCTGCCAGGCGGGCGAGCGTGGTCGGGAACAAGATAGTCAGGAGGGCCCACAGCAAAGTAAGCAGCATCACCGACGCGACCGAAGAGATCTTCAGCGCGTTTATCGCCCAAGCTAATCCCAGCCAAAATGCGGTGTAGGCGACAACAAAAACACACCATAACCCCAATGAAACAGCGGCGGGCGAAGAGAAAAGGAACGCAGTGAACACATGGATGCCGATGAGCAGTCCTCCCAGGCCCAATCCACAAACTAAGAATCGGAAAAGAAAATAGATGCGGATCTCTTTCACGCTGAGCTGTAAAAGGGACGACGTTCCCAACTCTTGTTCGCTAGAGACAATATCGTAAGTTAGCACGATCAGCGTCAGTGGAAGAATGATTAAAATGAATGCCGCTGCATCCCATGGCCCGGTAAGTCGACGGAACGGACTGGCGATGTCTTCACGCTCTAGGTTTTGACGTCGCGAGTGTGCCGTGATGCGGTATCGACTGGGCCAAATATCGCTGTAACCAACCGACAAGATCGCTAGCGGACGAGGAAGATAGGACGCGCTGTCGATTCCCCCGGAATAGGCCAGGGATGTCGGCAGCTTGGCAATCATTCGCTGTGTTCTGATCTTCCGTTGGGCCTTGGAATCGTCATTATTAGGTTCGTCGGTTGTAAATGCAGAGCGATATACTTCGTTGCGTTCCGCTTCCATTTCACGTAAGTCAGATATCTCTTGGCGAACCTTCAGTGCCTGAACAGCACCTAGGCCGTGAGAAACTGCAGCGAGGATAGCGAACGTCATCAATAGCCAGCGGTTGCGTTTTCGTGCCCAAAAGTGCCGGATCGCCCATTGAAACAGAGTGAACCAGTGAGTTTGGGATGATGTTTTTTCGACCGCGCTATGTGACATGACTAGGAGTCCACCAGAGAAAGCACATCGCCATGATCAGCCAGCAAGTTAGGATCACAAGTCGCCAACCTTGGCTGCGTAAAGTGAACGCCAGACTGGGTAACTCATACCCGAATCTTCCGACTCGTTTCCACAGGCCTCCTCCTTGGTCGGCGCTGCTTCTTTGTGAGGATTTGATTGCGTAGGCCGCATTCACCACGGCGACCAGATGCTGGCGATACTTTTCGGCCTGGTCGGAAAGGTGTTCATGGCTAACCAGATCGGTCATCGTCAACGCCATCGACATACCTCGCATACTATGAAACGGTGAGATCGCCCCAATGCAATCTACAACGCATGCCTGCCGTTGAAGATTGACTCGCAAACGTGCTTCATTCTCGGCATGAAGCTTGTCCGTGAATTTCTCAGCTTCCTGCATGAAAACGCCATCGAAGTTCACCGGCAGGTCTTTTTTATTGGTAACTCCATATTTCGTGAAAAGCTGTTGTTCGACCTCTTCGTGAAGCGCCATGAATATGCTTTTGCTTTGGCCATCTTTTTCTATGTACTGCCGATCATCTGCCCACTTCTTAAATGTCTCTTGGGAGGGTAGCGGGTAGGTCGCGGAAGCAACTTGAGTGGCAATCGTGGGCAGCAGAAAGACCATTGTTAGCCACAGTCCAAGAAGTGCGACGAGGGCCGTTCCCGACGAATGAACCCGTGCAGAAGTTGCCGTACAGATGGCACTCCAAATCACCACATAAATCAATGTGGCAAGGCACATCAGCACCGACCGAGCGAAGATATTGCTACCCAACGTTTCCGAATTCGGCAAGCTGAAACTGGCATAAAGGTGATACGCAATGCTTAAAAAAAAGGGAGAGATGGTCAACATGATCAAACTGGTCGCGGCCACGACTTTGCCGAGTAGTAAAGCTCTCCAAGGGACTCCCTGGACTAAAATCATAGAAAGTGTGCCCGATGCCCTCTCTTGCGATATGGAGGCGAAGCCGACAGCAATTGCCAGAAGCGGGATCGTGGCATAGACGATTGTGGCTGGGCTACGGAACGTTTGTCGTATCGGGTTGCACCAATCGGAATCCGCCGCATTCGTTAGATGGTGTCGAACATGTGCCTCGATCCGAAGCGTAGAACCAAGATGGGGTGTCATTCCCGGATCGACACCTGCCAGTGGTGACACCGGCGAGTACAGATACGTGCCATGATGGGCGGCCCCATGTGGGTCACGATCTCCTTGGTTCAGCCAATTTTCATGGGCCGCTGCTTGAGCAACTTCTGTTGAGACTTTGATCTCACGATATGCACGTGCTGCGAAAATGAATTCGGCGGCAAGAATGCAGAACAACGCCAGGCAACTGACGAGTATCCACCGCTCAGCCTTGTAGGTGTGAAACTCATGCTTGATCAGGGTCAGGAGTCGTCTTGGTTCTTCTCCGAAACGATTCATGGTGTCACCTCACATGCCTGCTCATCGTCGGCTGCTTTCTTCGGGGCACGCGTATTCCCCAGAAAGCCAGCTGTGAGCAAAACAACAGAACCGACTCCACCCCACATGCCGATCAACCCGTTTCCTGCAAATAGACGCTCGACATAGGCACCGGGATCAATTAATGCCACCAGAACCGGAAAGCTTGCACCCCATAGGCAACCCCCCAGAACCGATAAAGGAATACTCTGCCCTGCCCGGTGCGACCGCTGCATTGAATGAGCGACGATAAGCCCTAGCCCCGACCAGACCAATGCATGAATCAACACAGCCGTTATCAGATTCTGGGTCCCGACTTGATGCATCCGAAATGCCATACAGGCCATCATCAGGCAGACCCCACCAATAGTCACCGCAAGGAAAAGAGATCGAATTGGCTTGGAAGGCCACTTGTGAGTCGAGTCTCGCGAGATCGCATTAAGTCCCCAAGAGGCGAAGAGTATCAGTAGAGACAATCCAACTCCAGTTAATAGAGCATTCGCATAGGCTTGCCATTTCATCAGGGATGCTATGTACAACGATTCGTCACGTGGAGGGTTTTCTCCGGCAGCAATGGATGCCAAGTCTCCAAACGAAAATGCGTTTGCAGACATGACAGCAAGGCCTGCGCCTAGTAGTCCTGCGATAAGTATGAAGGCGACAGCACATGCCGGCGACAGTGGACTGCGAATCACAATATCGTCCGTTGATTTAGCTTCCTCTGAATCAGTTACTTGTGGCACGATCGATTCCGTCTCAAAGTCTAAGGGGCTCTTTCGCGAAATGGTCTGTTCCGCACTGTGTTCCATTCAATTGCGGATTTCGACAAAGACTCAGGCACAAGCAAGCGTTACAAAATAGCGTAGGAGCGTTTCCGCCGTTTTCTTTTCGCTCGCGTGGCTTATTTTGAGGCTTTCTCGCGATTCTTTTGGTCGTACCGCTCGACGGCCTCTGGGCCGTACTGTAGCTGGAGCCGCAGTCGACGCGCTTCTTTGTCACGACCAGACATCCCGGGTGGATCAACCATCTGTTCTTCCAAGGTTGCTTCCCACTTTTCATCTTGCTTATCTAGGACTTCTTCGGACGGTCCACATCCCGAAAGCAAAATGAGAGTCAGTAAACTTGATGCAAGAGTTCTCATAGAAGTATTTCTTGGTGTAACGAGAGAAGCATCAGTGTGCCTACTCGCTAGACGATAGACCCCTGACAATTTCTAGCCACCGTGGACTCAATAAAGATCACCACACGAGGTCGGGCGGGTTTTCATTTGGCATCGCAAGTGATCATCTCTTTGGAAATGGCCACTTTCAATGCACGGAACTTGTAGTTCGGCCTAATACTCGCCTAAGACCATTCCGTCATTCCGCGAGCCAAGTGCCCACCAGGTGATCGTGTCGAGCGTTTCGGCGACAAATCGTACCGAACCATCTCCCAGTAGAACGTTGACACCTCCTGGGTGAGCGCTACTCGCGGATGCTCCACTGTCGCCGTCCCACTCGTGGACTTTGTCCGCCCAACCCCCGCCACCGCCGATATCGAAATAGCACGCTCGCGTATTTGGCGTCATCAGGTGATTGTAGGACATCACTGAACCGTAGTGCGCGTCCAGCCAGCGAGCCCCGATGCTCGTTGAGAGAGAATCGCGTTTCTCGATAGGAAGGCTCATGCACACATCTCTGAGTGCGGGCAAAGTTTCGGGGCCGGTATCTGATGGCCCTTCATAGATAACTCGAGTATCGGGTACGCTTGCGTCCAAGTAGAGCGCTCCGTCATTCTTCAAAAATTCGCTGTACGCAGCCGTATTACTCAGGCCATCAGTTACGTCGCGTGGCTTGAGTTTAATGGTAGGGTCGCCCTTTGCTGCGGCACTATTGGATGAGTTGAAGTTGTAGTCAATTCCCAGCATTCCGTTCGGCTTGGGCCATTCATTTGCTGACATGGCACGCTCACCGTTCACTCCCGTGGCATTTCGCGGCCAGCCAAAATTTCCCACGTAGTTCACATCTCCATAGGTACCAAACCACCCGTGCGTACTTTGCACTGGATCCGAAGGGCACAGAAACGTCGGAACGGTCGTTTTGGCGATTTCCATATGGGCAGCGGAAAAGTCTCCCCACCATGCCTCTTCGGCAGGCAAATGTTGGGCAAGTGCCGGGTCCAGACTGTGCAAGATCCGATACAGAGATGTGTTGTATTTCCCCGAAGGCGAGTTGCCTGGAAACGAATCGTAAATGTCCAGATGATTATGCATGGCCAACCCGATTTGCTTCAGGTTGTTGGTGCATTGCATCCGCCGTGCTGCTTCCCGGGCCTGCTGGACGGCGGGAAGTAGGAGCGACATCAAAATACCGATGATTGCGATGACAACTAACAGTTCCACCAAAGTAAAACCGACTTGAAGGTTCGCTCGTTTACGATCGTGTCGAAAGCTAAATCTCATGGCAAACATAGAACTCTTGCAGTTACGCACGTTATGTGGGCAGGCTTTAAGGGGAGAGAAAGCGACGAATGATCGTCGTTCCCCAGAATAGGGTGTCGGTGTACCTGCTGTCAACGGGTAACTGCAAGTAAGTTGCAGTGTGTTTGTTTTAAGGATTTTGCCTTCGGGGAGCTCGCGTGAATTCGACTAAGATGGTGATATCAGATCTATCCTAATATTTGGCCTGTGTCACTTGCTTGGTAAAGCGGCTTACTAATCGACCTGTCGAACATTCACTCATTGAGAACTGATCGTATAGGCCCTACATCGATAGGTTAAGAGACGCAAACTGGGCGGCCATTAGGTGCACGATTCTGGAACCGTCCAAAGAACCGGTTGTGGCATTTACGAAAACCGCGGAGTCAGTCCTCTACTGGCGTGCCTGATTCGTCGGCATTCAAGTCTAATGCTCAAGTTTCAAGAAGGATTATTCACGCAAGTATCGTATTTGCATTGCCCTACCGATGATTAGCGGTGGGGCTCGTTTTTAGTCGCCCGAAAGACATCGCGCATGACTCGTTTTCTTTTTAGTGAAGCTACTAGAACGATCTTTGAAAGCGTCTCGTGATGACATTCCTGTTAGAATTCTTAAGCAAAGAAGTAACTTGTTTTGCCGTTGTGTTTGTCCTTGCTTGAGCTACATCGATTCTTGCATTGTGAAACGGCATGGCCTAAAACGCCTATTGGGGAATGTTGACGCTTTCTGTGCAATGAAGGACAGGGAGATTCTCATCACGCCTTTTTCCTCCATTTACCGATTCCATCGCGGCGAGATCCATTTCAAGCTGACCAAGTTTGTTTCAGCCGATTGGCTTCGCTTTTAAGTCAGAAAATATGCAGACGATACTCGTGACAGGTTCTTCTGGATTAATTGGATCAGAAGTGTGTCGGTACTTTGGTGGAATCGGGTATTCGGTCCATGGCGTAGACAACAATCAACGGGCCGTTTTCTTTGGGCCTGAAGGAGATACCCGATGGAATCAGGAACAGCTGACGCGAACGATTGATAGCTTTCAACATCACGAACTGGATATTCGAGATCGGGATGAGGTGCTTCAGCTGATCCAGCAGGTCAAGCCTGATTTGATCGTTCACACGGCAGCTCAGCCTTCGCATGATCGAGCCGCGGCGATTGCTTTCGACGATTTTGATACGAACGCAGTTGGTACGCTCAACTTGTTGGAGTCGGTCCGGCGGGTTTGTCCTGATTCGCCATTTGTGTTTATGTCTACCAACAAAGTCTATGGTGACCGGCCCAATACCATTCCTCTTCAGGAATCAGCTGAACGCTTTGACTACGCGGACGAGAAATTCCAGCTAGGGGTGCCTGAATCGCTGCCGATTGACCAATGTACCCATTCACTGTTCGGGGCGTCGAAAGCTGCCGCAGATCTTATGGTTCAAGAGTATGGTCGCTACTTCGGTATGCCGACGTGTTGTCTTCGAGCAGGCTGTGTTACTGGGCCTGCCCATTCCGGCGTTCAATTGCACGGCTTTCTGAGTTATCTCGTCAAATGCAATTTGACTCAGAAACACTACACGGTTTTTGGCTATCATGGTAAGCAAGTCCGCGACAACATTCATCCTCTCGACATTGCAAAGTTTGTTGAAGCGTTTGCGGCCAAGCCACGATCTGGCGAGGTGTACAATCTGGGTGGAGGGAAAGAAAACTCTTGCTCGATCTTAGAGGCATTCGTGCAGACGGAAGAATTGACTGGAATTCAGCAAGTTTACAGCTATTCTGAACAGAACCGCATTGGCGATCACATTTGCTATTACAGTGACTTGTCCAAGATCAAAAGCCACTATCCCGATTGGGAGGTGAGCATTTCACTGAAAATGTCGCTAGTACAAATTGTGGATAGTTGGCGCAAACGTTTGGCGACAGCATAGGACTTCCTGCGGAACATTGATTGCTCCCGAGGTCAAGGAGTGACAGCGCCTAGGTGTTGAGGATTCAATGAGACTTCTGATTACTGGCGTTTGTGGTTTTGTTGGTAGCACGATAGCTAAGGCCTGGTTGGAAGCTTCAGACTTCGAAATCGTTGGCCTGGATAATCTCAGCCGACTGGGGAGCGAGCTTAATCGCAATGATTTGCGCAAGCGTGGCGTTCAGCTCGTTCATGGAGATATCAGGTGTGCCAGTGACTTGCAGGATCTTCCTAAAGTCGACTTCGTGATTGATGCGTCGGCTAACCCCACCGTGTTGGCCGGGGTCGACGGACGCAGCAATAGCCGTCAACTGGTTGAACACAATCTCCTGGGTACGATCAACCTGCTTGAGTATTGCCGCCGAGTTCAAGCAGGTTTCATTCTCTTGAGCACGAGCCGCGTTTATTCCATTGAACCTTTAACGAAGCTAAATCTCGTCGTTGAAGATGGAGCTTGCCGACCTGACTTCGGTGCGAGCATTCCGTTTGGACTTTCCGCGGAAGGGGTAAGTGAGAAATTCTCAACGACTCCACCTCTTTCCCTTTATGGGACCACGAAGCTTGCATCGGAAACGTTGGCGTTGGAATACGGAAGTACTTTCGAGTTTCCAGTGTGGATCAATCGCTGTGACGTGATGGCAGGGCCTGGGCAGTTTGGACGCGCCGAGCAAGGAATCTTTAGTTTTTGGATCCACTCTTGGCAAGCACGTAAACCCCTACGTTACTTGGGCTATGAAGGAGCTGGAATTCAAGTCCGTTCGGCTCTCTCGCCGCTGGACGTATCGCCCGTCTTAGAAAAACAGATGGAATTTTCAGGCATGCCTGATCAGCGCATATTCAACTTGTCCGGAGGTATAGAAAATTCGATTTCGTTATACAATTTGAGCCGCTGGTGCGAGCAAAAGTTGGGACCTCACCAAGTTCAGGCGGACGGAACGCCGCGCAAGTTTGACATTCCTTGGATGGTGCTAGATTCGACCCTGGCCAAACGCGTTTGGAATTTTCGACCGAACATTTCCCTCGATAAGCTGTTGAATCAAATAGCAGACTTCGCTCAGTCTCATCCTGACTGGCTGGACATGGTTGCCGATTGATTGATGCATCGCTTCGTAAATTCCAAGCCCTCGTAAATTCCACTATGAATACACTCAGTAAACTCTCAGTGATCATTCCCGCTCGTGACGAGGAGGGGTGTATTTCGTCTACTGTAGAGCATCTGCACTTGGAATTGCGACTTCAAAATGTTCCTCATGAAATCGTGGTCGTTGATGATGGAAGCACTGACCGCACATGGGAGATTTTGCAGAAAGTTGCTCTTGAGATTCCGGAAGTTAAGCCGGTGAGTAATCCTGGGCCACACGGATTCGGCCGGGCAATCCAATATGGTTTGCAGCACTACACCGGCGATGCAGTGGTAATCATGATGGCGGACGAGTCAGATGACTGCCGCGATGTTGTGGTGTACTGGAAGAAACTTAATGAGGGGTATGAGTGCGTTTTTGGAAGCCGCTTCATCAAGGGTGGAGGGGTCATTGATTACCCGACCATCAAGTGGATGTTAAACCGGATGGCCAACTTGTTTATCAAAGTGGTCTTTCGCATCAAGTTGAACGATACGACGAATGCTTTTAAAGCGTATCGCCGTGAAGTGATCGATGGCTGTCGCCCCCTCTTGGCACCTCACTTTAATCTGACCGTTGAGTTGCCACTCAAGGCGATCGTCCGTGGGTACACGTGGACAATTATTCCGATCACCTGGCGAAATCGGCGAACGGGATTTGCTAAGCTCAAAATCCGTGAAATGGGGAGCCGTTATTTTTTTATCACGATGTACGTCTGGCTGGAGAAATACTTCAGTCGCGGAGACTACCGGCGACAAATCGAATCGAGCTCTCACTCGAATGTTCGTGCTCCAGGCGATCGCGACGATTCCTCGTCGAACGATACGACCGAACATTCCTCTGACGACCCCTCCGACAGGGACCTGCCGATCGGTGAAGGAAGCCGTCATTGATCTGCAACAATACGAACGCTAAGCCGCTTTTTCACCGAAATTGAATCCAAAGAAACAACAGAGTAATGAAGTCAAAAAAGAAGGGATCAAAGTCGCAGGAGATCAACGCTTCAGAATCGACGGTGGATAGTGCTTCATCTCCAATTATCTCGCAAGCCGACGATTGGATTCAGGTATTTGCCTATGCCGCTCTGGCTTGGCTTGTGGTTTGGGGGGCTTGGCAGCGTGTCGAAAGTTGCGATCGGTGGCCGTCCACCTATCACGTGATGCGGCAGTACACATCGGCATTACGCGCCCGAGACATCTATTTGGCGATGGCCCCTTCCTCTCAACAATCGACCAAGGAGCGAATCTACCATCGCGAGGTGTCCAAAGAGCAAGTCTACGAGCCACCTGTTAACGAGTCGATTACCGCTTTGGCCTATCTCGCGATGGGTGAAGAATCGCCCCATGTTTCGACCTATTTCTCAACAATTGTGTGGCTAGTTGGTGGCGTGGCGTTGTTTCTGATTGTCCTTCGCTTAACGTCAAATCCGATCACTCAGATGGTTGTGGTTGGTTTCTACATGAATTGCCCGATGGGCTTAATCGTATCGCGGACGTTTCAACCTGAGCCTCTAATGATTGCCACGTTTTTGTGGGCACTTTGGCTTCTTATTCAATCTGGTTATCCCAGCGCCTGGCGGCAAACGGTTTGGTTGGGATCGGTTTGCGGTTTGCTTTTGCTCGCGAAACCTGGGTTTATGCTTTTTCCACTATGTGCCGCGTTTACAGGGTTAGGATTGACGGAAGTGGGCCTCAAACGCCTCTTGTCTGATCCCCGCTGGTATGTGTTCGGTATTCTTTGCGCGGTGCCTAGCTTTTTCTGGATCCAAGTCATTTGCCCCGGGCAGCAGGGCGTATCTTTTGTGCCGGGAATGCTTGGGGATATGATCTTATGGGGACAATGGATTCAATACTTAGAGGATTACTATGGATGGGCAATTCTTCTGTTTGTTGCCTTAGGTATCGTGTTGGCTAGTAGTGACCGATGGCGATGGCTTTATGTCGGTTTGCTTGCGGGATACATGACGTTCGTCATCGCAACCAACTACCGAAGCATGAGTCACAGTTACTATTGTGCTGTGCTAATTCCTCTGGTGAGCATTTGCCTCTGTCCATTGATAGATGGGTTATTCCAACTAACGGAGCGGAAAACTAGCACTGCGGTTGGAATCATGTTGCTTGCAGGCTGGTTAACGTTGGTTGGCTTTTCGGCGGGTCCTGAAATTCATACCTTTTACGCGCCGCTTACTGAGCGAGAGTATGCTCAGATTGGTCAGTCGGTTGGTGTCGGAGGCAACGTTGTGGCAATTACGGAAGATTACGCCAGGGGACTTAAATATCACAGCTATCTAGATGCACACCATTGGCCCCATGGTGGCGATCTAAAGCTGCAGGAAGCTGCTGGCGAAAAAGTGGAATCTGATACAACACGGCTAGAGAACTTCAGAAGGGATGGAGCAACTCATTTCGTTGTCATCATGACCGAACGTGTTCGCGGCGAACAACAAATCCTTCAATACCTTTCTGAGAACTTCGAGATGTCGACCGGCGGTGATGGTAAGTACGTCATTTTTGACTTAAACAAAACCAAAGCCAAGCAAGAGTAAATCAATCGCCGGTTGAATGACTGAAGGTATTCAGGAAGTCTTTGCTAAATAGTCATGAATGTACCGGCTAACGTAGTAGACCATTTCTCCTGGATCTGAGAGTGAAACCCATCGGCTTCTAGGGGCTATTTAAATCTTTAGAAGACGAAGCTATCGTTTGCCATCATCGCGATGTTTTTAGAAAAACTTATAAAATGCAGTCGATGAATCCAGGCACAGAATTCTTTAGGTCTTGCCAGCGGCAGGGCCATTGAGCGGTACGGCGTGATGTCGCGTTTGTAGACAGACGGAAAGGGGAGTTTCCCAAGTCGAATAAATTGGCGGCGAAACCTTGAACGCTTTGTGGAGTTAATACCTCCATGAAAACGACGCAACTACTACCGCTTCTTATGGTTTGCCTGATCGTTTCTGTTTCCTTGGGAAAGGAAGTTGAGAAACCGACGGGCACGTATGCCAGTCAGATCACGTCCCGGGCCGTTCAGCACGGGCAGATGCAGGGGGGGCTCGTTCGAGTTACCTGGTCAGAGATCGAGCCGGAGCCAGGGCGATTCGATTTTACGGCCATCGAACGCCAGGTTCGTTTACTCAAGCCGGAAATGAATTGGACACTGGCAATTCACGGCGGTTGGACTTCCGTGGATAAACGTGAAAGTATCCCCCAAGGCAGGCGACGTCCTCGCTCACTTTCGCCTGAGTGGTTAGTTTCCGAGCTACACGTAAAAACGTTTTCGATGGCGTTTCGTGGTAATCCCGTCGAGATGCCAAAGTACTGGGATCCAGTAGTGCAACGTCGGCTGAAGGAGATGTTAAAGGGGGTGGGCAAACAATATGCCTCTGACCCGAGACTAAAACTTGTCTATGTCCCGCAGATGACCAGCAATGGAATTGAAGGGCACTTCAACGGGGTAGCAACGGAAACACTGTTCAAAGCGGCCGGTATCGATTCGCGAGAACGAAACGGTGAAGAGAAATTTGGAGATGTCTGGGTGCAAGCCTCAGCCGATGCCACGCAAAGTGTGATGGAGGCATTTCCCGACAAAGCAGTCGCGTTTGAATTGCACGAACTCTTTCGCAGTGCCGAGATTCCGGCTCGAATTATAGAGGAGTTTCAGAAGACGAAGTATCAAGACCGTGTCGGGATCGGCATGTGGTGGATCTCAGGTAAAACGGAATACCAGGCAAAGCTGATCGCTCTACTAAAGAACTACGACGGCGACCTTTATGGCCAGGTAATCGGCCGCTCTGATCAGAAACATCGTTTTCCAAATGGCGACTACACTTTAGTCTTTCAACAGGCAAAAGAGCTAGGGATGCGGTACATCGAACCGTGGAACTACGAGTTCGAGAACCATACGTGCGATGATGATCTCAAGAAATTTAACGCGTCGACAAAAGCCAAATATGCGAAATGAATCACCGCATCGAGTTTAATCTTTAAGTCTTGTGTACGATTGGTTTCCCCGAGTAGACTTGGCTTGAGTTCTACGTTTATCCTACCGAGCTTGCTTATACGCGTTTAGCTACGAATTGGCATTGGGGATGAAGCGTGAAGCCTTATCGGACGATGGAACTCCAGGCGACATAGTGTCTCACGCCGTAGATCGGATACCATTGGCGACGAGGTCAGTTCTTCGAGGTAGATTCATTGCCTCTTTGCTACATAGTATTCGTGACATGGGATGAATTGATCGAAAATCGTGTCAATGCTTTGGAGTAGACGAAAGTACACTTTAAGACGCGATCGATCTTTATGATTTCGAGTTAGCGGGAGGCGGTCGAGCAGCAGCGAGAAATGAATTGGCGTTTGAATTGGCCTAAGCTGGCAATCCGTTACTTCGAATTAAAGGAAGTGGCGAAAATCAAGTGCGCTCCTTCCGCTTTGCTGATTGCATGTAAAAAAGCGACAGCGAGTTGAGCTCGCTATCGCTTTTCGTTTTTGCTTAGGGATTGGGACGAAGCTTAGTTGGTGATGACTTCGCCATCTTCTTTATTGGAGATTCGATTCACCGAAGCGCCATCCATGTTTTCGGTGAAGAAACGAACGCTGCCATCGCTCAAAACGAACTGAGCTCCACCAGGATGATGGGAACCGAAAGAATAGGCGTTCGACCCGTTGATCTTATAGACGGTGCTTGTTGAGCCACCGCTTGTTACGCCACGCAACGTTTGGTGGGTTGCAACATTGCTGCTGGCACCGCCCAGAGTTACCCCAACCCAAACAGCCCCTTTGTAGTCGATCAAGTCATCCGACGAGTCTCGCGTACCATTAGGGCCGCTGGGGACTTCGCCGATCATGACCGTGTTTGTGGTTCCATCAGTCACATCGCGGAACTTGGTAGCACTGTTGGCCGAGAACATTCCGTTGCCACCGTTAATGCAACTTCCAGCGTAGTAGCTGCAATCGTCACCGGAGTAATTGTACTGCGTGTTCAGATCGCCAAAGACGCCCTTGTAGCTCGAAATGCCGTGCGAAGGTTCGGAGTCCGAGTTCTTGAACGCATCGTTGAGGTCGTCGCCTGGGGCACTCGGACAGCGATACGCTTCGATCGGTGGCTGCGAGTACTCCAAGACTGCAGCATCGTCAGAACAGAATTGATCCATCACGTGCAAGGCTTCGTAGCGATTGTTCTGTTCAATCTGTGGCAGAATCATCGTGCCCCAGCCCCAGCCTGGGCCAGAGAACGTCGAGTAGGAATAAGAGCGGCGATAGAAACCGGCGGGAAAGCAATTGTTCGTGTCATGGTAATTATGCATTGCCAAACCCATCTGTTTCAGATTGTTCTGGCACTGCATACGGCGAGCAGCTTCACGAGCTTGTTGAACCGCTGGCAGCAATAGTGCGATTAAGATACCGATGATTGCGATGACCACCAACAGTTCGACGAGCGTAAAAGCAGATCGCTTCTGGCGAGCAAAAAAAGCGTGGCTCGTATTCATGCGAGTCCCTCATGAAATGACTTGGAATGATAAAACGGAACTGGGGGCATGATGGGGCAGGCAAATTGGGTTTCAGGTACCGTAAGGCTAACGAATCACTAGGCGTTTCTTCAGGGGCAGTTTGCGCAAAAGAATCGTCGTTTCTTACGGTTAGTGAATCGGGGCGCCGTGACGCACGAAAAGGCATCCAGCGATTACGGTTCTTCGAGAGGATTGTCCGACATGTAATCGCTTTTGCCGGGGCGACTCTTCAATGCAAACTCGAAATCATTCGGGGCACCTTGGGCAACGGTGACCACTTGGACACCGTTTTCGCTATAGAGCGGGGATAGGCTGATCGATTTTCCGGAGCTGTTTTTCGTTTCCTGCGTCGAGACAATCTTGACGATGAAATCTCCAATCGCGACTCCTTCGCCTTGCTTGAGGGTGTTCATCTGAAACCGTCCTTGAGAGTCGGTTGTGCCAAATGCTCGCGGGTTGGTTTCGGAATGGAAAACCACTTTGGCATTTTCAATTGGCTCGCCATCTAGTTGAACGGTGCCAGTCGCTGGCACCATTTCATACGAGATCGATGGCTGGCAACCAACGGCGAAAAGAAGCAGCAGAGATGTCGAAACAACACCCCATTGCTGGATGGTCGATTCTGCAAGCGACTTGCTTTGTGGCATGATCTGTCCGATTTCGGGAACGCTTGGGAAAATGAATTGAGCTACCTAATGCGTAGACTCCGAAGATAGTTGCTCATGCCGCAACACCCCAAGGTTCGTTCGCGCAAAATGGTTAACTCAATTTGCAGTTGAGACAAAACAGCGCGTAATAATTCCCAAAAGGCAATGCAAAGAAGTTCCACAGAGGGGGCATTGCTCCCTAGTCGGCACTGTCGAGGAGATCTTTGGGATGATTGCGACGGAACTCACCAGGCGTGATCCCCGTCATTCGTTTGAAGAAACGAAGCATCGAGTTCTCGCAGCTAAAGCCAGACTTCTCGCTGATCTCCGCTAACGTGAATGTCGTTTGGCAAAGAAGTTTCTTCAGTACATTCACGCGTGCCATCCGAATCTCTTCGGCGGGAGAACGCTTCAAGACGCGACGGAACCGGTCTTCCAGGGATCTTCTGGAAATGTCGAGATGACGCGTTAAATCAGAAACCGTAATGGCAAATTCCCGATTCTGTTGGATGAATGCTACCGCCTCACGAACGACTGAGTCAGTAGCAAATACCGTGTTCGTAGAAGCTTTTTCGACGATGCCTTCGGGGGCAATGATTAGAGGTTCATCCCGTGGTTCTCCCCCGGCGATAATTCGTTGGAGCTCTTTTGCGGATTCATAGCCCACTTGCTCGACGCGCTGCTCAATGTAAGAGATTGGTATTGGCGAGAGTTTCGAGACCAACGGATCGTCCTCGACGGCCAGAATGGCGACGTCGTTGGGAACGTTGATTTGCTCGGCCTGACAAGTCAGGATGATCTCTCGGGCTTGAATCGAATTCCAAGCAACAATGCCAACAGGTTTGGGAAGAGAACGGACCCATTCGACTAAGCGTGTTCGTTGAAAGTCGAAATCAGGTTCCGGAGCGAGCGGATCTGGGGCAAACTGAAATGTTCGGCATCCAGCGTTTTCCGCCGTTTGGACAACCTCAGGCAACACCTCATCTTGGTAGCTGTAACAGATTGGCGGCCCGATGTAACCGACGTTGGTAAAGCCGCGACTGACGAAAAACTCTCCGGCCAGCTTTCCGCCGCCACGAGGATCGGCGATCACCTTGGGAAAGCGTCGGCTGTGAACGCCATGCCAAGAGACATTAATCGTTGGCAAGCGATGTTGATCGATCGATTGGCGAAGCTTCTCGTTCGAGATTCGTGAGATGACGCCGTCGCCCGACCAGTCGCGCGGAAGACTCGGCGGGACTCCAACACCACGGGGATGCATCCAAAGATCCCACCGTCCATGTTCCAGGGCAAAGCGTGCGATGCCGTCCAGGATCGATCGGCTCCAGTGGCTTTCGTTGAGAATTAGCAGAGCAATGCGAAGTCGGTCAGGACAAGCTGGAACTCGCTGAATCATTAATCGTTGCCCTTACGTCATGCAGTGGAATCCAGATATGGATTTGGGGTGGGATATCTTTAGGGGGGAGGTGTTGCTGCACAGTTTAAGCAATTTCTGGGCCAAGAAGAAATTACGGAACAATTAAAAACTCAATTGGTGACCAAAGTGCCCTGAACGAATCGATTCGCGAGGCTTAGCGGTAAAAATCGAATATCGCAATGCGCAGAAGAACATTGTCGAGGCCACGCAGAGTGCGGATACTCCTGAAGACAAAGCATGAAATGCCCAAGAATCAGGCATGTCGTGAGTTCAATTGTGTCAAAGTTTTGAACTCTTCTGCTGGTTCTTTACCTCACAAGGAGTATAGATGAGCCTTCCTTCCTCAAAGCCCTCCTACCTCGCAATAGGTACCCTCCTCCTGCTCGCAACCGTTACGGCTACGGAATTGCTTGCCTGCACAACTGCCGTCATCAGTGAAAGAGTCACTCCTGATGGTCGACCGCTTCTTTGGAAAAATCGAGACACTAGTAACGGACTTCATAACGAAGTCGCTTGGGTTACTGGCGGCAAGTACAAAGCTGTTGGTGTTGTGAATGCAGGTCAACGCAACTCGGTTTGGATGGGCGTCAACGAAGTCGGATTTTGCATCGAAAACTCTCTTAGTCGCGACTTGTCTTCCAGCGAAGACACGTCGGGGCCAGGCAACGGCAGTTTCATGCGAATGGCGTTGCAACGCTGCAAAACGGTTGATGACTTTCGCCGATTACTTGAAGAGACGAATGTTTCTGGACGTAGTACCATTGCCAACTTTGGAGTGATCGACGCTCATGGCGGCGCAGCTTTGTTTGAAACGAGCCCGAACGATTACAAGTTGTTTGATGCCAACGATCCTGTTGTCGCACCGAATGGCTATATTGTCCGTTCTAACTTCTCAATGACTGCTAACAAGTTGCAGGCCAACCCTGAGAAAGAATCGATCAAAGAGGTTTATTCGAGTGGGCGTTTCCTGCGGGCTCAATGCATTTTGGACGAAGTCGGCTTCGACGATATTTCCCTGCCTGAAGTGGTCCGCCAATGCTGCCGAGACCTGAGTGACGATGCGGGAAATCCTTATCCTGGAACCATCAACGGCCCTGCTGGCCAGTTGCCGAAATCGATCCTGACAAAAAGTACGATCAGCCGAACGACTACCGTTTCCGCTGTCGTGTTTCATGGGGTCAAAGTTGGTGAAGATCCTAAGCTGACCACGATGTGGACAATGCTCGGCGATCCTAAATTCTCGATTGCTGTCCCTGTCTTTCCTGTCGGAGAAGTTGCCGATCCGTTGACCGATAAACGAGGTGGCGAGATCGGAGAGATCGCTCTCTCGCTACGAGGCTGGCGACTGACTCCAGACAAGGATGGCATCTATACCGAACGTATCTCAGAGACCTGGGACGACCTTTGGAAGACGGAAGACGTTTTGCTGGAAACCACGCTTAAGGCCAAAGACCAGTGGAGCAAAACCGGATCGAATTACGATCAGCTCAAGCAGCTTCAGATCAAAGCAGGCGAGATGGCCATGGATACGATGCAAAACGAATTGATCGAAGTGAAAAACGCGGCGATCAGTCTGTCTGCACCGAAGCCTCCTGTCTTTTCATCTACGTTAACAACCACGGCCAACTAGTCGTTGCAATCAACGAAACAAACGTTTTGAAGCGAATTGAGACACACTAGGAAAAACCAATGTCCCAGGCCAACTATACCTTGAAATCGAAATTGATCTTCTGCACCTGCCTTGCGGTTCTCACAATCGTTCAAACGGCTGCGGCACAGACCCCTGTCACCACCGAGGTGACGTCCTTGATTCGCGTGGCGGTATATGACCACAGCGATGGATCTGCCAGCGGCCCGAAGAACCTGAAACGAATACTTGGGAAAGAAAACGGATTTGACGCGGTTGTCGTCACGCCACAGCAGATCCGTGATGGTGTGCTGGAAGACTTTGATGTGCTGATCATGCCAGGCGGTTCAGGCAGCAAACAGTCGGAAATGCTTGAAGAATCTGGCCGTAGCACGGTCAAAGAATTTGTCGACAACGGAGGCGGATACGTGGGGATCTGTGCTGGATCGTACCTGGCCTCGTCGCATTATTCCTGGTCGCTTGGCCTGCTCAATGCCAAGGTATGGGATCGCGTGCACTGGGCTCGCGGAACAGGAACTGTTTCGCTAGCCATCTCGCCTGCTGGCAACGAGGTCCTGGGGGCCGATGAAAACGCACTTGAGTGTTACTACGGCCAGGGCCCACTTCTCGTGCCGGATAACAATCCTGATTTGCCAGGTTATGAAGTTCTGGCGACTTACGAGACCGAGATCGCTAAGAAGGGAGCTCCCAAGGGAGCCATGGTCGGAACGCATGCCATCGTGCGAACGATGTACGGCAACGGTCGTGTCATCTGTTACAGCCCTCATCCAGAAAAGTCTGGCGGTCCTAATTCCATTATGGCCGAAGGCGTCCGCTGGGCTGGAAGTGGAAAATGTAAATAGTCGCGTTATCAATTAGTACGCGATATTCACTTTGCTAAGAGAGTTGCCTTCTGGAATAGGATTTATTCGGTTTGATTTCTCCGCGATTTGAGGAGATACGAATATTAGATCGTATCGCTGGTTTGTCTCTGCCGTTGGTCCACCATTCGGCACGCGAGCACGTTTACCCATGGGGAATCGACAGCTTGTTTGCCAAGCCTGGCACACGAATTTCATTGGTTGGCTATGGAAGCCTGATCAATTTGAGATCTGCTGGTCGTTCGATTTCTGCAGCGACCATCCGACAGGCATCTCCCGTAATCGTTTTAAGGGCTCGTCGTATTTACGAATATGTGATGAGCCCGCGCGGCCGAGAGGTATACGGCGGAGTCGTTTGTGAAAGTCGTTGTGGTGTCTTAAACGCACGACCATCCGAGTCGAACGAAGATTGGTTCAATGGGATGGAATTCTCGCTCGACGCATCCGACATGCAGGCACTCGTCAGTCGAGAGTCTGCTTACGATCTGATTCCTGCATGGACAATACCTTGGGCGGAAAATGGTAGCTTGCCCAAGGTTTCCTACTTTTTGTCCTGCCGTCGAGCGACTTTCGCTGGACGACAAACATTGAATTCCGGTTTGCTTCCACATCCTCAGTATCACGCTATTTGCGAAGAAGGATGTCGTGACGTATCGGACAGCTTCCTCAATGCGTTCCATACCAGTACTTGGGTTCGTAATGCTCGATTTGCGGACTACGATTGGTTTCAAGAAGCGGAATAGCTCAGAAGCAAGTATCTTATTAAGCGAAATAGCGACGGCCGATTCTAAATGAATCGGCCGTCGCTTTCTGTTTAAGAACTTCTAAGTTCGGCAATAGTCGCCGCGGTGGCTACTTGACCGCCTTGGCTGAACCCCCTCGCCGCCAATCGGCAACTCCTTGGGCTTCGCCGGTACTTAGGTCAACGATGATTCCGTTGGCTGCTCCTTGCCGCCAAGTCTCTCGTCGTTCGAGGTTATGCCCCATCGCTTCCAGCTTGGGTTTGATATCTTCAAACACGCCATTATCGATCGATTCGAAACGAACTTGATCAGGGAACCATTGATGGTGAAAACGTGGGCCATCGATCGCAACGTCGAGTGGACGTTCGAGGATTAGCGTTTGGGCTAAAACCTCTGTGACGGTATTGATAATGGTTCGACCGCCCGGGCTGCCGATGAGAAGTTTGGCTTGCCCATTTTCTCGAACAATCATGGGTGATTGCGAGCTAAGCATTCGCTTGCCGGGGGCGATCTGATTGGCTGCTGTACCGATGTTGCCGTCTCGATCGGTGTGACCTGGGTACCAGTTGAAATCTCCCATTTCGTTATTCAGAAGAATGCCTGTGCCCGGGACGACAATTCGACATCCGAACGTTCCTTCCAGCGTGTAGGTGTTGCTGACTGCCATGCCATCTTTATCAATGACCGAGAAGTGCGTCGTTTCCATACTTTCATACGGTCCTTCAGCAATTTTAATGTCCCCCGCGATGTCCTCGCTTCGTGTGGCTCGATCAAGCTTAATCGTTGCTGCCAGAGTTTTAGCATGCTCGACCGAAGTTAGATCGCTGGGAACGGTAACGAAGTCAGGATCGCCCAGCCATGCTGCACGTTCACGAAATCCACGTCGCATGACTTCGGTAAGCAGATGAACTTGTTCGGCAGTCCAGTATTCGTCAGAGTCGCGCGGGAAATCGAGTTGTTCCAGCATTCGCAGGTGTAGCAAAACAGTCGTGCCACCGGACGAAGGCAATGGTGCACCATAAACGGTGTAGGGACCAAATTCAGCTTCCATTGCAGGAAGAGCTTGAGCGGTGTATTCCTGCAGGTCTTTCTCGGTAATCAAACCTCCGGTCCGTTTGGATTCTGCTGCGATCTGGCGGGCGATTGAGCCTTCGTAGAATGCGTCGGCTCCCTGTTCCGCAATCAACGTTAAGGAGTTTGCGAGATCTGGTTGAAACAGCTTTTCTCCTGCTTGCCACATGCGTCCGTCTGGATGTCCATAGACTCGGCGGAGTTCGGCGAAACGTGGCAAGTTTTGGATGTAATCGAGCGATAGGACATTGTTCAGCGAATAAGCCAAGTAGGGATCGACGGTGATCCCGTCGCGCGCCAACGCGATTGAAGGAGCAATGATCTCTTTCCAGGGCAACTTGCCGTACTTTTGATGGGCGAGTTCCATGCCACGAACCGTACCAGGCACGCCAGCCATGCGAATGTGGCGGTGTTCTTCCCAGTCGTCGAAGCTTTGCGCGGTGACATTTGCGGGAGATTTTTCTCGGTAGTTAATGCAGAATACGTCTTCTTCAGGCGGGGCAATCATCATGAATCCACCGCCGCCAATGTTGCCTGCTTCCGGCCAGGTAACCTCTAAAGCGAACGCAACGCCAATTGCCGCGTCGACGGCGTTTCCACCTTTGGCAAGCAGTTCTTCACCGACCTTCGAGGCGTACTCGGTGTCCGAAACGACAACCCCAAGTTTTCCCTGAGCGACATCAACGGGCTCCCTAGGCGGACGAGCAAGTTCCTGGGCGTTAAGCGATAACGAGGACGACGCCAAGGGTAGTCCGACGAACGCAATGCCGGCGAGTACGAGAAACCGAAGCGGATGTATCATGATGAACCTTCAGGAGGGAGGGACTGGCCGAAACCATTTTCAACAAAAAAAGCAAAGGGCTGTCCAGCAAACAATCGCCAACAACGCGGCGACCGATGCTGGGACAATTTGAGTGAGTACGTGATCCATGAGATCTGCCCCGGTGGTCATCGCGCTAAGGACCGTCGTGTCAGAAATTGGCGAGCATTGATCGCCGAAAACGCTTCCGTTCAGCACGCAAGCGAAGCAGATCGAAAGGTAAAGGGATTCGTGGGATAGTCCTTGCGAGGTGGCCAGGGCCAACGCCAGCGGCATGGCCAACGGAAACGCCACTGCAAACGTTCCCCAGCTAGTGCCCGTTGAGAACGCGATACCGATGGTGATTAAAAACAGCAGACTTGGCAAACTCCAGAATGGAACTGTTTCTCCAAGTAAATCAACAAGAAAGGCTCCGCCGCCGATCTGCTGAGTCAAGTTGCCCAGCGTGACGGCCAGCATCAAGATGACCGAAGCATAGACGACGCTTTGCAGACCACTTCCTACGCCAGCCATCAACTCATGCAGCGACATTCCCCGTAGCAGGGCAATCACGCCTGCGATTAGCAGCGCGAGGGCGAATGCCCAACGTACTTGAGGAGCACCGGTAAGGTAAAAGCTGCCAATCGCGACGATGGTCAGCATAACGATCGGTAAGCAAAAATCGAATGCATGGGCCTGGTAATGAGGGGCGACCGGATTAGCCTCGTTGCCTGCAAATGCCAACGGTTTGGCATCTGGTCGATTCAGTTTTCCCGTCGTGCGTGCTCGGTGAATCGCAGCACGAAACTGTTTTCCTAATATGGGAGCACAATCGATCGATAGGAGAAACGTGCCCAGGACTGCGAAAATCGCGTAGAAGCTGAGAGGCAATGCTTGGAAAAAGAACTGAATACGATCATGTTCGCTTGCCAGGTAAGCCACGCCTGGCACGAAGATTAACGTCTGGATATAGCTCGGCCAGGCATTGAACGCGATTAAACAGGCTATCGGCGAGGCGGTCGAGTCAACTATGTACGAAAGCTCCTCGTGGCTAACGTTTTGCTGATCCGAAATAGGTCGAACGGCTGTCCCCACAAGTACCGTGCTGATGGTACCCCCTTGAAAGAATAAGACTCCCAAAAACCAAGCCGCGAGCTTAGCGGTTCTCGGTCCTTTGACGAACGTTCGAGAGACCCATTCAGCAAATTCTTGAGCTGTGCCTGTCCGAGCCCAAATTCCCAGCAGCCCTCCAAGAAGCCAAAGATAGAGAATTAAAATACCAGCCGCTTTCACCGTTGCTACAGAAGGCAGTAGTACCTGATCAAGTACGTCGACTTGGCCAAGAATGAACGCGCCGCTGATGGTTCCCAAAAGTAGTGACGTTAGCGGTTCGCGAAAAACCCAACACGAAACGATCGCTACAATCGCGGGGAAAAGGGACCAAATTCCATAGTGAGGCGACGCGGTTCGTTGCAGGTACTGAATCTCCCCCGATTCGGTATTCGCTTGGATTAAAACGCTTGTTGTTTCTGGAGAAGTGCCGTTGGCTTGGTGCTGTTGAATATCGGCGTCCGTTAGACCCGATTCTTCGAGCGGCATTGCAGAGGATAGGTCCTCGGTGGCGTTAGCATCTAAAACCACCTCTTGAACAACCCAAGTCGGCGATATGATCTGACCGATCGAAAATGCGACTAGCAGCACGACCGCAATCGTTCCCAGGAGGATAAAACGCTGGGCAAGCGGTGCAGGGCTCGAGGGGCCTTCGTTGTTCGTGCCGCTAGAGGTGGGGGCAGGCTGTTGGTTATCAGATTGCGGAGGCAAGTCAATTTACCTACGAGTCACGGGGAAATTAGAAAAGCTTGTTCCGCCAAACAAAGCTCTTCGGTTGGCAATAGGCGATGAATTCATCCTTGATGTTCCGCTATGTTAAGCAACCAAGATGCCGAAACGATCGGCGACGCCGTTAAATCAGACTCGTCGCGTCCACATTGCAAAAACGGCGTAGCGGAATACGTTGGGCGCGTACCGTGTCGCGCCAGAAGTGTTGCGAGAGGGCTTCTTTGTGGGGGGAGCGAAACAGAAATTGCGTTGACGTTTTGTCAACGCGTTGACTGTGGTTGCTGATAAATCATCAACATCTGCTGCAGAAGTGAGCAGCTAGGGTGATGCGTTGCCCCGATAATTTGGAAAAGAATTAACTCTCGGTATTCGTCGTTAAACCATGTCGTTTGGCGAGCCGGTAGAACTGAGCTCGATCCATATCGGAAAGCCGCGCGGCTTCGGCCAAGTTTCCGTTGGCTTCCTGGATAACGCCCAGAAGATACTCTTTTTCAAACTGATCTTTCGCTTTACGAAATGGCAGACGTTCATGTTGCGTTTTCGATGTCGGCAACACGCCGCCATTTTGAACAAACCGCTCTGGTAAGTCGGTTGCTTCGATCTGATTTCCTCGATGCAGGACGGCCAATTGTTCCGCGAAGTTTTGCAGCTCACGGACGTTGCCTGGCCAAGGATAACGTCGCAATAACTCGACAGCCGAAGGGGTAAACGTTGGTGGCTGGCGTCCTTCCGGCACAAACTGATTCATAAAGTGTTGGGCTAGAATTGGGATATCGCCAGGGCGTTCTCGTAAAGGAGGAAGCTCTAACGAGATCACGTTCAAACGGTAGTAAAGATCGGCCCGAAAACGCCCCTTTTCGACTTCCTGCATCAGATTGCGATTCGTAGCAGAGACCAGTCGCGCACGACTGATCTGATCTTTCCCGCCACCAACGCGTGTGAACTTTCCGCTGTCGAGCACATGCAGGAGCTTCGATTGCAAGTCAAAGCCCAGCTCACCGATTTCGTCGAGAAAAATCGTCCCATTGCCAGCGGTTTCAAATCTGCCGATCCGCCGTTTCGAGGCGCCTGTGAATGCCCCTTCCTCGTGACCGAAGAGCTCGCTTTCGAGCAAATTGGAAGGAATCGCTGCGCAGTTAACTTCCACGTATGGCTCTTTGGCCCGCTTGCTTTGCTGGTGAATCGCATGAGCCAATAACTGTTTGCCGCAACCCGTTTCTCCCAAAATAAGAACTCGACTGTCAGTGGGGGCGATTGTTTTTACTTTTTCGAAAATGGCATTCATTTTCGCGTCGCCTGAGATCATTCGAGCTAGTGATTTGGGACGTGTTGTGGGGCTGGGTGCATGGACTTGAAGAATGCGCCGAACCCTGGCCACTAACTCCTTTTGCTCCACCGGCTTCGTTAGATAGTCGGCGACGCCAAGTCGTGCCGCTTCGATCGCGGACTGTTCCGTTCCAAAGCCTGTGATCATGATGATTGGGACGCGGCATCCAGCCCCACGAATACGCCGAATAATCTCAAAGCCGCCGAGCTCGGCAATCACCAGGCTCGTGATGACCAGATCGTAATCACCACGAATGACTTTCGGAATCGCATCCAGCGGGCTCAGATTCGACTCGGCATCCAGTGACTCACTCTGAAGCGTCGTGACCATCTCTTCGCACAGCGCCGGGATATCGTCGATGAACAAGATTTTCTGTCGTGGCTTTTTGGCCATCATCTGCTTTCTTACAACAGCTCGTGGCGGCGAACTACACGGATCGGTACGATTCTTGCATAACGAACGACTCAGGCATTGCCAAGTATCCCTTGATCACCATCGAGAAGTTTCCATGACACAGTCCACTCAAACAACCGGTTCGAGCAACCCAAGTAACGCAAACATGCTTTCGCCGTTCCATTTGGCAGTGCAAGTTCACGATATCGCCGCTGCTCGAAAGTTTTATGGTGAATTGTTGGGCTGCCCCGAAGGCCGAAGTGCTGAGACATGGGTCGATTTTGACTTTTTCGGGCATCAATTTGTATGTCACTTAAACGAAAAAAAGTCAGCTCATTCCATTCACTATAACGAAGTCGACGGCCACGGCGTGCCAGTGCCTCACTTTGGGATCGTCTTGCCAATGGAACGGTGGACCGAGTTAGCAGAGAAGTTCAAAGCCAAAGGCGTTGAATTCGAGATAGCTCCTTACATCCGCTTCCAAGGTGAACCCGGCGAACAAGGCACAATGTTCTTCTTCGATCCATCAGGCAATGCCATCGAGATCAAAGGGTTTCAAAATATGGATTCGCTCTTCGCCAAATAGGCGATTGTGTGAGATCCGCCATTAAATAAAGACTTGCTGACGTCACCCCAGTAACCCAAATTTCTGCAAATAGGACTCCGCTCGCAGACATGAGCACAACTAACGAAGTGGGCAAACCATTGGCCCAGAACACTCCCGCGTTCGGTCCCAGCACGTATGACTTGACGAAGTACAACCGGATTGCCGTGCTGACCGAAGGCCACACCAATTCTTTCACGGCGAAAACGGCTATTGGCCTGTTACGGTTTCGTGGCCAAGATGTAGTCGCCATCATCGACAGTGAGTGTACTGTTTCAACGACCGTCGAAGCCTTGGGGCATGGTGGCGACACGCCTGTGGTCGCTTCGCTGAATCAAGTCGACACCCCTGATGCGTTGTTCATCGGCATTTCTCCCGCGGGCGGTAGATTGCCCCCGGCCATGCGAAAAACGATTCAAGAGGCGGCAGAAAGAGGAATCGATGTGATCTCTGGCTTGCACGACTATCTGTGCGAAGAGCCAGACCTCGCAGCGATTGCCGCGAAAAGCGGAAGCCAGCTGATTGATGTGCGTCGTACGAAGGAACGTGAAACGGCCAAACATGCGGCATTCAATGATCAGTGCGTCCGAGTTCATACCGTGGGGCACGATTGCTCCGTAGGCAAAATGTTTACTGCCCTGGAAGTTGAGCGAGAACTGCTGAAACGCGATGTTGACGCCAAGTTTATCGCCACCGGTCAAACCGGGATCATGGTTTCTGGAAACGGGATTCCGATCGATTCCGTGGTCTCGGACTTCGTGAATGGATCGATCGAGAATCTTGTCCTCGCAAATCAGCAGCATGATTTTCTGCTGATCGAAGGCCAAGGAAGCGTTGTGCATCCTGCTTATTCGGCAGTAACCCTGGGCCTCCTGCATGGATGTGCTCCGCACGGTCTAATCTTGTGCTACGAAGCAGGCCGCACGCATACCAAGGGCTTAGATCACGTTCCGCTGAAGTCGTTGTCTGAATTGAAGACCATCTACGAGCTGATCGCGTCGACTCGAAATCCATGCGAAGTTATCGGCGTGGCTCTCAACGGCCGTCGTATTTCGGAAGAGGAAGCGGCGATTGAAAAAGAGAAAGTCACCGCAGAGCTTGGATTGCCGGTTTGCGACGTTTATCGCGACGGTCCGCAGCTCTTGGCCGATGCGGTGATGGAACTAGGAAAGAAGGTGCGCTCATGAAACTCGAAATCCATCGAGTCGAGATGCCGCTAAAGAATGTTTTTCGTATTTCTCGAGGAGCTATTTCGGTTCAAGAATGTGTCATCGTGGAACTTCACGATCAAGGAGACAGTGGTCTCGGAGAAGCACCGCGAAGTACCTATTACGGACACACCGTCGATTCGATTGCGAAGTCTTTAGAAGCAATACAGGAGGAGCTCGAAGCGTGGGAGTTCACCACGCCAGAAACACTGTGGGATTTTGCTCAAAAACGACTTGCAAATGACTACTTCGCATTGTCCGCTTTGGACCAGGCCGCTCACGATCTGTACGGGAAACGCCATCGATCGACCGTATTTGAACGTAAAGGTTTTGCTTGGCGTGACATTCCTTATTCAAGCGTGACCGTATCGATTGCTTCGATTCCTGAGATGTTGAAAGAACTGGCCAGTTTCTCTGGTTGGCCGATCATTAAAGTAAAGCTGGGGACCGAAAACGATCTGGAAATTATCCAGGCACTTCGTGAGCACAGCGATGCAACGATTCGTGTCGATGCCAACTGTGCTTGGACAGTCGAAGAGACGATTCGCAACTCGCACGAATTCAAATCTCTTGGCGTCGAGTTCATCGAACAGCCTCTTCCTTCCGACGCGCCGATCGCCTCGAAGCGGACGGTATTCGAGGAAAGCGTTTTGCCGATCATCGCCGATGAAAGCTGTCAGCGAGAAGAGGATGTCCGTCAGTGCGATGGCCTATTCCACGGAATCAACATCAAGTTGTGTAAGTGTGGAGGGCTGACGCCAGCGTTTCGCATGCTCGAAGAGGCAAAGAGTCGGCAGTTGAAAACGATGGTCGGTTGCATGATCGAATCAGAAGTCGGGATTTCCGCCGCCGCTCAGCTGGCTCCTTGTCTCGACTATGTCGACTTGGACGGGGCGGTACTTTTGGCCAAGCAACCAGCCGACGGCGTGAAAGTAGATCATGGGACAATCGCTCGACCAATCGGATTCGGATGTGGAGTGAAACTCGACTCAACACTGGTTTGAGTCGAGGGTTCCGGCATAACAGGTTGCAGTACTAACTTGCTTCAGCGCGGATCGCATCGACGGTCCCGCTGCTGTCGGCAAACTCCTTCATTTCGAGCCCCATCATTTGGGCTTGGGTAAGCCATAAGTTGGCCAGTGGAGTACCTTCTGGCATGTTGATATGTTGGCCCGAGCGAACCGTCTTGCCGCCCCCAGCGACGACAATCGGTAAGTCGTTGTATTGATGTGTCGAGCCGTCCCCTAGTCCGGAGCCATATGTCATCAAAGTATTGTCGAGCAGCGTTGCTCCATCTTGTTGATGAGATAAGCAAACTGCTCCATATGAAAGAGGTCAACCTTCAAAAGGTCGTCGATCATCTTTGTTTGATTGTGCGACATCTGGTGATGACTGCGTGGTGTATCAAACAAGCTTTCATACATAAACGGCGTATCCCAACGCTCGGGACCAACCATGAACGTTGCCACATTCGTTAGCCCGGTTTGTAATGCGACAACCATTAAGTCGCCCATCAAGCGAATGTACTCGCCACGAGGTAAATGAGCTTCGGGCGGTTCTTCCAAGTCGACTTTCACCAATTCGCTTTTCATTGTCTCTAAGCGATTCATTTGAAGTTCGATTGCTCGGATTGATTCAAAGTATTCGTTGAATTTGTGACGGTCGCTTTGTCCAAGCGACTTTTGCAGGCTCTTCGCGTCTTCCAGGACTAAGTCGGTAACATCGCGAAAACGCTCGACATCATTCGTTGAAAACAATCGGCGGTACATCTTTCGTGGATCACGAATCGACGGAGCCAGATGTCCCGTGCCATACCACGAGATGTTGTCGAAGTAGATCGACTCTTTATTGTCACGATGGCTGTTGCAGCTGAACTCAAGTGTACGAAAAGGTGTTTCTGTGCCAATCTGATCGGCGACGAGGTGGTCTAAAGTTCGATCCAGCGGCCAGGCTGTTCCGTCAATCGTGTACGGTTTCGCACTGCTCAAATAGCACGAAGCACACTGGGCATGGACGTCGGTGCCTTGCTGGAAGGTTCGGTCCATGCCGGTAATCAGCGTGACTTTGTCCTTCATGCTTTCCAGCGGCGATAACGTTGGTGTTAGTTCTTCCAGCGGTTTGACACGGAAGTGCGGATCTTGCTTTTCCAGCGAACTCATTCGATTGCCAAGGTTCCCCTTGGGAATAATCGAGTTTTGCTCGCCGGGGAAGAAACCTCGCCGGACCACCCCGATCGGGACATAGAAGTGCACCATCCGTTTCGGTTGTGGAAGTGAAGATCCAGCCCATGCATGACTTTCCATCCATGGCAAAGCCAACGCCGCACCCCCGATACCACGAAGAAAATGTCGTCGACTTAGCTGCGTCATGGGGCCACCTTGTGGGAGAGTTTTGTTGCGGAAGGGGCTGGGGAAGATTGCTGATTGAGAAACGGTTCGCTAAGAATGACTTGGCGAATAAGCGTTTTCATTCGATAGCCGTCTGCCGCCGTCTGCGCGACAATTTGATCTAGCGCAAAGTGATCGGAAGGTTCGAGTTCCCGTGCTAAAGCGAACGAGAGGAGATGGCCCGCAAGTGCTCTCGCAAAGCGGTCTTTCTCGTGAAGAACAGCATCCTTGAATTCGATCACATCACCAAACGAATGCTTGCCGAACAGCGTGCCTGACACATCGACCGTACGACCGTTGTCATATTCGGTTCGCCACGCTCCGACAGGATCGTAGTTTTCCAAGGCAAATCCAAGGGGATCAATCTGCTCGTGACAACCACGACAATCGGCCCGCTTGCGATGAAGGGCAAGACGTTCGCGCAATGTCAGATGTTGTTCATCGGCTTCAGGCTTTTCGGCCAATGGAGGGACATCGGCCGGAGGTGGCTCCGGAGGATTATTGAAAATGACCGAAGCCATCCAGGCACCACGAGTGATTGGCTGTGTTCGTTCTGGACCTGACGTCATCGTCATCACGGCCGCGTTGGTGATAACGCCCCCGCTGCGTCGATCGGTTACCGGAACACGATGAAACGTCAGGGTGGTGACTTCCCCTTTTCGTTTGCGCCCGGAATGCTGTTCAGCCGACGCCAACGAGCCATAGGCATCTTCCAAGTGATCCGATCGATACGTGAAGTCGGAGTCAATCAACTGTGTGACCGATTGGTTTTCGATTAGCACGGTTTCAAAAATCAAAAGAGGTTCCAGCATCATGTGCATGCTGTCGCGGTACTTCGAAAAGTAAAACTGCGGGAAGCGTTCGCGATTAGGGACCGAGGATATGATTCGTTCCAATTGAAGCCACTGCGATGGGAAACTGTCGCAGAATCGCTTCAGCTTTCGGTCTTTTAGCATTCGGTCAATTTGCTCGGAAAGTACTTCCGGCGAGCTCAACTGGTTGGCGGCAGCCAAGTCAAGCAGCGTTCGGTCCGGAATGCTGCCCCACAAGAAGAACGACAATCGCGAAGCGTGTTGGAAGTCGTCTGCCGGGGCGGTTTCAGTTGAGTTGTCGTACAGGTAAAGGAAGTTGGGCGAAGCGATCGTCGCGGCTGCCACGGACTTCATTGCCTCCGGGTACGCGATTCCGCGGTCCAATTGGTGGGCAACATAATTCGTATAGCGGTCGAGAACCGCATCTTCGACAGGCCGACGAAAGGCCTTCGTCAGGAAACCTTTCAACCGTCTGCGAGACTCCTTTTTGGGGTCAACCATTTGCTCTGGCGGAGCAAAAAACTCGTTCCAGATGCCTACGTTTCGAGGGACAAAGTCAGGGCTTTCCGTTATCGATTGTCCCAGTTCCAGAAACGATTGCATCAACAATGGCGACAAAGACAGATGGTCGGCCTGGTTGTCGAAGCCATGTTCTGCTCGAAGGTCTTGGGGAATCGCTGCAACGCCAGCCAGGCGAGGCTCGATCATCTGAGACTTTCCCAGCGGCCGACTTCCGACGAGCACCACGTCTGGCATCTTTTCCTGATCGGGCTGGAAGTAGCCTTGATGCTCACGCATGATGCGTTCCGGCAACGTAAAGACAACGCACTTCAGATCGAAAAGATCGATCACGGCGTTATTGTATTGAAAGCGATTCATCCGCCGCATAGGCGTGCGAGGATTCGCCGTTTCCCCTGCGACAGCGTCGTGAAGTCGCGTCGTCAATTCTTGAATCAGGGTCGCCTGAAGCTCTTCGCCCAACGGTGGTTCATCGTCTGGCGGCATCGCACCAAACTCGATGGCTTCGATCATCTGCCGCAATAGGGCGGGGTTTCTCTCCGAGGAATCTATTGAAAACTTAGTCAGATCGATATCGGCTGAAATGTCCTCTTGGTCAGCGCCATGACACTTGAAACAACGAGTTTTGATGGTTCCGTGGAGTACGTTCTGCGAAGGCTCTGGTTCGTTCGCCTGAACAAGACCTGCGATGGTTAGCAGGACTGCGAAAGTCTGGGCCAGTCGAAGAAATCGAATCATGGATTCCCAATCAATGTGCATCGAGAGTGCAAGCCTTTTGGGAACGTGCGTTCCAGCGTCAGGCATTGCCAGCTAAGGAAGGAAGTGTCAAGGCGAGGAAACAACGAAGAGCAGGTCGAAGCAGTACTTCTGTTTATAGCAAAACCTTGGTCGAACAACCAAATGTTTCTACGGGAAAACCCGATGACGACCAGTGCTGATGGCAATGCATTGCAAAACGATAGGGCACATTCGGCATGGCAGATTTTGCCGACTACTGCTTGTATTCCTATCGCTGTGGCGTTGCTCTACTCCGATGAATCACTATTGAATATTGCTCTGCGTCGAACGCCACGGAGTTTTCCCGTTCGAGCAACAGCTTGGATTTCTAAGATCGTGTCGTCTGAGATCACAAAGTTTCGGGACGCGGGAAGGTCGACCGCTTGGCCATCGACCAATGTCCCAAACGCTGGCAGGATAAGAAGATCGTTCTTTAGGACAAAGCTGGGAAGCGTTGCGGAATCAGTTGCGGTGCGAAGTCGATACTTGGGGTGTAAGTGACCTGCGATGCAGGGCCGATCGCTGGACTCCACTGGGTGGTGCAGAAGCCGAAACGGACCACAATTGATCTCGTCATCGCATTCAATTTTCCATGCTTCCGGCAATCGGCCTGATCTTAAGTCGTGATTGCCAAGGACAAGCTGGATCGACAATGCTTCCTGCGTTCGACGCCATTCCGCGGTTTGATTGACAATTTGCGGCGTCAGTCCCTGGGCCGAGTGGACCATGTCTCCCAAGATGATTAGGCGTTGGCACTCTGTCTTTTGAATGAGCGAGGTAAGCCGAGCAAGGTCGACCGCAGTCACATCGGGAACTGGAATTGAGGCAGCTCGAAATGCTGCCTCTTTACCAAGATGGATGTCGGCCACCAACAACGTTTGAAAACTTGGGAGCCACACGGCACGCTCTGGCAATAAGTGGAGGGGCTCGTCGTGCCAGACAAGTTCATAGCCATCGCTGCCGTGCGAAGTCTCAGGCAAATCCATTTAACTTTTCTCCGCGGCCTTTTCCAATTGCTGTTGCATTCGGCGGACTCGATCCGCCAGCTTTTCAGACGAAAGACGCTCTCGTAGCCGATCAACGACCAACGGAAATGCGAGCGGCGTAAACCGCTTCGTTTGCCGGATGACGATTTCGCTTTGGCGGATGACCGTCAAGGTTTCTAAAAGTCGTTTACGTTCCAAGTTGCGTTCCAGGACTTCTTCCTTAGCTTGCTTGAGAAGAAGATTGTCCTGGTCGTAATTGCTGAAGACATCGAACAACAGTCCCGTCGAAGCTTGCAGCTGCCGAGCACTTTTCCGGCTGCCGGGGTAGCCTTGAAAAACAAGCCCCGCGATATGGGCCACTTCTCTGAACTGTCGCTTTGCCATTTCGACCGAATTTAGGCAACCCATAATGTCGTCTTGCAATCGTTCTTCCGAAAATAGATCGGTCTCCAACGCTTCGGCCAGCGGAATCTCGCTCGGTGAGAGTAATTCAAACCCATAGTCGTTGACGGCCATGCTGAACGTGATCGGTTGCAGGCGGGCAATGCGGTAGGCCATCAATGCGGCAAGACCTTCATGAACCAGTCGACCAGCGAAAGGGTAAAAGAATAGGTGGTACCCTTCACGAGACTTGGTTGTTTCGATCAGTAGTTGATGGAGCCGTGGTATCGAAGACCAAGCCTGTTGCAGTTCCAAAATCGGTTGAACGGCGTGCATTTCTGGCGTGTCGAAATCGCCGTCGGCTGCCTGATCCAGCTTTCGTCGAACGGCGAGTGAAAGCTCGGTGGATAGGGGCATTCGGCCACCCATCCAGCGTGGAATGATAGGCTTTTCGGCACTCTTCGCCCGACGCACCCAAACCTTCGAGTCTTGTACGCGAACTAGTTCTACCAGGCGGCCAGCGAAATAGAACGCTTCGCCGGGAGAGACCTTGGCGATGAACGCTTCTTCGACGGTGCCCAGACGCGGCCCCTTCACAAATTGCACGGCAATAGATGCATCGGCGACAATCGTACCAATCGACAGGCGATGATTTCTCGCTACTTTGCGGTCGTCGACAGCCAGCATTCCTTCGTCATTCGCAATCACACGGCGATACTCAGGATAGGCCTTCAATGCATCACCCCCGGTGGTGATAAACTTCAGGGCCCACTCCCAATCAGGCTTGGTCAAGTTCCGATAAGCGTGCGTCCCACGAACCTCTTCGAAAAGCTTGTCCGCGTCAAAACCTCCTCCACATGCCATGGTAACCATGTGCTGAATCAGCACATCAAGTGGTCCGTCTGGAGCGATCCGTTTTTCCAATTCGTTCCGCTGCATTGCTTCTTTGGCCGCAGCGAATTCGACAAGCTCTAACGTATTAGTCGGCACGCAGATTACCTGGCTGCGTCGACCAGGCGAGTGGCCACTTCGACCAGCACGCTGCAGCAACCGCGAAACACCCTTCGGGCTGCCGACCTGAATGACTTGCTCGACAGGACTGAAGTCGACTCCCAGGTCTAAGCTTGATGTGCAAACGACACATTTCAATCCTCCTTGACGCAGTTGCTGTTCGACCCAACCACGGGTATCGCGATCGATCGAGCCATGATGCACCGCAATCAATCCAGCCCAATCTGGGCGAAGTTGTAACAGCCGTTGGTACCAGGCTTCGGTCTGCGATCGGGTATTGGTAAAGACCAGCGAAGTCGACGCTTCATCAACACGTGCCGCAACATCTTCCACCAGCCGCGTGCCCAAATGACCTGCCCAGGGGAAACGTTCGATCGTGGAAGGTATAACCGTCTCGATGGTTGTCTTCTTGCGGCGTTTCCCGGAGATCAGCACCGGCTCGGAAGTGTTCGCCCTACCCTGTCCCATTAGCACGTCCATGGCGTTGTCGGTATTCCCCAGCGTAGCGGAGAGTCCCCACGTTTGCAGATGCGGATTCCATTGACGCAGTCGAGCCAACGCCAGCTCTGTTTGTGTACCTCGTTTCGAACCGAGCAGTTCATGCCATTCATCCACAATCACCAAACGCAGATCTCGAAGTTTGACTTGCGACTCTGGCTGACTCAGCATCACCGTCAAGCTTTCTGGCGTGGTGACAAGTGCCGTTGGCAAGCGACGCTTCTGACGCGCTCTTGCCGATGACGAGGTATCTCCGGTGCGAATGTCAACCGTCATCGGCAAGTCCATGTCCAACACCGGTCGAGCCAACGAGTCGAACGTATCGCTCGCAAGTGCACGCAGCGGTGTGATCCAGAGAACCCGCATCGGAAACGCAGATTGATTGCCGGTCGGCTTTTTCTGGGCAAGTATTTCAATCAGCGGTCCCATCCATGCCGCGTATGTTTTACCGGTTCCGGTACTTGCGTGAATCAATCCGCTTTGACCGGCCAAATATGCGTTCCAGGTCTGGCGCTGAAATCGAAACGGTTCGAATCGTTGCGACTGAAACCACGTCGTCACTTCCCGCTTCGCAGCGTCCAGTTTAGCTCGACTGGCAACGGGTTTACGCAGTGTTGTATTGCTTCGCGTGGCGATCGATCCCTCCATTAGCCTACCTCCATGTTGGCCAGCGACTTGATGGCGTCGATGCTGTCGGCTTGATCAATCGGCTTGTCATGCCGCCATCGGCTGATGCGGGGAAAGCGAACCGCAATGCCTGACTTGTGTCGGCTCGATTCGTGGATGCCCTCGAAGGCCAGCTCAAAGACAAGCTCTGGCGTCACCGAACGAACTGGACCAAACTTCTCGAGGGTATTCTTACGGATGAAACGATCGACCTGGCGAATCTCCTCATCAGTCAAGCCAGAGTAGGCCTTGGCAAAGGGAACGAGTTCACCATCTCGCCACGCGGCAAAGGTATAGTCGGTATACAAGTTTGCCCGGCGGCCATGTCCTCTTTGGGCGTAGATCAACACCGCATCGCACACGAACGGTTCCGCTTTCCACTTCCACCAAGTGCCTGTCGGGCGACCTACCTCATAAGCAGAATCGA
This sequence comes from Bremerella sp. TYQ1, assembly GCF_020150455.1. Classification (NCBI taxonomy): domain Bacteria; kingdom Pseudomonadati; phylum Planctomycetota; class Planctomycetia; order Pirellulales; family Pirellulaceae; genus Bremerella; species Bremerella sp. TYQ1. Next base: position 5,478,166 of record NZ_CP083740.1, read on the forward strand.
GACGCTTCAGCATCAGGCCTTCTGTGCCATGCTGACGACAATCAGCACGCTGCTCCGCCATGTCGGTCCATGTCAAACAATCGACCGTTGGCGAGATAATCAGGCGATCATTGTCACATTCATCGACGATTGCCTTGAGCCGTTCGCGTCGACCTGCGAGGTCTATACTGCGGATGTCGTTTGCGGCGTCCTCCAGCAGATCGAACGCAATAAAGCGGCATGGAACGTCTTTCAGTAGCTTCTTGCCGACACGTTTTCGCCCGATCCGTTTTTGCAGTTCCGCGAATGGCAACACCTGATCGTCCGCCCAGGCAACAATCTCGCCGTCGAGAACCGTTCCGTCGGGAAGTGATGCAATAGCATCGGCCAGTTCAGGAAAACGTTCCAGGATTAGCTCCTCCCCACGCGACCATAAAAACGACTCGCCGCCGCGGCGAATCGCCTGGGCGCGGATGCCGTCCCACTTCCATTCGGCCAGCCACTGAGATGGTTCGCCTAGCGTGTCTGGTTCGTCTTGTAGCGGATGAGCAAGCATGAAAGGATACGGCTTGCTGACGTCTGCCTCACCGTCGTCTTGGCTGACCAGTTCTTGAAAGAATGCTTCGGTCGGATCCCAGTTGCCCATCAGTCGATGAGCAATCACCGACGTTTCCACACCACTGACTTTTGCGAGGGCACGGATCACAAGTCCCTTCGACACCCCCACACGAAAACCGCCAGTCACGAGTTTGTTGAACACAAACCGACTATGCCGCTGCAGTTCGCTCCATGATCCCAATAAGAGCCCTTTGCGTTTCTCTTCTTCCAGCGTAGCCAGCGGCAGCAAACGGTGCTCCACCCAATAGGCGAGCCCTTCGTCGTCTTCGAGCGAAACCGATTCGGCGGCGTCGCTCGGTTGCGTCGCGGCGACGATCAAAGACATCGTTTCCGCCAGGTCACCGACCGAATCGTAACAGGCCTCGAATAACCAGTCGTCGATCTCGGCGACTTCTGCCGTCCATTGACGAAGTACCCCGGTCGGAATCAAACGTTTGATGCGTTGCCCGCTCAAGAAGTAAACACCCCAAGCCCCATCCGCCGGTTCGCAGTGGCTGAAGTAGTGTACGAGTGCATCGATTTTGGCGTTGGTGCCGGATGCTTCGTCAAGCTGGCGATACAGTTCTGCGAATTGCCTCACGCTGAACGATCTCCTTCCTGCCCACTAACGGCCGCCTCGTCGTCTTCGGTATCTGTATCGACGGCCATGTCGTCATCTTCTCCGGTGAAAAGCGTGCTGAGTGCATCCGCTTCTAGTCCCTGCTGTTGCAGATACCGTACCATCGGTCCAGTCTGGCCGTGCGTTAGTAGTACCCTTTCCGCTTGGCTGGCATCAATTGTTTCGATCAATCCGTTCCAGTCGGCATGGTCAGAAACGACAAACCCTCGGTCGACATTGCGTCGTCGACGATTCCCACGAACCATCATCCAGCCTGACGCAAATGCGGTGGAAGCCTTTTTGAACTTCCGTAGCCAGACCGAACCGAGTGTCGATGGCGGTGCGACGATCAGGCCTGACGACCAACGATCAGCCGCCCCATCTCTACCGGCATAGTGTGTCTCCGGTAAGGCAATTCCGGTTTCGCGGTAGGCCCGATTGATCCCTTCGACGGCACCATGGCAGAAGATCGGTCCAATGCTTGCGTCGACTCCGGCAATCAAACGTTGGGCTTTTCCCAATGAATAAGCAAATAGCACCGACGGACGTCCCTCGGCCGCGTTGTTTCGCCACCATGCATTGATGGAAGCGAAGAGCGTTTCATCTTTCTCCCACCGATAGATTGGCAATCCAAACGTGCATTCACTGATCAGCGTATGGCATGCGACCGGTTCGAATTCGCTGCATGTCGCGTCTGATCCGAGCTTGAAGTCCCCCGTAACAACCCACACTTCGCCCCGATATTCCAAGCGAACTTGCGATGAACCTAGGACGTGTCCGGCCGGGTGAAGTGAAACGTTCACACCGTTGAGATCGATCGATTCGCCGTAGGCAAGCGTGTCGATCTGGACATTCTCGCCCAGGCGTTTTCGTAAAACATGCTCGCCCTCCGTGGATGTCAAATAACGTTCGCTGCCGTACCGCGCATGGTCGGAGTGGGCATGCGTGACAATAGCACGCGATGTTGGACGCCAAGGGTCGATATGGAAATCTCCGGCTCGGCAATACAAACCGGCCTGGGTAACTTCGATCAAAACATCTCCTTACTGCAGATTACCGTTTAACCGTGTTACCGAAAAAAAGCTCGTGCGGTTAACAGCCCACAGGAAATAAGGAGCCTCAATGGACACACGTCAAAAACTGGAGATACTGGCCGACGCCGCGAAGTATGACGCTTCGTGTGCCAGTAGCGGATCGAAACAGACCCGCCGCGGCAGTCAGATCGGCAGCACCGAAGGGATGGGCATTTGCCACAGCTACACCCCCGACGGTCGCTGCGTTTCGCTACTTAAGATCTTGCTCACGAATTACTGCATCTTTGATTGTACGTTTTGCGTCAATCGGGTTTCGAGCGATACGCCTCGGGCTCGCTTCAGCGTCGATGAAGTCGTGCAGTTGACTCTACAGTTCTACAAACGTAACTACATCGAAGGATTGTTTCTCAGCTCGGGCATCATTCAGAATGCCGACTACACCATGCAGCAGCTCACCATGGTGGCCAAAAAGCTGCGTAGCGAACATCAGTATGGTGGGTACATCCATCTTAAAACGATTCCGGGCTGCTCTGACGAACTGATCCATGAGGCCGGTCGTTGGGCCGATCGTCTAAGTGTCAACATCGAGCTACCAACACAAAACGACCTGAAACAGCTGGCTCCGGAGAAAGATTCAACGCAAATTGTCACGGCGATGGACACCGTGAAAACGAGAATCGACGAAACCAAAGCCGACAAAAAGCAAGGCTTCAAAGCTCCTTCATATGCCCCAGCTGGGCAAAGCACGCAGTTGATCGTAGGAGCGACCGAGACACCCGATGCCACCATCCTGCAAACGGTAACGAGTCTGTATCAGGATCAACGGCTGCGTCGCGTTTACTATTCGGCGTACAGTCCAATCCCGCACGCTGATGCCAGACTTCCCGGTATGGCTCCACCGTTAGTCCGCGAACACCGGTTGTATCAAGCCGATTGGCTATTGCGATTTTACGGCTTCTCAGCGGATGAACTCTTTTCGCCGCAGCAGCAAAACCTGCCGTTGGACATCGATCCGAAACTGGCCTGGACTTTGGCGAACCGTGACCGATTCCCGGTTGATATTAATCGTGCTGATCGAGAAATGCTGCTCCGGATACCAGGCATTGGCAGCCGAAGCGTCGGCCGCATCCTGCAAATTCGCAAGCATCGCAGTTTGTCGGTGGCTGATTTGAAGAAGCTGCGAGTTGCCTGGAAACGTGCGGCGCCGTTTGTCATTACGACCGATGCGAATCCATCGCTCAAACTGCTCGACTCGCTGCAGCTCAAGCAAAAGACAAGCACCGAACGGCAGCTTTCGCTGTTCGATGCGATCGACTCGGCTCGCAGTGGAGAAGTCTGATGCAGTCGAGACATGTCGAGTCGTTTGAAGACTGGCGGAATCAGGCCCGGCAGTTGATTGCCGCCGAGATTTCGCCGCGGGAAGTCTGCTTTCGAGAAAACAGTTCTCAGGCCGAACTATTCGGAGCCACCAACACTCCGCAGGAAAAGTTACCGGCCGCACGCCCATTTCGTGTCGATCGAAAATTCATGCAGTTGGCCGATCGTGTGGTATGCCACCGCGATGTTGATCGGTACGACTTGCTATATCGAATCTTGTGGCGGTTGACGCATGGCGAGCCTAAGTTAATGCAGGTCACCGTCGACGACGACATTTATCGTGCTTCGATGATGGAAAAAGCAGTCCGCCGCGATGCCCATAAGATGAAAGCGTTCGTCCGCTTCTGCCAGGTGGAAACCGAGTCCGACCGCGAAAAGTACGTGGCCTGGCATGAACCAGACCACAAAGTGCTGAGGCTCATCGCCCCGTTTTTTGCCCGCCGATTTCGTGGCATGGATTGGACAATCTTAACTCCTGATGAATCCGTTAGCTGGGATGGCAAGCAGTTTGCCTGGGGGCCAGGCGTGCCAATGTCGCAGCGTCCTCGCGCTGATTCGCTAGAAGAGTTGTGGAAAACTTACTACGCATCGATCTTCAATCCGGCTCGCTTAAAAACGAAAGCGATGAAAGCCGAAATGCCGGTTCGATATTGGAAGACGCTTCCCGAAGCGGAACTGATCGACGATTTGATCCGGAAGGCGAATACTCGCACCGAATCGATGATTTCGCATCGCGAAGGTGTGGCATTTACGGCCGAGCGCTACCTGCCGGAGGATTTGACCGTGGAGTCATTCCAAGCAGGACTTGCCCAATGCGATGCGTGCTCGTTATGCGAACATGCAACTCAGGTCATCGCCGGGGAAGGGCCAGTTCCCAGTCGTTTGGTCCTTGTAGGTGAACAGCCAGGCGATCAGGAAGATCTCGTGGGACGTCCCTTTATAGGTCCGGCTGGTCAGATTTTGAATCAAGCGTTACAGGATGCAGGCATTCGTCGAGACGAGGTGTACCTGACCAATGCGGTGAAGCATTTCAAATTTGAAGAACGGGGTAAGCAGCGACTTCACAAGCGACCCAACGTCAGTGAGGTAACGGCCTGTCACCCTTGGCTTCAGGCCGAATTTCTATTGACGGTTCCCCGTGTGGTTGTGTGCCTTGGATCGACGGCGGCTCAAGCCGTGCTCGGACGTGGCTTCAAGATTCAAACCAGCCGTGGGCAATTCTTTTCCGGGCCTCACGATTGCGAGGCGATCGCGACCTATCATCCGTCGGCCGCACTTCGTGTGCGTGACGTGAAGCGGAAGGAGGAGATCATCCGGCATTTGACAGAAGACTTGCGTCGCGCGGCCGAGAAAGCCAAGGCATAGAAAATGCTGGTGAATGGATTGGGAGCTTTACGGTTAGCAGGCCTGAAAGACGAAGAACCATGACTCACACCCCTCGCATTTTGATTGTCGTAGGCTCGCCTGATAGCGATGTCGCTCGGACGGCGTCGCACCGTCGTGCATTACGTATTCTGTCCAATCTTCCGCCTGGTATGCGTTGCGAAGTAATCTTTCTCGACGTCTTGCCGGACGGCCGCTTTGCGTTTCCGGAATACCTCAGCCCATGGAATACGGCCATCGAGGAAACATTCTCGCGCTGGGAAGCAACGGAAATGCTGACTGGGATCCGGCTTGATTTCGCACTGCCAATGCTTGAGGGGCGAAGCCGATCGCCGAGCGTCGAGCGGATTCTGCAAGATCTCAATATCACCCCGCTGGCCGAGATCGCGTCTGCCTCGCGGAGCCATCTCGATACCGACGCCCTGCCGACGGCGTGGGAACAACTGAGCCAGATATCTGTGAACTAATAGCCGATTCGGAGACCCGCAGCGGTATCGTTATTTCAGGGGGAACGCGCCAAGCTTCCAGGCGTTTGGCGAGGTATCCCAAGCGGCAATTCGACTTTTCTTATGATTTGCCCGGTACTTACAATCTTAACGTGGGTTTAACAGTAGACCGCTCGGCGTTTTCGTCGCCGCTGATCGACTGTTGTTCACCCGATACTGGTCCGCTGGAGTGCGGCCAGGCTTTGTTGTAAGTGCGTGTATGGAATTCCTTGAAGTCCCCCTTTTCGATACGGACATTTTCAAGCTACTTGTCCGGTTTGCGATCAACTTGTTGTTCCTCACGTTGATTGTGGTGTTCGGGATCTATCCCAGCCAACGGCGCCGCGAGTTCGCGTTCACGGCGGTCATGCTTAACATCGTCGTCTTTTTCATCTGCTTCACGATGAAGAAGCTAGAGCTCGACTTGGGGTTGGCGTTGGGCCTCTTTGCCGTCTTTGGCGTACTGCGTTATCGAACCGACGCGATTCGTCCGAAAGAAATGACTTACTTGTTCATCGTCATTGGAATCGCGGTGATCAACTCGCTGGCAAACAAAAAGACCAGCTATGCCGAAGTCGCTTTGGTCAACTCGGTGATCTTCGCAACAACCATGCTGAAAGAACGCGTTGTTGGCGCGAATGGCAACGGAAAGAAGGAACCACCGGAGAACGGCGAGGAACCTGGCAGCGGAAAATCGAACGGCGGAAATGGTAATGGAAAGCAGAGCAAGAAGGAAAAGCTCTCGAAGTACACGCTGGAATACGACCGTTTGCAATGGCTCGGCGACGATCACCGAGAGGCACTTTTGGCCGATCTGCGCGAGCGGACTGGACTGGACGTCATTGACTTTGAGATCAAGAACATCGATCTCCCCAACGGCAAAGCGACGCTCACTATTTGGACGCCGCCGAGCCCTTCGCCACCGAAAGAGAATCCATAACCCAAGGTAAGCGTTTGACCGAGTGATGCTCGGCGAACTCACCACTTTTCGCGAATTCTATCGAAAGTTTCACGATGACACGTACCCTTCGTTGGGCCATTCCCGGCATCTTACTTCTCATTCCTGCGGCGTTTGTCATCGCCCAGCCGCCTGAGGGTTTTCGTGGCCCAGGCGGACCAGGTGGTCCTGGAGGACCGCGAGGCTTCGGACCACCTGGGAGTAGCGAAGATCGTAAGCTAGTCGAAAAATTCGATCAGGACGAAAACGGCTGGCTCGACCAGAAGGAACGTGTCCCGGCACGTGCCGAAGCGAAGTCAGAAGGGGAACGCCGTGGCGGTTTTGGACCTCCGGGAGGTCGTCGCGGCCGTGGCGGTAATCGTCCTGCCCCACAGCCAGGACCGAAGGTGAGCCCAAGCGATGTCGCAACCAACACCAAAGCAGGTCTCTACGATGCGAACGTCGTGCGAACGCTTTTCTTCGAGTTTGAAAACGAAGATTGGGAAAAGGAACTGGAAGATTTCCATGGCACCGACGTCGATGTTCCCGCAACATTGACCGTGGATGGAAAGACGTACGAAAACGTCGGGATGCGATTCCGCGGCATGTCTTCCTATGGCATGGTGCCGACCGGCTACAAACGCTCTTTCAATGTTTCCATCGACATGGCCGACGACGATCAACGTTTGTACGGTTATAAAACGCTGAACCTTCTCAACTGTGCTGGCGATGCGTCTTTCATGAGTACGGTTCTCTACTCGAAGATTGCCAGCGACTACATCCCCGTGCCGAAAGCCAACCATGTCCAAGTGGTGATCAATGGCGAAAGCTGGGGCGTGTATGCCAACGTTCAGCAATACGACAAGACCTTCATCTCCGAGCACTTTGATCCCTCGAAGGGGACGCGCTGGAAAGTCAGCGGCAGTCCTGCCGGCGACGGTGGACTACGTTACATGGGCGAAGAGCTTGAACCGTACAAGGCTCGTTACGACATGAAGTCGAACGACGGCAACAAAGCCTGGAAAGCTTTGGTCGACCTGTGTCGCACATTGAATGAAACACCGCTCGATCAATTGGAAAAAGAATTGGAACCGATGCTCGATATCGACGAGGCTCTTAAGTTCCTCGCCATTGACGTGGCATTGGTCAATAGCGACGGCTATTGGACACGAGCAAGCGACTATTACCTGTTTCTCGATCACGAAAAACGATTCCATTTGATTCCCCACGACATGAACGAAGCCTTCCAAGGGGGCCGTGGTGGAAGTCGCGGACCAGGCGGGCCACCTCCGGGGATGGGCGATCGCGGTCCGCGGGATCGTGGACGGGGAGAAGGGGATCGTGACGAACGAGATCGTCCCCGATTCGATCCGCGCGAGCGGGGACCTGACGATGGCGAACGTGCCGAACGTGGTCCACGTCCAGAGGGCGAAGGCCCAGGTGGATTCTTCCCTGGTTTCTTCGGGCCACCTCCCGGAGCGGAAGGAGAACGAGGACAAGGGCCCGGCGGCCCACGTCGCGGGCCAGGCGGTTTCGGTGGTCCCGGCGGACCGGGTCATGGCGGAGCGGATCTCGATCCACTCGTGTCGATCGACAATCCCCGTATGGCACTTCGCAACAAGCTGTTGGCGATACCAAGCCTGCGTGCCAAGTACCTTGGCTATGTGCGAGAAATCGCAGAGAAATCGCTGGCCCCTGAAAAAATCGACGCCATCGTCCAGCAGCATGCGAAACAAATTGAAGCGATTGTCGCCAGCGACACACGCAAGCTGGAATCGACCGAAGCGTTCTTGCAAACGACTTCCATGGATGCAAACGCCAAAGCGGATGCTGCTTCGCTACGTAAATTTTGCGAAGAGCGTCGCGACTACTTGCTGAACTACCAAGATCCTCAGGCCAGCAAGCGTTAACGCCAATCGTTATTACAAGTAACCGTCAAGCAACCAACGAAAGCCGCGGGACTAAGATGCATCCTGCGGCTTTTTTCTGCGCACACCAATCATAACCGGAATCGGTCGAGGCTCGCCGGATGACGGGCGATTGAACGTATGTAGCTTCTCCTTTTGATCACGACGATACATCATGATTGAACTGCCTCCGCCATCCATGTTGATCGCACTATGGCAGCCATGTTTTTTCATGATCTTGGCCATCTCTTCCAGCGTTGCGCCCACGCTATAGCCCGGGCGACGGCCATCGACAACTGCGAGGAACAGATACCTTCGCGTCTTATCGATTCCCAAGGCGGTTCTCGGATGTCGTTCGCCGCCGGGGTTGGGAATCACGTTCCCTTCGCTAAGCAGAAGGCCGTAGAAATCTCCCACGGAATCCTGTGGGTAGGCATGAGGCGAAGGTCTGCCGATCGTCCCAAGCGACTGTTTATTGGCCCAGAACGCAACTTCTGACTTCGAACGTTTAGGGTTTTCGAGCATGCTGCGAACCGTTCCGTGCGTGGTTACCATTCCAAGCATGTTGACCGGCATTCCTTCGTACCAATGGCGGAATCGATCTTGATCTCGAACGCGGGCAAACGCATTCGCATTCACCCCGGCAACGGCACCATCGCGATTCATGAGATCAGCCGGATAGGTCAACGATGCTTCCGCTGGGCCGTCGCCATCGGGATCGTCTCCGACCATAACGATTGTCTCGTAGTCGGAGTTTTGAAGGTCGATCCGCATGATGTGGATCGCCAATGGCTCAGGCGACAAGTGTTTCTCTTGCCATAAGACGACTGCGTTCTCGATGTTCCGCGAAGGCTCGACAACCGCATTGCTGGGAAGCATCGCGACATCGTCGGCAAAAATAAAAGCAGGTGAAAGGATAGCAGAAAACAAAAGAAAACAGGCGCGTCGGTAGTAGGTCATGGAACTCGCAGCGAGCCATCGTCGTCAACTGACGAGGGCTCCAGGTTTCAGGAAACTGGGCAGGATAACATTAACAACGAATGGTCCGAGTCGCACGACTATTCCAGATGGAAGTCGCGTTCCTGCGTTCCCGATTCAACATTCAGCTGTAGTGTCGACTTGTCGTTATATTTCGCAGGAATGTAGGCGACCGTGGCGAACGGATTCTCTTCCTGGGCGCTACTTGGGTTCTTCACGCCAACTTTCTTTCGTGCGGTGATTTGTACGAAGCATTCACCAATGGGTGCCGAAGATTCAAATTCGCCATCCTTTATGATTGCCCCTTCGACGGCGCTATTGTCGGCTAGTCGAAAGATGATTTGTCCTTCTGGAACCGGCTCGCCCTGGTAGGTTACAGAGCCCTTCACAATTCCTCGTGTCGTATCGCCGGAACATCCGACCAACGCGAAAACGACCGCAACGCAAGCCAGGCTAAGAAATGTCTTCATGTCGTGTGCTTTATCGATTGAATGGGTTTGACTTTGAGGGGTGTCGGGCCAAGTAGTGCGGCAGCTCGTTCGCTACCGCACTACTCCACCCTTTCCACAATGCTTGTTTAAAAGTCGCCTAGCGTTTCGCCGCCACGCTTGGTGCCCAGGGCGTTGTATGTCGTCAGGTCGATCGTATCGGAGAAGAAACGCACACTTCCATCTGCCGAGGCGGCATTGACGCCGCCGGGGTGATAGCTGCGAGCAAAGTGACGCAGTTCGTCGTAGCTTGATCCAACGGCAACGATAGGGTACTTGGGTGTGCTGCCGATCGCTTGATAAGACTGATCTGAAACGGTTGTGTTAGGGCCATATTCAGTGCTGAAGCCATAGCCGCCGAATGTCGCACCGCCCCAGATCGAACCAGAGCCACCCCAGCCGGTATCCTCTTGAACGCGCGCCGCACATTCGGAAAGCAAAAGCGTGTTGCTGGTACCATCTTTCACCGAGGACATGTCGGCATACTTGTTCCAGCAGAACATGCCGTTCAGTTCGACGTCGCGATCCAAGTTATTGCTACCAGCACAAGCGACATAGCTCGACTTGAAACCGAAACCTGGGTCCGACGTAGGTCGGTACGCGTTACCGCTGGAAGATCCGTTGCCGCCCATCGCATCGCCAATGTTGGAAGGGCAGACATACGCAGAAATTGGAGTGTCCTTCAAGCTTGCCGGAACATCCATCATGTACGTTGGATTGAGCGTACGGATTTCGTCATACAAAGCTTTTTGCTCGACGTAAGGAAACAACGCGTGAGCCCAGCACCATCGCTGTAATGTGCCGGGAGGGTAATACTCGTGACCAGCGGGAAACTTGTTATGCGTGTCGTGATACATGTGCATCGCCAACGCCAACTGCTTCAAGTTGTTGTTGCACGACATGCGGCGAGCCGCTTCCCGGGCCTGTTGTACGGCTGGAAGTAGCAGGGCAATCAGCACGCCAATGATGGCGATCACCACCAGCAGTTCGACGAGAGTAAAGCCTTTTTGGTTGCTTTTCATTTGACTGTGCCAACCGTCCGCTGGCGTCTCCATGGGGTTTCGAGGCGAAACATAAATTGAAGAAAAACTTTTGAAACCCAGACCGAGTCGGGCTCGCAAGACTTGTCGCGTAAAACGGCCGCTCGTTAACTGTGGAAAATTGAATTCATCGAATCCTCACAATTCAGGACCTGATTCCGCGGATTTCCGTTTCTGTTCTGCCAAATGTCAATTTTGTTGTTAACGTAAACCCCTAGTCGTTCAACATAGAGAGTGCGACGATAGAAAATCGCATTACCTATCGTCTCGTCGTTTAACGATCCCGCAGATCGAATCGTCGCCCATGAGCCGAAGCCTAGTTGCCGAGATGGAGAGCGAAATCCAGCCGCCGTCCGACTCGTCGGAGACTGACGAAAAGCCCCTCTCAGAGTTATGGCCCCAGGCCGAACCTGTCGTGAAAGGGTTTCTCCTTGCTGCGCTGCCGCAGCCTTGTGATGCCGACGACGTCCTGCAAGAGGTGGCCGTGGAAGCGGCTCGTCGATTTGCGGATTACGATCGCAGTCGGCCGTTTCCCCCTTGGGTACTGTGGATTGCTAAGATCAAGACGGCCGATTTTTTTCGTCGCACTTATCGCGATCGGCATCTCTTTCTCGGTGAAGCTTTAGAACCATTGGCCGAAGCGGCGTGCCGGACTTTCTTTCGTTTGGAAGAACAGTCCGATGCGTTGGATGTTTGTCTTTCCAAGTTGCCTCCCAAAAGTCGTCGGCTGATCGAGCTGCGATACTTCGATAACTTGAACCAAAGTCAAATCGCCGAAGAGATGAACACTTCTTCCGGCACCATTCGCGTTCTGCTTCATCGTGTTCGCGCCGTGCTTGCCGAATGCATTCAACGTAATGTCCGCGGAGGTGCGAACGATGAAGGAGAGTGATGCGCTGGAGTTGATTGAGGATCATCTGGATGGCAATCTTGACCTCGATCCTGAAAAGGAAAAGCAGCTGGCCGAGTGGCTTCGTGAAAATCCGGAGCATGCCGATCGCGCCTTTCAAAGGATCATGCTGCACGTCTTGCTCACGCGAAAAGGCAATCCCAACGATCAGCAACTGTCCGGTGGAGGGCTTACGCTTCTCGAAGGAAAAACGAACCCGCCTACCCGCAGTCGCTGGGGAAGTGGGTTGTGGTTGTTCAGCGGAATAGTGGCTGCAGCATTATTGTCGATCGCTCTTTGGAATGCCGCGTTCACGCCAGATCGGGCTGTCGATCAAAACGTGTCTCAGGCGTCCGAGCTCAATTTGATACCTCGAAGTTCGGCCCAAGCCGTGTGGCTCTCCGGTCCTCCCACGGATGACTTCGCACAGTGGCCGAGCGAAGAGCCCCTGACACTTCAAACAGGTTTCAGCGAGACACGACTGACAAGTTCTTCAACGCTGTTGCTGATGGGACCAGTCACCGTCGAGCGACAAAGTGAGTCAAGTCTATTGCTTGAAGAAGGTAGCCTCGGATTGCGCTGGGTGCCGGACTCAACTCACACGCCGCTGAAGATCGAGACTGCCGAAGCGACGTTCACATTCGACCGAGCCTCGAGGCTCGGCATTCGTGCGTTGCCGGAAGCTGGCACCATTGTCGATGTGCTCAGCGGAGAAGTCTTGCTCCAGCTCAAAGCCCCAGCATCAGACATCCACGAAACCAATCTCTTGGCCGGCCAATCGGTGTGGATCGATCAAGGAAGTCTCTTCGTGATGGACGCCGATTGGATCGAGCGAAACATGGGCCCAGTACGTGCCGCGTTAACGTTACCCCTCGCTCAGCCGCTGGAAGTTCCTTGGGTATACGAAGGGTTCGACTACGCCGAGTCGATCTTCAAGAGTCAGACCGAGCATCCTGGGCTCGCATTCCATCAAGGGGGCTTCGGCTGGAAATCGCCTTGGTCAGAGCAAGGCAATCTCGTCGCGAGTATCGAACGGGCGCCTCTCAAATGGTCGCACGCAGACGATCAAAGGGCACTCGGCGAATTGGCTTACAAGGATGCCGAGGGCAACGTGTTGCAGACCGAAGGGGGGCAGCTACGCACATCGTACGGGGCTCACAGCTTCACCACGCGGGCAATCGACCTAGCTCGGCTTCCACAGGAAGTAGTCGATGACGAAGGGCTCGGGGCGGATGGAACCGAATTGTGGATGAGCTTCCTCGCTCAGTCGTATGACAGTCAGGCCGAGCATCGCTATGCGTTTCTCCAAGCCTTTCATCGAAAGGAAGGCGCTTTGCGACTCGGCAAGCTGGAAGAAAACGAAAACTGGGCCAGCGAGTTCCGTGTCGAAGATGTCGACGAAAGTCAGGTCGCTGCCAGTGATCTGTCCACCGGGAAAGTAGCGTTCTTCGTTGTCCGTATTAGCTTTCAACCAGGTAACGAGCATGTGCATGTCTGGCTGAATCCTGATCTGCAAAGTCCTCCGGTCGACGACGATGCAACGTTCGACTTAGAGATCGCCGACTTTCGTATTCGTGAAATCGCCATCCATTCGCGTTACTCAACTGACTTCGACGAAATTCGTCTCGGCCCGTCGTTCCATTCGGTGGCTCCCTCTCAAGCAGATTGATCGATCATGTTTTCCTCATCTTTCCAAGTGAAGAGATTGCTTGTGGCGTGGACATTCGTCCTGCTGTGGGGGGCGTTCGCTACGGCGGAAGATTCCCTTCCCCAACCGACCGAAACACGGACACTGGCCGATGGCGTGGTTTGGCGGACGTGGCAGTTGAAAGAGCCGGTACCCCGTTCGATTCAAGCACTAACCATCGATACGACGAAGCCCAACGTCGATGTGTTTTACAGTATCGGTGGTGCCGATCCGGATGGTAGTGGCGAGTACCACACGACCGGGATGAATGTCTTTGCCTCCGCGGAAACGTTTGGCTACGACCTGGCCATCAATGCGGATGAACTTTTCACCACAACGAAAGCGAGCGATACGCTGGCCAGTTGGGGGAAGATGGCTGTTCCCTGCATGGTTGAAGGGCAGTGGATCGAAAAGCCACCGGCCAACTTTCCAACCACGCTACGTATCTATCGCGATGGCCACTTCGAGTTCGACGATTCGGACGAGTACGATAAGGATGTCATCCATGTGATTCGTGGACGAGGAGCCCACCGAATGTTGGTTCGCGATGGAAAGCCAGTGACGGACGTTGCCGCAGCCTATGCGGCGAACGACGCCGAACATCCACGAACTGTTCTTGGGATCGATCCGACTGGCAAAGTGGTCACTATTCTGATCGTCGATGGTCGAAGGCCAGACCATGCCAACGGACTGACAATCGCCGATACGCAACAATGGATGGTCGGGCTCGGTGTCGATGCGGCGATGAATCTTGGGGGAGGGGGCAACACGATCTTCGTTGGGCGAACAAACGCTGATGGTCCGCTTCGGATTCTGAATATTCCTTCCGATCGAAACCCGCAGGGGCTGATTCAGTTGCGTTCCAATCGCACGACGCTTGGTTTTCGGATCTACGATCGCGAATGAGGCGGATTCGAAGTTGCTTGTTTTGTGCCGGGTAATTGTAATGTAGAATTCAATGAAAATATTCAAAACCCCTCACTGCGATTCTGCCCCATGCTCAAACCGCTTCTTCTTTCGATCGTTCTGTTGTTGCCGCTGGCGTGCCAATCGGCGTTTGCTCAAGAACTTCCGCAACCGGCCGTGGCTGGGCTGCGGTACTATTATCCGCCGGAAAAAGTTGAGCCCCGCGAGATCGAAGCGGACGTTTGTGTTTACGGCGGGACCAGCGGTGGCGTGGTCGCGGCGATTCAAGCGAAGCGGATGGGCAAGTCGGCCGTACTGCTTTCGTTTGGCAAGCATGTCGGTGGTTTAACGACCGGCGGTCTCAGCCATACCGATGGTGGCGAAGCGGACGTCTGCGGCGGCATCGCTCGCGAGTTCTACAGCAAGATCGGTCAGCGCAATTTCAAACCGTCGGACGCCGAGAACGCTTATAAGCAGATGCTGGAAGAAGCGGAGGTGCCGGTCCACTACCTTGCTCATCTCGATAAAGTCAATAAAGAGGGCTCGCGGATCGTTTCGATTGCTATGGAAGATGGCCTCGTCGTGAAAGCGAAGCAGTTTATCGACGCCACGTACGAAGGCGATCTGTTGGCTCGTGCTGGCGTCTCGTACTCGGTCGGCCGCGAGGCGAACAGCGTTTACGACGAGACGTACAACGGCATTCGCCAGCCTGGCACTGGGGGGCATAACTTCCCTGAAGCGATCGATCCTTACGTCAAACCTGGCGATCCAAGTAGTGGACTTCTGCCGCGTATCGTTGCCGATGGAGGAACGCCCGGCGACGGCGACAAAGCGATCCAAGCGTACTGCTTCCGCATGCGGTTGGTGAAAGACAAGGACCGACTTCCGTTTCCTAAGCCTAATGTTTACGACACCCAGGAGTATGAAGTTCTAGCCCGCTTGTTTGAATCGGGGGCCGACCCACGCATTGGATGGTCGATCGATACGAACAATCATCACTTGTTCAACGGGGCTTACTTCATTGACTTTGTTGGGGGTAATACCGATTGGCCGGAAGGGGATTGGAAACGCCGCGAACAGCTTTTCCAGGATCATGCCAATTACCAGATCGGCGTGATGTACTTCCTGACCCATTCGCCCCGTGTTCCGGCCGAACTGCGCGAGCGGTTTGCCAGCTTTGGCTTGCCGGCCGATGAATATCAAGAGACAAGCGGTTGGACGCACGAGCTTTACATCCGCGAAGGTCGCCGCATGTTGAGCGACTATGTCATGACGCAAGACAACTGCCAAGGCGTTGAAGTGCCGGAAGATTCGATCGGGCTCGCGTCGTACAACATGGATTCGCACCACTGCCAAATGGTTGCGGTTGACGGAGCGATTCGTAACGAAGGCAACGTCGAGATTCGTGTCGCCCCGTATCCCATCGCCTACCGCGCGATCACGCCAAAAAAGTCGGAATGTACAAACCTGTTGGTGCCGGTCGCGTTATCCTCCAGCCATATCGCGTTCGGCTCGATTCGAATGGAACCGGTCTTTATGATCTTGGGACAAAGCGCGGCAACTGCGGCATCGCAAGCGATTGATGACGAAGTCATCGTCCAAGAGGTCGACTACGCGAAGCTTTCCCAGCGGTTGAAAGCGGATGGGCAGATCATCAAGTATGAAGGGACCCGCGGCAAACCGGCGATGGCCATTTCGCCTAAGAAAATCGACGGTATCGTTGTCGACGACCGCGATGCCAAGTTCGTGGGAGCCTGGGAAGAGTCGGCCCACATTCGTCCGTTCATTGGACGTGGCTATCATCACGATGGCAATCAGGCCAAAGGCAAAAGCAGCGTTTCGTTCGCGACGAAGCTGAAGCCAGGCAAGTACGACGTTCGCTTGGCTTATTCGGCCAACAGCAATCGTGCCAGCAATCTTCCGATCGCCATTCATTCGGCCGAAGGAACGAAGCAAGTCACCATCGATCAACGTAAGCAGCCCAACGTCGATGACTTGTTCGTCTCGTTAGGACAATTTACGTTCGACGAATCGGCCGAAGTGGTCGTCAGCAACGACGGCACCGACGGTCATGTGATCATCGATGCCGTGGTTTTCGTCCCGGTGAAGTAACGCACCGGAGTGGTTACGAAGAA
The DNA here is from genome assembly GCF_020150455.1 of Bremerella sp. TYQ1. Taxonomy (NCBI): domain Bacteria; kingdom Pseudomonadati; phylum Planctomycetota; class Planctomycetia; order Pirellulales; family Pirellulaceae; genus Bremerella; species Bremerella sp. TYQ1. The sequence continues at coordinate 5,494,607 of NZ_CP083740.1, forward strand.
CGCAGCGCGCCCAGGATGTCGACCTGGGCCGCTTGAATCGCGGGCCAAAGCCCTGCCGCAATTCCGGTGATCACGGCGACGCCCAGCGACACAACGATTAGCCGCAACGACGGCAAAAACGCCACGCTCACCGCTTCGGCGGAAACCGATAGGCTGCTTCCTTCCAGCGTGATCACGGCGAGCACAATTCCAAGTGCTCCGCCCAGAACGCTCAGCACCACGCTTTCCGAAAGCACCAACGCGAAGACGGTTCTGCCGGTAAACCCGAGCGTTTGCAGCACCGCATGTTCTTTGATGCGGTCCTGCACCGACATCACCGTGGTGGTCGAAACGAGTGCGAGCACGATCGCTACGCAGGCATAGCCCAAGTACTTCGACATCTCGACCAACTGGGTCAAGTCGCCGAGACTCTTGGCTTGGAACACACCTTTAGGGCGTGTATCGGTTTCGACCGAACCGCCGCGGAACTTTTCGTCGATCATCTCGCACAATACCAACTGATCGGTCCCCGGCTGAAGAAGCACCTCGTGCTGGGTGACCGTGCCGACAAGATTCATGCCTTTGCCACGCTGCAAGAATTCGAGGTGCGAATAAATGTAATTCTCTTCGGCAGGGTCGGAAGAAGTAAACACTCCGGCGACTTGAACCGTCAAATCACCGATCGAGAACTTATCGCCCACGCCAATGTCTCTGCGCGAAGCCACCGAGCTTCCGACGATGGCGGCGTCTTGATGGGTTTCAAATTCGTCCCAGCTGCCGGACTTCAATTGAAAGTCGCGTGCTTTGCGAACCTTTGTAGGAGGCAATCCATAGAACACGATCACGTCCAGGCTCGCACGGCAATTGTTGGTGAAGACCTGGATCGGGATCACCTCGGCAACGCCAGGCATCTTTTCGATTTGCTGCTGGTAGTCTTGCGGCAGGTGGCTGGAAGCGGGACAAAACTTGTTTGCTTGAAACACGATCAGCGAACCCTTGGCCGCTTGCCGCGACTGAAGATCGGCCATTCCTTCCTGCACCGCACCGACGAAGCAGAAGACATACAGCGCGATCGCTGCTCCAATGCATGTCAGTGCCGTTCGTGAGCGATGTCGCCATAACGTCTTGAGCACCAGCGGTATGAACTTAAACATGAGCTACCTCCGCGTCGGTCGTTTCGATCAGCTTGCCGCGGTCGAGTTGGAACTGCCGGTGAGCGACTTTCGCGGCAGCGTGATCATGCGTCACCATCAATAGCGTCACGCCGAGCTCGCGGTTGAGCCGACCCAGCAAGTGTAAGATCTGCTGTGAAGTCTCCGGGTCGAGGTCGCCGGTCGGTTCGTCCGCCACGACCACTTGCGGATGGTTCACAATCGCCCTCGCAATGCCGACACGCTGTTCCTGTCCGCCTGACATTTGTCGCGGATAGTGCCCTGCCCTATCGATCAGGTCGACCGCCTCTAACGCAATTTGAACACGCTGGCGTCGTTCGGCTCGTGACATTGGTAACAGCAGCAGCGGCAACTCGATGTTCTCGTACGCTGTCAGCACCGGCACCAGGTTATGCGTTTGAAAAACGTAACCTAAATTGGCTGCCCGCCACTTGGCGAGCTTCGTGCGCGAAAGCTTCGTCAGCTCGGTTCCATCGACGACAATGCTCCCGGAATCAGGCCGGTCGATTGTCGCGATCAAGTTCAGCAGCGTGCTTTTGCCTGTACCGCTGGCACCCATCAACGAAAGGAACTCGCCCCGCTGGATGTCAAGCGAAACATCGTCCAGCGGCGTGATCGTTTCGCCCCCTTTGTGGTAATGCTTGGTGACGTGGGAGACTTGAACGAGGGACATTACTTCTCTCCTTGCGATGGAAGTCGACTCAGTGGAGCCCGCACGACGCTTGTCGAAGCGCTCGGCGAAAAGTTTTCTTCCACTTCATCAATCACTTCAATGCGTAGTTGCTGGCGAATCGTTGGTGGCGGGTTGAAGATCAGGCGATCTCCCAAATTCAAACCCGAGGTCACTTGAACCATTGGGTCGGATGGGTTTGCCACCACGGTCACGTTTTGTTTGCGAGCCAATCCGGCCGCTTGATCGGCGAGCCAGACAAACGTTTGCTCTCCGTCACGCTGGACCAGTTCGCTAGGAATGAACAGCTGCATCTCTTCCTGTGAAGAGTCTTCGTGCTGCTCGATCTTTGGAGCGAGAAACGTCACGTCGACCAGCATTTCCGGCTTGAAATAGTTCGGTGGATCTGGCAGCGCGACTTTCACTTGCAGCGTGTTCTTCTGAATGTCAGCCTCGGAACTGATAAACAGCACCCGACCGACAATCGGCTTTTCCAGGGCCGGGTTATCAATCTTCACCAGCTGATCGAGCGACACTTGCGGAATGTTCTCGAATCGCACATCCACACGAACCTGCAAACTGTCGGGGCGATACATCGTCACTACAGTGCTGCTGTCCGACTCGCTACTTCCCGTCGGCATGTTGCCCAAATGCGACCCAGGCGGGCTCAGCAATTGGTAAATCCGACCGTCCACAGGGGCACGGACAACGGTTCGATCGAGTGCCAGTTTCGCTTGGGCTAATGCCACTTCCGCCTGACGCAAGCGAGCCTCAGAAGCTTGCAGCACCGAACGCGCCGTGGCTTTCGCTTCTTTCTCGTCGACTAAAAGCTGAAGCTGCGTCTTGAGAGCTTGCTGCCGTTTCGACCAAGCTACTTTTTCCGCTTCCAAGGTGTTCTTCCGCTGAATCAGCTCCTCGAGCGAAGCCTCGGCCGTGGCTAATCGCGAAACGGCCTCGTCCACGGTCAGCTTGGAGACGGCAACGCCTGCGTCGACTTTTCGTTGATGATCGATCCGAGCATACTCCCGCATCGCTTCGGCGCGTCGCACCTCGAACGGGAGGTTTTGCAGCTGCGTTTCGATCCGCGAAACCTGGGCGTCTGCTTCGGCCAATTGCGCTTCCAAGTGGACCGGTTGTTCCACACGAACGTTGGCCGCTTCTAGGGTCGCTTTCGCTTGCTCGACTTCGGCACGGCGTAAGTCGCGGTCGGCCACCGCTCGGTCGTAGGCAAGTTGGTTGTCCTCGCGAACAAGATTGGCGACAGGGTCTCCCTTTTTCACCCGTTGATCTTCGACGACTAAAAGCTCTTCGATCACGCCCGGGGCTAACGCCGCGACACGAATAGGTGTCGGGCGCGGTTCGACCCAACCGGCAGCTTGAAACAGCGGAGTCCCCGCCGATTGGATCTTCGCTTTGGAAGCGATCACGGGAACGACTTTGACCGGAGTAGCCGGAAAAATCAGGTCCCACGAAGCCCAAACCAAAAGTGCCACGAAGCCAACCAACAGGGTTCCGGGAATGATGACCCTGGCCACCACATGGCGGCGCGTTGGCAGGTCGGTAGACCGACCTGCCGCAGAATCGCCTCGGTCGATCGCGAGTTGTTGGAGATCGACTTCTGCCATGATTATTTCCTCACGTAGAGACTGTCGGCGAGCACCGTCAGGTTGCCTTCGCCGTCACGCTTGGCTTTGCCACGCACGACCACCGTTTGCAGCTCGTCCAGCTTCAGCGATTTCTTCGGGTCGGCTTTGACCACTTCGCCGTTCTCGTCAACTACTTTCACCAAGGCGGTCGCACTGGGAAGCTTGTCGGTTTCGCAGCAGTAATCCCACGGCGTTTTGCATCCATCGCCAGGAATATCGCTACAAGCTTTTAGCGATGGATCGACGATTGAAAACGCGGCACGGCCATCGATCCAGGGATTGCTCGAACCGCCGATGCGTCCGACGACGACCACTTCTTCGTCATCCTCAGCCGATTCGCGAACGGCCATCACTTCCTGGGCGCCGTCTGGTTCTTCCGCCAACAGATAGCCAGACATATCGACCACCGGGGCCGAATCGTTGTCGACCGTTTGCGTTGACTGCGTACCTGTGCAGCCGAGCGTCATCACCGAAACGGCCGTTACCAAAATCAAAGAGAGCGTTGTCTTCATGGTCATCCTTTGCGAATTAAAAAGTAGGTGAGTTCAAACTGATTTCAGGCCATCGACCACAGCCATCCGAAGCGCACGTACGGCAGGAGGCAGCGAGCCGATAAAGCCCAATAGAAAACCGACGCCGCACCCGACCAGGATGCAGACGTTATCGATGCGAAGCGCGAACGCTCCCATCGTGAATCGAACCGATGCCCCGTTGAAAATCGTCAGGGCAATCAGCGTGGCAAGCAAACTGGCCGAAGCGGCCAAAAGCAGGCCTTCTTGAATCAAACTGAGCAGAATGGCCCGGCGTACGAAGCCAAGCGTTTGTAGCATGGCGAGTTCTGGAATCCGTCCGACGACGGCGCCGTACATGGTGTTTAGGCCCGCCAGAATGCCAGCTCCAGAAACCAACAGCACCACCAGCCAGGCCAGCCAGCGAATGGGACCGTAGTCACGCTGGAGCCCGGCGTAGTATTCCGTTTCCCGAGTCGCTTGCAGTTCAAGATCGAGTCGTTCTTTGCAGAACAGATCGACATCGCTGAAGTCGCCTGAGTTGGCTAAACGCAGAGCGACGAGGCTCAAGTCTTGTCGCTTCATCGCTTGTTGAAGTTCGTCCAAGCGGCACCAGACTTCCGACTCAAACGCACCGCCGGTTGCGGAAAAGATTCCCGAGACCTTCCAGGAACGGCCCTCGAACTCGACGGTATCGCCAGGGCGAATCGCATTCTTTTTCAAGCCTAATTTCACCGCGGCCATGCGTCCGACAAGCACTTCTCCGGCGGTTGGCCAATCCCCTTCTTCAATCTGAATGCGGCTGCGAACCAACAGCACTTCCGGCGTAATCCCCCGTACCAGGCCCATCGCCGGTTGAGCCATCGCAGGCGTACCGACTTCCGTACCGAGATACAATTCCGGGGAAACATACTTCTGCCCTTGTCGCTGCCGAATGCCTGGGATGCTGGCCGCGATCAAGTCGCTCGATCGCATTGGGATCGAGGAGTACTCGAGGTTTTCACCCATGCCGAGCGAGAAGATCAGCACGGTGTCGGACTGGCCACTCACTTCGAGGTTCTTTTCCAAACCGCGAATGAAGCCAACGACGACGAATACGAGCAAGATCACGACCGTCAGCGCGGCCAATGTCAGGAGGGTTCGCATAGGACGACGAAACAAGTTTCGAATCGCGTAGTCCCATGCAAGTGGACGAAACCACATGCCAAATACCAAGTGCGAGGAATGCAGAAATGGATTTGGTTATTGCGCGGACATGCACGCAAGGAATGTTGCGTTATGAAAGCGATAACCAAACGATGCCAGCAAGCATCGTCGGCTTAGCAAGTCAGCGAGAGATAACGCGTACGCAGCGCGCGGCCTGACAGCGGTGAAAGATCTGGCAATGCGTCGGTTTCCCAGCGATGTGGCATCTCAGAAATGAGAACCGCCTGAGGAAACTCGAAGCTGAGAAACAGGAGTGCCAACTGGGAAGTGTCGATGTCGATATCGTGACGATCCAGAACCGCCCCGGCACAAATACCCTGGCACGTTTTAGAGCTGGGCGCTGAACTTTGGGAGTCAGATGCGTCCGATTTATTCGGTTGAGCCGCACAGCAGCTACATCCGATCGTAAACGCCGAGCCGTCATTTTCCGCAGCACCACCGAGCGCACTTCCTTCGCCCACCACGCATGCGAGCGGGCAGTAAAGGATGGCCAAAATGGTTAATAGCGAAATACTTTTCACGGCATTTAACAACGGCGTTAGGGTTCGTTCTTCTTTGCTATTGTGCGCATCTTGTTATGGTAAGGCAAGTTCAAATCTTTTAACCCTTCGCGGATCCATGGCGCGAAATGGGCAACTTTAATTGGCATTCGATTTGCACCCCTGGTACATTAACATCGCTGCCAGCTTTGCGATCTCGTCCCCTTATCCTTAAGAGATTGAAGCAAAGATGCTCCCTTATCCTCTCGCGCTCTGTCGCACCAATCGCATGTCGTTCTCGGAAGAAGAAGTCCGCCGTAAGTTTTTCAATCGCCTCGCTGAGGTCGATACGCCGGAACAGCGCGAAGCCGTTTTGCTGGCCGCCGTACAAGCCGGAATTGATATGGCAGAACTAGAGCAATGGCTCGACTGGTTAGATAACCAAGTGCCGGAAAAGCAGACCGATCAGCAAGAGATTCTTCGCCGTTTTCAAGCACAACGGTTTGGAAATTAGTGTCGTTTGAAACGCCCTTGTTTTCTCAAGCGAGACTTCATTTCCCTTTCGTGCTTAATTGTACGGAAGTATTGAACAAGTGTAAACAAAAAATGCGCGAAGCGTTGTTTAGGTGTACCCCAAAGTGATAGGAAATCGGAGCGTTTTCACGCGAAAATAAGGGCACCGATTTCGCGTCACTCGTCGCCGCGGCGACGCTTGGACAGCATGTTATGATACATGTTACGCGTCGACTGGTTGCTTCTTCGCTGCGAAAGTTGCGTTGGGCGTTGGCGACGTATCCGGTAGCGGCGGAAGGACTTCCGGCGAAATGTACAGCCCGAACAAGTTCCGCACACGCGGCCCCCGGAGGCCGATCATACGCAGCAGAGTCAGCACGACAATCCGAACGTCCATCGAAAAACTGGCGTGCGCGATGTATTCGCGATCGACCAGCAGCTTCCGCCAGACGCTTTCGTTATCGGAATCTGGCGGCAAGTTGACTTGAGCAAGTCCGGTTATCCCCGGCAGAACTTCGAGGCGATCAAGGTAGTTCGGAATCGACTTTTCCAGGATCGTCACGAACTCCGGCCGCTCCGGCCGCGGACCGACGAAAGACATCTCACCACAAGCGACGTTCCACAGTTGAGGGAGTTCGTCGAGGTGGGTGTCGCGGAGGATTTTACCGAGCCATGTGACACGAGGGTCGCTCGTTTTGGCCCAAACAGGTCCACTGTTCGTTTCGGCGTCGCATCGCATGCTTCGCAGTTTGTAGAGCGTAAACGTGCGTCCATCCTTGCCGACTCGCTTCTGGCGATAGATGCCTGGCCCTGGCGAAGCCAAGCGTACGGCCAGGATAAGTAGCGCGATTACCGGCAGGAAGACAACGAACGACAAAAACGCAACGGTTCTTTCCGCGATCGTTTTCCAGCCCAAGTAGCGAGGCGGATTGAGTTTGCCGGGGCGGTGGTTTGGGGGATCGATTCGCAGCGATCGGACGTAGCCAGGCGTGGCGTACGAATCACTGCGAAGCGACGTGAACTGATCGGAAACACGCGAATCGGTGGAGGGTTCGGCCTCAGTCAATTCGGCGTAAAGATCCTGATAACGCTGCATCATCCTGGCTTCGCTGTAGTGTTGCTGGGCAATTTGTTGTCCCGACTCGGCGAGGTCAAAACGCTGCTCAGGCGATTCGATCATTTCCAACATCGCTTCGGCAAGGGCGACAGAATCCTTTGGTGGAACCAGTCGGATCGCGTTCCCTTTTCGGCAAACCTCAAGATTGCTGCCGATCTCGGTGGAGATGACCGGCTTGCCCATCATCATCGCTTCGAGTAGCGCCAGCGAAAGTCCTTCCCAAAGGCTCGGCAAGACAACCACATCCGACGCCGCAAGAAGGTCAGGAACGTCGTCTCGGTAGCCGAGAAATCGAATGTTCGATTCAACACCGAGTCGCTTCGCTTCGTGCTGAAGCTCGTCCCGGAGTGGGCCTTCGCCAGCCAAAAGAATTTGAAACGGCAACGAGGCTTGCTCTTGAACGGTTTTAGTCGCTTGAACGAGATAGGCCAGCCCTTTTTGCGGGGCAAGTCGACCAGGAGCGAGCATCAGGAACGTATCAGCATCGACACCAAGCTCAGCGCGAACATCGTCAGCAGACTTCGTCGGTTGGCCGGTTTCGGTACCGACGCCATTGGGAATGGCAACGACTTGATTCGATTTGCCGATGCCAAGCTGCTTCGCCCAATCGCGATGGTATTCGCTGACGGTCACAATCCGATGGCACCACTTGGCGGCCATGCGTTCCAAAAAGGAATAGAGCCACAGCTTCGGTTTGCTCGATTCCTCGTGGAAGGCAAAACCATGCACCGTGTGGATGATCGCCGGAACGCGAGCTTTCCAGGCCGCCCAGCGTCCAACGATTCCGCCTTTGGACGTATGCGTATGAACGACATCGTAGTCGGCCGATTTGAGGAACTTCGCCAGGGTGCGTGCCCCACGAAGGTCTTTCCAGGGACGGATCTCGCGCCAGATGACATCCAAGTCGACGATGCCGATTCCATCGGAACGCAAGATCGACTGCAGCTTCGAATCGGTCGTTAGTACGTCAACGTCGTATCCTTGCTCGCGTGTGAATCGGGCCAATCGGGAAACGAAGACCGATGCTCCACCAAATCCGGAACTGCCGATCACATGTAAGATGCGAGGACGCCGCGGTTGAGCGGAAGGTGACGTCGTCGATTGATCCGCGTCGACCTGTTGGCCGTAGTTGTCTTGTCGAAAGGCAATGCTCATGACTGGGTCACCTCCATTTGATTCAGCGATTTCATTTCGCTTTCGACGACATCGCAAATCGCGTCGACGTCTTCGATCGTCATCCGAGCATGCAGCGGCAACGTTACTTCGCGACTTGCCGCGTCGCATGTTTTCGGAAGAGACGGCGTATCGGGGCAAAGCTTTTGATAGTGTGTGAACTGATGAACCGGCGGATAGTGGAACGTCGTTTGAACACCCCGCTGGTTCAATCGTTCGCGAAAATCAGATCGCTGCTCAGCGACGGCCAACAAGATCGGGAACACGTGATGCGAACTGTCTTCCAAGCGATCGGAGAAGGGAATCGTAATTCCATCGATGCCTGAAAGTCGTTCACGATAACGAGCCACACAATTTCGTCGACGCAGATTTCCATCAGCCAGCTTGTCGAGTTGAACCAGCCCGAGTGCGGCCATGATCTCCGTTGCTCGGTAGTTGAATCCGACGTCGATCAAGTCGTAGTCAGTCGCTCGGCCGGACGCTTTATCCCAACTGCTTTTGGTCATGCCGTGTGAGCGAGCGAGCTTGACTCGATTGGCAAGCTCTTCGTCGTCAGTGACGACCATACCTCCTTCGCCGGTCACCATGTTTTTGTTGGCGAAGAAACTGAAGCAGCCAACCGTCCCGCCGGTGCCAGCCATTCGTTGGGAATAGGGGCTATCGGGGCGAGTGTTATACCTCGCGCCAACCGCATGACATGCATCTTCGATAATTCGAAGGTCATGTTGCTCGGCCAATTTCATGATCGCATCCATGTCGGCCGGAAAGCCTGCCATGTGAACGACCACTGCCGCTTTGGTTCGCGAAGTGATCTTCGCCGCCATGTCGTTGGGGTCGATGTTGAGATCGTGAGGACCAACGATGTCGACAAAGACCGGAGTCGCGCCGACATACAAGATGGCGTTGACCGAAGCGACAAACGTGAAGCTTGGCACAAGAACTTCATCGCCGGGGCCGATTCCGCAGGCCAGCAAAGCGAGGTGCAATGCAGCCGTTCCATTGGATACGGCCAACGCTCGCTTAGCTCCGACGAAGTCTGCAAAACGCTTCTCGAACGTTTCGATGGTCGGGCCTTGCGAGAGCCATTGGCTACGAATGACTTCGACAACGGCATCAAGCTCGCGCTCGTCGTAGTCTAGTTCAGAGATACGAAATGATTGGGCAGTCATGTGGTTGTGAATCGAGGCAAGTGGGCAGTATTAGTTGAAATGCCGAGCGTCTTTAGGATCAGACCAGCGATCTTCCTGAAGGCAGTGATAAACCTCCTTCACGCCGTCACGAACGCTCCATTCCGGCTCGAATCCCAGTTGCGATTTCGCCTTGGAGAATTCAACGCGATAGCTTCGCGGATCAGTTCCCGCAGTGATGTATTCAATGGTGGTGTCGGGAACTTCTTCCTTGACCATTTCACCGAGTTCTTGCTTTTGGACGTTGTTGCCGTCGCCGCCGATATTGAAGACTTCGCCTGAAACGACGTCGGGAGAGGCATTCAAAACCATCTCGATAGCTCGAGCGATGTCTTGCGTGTGAACAAAAGGACGCCAGAATTGGCCGCCGTAGATGACCACTTTGTGTTCGCGATACGCGGCCAAAGTAAAATCGCTGACCAACAGGTCGAATCGCATGCGCGGCGAAATGCCAAATGCCGTGCTGAGACGCAAAACCGTTGGAACAAAGTTCTCATCGGCGGAGGCAAGGATTGCCTTCTCGGCTTCAACTTTCGATCGGCTGTAGACCGACAAAGGTTTCAGCGGCGAGGTTTCTGTTGCAGGGGCATTCGGATCGGAGATGCCGTAGTTGCTGCAAGTGCTCGTGAAAACAAATCGGGTCGCACCATGCTTCTTGGAAGCCTCCAGGACTTTAAGAGCTCCATGCAAATTGATCTCTTCGGCTGTTGCTTCATCCCGGTTGCAAGCAGGCTCCCCAACAATCGCTGCCAACAGACAAACGGCATCGTGGCCTGGGATCGTGCGATCGAGCAGGTCCTGGTCGCGAAGATCACCCTCGATCAGTTCAAACCGTTCCTGGCCTTTGAGGTTGTCCAACGACTGCGATCCGAACATGAGCGAATCGAGTACGGTCAGTTCGTGCCCTTGTTCGTGAAGACGTGTTGTGAGAACCGATCCGACGTAGCCTGCTCCGCCGATTACGAGAATTTTCATGGTGAGTTTTCCTGGGGTGTGGATAGATAGGGGGCGTTACCGACTACGATGCGACTTTTTCGTCGGGCAAAAATAAGTGGCGATGTTCCTCGAACACGGAACTGGCGTTGGCATAGTCTTCCACGCGACCGATGTCGAGCCACATGGCGTCGGACATGTAAACTTTGACTTTACGGCCGAGTTCGACCAGCTTGAGAACAAGCGTCGGAAGATCGTAATACTCGCCCATCGGAACGACATCCAAGGCACGTCGATTGAACGCGTAGACACCCATTGAGACGTCGTATGGAAGTCGCGGCTTTTCACGATAGCCGGTAACCTGAAGTCGTTCGTCGAACTCGACAATGCCGAGATCAATTTTGGTCGTGCAGCGATGGCAAGCGATCGTAAGATCGGCGTCATGTTGCAGGTGATATTCATACAACGCTCGATAGTCGAGTGTCGTCAGTACATCCCCATTCATAACGAGGAAGTCCTCGGGCAGATCATTCATCAACGCGAGAGGGCCGACAGTTCCCAACGGCTGCTTTTCGCTGGAATAGGTCAAGTCGACACCAACTTGCTCGCCCTTTCCAAAGTAAGCCATGATCAATTCCGCCAAGTGGCCCACGGCAAGCGTGGCTTTATCGCACCCTGCGCCATGAAGTTGACGCAGAACGATTTCCAGGATCGGCATTTCACCGACAGGAACGAGCGGCTTCGGGAAGTTGATGGTGTAAGGAGCAAGGCGTCGCCCGCGGCCACCAGCTAAGATGACGGTATGCATGATTGGGAATCCTCGGAGGTGGTGGTTGTTGCCATGCTTGCTGCTTCGCGCGATGCCAATGGAGCATCTGCATTACAGCGGTCAGGCGGTTGAGGGGTTACTGGACATGGCATTCGACTTTGCTGCCAACGCTCGGTTGCCTGGCGAACGGCCATGAAAAACTGGTTGCGACGAGCTTGGAGAAGTTCGTCACCATACTGTTGAGCGACACGCAGGTTTCGCTGCGACATCTTGTGAAGCCGTGAGCGATTGACGAACAACGCGTTCAGCTTGTCAGCCAGCGTGGTGGAATCTTCGACGGCGAAGAGTGACTCTTCATCAAGAAGTTCCGGGATGCCGCCGACCGTTGTTCCCAAACAGGGTAAGCCGCGTGCCATCGCTTCGATCATCGCCCGCGGCAAACCTTCCTGGCGAGAAGCGAGAACGAAGAGGTCTGCATTGTCGAGTTGGTCGCGAATTGGTTGCCCGCTGGGAAGCGATCCGAGAAAACGAATCCGATCACCGCAGCTAAGATTCGCGGCCCGCAGTTCGAGTTCTGATCGATGTTTTCCGTCACCGACAATCGTTAACCGAATGTCATGCTTCGTTTGGGCGATTGCATCGATCAGGATGTCAACGCCTTTGTACATCTGGGCCAATGCGCCTACCGTGATGACGTTCAACGGTGAATCAGCGGACGCAATCGAGCGAGGCTCTTCCTGGAAGGCAGTTGAAGGAAGTTCGACACTGGAGTAATGCGTTTGGAAGCTATCTGCGGAGGCCGGGTAACGTTTTTGCAAAGCGGACTGGGTAACGTACGATGCAGCCGTTGCCGTTCGGCACTGACGTCGCGTGTCTGCTGAAAGCTTGCGACGGAAGTACCAACGAAGAGGATGGTGAAACGCCCCAGGTGCAAAGACATCCCATGGGTCACTCACGACTTCCACGCCAAACGGCCGTCCTTCGGCACGTAGCCGTTTTTCAACTAAGCAGGCGATAGGGGAATGAACTCGAAGGATGACCGCATGCTGTGGATCGGCTGCAGCTTGGGCTGCTTTCTTAACGGCAGTGGCCTTCTGAAGAAATTGCCAAAGTCCTTGGTAGTGAGGCAGCGGTTGGAACGTAACGCCTGGCCCATCGACACGTTGCCAGCTTGGATCGACTTTAGGCACCGGTTTGGCTCTCGCAACAATGCGTACCCCATCGAAGACTTCCAGATACCGCTGCCAAAAGGCATTCGGAAACTGGGTCTCGGTCCACGTCGCACCATCTGGTGTACGGTGGAATCGATGTTCAAGGGTTACGATAACTTGCATGAGTTGAGCAAACGGTGGATGTTAAGTGGTTACTTTTTGAGACTGATCCGAAGCGGCCGTTTCAGACGAGCCGATCACGTAGGAAACGAACTGGCAATTGCCGCTGCTTGCTGACGGTTCACGCTGCATGGCGTGATACTCGGCCAGCGTCCGTCCGGTGTAATGATTGCTGGCGAAAGCAAAGAGCTCTTCAAGTCGCTCGTACAAAACTTCGATCGAACGCTGCGTAGGAAACGAAGGACTACCGCCGGGCATTAGCTCGGAGGAATGGAGCGCCATTTCCAGGTAATCGCAGTTCGGTTGGGGGCCGTTCTCAGCAAGTGCTGCCAAGCTGCGGCGATTGCCTCGAAAAGGACGGAACCAGTGATGACGCGGCGCAACTTTGTTGGCAACTCGCTGAAACAGAGGCACTGGCTGACAGACGGTATGCATTGCTTCGGTCAGCTTGTTTTGCTGGCCTGGCACGATCGTCATGGGAACTTCCAAAAGGGAGGAATTCCCAGGACGACTGATTTGGTCTACGTCGATCCAGTAGGCATGGCTGGGGAAATCACGATAGTCGATGCCGCGGTCATTCTGCTTGTCGACATATTGGAATCGCCACTGAAGCCCAGGCGTGACAGAGCAATCGACGCGGTAACCATGTTCAATTAACAGTTTGGCGTAGGTTTCGTTGAAGCCCCAGCGGCCAGCCCGGTGGCTGATCATCTTGGTGTTGAAGACCTCTTCGAGACGATCCGTCAAGCGAGCAATCTTGATTCGCATGTCCGCTTCGGGGTACTCAATCAAGCATGGCTGACACGCACCATGGGCATGATCAAACTCGGTCGATGGAGGGCTGTTCCAGGCATGAAGATGCATGCCCACTTCGGCCGTATCTCGAGCAAGGACATCAAGAGCGAATTCGCGATAGACAGCGCATTCGACCATTTCCCAGTTGGTAAGCCAAGTTGGGCGGAAGCCGTATCGCTCGCAAAGGCTTTGGAACCGTGGCAAGTAGTACGCGTTGCGGGTAGTGATCGTTTGGGGGTTCGACCACAAATCATCGCCTTCGGTGTCGATGGTGATCAACATTGCGGGACGTGCATGGTCCGCTTGGGGGAAATCGTTTTGTTGGCGTGGAGTACTCATGAGACAGATGGTGGGTTGAGTTGGGGAACCTCATGGTGGGGCAGGTCGTTCGACGTCGTGCTGGGAACGTCGAACCAAAGTCGCATGGCGATCGCCAATGCAAACAGATAGAACCCGAGAAAGTGCCCGAAGGCAGCTACGGGATAAAACGTTTCCTGAGTCATGGACGTCAGCAGCAGGGCGATCGTTCCCCAAAGAAGCGGATGTTGCGAAGGTTCGCACTTCCAAAGGGCATGCAAAATAACGCACAGAAGAACCAAGCCGACCGCGAGACCGATCAGACCTATTTCGCTAATCATGTTTAGCGGTTGCATGTGGGCCTGATTGCCTTGCGTGATGGCCGTTCCAAAGCCATAGCCCACGAGCCATGTCCAGGGACGGTCATCGAGGGCTTCCAAGTGCATCTTCCAGATGTCGGTTCGCCCCGCTAGGTTGTCTGACTTGTAAGCCGCAAACGTCGTCGACTGTCGGACGACCAACTCTTCGACTTGTTCTTTGAAGTCGTTTAATCCGTCGACTTTACCCATGCTGGGAGCAATCAACATCGCAGCGACGATAGTCAAGCCAACTGTTCCAGTCCAAACGAGTGGCATCAATCCTCCGGAGCGAATCCACGACCAGACGATCGGCAGGACAAGAACCAACATTGCCCCGAAGCCAGCTCGGCTACCGGATAAGAAAACGGCCAACGTCACCGCAAACAGAAGTAGCACGTTCGATGCACTGAACCGGCTGTAGGTTAAGCTCAAGTGCAGGCTAAACAGAAGCACCAGTTGGCAAGCCGTGTAGGCATGGTTATAGCTGATCAGGCCTAGGCCATCGTACGATTCTCCGAACGAAGCCCATGGACCGGAAACATCCTGCGATTCAGGAAGATGAGCAACAACCGATTCGTAGGGGATTGTTCCGGTATACGTCAGCGCAACGGTAATGACGACGAACCAAAGTACGCACGTTGAAATCGCTACGAGCCAGCGCCGTCGCGGTTCTGTTAGTGGTGTCGAGGCCGCACAAAAGAACAAAATGGCAAACTGAATCATTCGAGCCAATTGGTAGAGCCCCCACTGAACACCCACGTGCGCATCAGGGCTATTCCAGTAAAGCTTCGGTGAAAGCAGCGTTTGAGCCAAAAACGAAATCGCAATCAGCCAAAGAAATGCCATCAGCCAAACCATGATCTTGGCCAACGGAGCCGGCAATCGTTGAACCGACTGCCAATGCCAGAGGCATGCGGCTGCCATCAATCCACCAGCAAAGTCAGCTACACGCGGCCAAACTGCCCAAGATGGTCCCTGCGGCCAAAGCGGTATCAAATAGGCTTGGCTGATCAGATAGAGACATAGCCCTAAGAAGCACCATGGTAGCGACGCTGCGTTTGCAATTGCTGCGGGACGTTGTGTCGCGACTTCCGTGTTCCGATCCAAATGTAGTTCAGTCGCCTGCATACAATGCCTCCAGTGTTCGGACGGCATTGGCCAAATTGAAGCGACTTGATTCGATCTGTCGCAAGGCTTCGTCAGAGGGCAAACTTGGTGGGGCTTTTGCCGCAGTAATTGCAGTTTCTGCCCAATGTTGTGCCGAGTCAGTCAAAGCAAGTCGATTGACGAGCGATGGAATCAGGGTAACTTCCGATGAAATGACATCGGAGATAACGCTCGGCATCCCAGCGGCCTGCGATTCGACAACGGCAAGCGGAAGGCCTTCCCACAACGATGGAAACACAAATACATCCATCGCCCCGCGCAATACTTCCGTCGCGTCGTCGACGAGCCCTGCAAACGTGACGTGCTGCTGCAAGTTCGCTTGGTCGACGAGCTGCTGAATGTCTTCGCGCAAGGGGCCATCCCCTACGAGCAATAGGTGTGCGCGGGAATCGATCGAACGCATCGCCTTAGCAATCTCGACCAGGAAGACGTGATTCTTCGGCTCGCGAAAGCCGCCAAGGTGGCCTAGCACGATCGCATCTTCGGGCAAGCCAAACTTCTTGCGAATTGCGTCTCGGTTAACTGTTTGGTGAAATGCCTCGGTGTCGATTCCGCAGTAGAGAGTGTTCCATCGCTGATCGTTTCCCCATGTCGGAAACAGGGATCGTCCGGCCAGATCGCTAACGGCCAACCCTTGAGTTGCCGAGGTTCGAATCCAACGTTTGGTTGATTTCAGATAGAACTGTCGCCACAAGTTGGCTTGCGACTGTTTTCTAGACGTATCGCTATGACTATGGGCGATGCGGACTTTCACGCCAGCGCTTCGGGCAACTCGCATAATGAAGCCGCCGTAGTGATCGACATGAGCATGGACTGCATCGTACTGGCCATCTTTTAAAATCTTGCGTAGTGCCGGACCATAGATCCAAGGCTTGCGAGGCGATGGACAGTGAATCAGATTGGCACCCAACGCTCGAACTGTGTCGTCGTAGTAGCATGCTTCCGGACGACTGGTGATGAAGTCGACTTGAAAGCGATTGCGGTCGATGGTCTTCAAGACATTAACCAGCCATGTCTCAATGCCACCCACGACAAGGCCATGAACCACTTGAGCAACACGTATTGGTCGTTCGTTGGAGGCGATCATGCTTCCTCCTTGCGTCGTTGTTGAACGGCCCACAATACCACCCAGGTCGATCCAAGTAGCTGCGTGAAAGCCCCGACGCCCGTGGCAATGGCGGCGCCCATCAATTCGTAACGGGGAATCAAGAAAACGCATGCGATAGCCGCGGCAAGCAATGCGGCCAGCAGCACCGGCATTTGAATTCGAAAGCGTCGCGTTGATGTCATCGCTTCGCCCATAAAAGACGTCGCCGTCTCGATACCCAGTACCGCTGCCAGGCAAACAAGCACAGAACTGTACTGCGCGTATTCTGCGGTAAAAAGCAACGTCAAGATCCATTCGCCAGCGAGCCACGCGATTGCGACCGCCACGATTCCTCCCAGTACCGAAAGCCCCATCAGGCGTCCTAGGATTCCGAAGTAAGACTTGAACTCGGCAGCGGCAAAGTGCTTCGCCATGCGAGGTGTAACCGCTTGTCCCATCGCTAGGCTGATCATGTTGCCAGCCAACATCACGTAGGCGATTGCGGCGTAGATGCCGAGGAACCGCTCGTCGAGATAATGCTCGATGAAATATCTGGGTGCGTTTAATTGCAGCGAGCCCAGCATCATCACCAACCCCATCGGCAGCGCAAGTAAACCAAGTTGAACCAGACGATCGCGGTCCCAGATCGGTGCAAACAGTTTAGGCGAGGCCAATTCACTTTCGAGCGCGACGATTTCCGACCCGACCCAGTAAGGAGCCGTGAAGGTCACAATCCCATGGCCAAGTGCCCAACCAGTAGCCGCCCAGAACAGGCTTCCTGTGAAGTAAAGCAGCGTGCCGAGTCCAGCGACGGTGCCTATACCTGCGACAATGCGTGCAAAACCACCACGGTCGAGACGTTCGTGCTTTTGCACCAATCCGTACATCACATCGTTGATCGCATCGAAACTTTTACCGACACCGATCATGAGAGCGACCGCGGCCAGGCTCCAAGCATATCCGGCCGACATCACAATCAAGGGCAGTAACCCAAGAGCGATGCATGTCGTCAGGAGACGCAGGGCAAGATAGTTTCCGAAGCGATACTGGGCCTGAGAATCGGTGGCCTGAATAGCACGCAACTGCAAGTTGGTTAGCAGAAACAGCGGCGCAGTGATCGCAAGAGCAAGTGCGAATCGACCAACCATGGTGGGATCTGTCGCTTTGGCAAGCAGTACCAGATTCGCACCTTGGCAGGCAGCGAACGTCACGTTTCCTGCAAGTGCCCACGCAAAATTATGCGAGAGCGACAAAGCAAGAACCGGGGCAGTCGACGACGATTGCGCAATCGCGTCTTCGGATGGTTCCGAGCAAACGATATTGGTCATTTCGCGGGTTGGCTAGTGGACAGTCAGGCCCAGTTGGCTAGTGCAGAATCCGTTGCCCCTCTCTGCTTCAAGCCAAGTCGTGGTTAGTTGGTGATGTTGACGCTTTCCTTTGGTACTTGCCCATTGGTTATTGGTTGGTCTTCCCACTCCGGATGATTTCTTCCAGGCCTCATCGCTTTGTGGTATTCAGAGTTGTCGTCGCTTTCGGTGGCCCGATGCGCGGCGGCTAAGCTGTTAGGTGGGTACTTTGGGTTGAACTGCTCCGACGTCAGTACGACGCCCAGGCCTGCCAGCATTCCAATCACGCCGGCCAGTAACAGGACCGAAGCCTTTTGCGGCCGGATAGGAAGCGGAGCCAGTGTCGCTTCTTGCAGAATGCTGACGTTAGTGATTTGATCGGTACGAAGTGCATCGTCCAAGCGAGCTTGTTCGCGGTCGCCCAGATATGCCATGTACTTCGATTCCAACTGGGCAACTTCATCCGAGAGTCCGCCGATGGTCGCTTCGTGTTGATTGAGTGTTTTTAGTTTGCCCTTCAGTTGGGTGAGCTGCTTTCGAAGTTCGCCTTGCTGAGCGGTAAGCGAAGCTTCGTCTGCTTCTTTGCGTGCGAGAACGGCCTGCATCAGCTTTTCTCGGTCGTGCTCTTCCTGGGCCAATGCCGTTTCAACTTCTTGGACTAGCTGAGCGATCGCGACCGCCTCGGGATGAGCCGGCGTGAACTTCGAGAGAATTTCTTTCTCGCGGGTTTGCAGTTCGAAGAGTCGCTGCCGCATGACGGCGAGCCCGTCGTTTGGAGTCCCTTCAACGAATTGAGCGAGCAGAACTTCCGGCACTGTTTGCAACGAGCGTTCCAGGGAGCGGCGTTCCGCTGCGACGGCCGAGAGAGATGCGTCGGTTTCTTGAAGCTTCAATTCTGCTTTGTCGATCTGCCCTTCCAGCGATGCACGGTGCCCTTCGATGGAAGCGATGCCTGCGGTCGTCTTGGCATCTCTTAATTCGTTGCGTGCATCACCAAGCTGCTGCTTGAGCAGTTTCGACTGCGCTTCGAAGAAGTCGTGGGATCGCAGGTTGCGATTGATGCGAATGTGATCGGCTAAGTAGACATCGATGAACGTCTCGAGTTTGCCTTGTGCTTCAACAGGATCGAGACCTTCCAAATGCAGTACAATCACCGTAGAGCCACGAGGGGAATCGACGGAAATGGACTGTTGAAGTCTTCGAACGGCCAGTTGCTGATCGACGGCGGAAAGCTGTGTGAAAGCGGGATCTGTGGTTTCGAGGACCTTCTCGAGAAGCGTCTGGCTACGGAGATGCTCGAGGATTGAGTTCATCTCGGTGTCACGTGTCGCGGTGACATCGACGGTATTTCCCGCGGTAACCGTTGGGTCGAGCCCCATGTTTTCTCGACCTAGCCGGACGAAGAGCTTTGCTTCGGAAGCGTATACCTTCGGCATGATATAAAGCGCAGCACCAGCTGCTGCAATCACAAGAAGGCAGACGAACGAGCCGCGCCATTTGTATCGCCAACATGCAGAGATGATTCTGCCAAGCGACCAATCATCGGAAGATGGCGACTGATGAATCATGGTGGTCACGTCGTAACTTCGTTAGGAGGGCCCCGTTTGCACGCCGTTCGCCAGTCAGTCGATTTCACCTTGAAACGAGGTAAAACGAATGTCTGCGGTAAGCGTTGCAGTCCTTACGGGGGTAGAGGATATGTATGCATAATTACGGATTCATCGATTATGCTTACGCGGCTTTCCACAATCAATGAATGCAAACTCGAAGAGACTTCTCAGAAGCGTGTCGCAGAGGCAATTTCACGCTTCCAAACATGCTCGATTCCGAAGAAAGCTCACTACGGTTTTCCACCTAAAGACGTTGGAGCGATTGGACATAGCGAGATAATGAGCAAGCCAAGTAATTAACGGGCGTTTCACTAAGAAAAGACAGCAAAATATTTTGATGCTGCGATCAATTTTTGGAAGGCCACGTTAGCTGGGAAGACTTTGTGCGTACCCGTAGTTCCGTTACGTGCCCGAAGTTGCGCAATTTAACACTGCGGAATCGGTAACCCGAATGGTGGGTAGATCGGATTCTTTAACGCAGTGCGAAACGGTCATCATGCCAAGATCTCGTGAATCACATGCCCTTCGACATTGGTCAGGCGTCGCTCGATTCCGTTGTGTCGCACCGTCAGCTTCTCGTGGTCGAGCCCCAGCAGGTGCAAGATCGTGGCGTTGAAGTCGTACAGCGGATGGACGTTCTCGACCGCCTTCTGGCCGAGCTCATCGGTGGCTCCATGGCTGACGCCCTGCTTCACGCCGGCGCCAGTCATCCAACAGGTAAATCCGTCTGGGTTGTGGTCTCGCCCCTTGGCCCCCTTCTGGAACATCGGCATGCGACCGAACTCGGTACACCATACAACAAGCGTGTCCTCCAGAAGACCTCGCTGTTTCAAGTCACGAATCAATCCGGCTGCTGGCTGATCGAGAATCTCGGCATGCTCATCGTATTGTGGTTTCAGGCTATTGTGGCCATCCCAGTTCAGCTTGCCGCCACTGGCGTAGGCGCCGTTAAACAGCTGCACGAACCGCACGCCTTCTTCAATCAATCGTCTGGCAAGGATGCAGTTCTTCGCGAAGGCAGCCTTGTTCGGATTGGCTGAATCCGCGCCATACAGCTTCAGGATGTGCTCGGGCTCGGATTCGACATCCATTACGTTTGGCACGCTTAACTGCATGCTCGCCGCAAGTTCATAGCTGGCGATCCGTGCGGCTAAATCCGACTCGTGAGGATGTTGCGAGGCATGCCGGTCGTTCATCCGTTGCAGCATCTGCTTGGCGGCCTGGTCTTCTGCGGACGAAACGATCGGCGGTTGAAGATGTCGGATCGGCCGCGATGCGTTAAACGTCGTTCCCTGAAAAGCAGCCGGCAGGAAACCAGGGCCCCAATTGTTCGAGCCGTTCTGCGGCACGCCGCGCGGATCAGGGATTGCCACGTAGGCTGGCAGCGTGTGATTATCGCATCCCAGGGCGTACGTCACCCACGCTCCGAGGCTTGGGAAACCGTCGAGAACCGATCCGGTCGAAAGGAAATTCTCGGCGGGCCCGTGCGTGTTGCTCTTGCTCGTCAGGGAATGCACGAACGCAAAATCGTCCGTCAATTCCGCGAGATGCGGGATCATGTCCGAGACCATCTTGCCGGTTTCGCCGCGTGGACGAAAGCGATACTGCGGTTGGGCCAAGTTGCCGGCTGGGCCTTGGAATGTCACCGCAGGTCCACCTTCGAGCGGCTTGCCGTCGCGGCGGATCAGCTCCGGCTTGTAGTCCCACGTTTCCAGCTGACTGACGCCGCCGGCACAGAATATCACGACCACGTTCTTGGCTTTCGCGGGATAGTGCGATGGCCGTGGCTGATAGGGCCGAGCGGGATCGATCGCGGTTTCCGCCCCTAGAAGACCATCCTGCTGCAGTAAACTGGCCAACGCGATCGCACCCAGTCCGCTCGCCGATTCGGTCAGGAAGCGTCGTCGGTCAAGCCAGCTGCTCGACGGGGAAACTCGGGATGAACCAAACATGGCGGACTCTCTCTTGGGCTTGCTGGCGTGAACATAAATGTCCAAGCGAGCGTTGAGATTCTTACTTTGTGGAAAACTTTTCGACGTGCGAAAACAATTGAGTTTCTTGACCCCAATTCCATGTAGAATCGAGGTACGAGTGGCGCTAATTCGTTAAAAAGTTGTTGCAGACTGTACGCATAAAAACTTATAATTAGGTTCACAGACGCCAGTCAGCCGGCATCTTGGAAAGGATCTCAGCAATCCCTGAGAATCAGCAGGCACGGCATCTCGGCGAATGCCGGCGTGGCATCCTCTTCTATTCTACCTAAGGGATGTACAGGAACTCGTTGCTGTTCAGCAGCACGCGGCACACCGTCGCCAGGCCATGCTGCTCGGCCACCAACAACGCATCGGATCGCTCCTCTTCACTCGGAGCTCGATTCAGGACCAACTCGTAAACGTGGTCGATCTGATCGCTCGGCTCCGGCATCGCTTGCTCGACTCGCTCGGCGAGCTTCTGCGAGTGCTCGATCACGAATCGACTGTTGAACATGTTCAGGGCCTGAATCGCGGTGGTCGATTCGCGACGACGCGGGGTGCTCTGACCGAAGTCGGGGCAATCGAACGCACCGAATACGGCATCTCGTTCTCGCCGGACTCGATGCGAATAGATCATCCGCCGCAGGCCTTCGTCGCCGAACGATTCGATTGGTTTGAAGCCGGACAGTCCGCCTCGCTTGTCGAACAAACTGAAGCCAGGGCCACCCATCGATAGATTCAACTCGCCGTTGATGGCTAAGATCGAATCGCGAATCGCTTCCCCGCTCAGTCGCCGTAGTGGGTAACGCCACAGCAGTCGATCGTCCGCGTCGAACTCGGCGGCACGTGGATCGAAACGGGTCGATTGTCGATAGGTCGCCGAAAGTACAATCTCGCGGTGCAGCGCCTTCATCGACCAACCCTGGGCGACGAACTGATGGCTCAACCAATCGAGCATTTTCGGGTGCGAAGGCGTGGTACCGTTACGGCCGAAGTCGTTGGCGGTCTCGACTAAGCCCATGCCGAAGTGTCCTTGCCAGATGCGATTGACCATCACGCGTGCGGTCAACGGATTGTCTGGCTGAGTGATCCAATCGGCGAGTGTTTGACGCCGCTTCGCTTCGTCCGCATCTTGGGGAAGCTCGACATCACCGAGGATATCGATCACGGCCGGGCCGACTGCTTCCTTGGGCATCTCAGGACTACCGCGGCCAAGGACACGGATCGCATCTGGCTCGCGAAAGACGCCTGCGAAGACAGTTTGTGTACCGTCGAAAGAATTGATCTGACTAGCGAGTGAGGCTTGCTCCTGACGCAATGCCTCGAACTGCTTGGCTTCGGTCGGCGGAAGTTCGGCGGCGGTGATCGGAGCGTGTGCGTTCTTCGCTTGTTGGAAGTCAACGCGATCGTCCGAAGATGCCACTCGCTGCCAGGTGCCATCTTCGGAAAGTACGTCAATGACGTACTCGATCGCTAATCGATCCGAGAACTTGCCGTTGCGATCACGACCCCAGACAACACGGTCGATCTCTTCCGGTTGGGCAAACTCGATCGAGACCCAACCTCCTTCGACGGCGTTAGACATCCAGCTGCGCGAGTTGCCGTAGTTGCCATCGTTCACGAAACGGAGTTCGTGGCGGTTGACGTTGACGTTATCGCCAGAGGAACTTGGTTTGCCGCCACGTTTGGCTGCGGCGACATTCTCGCCCTGCGTGTTGAACACTTCGAGCTCGTCCAGACAGGGTTCGTACTTGTTCGTCTTCAAAATGGTGAAGCGCACTTGTTGGGTGCGGATCGGCTCGAAGCGATCCCAGTTTTCAAACGAGTTCACCATGGACCGCTTCGTGTTGGAACCAGCCAACGGAGCGAACGGTACCAACAGCTGATCAATCTCGGCGTGGCGTTGTTTCCACGCGAGGAGTTGTTGCTCTTGTTCGGCGGTAAGCGGCTTCTCGTAGCTGCGGTCTTTGTATTCGACGCCAGAGATGAACGCTTGCATCTCGTAATAGTCACGCTGCGAGATCGGATCGAACTTGTGGTTATGGCAGCGAGCACAATTGACGGTTAGGCCGAGAAACACCGTGCCGATGTTCGTGACGATCTCGTCGAGCGAGTCTTGTCGGGCCAAGCGTTTGGAGGCTTCATCTTTACCGATTTGGCCAGGCAAAAGTACCGACGCGGTGACTAAAAATCCGGTCGCAGGGATCTCATCCATCGTGTCGCCGGCCAACTGTTCACGGACGAACTGATCGTATGGTTTGTCTTCGTTGAGCGACTCGATCACGTAGTCGCGATAGGGCCACGCGTTGGGACGTTCGGTGTTGACCTCGAAACCATGCGTGTCGGCATAACGGGCCACGTCCAGCCAATGCTGGGCCCAACGTTCGCCATAGCGCGGAGAAGCGAGGAGGCGATCGATAACACGCTGGTAGGCCTGATCACTATCGTCGGCCAGAAAGGCTTCCACTTCCTGCGGTGTGGGGGGAAGACCAATCAAATCGTACGTGACACGGCGAAGCCAATCGCGGCGATCCGCTTCCGGCGACGGCTGCAGCCCAGCTTCTTCCAGGCGAGCGAGAATGAAACGGTCGATCTCGCTGCGAGCCCACGTGGTGTTCTTCGTTGGCGGTGGATCGGAAGCGGCGACCGGCTTGAACGACCAATGGTCGCGAGGGTCTTCCAGTTTGACGCGATCGACTCCGTCAGGCCAATTGGCGCCTTGTTCGACCCATTGGGTCAGCGTGGCAATTTCGGCGGCGGTTGGACGTTCGCCATCTGGTGGCATCACGAGGTCCGCATTCTCATCGGCAATAAACTGCACCAAAGGGCTGTCGCCAGGTTCGCCGGGCAAGATTGCTTCACCGTAAAGCTCGCCCCCTTTCATCGCTTCGCTGCGGATATCCAAGCGAAGCCCACTTTTGCGAACGTCGCCGGCGTGGCACTCGTAGCAGTGCTTTTCCAGGATCGGACGAACGTCACGGACGAAGTCGATCTCGGCCGCCGCGAGCCATCCAGGCAATAGCGGCAAAAGCAAAAGTGTGGGAAGAAAGCGTTTCATGACAGGCCTTAGGAGCAGGCGTTCAAAGGCGGGTTGAGACTTACTTGTTCTTTCCGAACTGTTGGGAAATTTAACGCACAGTTCAGCAAAAAACAGAAATTAGTGGTAAGGATTACCGGCGTCGTAAAGGGCTTGCATTTCCTTGTCGGACATTGCACGGCCCATGATCAACAGCTCGTCGACGCGGCCGCTCAACTTACGATCGATCTCGTTCCAGTTGCCGATCTGGGCAGAGCCGAGTAGGCCAGGATACGCTTGCGAGAGAGCCACTTCGTTATCGAATTGGCCGTTGAAATAGAAGCGAACGGTATGCTTGTCGGCATCGTAAACGGCGGCCAGGTGAACCCAGCGTCCTTGTTCCGGAAGGACGGCGATCTGGGAGTCCGGAAAGCCGGAGTTGGGCTGATCGGTGGGGGCCAGTTTGTTGTCGCGAAGGGCCAGACGCATGGTCGATTGTTTTGTGACCATCCAATGCACTTGCCCTTTACGAGACTTGTCCCAGCCGTCGGTATGCAGCAGCGATTGGTACGGTTCGCCGAGATGATCCAAGCGAACCCAGGCCGCCAATGACAGCTGCGGCCAAGGGTGTTCGCCGCCGACGTTCAGCTTGACATGTTCGCCGATGTTGACGAGCTCGGCCGCCTTCGAACCTGGCCAGCGTCCTTGAACGGTGCGGTAGTTGCCGGGGAGCCGAACGTCTGACTCGAAGTCGATCAGCGAAATCAAATCAGGGTCGTCGCGAAGCTTTTCAATCTCGGAGACGGAACGCACTTGTTGGCCAGCTTGCAGGGCGGCATGCAGTTGAACAACTTCGCCAGGCTGAATGAACGCGGCGGAGCGGAAGTTGGCAGGAGACTGATCTTCTGCCGCAAAGCGAAGGGCCTCGCCATCTTTCAAGTTGCGTGCGTCGTCGCCGGTCGTTGAACTGGCGATCACTTCACCTTGGAAGACGTGTACTTCGGCGTTGCCCCCTTGTGGCATGTCGACGCCGAACTTCGTGCCGAGATCGACCGCTTTGCCACTAGGCGTAATCACGGTGAACCCTTTGGCGGCAGGAGGAACATCGGCGGCGAGGCGGCCGTAGTCGAGCTGAAGCAGTTGCTCCGATTGAAACGTGAACCGGGCTGGGGCTTCGATCACCACGCGAGCGCCGCGGTTGGTGACCAACTCAAGCGTGCCAGCGGTGATCTCGTAGGTCCGACGACCCACTTTGGCCCCGGCAACGAAGTCGAGACCTGCGGCGTTTTCGACGATTGCCAACTGGGCTGGGGGAAGATATGCGTAATAGCCAAACGCCCCAAGCAGCAAGCAAATGGCCAACGATGCCGCGACACCGAGCGTGGCCGACCAACGAGATGATGAGCGGCCGGAAGGTTCGGTGGCTAGAGTCTCCGGGGCATCCGCGGCGAAGTTGGTTTCTTCCAGCGAAGGTACGGCGACGGTGACCTCGGCGAGGGCTGAATCGAGGTTTACAATTTCCAGGAACTCACGCCGTGCGGCGGCATCGTTGCGCAGACGCTCGTTCAGCTGAGCCAGTTCTTCCGGAGAACTGAGCCCTTCCAGGTAATTTTGAACGAGTTGATGCAGCGGGGTCGGGGTCATGAAATTGATTCTTGGGCCAGTTCGCGTTTGACGCAATCTAATAACATTTGACGCATGCGATAGAGCCATTGGTAGAAGCCGGAAACCGACCGGCCACTGTTGGTGGCGATGTCCTGGATCTTCGCTCCCTCTCGATAGGCGTCTTTCAATAGGGAACGCTGGTCAGGCTGGACTTTCTCGAAACAAACTTCCAACGCGGTGCGCTGTTGTTCGAGATGCCGATCGATGCGAAGTGATTCTTCGGCGACGAGTTCGACGACATCACTATCGAGAACCAGCTTGGCTCGACCGCGATCGCGTAGCCAGGAGAGGACCTTATATCGGGCAATCCCACAGGCCCAAGCTCGGAAGTCGCGGTCAGGCTGGAACTCGTCGAACTTTTCCCACAGCACCACGGCAACTTCCTGAAGGATGTCGTCGGCATCGGTCCGAGAAGGAACCAAGCGACGTACGAATGCACGCACAGCAGGTTCGTGCTGCGTGAATATCCGCACAAATCGTTGATTTCGGTTCGAGTCGTCCATTGGCATTTAAAAGGGTGTCCTTGCTTTCCTTTCCAGAAGCTGGTTCAGTTTAACGGACCAAATTGGCGAAACATGCAAGAAAAATGTGCCATGTCGCCCCCCTTTCGGTGAGCAACGCTTTCCCTTTTCCCCGAGTCAAAGCCCACCTCATGCCTAGCAAAAGTGCCGCCCCTCATGTGGCTCTGTTGATTGAAACGTCGCGGACGTACGGCCGTGAACTGCTGCATGGGGTTCGTAAATATGTCACCGAGCGGGGACCGTGGTCGTTGTTTGTCGAGTCGCGTTCGCTCGAGTCCCCTGCCCCGCCCTGGCTGCCGGGATGGAGCGGAAATGGGATCCTCACGCGAAGTGGTTCCCAGGCAATGGTCGATGCGGTGAAGCGAGCCAAAGTGCCGACCGTCGAATTGAGATCGACACGATTGAAGCATTCGTTCCCGTTTGTGGGGGTCAACAACTGCTCGCTCGGAAAGCTGGTCGCCGAACACTTTCTCGATCGCGGCTTTCGCAACTTTGCCGTGTATCAGTTGGGGGCGGAAGAATACTTTCAGCAGCGGTGCGAGAACTTTGTGCAAACGGTGGCCGAGCATGGCTACGAGGCGTTCCGCTATCATCCACTCAATCGCCGCGAGCAGCCAACCCAGTGGGAGCAAGCTCAGAAAGAACTTGCCGATTGGGTCGCCCAACTGCCCAAGCCGATCGGCGTGATGGCATGCACCGACCAACTCGGATTCTGGCTGCTGGATGCGTGTCGACGGTGCGGAGCGATCGTCCCGGAAGAAGTGGCCGTGGTGGGCGTCGAGAATGACGCTTCGCTTTGCAACATGGCGACGACGCCCCTTTCCAGCGTCGAGTTGAACGGCACGGCGATCGGCTTTCGCGCTGCGGAACTGCTCGAGCATTTGATGCGTGGGGGGAAACCGCCAAAGGAACCGATCCTGGTCGAACCGCTGGGAATCGTTACGCGAATGTCGTCGGATATTGTCGCACTGGACGATCCGGAACTTGCCAACGCGCTGCTCTACATGCGCGAACATGCGTGCGAAGGAATCGGGGTACCTGACGTGTTGAAGGCGGTCGCAATTTCGCGAAGTTCGCTCGAGCGAGGGCTGCGAAAGCTGCTGGGACGTTCGCCCAATCAGGAACTGATTCGCTTGAAGCTGTTGCGAGCGGAAGAAATGCTGACGCATACCGACTTAACGCTGTCCGTGATTGCCGAGCGGTGTGGTTTTCGGCGAACGCAACATCTCGCCGAGACGTTTCGGGAACTGTACGGAACGCCGCCGGGGCAGTATCGCCAAGACCGACGCACGGCCCGCTAGGAAACGAAGCAGGATCGCGTGACAAAATAACGGAGCGATAATACGCATTTGCGGATTGTGTGGCGGCGACTGGAGGGGGAAGATGGGGGCGTAACACCTACCTGCTTGTCCTCAGTTTCCTGCCCAGGAGATGCTCATGCCCCGCGTTGCTCTCGATCGTCGTCAATGGATTTCTCAAGTCTCTTCTGTTGCTGCCTCGGCGATGGTGTTTGGTGCGGTGTCGACGACCCAGGCCGATGAAAAGCCGAAAGATGTCAACAGCCGCTTAGGAGTCGGAGCGATCGGGCTGCGTTACCAAGGCTCGGTAATCACCGAAAAAGCGGCGGCCCATGGCGACATCGTTGCACTTGCCGATGTCGACCAAGAGATCCTCAAGAAGGCCCAATCAGACTTTGGCGGCAAGTCGGCGATCATGGAAGACTATCGCGACTTGCTGGCTCGCGAGGATGTCGATGTGGTGATGATTGGTACGCCAGATCATTGGCACACAAAGATGGTTATTGATGCTTGCCGGGCGGGAAAAGATGTTTACTGTGAAAAGCCGCTGACGCTGACGATCGACGAAGGAAAGAAGCTGCGGGAAGTGGTCCAGGAAACGGGACGCGTCGTGCAAGTGGGTTCCTGGCAGCGGAGCGATATCCGCTTTCGTACAGCGGTAGAGATGGTTCGCCAAGGTTGGGTCGGTAATCTGCAAAAGGTGGACGTGGTTCTCGGCAAGAACAAAACAGGTGGCCCTTTCTCGACGCAGCCGGTTCCGAAGATTCTCAACTGGGATATGTGGCAAGGGCAAACGCCAGATGTTCCTTACATTCCAGAGCGTTCGCATTACACGTTCCGCTGGTGGTACGAGTACAGCGGCGGTCAAATGACGGACTGGGGAGCCCATCATATCGACATCGCTCAATGGGGTGCCGGCGGTGTGCCGGTCGAAATCGAAGGGACCGCCAAGATGCCAAGCATCGACGACGGCTACAACGTGGCGGTCGACTACCATGTGCGATATCGCTTAGACAACGGTGTGGAAATGACCGTGGCGGACACTGGGCGAAACGGCGTGATGTTCACGGGAGACAAGGGACGTTTGTTCGTGAATCGAGGGACGCTTGATGGTGCTCCTACCGAACGCAAGCTGCCGCGAGAAGACTTCGTGCTGTACGACTACGACAATCTCGAACGCCCAGAACGGGCCGGCAAGCTCGATGCGATCATCAATCATATGGGCAATTTCTTCGACTGTGTTGCCTCGCGAAAAACGCCGGTCTCCGACATCGAAAGCCAACACCGCAGTGTCAGCACGTGTCACCTGGGGAACATCTCGATGCGACTCGGTCGGAAACTGACTTGGGACGCCAAGGGGGAATCGTTTGTGGGCGATGCCGAAGCGAATCAGCACTTGAGCCGTCCGCAGCGCGACGGTTACGAAATTGGCTAAGCAGTCCGGCAGGCGAATCATTGGGAAAGACAATCATCATGAACAATCAGCGAGTGAGTCGTCGGGCGTTTCATGCGTTGGCGGCAGGAGCGATCGGGTCGGCATGGATGCTGCCGGCATGGGCCAAGTCAGATCGGTTTCAGTTGAACTACATGCTCCCTTCCTGCATGTATGGCTATAGCAAGTTGTCCGAGATTTTGCCGGAAGCGAAAAAGATCGGAGCGACGCATATCGACATTTGGCCCAAAGTGCATGGAGATCAGCGAGAGCAGATCGATGCGATGGGAGAAGAACGCTTCGCTAAATTGCTTGAGCAAAACAACGTCAAACTCGGCTGTATTACGCAGTACAAGCTGGGGCCGTTTGGTTTGCAAAAAGAGATGCTGCTGGCAAAACGATTTGGTTGCCCCATGATGGTCACCGGAGGTGCTGGCCCCAAGGGACTCAAGGGTACCGAACTGAAAAAGGCGGTGGGAGGCTTTGTCGAAAAGATGAAGCCTCATTTGGAAGTGGCGGAAGAACATGGCGTGACGATCGCCATTGAAAACCACGCCAACAATTTGATTGAGTCGCCAGATTCGCTGCGGTGGTTGTTAGAGTTGCGCCCCTCGAAGAGTTTGGCCATTGCTTTCGCACCGTATCATTTGCCTCAGGACGAAATGCAGCTGGCGGCGTTGATTCGCGAACTGTCGGAAGGCATGGCCATGTTCTATGCATGGCAACATGGCCAAGGGGCCCATGACCCCTTACCGGTAGAACAGCAACTGCTGCAGATGCCTGGCCGAGGGACTTTAGACTTTCAGCCCCTTGTCGAAGCCTTAGCCGAGGTGCAATATCAAGGGTGGACCGAGGTCTTCATGCATCCGGTGCCACGGGGGATTCCCATTTTGCCTACCGTGGCGGAAACCACTGCCGAAATAGCACGGGGGCGTGATTACCTGAACGACTGTATCGCCAACCTAGAGAAAGGAAGTTAGCGTGTCGGAAAAAGTACTGATTATCGTGGGGGACGCCTCGGAGACGCTCGACACGCTGTACCCTTACTATCGCCTGCAAGAGGGAGGCTACGAGCCGGTCGTTGCCGCTCCTCACGTGGGCAAGTTCCAGATGGTGATGCACGAAGTAAAGCCAGGCTGGACGATCACCAAGGAGTGGGAAGGCTACACCATTGACGCCGAGATTTCTTTCGCCGACATCAATCCGGAAGAATACGCCGGCATCATGATCAGCGGCGGCAGGGCGCCTGAGTACATTCGTTACGATGAAGACCTGGTGCGGGTCACACGCTGGTTTGTCGAAAACAACAAGCCAGTCGCTTCGGTCTGCCACGGCGTCGAGATCTTAGCATACGCCGACTGTGTTCGAGGCAGGAAGATGGCCACCGTGCCTAAGTGTCAATTCGACTTGGAAGTCTGCGGAGGCATTTTCGTCAACGAACCATGCGTGGTCGACGGTAACATCGTCAGCGGTCGAACCTATCACGACAACGGAAGGTACTTCGGAGCATTCATGAAACTGCTTGAAGAAGCCCACGTCGAAGCGGCAAAACAAACGGTCGCATAACGACGAGTGCTCAACAGATAAAAAAATACCGAGGCGTGTGACACACCTCGGTATTTTTGTTTGGGGATGGATTGATCGGGCTTAGGCTGCTTGGCGATCTTCGTGAATGTGAATCGGTGCCATCGATTCGAGACACTTATCACGTTGCGCCTCAGTGACAGGCGCGAATTGATGGGCGTCAAAATAGGTTTTGACGTTCGTTAGCCAGCTGATCTGTTGTTCCGTTTCTTCGAGCTGTTGAGGAGCTCGTACACGCTGGCTGAGTTCTACGAAGTTGTTTTGGTCGAACTGTTCCAGGCGGTTTGGATAGTACTTTGCAAATTCAGCGAACGCTTCCGTTCGAGAAGCGATCACACGTTTTTTCATCTCGACAGCCATCGAGATCGGCCCGGAGCTGGTTTGTCCCACTTCACGGTAGGGAAGTAAGACAACGTCGCAGTCGTTCATCAAGCTGAGGAACTCGTCGCGATCTTGAGCACCAAGGAAGTGGACACGGTCGATCAGTTTCTCAGAATCGATTTTGGGTTCTGGTGCATCCGTGGGACGTTTCTTCGATTTCTCGGGTGGTTGTCCCTTGCCGAGAATGTTTCGCAAAATCGAATTGAGGTAGGGATGTACATCCGTGGTATGAGCCTTCGCTTCATTCGGATGCAGGCCACCAGCGATTAACAGGTGATAGTTCTTAGGAAGCAGTCGCATCACTTCGACTGCCAGGTCGGTCCCTTTATAGGGAGAGATGAAACCGAAGATACCCATGACGACGGAGTCAGAAGGTAGATTCAGCGAAGCCTTCATCTTCGACGGCTTCAAATTGTTGGTCAATTCAGGATTCATGAATGCCAGTGGATGGTCGAAGGCATTTTCTCGCGGGACTCGGTAAATCCGCACAAGGCGTTCGACTTCTCGTTTGGTGTGAACGATGAATGTCACATTCTTCGACTCACCGGCCTGCTTCAAGTATTGAATCGGTTTGCTGGTCAGGTAGTAGCGACTGCGGCTCTTCGAACGACCAAAGAAAGCGGTGATGAATCGTAGCTTGCGGAACTCCTTCCAGAACCCGCGACTTTCTTTGACATCGTTCAGGAACGTGTGAAACGTCACCGAGATGGAGGGCGACGCGTCGACAATCTTGGTCAGTCGTTTGTAGGCAGCTTTGGCCGAATGCCCTAACGTGCCTGGCTCGAACTGCAGGTTGACGGCGTCGAACTTGCCGAGTTGATCGCAGATAACGCTCAACTGCTTTTCGGCATCTTCCCGAGCCATGTTCTGTGGATACTTGAAAGTATCCTGATCAAGTTCGATGACGGTGACATCAGCGAACTTCTTGAGTGACTGAACGAGAAAGTACGTGTACTCGGCAATGCCGCAAAGACAATCGTAGGCACTCACAATGGCGAGCTTGGGAACTTTGCCATTTTCAGGCTTGAACTCGCACGGGAAGAAGTGGGTTCGTACCGTAATGCCATTGTGTTCCAGCAGTTCTACTTTCATCTTGACCTTCCGTTGTCAATTCGAACGCAACCATGGGTATCGTGATGGAGCGACAAGTTGCTTCTTCCGCAGCAAAAAATAGTCACTCCCGGGATTGGGGGCAGTATCGTAACACGCGTCGCAATATTGAAAAAGACTGAAATATAAAGTTAGATCGAGCGAGAGCTATATCCCGGGTGTTCTCGAGGAGCTTTGCTATTGACCATTTGGCTGTAAAGGGCTAAACCCCCTAATTGTCATAAATGTCCACGACCCCACACTCCCTACCCTTGGGATACGCAAATGGGCTTGAAAACAGAGTTTCGTAAGATTATCGGACAGGCAAAATCTAATAAAAAAGAAGGTGAGTCGGTGTCGATTCGAGATACGATCCGCGAGATCTTAGGTGAGTTTTTGGGGGATCGGCGTTCAGGGCGTAAGCCTGAAATCTGGAGTCTGGGACGCGACGAATGTTTGACACGGCTACACTTCGGAGCGTTGCTATGCTTTTCCGGAGACAACATCGATGTCGTACCGGGCGCGTTTCGAGAAGGTTGGATCGAACCGTCGAATAACTTGCTGCTGCAGGATATCTTGAAGCCTGGCGACAGTTGCGTGAACATCGGTGCGAACTTCGGATACTTCACGCTCTTGGCAGCTCATTTGGTTGGTGGCGAAGGAGAGGTGCTCTCAGTTGAAGCCAATCCTTACATCTTCCATTACCTGGTGAAAGGGATTTATTACAGCGGTTACCCGAACATCGTTCGCCCCTTCAATGTGGCAATTGCTGAGGAAGCCGGGAAGGAATATGAGTTTTATTTCAATCCGCACTTCTCCGGTGGTGGAAGCTTGGCAGGGCCTTCGCTTTCCAACGGAGACAATCAGCATATCGTTGACTCTGTCGATGAAGCTCTGTTTCGCAATCCAAAGCACTACCGCGGCGAAGGCGGGGCGTTGGACTTTGCCAAGGCACCGTTTGTGAAATTCGATTGTCGATCAACAACCATCGATTGGCTGTGGGAACATCATCCGACCAAGAAGGAAGTCAAGCTTCTGCACATGGATATCGAGGGTGCCGAGTCCCTTGCGATTCGAGGCGCGCAGAAGTTCCTATCGGAGAACAAGAACATCCACATCATTATGGAGTTCGATCCGAGTCGCTTTGCCATTCCTGAAATGCGGAAAAGCATCGAAGCAATGTATGAAATCTTCATGCGCGAACGGTTTCAGATCTTTCAAATCGTGGGGGCAGATCGCGACCATTATTCGAAGCGTCCCACGCTGAAGCCGATTTCCAGCCTTGCGGAAATGGAAAAGTTGCCGCACGGCGATCTTTATCTCTCCCGAAGCGGCTCTCTCTACTAAAATAGGGATTTCCGAGCAGGCATGGGGGCCCTCCGATGGAAGGGCCGTTTTTTTCTTCATATTCCCAAATGTGTTGGGACGACATTGCCCTCGTTCTTGGAACAAATATTTCCTGTGAACGAGATCTAGCCGTACAACTATTTCGGAGTGCCGGAGATGCGGCTGACACCGGAATTAATTCGTGCGCGCGAGGATGAAGCCAGAGAGTTTCGATTTCTGAGAGGACATTTTTCCTTCTCAAGCTGTGAGATGCTGCGTCTAGGACACACCACCCTGACGATGCTTCGCTCTCCCAAGGAACGCTTGTTCTCTTGGTATAGCCATATGTTGCGCTCGGCCAAAAATGAGCATCCCAGCGATACGCCAGAGACATCGCTGCATCTACGGCTCAAACCGAGAATGGAATATCGTTTTTAGCTTCAGTACCGAGCTGAAATGTCTCCTAACTTGGCGACTGGCACCAAGCTTTATATTTGCAATGCTGAGTTAGACGTTGAAGCAAAGAACATGACGCTTCATGCGACGATTCCTTCCTCCCTGGTTTCAGCAACCGGGGAGACGATTATACGGATCGTAGTTCCTCAGGTGTCGTCCGCCTACGAACAAGATTCCACCACCAGCGATCGACGCAAGAAAGGCCTGCTGGTTTCGTCGATAGACGTTGCCGCGATTAAGAAGGAGAACTGGATATTATGGCTTCCCTTCGCAAGTCGAAAGGCGGGCTAACTGGCTAGCCACGACTTTTCCTTAGGCGACATTAGGAAGAGGCGCCGGCGGCATTGGCAAAACCTCGGGACTTCCGGCTTTTAGACGCTCGAGGCGCTGTTTCACAGAGGTGTGCTTTTCCGGGTGAACGGCGACGATGTTGTAGCCGTTTTCATACGCCCGAGGCATTGGCTGATCTTGTGTTGGGCGATGGCTGACGAGGCCTTCGGGGCAGGCAAAGTTAATCTCATACCCAAGATCATTTAAAATCTGGAACAGTTGCCAAGGTCCATAACCAAAGCCGGCTTGCCACGGTGCGAAAACTTCCATCACGAGCACTGGTTGTGCGTGTCGGATCGTTTCTAACGATCCCTCGACGACAAGCAACTCACCTCCCTCTACGTCAATCTTCAAGACGTGAGGAGCGGGAAGGTTGGCGTCTCGAGCGAAATCGTCCATACGGCGAATCTGGCAGAGATACTGGTTACGCTTCAGGCCATCGAGTACTGAGAGCGCGTTCCATGCATTTGGTGCAGCGGCAGTCGCTAAGCCATCGTGCCCTTCGGGCATCTCGATCGTAATTTCTCCATTGCGGTTCGACATGCCGATCGGAAAGCTATAGATAGTTCCGCCAGGCAAGCTGCGGCTGGAAACCCGTTCGCAAAGCTTAAGATACGTTGGCCAGACTGGTTCGAACGCATAGATCGACCCTTGATGTCCTGTTAAGTATGCCAAAATCTCGGCGAGTTGCCCGGCATTTGCACCCACGTCGTAAACAACGTTTCCAGGCTCTACAACCGCTTTGTAGATCTGGTCTTCAAATGCCTCTGGCCGCCAAACAGGTTTCTCGAATTTGGTGACCTCTGGGGCTTTGTCGCGAAGACCCTCACGTTTTGCCGTAGCCACAAGTGAGGTTTGCCATTTTCGAATCAATCGCGATATTCGAGACATCGTTTTAACTTTGGGTAGGCAGTTGTTTTCTTTAATCTGCTAAGCAGCCCGGCGATCCTTGACGATTTCTTCCCGGTAAAGCTCATGGTACGTCGGGCTTTTACTGAGCAACTCGACGTGAGTTCCTTCGGCCTCGATCTGGCCGGAGTTCATGACAACGATTCGGTCAGCGAGTTCCAAGGCTGATGGGCGATGCGTAATCATGATGGCGGTTTTATCGCCGACACATTGATCGAATGCCGAGTGGATCAGACGTTCACTTTCTAGGTCGACTTGACTCGTCGCTTCATCGAAGATGAAGATTTCAGGGTGACGCAGAAACGCTCTGGCAATCGCGATACGTTGTCGCTGCCCCCCAGACAATGAAGAACCTAGCTCGCCACAGGGGGTTTGATAGCCGTGAGCCATTTGAGAGTGTACGAAGCCATCGACTTTGGCACGAACGGCTGCTTCAATTACCTCTTCGTCCGTTGCATCGAGGCGGCCGTAGCGGATGTTCTCCATGATCGTGTCGTTGAACAACACGGTGTTCTGGGTGACCAGTCCGATGTTTTTTCGCAGGTCGTGCTGGGCCAAATCGCGTATGTCGGTATCGCCAATAAGGATCGATCCGGATGCCGGGTCGTAGAATCGCATCATCATATTGACGAGCGTACTTTTGCCGCACCCATTCGGACCGACGATTGCGACCCGTTCGCCGCGACGGATGGTCAGTTCCGTCCCACGGAGCACAGGGACTTTTACGTCATAACGGAATTCGACGTTATGAAAGTGGATGTCGCCAGGCTCGAATGGAGCTGGTGTTTTGGGATCTTGAATGGTTGGGGCAGAGTTCAGAATCGCAAAAACACGCTCGGAGCCAGCGATTCCGGCTTGGATAGATGCAAACACATCGCCTAGCTTGCGAATCGGATCAGCCGCTGCGATCAGGAACGCATAAAATGTCATTATGCCCCCGAAGTCCATGGGTTTCTCTGCCAAGCGAACGCCCAGGATATGAGTCTCTTGATTCAAGACTAAGTACCCACCAGCGATCAACGAGAGGCAAACGACACCGATGCCGAGTAATTCGTTATTAGAACGAACTAGCGAACCATAGATCTCCATCTTCATTTGCTGGCGATATACGTCACGGGTTCGTTTCTCGAATCGAGATTGTTCCAAGTCTTCGTTGCCAAAGGCTTTTACGACGTAGTAGCCCTGCATGACTTGGATAAAAAAGCCGATCAGCTGACCGTTCACTTCCATCACGCGAATGCTGGTTCGCTTGATCGATTTGGCCAGGAGAATCAAGAGGTACGCGGCAATTGGACAGACGATGCCTGAGAGAATTAACAATCGCCAATTGATGAAAGCCGCGCCTGTGATACACGCAATCATCTTGAACGGCTCGCGGAGCGATTTTCCGAGCAGAACTGAGATTGCGTTACCAATGGCTCCGATATCACCACCGACGCGCGCAGTGGCGTCTCCGGTGTCGTTTCCGGCCACTTGGCCAAGGCGTAAATCAAGGATCTTTTGAAAGAAGCGGTGCTGCAGCATCTGTGACGTGCGGTAAGACGCTCTTGCCATTAAGACAATACTGAGAGCCAAAAACACGCACTTCAATGCTGTGCCTGCGAGGATAATTCCTACCAGGATAAGTAGGGTTACAAAGGGACTTTGGGGCGCATATTGATCAATATACGGCTTCACTTTAGCGACGTTATGCTGCCGTGATCGCCAGCTTTGAATCATTTGTTCCTGGATGGCGATTTTATTTGCGTGATCGCCAGGTTTTGCTTTTAGAAGAGCAATCTCGTCGTTGCTTTTGGCAATCGCAGTGTTGGCGGCTTCTGTCTCTTGAACAACCCACTGATGCAGGTTTTGACCGCGGAAAATGACTTCAGCAAAGGGGTAGACCGCACCGATGTTTGCGCCCCATAAAATACCCACCAAAAAAGAGCATAGGATGGATGTTCCAATGGACCATGGGTACGAACGCCAAGCAAGTTTTAAGGCTTTTAAAAGATCGCTCATCACTAGCCAAAAGTGTAATCGCTATCGATCCAACACGACCACGGCACAGGATAGATCGTGGTGGTCTGTTTGTCGGGACATGTTTTGTGTCGAACCAGACTAGAGATTTCGTGGAAGATGAGCAATATCAAACACTTCGCAACTCAATGAGGCAGTGATGATAGGCAATGGATGCTTACCGGCGCATTCCATTGCCGAGGTAGTGCCCTACAGCGGCGGATGGATGAACGCGGCTCGTAAGTCACGTTCAGAAGCGCATAAGCTGGGTGAAAACTTCCAGCTATAGAGTTGCCTAGTTTCGCTATTAAGCCAGTGTTTGCAATTAGCCAAACCGTTCCCACAGCGACCAAACCATGCGGCCGGAGAGGAACAGGGTTAGGACCAGCGCGCAGATGGCGATGGAGCAGGCAGGGATTTTCAGGCGGGAGGCTGGCAATTGGATGGAAAGAAAGAGCATTGCGAATGCTAGCAGTGGGATGCCGATCACGGTCAATGCCTGAGCGAAAACGATCAAACTGACGCTCGACATGCCGAGGTAATTTACCGCGATGGCGACGAGCATCCCCACCGATAAGCCGGCGACCGTCAGGAGCTTTACCGGGGCATCTTTGATCGTTGCCGATAAGCCCAAGCTATCGCTCAGCGCGGTCCCACCGATCAGTGCATTGACCAGCAGCGAACTGAAAGCCCCTGCCGAAATACCGATGCAGAACATGATTTTCGCTTGGGGGCCGATAAGTGGTTCCAGCTGCTTGGCGACATCCGTGATGCTACTGAGCTCCTTCCCTTCCAGCACGGCAGCGGAGGTCACCATGATCATGAAGCTGATTCCACCCAAAACGGCAATGCCGACGATTGAGTCGACAATACCGTTGGCCATGTTTTCTTTCGTCCATTTTTTCTCGCGGACGGCGTAAATCTGATAGAACGCCCCAGCGACGGAAAACGTCGTGCCAAACATACCGAGCAGCATCACAATACTGTCGGGCGATCCGCCACCATCAGGAAGCGATGGAATCAGCCCGGTCAAGATCTTGCTGATCTCCGGCTTGACGACAATCAAGTT
This sequence comes from Bremerella sp. TYQ1, assembly GCF_020150455.1. Lineage (NCBI taxonomy): Bacteria > Pseudomonadati > Planctomycetota > Planctomycetia > Pirellulales > Pirellulaceae > Bremerella > Bremerella sp. TYQ1. The sequence goes on from NZ_CP083740.1 coordinate 5,532,999, forward strand.
GACGACAAAGCCCAGCAGCATGACGCCGACCATGACCATCATCAGCTTCTCAATAAAACGATATGGGGCACTGCTGCCATAAAGGGCCCAGACAAGCCCTAAATTCACGAGCAGAATCGAGATGAGCGAAACCCATATTGCCGACGCTCCCATGCCGGCACTGTCGGTGGCGATGTTGATGACGTCAATAATGGCCAGGTTATTGGTGAATTGGAAACAGCTGGTGATCAGAAAGAACGTCAGCCCGATGATCACCGAGACAGGCCGGCCCATTCGCGCGGCAATTTCTGAAAACGGAGTTCGCTCGAAATTGGTACCGATTACCGCAGCGAGAAAGACGGTTAGAGCCATGAAGACCGACGCGATCGCCAAAACCCAAATCATGCTGTAGCCATATACGGCTCCGACTTTCGAGTTCGACAAGATACTGCCTGGGCCAAGCACGACCGAAGCAACGACAATGGCCGGACCGATCGCTTTGAGAACTCGTAGGAAGGAAACTTGGTTTTGGCTTTCCGCCGCCGCTTCTGACATGAACAACTCGCTTTCAGGCGAAAAGATCGATGTCCGCACGCTGGGGCATCGATCTCAGGAGGGTTTCGAGGTGGGAGAGTATTATCGCCGAACGTTAGGCCTGGTTTCAAAGAGAAAAGTTCACGATGTTTTCCCCAGGCGTTACTTCCGCGGTAAGGCCAGACTGGCGATCACTGCCATACTTGTCCGGTAAAATTGACTTGACGGGCGCTTCCGGACCCATGTCGATAAAAGCGGAAATCATCACGCGATGCTTTCCGACAGGGACGCCACTTCCGACGCCACTGGTTTCTGCTTGGAAAGTACCATCTTCCTGAACTTCGGCCGAGGCACGTGGTATGCCGTCTTCTTCAGGAATAAAGGTAATCGTACCCGTAGGTAACGGTTTGCCTTTGTAAGTAACGGTGCCTGTCACGTCACCCATTTCTGGGCCGGACGAACCGCAGCCGACCATCGTCGTCACGGCAAAAGCAAGAGACAGGGTAAGAAGCGTTGACCTAAACATGATCCGAATTGCTCGATAAATGGGTAAAAAAAGAAGAGAGACGCCGCTGGCCCGATCCGCCAGCGGCGTCGAATCGAAGGTTGGCCCTTAAGGAGTTGCAACGACTTCGCCGTTTTGACGTGTCGCAATCGCCTTGAGAATATCGAGGTTCATCGTTTCCGCTTTGAAGCTGACACTTCCGTCACACATGACAAACATGGCTCCACCAGGGTGATAGCTGCTAAACGGAGTCGAATTCGTACCGAACGATCCGATGTAGTTGATAGGGTACTGAACCATTTTATGGTCGATCATTAGCCAGTCCGTGGCGTTGTATCGATAGTAGCCCCAGACCCATGGCTTAAGACCTCCGAAGCCAGTTGTCATGCTGGAGGAGCGATCTTTCGCGCTGGAAGTTTCGCCGAGCAGGAACGTATTGGTCGTGCCGTCGACGATGTCTCCAAAACGGGTGCGACTCTCCGGATAAAAGATGCCTGACGAAGAGTAACCTGGTCGGCTGGAGTCGGCGGCCGGGTTATAGCTGATGTCATACGAGCCACCATTGCCGCGATAATGCAGTCCCCCTTGGATGTTCTGATAGGGGAAGTTTCCTACGCCTGGCTGGTCAGATGCCAGTTCTCCTAATGGCGAGGAAGGGCAAGTGATGTTTGGCACGGCACCAAAGATTGGGTTGTCCTGATTATGACTTCGGTAGGGGCTACGCGTCATGAGGTAGTCCTTGTTGAGGGCTTCCATTGCTTCGTAGCGAGCTCCCTGTTCAAAGAAAGGGAACAAACGAGGAACCCAACCAAGGGGATAGGTTACCGAAGGTTGGGTGCCACCCATCATGAACCGGCCGTAGGTATCGTGATAGTTGTGAAACGCAATGCCCAACTGTTTCATGTTGTTTGAGCACTGCATGCGGCGTGCAGCTTCGCGTGCCTGTTGAACGGCCGGCAGGAGCAAAGCAATCAAAACACCGATGATCGCGATGACGACCAGCAATTCGACAAGCGTAAATCCACGTTTCTGTTTCATCGTTAAGCCCTTTGGAGGAAGAGGAGTAATGATTCCCAGGATCAAAATGGCCTCATGATGTCAGCTGATATCATTCAGGCCAAAAAAACGAGCACGACAGGAACTAAAGGGTATGGAACTATTCAGACTGCGCCGAAAAACTTGGGGTACGGCGTTCTTGGCAGAGAAGCAAAGGATGCGCCGCGAATCATCATTTCACAGAAGCCTTTCGAGATTTTGCCGGATTCGGCAGAAAACCGCAGTGAAACAGTCCAAAAATCGAGATGAGGTGTCTGGTGGGGGGGATAAGGGCTTGCCAATGATTTACTCGGTCGGCCGATTTCTTCGCCCAGAAATTGAGCGGGAAACGCTTGCCTTTGATCTCTCCACCAGTCAAAATGATATCAGCTGACATCATAGTAGCCAAGAGAAAAATCGGAAGGGAATCGTTTTTCTGGGAAAATCATAGGCTTCCTTAGCAAGATATGCCGTACGGTTTCACCAGGCGATTTGTCCGAACAATCGCGACGCGAAGCAACGATAGATTTGAAAATCTTTGGTTGACTTCGTAGCCGTTTATGCCAAAATGATGTCTCGTGACATCAGTGCGGGTGGATCGGTCCGTCGATTTGACCTGATCTGCTCGGTAGGAAACGGTTACAGGAAGCGACGCTAAATCGATGAACATACAAGTACTTGAAGACGCAAAACAGCTGGGTGCTGCCGCCGCCGTAGAAGGTGCCAAAGCAATTCGCGAAGCGATTTCCCAACGGGGCGAAGCGAATATTATTGTGGCGACTGGTGCCTCACAATTTGAAACGCTCGCGGCACTGATTCAAGAGCCAGACATCGATTGGTCGTGCGTGACAGGTTTTCATCTTGACGAGTATCTGGGAGTTGACGATCAGCATCCTGCTTCGTTCTGCCGATACTTGCGAGAGCGATTTGTCGAGCATGTACCCCTGAAAGCGTTTCATTATGTTGATGGAACCAGCGAGAATCCAAGTCATGTATGCCAGGTGTTAGGCGAAAAGATTGCCCAGCATCCGATTGATGTCGCGTTTGTTGGCATCGGCGAGAACGCGCACTTGGCGTTCAACGATCCACCGGCCGACTTTGCAACCGAAACCCCTTATCTGGTTGTCGATTTGGACGAGGCTTGTCGTCAACAGCAAGCCGGAGAAGGCTGGTTCGCTTCGTTGGATGAAGTGCCGACCAAAGCGATCAGCATGTCTTGTCGGCAGATATTGAAAACGAAAACGATCATTTGCAGTGTTCCAGATCAGCGCAAAGCCAACGCCGTGCAGCAAAGTCTGGAAGGCTCTGTCACCCCTGATGTACCTGCTTCGATTTTACAGACGCACGATAACACCACTTTGTTTCTCGACAAGGCGGCCGCTTCGTTGCTTACCTCCTCGACCATCTCCGAATAGCCAATCGGGAGCCGCATGTCCACAGCGAAGTTTATCGACCTGCAAATCAACGGTTACTTTGGCGTCGACTTTAACCAAGACGATATCTCGGCGGATGACTTACACGCCGCGTGTCTGGCGCTTGAGCGAGATGATGTAGAAAGCGTACTTGTCACCGTCATTACGGATGACATCCCGAAGATGGCATCGCGTATTTCGCGGATAGCGGAATTGCGAAGGGCCGATTCACTTGCCCAGCAGATGATTGCCGGGATCCACGTGGAAGGGCCATTCATTAGTACGGTGCCTGGCTATGTCGGAGCTCATCCGGTTCATGCGGCCAAGGAAACCGACTGGTCGGAAATGGAGACGCTGTTGGAGGCTGGCGACGGTCTAGTCCGTATTGTCACGCTGGCCCCAGAGCAAGATCCTGCTCAAACGGTAATTCGGCAGCTTGTCGATGAAGGGATCGTGGTTTCCGCCGGGCATTGCGATCCGACGCTCGACCAGTTAGATGCCGCGATCGACGCTGGTTTGTCGATGTTCACTCACTTGGGTAATGGCTGCCCGCGGATGATGGATCGCCACGATAACATCATTCAGCGTGTCTTAAGCCGGTCAGAGCATTTGAACGTTGGATTGATTGCCGACGGGGCACACGTTCCGTTTTATACGCTGAAAAACTACTTGGACATGATCGGAATGGATCGTGCGTTCGTGGTTTCGGATGCCATCTCGGCCGCTGGCTGTGGTCCTGGTGTTTATCCGCTGGGGGATCAGGAAGTTACCGTGGGTGAAGATGGTGTGCCGCGGGCAGACGACGACAGTCATTTAGTCGGTTCGGCAACGACCATGCAGCAGATGGCGGACAACTTGCAATTGCATGTGGGCCTGAGCATGGAAGACGTTCGCCGATTGATGATTTCCAATCCTCGGAAATTGCTCGGCCATCGCACGACGCCACCGCCGCTGCGAATGAGTGTGCCGTCCAAGAATGGTGGCCATCAGGCGACCACTTCGTAACGCGGGTCTAAGTCGATTCGCGGACAACCAATTGCGGGTGAATGACTCGCAATCGCTTGGCCGGCGTGATCGTTCCAGAGATCGTTTCTTCAACCAGGTCCAGCGCCTGCTTGGCGTACTCGGCGTGGCATTGGTCAATGGTCGTTAGGCCCGGCTCGATGACGTCAGCGATATCGAGATTATCGTATCCAGTCACCGCCACATCTTTGGGAACGGAATATCCGTGGCGTTCGAGACCTTGGATTAAGCGAACGGCCCATTCATCGTTCGACGCGATAATTGCGTCTGCTTTGTTGGTGATCACCAACTGCTGAATGCAATCGTCGATCGCTTCACGCGATGGTTTCTGCGTGGCTTCGGGGTTCGTCCAAATCAATGAATTGGTCGAAGGAAGCTTGCGGCGTTTGACGTTATCTTTCCAGGCTTCGCTACGGATGGCCATCAGTTGGTCAGATGGCGACCAAAGCTGGATCGCGATTTTCTTACGTCCTCGATCGACCAGATGATCGACAAGTTGTTCGATTGCAGAAGAGGTTTCGACACGAACGCACGGCTGCGACTTCAAGATGGGCGACGAGTGTAAGATGATGTTGTCGCGGCCGCGGAATACCTTCTTGAGCTTCGGCCGAAAGTCTTGCATGACGTCGAACATGCAAAGCACCGCATCCATGCCATGGTCTGCGAAATCATCGAGATAGGTTTGGATTTCGTCCGGATCGTGGTGGGCCTGACCGATCATCAAACGATAGCCGCGTGTATGGGCTTCCGCTTCGATGGCGGCAAGTCGTGCTGAGAAGACAGCCAGGTTCACCGTGTCGAGAACGACGCCGATGATTTTGGTTGGCATGCCCCGCAGGCGTTGTGCTGCTTTGTTGGGGCGATAGTTAAGCTCGGCCGCGATCTTGAGAACTTTTTCGCGTGTCGCTTCCGAGACGCGAACGCAGTCAGCTCCAGAATTGTTCAGGATGTGCCCCACCGCAGCGCGGGACACACCTGCTTTGTTCGCAATGTCGAGGAGACGGACTTTCCGAGGTTCTCGGGCCATTTCTTAAGTTCATCCGCAAGCAGCAGCGGTCTGGGAAACGGGCCAAATGGCGACCGCTGCTAAGGTGTTGGCATATCAAACTTTCCAGAATACGGAAAGATGATACCTCAAATCAAGTCCTGCGGTGCGAACGAAGTATCGGTCCTTACACCATTTCCGGCACAACGTAAGGGGCTCGGTACTCTCGTTTGAGCAGTCCGTTGGCCGCATCGCTGTTGACGAAGGTCTCCGATTTGGGGTCGATTTGCAACGTTTTGCCGAGTTGAACTTGGCCGGATGCCAAGTCCACTCCATTGGCTGCAAGATGCGATTCCATGCGTTTGGTGGCATCCACCATCAGTGGGTAGTCCTGCACTTTGTCGCCCAGCGAACGCAATTCGACGGTCTCGCCGGTCTTATGCGAGATATTCCCCAGGTGGCAAAGTGCCGTCGAAAGGTGACCTGTGCGAACGTCGCAGTTCAGCTCGCTCGCATTGCGCGAACGAACGGCTTGGATGAAGTTCTCGCGATGTAGCTGTCGTCCACTGTCACCACCAAGCGAGCCTTTGATCTCGCGAATCGTTTTGCCGTTTTTGTCGATCACTTTCCCGGTATCGAAGCCAACGTACGTGGCGTCTTCCCCTTCTACGACAATCCCGTAGCTGAGACCCATGTACTTGCAGGTATCTCGTTTGCCGGTTTCGCTTGGCAGATCGCGGATCTCGAACGTGACCGGTGCCTTAGCGAATTCGTATCGCAAAATATGGGTGTTAGGAGTTTGTCCGTTATCGTCCCAGGCATAGCGACCGCCGACACTGCTTACCGCCGTGGGGAACTCTTCGGCACCAATCGACCAGCGGCAGAGGTCGAGGATATGTGGGCCGTTGTTGCCTAGTTCGGCATTGCCGTAGTCCCAGAACCAATGCCAATCGTAGTGGTATTTGGCACGTTCAAGCGTTGTCGGAGCAGGGCCGCACCACAGATCGTGATTGACCGTAGCTGGCGGTTGCGGTTTGCCCTTAGGTCGACCGATCGAGTCGCGACGTGTTAGGTAAAGTCCTTTCACCTGTTTGACTTTGCCGAGCGCACCTTCTTGGATCTCTTTGAAGAAATCGCCCAAGTGGTTGAAGCTGCGACGTTGGATGCCGACTTGCACGATGCGATCGTATTTATCCGCTGCTTTTTGCATTTGGCCTGCTTCCCAGATGTTGTGGGAGCATGGCTTTTCAGTGTAAACGTCTTTACCGGCCTGGCATCCCCAAACCGTCCCCAGCCCGTGCCAATGGTTTGGAATCGCCAGCACGACAGCATCGACGTCTTGATCGTCGAACGCACGACGCATGTCGCTGTAGGTCTTCAGCTTCGTGCCGAACTTCTTCTGAAATTCTTCCGCACGTTTTCCAAGCACGGCGCTGTCGACATCGCATGCACCGACGACGCGAACTCCAGAGATCTCAGGGAAGCCGTTCAGGTGGGTTCGGCCAATTCCATTCAGGCCGACGACAACGACGCGGAGTTCGTCGTTTGCGGCGGCATAGGAGCTAGTAGCCGTCATCGAAGTAACGGCCGTTGCCGAGGCTGCAGCCAGGAATTGGCGGCGATTCATAGAAATCATGGCGAATATCCCTTGTTGGGTAGGTTGTAATGTTATGGATGAAAGAAGCGACCAAGTACAGCGAAACTACTTCGATTCCAGCAGTTTAACCATGTCGATCGATTCTCCATTGGCGTCGCGGCTCAAGTCCGCTGCGGTCATGAAAGCGAGGATCTCCAACGTATGCTCTGGAGAAACGGGAGCCTTTTTAGTGCGGAAGAACTTCACGATCTCGACGACAAGCAGGTCGTAGCGAGCTCGGATTTTGGTCTGTTCGATTCCCTTCTTACCGAAGACAACAACCCCGTAGCCGTACGATCCGTCACGAATACCGCGGAACGTTCCAACGCGACCATCTTTCCAGACGCCAGTGACCACGTCGGCGCCTTCCACCGTGGTCCGCTGAACCGACTCGCAGCCAGGTCCCATGACGGTGAACAGTGTTTCCACACCATGGATTCCGTACCAGAACAAGTCGGGATGGGTTGGGTCAAATTTGCAGGGACTGTAAGCAACGCAGCCAATGACATCCTCTTTTTTCAAGTCGATCACTTCTTGGCAGTAGCGAAGTGTCGAGGACGAAAAGAACGGCGTGCCGGTCTTCTTGGACAAAGCGACAAGTTCCTTGGCATCCTTCAGCGAAGCTGTCATTGGTTTATCAACGAACAGCGGAATCCCAGCTTCGAGAACAGGTTTGGCCTGGCTCAGGTGCACGCGTCCGTCGACGCTGTTCATGATGACCGCGTCGACCTTTTTCAGAAGGGCTTCAATCGAAGGCACGATTTCGATGCCCATTTCTTCGATCTGCTTGGTGAAACCTTCGATGCGATCGGCGCTCGTCGGCAGATCGGGACTTCCGCCAGGGAACGCGGCAACCACTTTGGCGTCGGCAAGTTCAGCTGGGGCGTCTTCCGCGTTGATGGTTTTGCTGAACGCCACGGCGTGCGAACTGTCCAAGCCAACCAGCCCAATCTTGAGGGGCTCGGCCGCGTGAGCAAGTGTGCTGGAAGCGACGAAAGCGAAGAGAAACGTAGCAGCGATTTTCAGGAAGGTTTTCACAGGCAAAGCCTTTTTGTGTGGCGTGCAGAGAGTTTCCAAGGAAGGCGGAACAACGCCAGGTTGATTCCACTCGCTTTCAAGATACCACGTGACATCAGATGCGTAAAGCTTTTTTCTTAAGCCTCAACGTCAAGATCGAGCGAATCGACTTGGAAAGATCTTTAACTTGAATGTGGTCCTTACGGGTGGTGCTGTGCTGTCTGCCAGGGTAGGAGTGATGGCGCAACAAGGGTTAAACAGCCGCAGGAAACGTTCTCTGGTCGTGCAAACCGGCAAATTTTGATGCAAGCAGTGTCAGTTTCTCGAGTGCTTGCGGCTTATTTAGTGCGGAGTTGCTATCAATTGCGTCGATGGCATTCGTCGTAGAGTTCCTAGTGATTCTTACGATAGCAAGTGATGTATTGGGGCGGCGATGACGATTTCTACTCCTCTGATGGGTCGGTCGATCCTGTTCGGTTTAATTCTGTTGGCGGCGGCAACGACCGCTCAAGCGCAAGGGATTGCCGTGACTGGGGTGGGGCCGGTGAATCGTTCGATGGGCGGCGCTGGTACGGCCGCACCGTTGGATGCGATCGGAGCTTTGCATTGGAACCCTGCATCGATTAGCTATCTAGAGCAGTCCGAAGTCTCGTTTGGCATGGAAGGCATGCTGGCCGATGTCGAACTCTCGTCGACCGTTGGCGGTTCGAGAAGTACGACCAGTGGCGAGTCTGGCGTCGCCATTATTCCGGCTGTCGGCTGGGTCGACCATCTTGAAGGAACACCTCTGACGATCGGGATGGGGGTTTATGGTATCGGCGGTTTCCGCAATAACATGCCGGCCGATTCGAACAATCTTCTGCTCGCTTCCGGGCCGCTGTTTGCGGACGCAGAAATCATGCAGATTGCCCCGACGATGTCGCTTCGACTAGGAGAATGCTGGTCGATCGGCTTCGCTCCGACCATTACGGCAGCTCGTATGCAGTACGATCCGCTAGGGCCGTCGGCAATTACGCCAACGGCCACCGCAGGTTCTGGCAACCGTGTGCACTGGGGTGGAGGCGTTCAAGGGGGCGTTTATTACGCAAGTCCCAACTGCTGGCGAGCAGGCTTTACCATCAAAAGTCCGCAGTGGTTTGAAGAGTTCCGGTTCTTCACTTCCTCTGGCGTCGTCGGTTTCGACTTGGATTATCCGATGATTCTCTCTGGTGGTGTGGCGTATTACGGTTGGGAGCGTTGGGTCTTCGCGGCTGACGTCCGATATTTCGACTATGCGAACACGCAGGGTTTCAGCGATCTGGGATGGGAAAATGTCTTTGCCGGTGCCATTGGTGCTCAGTACCAATTGAGCCCCCTTTGGAAGCTTCGTGCGGGATATAACTTCAATCAGAACCCGATCGGTTCGGAAGACGCATTTACGAACATTGCAAACCCATTGATTCAAACGCATAACATCGCGTTGGGGGCTGGGTGCTTGCTGACCGATGGCGTGGAATTGAACCTCGCTTATGTGTACCTGGTGAACTCTGAAACGTCGGGGCCGCTTCCTTCACCACCGTTTGGACCGAACGATACCATCGAGCATCAAATTAGCGCTCACTCGCTGGTGATGGGTGTGCAGATACGCTACTAGTTTACGCGTAGAAGAATTGCAGATTTAGCGCGATACTTATCAACAGTTATTGAACTGATCTTGCGGGTTATACGATTTAAGCGCCCTTTTTCCGGGGGAAAGGTGGCCTCCTTTGACCCAGCCGGAAATGTAACCTATCTTTCGGAAGATATCCCGTTTTTGCACGCCTTATCCTTTTCCTAGTGCACAGGTTATATCCGAAGGGAGACCATTGATGAGCTTGCCGCAGACGCACGCGCCGACCGAAGTACGGTCAATCAATTGGGAAGCATTGAAGTCGCGTTGTATCGGTCGTCTCGATCTCGTCGAGAAGGCTCTGAACCGGTTTCATGATGCCCTGGGGCAAGACCTGAGGGACTTGGAAACGGCCATGGAGGCGTTAGATTCGACCGAGGTGGCACGGATCGCTCATCGCATCAAGGGAACTTCGCTCACGGTATCTGCCGATCGACTAGCGGAGCATGCGCTCGACCTGGAAAAGAAGGCGGAAGGGAACTCGCAAGACTATGAGGAATCCCTTTCGGACATACGCGATGAATGTTGCCGATTGAGCGAGATCATCTCGCAGCGTCGGTACGGGGAAAGCTGATGATCATCCACGATCGAGATACGGCCCAGGCACCCATTTTATTAGTAGACGACGATCCAGCTTGTCTCGGCATGCTGAGCGACGTACTGAGCGCGTTGGGTATACCTGTCGAAACAGCCAGCGATGGTAACGAAGCGCTCGAGATGATCTATCAGGGCGACTTTCGGATTGTCTTGTCGGACTGGCAAATGCCAGGCATGTCAGGCGTCGAGCTTTGTCGTCGCGTTCGACAACGTCCTTTAAGTGGCTATGTCTATTTCATTCTGCTGACTTCGCTTGATCGTCAACACAACCTCGTCAGCGGGCTGCGAGCTGGTGCAGATGACTTCATCACCAAGCCTTTCGATCCTGAAGAACTCCATATTCGTCTGCGAGCGGCAAATCGAATCGTTTCGCTGGAGAGCCGAAACGTGATCATCTTCGCGTTAGCAAAGCTTGCCGAGTCTCGCGATCCCGAAACAGGTGCCCATTTAGAGCGAATGCGAGAATATTCGCGTCTGTTGGCGCAAGACCTCTCGGAGCAACCGAAATATGCGGATATTGTCGACGCAGACTATGTCCGAACGATCTACCTGACGAGTCCGCTTCACGATATTGGGAAAGTTGGCATTCCCGATCATGTGCTGCTGAAGCCTGGTAGATTAACGCCAGAAGAATTCGAGATCATGAAGCAACATTCGCTCGTCGGGTTCCATACGCTCGACGCTGCGGTCCGTGAGCAGCCTGAGGCAGCCTATCTACGTTTCGCACGAGATATTGCTTGTTCCCATCACGAGAAGTGGGATGGAAGTGGCTACCCCTATGGACTTAAAGGGGAAGACATTCCCCTGTGCGGACGTATCGTCGCTGTCGCGGACGTTTACGACGCCCTGACGACAGCACGTGTCTATAAAGATGCCTTTACCCATGAAAAGGCACGAGGAATCATTCGCGAAGGAAGTGGCTCGCACTTCGATCCTGATATTGTCGAAGCCTTCTTCCGCCATGAAGAAGAGATTGTCGACATCAATCAGCGACTGAATGATGCTCTGATTTACTCTGAACTACCTGAGATGGCCCCAGGAGTGACCCTGCCGACAGGGCCACTCTCGGCATCGAATTAGTCCTCGAAGACGGTCGAGCCATTCTTGGCGATACGTGTCTTGCGACCGGCTCGCGACGAACGCGGAACCTCGGCAGGATCAAGGCGGCGAATGCAGTCTTCCGCCTTCTTGCTAACGTAGTTAACGATGATCTCCGTACGATCGCGCGTTAGCTCCATCTTCTCGGTGTTAAAGCCCGCCTTATCATAAACATTTAATACATCTTCTACCGTTCGTTGATAGAAGAACCAGTCGAGATGCCATTGATAGGGGGTCTCGTCATATCTTTCTGTATCTTTAAAAGCAATTACTAGAGCACCACCCTCATTTAGGGTGGCCCCAAGTCCGCTGAAGATACCAATAAGATGTTCGTCCGTCAGATAGTCGGCCAGACCGACACTATAAATGATATCGAACGTACCATAGTTCTTTTTGGTGGCATCCGGATTACGTGCCCGCATGGCATTGAACCGTACGGGTTTAATCGTCGTGGATGACGGAAGCTGCGGGACGACTTGTGATTCGATATATTCCAATGCGGCTGGATCGTTGTCCATGGCGACAACTTCGATATTTCGCCCTTCGAATTCAGGGAAATCGAGGAACTCGCGGCAAGGGCCGCATGCGATGTCCATGATGCGAATATCTCCTTGCCGCGATTCAATCGCGTTGAGGAGGTATTCACGGACGAGCTCTTTCCGGCCGCGAACGGCTTGGGAAAGTGGCAATTCACCCAGGCAAAGATCGATGTAGGCCCCAAGTCCACGCGCCGGCGTCGACTCCTCATAGATCTTCACTAACATCGCATAATCACCGGAAAAACCGCTCGGTTTAGTCCACGCACGATTGGCGAACCAGCTTTGTCCAAACCATGGACCAATCTCTTCGCGGAATCGTGCTTGGACCTCTTTTACAAGATCCGGATCATTGCTATGAGCTTCTTCAAAAGCTCGACATGCAGATTGTGACTGTTCAATGGCGGCAAGCGTTCGCTTATGGAACTCGTCGTCTCGCTGCGGGATGGCATCCTTGTCAATCTCGCTCTCAAGCTGAGCAAGCTGTCGCTTAAATTCCGCCACATCCTTCGAGAAGAATTCGATCGCACTCGGTAAACGGGAAGTGGTCGACTCATTCGACTGAATCATGGCTGTACCTAATAAACTACTTATTCCAAATGGGCAGATTTTGCCGTGTCATAAAATGGCACGGCACAACTCGGAAATACATCAGAATACGAATGGAACGCGAAATCAACCTAGAAAAATTCCAATTAGACATAAGGGGGGGTGTGGCTACGTAAAATTAAACATCTACGTGCCCCTTATGACCCATACGTGTTGCGCAGTAAGCGCGATTCATAAAATGACATAATTGCGCACCAATCAAAAGCTATGGTTCTAATGCGTGGTGCGCTCATATCGCGTGTCCACACAGCTTGGAAGGGCAGCCCACTCTTTTCCATTCCGTTCTATGGATAAGGGTGACTTTTCTAATTGGCGGTGTCGATTTGCAGCAGCATTATCGGCCCGAAAGATTGAATAGGAAGCATGGTGGACGAAGCAGCGGGTACTGAAGTCACAACGGCCGATGCCGGTTGGAATGTGGCCGAAGAGATTGCGTCGCGATACGAAATCAATGCCTCGAGTGGAGATTCTCCGTTTGTTCGTACGTTTTGGGCGAATGAACGCGAATCGGGCGAAGGGGTCGAGATCAAAGCGATCGATCTTAGTTCGGTAACTTCGGGCACCCGTGCGCGCATCGAGTTTGAAGCCTCGATTCGCCGTGAGTATTCCAATGATCATCTGCATCCTGTTCTCGACTTCATTCGCACCGACAGAGAGTGCTATATCGTCATTCCATGGGGCGATGGTACTCCTCTGAATCAAATACTCACGGCCAGGCCAATCGCGATTCGCGATGCAATCCAGATTGGCAAATGTGTCTTTACAGCGCTCGATGCGATTCATCGCCGAGGAGCACTGCATCGAGATGTGACGCCTTCGAATGTCTTGGTGAATACGAATTCATCAAGTTCCCATGGTATATCAAGCGTTCAGCTGGGTGGGTTCGGTACGGTTAAACGCTTTCACCCCGATCAGTTGTTTGGTGAAAGGGAATGCGAAACCGTTTCCTATATGTCGCCGGAAGAGGCGGGTTCGATCGATTCGGATGTCGGTCCGGCGTCAGATCTGTACGCTGCAGGGATTCTGCTGTTCCGTTGTCTCGCAGGACGTTTACCGTTTCAGGGGCAAGGTGCTGGAGCAATCCTATTCGAGCATTTAACCGCACCGGTTCCCGATTTGCCTAGTATCAATCCAGACGTGCCACAGCACTTGGATGAACTTGTCCAGCGTTTGCTTAGGAAAGATCCGCACGACCGCTACCAATTAGCAAGCGCTGTCGTGGCCGACTTGTTAGCGATCGAGGAAGCTTTAGCGGATGGAGACAATGGCGGACATGTCGTAATCGGAGCGAGCGATCGACGGTGTACCCTGACCGAACCGACATTTGTCGGACGCGATGAAGAGCTCTCGCAACTGCACGATTATGTTCGCGAAACGCGAAGTGGCAAGTCGTCGGTCATTCTTGTTGAAGGTGAGTCAGGGTTAGGAAAAAGCCGCCTTCTGATTGAAGCGGTTCGCGTTGCGAGACGAAATCATAATTGGGTCTTGCGAGGGCAAGCGTCGACGAATGTTGGCCAGCGTCCTTACCGCATGCTCGAAGGGATTGTGGACGGTTTTCTGTCGGTTGTCCCGAAGGACCCTGCCCTTTTTCAACGCGTTCAAGACCAAGTCGGCGACATGCTTGACGCGTTGGTGGCGGCGCTGCCTTCCTTAGGCAAAGTGTTCAAGACCACGGGTAGAGTGGTTGAACAGTCACCTGCAGCGTTTGGTGAAAACCGTACGATCGACTCGCTGATTCGGTTTCTGGGAGCCTTGGGCAGCGTTGATCGTCCGGCGATTATCATTCTCGACGACTGCCAATGGGCCGATACGCTGACCCACAGTTTCATACGTCGTTGGCATACTCAGGCTCGCCATGTCACGCGGCATACCGCATTGGTCTGCTCGTTCCGCAGTGAGGAAGTTAGCGAAGACCACCCTCTGCGAGCCATTCCGCGATGTCCCCATATTTGTCTGAAAACGCTCCGCCCGGACGAAATTCGGCAACTGGCGGAATCGATGGCGGGATCGTTACCTACTGAAGCGGTTGAAGTGGTGACACGACTTGCCAGCGGTAGCCCGTTCATGGCGTCGGCCGTTCTTCGCGGCCTGGTCGAATCGCGAGCACTGACCTCGGAAGATGGCGAATGGCAAGTTGATCGGCGGGCAATTCAGGACATTCAGTCTTCGCAAGAAGCGGCGTCGTTCCTGACGCATCGTATCGAGATGCTGCCGGATGAGACGGTTGATCTGCTGTCTGTCGGCGCGTTGGTGGGTAAGGAGTTTAGTCTCGATATTGTGTCCGCACTCGCCGGAATGACCGTTTCGGAAGCGGTCGCGGCGTTGTTACATGCCAAAGATCGAAGTCTGATTTGGGAACGAGCTGACGGTGGCCAGTTTGTTTTCGTGCACGACAAGATCCGAAGTTCACTGCTGGAACGACTTGATCCGAACGATCAGAAGCGTCTTCACCTGCGAACCGCATTGCATTTGCAAGAGCACAGTCCAGCACGCGTGTCGGACATTGCCTATCACTTGGATGAAGCCGGGGCGTGTGAAACGGCTTTGGGGTATGCCCTTCAGGCGGCTGAGCAAGCGCGAAGCCAGTTTTCTTTAGAAGTTGCCGAGCGGCAATACCGAATCGCACTGCGCGGGGCAAAGAACCAGCCAAAGTCAATCCGTTTCCGTATCGCAGAAGGTTTGGGCGATTCGTTGATGCTGCGTGGACAGTATCCCGAAGCCGCGCCTCAGTTTGAACTTGCTGCCGAGCTTGCGGAAGGGGATCTGGATCGGGCCAAAATTCAGAGCAAACTTGCAGAGTTAAGTTTCAAACGCGGCGACATGGAAGGAGCAACGCAAGGTTTTGAGCGAGCATTGCGGTCTCTAGGAATCTTCGTGCCTCGCAACCGTGTGCTGATCTTTTTGCTGGCGATGGTGGAAGCGTTCCGGCAGTTACTGCATACGTTTTTGCCAAGCGTCTTTTTGCATCGCAAGGGGCGTCCGCCAAGCGAATCGGAGCGGATGGCCATTCGGCTCTTTGGATTGCTAACGCACGGATGCTGGTATTGCCGCAGTAAGCTGCAGTGCCTTCTTGCCCACCTCCGTAGTTTGAACCTGGCCGAGCAGTTCTCGCCGAGTGCCGAGCTGGCTCAAGTTTACTCCGAGCATTCTCCTGTCGCTTCCTTGATACCTTTGTTTAATCGAGCGTTTCGATATGCCGAACGCTCATTGCAACTGCGACGTGAGTATGACGACATCTGGGGACAAGGCCAGTCTTTGAACTATTACAGTTGTGCGTTGTATGCTGCGGGCAAGTACCGCGAATGTATCGAAAAGGGGCGAGAGGCGATTCAGCTTCTCGAGCGGACCGGTGACTATTGGCAAGTGCATATCGCTCGATACCAAGTCGCAGCATCGTTGTATCATTTAGGGAACTTCCGCGAAGCAATCGCGGAATCGCAATGCAATCACCGATCCGGAGTTGACCTCGGGGACGAGCAGGCGTCTGGAATTATTCTTGATGTCTGGGCAAGAGCTACGCGCGGTGACATTCCAGAAACCCTCGTCGAAACGGAACTCGCGCGATCTCGCCATGATGCGCAGGGACGCACCCAGCTTCATATTGCCGTCGGGATTCGCGATATCTTCCAAGGTAAGCTTGAGTCGGCGGTGCAATCGCTGGAATTGGCGGTGAAAACAGCCTCGACGGCCGGTATCCAGAATGCGTATACGGCTCCGGCATTGGCATGGCTGGCAACGGCAATACGTATGCAGGCAGAAGCGGCTCCGTCTCATGCTCCGACCCTGCGAAATGATCAACTTAAGAAGGCAGACATGATGGCGCTACGGGCAATTGCTGCGTCGAAAGTCTGCCCTAACGATCTTTGCCGAGCACTACGCGAACGCGCCTTGGTGGCAGCAATGCGTGGCAATTATCGCAAGTCGCGCAAGCTATTCGACAAAGCACTTGGTGTTGCGAAGCGACTCGAAGCGGTCTACGAACAAGCTTTGACTTTATGGTTTCGCGGCCAGGTGGGCCTGTCGGCGAAGTGGTACGATGCGCGAGAGGATGAGCGAGAATCTCAACATCTGTTTGATGAACTGACCATCGAAGAGGACCGCGACAATCACCGTGAAGGTCAAATGGGAACATTGTCGCTCGTCGATCGGTTCGACACCGTTCTGCACGTCGGTAGAAGAATCGCTTCAGCATTGACCACGGATAAGATCTACGAGGAATCTTCGCGTGGGGCGACTCGGCTACTGCGTGGCGAGCAAAGCGTGCTTCTAGAGTTTGATCGAAATGACGAACTTGCACCTCCGACTGTGGTGCTGGGATCAAGCGATATTCGCTACGACGAAACGAACATGCGTCGCGCGACCGATGCAGGGCGAACCATGACGTTTATCGAAGCCACCAACGAAGATGATCTTCATCACGATACATCCAATCCTCGATCGGCAATTTACATACCGATTTACGTTCGTAACCGACTGGCCGCATGTCTCTATGTAGTGCACTCGCAAGTCGTGGGGCTTTTTGGGACGGACGAGGAACGCTTGGCTGGGTTTGTGGGAACGATTGCCGGAGCTGCCTTAGAAAATGCTCAAGGCTTCCTCGAAATGACGCAGTTGAACACCACGCTCGAACAACGCGTCGCCGAGCGAACCGCTGCAGCCGAAGCACGTGCCGCCGAATTGGCAAGATCGAATCTGCAGTTGGAACGTACCGCGAAAGAACTGCGACACACGGAAGAAGAATTGCGCGTGGCAAAAGTGGCTGCCGAAACGGCGAACGAAGCCAAGAGTCGTTTCCTGGCAACCATGAGCCATGAGATTCGTACCCCGCTCAATGGCATTCTCGGGATGACGGAACTCGCGTTGCGAACGCAATTAACTTCGCAGCAACGAAACTGCTTGACGGTGATCAATCAGTCTGGGGACACACTGCTGAATTTGCTGAACGACATCTTGGATATTTCCAAAGTAGAAGCGGGCAAGATGGAGTTGGAATCGATTCCGATGGACCCGCACAATGTGATCAACTCGGCCGTTCGGTTGTTGGCGGTCAATGCGGCCAATAAGGGGCTCGAACTTCTCTATCGCGTGGCTCCTAGCGTGCCCAAAGAAGTCGAGGGCGATCCATGTCGCGTTCGCCAAGTAATTGTAAATTTGATAGGTAACGCCATCAAGTTTACGGACCGCGGCGAGGTGTTCGTCGACTCGTTCATGGAGACGAAAGAGTCAAAACCGCAGTGGCATATCACGGTTCGAGATACCGGGCCTGGGATTCCACCGGAAAAGCAAACCGCCATCTTCGAAGCCTTCGAGCAAAGTGATGGTTCGACGACGCGCCGATACGGAGGGACTGGACTAGGGCTTGCGATATCGTCGCAGATCGTCTCGTTGATGAACGGCCAACTGTGGGTTGAAAGCGAGATTGGCAAGGGAAGCACGTTCCATGTGACGATTCCTTGTAAGCCATTGACGAGTGAAACGAACAAGCCGATTCATCCGTTGGCAAATCGACAAGTCCGACTGATTGCCAGTCGTCCGGCAACACGAGAGCTGTATCTTGAGTTGCTGGAAGACGCTGGTGCACGCTGTGAAGTGGTCACATTAGACCAAGCCATGCAGCAAATTCGCGATGAAGCGAAAGTGAATTTTAGCGATCGGCCGGTGTTATTGATCGATTGGGAAACAGGATCAGACGAACTTGCTAATTGGCTGGTCCACCCAGATTCGATGGATCTGTTCGATGCACCTCACGTGCTGATGATTCCTGCCAATGGCGTGCCTGCGGGGATGGAACAGTGTGCGATGTTGACGCTCTCCAAGCCTATTTCTGCTAATGAATTGATCGAAGCAATTCTTCGGGCAAACCGTTCTGGAAAATCGACGCACGAGCCAAGGAGTGTTGAGCCAACACCGGGCAATCGTTCCTTGCATGTCCTGCTGGCGGATGATGCATTAGTGAACCAAGACGTGGCGACGGGAATTCTTGAGATCTTCGGGCATACATGCCAGGTCGCAAGTACTGGGCGAGAAGCGGTTGAGATTTATCAGCGAGGGAAGTTCGATCTCGTGTTGATGGATCTGGAAATGCCAGAAATGGACGGCACTCAGGCAACCAGTGCTATCCGACAATGGGAAATGGAGAACGGTCAGCGAACGCCGATTGTGGCCATGACTGCCCACGCACTTGAAGGAGCAAGAGAACATTGTCTTGCCGCGGGCATGGATGACTACCTGCCCAAGCCGATCCAACCGGAAAAGCTCAAATCGCTACTGGATGAATTGGCTCAGCACCATGAGGTAAGCTAAACGTAATCCGGGCGTACTACGGCGAAACTTTCGATATCGCTTGTGCAGCCGTGTAACCGTAGTCGTTGAATAGTTTCGCCTTGATGGCGAAGTCCTCTCCGTGTGTATCTGCGGGAAGAGCCAATTCAAGAGTTCTCGACTCTCCAGGATGCAGCGTTGGGCAGCGAACGGTGAGCAGTGATTCATCACTATCTGCACGAGTGAGTTGAAGTTGAAAACCTTCCAAGGTTTGTTGAGGAAAAGCCTTCTTGGCCATGATGGTGACTCGGAGTTGGGTTTTCGAGTCCGTGTCGATCTCGATTGTTGCAGGCGCTAAATCGTCGACCATTGCCTTGTAAAGTTCACGAGGAACTCGATCGGCATCGACAAGTCCCCACGGACGATATCCGTTGGGATTGGTTCCGGGGAAGCGACTGCGATAATCGTTCAGTGTCCAGTAGGCCAGTCCGCAAACGTAGGGTCGTTCTAAGAGCGGGGCCAAGTATTCTCGAAAACGCTCGATCCGCTGAGTCTCGTCGGTAACAAAGTCGGAGCGTGCCCCAAATTCAGAAATGAAGATCGGCTTATTGGGCCAGCGGGAATGCAAGCGATCCAGGTTTTTGCCGAGCGTACTACCGTGATAAAGATTGATGGAAATGAAATCGACGTAGTCGAAGCTTTCAGGAATCTCTGACTTCGTGCCAAGATGATCGAGGGAGCCACCGATAGCAGCAAAGGTCACCGGTCGTGTTGTGTCAAGCGACTTTGTGAACTCGTACATGTCACGCGTCCATGCGACGCCTTCCTGACTCCACGAAGGATATTCGTTACCCACGCTCCATGCGATGATGCTCGGATGATTTTCGGATGATTCCACCATCTCGCACATCTGATGCTGAAAGGTGGCACGCATTTCGGGGCTACTAAGATGCGACGGCGGAAACTGCCAGTTGCCTGCTTCGGCGATGATTAAGAGGCCACGTTCATCAGCCCAATCAAGCAGCGATTCGCTGACAGGATAGTGCTGAAGGCGTGAAAATCGCAGATGAGCATCTTGGAGAAGGGCAACGTCCTGCTGAACAACATCGGGTGGGTCGGACGAACCGTGGATCGGGTGGTCCATGACTCGGTTGGCCCCCGCAATGCGAATAGGTTCGCCATTAAGTCGAAACTCGCCATTGCTGATTTCTAGAAAGCGAATGCCGAAACGATCTTCCAATTCCAGCCCTTCCGCGGCAATGGAAACTTTGCTGCGGTAAAGTTGAGGGGCATTGAGCGACCAGAGTTTTACCTGATCGAGCGGTAGCGTGGTTTGAAGAGAAATCGGTTGACAGGTACCCGCAGGGATCGTTCTTCCGGAACTGTTCGCCGTCACTCTCGGATCGAATTGCAAGCCATCGGGCGTCACCAATGTCCAGTTCAATTCGACGGCCGCATCCTGATCTGTGGCATTGCGAACCCACGTCGTTAGTTCGATCTCTACTCCCCTGCCCTCTTCGGTTTGTTTAGTGACAATCCGTTGGCGTTGAGGAAACACGGGCTCGTGAACGACGAGTTTTACGGGACGCCGAATCCCGCCGTAGTTCCACCAAGGGTAGACCTGGTGCCGGGGTAAAGGGCCAGGAATCGAACCCGGCATGGTTGAGTCGTCCCATGAATTGTCGACTTCGAGCACGATAAAGTTGTACTCGCCTGGTCGAACAAGTTTACTGACGTCAATTTCAAATGGCGTATAGCCTCCTTCGTGAGAACCAGCGAGCGAGCCGTTGACCCAAACGCGACAGCGATAAAAGACACCCTCAAAGATCAAACGTGTGACGCTGCCGGACGAAAATTTGGGAAGCTTTGGAGTCTTTCGGTACCACGCTGTGCCGGTGTACTGATACCGTGGATCGACGTTCCAGCAATGAGGCACTTGGACAATGTCCCAGCCGGTTGCTTTGACATATGTTTGACCGTTCCATTCATCGGGAGGCGTTTGCCAGCCTAGCTTTTCGCCTCGATTGGTGGAGTCAATCGCAAACTGCCAAGAGCCTGTCAGGTTAACTACGTGCTCTGCATGTGCCGATTCGGCAATTGATACGAGAAGGATAACGACAGCAAACCGGGCGAGTGAAACCATGATCGTGGGACGGTGCAGAGAGACCATGAAGCAAGCTTACGAAGAAAGAGCCATTAGGAAAACTACGTCGTTGACTTCTATCATAGTCCAATCCAAACAGTGCATCATCCTGCTAGTTGCTATGTCGTTTTTCACGCCACGCAACGCCCCCAACAACAGCTGCTAAAGCAAGTAGTGTGAATGCATAGGCCATCAATGTTACTGAGTGCGTACGGTTGGCCAGTACAACAACCCCCATCCCAAATCCGCAACATAAGAGCCCGCTCGAGATAACAAAGTAAGGCAACGCGTCTGATGAACCGTCGCGACGTTCAGAAATTGGATTCGTTGGTGATGCGTTCGTTGAGAGTTTTTCCAATTTGGCCCAGCCTGGGGCTTCGGTCCGGCTTAATCGTGATGCGATGGCCAGGATACCAAGTGGCAAAATAACACCGACAAACAAATCAGGAAGACTACCCCACGAGACAAGACGATCTTGCAGGACGAACTTAACAATCAGGCCAGCGACGAACGTCGGCAACACGGTCAGCCACATGACCCAGCTTTTTAGGCTTCGTGAGAAGAGTCCCCAAAGCGACGGTGCAAGTAGTGCCGTTGCCATTAAGCTGGTCACGGTGACGATTACTTTTTCGGCCCCGCCAAGATTCGAGACGAGCAGAGCTAAACCGATTAGAACAATGCCGAGTAGTAATGTGATAGATCGGCCGACCCAAAGGAGTCTCGTCTCATTGCTTTTCGGAAAACGATTTCGATAAATGTCTTCGGTCAATACGCCTGCGAAGACATTCAGCTGTGAACTAATCATACTGGCCGTCGCCGAGCACATGGCGGCAACCATCATGCCAACCATGCCAACGGGAAGAACATGTTGACATGCCCGGACGTACGCATTTTCAGCCAGGAGCATGATCTCGCTATCTGTCGCGTTTGGCGGAATAGGTTCGATCAGACGATAAAGTAGCGGCGGCGTCAGCCACAAGATGGGACTGATGATATACAGTACACCAAACAGATAGCAGCTCTTGCGTGCGGCTATCTCAGACTTCACGCAAAGGAAACGTTGGACGAAGGCCCATTCGGCTCCGACCATGAAAAAATGAATCGCACACCAGCCTGCAAGAAAATACCAAGTGTATTTGTCTGCTGTTGGGGAGAAGAATCCAATAGGAGCGTTTTCAATAAGTCCGCTTAGCCCACCCACTGCAGGATCCGCGAAGATCAATGGGATCGTGAAGATCAAAGCAGTATTCAAAATAATGAACTGAAAGACATCCGTCATTAACACGCCCCAGAGCCCTCCGAGCATTGTGTAAATGACAACCAATCCGCCAAAGAGAACAATCCCCCAAATGATAGCGATATTGCCAGTCGTAGGATCACGCAGCATATTCTCAGGCGGAAGTGGCATTAACGCGGAGATAAGCACCGCGAGAGAGTACAACGCCACAGCGACCCCGATAAGCCGATAGGCCATCATGGTCCAAGTGTAAAAGTGGAGAGCCGTCGTCCCGAAGCGCAGTGTTACATACTGAGCAGGGGTGCGAATGCCGAGCCGTTTCCAGCGACCAGCTACGAAATATCCGACAAGTATCGCGGAGATTCCGTAGCAGAAGTTAATAAGGATCGCGACGATGCCGAGTCGATATGCGATACCTCCCCAAACAACAAATGTACCTGCCGAGAACATGGTCATAAAACCACTTAGGCCAGCAGCCCACCACGGTGATTGGCCGCTGGCAGTAAACAGGTCACTTGTCGTCTTTACGCGTAGGCTCAATACCGCTCCGATGCTGAACGTTCCTAGAACGCAGCAGATAAGAACGGCGTAGTCAATCGAAGTCAAATCGAAGAAGTCCGCACGGCAAAGTTAGAAGAATTCGCCCTGCTCTCGCAACGCTTGAAGAGTCAAAAGATCTGGCGAATTTGGGACTATTTTAGTTCGATTGCCAAGTCTTCGTTAGCTTCTGGTTTCAACTCGATTTCAATTTCACTGAGTTCGTTGAATTTTGAAGGAATAGCCTTTCGCACCGGCGTTTGTCCACTGCCATCGTCCATTTGCATCATCTCACCGGTCTCCCAAGAGCCGTACACTTCGATCTTTTTGATGCCGGGAGTCGACTTGCCGGAGAACTTGCCGTCGACAATTTTACAGCTGTAAGGAGGGCCAACGTTGACCTTCGTCGTGTCGGGAATAAACGCGATTTGGCCTTCTTTCAGTGGTTTTCCTTCGTAGGTTACCGTACCGGAAACGGGGTAGGTTTGCGGGCCATCATTTTGAGAGCAGCCCACGGCAGCCAACATGGTGACAACGAAAAGCGTACACAGAGATCGAAAAAACACAGAGCGAATCCTTCGAGTGAGCATGATCGAATGTAAAGATCGCACGAATCAAACTTGGGGTGGATTCGTGCAATTTTGAATCGACGAGTTCGTTTAGAGCTCGCCTAAGACTTGGCCATCGGCACGATTACCAAAGTTACGGTATGTCGTTAGGTCGACCGTTTCTCCGACAAAGCGAACCGATGCGTCGGCGCGTGTGATGATTACGCCACCGGGATGAAAGCTTCGAGCATTGACCCGAACCCAGTCGCTTGAGTGTTGAAACGGCGCGAACTTGTAATCCTGCATCGCGGACGAGTTGCCGGTATCTGGGAGTGTCGAGTTAGGAGTATCACGCAGTGCCAACGTGGCATTCGCGGTGTTCCAGCCAGTCATGTAGTAGGCACCGCGGCGGTCGTTGTCGTCAGGAACGAGAATCGTTTCCCCGAGCATTGCCACGTTGCTTGTGCCGTCGGTAATGTCTGCGAATCGAGTGGTCGACTCGACATAGAACATGCCTAGTGCGTTACGATCGTTGTCGCCATGCTTCAAGCTTTGCCCTCCATGCACGGCCAGGTAGTTTCCATGAAAGCCTCGGGTGTTCACCTTGGGGGCAGTTGGTTCGGAAGGGCACATAAACCCTTCGATAACCGTCTCTCGTCCGTTCCATGTCCAGGGAAGATCTTGAGCATTAATCTGAGGCTGGAGAAGATCGGCCAGAGCTGCTTGTTCGATAAATGGAAGAATCGATTGCATCCAGCAGTAACGCTTGTAGTTATAAGTCGTTCCTGTTTGGTTCACGCCGACAAAATAACCTGGCGGAAATTTTTGGTAGGTGTCGTGATAGTTGTGCATCGCGAGACCAAGTTGCTTTTGATTGTTGGTGCACTGCATGCGTCGAGCAGCTTCACGGGCCTGTTGAACGGCAGGCAACAACAATGCGATCAGCACGCCAATGATGGCGATGACGACGAGGAGTTCAACCAGCGTGAAAGCGCGACGGACGCTCGGTGAGATAGGACGAGCAAACATAAAGTTTCCTCCCAGCGACGAGTAACGATGGAGACAGATAAGGGTGAAAAGCGAAGAACAAAGTGCCTTTTAACGGCAAAAATGATTCTTTGTCTAAAAAATATCTGTCACTCTGCTACGACGAAAGTAGCAAATGCGTATAATTTCTGTGCAAATGCGTCGATTTGTCTTCGCCAAGTGAATTTAGACAGGGTTAAGTCGTACAAGGATGCACTGAGGTACCAACAATGAATGACGATAAGTCGTTATTGGTAGATGAGTTACCTCACGTAGCGATCTTGGTTGACACCTCTACCGAGTGGGGGCGACGATTGATCCGTGGTGTCACTTCGTACGTCGATAAGCAGGGGCCCTGGCGACTATGGATTGAGCCCCGGGGGCAAGACGAGCCCTTTCACCTTCCGGCCGGGTTTGCTGGAGATGGCGTTATCGCGCGGATTTCGACCCCTTCGCTCGCCGAAGAGCTCTCCCAGGCAGGCATGCCGGTCATCAATATTTCCGGGATTGAGTTATCGGGGAACCAGTTTCCTTGCGTCACGACCGACTATGAGGCAACCGCTAAGCTGGCGGCCGAACACTTTCTTGATCGTGGATTTCGAGAATTCGCGTACGTTGGTCCTCTTAAACGCCCCTACGTCCGGGATCATGCGGCAAGGTTTCGACAGGCTGTGGAAGCAAGTTGCCAAGGAGCTCCATGCCGCATGTTCAACTATGTGCCTGCGTCAATGACTCGAAGCAGTTGGGGTGGTCGCATGCAGATGCTGGGCGAATGGCTGGCTGACTTGCCGAAACCGATTGGCATTTTTACTTGGGCTACAAGTGCCGGAGCACAAGTCTTGGACGTTTGCCGTCAACGAGACATCATTGTCCCAGATGAGGTTGCTGTCTTGGCGGGGGATGACGACGAGCTACTGTGCACGGCCACAACGCCTCCGATGTCTGGCGTTTTGGTTTCTTCCGAGCAGATCGGTCATCGTGCGGCTGAGAGATTAGATACGTTAATGCGAGGTGGTGTTGATGAGGCAGGCACCGAGCAAATCGGCCCGATTCAAATCAACACGCGTCATTCGACCGAAGCGTTGGCAATCGACGATCCTGAGCTTTCACGTGTTGTTCGCTACATCCGAAGTCACGCGTATGAAACGGGGCTAACGGTAGCTGAGGTGTCGGAAGCGACACTCGTAACGCGGCGAGTCCTGGAACGTAAATTTCAGGAGGTGTTCGGTCGAACTCCATTGACAGAAATTCGACGGCTCCGAATGGCAAGAGTTCGTGACTTGCTGGTGATGACCGATCTTCCGATGTCTAAGATTGCCGCGATGTCAGGCTTCGGAACCCCAGAGTACATGACGAACGTCTTTCGCGGCGAATACGGAATCGCACCGCTCAAGTACCGCTCTCGTACACGAGCAAGATAGACGATATCGGTATCTTTAGGCGATGACGCCCTTCACGACTTTCGCTGGCTCGACGCCTGTTAGCCGCATGTCGAGACCCTGGAACTTGACACTGAAATGTTCGTGATCGATTCCCAGCAAGTGCAGCATCGTGGCGTGGAGATCGCGAACATGAACGACATCTTGAACTGCGTGATACCCTAAGTCGTCTGTCGCCCCGTAGGTCGTACCGCCTTTGATCGGGCCCCCTGCCATCCACATACTGAACCCTTTGATGTGATGATCGCGACCAACATCACCTTTGCCGGTTTGCGACATCGGTGTACGGCCAAATTCGCCACCCCAAATGATCAGCGTGTCTTCCAGCATTCCCCGCTGCTTAAGATCAGTCAACAACGCATACGTTGGCTTGTCGGTGAGGCCACTACAGACATCCATATACTTATTCAGCCCACCATGATGGTCCCAACCTCGGTGGTAGAGATGAATAAACCGGACGCCCCGTTCAGCAAGACGACGAGCGAGCAAGCAATTTGAGGCGTACGAACCATCACCGGGAGTAGCACCGTACATGTCGAGGATGCTCTGCGGTTCGTCGGACATGTCGGTTAGTTCAGGGACCGACATTTGCATCCGGAAAGCCATTTCATAGGCCGCAATCCGGCTCGCAATTTCGGGGTCGCTATGCGCGGCTTGGCGGTGACGATTCAGATCGCCGATTGCATCAACAAGTCGCCGTTGCTGCGAAGCATTTACACCGTTGGGATTTCGAACATAGTTCACCGGATCGCCGGTCGAACTAAATTCAACGCCTTGGTACTTGCTCGGCAGGAATCCGCTTGCCCATTGGCGCGAAGCGATTGGTTGAGGATTTCTTCCGCCAACGCTGCTGAGCACGACGAACCCAGGAAGTTCGTCGGTCTCGGAGCCAATTCCGTAATTGACCCAAGCACCCATCGAAGGACGACCACTGATGACCGTCCCCGTATTCATAAATGTGTGAGCGGGATCATGGTTGATTTGTTCGGTTACCATCGAGCGGACGATGCAGATATCATCGGCCATCTTGGCATGCCAAGGAAGGTAATCGCTGATTTCCTGTCCGTTACTTCCGTACTTGCGAAACTTGGATATTGTCCCGAGGCATTTCAGTTCTTTCCCTTGGAGCTGAGCGATCGGCTGACCTTCGGTATACGAAGTAGGAAATGCCTTGCCGTTCATCTCGGATAGCTTCGGTTTATGGTCGAAGGTTTCCAGATGGGACGGACCGCCTGACATGCAGAGGAAGATGACTCGCTTGACTCTCTGCGGCAGATTCGGAAGCCCTGGCTGACCGGGGATTCCGCTCGATTCGCCCGTTTTGGCGGCAAGTCCATCGCGTGCGAGAAGTGAACTTAACGCAGCGGAACCCAGGCCAACACCTGCTTGAGACAGGAACGTACGTCGATTTAATTGCATAGGATGAAAATCAGACATGTTCTGTTTCGCTTGTTAGTTTCGTGTGATGAACTCGTCGAGATTGAAAATGACTCGGGCCACTTGCGTCCACGCTGCAAGCTCGGCCACTTCCAACGAGTTGTCGGTAGGCTTCAACCCAATTTCCAATAGTTTGGCAGCCGCTTCTGTATCGTCGCGATAAGTTTCGCGATTGTCGTTGAGGATTTGAAGAAGGATCTCCCGTTCGTCCGAATCGGGCGTACGAGAAAGAGCCAGCTCAAATGCCGCATCGAGACAGGCATCATCGGTTTTCGAATCTTGCGACAGGATGCGCGTTGCGAATTGACGCGCGGCTTCGATGTAGGTCGGATCGTTCAGAAGCACAAGTGCGGCTAATGGTGTATTGGAACGGGCACGTTCGACCGTGCATTCTTCCCGAGTCGGTGCGTCGAATGCCTTTAAGCTAGGATGCAAAAATTGACGCTGCCAATGCACATAAACCCCACGTCGCCACTGACGGTCGTCGCTGTGCTGATGGTACTTGCGTTGTGGGAAGTTGAGATGCCGATAGTAACCGTCTGGTTGGTAAGGTTTGACGCTCGGTCCGCCATATTCCAAATTTAAAAGGCCGCTGACCGCCAACGCATTGTCGCGAATCATTTCGGCAGGCAGTCGATGTCGTGTTTGGTGCGTGTAAAAGCGATTGTAAGGATCGGCCTGGCGTATTGTCGGACTTGTGTCAGACGATTGTTGATAAGCCGATGTCATCACCATTTGTTTCACGATTCGCTTGATATCCCATCCATGGGAATAGAAGTCGATGGCAAGGTGATCGAGCAACTCGGGATGTACTGGTGGTTCTCCTTGCCCACCAAAGTCTCCGAGACTAGAAGACAAGCCGACGCCGTATAACAGATACCACAGACGGTTAACGAACACTCTAGCGGTAAGTCCGCCTGATCCTTGTTCGGGATCGACCAGCCAGTTGGCCAAATCAAGACGCGTCGCCCGGTCGTCGGAGGCGTTCACACTTCCCATGAACGTTGGAATCGAAGGTGTCACAATCTCGCCGCTGTCGTCAAGCCAGTTACCGCGGGGAAGAACTCGCATAACACGGGGCTCGACCGATTCGGTGACCATTGTCAGTCGGGCCGATTTATTTAGAGCCTCGATCTGCTTTTGGAGTCGTTTGGTTTCTTGCTCGTCCGTTTCCTTCGCTTTAGAAAGTTCCGATTCGAGTTGGGCGAGTTGATCGCGCTCACGCTTCGAGAGCACTTTGATTTCTGGGGGACGCTTCGTAGGAAGTGAATTCGTTCCAACTTTAAAATGCTTCGCTTCATCGACGTCGGCGAAGAAGGAGGCCAGCGAGTAAAAATCTGTGATCGTGTAGGGGTCATACTTATGAGTATGGCACTGGGCACAACCAACGGTGGCACCCATCCAGACCTGCGATACGTTCCGAACGCGATCGGCTGCATAGATGGCCAGGTATTCTTTTTCCTGGAGTCCCCCTTCGTGGGTCGTTTGCAGCAAGCGGTTGTAGCCTGAGGCGATCTTTTGATCGATCGTACTATTCGGCAGAAGATCACCAGCCAGTTGTTCGCGGGTAAATTGATCGAACGGCAGATTGTCGTTGAACGCATCCAGTACGTAATCTCGGTATGGCGAGATGTTGTGGTCCTGATCGCCGTGATACCCAACGGTGTCGGCGAAGCGAACCAAGTCGAGCCAATACATGGCCATCCGTTCGCCGTAACGATCCGAGGCAAGCAGACGATCTACGACTTTCTCAAATGCGTTCGGCGAATCATCTTCGACAAATGCCTGAACTTCCTCAGGTGTCGGTGGAAGTCCCGTAAGGTCGAATGTGACACGTCGAATAAGCGTAACTTTGTCTGCCGCTGGAGAAGGTTTGTAACCTTCGGATTCCATCTTGGCCAACAGAAACTGGTCGATGTCGCTGGTGGGCCAGCTGCTGTTTTTTACTTCCGGTAAGGGATGGGAACGAGGAGGAACATACGCCCAGTGCTTGTCGTATTGAGCTCCCTCTTCGATCCATCGTTTCAATGTCGCGATGTTCTCGGCAGAAAGCTTTTTGCCGGAATCAGCCGGAGGCATCACTTCGTCATGATCAGCAATGATTCGAGCAAAGAACTCGCTCGATTCTGGATCTCCAGGAACGATCGCGTAGTCTTTGGCAGCCTCTTCTTCATCAAAACGTAGATCTGCTTTCCGGTGGTCTGGATCAGGACCGTGGCAATAGAAGCAGTTTTCCGAAAGTATCGGGCGAACGTCTCGATTGTAGTCGATCGGCTTTTCCGCCACTGCGGTACCTTCGACGAAAGCACACAGGAGGGCAACCAGCAGAACAATCAAACGTGGGAACATGCGGATCATGGCAGGGTGTTCGGCTAAAAGGATCGATTAGGACTGAGGAGTGCCTGCGATTGTTTCGAAGTGGCGACGAACTTGTTGTTCGGTCAGCGCCTTCGTATAGATCGCAACTTCGTCAATTTGCCCCTCGAACTGGCGCATTGGTCGGTAGGAGTCGAGTTGTCCAAGTACCACTTCATAGGAAGCATTGTCGTCAAAATCGAGGTCATCGAGAATGAACTGAAGCTCGCCATTGCAGTACAAGCGAATGGAGTCCAGCGTTCTTACGGCTACGACATGCGTCCAGACGCCAGGCGTACATGAATTCGGACTGAATACATTGATTCCCCCTTCATAGGTCGTCGGTGGGTAGCGAAAGAGGGTACGGATCGTTGCTGGTCGATGGACAACATTCGTTTGGTTCGCATATTCGATCATATACAGATGGCTCTCCTTCGTTGGATCCATCTGTTCGACAGGCAGCAATCCAATGAATGTGCCCCAGTGCATTCGATCCGCACGAACCCAAAATTCGACGGAAAAATCGCGAGCGTTGATTCCTTCGATCGGTTCGGAAATTCCGAGATAGCGAGACTTGTTGCTTTTGGAGAATTCGATTCTCCCTTGTGCTACTTCGATGGATTGACCTTCGGAAGAATGAATCTGGCCATGGTATCGATCCGACATATGGTTTCGGACGCGATCGCCAAGCAGATCACCATCTTCAAATCGCCAATAAAGAAGCGGGTTGTCTGCTTTGACAAGTTCAGCGTAGCGATCGGTTGAATTCAGGTAGAGGTCGTCAACCGGCAGCACATCGACACGGTCTACGTTTGAAAAGTCTTTCGCGATAACTTCCAACTTTCCTGCGGCAAAACTAGCGGAGTGGGAAGAAGCAATCAACTCGTTGACGAGTGTGTCTCCGGAAGGGCCCAGTAAAGAAGCCATCACTTCACCACGAAAGACATCGATGTCCTCGCGGTCGTTGGTGACCCGACAAACGAATTCACTTGGTCCATTCGCAACTGCGGATACTGGACCGTTAAGCGAAAATGTCTCGGCGTTGGGAGGTGTCACCACCCCTGCTTGCCCGCTAAGTAATGTCGCCTGATGTTCGGAAAGCAGATGGATCTCGGCGGGGCCAATCAGCTGAACGCGAACGCCGGAGAGAAACTCGAGTTGAAGATCACCACGATTTAACCGCAACGCGCCTGGCTTGACTCGATCGCCAACTCTCAGCGGGGACTCCGAGTCAGACGTTTCGCTACGATTGGTGACAATAGCGATGGGACCTTGGCCGATCAGTTCTGTTTCGGTGAACTTCAGCATTGGATCGCCGAAAAGAGCAACTTTCCATTGATCGATCAGAAGCAAGTTGGAAATCCCCAGCAGTACGAGCACTGAAAGAGCAATCGCCAAAGCGGTGCTCCATTTGCGCGATGCATGACGGACTTCTTTCAAGTTGATTTCTGGATATGAGCCGAGCTGGTTTTCAATTTCGCTATCGAGTGCCGACTGCTCCACGTAAGCCTGACGGAAGGCGTCATCCGAAGTGAGGCGATTTTCCAGCTCAGAGAACTCTTGCTCCGAAAGCAGATCATCCCTAAGACGATCCATCGCCTGGCGAGCTTCGCGTTCGAGTTGAAGTGTCAGTCGGTCGGTCATACTACGCTTTTGTCCAGACTATTCTTCTACCGTAGCGATACGGCGACGGACACATTGAGCTAACTTGTCACGTATTCGATCTAATCGGCGATAAAGGGTTTTCGCCGTTGTATTCATTTTTGTTGCTAGTTCGCCGATCGTC
Organism: Bremerella sp. TYQ1; assembly: GCF_020150455.1. NCBI lineage: Bacteria > Pseudomonadati > Planctomycetota > Planctomycetia > Pirellulales > Pirellulaceae > Bremerella > Bremerella sp. TYQ1. Next base: position 5,564,382 of record NZ_CP083740.1, read on the forward strand.
GTATTGGAGTCGTAGCGAGATCGAAGCAACGCAACGTCACCACTTACCAACGATTCCATGCACTTCAGAAGTGCTTTGCTTCGCAGGTCCAATTTGTCCTGTGAAGCGGCATGGGTGTCCGCGATCGCTTGCATGGCGCTCTCGGAAAACACCATGCGATCTCGAGCCACTTTACGACGCTGTTTCAGAGACTCGAAATAAGCAAATTTCTGAGCCCACGGCAGAAATTCGCGCTCGTGATCGAACTCGTCGAACTTCTCCCAAAGCACAATCGCTGTGGCCTGCCAAACTTCTTCCGCATCGTCGATTCTTGGCAGCAATGATCGGATGTAGCGCATCAAGGGACGCTCGTATTTGACGATCATTTCGACAAAGGATGTCGGGTCACGCTGTTCAGAACGAGATTCTGCCATGAATAGACGGTAGGCGGGTCGGAAGGGAGGAATCTGTCACACTAGTTATTCTACCGGTGGCACCAGAATTCCCCGCACGTTTTTCGATGACGACCACGCTTTTCGTTTAAAACACACCGCGTAGGTCGTTGGCGAAAGGGCCGATTTATGGCAATTCATGTTGCCGTAAATAGTGACTCGAAAAGTGTTTATGCCGATCGCTAAGTTCCTGATAGATACTAGTTCGACCGCTTGGCAAGAAAAAATCGCTTTCCATTTTGGCAGATGGAAAGCGATTCAGGCGGCATTAACTTGGGACCTTCTCTAGGGCTATTTTCGCTTAACACCCCACGTTGGAGCCGGGAAATTTGTCTTCCAGGACCTGTACATTTCATGCATACTTCGTGCAGTTTCTGGGTACTTTGACGCAAGGTTTTCTTGCTCTTCGGGATCTTTCTGCAGGTCATAAAGCTCCGGTTGGCCGGAACCGCCGGATGCGACGACCAACTTCCAATTGCCATCTCGAACGGCCCAATTCGATCCGCTTTTCCAAAACAGCGTCTTGTGTGGAGGCGTCTTCGATTCCCCGGTAAGAAACGGAATCAGGTCGACGCCGTCGAGCGGCTTGCCACTCGTCTCAGAAACGCCAGCCGCAGCCATTGCTGTCGGAAAGATATCGAGCGCCACCACAGGCTCGTCAATCACTTTGCCTTTGGGCAATCGAGCTGGCCATTGCATAACAAAGGGAACGCGAATCCCTCCTTCCCATGCCGAGCCCTTTTTGCCTCGCAGCGGCGTGTTGTCATGCCCGGTCGCTCCGCCGTTGTCATTCAGAAAAATAACGATGGTATTGTCGGCGATCTCTTGTTTCTCGAGTTCATCCAGCACAACGCCCACGGCTCGATCCAACGCAATGGTCATCGCTCGATGCTTGGCTTTTCGCGAATCGCTGCCGACCTGGTCCAAATCTGATTGAAGGACATGATTCGGGGTATGGATCGCGTTGAAAGCAACGTACATGAAGAACGGTTGATCTTTGCTGTCAGCAATATACTCCGCCGCGGCATGAGCGAGCTCGTCGGTCATGTATTCAAACTTCTCAGGTCGAACCGGTTCGCGATCGCGCAGCAACTGATTCAAACGGGTAGGTTTCTCTAACGGAAAATAGCTTCGAGCTCCTTGCAGGAAACCATAGAAGTCCGTGAAGCCTCGTTCCATGGGATGAAACTTAGGAGCATAGCCCAAGTGCCATTTCCCAAGAGCGATCGTGCGATACCCTGCGTTTTGCATGACATCTGCAATCGTTGTCTCTTCCAGCGGAAGACCGTTGGTTTCGCTATAAACCGGCGGAATGTTGAACTCGTGGCCAAACCGATTTTGATAACGCCCCGTCAAAAGACCGGCCCGGGAAGGACTGCAAACGGTGCCGGAAACATACCCGTTGGTGAATCGGATTCCGTTGGCTGCGATCGAGTTTATCCGCGGCGTGGGAAAGAGTTCGGCCCCATGAAGCGAAAACTCGTTGTAGCCAGCATCGTCGGAAAAGAGGATTACGACATTTGGCTTGGCAGGTTTACTCTCCGCGGCAAAAAGGGAAGTTCCCAGACTAGGGCACGCAAAGATCGCGGCCGTCAGGCAAGTCAGCAAGAAATTTTTCATGAACGTGGCACCTTGAGACGGGAAAGCTTGGATGGCCGGCAAGTCCGGAAAGTTACTGTGGCTGGGAAAAGCGTTGGATGGTGAATGCGTTAGTCGAGTGCTTTGGCGGCGATGCCATACATGGCGAAGCGCCAACTTCGAGATCGGTTGTGATTTCCGCCCAGCGTCACGATGCCGGCAGGCACATCACGTTGCCAGACTTCGTATTCCACAAAGACTTCGTCCGAATCGAAATTGTCCAAGTCCGAGACGATATCGTTGGAGGTGTGCCAGGGGCTGCTGCGAAGTTTCATGTCGGTCTTTTGGAACTCGTCGGTCAGCCAATCTGGCGTAGCAAGACGACTGTCGTGCCAGACAAAAATGCGGCTCGGTGCCGAGACGTGCAAATAGTACTCTAACTGAGGATAGAAGCGATCGCGGGAATACATCAGGACCACGTCCGCTCCCAGCATATCTTCGGGAAACGCCTGGCCGGGCATCGGCTCCCATTTCGGTCGTCCCAGTCCTACGTAACTTCGAGTCGAGGGACGGAGCCCGCCAGCCCGAACGCTGTAGCATCGATTCTCTTGCTTATGCACGCCGTTATCGGTCAGATCAACAATCACAGGCGAAGGATGGTTGCTCCCTTCCAGAACCTCGTTCCAGTCGCCCCGAATCACGACACTTGTCAACCGCTTTGGAACGCTCGACTTGTCAATTCGGATCGCCTCCCCTTCCTTCAAGTTGGCAATTCGGTCTTTGGGTTGTGGTTTCGCCGAGGGGGGATGAACATCGACTTCACCTTCAAACACCACCACATCGGTTTGCCCTGCGTCAGAGACCGAAACGCCGAACCGAGTACCAAGGTCGACGATATTGGCTTCTGCCGTGTCGACTTGAAAGCCAATGGCGTCGTCTCCGACATCCACGGTGACACTCCCTTGGACAATCCGCAGATGCATATCGCTTAGTAACTCGAAGTCGACCGGGCCAACCGCTTCGACTTCCGCCCCTGAATCGAGACGAAATCGGAACGTTCCTTGTCGTAGATGAACCGAATCCAAAAAGACTCTAGCGCCTTTGACATAGGTTGGATCGGTTGAAGAGATCACAACGAGAGGAACGCGAGCAAGATTCCATTGCCACCAAGTCGTTATGCCCCCGACGACGATCAGCAGCGACAACGCCAGGCCGAGCATCGGTGCGGCCCAGTTACGAGGCTTCGCTGGCGAAGTGGAGATTGGGGGCGTGACAATCGGCTCGTTGATCGAAGCACGTCCATGTTGCCATGTCAGGTAGGCGTGGACTTTGACTTGTTCCTGGTAAGCGTGACGGTAGGCTTCGTCTCGATGAAGAAGCTCTCGCAGTTGCTCTAATTGCGCAGCTGTTGCGTTGCCTTCGAGGACCGTGTTGCACAGATTGACAAATTCAGAAAGGTTTTTCATTCGTAGGCCTCCCGGCGGAGTGCCAATTCAATACAGTCCGCGAGCGACTTGCGAACGCGGTAGAACAACGCAGACATGGCATTTTCGGTGCGACATTGCCGAGCGGCGATATCTTGAACCGCCTCGCCGCGGCCGTAACGAGCGTCGAGAAGATCTCGCTGCTTCTTCGGTAGTTTCTCCAAACAGCCTTCCAATGCCGTAATTTGCTGGGCCGCATCTTGGGCATTGCCTTCCCAGTCGGACGCAATTACCGCGACCAATTCGTCGTCGAGAACCAAGCGAGATCGAGCCTGGCGTTTCCTCCAGGCCATTACCTCGAATCGGGCAAAGACGTAGGCCCATCGTAGGAATGGCTGCGTCGGATCGTAGTCAGCAGCTTTGTTACAAAGTTTCAAATTGGTTTCCTGCAGGACGTCGTTGGCCTCGGAAACCCCACCCATCAACGAGGCAATAAACGCATAAAGGGCACTCTGACTAGCGATCAGGTGCTGAGCGAAATCGGGCGAAAGCCCTGTCGAATTGGATTGAGAGCCTGAGGGAGCGTCCATAGTACGAATATATCAGCCCCGATTTACGAGATCTGATGAATAATTCTCCGCAGATCCCAAAGAAAGAAGATCTCTGGAAATCGCACGCTGGGGCATCTGTGGGGATGCCATCGTGGTGATCTACGACGGGAGGCAGGCAACCGGGTGAAAAATTGGCGAAATTTAAGGCGAACGTGGCACGAGCTCCGTGCGAGCGGTAAGTTATGAGGAGACGCTCGGATAGTTCGCCACCATGTTGTTTGGCAACGACTTGTCGCTCTTTGGTACGCACACCGCTTGGTTTCTTCCCATCTGCTTAGGTGCCTTATGAAAAGAATTGCTTCGGGACTGCTCGTGATACTGATGTTCACGAGCCCTTGTTGGTCTCAAGAGACAGAACCTGCTCCTCCGGCTGCCCCTGAGGCTCCGGCCGGGGAAAGCTCGCCGATGCCAGAGCCGGAACCGACGGCGGATGCGGAAACGTTGAGCGTGGGAGAGGCAACCGTTGAGATTGAATTCGTGCTTAACGAGGACGAGTCGGCCATTTTGAAGGCGATCGACTCGTACGCCGAGGCGTTCAACAAGGGAGATGCCAAAGCATTGGCCCAGCACTGGACCGTTGATGGCGAGTTTGTAACTCCATCTGGCGATGTCTTGAAAGGACGAGCGGCGTTGGAAGAAGACTTTACGGCGTACTTTGAACAGAATGCCGGGGTCAAGTTGGAGCTAGTGGATACGCAGATCAAGTTGCTTTCGCCGCACGTTGCCTCGGAAACGGGAGTGGCTCGCGTTCTGCTACCAGAGCAAGAGCCGAGCGAAACGATTTACGAAGCCTTTCACGTGAAAACGGCAGAAGGCTGGCGGATCGATAGCGTTAAGGAAGACGCGCCTGCTGAACCTGCCCCTAGTCATTACGAACGTTTGCAGCCACTTCAATGGATGATTGGGACGTGGGTAGACGACTCGGAAGATGACGTGACGGTTGAAACGAGTAGCCGCTGGACGACGAACCAAAACTTCATCGTGCGGACTTTCCGCGTGTTCATGGATGGTGTCGTCGACTTTGAAGGAACCCAGGTGATCGGTTGGGATCCGAGCGTTGGGGCGATTCGTTCCTGGACGTTTGATTCGGACGGTGGATTTGGTGTCGGTCGCTGGACCCAGCAAGGAAGCCGTTGGACGGTTCAATCACTCAACGTCCTACCTGACGGACGACGCGGATCTTCGACGAATATCTATGACTTGGTCGACGAGAATACTGTGCAGTTCAAAACAATCGGACGTCAAGTCGACGGTGAACTGCTTCCCAACGTTTCTTCGATCACCATCATCCGCGCTGAGTAGTGAGCACGTTTCTCGCTCAAAGCATTTTGAATATAAGGACTCGTTCCATGAAGATAAATTTCACAACGCTCGTGGTTATGGCCATGGTGAGCTCGCTGGTCGTGGGTGATGTATTTGCTCGTGGCGGCCGCGGAGGTGGCGGTGGAGGACGCTCTATTGGAGGCGGGGGCGGAGGCGGCCGGTCGATCGGTGGAGGAGGCCATTCCATTTCTCGCCCCAGTGGCGGCTCTCGGACACCCTCGATGAGTCGTCCGTCTGTGAGCCGTCCCTCGGTAAGTCGACCATCCCCATCGGTGAGTCGACCTTCGGTCAGTCGGCCTTCCGTGAGCCGACCTTCTTCACCGTCGATCAATCGGCCGACAAGCAGTCGACCCACGATTAGCCGACCGAGCACCGGCAGCAAGCCAAGCATTTCGCGACCTTCGACGGGAAGTGGTAACCGGCCAAGTATCAGCCGCCCTGATGTTTCTCGTCCGAGCGTGACGCGACCAGGCAGCGGTTCGAGTACGAATCGTCCTGGGATCACACGCCCCGGAAGTGGCTCCAGTGAAAACCGCCCCGGAATTACTCGTCCTGGCGGAGGAGACACGAATCGACCTGGCATTACGCGACCTGGCACAGGCGATCGTCCGAACTTCTCGCGACCAGGCGGTATCGATCCGGGCTTTTCACGACCAAGTAGCAACGACTTGAAGGACTTCCTCGACTTGCCGGGCAAACCAGGAGGAGGCGATTCGCGACCTCAATTGCCAAATCGTCCTGGAACTGGGGATCGGCCTGGCACGGGAGATCGATTCCCGAACCGTCCCGGCAATGGCGATCGACCAGACCCAGGCGACCGTTTCCCAAATCGACCTGACAACGGTGGAGACCGGTTCCCCAATCGGCCTGACAACGGTAACCCTGGCGATCGTTTCCCAAATCGTCCTGGCCCAGATGATCGTCCGAACATCGGAGGAGGCGACCGTATTGATATTGGGGGCGACCGGAACAATATCAATGTCAACATCGGCAATAAGATCGATCGTGAAAACAATATCAACAACATCCGCAACAAGTGGACGAACATCGACAAAGATCGCCGTCCGTTCGATCGCGATTGGTGGGATGGTGACCATCATCATCACGACCATGGCTGGCACTGGCACAACAACTGGGACCGATATCCTTCCCATTGGTGTTGGCGTCCGGCAACGTGGGCGGCGTTTGGAACCTGGTTCGCATGGAGTGCCTGGCCGCAGCCGTACACGTACGATTACGGCTCGACAGTCGTTTACCGTGACAACTACGTCTACGTGAACGACCAACAGTATGCGTCTGCCGATCAGTACTATGATCAGGCCGTCAACATCGCCGAGAGCGTTCCGCAAGATGTCGACGAGGCGAAAGTCGAATGGATGCCGCTTGGTGTGTTTGCGATTGCGGAAGAATCAGCGACCGATAGCGGAATGATGGTTCAGCTTGCGGTGAGCAAAGAAGGGATCATTGCTGGTACGTTCTACAACGATATCACCGGAGAAGATCGACCACTGCAGGGAATGGTCGATCAGAAGACGCAACGTGCTGCCTGGCAATTTGCGGATGGTAAAAACGAAGATATCGTGATGGAAACGGGGATCTACAATTTGACCAAGGACGAAGCAACCGCTTTGGTTCATTTTGGTCAGGAAGATACCCAGACGTGGCTCATGGTGCGGTTGCCGGAACCGGAAGAAGGCGATGCCCAGCCAGCTCAATAGGCTTGCATCCCACCGATGATTCACGAAAAAGGCGACCTCGCTGAGGTCGCCTTTTTTTATTGTTGCCCATACCTAAACAGGTTTAGTGCGAAATCGTTTTCAAAACGGGATCGTTGATGGCTTTCATGTTGGCAAGGATTTTCGCATCCAGTTCTTTCACGATTGCTTGAACCTCAGCCGAATCCGAGTCGATCAAATTTTGCGACTCGGCAGGATCTTCGGTCAAGTGATAAAGCTCGTCGCGTCCTTCGTTTAAATAGTCACGAATCAACTTCCACTCAGGCGTACGATACATCCGCATGTGCGTTCGAGACTGGTGCTTGGTGCTGTACTCGGCGTAAAAGTCGTTGTCCCATTCCACTTCTTCACCCTTTAGCAGTGGAGTGAAGCTTTCGCCGTAGAGCTTGACGTTCTCCGGGATCGAGACGTTTGCCATGGCCAGAATGGTTGGGAACCAATCGAGATTCGAAACGGTTTCGTTGATCACGGTTCCTTGGGAAATCACGCCAGGCCAACGAATGGCCGTGGGAATTCGGATCGAGTTATCGTACATGTTCGGCCGCTGACCATTGGGAATGTTCTTGGTTGCCGGTGGGTTCTTTGTTAGGACCCAGTGGCCGTTTCCTTTGTGCCAAATGCCGTTGTGCCCCATGTTGTAGCCATGATCGCTTGAGAAGATGACAATCGTGTTCTCCTCCAGGTTTGTTTCCTCGAGCAGTTTTAAGATTCGACCAATATTTCGATCGACCCCGGCGACGCTGGCAAGATACTCGCGAGTCATCTTTTTGACGCGAGGAACGTTCAAGTTGGGGTAATCTGGGTTGGGGATCGTAGGATCAAGATCAGCGAATGGTGCCCAATCTTCGTCGGCAACTGGAAGCCACGTCGTATGCGGAGCACGGTAGTGTACCGACAAGCAGAAAGGGGCGTCGGTACGGTTCTTGATGAATTCAAGGGCGTAGTCGGTCAAGATGTCGGTGGTGAGGCCCGTGAATTTCTCGTTTTTGCCATCCTTCTCCAGGGTTGGATTTTTCGTGGGAGCACCTCCCGTCCGAAAACCCATGAAGTAGTCGTAACCGAACTTCGTCGGATGCATATTGTCAGGAGTTCCCAAGTGCCATTTACCGACAAGGCCTGTGTGATAGCCTGAATGCTGTAAAAGTTGAACCCACGTTGTCGTATCGATCGGTAGTCCTAAGTTGGGTTCGGTTTTGGGATGGATCCAGTCTTGGATGCCAAGTTCCGAACCATATCGTCCCGAAATAAGGGATGCCCGAGAAGGACTGCAAACCGGCGTTACCGTGAATGCATTCGGCAGATAGGCACCATCCTTTACCAGCGAATCCATGTTTGGCGTAACCGCATGCGGATAGTCGGAAGCTCCGAATGCCCAGGGGGCCTGATCGTCGGTGAATAAAAAGAGGATGTTCGGTCGCGAAGACTCTTCCGCGTGAAGCGTCGAACCGAACGAGAGCAGTGCTCCAACGGCGAACAACAGTAAAGTCGAATAGAATTTCACATGCATGACGTAACTTCTCGTCGAAGAGGGTGAGGGAGAGTTTTCGTGAAACATGGCGAAACGCCTGAAACAGAAATTCACAAATACATTAAGGTAGGACTGTCTAGATCGTAATCAAATAAGTCGTGAATCCCAATCCGGTCCTTCGTGAAATCGCCACTTCCCAGTTCGCTGACGTCACTTCAAAAGACGTTACTAATCACGCTTTACGGAAAATCGCTGGAGAGCCAGTTCCCCGATTCGATCCTTGAAGATCGCTATGCGTTTCAAGCAGTTCAGCAAATCGACTACGATTTCTCGACGTTTGGGCTTTCTCATAACGCGCTAATCGCACTAGCTGTCCGGGCGAAACAACTGGATGATTGGACTCGAGAATTTCTATCACAGCACGCCAACGGTCAGGTCGTTCATCTCGGATGCGGACTGGACTGCCGTCGGCAACGGATCGGACACGTAGATGACAGCTCTTGGTGGGAACTCGATTTCCCCGAGGTTATCAAGCTGCGGCAGCAAGTCCTCGGCGAACCATCAACGTGCCAATCGATTGGTGCCTCGATTTTAGATCGAAAATGGCTAACGGATGTTCGGTCTGATCGTCCGACGCTGATCGTCGCCGAAGGTGTCTTACCGTACTTCACCGCAGAAAACGCCAAGCAACTTTTGGGCGACCTCGTGACGCACTTCGATACCGGACAAATTGCCTTCGATGCGTACAACTGGCTTGGCGTAGCATGGCTGAACCGGCTTCCCATCATGCGTCAGACCAAGGAGACGCTACGCTGGGCCGTCAACGATCCCGAGCAATTAGAAACGCAAGTACCAGGGCTACGACTGATCGTCGAAAACACTGACGGGCTACAGCAGCATACGTCCAAAGCTAGTTGGCTGATGCGAACCGCTTTTGAGAGGACGCGACGCATCGCTCCTTTTCGCAGGATTGGGCAATTATTACTCTTCGGATTCGGCGGCAGCTGATTCTTTGTTTGGCAAGATACTGACAAGCCGGGCGACAAGGATAGCAAGATAGAACTGCCCTGTCACCGATTGTGTCCAAGCCAACGTGCGGCAAAGATCGGTTTGCGGGGTTATATCCCCATAGCCCAGCGTCGACATTGTGACAAAGCTAAAGTAGATCAGCGTCGCGAAGCTGGGGTGAGTTTTCGCACTGGCAAAATCGACGCTTCCAGGAATGTCGAATGCGTTCGGTTCGATATAGGTGACCGCCGAGTATCCTAATGCCCACATGAGGCCCAGTAAAAGATAAATGCAAATGGCACCAAGGATTGCGTCAGGTGTTGCTTTGTAGTTCAAGACAATCGAACGAAGTAGCATCGCCGCAGTAACGCCAAGGAATAGAAAGCTAAACGCAAAGCGAGCGATCGAGACTTCATCGTTGGAAACAAGAAGCGACGACCAATGGAGGATAAGCGTGATCGTGGCTGCTACACCAAACAATGAAAGCCGCACGCGATGTCGCCAGTTGATTATGACAGCGGCGACGAAGACGAGCGTCAAGCATCCGATTTGAATGAATTCGCCAAGTTGGGTTTCTTCCAGTAGCGGTCCGATGACCGCCGCAACGACTAACGCGCCGAGAAGCAATGAAAATCGAATTTCGTTGCCACGGGTTTCAGAGGAATCGGTCTTCATTGCTGCTCAATAGGTATCGGTGTTTCCTATGGATGGATGGCTACGTATTGTAACGGATTCGAGTCGATTCGTAGCGGGAATGCTCATCTCAGTGTTTGGTTAAACAAAAAGCTCGCATCGAGGCAATTGTCGATGCGAGCTTTCGAGTGCTTGATGAATGCTCTGTTAATCTTCAGGAGCAAACGGGTGTACTAAAATTCGACCCCGTACTTTTCGGTCATGTGACGGCGAATGTCGGCGGTCGCATTTTCGATGTCGCGGAGAACATCGTTTGCCGAACGAGCTCCTTTGATCTGTTCTTCCATACGGACATTCGATTGCAGGGAGCCGGTTCGCTGCCAATCTGGAGTCGCTTGCCAGCCATTCCAGTTATATTGCCCGCCCCAGTTGGCACCGATTGGCGTGGAATACGTGGTGATATCGTATTGTTCGGGAACGTTGTTCTGGCGGACACGGCTTCTGGCTGCGGCATCGGTAACTTGCGATTGGCCGGTACGAAGACTTTCGGAAACGTACTTGCCGTAGTTCAGCAAGTCGGGATCGACGTTGGCAATCGGAAGACGATCGATCTTGCGGGCGTACTTGTCGTACCAGACAGCGATTTGCCCCATTGTCTTGCGGTCTTTCTTCTTGATTCGTAGCTCGTCGAGAAGTGACACGACCGACTTGTAATAGATTTTGGACGCGGCAATAGTGGTCGCCTTCTTTTCGTCTTCTTCGGAAGTGCCTCCTTCGGCCGCAGCTTTTTGCGTCGCTTCTTGAAGTGCTGGCGGTGTTTCGATCAGGCTCAAGATTCGTCGCAAGCCACTTGGATAGAGTGGACCGGTAAGTTGGATTCGCTTGTCGTTCATGGTGACATTCCATGACTCGATTTCGTCGATCATCATGCCTTGGTTGCCAAGGATCTCTAGGAGCAATGGTTTGGCCAAGTCGCCGAGCATCGAGATGTCTTCGCTGAAGTCGACTTTCACGGCACCGACCATGTCTTGCTGAACGGTAACGCCAAGGGAGATACCGCGGATGCTTGCTAACGCTTTCGCCAGCTTGTCGAAGTCTAGCTTCTTGCCCTTCAATGTTTCCATCGAGTCGAGACGAGTCCGAACCATTTCAGGGGAAACGGAATGGGTCAGATCCAATGCCATGATGATGGGCGAACCGGCGTCGGCAAACGATTCCGCTTCAGCAAGGTACGGTCTCAAACCGCGGAGTGAGTTGTCGTAGTAGCGGTTAATCCAAAGACCAACATCTTGGCGCGTGGCAGGCGTACCGTAGCCGATGATGTTCTCCATGAATTTGACAACAAAGATGTCCCCAGGCAGAACGGCGACAGGGCGTTCGGAAATGTAGTCGGTTGTCCCTTGATATCGAACGGCGACTTTGGGGAGCGAAACATCGTATTTCAACTTCATCAGTCCGACCTGCCAGTCGGCTGTCTTGGTGGCGAAGTCGTATTTCGCGGAGGCAACAAATTCGTCCGCTTGCGGAGGTACGGCGTCGATGCCTGCTTCGAAGGCTTTTTCATGCTGGCCACGCCAGTTCTGCGATTTGCCGAGCGGGCTGTTGTGCAGCTTGTTGACGTCGACAAAGAAGATGGTGTTGGCACCGTCTGGAATCCGTTTGGTCAGTTCATGGAACTGAGCATGGCCGGTCGCATGAATCAGGCCGCCCATCAGAAGTGCGAGAAGTCCGCAAAGAAAAAGCCGAGGCATGGAAGTTACTCCTGAAGTTAATCGTTAGCTTAAACCGTACTACTATGAGAATCCCATTCGAGGCCAATTACCAGCCCATGCCATGGCGAAACCTCGGTTTCGCGGCGATCTACTAAAAAAGAATTGATGAAGAGATGCTCCAGAAAACGGGCCAAGACCGCCATTTCGAGCCGATTTGACAAACCGTGCGGGAAGCTAAAGCCAAGTTCTAACGATCTCTTCCACGTCATCACCTTCAAGTGTTTCGTGGGCCAACAGGTTATCGACAATCGCCCCCAGGGCCGCCCAATGATGATCTTCGCTGAACAGGCGATAGATTTCCTGGGTGGAACGCTCGAGAAAAACCATCCTTTGCCGTTCGTTGGGAAACAGGCTACTAGCGGCATGCCAGGCGGCGTTCCAATCGGCTGCCCATTCGCGAACATGGCCGGGGTGGAATGGATCGCCGGTGTGTAGCATTTCTGCAACAGGCCCGGCCAAAGCTACCATCACCATATTCTGTTGCAGCTGCTTGGTACTGAATTGGTCGAGCGGCCACTCGACTTGAATCTCCGCAAACCGTTCCGGGCCATCATCCCAGTCTGGCTCTAGGGTGACATGCTTGACCCTGGCTCCGACCAATATAGAAAGCAGCGCATGTCCCGATTCGTGAAAGGCATTAATCTCATCCATGGCGGTCATTCTAGTCGATCGGAACGTATCTGCATTCCCGTCGCGGCGTTGGCGTTTCAGCTTTGTGGATAATCGGATCAATCGATAGATGCTGAATGGTTTCCGTTGTGCAGGTCGCTTGGAGGTCGATTTTACGGCAGAATCAAGTTGCTAGGGGGGTGAAGTGACCCCAAGTTTTAAGAGTACCCCTCGTTGTCCCGCGTTGCGATTGCAACGTCTTGTCTAGGACTCGTTTCATGCACTTCGCACTCTACCTGCTTCGGAAGGAGCTCATCACGGGGCCGCAGTTTATTCAGGCTGTTTCTCGACAACTTGAGACGCGACCACAGATTGGCTCGTTGGCAATTGAAACACGACGTCTTTCAATGCGTCAGGTGTTTCAGATTCTCAGTCTTCAAAGCGTGACCAACGAATCGTTCGGTCAACTCGCGGTTCAGATCGGGGTACTTTCTGATATCGATATCCGTGATCTCTTGTCGCTGCAAGTTGAAAGAACGACACCGCTCGCGCAAGTGTTAGTCGACATCGGGGCGTTGGAAACGTATCAAATGCAGGCCGAGCTACAGCGGTTTCGTGCTCAAATGACGCAAGATTCGCTGTCCGGTACCAACACCAATCCAATGGATGTCAACGCGATAGAAGCCGCGTTTGCCACCTTTGAGGTGCTGGCCTAGTTCTCGCGGACTGGCATTGCGAGTCAGCTTTTGTTGCGGCGAAAAGCCAATTTTCTTGTAACCGTTTTAAACGGCACAAGTGGTCTGCGCGAAACCGAAATCGTGTTTGCAGTATTCGTACGGATTCTCTCTGACTCGTAAAGGCGACGTACATCTTTCCAACTCATTTGCTGTACGTTGGAGAGAGACAAAGATGCCGTTCGACGATCCCGCCCTACTAGCTGAATTTGTTACGGAGTCCCGCGAGCATCTCGCTGATGTGGAAGGGCAACTCCTCGAAATTGAAGCCAATGGTGCAGATATCGACGTGGACCTCGTGAACAAGGTCTTCCGCGCGATTCACTCCATCAAAGGGGCCGCAGGCTTCATGGGGTTGGTCCGCATCAACGAACTGGCTCACGCCCTTGAAAATGTCTTGGGCAAGATGCGGAACAAAGAACTCGTTCCGACATCATCAATCGTCGACGTGATGCTAAAAGCGGCCGACGCACTTTCTGGGTTGATCAACGATATCGAAAATTCAAACGATGTCGATGTGTCCGATCACATTTCTCGTTTGAATCAAATCTTTGAAGACTCTGCTACGAGTGAGGGTGAAGCAAACAACGAAGTGCCTGACGTCGCTTCCCCGATGCCGCACGATAGCCAAGATCAAAGCGAAGACGCGACCGAAAGCACAAACATCGAACAGCCGCAAACACCTGAAGTGACTGTTCCCAAAGCCAGCGAGCCTGCCGAGACCACTCCGGCACCACGGTCAACGGCATCGCCGCAAGTAGAATCAAGCATTCGCGTTCAAGTAGGTGTGCTTGATCGTCTGATGAACCTGGCTGGAGAGCTGGTCCTTGGGCGTAATCAACTTCTGCAATCGGTGAATTCGGCCGACGGAAACAGCCTGCAAGCGGTCGCGGCTCGACTCGATCAAGTTACAAGCGAGCTGCAAGAATCGATTATGCAGACTCGCATGCAGCCGATCGGAAACGTCTTCAGCAAGTTTCCACGCGTTGTTCGGGATCTCTCGGCCAAGCTCGGCAAGCAAATCGGTGTCGTCATGGAAGGTGGCGAAGTCGAAGTCGACAAAACGATCATTGAAGCGATTGGTGACCCACTAACACATATGGTTCGGAATTCGGTCGACCATGGGGTTGAACTACCAGAGACTCGAATTGCCAACGGAAAAGAACCGACCGGCTCGATTACTTTGCGAGCCTATCACCAAGCAGGCAAAGTGCGGATCGATATTTGTGACGATGGCGGCGGAATCGATACCGAACGTCTTAAGCAAAAAGCAGTCGCGAAGGGAATCATCCCGACCGAACGAGCCTCGCAAATGTCGGATCGCGATGCGGTTTGGCTCATCTTTCATCCCGGCTTCTCGACGGCTGAGAAAATCAGTGATGTCAGTGGTCGTGGTGTGGGAATGGACGTCGTGCGAACCAATATCGAAAAGATCGGTGGATCGGTTGATATTGAATCGAAGCTCGGCGTCGGCACAACGGTTCAGATCACTCTGCCGCTGACACTGGCAATTATCCCATCGATGCTGATACGTAGTGGGGGACGCCGCTTCGCGATTCCTCAGGTCAATATCGTCGAACTAGTTCGCGTGCGAGCAAGTGAAGCCTCGCAGCGAATTAGCAAAGTGAAAGGGGCTAATGTCCTGCGACTTCGAGGCACGCTGCTACCGCTCGTTGAACTCGATCACGCGTTAAGCTTCGGCCATGCCGATCAAGACGGTGGCAAGTCCAATTTGGCTCGCCAGATTGTCGTCGTCGAAAGTGGGCAGTTCCGATATGGGCTGATTGTCGACGAAATCGACGACTGCGAAGAAATTGTCGTGAAGCCACTGGGGCGGCACTTGAAGTCCTGCATGTGCTTGGCCGGTGCGACCATCCTGGGTGACGGCCATGTCGCACCGATCCTCGATGTGTCAGGGATCGCTGCGAAAACCGATCTGCGAACGCACGAGCAGGAAGACAAAGACGCGTCCACGCTAGACGAGTCAGGCATGGCAAACGAACGGCAGTCTTTGCTGTTGTTCACCAACGCTCCGAACGAGCAGTTTGCTATTCCAATGAGCCTGATCTCTCGGATTGAACGAATCCGTACTCAGCAAATCGATACGGTCGGTGGGCAGGAGTTACTTCAGTATCGCGGTGCTTCCCTACCGCTCTTGGCCATCGAACGCTTCATTCAGGCTCAGCCACGTCCGGAACTCGAGAACGTGCACGTCGTGGTATTCCAGATTCATGGCCGTGAAGTTGGTTTGATTGCTGCCGAGTTGAACGACATTCGTGAAGTGACTGCTGAGATCGACGGCGACACGTTCCGAGAACCAGGCGTTGCTGGTTCGATTGTTGTGGACGAAAAAACGGTTCGCATGATCGATCTCTATGAACTTGGTTTTGCCGCGCATCCGCAATGGTTCTCGGACAAACCTAAGGGCAACGTCAGCGAAGAGCAGCCATACAACATTTTATTGGCAGAAGATTCTTCGTTCTTTCGCAAGCAGGCCAAAGAATACCTCCAGAGTGAAGGCTTCCACATCGTGGAAGCTGAGGATGGTGTCTCGGCCTGGGAACAACTCATTTCTGGCGAACATGCCATCGACTTAGTCGTCACGGATATCGAGATGCCTTGCATGAATGGTTTTGAATTGACTCGAAAGATCAAAACCGATGCTCGCTTGGGACATCTTCCAGTGATCGCGCTAACTTCTTTGGCCAGTGACGATGATCAACGTCGAGGGGCCGAAGCTGGGGTCGATGATTACCAAATCAAAATGGATCGAGAGCGGGTCATGGCCGCCATCTGGCGACTGCTGAGCCCGCAGAAATCAAATCGCAAAAATACAACTACCAACGATGCGTTATTGGAAGGATGTTTGTCATGAGTTCCACTGCCACACTAACTAAGCAAACGGCCGTTGAACTGCAGTTTGCGACGTTCTACGTCAGCGACTTGCTTTTGGCTTTGCCGATTGACTACGTCCAGGAAATCAACCGGAATCTTGACTTAACCGAGGTTCCGCATGCCCCTGAATATGTGCGCGGGGTGATCAATCTGCGTGGCGATGTGGCGACGGTGATTGACCTGCGTGGCGTGCTTGGGTTCAGCCTTGCCGAAGTAACGCAATCGAGCCGCAATTTGATCGTTCGTTCAGGCGACGAATCAATTGGCTTATGGGTTGATCGTATTGCGGACATCATCACGATCCGAAGCGATGAGATTGGTCCTGCCCCTGCCAATATTTCGGGAGCTGACGGTCGCTTTTTTAAAGGCGTGTACCGCAACGAATCTGAAATTGTTGTGATCCTGGATGTCCAGGAAGTGTTGGCATACGACTAAGGATTGCCTCAGTCGTTTGTCGCTGCCCCATCATTTTGACTGCAAACATTCCTTCGTGCATTTCGGTTTAATAAGAGGAAAGCCCCGTGAAAAGTCCTTGGCAATTGAAAATGACCGGCAAGCTTGTCGTAGCGTGCCTGGTATTCGGTATCGTACCCCTGCTAGCCGTTGGTGTTGTGATTTGGAGTTCGACCAACCAAACGCTCGATACCATCGCTCGCGATTATCAAACGACTGCGGAGAGTGTGGCCGATAAGATTGATCGCAACCTTTTCGAGCGGTACGGAGACGTCCAAGCTTTCGGGCTCAACACGGTTATCGAAGACCGAGATTCGTGGTACCAGCCAGGTGAATCGAATCCGATCGTCAGTGCCATGGATAAGTATGTCGATACCTACGACATTTACTATCTGACCATGCTAGTCGATCTGGATGGAAAACTGATCGCTGTAAACAGCCGCGATCAAGATGCTCAAGCGATCAATACGGAAGACCTTTACAAGCAGAACTTTTCCGGCAAGCCTTGGTTCCAAGATGCCGTTGCTAAGCGTTTCTACGAGGCCGAAGGGGAGTCGTGCAGCGGAACTGTCGTCGAGCATTTTTACATCGACGAGAAAGTCAAGCAGCTCTACAACAACGAAGGCTATTCGCTAGGGTTCTCCGCTCCGGTCTACGACAAAGATGGCAATATGATTGCCATTTGGAAGAACGTGGCCAAGTTTAGCCTGGTCGAAGAAATCATTCAGGATACGTATCAAGACTTGAAAAGCCGAGGTCTTGGATCCGCAGAGATCACGCTGTTGGACGACAAAGGATTCGTGATTGTTGACTACGATCCAACACTACGCGGCACCGATGAGATCGTTCATGATGAAGCGGTGATCGGCAAGTTCAATCTGGTTCAAAATGGAGTTCCCGCCGCTGAGATCGTTGTTTCGGGCGAACGTGGCTCGCTGACAAATTCGTTTCATGCTCGGAAGGGTATCAATCAGGTTGCTGGTTTCGCACCGTTCAAAGGGGCGTTGGGCTTTGCGGGAATGAACTGGAACGTGCTCGTTCGCGTTGATTCTTCTCAGGCATTCGCCCAGGCATATGGACCTCTTTACGCGTGGGCGATGACGACGGCGATTGCTTCGATCGTTATCGGCATCATGGCGTTTTTGATCGCTCGATCGTTCACCAAGCCCATCCGGCAGACGATTAATATGCTGCAAGATGTTGCTGAAGGAGATGGCGATCTAACGAAGCGGCTCGATGAATCGCGTCAGGACGAAATTGGCGAACTGGCACATTGGTTCAATACGTTCATTCGCCAAATTCAAGCGATGGTGGCCGAGATTGCCTCGAATTCTCTTGTGCTATCGGACGGCTCGGTGCGGTTGGTGACGACCGCCACGCAATTGTCTTCCGGAGCCGAGTCTTCCAAGCAGCGATCGGCAAGTGTCTCTTCCGCTGCGGAAGAGATGGCCATCAACATGAAGAACATGGCGAGTTCGTCAACCCAAATGTCGACCGGGATTAATTCGGTGGTTGCGGCGATCGATGAGATGACGACCACCATTTCCGAAATTGCGAAGCACGCCGAAACAAGTGCTGGTGTTGCCGATAAAGCCACCCGGATTGCTGATGACAGCAACAATAAAATCAGTCATCTAGGAACCGCG
Organism: Bremerella sp. TYQ1; assembly: GCF_020150455.1. NCBI lineage: Bacteria > Pseudomonadati > Planctomycetota > Planctomycetia > Pirellulales > Pirellulaceae > Bremerella > Bremerella sp. TYQ1. The sequence goes on from NZ_CP083740.1 coordinate 5,582,703, forward strand.
GCGGATGAGATTGGTCGGGTCATTGAGGTGATTGAAGATATCGCCGAACAAACCAATCTGCTGGCATTGAACGCGACAATCGAAGCGGCCAGAGCTGGGGAAGCAGGCAAGGGATTTGCCGTGGTGGCCACTGAGGTCAAAGAACTAGCCAAGCAAACGTCGTCGGCAACGGATGACATTCGTAAACGTATCGAGCACATTCAAAGTTCGACGCAGGACGCTGTGAGCTCGATTTCAGAGATCAGCGAAGTGGTCAACAGTGTGAATGAATTGGCACGCACAATCGCTTCCGCTGTCGAAGAACAGAGCATCACGACCAAGCAGATCTCGCAAGATATTGCGGAAACGGCTTCAGCTGCGGAAGTCGTTTCGCGAGGCGTTGATGAGTCGGCAACCGCAAGTAGCGAGATCACGCAAAATATCTGCGAAGTCGATCGTGTCCTCAGCGAAACGGTCCAGGGAGCCGAGATGTCGCAGCAGTCAGGCGAAGAGCTGGCCCGTCTCGCAGACAGCCTGAAAAAGGTGGTCTCGCGGTTCAACATCGGAGAAGAACATCCGAAAACGAACGACGCGGCAAGCCATCCGGCCATCGGTGCTTAAGCGTAGATTAGGAATATGAAGGGAGAGCGAGCTCCAGCATTTGGGGCTCGCTACTCACTTTTTTGGGCAATAAGGAAATACGAACTATGCGTGTGATAATTGTCGATGACTCGACGTTGTTTCGGAAGGTTGTTCGAGACACGCTTGCTCAATGCCCAGGCGTTGAAGTTGTGGCCGTCGCTTCGGATGGAAAAAGTGCCCTCGATAAGATCAATCATTTTCGCCCAGACCTCGTAACGCTTGACGTTGAAATGCCGGTCATGAACGGAATCGAGGTCTTACGCGAACTGCATAAACAGACTTGGAAGCCGGAAGTCATCATGCTTAGCGCGATGACGGATCATGGCGCACTCGCAACGACTCAGGCACTTCGACTTGGTGCGTTCGACTTTGTCTTAAAGCCAAACCAGTCACGTCTAGAAGATAGCTGTGCTCAACTTCAAAATGATCTGTTGCCCAAGGTCAAAGTCCTTCAAGAGCGACTCGGAAAGATACCATCGATCGAAAATGAAGAAGCGGTGACGACAGCGAATTCATCGCTGGTTAACCGGCCATTCGATCCCACCTCGGCGAAAGTCATTGGCATTGGTGTTTCTACCGGAGGCCCCGCGGCACTTTCCAAAGTGCTTCCCAAGCTTCCGGCAACGCTCCGTGTTCCTCTTTTAATTGTCCAGCATATGCCAGCCGTGTTTACACGTTCGCTGGCGGCCGACTTAGATAGATCGTCTAAAATCGCTGTGCATGAAGCGGAAGATGGTCAACCAGTCTTGCCGGGCCATGCTTATCTCGCCCCAGGCGGAAAGCAAATGAAAGTGGTTACGCAGGATCGACGCAAACTCATTCAGATTACAGACGATCCCGCGGAAAGAAGCTGCAAGCCTTCGGTAGATTACCTGTTTCGATCGATGGCTCATGAGTATGGCCGCGATGCGATGGCCATGGTAATGACTGGAATGGGAGATGACGGCACGATGGGATGTCGTCTTCTCAAACGCCATGGATGCATGGTGGTTGCCCAAGAGGAGGCAAGCTGCGTCGTGTTTGGAATGCCGCGACAAGTGATCGCAGCTGGTTTGGCAGATCGAGTTGTGCCTCTCGATCGTTTGCATGAAGTCATCGAAAGTGCCGGGATTCAAGGAGTTCGTTTATGCCGTTAAGTTCCGGAGATATCGATGCCGTTTGCAGCCTGGTGAACGACTTGTGTGGCATTTGTCTCGATGAAACGAAAGCTTATTTGATCGAGAGCCGCCTCGGGCAGATCGTGGAAAAGCATGGCTGCGCGAGTTACTCCGAACTGGTTCGCAAGGTTCGGCTCGGAGTTGATATTCGTTTGCGGCATCAAGTGGTGGATGCCATCACGACGAATGAAACGCTTTTCTTTCGCGATAACTATATGTTCGAGGCACTTCGGAATAAGGCAATTCCGGAACTAATCGACAGCAAAGAGAAGACGGCGTTTCCAACTCGCCTCCGATTGTGGTCCGCCGCTTGTAGTACTGGGCAAGAACCATACAGCCTTGCAATGACGCTGGCCGAATTGATCCCGGATATTCATCGCTGGGATGTGCAAATTGTCGGTTCCGACATCTCGGATGCGGTCATTGCGAAGTCGAGCCGAGGTTGGTACGCCACCCACGAAGTCGAACGAGGTGTTTCGCCGGAGCGGCTACGTCGCTTCTTCATCCCTGAAGAAAACGGCTATCGCATCCGAGATGAAATTCGTTCGTTGGTTACCTTTCAGAGGCAAAATCTGTTGGAGCCTCTGGGGATGAACGGGCGATTCGATATGGTTTTCTGTCGAAACGTGGCGATCTACTTTACGAGAGAAGTTCGCCAAGATCTGTTTCGACGACTCGCTGCGACGATGAGCCCCAATGGATACCTTTTCGTCGGTGCGCAGGAATTTCTGGCAGACATCGGCCCAAATTTCGCACCACAGAATCACTGCCGTGGAACGTTCTATCGTCCTAATTTGAAGAACATACCTGTTTACGTTTAGGTATATCGATAAGCACTTGCACACGTTAGCTCCTCTCGATTACCTTTCAGAAAGAACGGTTTAGGTTTTTCCGAGGGAATCAGAATGTCGTCGTCAGCAAGTGATCCGAGTAGTGGCCTCGGTCGTCGTGTCTTTATGCAGGGAGGGGCTCTTTTCATGGCAGGACTCACCGCCGGAGCGGTAACGGCCGAGGAAAAGCCTTCCGTGCTGCGTATTGGTTTGATGACTGATATGCACTATGCCGACAAGCTGCCGGTTGGATCTCGCTATTATCAAGAAACACTCACAAAGCTTGCCGACGCGGCCCATACGCTTGCTGATAAAAAGCTTGATTTCCTTGTGGAGTTAGGCGACTTTATCGACGCCGCAGATTCTGTTGAGACCGAAAAACGATACCTCAAAACCATCGCCAAACCGTTTGCCGAGATTTGCTCGGAACGGCATTATGTTCTGGGAAACCATTGCGTCGATACTTTGACAAAAGAGGAGTTCCTAGGCGGGGTAGAGCAAGAGAAGTCTTACTACTCGTTTGATCGGGGACCGTGTCATTTTGTGGTGCTCGACGCTTGTTTCCGTTCCGATGGTAAAGCGTATGGTCGGAAGAATTCGGTGTGGACCGACGCCAACGTTCCTCAAGCCGAGCTCGATTGGCTAGCGGACGACCTGCAAAAAAACAATCGGAAGACGATTGTGTTCGCCCACCAAAGGCTCGATACAGAAGGAAACCATGCGGTCAATAATTCAGCGGAGGTTCGCCAGATTCTCGAGCAGGCTGGCAATGTTGCCGTGGTGTTCCAGGGGCACAGTCACGCTAACGATTATCGATCCGTAAACGATATCCACTACTGCACATTGCGGGCGATGATCGAGCGGTCAGGAGTTGAAAACAATGGCTTTTCGATTCTCGACGTAGCTGCCGATGGAACGTGTCGACTAAGTGGGTTCCGGCAACAAGAGAGCTATCAGTGGACCTAGGAAATTTATTTGCGGAGATACCAACGGACTTGCCGGAAGAAGTATTTGAAACTTTAGCAGACGGAAAGGGGATTCGGATCGAACGAATTCTTTCCGATGGGCACGCATCTCCCAAAGACTTCTGGTACGACCAACCGCAGAACGAATTTGTTCTGCTCTTGCAAGGAAGTGCCGTGTTGCAGATACAAGTTGATGAACGTGTTGAGTCAGTTTCCTTGAAGCCTGGAGACTATATCAACATTGCGGCCCGCCAAAAGCACCGGGTTGAGTCGACGGATGACAACAGACAAACCGTTTGGTTGGCGATCCACTTCGATTCATAACGCATTGACGCGGCGACGAATTTCTTCGATCAGACCATCAGGCAACGCTCCTTTTTCGGCGGCTGATATGTTCTCTGCCAAATGCGCTTCGTTACAAGTACCGACGATCGTTGTGTCGCAGTGAGGATGGGAAAGCGTGTAGCGAAGTATCAATTCGGCGCGTGTCATGCCATCGGTCAGGAGGCTATCGAGCGAAGCAGCAGTCCAAACGTCGTTCAAGTTAGGACGTTGGATTTCAGCATCGGGACCGCCATGAGCAATCCCTCCACGAATGATTATGCCGGCACCTGATTCCGCGGCAGTCGAAATCATGTCGTGATGCTCTGGAGCGAGACAGGAGTAGGGAATCTGAAAGGTCTCGAATACGCCTAATTCGATCAGGCCAGGCAAGTCTGGCATCTTCGTTGAAATGCCAAGATGTTTAACGAGGCCTTGCTCGCGGAAGGAAATCAGCTGATCAATCAAGCCTGCTTTTTGAAGGGTTTCCGCGTCACCTCCATGGAACTGCATCAAGTCGATATGGTCGGTTCTAAGTCGTTTCAGGCTTGTTTCTAAGTTGCGTTTGATGACGTCCGTTTGCCATTCGTGCTTGATTTCGATGTGATCGGGGTGTTGCACATACGCGCATCCACACTTCGTAGCCAGGTAAAACTCTTCGCGTCTATGGCTCAGAGCTCGCCCGATACGTTCTTCGGCTTGCCCATAATCAGGAGCCGTGTCGAGAAAATTAATTCCGGCATCGACGACACGATTGAGAAAGTGGTCGGCGGCATCGTCCTCGATGACTCGGACGCCCCATGTGTTGGGACCGCGAAGGCCCATGGTGCCGTATCCGAGTTGCGTGACTTCGAGTCCTGTGTTGCCGAGAGTGCGTTTAATCATTCCTGCTCTGAAGAATCTTTGGGGGGTAACGAGTTTGTGAATTCAATGGCTTGATCTACCAGGCGATGAAGATCGTCTTCCTGTTGGAAGCCTTCGGGATCGACGACAATCCATCCGCGCATGACGCGCCCTGTTGGAGCAAACTCGCGTATGCCAGGCGACTTCAGTAACTGGGGATAGGCATCTGGACCGACCCGTAGAATCAAGTGGTCGTCGCGTACGCCGCAACATAAATTACCGTGCAAGAGATACGCAAAACCACCAAACATTGGCTTTCCTGTTAGCCCATCGTAGGGTCGGAGCAAACGATACAGGCGAGATGACATTTCTTCGTTGTATGCCATTAGCGGTGATGTCTCGCTGAGGAACAGTAACCGAACAATTCGATAGCTTAACGAATGTCGACTCTGCTTGTCTCCTGAAAATCTACTTAAGATGTTTCAGCAATTGTGTCGTAGGCAAACAGCGTGTCGAGCCCCTCCCCTGCCCCGCTCTTCATGACCGCAATGACGTGGTCCCCTGGATTGATGATGGTGGAGCCTCGTGGAGGAATAAAGGCATCGTTTCTCGCAATCAACGCAATCGTGACCCCTTCCGGTAGCGAAAGCTCGCTGACCTTCTTGCCTGCGGCTGGCGAGTTGCCAGCAACGGTATAGTCGACAACGTCTCCTTCGACATGCCGCAAAGAATGAATTTCCAGTTGGACTGGGGGACTGCTGGGCAGCGGTTGGTTTAGGCCAAGCTTTTTGGCCACCCACGGCAATGACCAACCTTGGATGAGGGCCGAGAGTACCACGACGAAGAAGACGACATCGAATATCAACTCGGCATTAACGATGTCGAATAGTACCGGGAATGTCGCCAAGGTAATCGGGACGGCCCCTTTCAAGCCACCCCACGTTGCCAACGTCATTTCTTTCTTTTGGAATCCAAACGGCCACAGACAAACGGCAACGGCCAGCGGTCGCGCGACGAACATCAGTACGATCGCGATGCCTAACGCCTGCCAGCTAACCGCCAACAAGCTGCTTGGAAAACATAGAAGTCCCAGGACAATAAACATGGCAATCTGAGCCAGCCATGCCAAGGCATTGTGAAAGAGTAACGTTCCTCGTTTAAACACAACACGGTTGTTGCCAATGATAATCCCCGCGAGGTAAACCGCGAGGAAACCACTTCCACCAAAGTACGAGGCCAAGCCAAACGTCATCAGGCTCATGCCGGTTGCTAGAAGTGGATATAGGCCTGCGGTGTCGAGGTTCAGCCGGTTTGTGATCCATACAATCGCGTGGCCAAAAAGAACTCCGATCAGCCCTCCTAGGAACATCTGTTTAAGGAAAAGGAGAACTAAACCTCCGCCCCAGCCGACATCCTGGGTCATGAATTCGATACAACCGATGGTTAGAAAGATCGCCATCGGGTCGTTGGAACCACTTTCGATTTCCAGCGTCGAGCCCAGTTTTTCTGGCAACGCAAAACCGCCAGTTCGCAACACGGAGAACACCGCCGCCGCATCGGTCGAGCCGACGATGCTTCCCAGCAATAGACCATTTACCAGTGGTATACCTAATATCCAGCTTGCCGCCAGCCCGGTAACCAAGGACGTGATAAGCACACCAACGGTGGCGAGCACCAGCGAAGGCTTCCAGGCCATCGAGATCGAGGTGTACGTCGTTCCTAACCCACCGTCAAAAAGAATGATGGCTAAAGCCAACGTACCTACGGCGTGCGCAATCTTATAGTCATCGAATTCAATTCCCCCGAGGCCTTCCGAGCCTGCTAGCATGCCGAGGCCTAGGAAGAGCACGAGCATAGGGACGCCATACCGAGCCGAAATCTTGCTCGTAACGACGCCCAGCAGCAGTAGCGAGCCCGCAATGAGCATCGCGTCGTCAATCCAGAACATGAAACCCCTTCACGTGAAACCTTGGGAATGGTTTCAACTTAACGACTATGCCTAAGGTGGGAATAGGGCATCACGCGTGGTATCGCGTTTTTTCTGTTTGGATTGTTGTTCCTCGAATCAAGAGAAATCAGGCGTTATTTTGCTATGTTCTGGATGATCTCGGCAGATAAACCCAGGCCGCTTTGGATAGCACCTTCGACTCTCGCGCCTGAGCACCAATCGCCGCAGATTCCGAGAAGTGCGTCATCACTCCACAGATGCCCTTGTTCCAAAGGAGTAGCAGGAGCACTGTAACGCCATCGATGACTGGTAGCATGAATCACGTTACTAAGCGGTTGACCGATGGCGATTGACATTGCCTCTAAAAGCTTGGGAGTGATCTCACGGGGAAGCTCCAGATGTTCCTTGGACCATTCTGGCGTCGCGTGCAAAACCCAACATTCCGCTTCTGCCTGGCGGCCCGGTTTGCTGTTATTTCGGCAGATCCATCGCAATGGATTGTCGTGGACGAACGCTCCATCATACGTTGTCGGAATTGATTGCTCGAAATGCACCATCGTTGCCCAGCATGGATCGAACGATTGAGCGGCCAGGACTTCGGCAAATGGATTGGCTTCACCTAGTATGGCCAAAGACTGTTCTGGAGGGGCAGAGCAAATCAGAATGTCGAATGGCCCATAAAGAACGCCATCGTTTGTCGTTAAATGCCAACCATCGTCAGCTTTTTGCGCCTTCGTAATCGGAGTGTTTGTTTGAATTGAAAAATCTTTGGCCAAGTGTTTTCCCAGAACATTCATCGCCGGGACGGCAACGAACCGAGGTGTGGCCTCTTCCTCGATCGCTTGGGCTGGTTTCAGAACGGCAACGCGGCCATCCCAGGGGGCGACAACACCGTCGGTTATCCAAGATCCAAGCATATCTTTGACCTCGTTGCTCCGGACGGTGAAGTATTGAGCACCATGATCGAAAGAAACCTCAGGTTCGCCGCTACGGCGTGTTGCCATGCGGCCAGAGACTCCGCGGGCTTTATCAAAGATATGAACATCGAAATGCGGTGCCAGCTTCTCCGCACTGATTAAACCCGAAATGCCAGCCCCAATGATTGCCAAAGTCTTCATGGTCAGTGATTGCTCTTATTTTCAATTGGTATTGTGTGTGAGTTGCTAAATTATGAATCGCAAACTGTTCGTAAAGTAATGCGAGTAAACCATGGAATCAGAAGTGGTTTTATGCCATTGTCAAGCAGAATGTCTCCGGCATCTACCGACAATTCGTTTTTACTTGCGTGTCGGAAAAATTTCATTGGTTTCATGTTTTGAACCGTTTAGAATCCAGGCAGAGGGATCCTTTCAGTGAGTTCACGATTCGCGGTTTTATCCGAGAGGAAGGTAGTCGTGGGTGTCTCGCTTTCAATGATCGCTTTGAATCGCGGTTCCAAGGTTTCTTGGAAAGCCTTTCGAAACGATCTTGCAACATCTTGGCCGACATTGCCATCTCCACGGGATGTCAAAAAGGAAGAGAACACACTTTCTTTCGATATGGGACATATGAGCATCGCCATGGGAATGATGCCAGGTCCGATACCGGATGACAGTTGGGCTCCACCGGAACGGCAGACTTGGATTTGGCCTGACGCAACGGACGAGATGCAAGATCATCGCACGCATCTCATCGTTACCGTAATCGGAGACGCGACACCACTGGAACAATCGCAACTTTTGACCATGGTCACGGCATCTCTTTTGGCGACATGTGGCAATCCTGCTGGCGTCTTATGGGGGGAAGCAGGTCTGCTCGTCTCGCCGGCCATGTTTCGTGAAGTCGCACTGGAAGCACTGCCGATAGAACTACCCCTCTGTATTTGGGTCTCGATCCATCTTGGAAAGAACGAGGATGGTACAACCGTTGGGTTCACACGAGGTCTGCAAGGCCTGGATGTCATGGACTTCGTAACGGAAAACGCGACCGACGAGCCAGCTGATCTTTGCGAACGTTTTTACGGACTAGCAGACTATCTGCTTACCAACGGTCCTGTCATCGAAGATGGACATACGATTGGTGAAGATGCCGACGAGCGGATTCAAATCTGCTTTGACGAATCCCCCTTTGGCCATGAGTGTCCCGTCATGCGATTAAATTACACTCCCCGCCCCGGACATTCTCGGTCAGGACTTCGCTCTTAAATCGCTTGCTTTACGCTTTCGCACGTGGATGTGCATGCTCGTACACGCTCTTCAGAGTGGCAGTGCTGAGGTGCGTATAGATCTGGGTTGTGACCAAACTCTTGTGCCCGAGTAGTTCCTGCACGCTACGAATGTCTGCGCCGGCATCCAGCAAATGTGTCGCGAAACTATGCCGCAGCGTATGTGGGCTCGTGCGGAGATCGAGGCCGGACTCTTTCAAGTATTTTTCTAGCATTCGCCCAACACTTCGCGTGGTGATTCGATTGCCGAACTTGTTGAGAAAGACCGGTCGTTCGGTGAGCTTCTCACTCTTCGCGCTCAGCTGCCGTACGTCCATCCACTTTTCGATTGCATCCAACGCAAACGAACCGAGGGGGGCCAGGCGTTCTTTGCGGCCCTTTCCGCGGACGCGAACAATTCCGTCGTGCAAGTCCAAGTCGTGTTCGTTGATGCCGACCAATTCACTTACACGCAGACCGGCACTGTAAGTTGTCTCGAGCATCGCATGATCGCGCAGCCCTGCCGAAGTCGAGCGTGGAGGAGCGTTCAGTAACGTTCCTATTTCATCGGTTGTCAGAAAGTGCGGAAGCTTGCGACTCTTTCGCGGATTGCGAAGTGGTTTGGCCGGATTCTTATCAACCAGTTGCTGGCGTTGGGCAAACTTGAAGAAGCTGCGCATCGACGCCAAGCGACGTGCGACGGTGCTTCCTGAATAGCCAGCTTCGGTGACCGCAGAAACATACCCGCGAAGGTCAAGCGTGGTAATTTCTTCCGGCCCTGGTTCCAGGGCAAAGCTCTCTTCTAGGTATTCCGCGAGAGCGTCGAGATCTTCGCCGTAACTTTTGATCGTCAAGTCGGAAGCATTCCGCTCGACTTGAAGATAGCGTAGATAGCTATCGATAACGGTCCGTAGACCATGAGAATTGCCGGCGCGATCGATCATACTTTTGGCTCCGCGAACTATTCGCCCAGAATCATGCGTCATCCCCTCACTAGTGAGGGGACGGATGAGAAGCCAATGACAACGATGCTCTAGCTGAACTCGTCGAAGTCGAGGTGATCAGAATCGAGGCTGCCGATATCGATCGGTCCATTGGCTGGGAACTCGAATCGTGGCTTGACCGATGCATCGCTAGCGATGGTTTCATTCTGATCGGCGGCCTGGGCACGGATCTTTTGGCTCAGCACCGCGGCGTCGTACCAGGTGAAGCTCAACTCGGGATTGCTCGCATATCGGCCCAGCGTACGAAGGGCTTCGGCCCGTCGCTGATCGCTGAACAAAAATACGTAGCGTTCTTCACCTTTGACCAGTGCTAGTACGTTGATCTCTTCCGTCACGTGAGGCAGCCTCCCAGACATTTCCAAAACTCATCCGTGGTAAAGAAGGTTATCGGCTTTCGCCCCATCGGATCGCCAGTTGAGATTCACCAGCACCGCCACGAAGAGAGAGCATTTCTGTAATATGCGAGTAGCAACAGAAACGAATGAAATCGTTGCTACGATCGAGAAAACCCTGCCAACCCCCATTACGCGCATCGTCGAGAAAAAAGTAATACTGCTCGGCGCGTTCTGTGAAGTCGGAATCATTTTCGCTATAGGTTCTTATCTGTGAAATAATCGGACCGTCCTGTGGTAGCATCGGAGCCGGTTGTGTCCTCGGTGCATCGGGAATAAATCCGCTTGGGTCAGGCCAATTGGGTGGCAAGCCTTCCACAGCAATTTGTTCGTTCTTTTCGGGATGTTCGATGCGATCGTCGAGATTCGGAGCTTGTGGCGTTTGTGTCGCAAGTTGCTCGCGGGCCAACGCAAATTCCGCTTCCCATACGTGTGATTCAGGAATGAACTCTTCGCCGGCCGTGCCCCACGGTAAGCCATATCCAGGCGGAATCGGATGGAAGCCTGGGTTGGTCGAATACCAGTTAATTGCCAGCGTCATGCGCTTAGGATAGTAGGGCGAATAGTCAGTGACCGAGCCCACGACAATCGCATCGACGCCCAGCATTTTTCCGAGAGATCGCAGCTGCTGAATGTCAGTACCGTTGTTGCCGCTGGCCTGCATCGCTCGGATAACGACGCCGACCGGCACGACTTCAAAACCACGGATCGACTGTAACTCGCCGTAATAAGAGAGCGTGACGTCATCCATGTCCAGCGTTGGAATATCGCTTTGATTATTGAAAGGAATAATCGCAACGCGTGCCAACTGCGGAAACGGATTGTGATAGATCGGCTTGTCGCGCACCTCAGGGATGGCGGCGCAGCCGCTGCATAGAAGTGTCAAACAGGCGATGGCGAACCAGGTACGCACGTTGGTGACAATCGTAGCAATTCAGGTAGCCCCCCTGAGTTGCAAAGCACGCTTGTCGTGATCCATCACGGCGCACTTTTTCCGATGAATCTGTCATCGGCGGCGCGGTAAAGATTGCTTCAAAGGAATCGAATCGATTTCGCCATTTAGGCAAACTTTAACGCGGCTAGCATTGCCAGCAAAGAAGCCTATTCGGTGAGGTGGTCTGGCAAATACCTAAATCAAAGAGCTCATACTCTTCATGCCAATCGGTTCCCGAGATGTGAATGGCTCGCCGTAACGCGTGCCGATTGCTTTTCCCCAATACGAGGCTTCGTCATGTAGTTTATCGAGGAAAGTGGGATACTCGGTGGGGCGACCTTCGATAAATTGACTGTGATAGCAGCGGATCGACTCGATCTTCTCTTCCCAGAACTCGCTGATGTCGAGGATGAACGCCGGCTGCGGCGTCATCTTTAAGTGGACGCAGTAGTAGTTGTAGATTCGCTGGGGATGAAACGGTTCGCCAGGCATCTCGGTCTTACTAAGCTTGGCCCAGAAACGAGCCGCATCAACCAACTGTGTTGCAGCCAAGTGATCAGGGTGAGCATCTTCCCAGTATGGAGCGAACAGCCAATTCGGCCGCAAAAGACGAATCGCCGAGGCCAATTTTTCACGAGCTGCTAGCGTTGGTTCGAGGCTGCGATTCGGCAAGCCAAGATTGTCTCGCCAGTCGACGCCTAAGATCTCGGTAGCTGCTGCTGTTTCTGCGGCGCGTTTTTCGAGACTACCGTAGGGGGTCGGTTCGCCGGTGGTTAAGTCGAGGATACCGACCTTCTTGCCTTCCGCTTTGAATTTCAAAATGGCGCCTGCCATTCCTAGTTCGGCGTCATCGGGATGCGGAGCGATTACCAAAACATCAAGTGGCATGGGTGTTTTCATTTGATCTGGTATGGCTTCGAGGAATCAGGTATGAACCGCGAGTCTGTTTTCATTTTCTGGCCCCGTTGTAGTCGCATCGATGACCATACGCATACTTGTCCTCCTGATTGCTTTGCTTGCTGTCACGCCTGGTTGCCGCACTTGGAGCTGGGGGTGGAAACAAGAGAAACAGGAAGATCACATGGTCGACAACTTCACCGATTCAAGCGGAGCGGGAACGGAAGACGAGGACGAAGATTTCACCGACGGTGCTTCCTTCGCCAAGAAAAATGGGCGAACCCAAGATCCCGGCACAGGACTCTCGGACCGTTCTCGTGAAATCGAACGGAACCTCGGATATCGCTAAACGAGTCTGCTCTTAATGTTCGATGCCGTAAAGCGGGCCAAGTTTCGCTCGAAGGTAGCGAATCAAAGGTGTCGAATCGATTGGATCGCCACAAACGCGTTCGACTAGCTGTGCGCCAGGGTAGCATTCACCCAGTTGGTGCACGTTCTCTCGCAGCCAATCAAGCAGTGGCATAAATTCGCCGGCCGCAAACATGGCATCGACATCGCCCAGGTCTTCTCGTGCTTGTTCCATCAACTGGGCCGAGTAGATATTCCCCAGGCTATAAGTGGGGAAATACCCCATCAGTCCAGCACTCCAGTGGACGTCCTGAAGGCATCCATCGGCGTCGGTCGGTGGTGTGATTCCCAACTGCTGGGTGTACTTTTCGTTCCAAGCACCCGGCAAGTCCTTCACCGACAGGTCGCCAGAGAGTAGTGCCTGCTCTAATTCGAAGCGAATGATGATGTGCAGATTGTACGTCGCTTCGTCTGCTTCTACGCGAATCAGCGAGGGGCTCACTTCATTGATCGCAAAGTGGAAGTCACCAATCGGGACGTCAGACAATGCGTCGGGGAACATCTTTTTGGCATCACCGTAGAAATGGCTCCAAAACGCATAGCTACGGCCGACAATGTTTTCCCACAAGCGCGATTGCGATTCGTGAATGCCCAGTGAAGCGGCGTTGCCAGGCGGAAGACCAAACCAATCGGATGGCAAGCCTTGTTCGTAGATGCCGTGACCAGCTTCATGCAGAGTCGAAAAGAATGCCGACGGAAAAAAGTTCTCGTCGTAACGCGTAGTGATACGAATATCGTGCGGACCCATCGTCGAGCAGAATGGGTGATGGGTCACGTCGAGACGACCTGCTGAGAAGTCGAAACCGATTTGCGAAGCGGCTGATTTGCCAAGAATCTCTTGCTGGGCGATCGGATAATGTCGCTTCAGAATCTCCATATTAGGAGTTCGGCCACTATCTTTGATTTCCGCAACAAGCGGAACGAGCTGTTCTTTGAGTGTCTCGAGGACACTGCGAACTTGCGAGGTCTTGGCTTCTGGTTCGTAGAAGTCGAGCAGTGCGTCGTATTGCTCTCCATCGTAGCCGATCGCTTCTGCCGTTTCCCGGCTAAGGCTGACAAGCTTATCGAGGATCGGCTCGAACGTTCCGAAGTTATTCTCGGCGCGTGCTTTTACCCAGGTTTGCTGCCCGATGATACGAGCATGGCTGAACTCTTCGACAAGGCGTTTGGGCAGTTTGACCTGTTTCAGGTAGTCGCTTTTAATGCGACGAATGGTTGCTTCGCTCGGGCTGTTTAGCTCTTCGGTCAGAGGTGAATCGCTTAGCTCTTCCAGCCAGGCCCCTACCTTCGGATCGGTATTTCGATCATGGATCATGCCGGCCAATAGCGTCATCTGGTCGGCTCGGTATTCCCCACCACTCTCCGGCAGCATGACTCGCTCGTCCCAGCCTAGCAAAGAGCTGACGTTCTCCAGCTTGGCGGTTTCGCGATAGTGATCACAAAGTTGCTCGAAAAGTTGTTGATGGTCCGCCATGATCGTTGCCTGAGTTTGCCGAGGAATTGATTCGTTGGTTAACTTGCTATGCGAAATGGTTAGGCGAGAAGCTTGGCTCCGGTTTCTTTATCGCATGCGGCGAGGATTTGAGCGATGGTCGCATCGGCTTCTTCCCCTGTCAGAGTTCGATCGTATGCTTGAAGCGTAATGGTGAAGAGGACTCGCTTCTTGCCGGGACCATCTTTCTTGGGGTCGCGGAAAATCTCTTGGAATGTCACTACTTCCACCAACTCGCCCCCAGCCGCGTAGCTGATGTCGTGAAGCTTGGCCCAGCTGACGTTTTCGTCGACGATCAAATTCAAGTCGCGATTCATTGCTGGATGCGTGCTGAAGTCTTGGTGTTGCGGCACAAGCACCGCCAGCTTCATCAATGCACCAAGATCGAGTTCCGCAACCGTCGCCGGTTGCTGCAGACCGAACGCTTTGCGAGCTTTGCTACTGACGACACCAAGATAGCCTAGCGTTTTACCATCAATCGTTAGATGACAACCCTGCCCTTCTTCGAAGATCGGATCGGTGAACGGGATAGTGGTGATCATCGCGCTGGGATTCAGCATGTTGACCAGGCTTTCGACGGCTCCTTTCAATGCGAAGAAGTCACGTCCACTGGTGATGCCGACCATGTATCGTTCATCAGGTAACGCTTTCGCTTTGGGAAGGTAGACCTTGGCGATCTCGTAAAGATCGATGTCGGTATAGCTGAACTTCTCGTTATTGCGGCGTGCTCCGAGTAGGCTTGGAATCAAGCTGACCCGTAAGCGGTCCTCCCCTTTGACCATCGGCATGCTGGTTGTCAACGGTTCCGAGAGCGACCAACCCTGGAACGCTTTCGACCAAACATCGCTGACGATGCTTCGCGTTAGCGTTTCGTCGAAACCCATTCCGAGCATACCCATCCGAATTTTGTTACGGACGCGGTCCAAGTCGCTTTGCTGCGAAGCGCTTAGCGAGACGCCAGCACGTTCGGGGATTTTGTCGTAGCCATGAATTCGAGCAACTTCCTCGACCAGATCGACTTCCCGATCAAGATCTTGCCGCCAACTGGCAGGGATAACGGTAATGGCTGAGTCGGACTGTTGGGTGATTTCATTTCCGAGGCGTTCCAGGATTCGACGTACTTCCGTTTCGGAAACATCGATCCCCAGAATGCGAGGAATTTGTGATAGTCGGAGCGTTACCGTTCCGCGTCCGGAGGGCTCGGAGCCAGCGTAAACGCGACCTTCGCAAACTTCACCGCCAGCGGTGTCGACAATCAGTTCGCAGCAGCGACGACTGGCCCAATCGATCATCTCGGGATCGACGCCACGTTCAAATCGATACGACGAGTCGCTCTTAAGCTTCAAGCGTCGCGAAGTGGTCCGGACCGGCAATGCGGCAAACTGAGCGGCTTCAATCAGAAGATCAGTCGTCATTTCGTTGACTTCAGTATCTTCGCCACCCATGACGCCGGCCAATGCGATTGGTCCACTCGAGTCAGCAATCACGTAGTCTTCCGAGTTGAGAAGATACTCGCGGTGATCGATCGCAGTGAACTTTTCTTCGGCGGTCGCTTTGCGAACCGAAATGGTGTCGCCGCTGATTTTTGCCATGTCGAACGCGTGCAACGGTTGGCCGATTTCCATCAGCACGTAGTTGGTTGCATCGACGACGTTGTTAATGGAAGACAGTCCAATGGTGCGGAGGCGATTGACCATCCAAGCTGGGCTGTCGCCGATCGTCACACCGGTCACACTTCGGGCAATGTAGCGTGGGCAGAACTTCTCGTCTTCAATCTGAATGATCTTGGGGCAGGCGCCGCCGGTGGTAACACTGGAGATGTCGGCCGATGGTACCTTCAAGTCCAAGTCGAACAGGACGCCCACTTCTCGGGCAATTCCGATGTGCCCCAGCCAATCAGGCCGGTTACTGGTCACTTCCAGATCCAAGCAACGATCGTTGTCGACGGTGGACGAACCATCGAAGTTCAGTCCGGCTAAAGTCAGGCGATCGCAGACTTCCGCTTCGCTGATGTTCAAGTCGAGATACTGCTTCAGCCAATCCCAGGAAACGAGCATGGTACGAGATTTTCTTTACGAGGTCGCAGGTTCGAGGTTTCGTAACGATTTAAAGCAAAACGAATCAGCCACAATTTAGAACTGGGCAAGAAACTTCGTATTGCTATCGTACAAATAGCGAATGTCATTGATGCCGTGGCGTCGCATGCAAAGCCGCTCGACACCTAAGCCAAATGCGAAGCCGGTCACTTCGTCCGGATCGTAGCCGACCGCTTTCAAGACGTTCGGATCGACCATGCCGGCACCACCGAATTCAAGCCACGTGTCTTGCCAGCGCATGTCGACTTCCACACTTGGTTCCGTGAAAGGGAAGAAGGAAGGGCGGAAGCGAATTTCGACGTCTTGTCCCAGGTAGCTGGAAGCGAACAGCCGCAGGACATACTTCAAGTCGGCCATCGTTACGTTGGTGTCGACCAGAAGCCCTTCGATCTGATGGAACATTGCGTAGTGGGTCGCGTCGATTTCGTCAGGACGATACACGCGACCGAGCGAGACGATTCGGATCGGAGGCTTGTTGTTCTCCATCACTCGGATTTGCACGGTCGAAGTCTGACTGCGCATCAACTGGTTGCCACCTCCAGTTCCCGTGGCGGCGACATTCAAATAGAAGTTGTCCAGCGGGTCACGAGCCGGGTGTTCGAGCGGGATATTCAGGGCTTCGAAGTTGTGCCAGTCATCTTCGATTTCAGGGCCTTCGACGGCAGAAAAGCCGAGGCGACCCATGATGTCTTTCAGTTCGTCAATCGTCTGAGTGATGGGATGAATGTGTCCCAATCGTGGACGAGTGCCAGGCAATGTGACATCAATGGCTTCCGCTTTGCCCTTTTTGCCGCTACCGCCGGTGATGGTGTCGGCAGCTGACTGGAAGAGTTCCTCCAGGCGGGTTTTCACTTCGTTGAAGCGTTTCCCTGCGACGGGCTTGTCTTCCTTGGCGACTTTGCCGAGCCCCTTTTGGGCTTCCTTAAGCTTGCCGCTTTTGGCACCCAGGTATTCGACGCGAGTCTCTTCCAAGATCTCCTTGTCGACCTGGTTGATGGCTTCTTCGAAGCGAGTGGAAGCGGCTTCGACGATGTCGTCCAGCTGTTTGATGAAATCGTTGAGTGACATGATGCCTGTAAATTTGGTGCGTTCATGAAACAAGCCGCCGAGTCATCCTCGGCGGCTTGTATTATTGCATCTGAGTTAGGCGCTGCCCATCCACGGTATCTTTTCGTATTCGATGGGGGCCTCGGCGAATCGAGTTAGGCGGCGAGGGCTGCCTTGACTTCTTCGGCGACGGCGTCGAATGCACCTGGATCGTGAATTGCCATTTCGGACAATACCTTGCGATCAAGGGTGATGCCGGCCTTCTTCAAGCCGTAGATGAATTCGCTGTAACGCAGGCCGCGTTCACGAGCGGCGGCGTTGAGACGGATAATCCATAGCTTGCGGAACTCACGCTTACGGACTTTACGGTCGCGATAAGCATAGACGCCAGCTCGGATCAGGGTTTCCTTAACGGTACGCAGCAGATTACCACGTCCACCGCGATTACCCCGGGCCTTCTTAAAAAGACGCTTCTTGGCCTTGTGACGGGCCTTTCCGTAAGTAGTTCTCATCGTATTATCTGACTTTCGTCCACTGGGCCCCTACTTCAAACGAAGCAGATGTTTGGTGCCCGCGTACTGAAAAATGGCAATTGAAGGCTGATCACCCGGTGTGTATCAGTTCAAAATGCCGCCTGAATCGACCGCTTAGTAGCTGTACTTGCCCAAAGCTTCACGCAGAGCCACCGATTCGGCTTCAGCCAAAACGGTTGTGCCGCGGAGATTTCGCTTCCGCTTGTGGCTCATACGGTTAGCCAAGTGGCTCGTTCCGCACTGACGGTGCTTGATCTTGCCCTTCCCGGTGATGCGGAAGCGCTTTTTGGTACCCTTGTGGGTTTTCATCTTAGGCATGATGCCAATCCCCAATGGATATGTGGGACGTCTTGTCCTTTACGGACATTCTTCTGATTCGTGGAAACCTAATATCTTACGGCGATTGGCCCGAGAGCGGTAGGGGGAGAAACGGGAATTTGTTATTGCCGCAAATCAGGAAGGCTATTGACGCAAACTATTGGAGTAATTGGTGTTACCGATATAGTTTTCAAGTTCAATCACCGTTTTGGAGGTCGAATCACTAAGTGCTGGCATCTAAAATAGATGACGCCTACCTGCTTTATTCCTTGCTCGGCAGCCTAATTGTTTGATGGATGGCCCTCTAATCACTGCTTGGACGATTCGTCTCGCTTTGCTTGTCTTGATGGCAAGCTTAGTACTGCGAATCGTTCGTCCATGGTGGCCGATCTCATGCCCTGTTCAGCGAGCGATATGGACGATTGCGTGTGGCTTGTTTCTGGCCCACATCGCTGCTGGCATGCATTATTACCACAACTGGAGTAACGCCGACGCCTATGCCGACACGGCTCAGCAAACGTACGAGAAGCTCGGCGTCCGTTTTGGCGGTGGAGTTTACGTAAACCACCTGATGGCGGTGGTTTGGGTAGCTGATGTGCTTTGGTGGTGGGTTTTCCCGCGAAGCTATGCGTCGCGAAATCCACTGTGGGAACGCTGGCTCGTGGGGTTCTTTCTTTTTATCGCCTTCAACGGACTGGTGGTGTTTAAAGAGGGCATGCTTCGTTTGGCGGGGATCATCGGTTTTGCCATCTTGGGGCTGCTTTGGCTGTCGGTAAGAACAGTTCAGACGAGAAGTGCCTCGCTCGCGGAAAACAAAGAGACTTGAACAAACGTATGGCAGTCGCAACCAATTCAGCAGCCGAACGCATGACCATTGCCTACATCACCGCAGGCGGGGCAGGCATGTTCTGCGGCAGCTGTATGCGCGACAACACTGTGGCCAGGGCCATGCATCGTTTGGGGCATGATGTCCATCTGATACCGATGTACACGCCAATTCGTGTCGACGAAGAAGATGTCAGCGAAAAAACACTCTTCTACGGTGGCATTAACGTCTACATGGAGCAGACTGTACCTGGCTACCGGTTTCTGCCCGATTTCGTGACGCGTTGGCTCGACCAAGAGTGGATCATCCGCTGGGCGACGTCCCGAGGGATCGAGACCGATGCGAAGCAGCTCGGTGCGTTGACGCTTTCCGTCTTGAAGGGAAAAGATGGAAATCAGCGCAAGGAAGCGTATCGACTCGCGAAGTGGCTCTCGGCCGATATGAAGCCAGAGATCATCAATTTCAGCAACATGATGATCGCGGGCACTGCTCCGCTGGTCAAAGAGCTGGTCGACTGTCCTATCGTCGTTACCCTCCAAGGAGACGACGTCTTCATGGATGAATTGCCGGAGCCGTATCGGACGAAATGCTTCGAGACAATTCGAAGCCTTGTCCCGCACATCGACGGCTTTATTGTCTTCAGTAATTACTATGCCGACTACATGGCGGAGTACTTCGGAATTCCTCGTGAGAAGTTCCATTTGGTGCCGCTAGGAATTGATCTAACTGATTTGCCAGATAAGCCATCGCGAGACGATGTCCCACAGCATTCGCCAACGGTTGGTTATCTGGCACGCATGGCACCTGAAAAAGGACTGCACGTTCTCGTGGATGCATTTCTGCATTTAAAGGCGATGCCAGGCATGGAAGGCGTACGACTGAAGGTAGCCGGATGGGCCGGCCCACAACAACAGGCCTATGTCGACGAGCAATTTGAAAAACTGGAAGCTGCAGGACACATCGATGGTTGCGATTACTTGGGAACCGTCGATCGAGCCGGAAAGCTGGAGTTTCTGCAGTCGATCGACGTGCTTTCGGTTCCGACGGTTTATCGAGAGCCGAAGGGGCTGTTTGTACTCGAGGCTTTAGCAGCAGGGGTCCCGGTCGTTCAGCCTAGCCATGGTGCGTTTCCAGAGTTGATCGAAGCCACGACCGGCGGTCACCTCGTGACGCCACAAGATCCGGTAGCCCTTGCGGAGAAACTGGCAGAAGTCCTTGCTGATCGACGTAAAGCGAAGCTGCAGGGAATCGACGCTTCCGAGATTGTGCGATCGCAGTTCAGCTCGGAAGTGGCCGCAAAGGAAACGATAAACGTCTATAAGGCGATGCTTGGGGCGAAACCTGGTTAGGCTGCCTTGGCGATCGGCGACGTTTCGTCCAAGTCGGCAACGGAAACTGGCTGCGGGCGTGGTGGCGGCATCATGCCGTGCTCGATGTAGATTGGCCCGGTCTTCGATTTGTCCCACAGTTTGTTGTTGCGGTCGAAGTCTTCCTGGTTAAAGAACTTTTCATGTTCCATGTGGAACAAGACCGCCGAAAACAGGGCATTTCGGCGCTTCACACCGGTCCGCATCAAACGGGTCACAAACTCGCTGTCTTCACGCCAGAAGCCAACGAACTCTTCATTCCATCCGTTGATCGCGTCGATATCACTTCGCCAAGTCGCAATATTGCAGCCCCGAACCCCTTTGAGGGTGTTGCTACGAGTTGCCAAGCCAGGAATTCGAGCAATTAAATCGAGACGCGTGAGCCCACGATTCATCCAATGCTTAAGCAGTTGCCAGGCCGACTCCGAGCCATTGAACGTTTCGAATGCTTTGTAATTCAGGAAATTGCGACGCCCCTGAACAAAATGCCCCGGCCGAGCCAATCGTTGGTGATCGGCAACAAACATGGGACCAGGAATGCAGTCGCCATCGGTATAGATGATGTACTCACCGCTGCTCATTCGAGTCGCGTTGTTGCGAGCCTTCGAGATCTGAGGCATTCCGCTGAAGGGATGCCATGCGTGCAAAATCGGGAAGTCGACTTGCTGCTGGTACTTCTGGATGATCTCCGGCGTTTCATCCGTGGATCCATCGTCCGCGATCACAATCTCGTGAGGCGTAACGCGCTGCTGAGCGTAGCCGTACAGTACTTTGTCGAGGTAGTACGGCCGATTATGGGTAGTGATGATGACCGAAGATTTCATGGGGGTTTGCCTTCCGATGGGCGCAGCGTGGCTTCCTTGCGAGCAGCGACGCAGAAAGTTACCAGAGAGCAAACCGAAGCGGCAATATCAGTTCGGCACTAGAAATTGAGCTAGCAAATCTACCGCAGCGCACAGAAGTGGCCACTTTCCACGAAAGTGGCCACGATTTGATAGCTTAGATTGTAACGGCTGGAAGACTATCCGGCCTTGGGCGAGACGGTTGCCATGATGCGGCGGCCCATCTGCTTGGGAGGCGATTCGAGCTTGCCCACTTCCGACAGAAGCTCGATGACCTGGGCCATGACACGATGGCCTTCTTCGACGTGAGCCATTTCTCGTCCCTTGAACTGGATCGAGACTTGGACTTTGTCTTTGTGCTTCAAGAAGCCAATGGCTTGCTTGACTTTGAATTCGATATCGTGGTCGCCGGTCTTGGGACGAAGACGAATTTCTTTCGTCTTGGTGTGATGCGACTGGTTTTTGTGCTGCTTCTTGCTTTGCTGATATTTGTACTTGCCGTAATCCATGATGCGGCAAACCGGTGGCTTGGCGCCAGGAGCGACCTCGACAAGATCCAGACCCGCTTCTCGGGCGATGGACATGGCTTCGTCAGTGGGCAAAACGCCTAACTGTTCTCCTTCGGCAGAAATGACTCGAATAGGCGAAATACGAATTCGATCGTTGATTCGAGTCTGGTCGCGATTTTGATCGCGGTCGCGATCGCGAGACATGTTACGCAGGGCGATGGCTAGTGATCCTTTTAAACGCTAGGAAACGGGTCGAGTGATTCAATTTTGTTGGCGGTTGTGGACAACCCGTAAAATCGTACCACAACGCAATCATTTTATCGTCAAGATCTCGTCACGTTAACGCACGAAAATCAGAATCGGTAAATTTTGCCACCTTTTCGGGTGGTAATGGCGGTTCTGGTTCCCTTTGTAGGACTGACTTTCCGCAACCGATTCGGGACACTTGACTTAATGTGGTCACCTTCCCCCGTCGCTTTGGGGGAAGGCTGTCTTTGTTTTTTGAAGGTTTAGTAACCTTCGCTGGTGGACGCGGTGCCGGAGGTGCCAAGCCCGCCAGAGCCTTTAAACACCTGGCGAACGACACGGTTTTCGACTTCATCGGTCAGCTTGTCGATGGCTTGTTGGATCTTCATCGAGCCCAAGTCGCCATCAATTCGATCGCGAACCGAAACCGCTTCTTCTTCCATCTCGCGGCCCCCAATGATGAACATGTAGGGGATCAGCTCTAGTTGTGCCGAGCGAATCTTGGCTCCGATCTTTTCAGGGCGATAATCGCCACTGACACGGAAGCCGGCCGCTTGAAGCTCTTTTTCGACCTTCAGTGCGTACTCGTCGAACTTTTGGCTAACCGTCAAGATTCGCACTTGCTCTGGGGCTAGCCAAAGCGGGAATGCGCCGGCGAAATGTTCGATCAGCACACCCATGAATCGTTCCAGCGAACCGAACGGAGCACGGTGAATCATTACCGGACGATGCGGCTGGTTATCGGGCCCGATGTATTCGAGGTCGAATCGCTCTGCGCTCGGAAGGTTATAGTCGAGCTGAACGGTGCCAAGCTGCCATTCGCGGCCCAGGCAATCGTTCACGACGAAGTCTGCTTTGGGACCATAGAACGCAGCTTCTCCCGCTTCGGCAGTCGCAGTGATCCCCATGTTCTTACAAACACGTACCAGTGCCGCTTCGGCTTGATCCCAGACTTTCTCTTGGCCAACATATTTGCCGCTGTCAGGGTCACGGAATCCAAGGCGCACGCGGTAATCGGTCAGGCCCAAGCTGCTCAGCACGTACTGAGTCATCTGAATGCAGTTGCGGAACTCGACTTCCACTTGTTCGTCGGTGCAGAAGATATGGGCATCGTCCTGCGTGAAGCCACGAACACGAGTCATGCCATTCAGCTCGCCTGATTGTTCGTAGCGGTAAACGGTACCGAATTCCGACAAGCGATACGGCAGTTCACGATAACTACGTGGCCGCGACTTATAGATCATGATGTGGTGCGGACAGTTCATCGGCTTGAGAAGGTATTCTTCGTCGTCGGCCTGATGAATCGGCGCGAACTGGCTTTCCTTGTAGTAAGGATAGTGCCCAGAGATCTTATACAAGTCGACTTTGCCGATGTTCGGCGTGACGACCGGAAGATACTCGAACTTCTTCAACTGCTCACCGACGAATTCCGTCAGCAAGTTACGGATAATCGTCCCCTTGGGAGACCAAAGGATCAGCCCCTGCCCAACGAGTGGGTTGATCGAAAACAGGTCGAGCTGTTTGCCCAATACGCGGTGGTCGCGACGTTTGGCTTCCTCGATCTTCGTTAAATGGGCTTCCAGATCTTCTTTGTTGAAGAAGGCGGTCGCATAAAGTCGCTGCAGTTGACGGTTATTAGAATCCCCTTTCCAGTAAGCCCCGGCAACCGAAAGGATTTTGTAGGCGCCGATTGCTTTTGGACGTGGCACATGAGGGCCACGGCAAAGATCGACAAACTCGCCCTGCTGGTAGAAGGACATCGACGCATGGTCTTTCAGGCCTGTCTCGATATGCTCGATCTTGTATTGTTGACCGAGATCTTTGACGACTTGAAGCGACTCTTCACGATCACGCTCGATACGCTCGAACGGTTCGTCTTGCTTGATGATCTTCTTCATCTCGGCTTCGATGGCCGGGAAGTCTTCTTCGGATAGCTTATGCTCGAGATCAAAGTCGTAGTAGAAGCCCCCTTCAATGGTTGGGCCAAAAGCAAGCTGCACACCGTCGAACAGACGCATCACCGCACGAGCCATAATGTGAGCGCAACTGTGCCGCATAACGCCCAGGGCTTCTTCATCCTTTTTCGTCAGCAGTCGTAGGTTGACGCTCCCTTCTTCAGGAAGCTTGGTATCGAAACCCACGATATTGCCATCGACTTCGCCGGCCAATGTTGCCTTGGCAAGACCGGGGCCGATGTCAGCAGCAACTTCCATAGGAGTGACTGCGTGATCGAATTCTTTTTTGGATCCGTCGGGAAGAATGACCTCGAGCATGATGTGTACTAATTTCTCATCCAGATGGAGGTTTCCAATCTCACGAGGGCATCGAAACAAAGGATGTCGCTAAAACCGTGAGAAAGGGGGCGACGCGACCGGCAATCGTGTATGCCACTGCGTCGAAGCGAACCTGATTCCAAGGCGTAGGCTCTTATACCTATGTCAGTGGGAGACGGCCTATTGCGAAAATGGGTTCACCGCAAGAAGCGTATAGATTGACGGAAGTTACGTTTTAGGAAAAGTCCAGGTTTACGAGATACCGGCGATAACGTAGAGCGAGAAGCAGAATTTCCGTAGTTAAGAAGTGGGGGCAAAATCGTGATTTTCGATTCATCCCCTTGACGCATCAGCGGTTTGGATGGCAAACTACGCGTTTGGTTAATCCTTCACGGGATCAATCACTGATAAATGCTTGCAGAAAGCATTGTCGAAAGGGCGATTGGCTCAGTTGGTTAGAGCACTACCTTGACATGGTAGGGGTCACAGGTTCGAATCCTGTATCGCCCACTAATAACAAAAACGGAACCCATTTGAGCGGGTTCCGTTTTTTGTTTCTTGCTAGTTGAGAAGGGGGTTAGCCCTTTAGTTTCTCGACTTCTTCGAGGACTTTCGCGTCATGTCCGTCTACTTGAACGCGTTTCCAGATCTTGGCCACTTTGCCATCCGCATCGATCAGGAAGGTGCTTCGCTGGATGCCCATACTGACTTTGCCATACATGTTCTTCTCGCGCCAGGCACCATACTTTTCGGCGACTTTGTGGTCCTTGTCGACGAGTAGTGGGAAGTTGAGCTGGAACTTCTCTTTGAATTTGACGTGGCTTTCCTTGTCGTCGGGACTTACGCCAAGCACCGTAACGCCGTGTTTTACCAGTTCGCTCTGACGATCTCGGAAAGCGCAAGCCTCCTTGGTACAGCCAGGGGTGTCGTCTTTGGGGTAGAAGTAGAGGACAACGATCGACCCTTTCAGATCGGTGAGTTTGACCTTCGAGCCATCATCAGCGGTCATTGTAAAGCTGGGTGCTTTACTGCCTGTTTCGATCCATTCTGCCATTAATGCCACTCCTGTTGTGTTTTATGCAGGTTAAAGCGTTATTCCGGTGCCGAGCGACGCCGACGATTTGCCTGCTGGGATTGCCTACGGGTTTCGTGCTACCTCGTGCCGACCGCAGAAAGTCAAACCGGATCTCGGATTTTCCATTCAAATTCTTGAATGTTTCCGGCACGAATTGGTTTTTTTAGGGTTAACCCTTGTATATAACATGTAGAGCGTCGGGTTGGCAGTTGACCGCCGCTTTTGCTCGTTGGACTTAACTGTTGGCAATTACCGAAGGCGGATTGGTTGGTAATTGTCCTACTTCGCTTCTCCTATAGCGGAGTTCGCCAATCCCTCCCCTGGGCTGATTACCCGTGTTCGGTCCAGTAGACGTCCAATTGACCCACCCTCGCTGGTATTAGAGCCGCTTCTGGTGCATGAAGCGTGCGGCCTGATCCAGAGATTTTGCGAGATCGAGAAAAGGCGGATGAATTCTCGGCCCCACAGCATGAACGCCTCCTTACGGCGAAGGTCAACGTTCCAGATGTTGGAGCGTAAGGATCTTTTGGCTGGCGATTCGGCATTGATGGTGGAATTTGCCGTCTTCTCAACTCAGTCGCTTCCAGAGGATTCACTTGCTGACCGAACGACGGTCATGCCGGAAAGCATGCGGCAAACGCATGAGTGGGATAAGTTTGTCGTCGAAGTCTGGGTCCGAGGTGAAGGCCCTGCCCCGGTTGAAGTACACGATTTAAAGCTAGATTTAGGCTACCGCACCGATCTTACGTCCGCCGTCAATGTCGAGTTTGGCCGCTCATTCCAAGGAGCGGAAGGAACGTTCGAGCTTGACGATAGCCTAGGGCAAGTACGAGACATTCACGGTATCTCCCCCGGTGTCGAACTCTCGAACCAAGATCGTGTTCTGTTTGCCCGCGTTCACTTTCAAGCCGTCCCACAGCTTGGCGACAACGTCCGGATGGACTTTGTTACTGGGAGCGTTGGGCCTCACTCGGTGGAGCTCGCTACTCAGAATATCACCGCCATGTCAGGCAGTTCCGATGTATTGATCGGACACGATCCGATGCCGGAGTTGGGATTGTTGCCGGTGATTTACGATCTCAATGAGGATCAGAAGATCAGCCTGAGCGACTTCGGTAGTTTCGTCGAGCAATTCGGCAAAACGGCCGATTCTCCAACGGACGGAGTCGCTTGGTTCGCTGACTTTGATAAGTCGTACAAAGTAGGCCTTTCTGACTACGGCTACTTTGTCGCGAACTTCGGCAAAAACTACGACAGCGAGTTCGTTACATTTCCCGCCAATTACCCTTCCGCTTGGATCGAAGCGACCGAACCTACCGATGACGGGGGTGACGATGGGGGAGTTACCGTTGTTGATCCAGACGACGATAAAGATCCGCCTGCTCAGCCGCTGCCGCAGTTCAATCTTGGACTGATCGGTCAGAACATGGGCATCAATTTGCCAGGCGTGCACGATGTCTTTCAGATTGTCGTGGCAGGAATCAACTGGCAAGACATTCAAATCAGCCGGCTGACCGGCAATGCGTCGCTGAGTGAAGAAGGGGAAGAGGTCGAAGGTGACGTGGTCCTTTCGATCGTCCTCGAAGATGAAGAAATCTACGAAACCGAAATTGAACTGATCTTCGACGGTGAGCTGATTGATACGCTCACTGAGTTCAATGAGTACTCGGTTCTGATTACTTCCTATGTTTCGGAAGTCATGACTACCGTTAAAGGGCTTCTCAGTGATGCCCTGGATGGCGAATAGTCACTTCTTTTGCCTGAGACGTGAGACCGCGGCGTATTAATAGTGTGGCGGTCGTTCGTCGTCGGCCGATCGAGGTTGGTCCATCGCGGCATGCAATTGCTCGATCCGTTCGTCGGCTCTCTTGAGAAGAGATTCCAGTCGCATCAGGCGTTTCTGCTGATCGAGGATCACTTCGTTCAGGTCTGCAATAATCCGCTCTTGATGGGCATGTTTTTCTTCAAGCGTTGTAATTCTTTCGACAACTCTTTCTTCTGGCATTTCCCGCTTGCTTTCCAAATGGGGGAGAATATTCGTCGTTAACTCCCATTTAGGGACATTCGCGTCCAGTTTTGGGAGGGTTCCTTCCTCGTAACTTCATTCAAATCAATTTTACCCCCGTTCGATAGGCCGTAGGGTAGGTGATGCAAACGGAATCGGCCGCAACCGTTGCGTTGACTTCTGAGTTCTTTTGGACTTAAAATGCTTGACTTATGTGTCCGCGTCGCGGCAGGTTCGCCAGGGCGAATCGTTTCCTGAGCCAAGCTCCTTTCTGCTTGATGGGAGCCTTCCGGTTGCCGGCGACTAACGTATCTATGTTGGCTAGAGAGTCTCGAACGAAATATGTCTATCTCCACGACCAGTATTGAGCAATTATCGATCAACGCCATCCGTACGTTGTCCATGGATGCCGTCCAGCAAGCCAACAGTGGGCATCCCGGCACGCCAATGGCTCTGGCTCCTGTGGTCTACACGTTGTGGAACAAGCACCTGAATTACGATCCTGCCAATCCTCATTGGCATTCGCGAGATCGTTTCGTGCTGTCTTGCGGTCATGCTTCGATGCTGTTGTACAGCACTTTGCACGTGGCCGGCGTTAAGAAGGCAGACGGTTCGAGCGAACCATCGATCACTCTCGACAACATCCGCAACTTCCGCCAGCTGCACAGCCCATGTGCCGGCCACCCCGAAGTTCACGAAGCTGCTGGTATCGAAACGACGACCGGGCCGCTCGGCCAGGGCGTTGCCAACAGTGTTGGTATGGCGATCGCCGGCAAATGGCAGGAAGCTCGCTTTGGCGACATGTTCGGCTACGACGTCTACGCTCTTTGTAGCGATGGCGACTTGATGGAAGGCATCGCCACCGAAGCTGCGTCGACGGCCGGTCACTTGAAGCTGTCGAACCTCTGCTGGATTTACGACGACAACAAGATCACCATCGAAGGCGACACCGATCTCGCGTTCACCGAAGACATCCCTGGTAAGTTCCGTGCCATGGGTTGGCACGTGATCGATATCGAAGACGCGAACGATATCGACGCGTTGGATAAAGCGTTTGCCGAATTCAAGCAAACCACCGACAAGCCGACCATGATTGTCGTGCATAGCATCATTGCTTGGGGTGCTCCGACCAAGGCCAACACCCACGGTGCTCACGGTGCTCCACTGGGTGACGACGAAATTTCGGCCACCAAGGAAGCTTACGGTTGGACGTACGGCAAGTTTGAAGTTCCTGCCGAAGTCTACGAACACTTCAACGCCAACCTTGGTGCTCGCGGTGCCGAAGCCAAAGCGAAGTGGGATTCTGACTTCGAAGCTTACGGCAAGGAAAACGCAGAAAAGGCTGCCACTTGGTCGTCGATCATGTCGGGCGAACTTCCTGAAGGTTGGGACTCCGACATTCCAACGTTCCCTGCCGATGCCAAGGGCGTTGCCACGCGTGCTTCCAGCGGCAAAGTGCTTAATGCCATTGCCGAAAAAGTTCCTGGATTGCTTGGCGGTTCGGCTGACTTGGAACCTTCGACCAAAACCGGTTTGAAGTTTGATGGGGCTGGCGACTTCGAGCCAGGCACCTACTGTGGACGTAACTTCCACTTCGGTATCCGTGAACATGCCATGGCTGCCATCGGCAACGGCATGGCTCTTTGCGGACTGCGTCCTTACGTTTCGACGTTCTTCGTGTTCAGCGACTACCTGCGTCCATCGCTCCGTTTGTCGGCGATCATGCACGCACCGGTTCTTTACATCTTCACGCACGACTCGATCGGTGTCGGTGAAGATGGTCCAACCCACCAGCCGGTTGAGCACCTCGCCGCTTTGCGTGCGATTCCTAACGTTGCTATCTTCCGTCCTGGCGACTCAAATGAAGTCGGTGCTTGTTACAAGACGGCCCTGCAGCTGAACGATCGTCCTTCGGTCTTGGTCCTCACGCGTCAGAACCTGCCAACGCTCGATCGCTCGAAGTATGCCTGCTCAGGCAACTCGTCGAAGGGTGCTTACACCATCGCCGATTGCGAAGGTACGCCGGAA
This sequence comes from Bremerella sp. TYQ1, assembly GCF_020150455.1. Lineage (NCBI taxonomy): Bacteria > Pseudomonadati > Planctomycetota > Planctomycetia > Pirellulales > Pirellulaceae > Bremerella > Bremerella sp. TYQ1. The sequence goes on from NZ_CP083740.1 coordinate 5,611,862, forward strand.
GTGTTGCTGATGGGTACCGGTAGCGAGCTTTCGCTGGTCATCGACGCGTACGAAAAGCTGACCGCTGAAGGCGTCAAAGCTCGTGCCATCAGCGTTCCTTGCTTGGAGTTGTTCTACGAGCAAGATGCCGAATACCAGAAGGAAGTCATGCCATGCGAAGTGACGGCTCGCGTCGCTGTGGAAGCTGGCCTTCGTCAGTCTTGGGATCGCCTGCTTGGCTTCCAAGGTGAATTCGTTGGCATGAAGAGCTTCGGTGCCAGTGCTCCTGCCGAAGAGCTCTTCAAGCACTTCGGTATCACGACCGATCACGTCGTCGAAGCGGCTAAGAAGTCAATGGGCAAGTAACCGCCCGAACGCTTATAACCTGACTAACGGAAACCCCCTCCAGATATGGTGGGGGTTTCTTCATGCGCTGTTACCACCGACAAAACCGGTAGAACCGTCAAAATCAGACGCAGAAGGGGACTGCACTTTGCCGCAGTCTTTTCCCCGTTTTTGACCGGGCGCATGTCCTAACCTATAGAACAGTAGGTCGTTCCGCGCAACCGATTGGCAGCCGTGCGGACACCATGAGAAAACGCATGAAGTAGTGGACACGTCTCATTTAATGAAATCGATCAGGACATGGACGGCGTAAATTCCCATTCTCACGAAATCGCGAATTTGGAAGAGATTGCGAGCAAGGCCTCTTTGCAACGAGAGCGTGCGCGTGAATTCCTAGAGCGTCATCGCCAAGGTGTTCACGAAATTGAGCAACGTATTTCGCAGCAACTGAAGCAGATCTCGCAGGGGCTTGTCGATAAAGAAGGCCACCTGAACAATCGTTCTTCCGAAGTCGAAGCATCCGTATCGCAACTGGAAAACCAGTCGAAGGAGCTGTCTGCTTCTCTCGAAGCATTGCAAGCGCGGGAACAGTCTCTTGAAAACGAACTAGGCCGATTCGAGAAGGAAAAGGGGAATCACTCCGCATGGGAAGCAGAGCGAAGTGAACTGCATGCCGCGAAAGATCGACTTCATGCCGAACTGAAATCGGCCAACGAAGCCAAAGCATCGCTCCAGCAAGAGATTCTTGATCAGCAGTCCAAGCATAGCGAAGCGCTGAAGAACCTTCAGGCCGCACAGCAAAATGGCCAGGCAGCCGAAGAGCTGCAAAATCAGCTCAATGGCCGCATTGCCGACTTGGAAAAACAGCTTTCCGATGTATCCGCCGAACGAGATGGCGTAAGGGGAGAGCTCGACGGTGTACGAGCAGAGCTGCACGGTGTACGCTCTGAATTAGACGGCGTACGGCAGTCGGCACAGCAGCAAGCCGATCGCGTAGGGCAACTGGAAGGCGAACTGGCAAATGCTCAAAATCACGCTGGTCAACTGACGGGCCAAGTAGAATCGCTTCAAGGCGAGAAAGCCAAATTCGAGCAAGATCTTCAGTCGGTCCAATCGCAAAATGCGGATCTGGAAGGACGACTTCAGGAAGAAAAACTTCGCGCCGACGAACTCGCAGGCAAACTTCAGCTTGCCGAACAGCAGCGAGACGAAGCGAACGCCCAGCTCTCTCAGTCGGACTCCGAGCAAGGTCAACAGCTCGCCGAACTTCAGACACAGCTACAAGCCGCACAGTCTTCGGCGAAAGAATTCGAAGGGGCAAAAGCAAAGCTGTCCGAGGAAGTTCAACAACTTCAATCGCAGCTGGAAACAGTGAAGTCGCAAAGCGTGGATGCCTCCGAGCTTAGTGCCAAGCAGGCCGAGTTCGAGAAGTCGCTGGCGCAGAAAGACGGAGAGCTACAAAAGCTCGGCGAACAGCTCAAAACCATCGAACAAGAACGCGATTCGGCCCGGCAGCAACTAGAGCAGTCGCACGAGTCAGGCGAAGCACTTGCACTTCTGGAAGAAGAACTTCATCACCTGAAAGCCGAGCGTGACGAGCTGGCTGAAAAGCTCGAAAAACGTCAGGCAGAGCATGGTGATTTGAGCGATTCGCAAGAAGAATTGCGAGTTGAAAATCAATCGCTCAAAAAGCAGATCGAAGATGTCCAGAGCGAACTGGAAAGCCAGTTGGCTGCATCGCAAGTCGCACTGTCGCAGGCCCGTTCGGATCACGAGCAAAGCCGAGAGCAAGTTGGCAATCTTCGTCGTCAGTTGGAATCGCTGCAAGAAGAAACAGCTAAGCTGCAAAGTGAAAATGAGCAGCTGAAAACCGACGGGGGCGAAGGAGCAAGCGACGAAGCGTTCGTGCAGCTTCGTCAGGAACGTGATTCACTGCTAGAGAAAATTAGCGATCTCAAATATCAGATCGAAGCAGGTGGAATTCCGGACGACGAGCGCGTCGAGTCGCTGGAAAGCCGTCTGCAGCTTACGCTGGACGATCTCAAAGAGCTCAAGAAGGAAAACGCCAAACTGGCGAAAGACCTGGAAGCGGCGAAGAAGTCTGGTGCCAGCAATGCGGTCGACGATTCTGGCAGCGACTGGGAAGCGACCAAGCGTCGTATGCTGGCTCAGTTGGAAGCAGAATTCGACGAGCACGACGAAGAAGAAGCTGCCGAGCGTCTCTCGATTCAAGAGGCAATCGAGAGTGGAAACGCAGCTGTTGCAGCGAAAGAGCAAGAGATTGAAGAGCTTCGGCAGCAGCTGGAAGAATTAGAATCGAGTGCCAACGAATCAGGCGTCGCTCACGGTGCCAACGCGATTGCCCAACTGTTGGACCAGGATGAACTGATCGCCCAGGAACGCGAGAACCTGAAAACGCTGCAAGAGCAGTGGAAAGAGAAGCTGCGTAAAGCGGAGGTCGACATCTCGGTCGAGCGAGCCAAGATCGCACGTGACCGGGCCGAACTGGAAGAAAAGATCTCGCAGCTTGAGTCTGAAAAAGCCAAACTGTCCAAGGCGTCGCCTGCGAAACCAGGAAACGATAAGCCTGCGAAGGGGAATTGGCTTTCGCGATTGGGCCTGAAAGAAGGGGACGGCTAGGCATTATCGCCGCCGAAAGGCCCCCAATCAGCGGGTATTCGCAGCCGAAATGGGCTAGTAACCACGCTGTGAAATCGTAGGATGGTAAACTTTCCGCCGCGTTCAGAAATATGCGGCATCAGAGTGACTTCATTGCGAGCTCTATGTCCAAGTTTACGCATCACATATTCGTCTGCAACAAATGCAAGCCGCCCAAGCATCTTCGCGATGGCAAATCGCACGACTCGGGTAAGATCCGCGCCGCCCTCAAGAAAGAGATCAAGCGTCTCGGCTTGAAAGCACAAGTGCGTGCCAACGATTCAGGTTGTCTCGATCAGTGCGACGACGGTCAAGTGATCGTGATCTATCCGCAAGCAATTTGGTATGGCGGAGTTACGGAAGCAGACGTCGAGCGAATCATCCACGAAACGATTCTCGAGGGAAAGATTTTGGAAGATTTGCAGATTCCCAGCGAAAAACTGAGATGTGGCAAGGCGGCGAAGAAAGCCGATTCGGCACCCTCTGCCCCTTCCACTTCGAGTTAGAGGCGGCTATCCATGCGAATCGTTATCTTAGGTGCAGGCACTGTCGGAACGTGGATCGCGGACTTGCTCTGTCGAAACAACCACAGCGTGACGGTGGTCGAATCGAATTCGGATCACGTCCGTTCCATCAATGCGGAACTTGATATCCGTGCCATTCATGGTTCCGCTTCCGAATCGGCGATTCTGTTTCAAGCGGGCATTATCGGCTGCGATCTTTGCCTGGCGGTGACAGGGGATGACGAAGTCAACATTGTCGCGGCAAGTATGGCGAAAGCGATGGGAGCTCGTCGAAGCGTGGCACGTGTTTACGGTCGCGTCTTCCGCGACTTGAGCACCTTCGATTACCAGCGTCACTTTCATATCGACCGGTTCCTGAGTCTCGAGCATCTTTCGGCAGTCGAGTTCGTCCGCGCGATTCGCTCCCCTGGAAGCGCCGTGCTGGAAAACTTCGCTCGCGGCGAGCTGGAAGTTCAGGAGATCATCTGTGACGATCCTGCCCCAGCGATCGGCAAACCATTGAAAGAGGTGAAGCTGCCTAAGGGAGTTCGTGTCGGCACGATCCAGCGGCAAGGGAAAACCTGGATCGCCGGAGCAGGCGACTCGATTGAAGTGGGAGATCACATCACGCTGATCGGAACCCGCGAAGAGATTGACTCGGTCAAAGCCAAATTCCAAGTCAAAGCAACTCCGATTCGCTCCGTTGTGATTGCTGGTGGTGGCGAGACCGGCCTGGCACTCGCTCGTATGCTGGAAGGCCAGCGATACCATGTCACGCTCATGGAAGAGAACATGGAACGCTGCGAGTTTCTCGCACGTTTGCTCGAGCACACCACGGTGGTTCACGCCGATGCGACGCGTCGTGCGATCTTGGAAGAGGAACGCGTCGGCAACATGGATGTGTTCGTCACTTGCACCGGCGACGACGAAAACAACATTATGGCGTGCGTTGAAGCTCGTGAAATTGGGGCTCGCGAATGTATGGCCATTGTCCAGCGTCCAGACTACGCGAACGTGGTCGAGAAGCTGGGCATTAACCTGGCCGTCAGTCCGCGAAATGTGGTCGCCCGCCAGGTGCTGGGGCTGCTCAATAGTGGGCCGATCATCTCGAAGAAAAATCTACCTGGCGGTGGTATCGCGATCGTCGAATTTGAAGTCATGGAAGGTGTCATCGCCACCGAGCATGTCATCGCCAACTTAAAGCTTCCGCCGCACTGTTTGATCGCCGCGATCATGAGCTCCGACTACGTGCGCGTTGCCTCGGCAGACGATCGACTAGCCCCCGGCGACACAGTGGTTGTGCTCGTCGAAGAGTCGGCACTCGACGCGGTCGTCAAGTTGTTTGAAGAGCAATCGTAGTTTTCCACGTTATTCGTTCACGCATACCTTTGGCAATCTCCAACTAGCTGCATCATGAACTATCGCCTGGTGTGCCGACTGCTCTCGATCGTCTGCCTGATTATTGGCGTGACGATGATCTTTAGCCTTCCTTGGGCATGGCCGGTCATTGGTCATCGAACGGACGAAGACTTCCAGAAATTCGAGCTTCACGGTTTTCTGGGGCTCATCTATTCCATCTTGTTCAGCATTATTTGTTGGGCGGTGTTGTGGCGCATTGGACGTACTGCCAAAGGGGAACTGTATCGCCGAGAAGCGATGGCGGTCGTGGGACTTAGCTGGTTGGTCGCGACCGTCCTGGGGGCGATGCCATTTTTGTTGTCCGGCTCTTGCAACAAGTTGGCTGTCCGCTTGTTTGAATCCAGCGAGCACGCACCTCAAGTCTACGGCGACGAGGTATCGCCACTTTCGCTCGATCAATATGCGCTTGTGCATTCGCTGGTCCAAGCTGGCGCGCGGGGACTTCCCGGCATCAAGTTGGCCGAGCAGTATGAAGCCAAAGTCCGCGTACTCAGTAAGGGAGAACCGCCGCAACGACCGTACGATGAAGTCTTGTCGGAACTTCGTGAACTGCCACATTGGCGCGGCGCGTTGTTGGAACCGGGCGAAGAGCCAGACGCCCCGCTCGGACGGCGCGACAACTTTCGTGTGCGGGCTGTTCCGATGAACATCGCCGACGCGTTGTTCGAGTCACAATCAGGATTTAGTACCACCGGCGCGACCGTCATTGCCGACTTGGAAGATCCTGTCAGCCTACCGCACTGCATCTTGTTCTGGCGGAGCAGTACGCACTTCCTGGGCGGTCTCGGGATCATCGTGCTCTTTGTGGTGATTCTTGGCCAAGGCTCCGCTGGCAAGGCTCTCATGCGGAACGAAATGCCAGGTCCCAGCAAGGAAGGTTCTCACTCGCGAATGCAGCACACCGCTTGGATGTTCGCTGGTTTGTACTGCGGATTGAATCTGGTGCTGACTGTGTTGCTGTGGCTGTTGGGGATGAACTTTTTCGACGCCGTTTGCCATGCGTTTGGAACGCTCGCGACCGGCGGATTCAGCACGTACAACTCCAGCCTGGGGCATTTCGTGCAAGCCGATCCCGTCAGTGGTGCTTGGATTGAATACGTCGTGATCGTTTTCATGACGTTGGCTGGCACCAATTTCACGCTGCTCTACTTCATGATGTTCGGCCAGGCGAGTCGGCTGTTCAAAGATATCGAATGGCGTTACTACATCGGCATCATCGTCGTTGTGACGGCTGCCGTGATGACGTTTGGAATGGTCTACGACGATTTCGTGATCGACCCCGAGACCTCTGTCTTCAACGAGTTCCTATATGCACTGCGGTATGGGCTGTTTCAAGTCGTGTCCATCATCACCACTACCGGTTACGGCACCCACGACTTTGATCAGTGGAATAGCTTCGGCCGTGGGGTGCTGTTTTTGTTGATGTTTGTCGGCGGCTGTGCAGGCAGTACCGGCGGCGGTTTGAAGGTGATTCGCCATATCTTGTTTCACAAGATTCTCTTTCTGCAGCTCGAAAAGTCTTACCATCCCACCGTGGTGCGACCGCTCCGTTTAGGAGGCCGCCCGGTCGACGATCCTGATCTGCAAACGAACATTTTGATCTACTTTTCGTTGATTCTCGTGTTGTTTGTCTTTGGCTGGCTGGCGATTGTCACGCTCGAACCTGATTCGACGTGGGGTGCTTCGGAAGAACACATCGAACACAAGCTGATCGATAGCGCAACTGCCGTTGCGGCAACGCTCAACAATGTCGGTCCAGGACTCGGTATCATCGGTGCCACGCAGAACTACGCCTATTTCACCTGGTGGACGAAACTGCTTTTCACGGCGTTAATGATGATCGGTCGACTGGAAATCTTCGCAGTCTTGGTGCTATTCATCCCTCGATTCTGGCGTTCTCGGTAGGAAAACCGCTGAAAACGCCTCTCTGGCGACGGTCTCTTCCAAGTGCTTGCAAGGGATGCGACCTAGAATTTTAATAGTGTCTAACCTCCGCGCGCTTCCCCTGGAGATCCCTCATGCGATTAGTGCCCATCCTGATGCTGCTGGTACTCGGACTGTTTCCGGCCGATACCTTTGCCCAGCGTCGACAAAACCAGCCTCCCAAAGAAGAGCCGTTGAAGCTTCCTCCAGATCCTCGTCTGGTGGAACTGCATCGCGAGTTCGTCACCAAAGCCGAAAAACTGGGAGACGAGTACGCGCGGAAGAAAGATTGGGAGAAAGCACGCATCGTCTTTGGCGAAGTCTTGAAGTTGGTCCCCAACTACAAGCCAGCGGTTGAAAAACTGAAGGTGATCAACGGCGAGCTCTCCAACGCCAACAAGAAGGTGGTTGTCATCGAAGCGAAAGATGGCTGGCAAGACACCGGGATCGATCTTGAAGAGGGAAGCCCTGTCGCGTTTCGCGTCGAAGGGGAATGGATGCTGGTTCACGTCAGCGATGCCAACGGCTTGGAAATCCCCAGAGAGATTCGCGACTTTAAGTTGGGATCGCTGATCGGAGTGATCGCCAAGTCGGCGACGCCTGACAAAGACATGCGACCCTTCACTATCGGAACGCAAAAGCAGATGAGTGCTCCCGAATCAGGGCGGCTACTGCTGAAAATGCACGATGTGGTCAACGACGATAATCGTGGAACGGTTCGCGTTGAAATCTCGGGCAACTTCTAGTCAACGGAAAAGGATCTCCCTTGTCGGATCAAACGGCACCGCCACCAACGTTGGCGGCGAAGATTGGCTTGTGGATTGGGCCAGGCTTCGCGATCATCTTCTGGATACTCGGGCTCAAGGGAATTTATCTCGACGCCGAGCAACCGCAGCTCAACGCAATGGCAGGCGCCTTCGTTTGGATGGGCATCTGGTGGCTGACCGAAGCAGTCCCGCTTGCCGCGACGTCGCTGTTGCCGCTGGTTTTGTTTCCACTGCTGGGAATCCAGCCGGTTAAAGCGGTCGCCGCGAGCTACGGCGACCATAACATCTTTCTGTTCCTCGGCGGGTTCCTGATTGCCCTGGCGATTGAACAGTCGGGGCTGCATCGCCGGATTGCGTTGTCGATTGTTTACGTCATGGGAGATAACCCTGCCAGGCTGCTGCTCGGTTTCATGGTGGCGACGGGGCTGATGTCGATGTGGATCTCGAACACGGCGACCACGCTTCTGATGCTGCCGATTGCCGGAAGTATTCTCGCGGTTGCCGATCTTCGTCTGACCGATGATTCGGCCCGAAGGAACCTCGGTGTCGGATTGATGCTGGGTATCGCCTACTCGGCCAGTATCGGCGGTGTGGCAACGCTCGTGGGAACGCCACCGAACATCGCGTTCTCTTCGTACTACGGCGAAGCTTTTCCTGACTTACCGCAGGTTTCGTTCCTGGCCTGGATGATGATGGCCCTCCCCTTCTCTGTCGTCTTCATGCTGATTACCTGGGGCGTGCTCAGTTATTTACTGTTTCCCGTTCGCAGCGAAGACTCGCTTGGCGGGCGAAGTGTGATCGCGGACGAACTCTCGAAGCTAGGGCCTATTCGTGCCGCCGAGTGGCGAGCCGGATTGATCTTTCTGGCGACGGCGGTGCTATGGATCTCGCGTGAACCAGTCGATGGCTGGGGATGGGGGATCTACTTCGCGGATGAGAACGGCAAGACCCTCGTGAGCGATGCCACGACAGCGATCGCCATGGCCGTGCTTTGCTTTATGGTCCCTCGCGGCGGCAAAGAGAGTGGCCCCCTTTTGACATGGGAATCGAGCGTGAAAGTGCCTTGGGGTGTCCTGCTGCTGTTTGGCGGTGGTACGGCACTCGCCAAAGCGGTGAATGCGTCCCACTTCGATCTTTTCCTCGGTTCGCACATGGCAGCCGTGATGAGTCAGATGTCGGAATCGATGATGGTGTTCGTCACCGCAACAGGTATGGTTTGGTTGACGGAGTTCACGTCGAACCTGGCCAGCGTGCAGACTTTCAATCCGGTGCTGGGAAGTGCTTCGGAAGAACTTGGCGTGCCGCCGTTGTTGCTGTTAGTTCCGGCAACGTTGGCAGCCAGCTGTGCGTTTATGATGCCGGTCGCCACGCCCCCTAACGCGATCGTGTACGGCTCTGGGCGTGTGCCGATCGGAAGCATGATCAAAGCAGGTGTTGTGCTGAACATCTTGTCGATCATTCTGGTTTCCGCCACGGTGCTACTGCTTGGGAAACTGTTGATTTGACCGGCGCATGAAAAAAGGTGACCTGAACTTCAGGTCACCTTCTTCATGTTTTCGTCCCCAAGACCAACATGGGGCGGCGTCGATCGACTAGCGCGATCCCAATGGGAACGAGCTTACAATCGGTGGCAGATAGCTGGAAAGATAGTACGCTTTGGGAGCGGACATCTCCAGCATCTTGTCCCAGCTGAAGGCTTGGTTTTGCGCGAGTCCCAGATCGAACAGGGCGGTGGGCTGTTCGTAGGTCACCACACGCGATTTCTTCGCATCGATATCGGCTAGTTCCGCGGCTCGATCGATCGCTTCTTCGATGAAACCAATCTGATCGACGAGGCCGTTTTTCAGGGCCTGATTGGCGGTGAAGATTTCGCCGGTCGCGAGTGTATCCAGCTTTTCTGGATCGGCTTCAAACTCAGGGCGACCTTCTTTGACGATGTCTTTGAACCGTGTAAACGCTTGGTTCACATATTCCTGCAAGATCTCGCGATGCTCTTCCGGCATCTCACGCGTCATCGTCAGCATCTGCTTGCGAGGATGGCTCATGATCGAGTCATCTTCGATGTGGTACTCTTCCATCAGCCCAGAGATGTTGTAGTGAGGAATGATCACGCCGATCGAACCAGTCGTTGTTGTGGGTTCGGCGAAGATCGAATCTTCCTCGTCTTCCACTGCCATCGCGACATAGTAACCGCCGGAAGTGGCCATGGCACCCATGCTGACAACCAGCGGGATGTCGCGTTCTTCTTTCAGCTTCTTCAGGTGGTGCAAGATGTAGTCCGACCCGGTAACCGTTCCGCCAGGCGAGTCGACGCGGACGACGACCGCTTTGATATCTTCATCCTCGCGGACCAGGTCGATTTGCTTGCGGACGTACCCTTCCCCTTCCATGATCACACCGGTGACGTTGATGACGGCGATCTTGTCGGTGGCGGTCTTACTTCCCGAGAAGTACTTTTCGCTCACGCCTTCGGTCGTGTTGTAATAGCTGGCCGAGCTGATCGCCTGGCCCAGAATGATGGGAATGCAGAAGAAAACCCCCAGCCAGCCGATGCCTGCGATAATTCGCCACAAGATGCTGCCGGAAGAGTTGTTTTGAATAATGATCGGTTGCGGATGGTTCGGCATGGGCTGGACCATGTCCGAGGAATCCTGATTGGCCATAATGTTCGGATCCTGCCAAAAAACGAGGGGAATCGATACAAAGAGAATGCCCCGGATGGTAGGCGAGGCATAGTTATTCTACGTTGCTCTGAGGGCATGGCAATTTGAGGTAGGCAATCCGCTGGTAATTGAGGCAATTTGGCGAGTGTTTCCACTCTGGTGTTGTCAAATCAGGCCTAATCTCGGTAAGCTACGCCCGATTGTCAGAGAACCATTCTTGAATACCCCATGGCAGGTGAAGGAGTCGAGCCGTGTTCGTTTCCGCTTCGACCGAGTGTTTTCCCGAATTACCCTTGCGCGAGTGCATGGAAAAGCTGGTCGACTTGGAGTTTAGCGCCGTCGATATGACATTGGACGAAAACGGAGAGCATCTTCGTCCGTCCGATATTGTCGGCGATTTGCAGCGTGCGATTGATATTTGTCACGACACGCAGCGGCTAGTGATCTCCAATTTCCGTCTCCTGTCCAACGCCCAGGGCAACGATCGCTACATGGAATACGAAGCGATCTGCAAGCTGGCCAAAGCGGTCAAGGTTTCCTCCATCACCATCCCTAGCGGCCAGTTCGGCACCCCCTTCAACGAAGAGGTCGAGCACCTCCGCGAGATGGTCGCCATTTCGGCCACGGAAGGGATTGTCACCAGCATGCACACGCATGTCGGTTGCCTATCGCAAGACTGCGACACCATTCAGGTCTTGTGCGACAACGTCAAAGGCCTCGGCATCACGCTTGATCCAAGCCATTTCATCTGCCGGGAAGATGGCGTCAAGAGCTACGACAAAGTGCTCAAGTACGTCCGTCACGTCTACCTTCGCGATACCAGCAAGGAAGCAATGCACGTTCGAATCGGGCAAGGCGAAGTCGAATATGGCCGTCTGATCCAGCAGCTGGAACAGATCGGCTACAACCGAGCCCTCACCGCCCACATGCCACCTCTGCCGGATACCGATCAAATGGCCGAGATGCGCAAGATTCGCCTGCTTCTGGAAAGCTTGCTGTAAGAGCAAATCGGTGCCTATTGCATGCCGTCCACTTCGTTGGCATGCCAAGACAAACGTCAACATGCCCACGCAGACGTGGGCATGGCACCTGGCGCCGTCGTAACGGCTAAATGGTTGCATCGATGGCAGCCAACGCTTCTCCGCAGCTGCCCGAAATTAACACGTCGGCGATTGCGTCGAGTCCTGTTTCATCGCGGTTGATGATCACCAGCTTGGCTCCGTGCCGCTTGCCTGCTTCCGGAAGACCTGCCGCTGGATAAACGACCAGCGAAGATCCCACGGCAATCACTACGTCCGCTTCGAGGCACCAACGGTGTGCGCGATTCAGCGTTTCTTCCGGCAACATCTGGCCGAAGGAAATGGTCGCATGCTTCAAACGGCCGTCACCACACTCAGGGCACAGCGGAACTTGCTGTGTTGCGCGGAATTGTTCGACGAACGGATCGACCGACGATCGCCATTGGCAATCCAAGCAGGTCACTTCCCGTGCGGTGCCATGCAGTTCCAGCACATCGCGGCTTCCGGCAATTTGATGTAGGCCGTCAATGTTCTGGGTGATCACGCCCCGAATCGTACCCTGCTCTTCCCACTTGGCGATGGTCTTATGGCCGACGTTCGGCTCGGCGGCGGCGAACTCGACATGTGCTTCGGTTTTTTGCTTCCAGTATTCGTGGCGTGCTTCGGCCGACTCGCAGAACTCGTCGAAGTAGACCGTCCGGTACTTCGACCAGACGCCTCCCGGCGAGCGAAAGTCAGGAATGCCGCTTTCGGTGCTGATGCCTGCCCCGGTAAAAACGACTGCCGATTTCGCGCGACGCAGCCAGTTGGCGGTCAATTCAATATCCGAAGACATGGCCGTCTCCCCAAAAAAGTGGATTCAATTCGCTCATCGTACCGTCGATCGGCGGGGGAAGCCTTGTATTTGCCATAGAGTTATGGCATCTTCAACCCTTCTTTCTTGAAGAAAAGAATGCTTTTCACGTGACCCCCCTGCCCTGCCCCAGCTAATTGAGATCCCCGGAATGATTCCGTTCGATATCTCCATTCTCGCTCAGTCGACGATTTCGCCTGACCAATACTCGCTGATTTGCCTTGTCGTTGGCATGGCAACCGTTTTGGGCCTGATCATTTTCCTCAGGGCCAATGCGTTCTTGGCATTGATCACTGCCGCGATGGTCGTCAGCTTAATGGCCGACGGCGCGATCCAAGACAAATTCTCCCGCGTCGCGTCGGCATTCGGCGGAACCGCTGGGGGCGTGGGGATCGTGATCGCGCTCGCTGCGATCATCGGTAAGTGCATGCTCGATAGTGGCGCCGCCGATCGTGTGGTTCGCGCGTTCATGTCGATCTTCGGCGAAAAGCGTTCTCCGATTGCGCTGATGGGAAGCGGTTTTGTGCTTGCCGTTCCGGTCTTTTTCGACACGGTGTTTTACCTGCTCGTGCCGCTGGGCCGATCGATGTTCCGTAAAACGCAGAAGAACTACCTGCTGTATGTCATGGCGATTGCCACCGGCGGCTGCATCACCCATACGTTGGTTCCGCCAACCCCTGGGCCGTTGGTCGTCGCGGATCAATTGAATGTCGACAAAGGGTTGATGATTTTGATCGGGGTGATGATTGCTTTTCCTGCCGCATGTGCCGGGCTGTGGTTCTCGTCCTTCATGAATCGCATCATGCCGTTGCCGATGCGTCCCCTGGGTAACGAACCGGAGCCGGAAGCGATTCCAGACGACAAACTGCCGTCGCTTTGGGTCTCGTTGGCTCCTGTTCTTCTGCCGGTCATCCTCATATCTACCAACACGGTCCTCACCACCATGGCCGATGCCGAGCGTGCCGCGCAGCTTCGACCAGGCGATATTGCCGACTGGGAAGCATTCCGTAGTCGCATTCAAAGCGATTCGACGGCCGATGTCGAAACTAACTTCGGTAAGCACGTTCTCAGCACTATCCGTGGCGATGGAAGCGACGAAGAACGGGCCCGTATTGCGGAGTTGATTCTGCAATCTGGCGATCTCAACGGCGAAGAGCAGAACGAACTGCGGGAAGGACTCAATCGTTTCCTATTGCTCGACAAAAGCTTCCCCAAGAATCGCGATGCGTTTCTCGGTACGAAGCTTTCTAGCACGGCCCTTTCGTTGGCAGGCTCGAACCCGGCTCGCATGGCCCCGGTAACTGCCGAGCGAATGAATCGCGAAGTGCTCGAATCGACGTTCGACGAAGACGTCGTGAAACCGTACGTCTGGGAAACGTCCAAACGAAAAGCCTCGAACGTTACGTCGATGCTGGGCGATCCGAACTTCGCGCTGTTGATTTCGGCTCTGATTGCCATGTGGACGCTGGCCGTGCAGCGGTCGTTGTCGCTGAAAGAATTGGCCTCGTCGGTCGAAGTCTCGCTGATGAGTGGTGGCTTGATCATCCTTATCACCGCCGCTGGTGGTGCGTTCGGGGCAATGCTGACGGTCGCCAACGTTGGTGATGCGATTCAAAACATGTTCCCTGTCGGCACCGATGCCGCGTCGGCGAAGCTGTTGATTCTGTTCCTTGGCTTTGGCATTTCGTCGGTTTTGAAGATCGCCCAAGGCTCCAGCACCGTCGCGATGATCACCTCCAGCGGTATGCTGGTCAGCCTCTCGTCGCCGGAAGTGCTCGGTTTCCACCCCGTTTACTTGGCCGCCAGTATCGGTGCTGGCTCGCTGTTTGGTTCCTGGATGAACGACAGCGGCTTCTGGATCTTCGCCAAGATGAGCGGTTTGACCGAGGTGGAAGCCCTGAAAACCTGGACACCGTTGTTGATGGTGCTCGGAGCCACTAGCTTCGCGACGGCCGTTCTAATGGCGATCGTTCTGCCGTTGGTATAGGTTCCGCTACGCGAACAATCCGACATCAATGCTGGCAAAAAGACCGTTTTTGACGGCTTTTTGGCCCGAAACCGAACCTTTTGAGGCCTACCCGCATACAATAGAGTGCGAAAGGAAGCCCGATGTAGGATCGGTTCAGGAAGCACCGCAGCGCCAGGAAGCGCGATCGACGCAATACTCGAAATCAGGCTCAACCCGATTTACCCGAACACGGAATTCAGGTTGTAGCGTTTCTAGGGAATATATCCCGCCAAAAAGAGTCGTCGATTTTTTGACCAGGGCAAATTCGTGATCTATAGTGGACTGGGTCGAAATGATGGCCCGTCCTTCACGAGATTTACTCCCCCGAGTTGCCGGTACTTCGACCCGTTTCTCAGCCTTTCCATTCTTTAGAGGCTGCATGAATCTGCGTCTTCGCCGGTAGCGCTGGACACTGGACGCTGCGACGGATCATGCACACAGTAAACAAACCATATCGCCTGGCGACTGCTCTGCTGCTCGCTCTGCTCTCTTTGGCTCCGGCAACCGTTTTCGGTCAGATCCGGATTCCCGACGAAGCACGAATCGACGAAACCGCGGTTCGCGAAGTTATCGCCAACGGCGAACAGCTCGAACGCCAAGGCCGCTGGGGTGAAGCCCTCACCTTCTACGAAGATGCTCTTCGCCTGCATGGCTTCGATGCCAGTGTGCAGCGTAAAGCTAACCTCGCTCGACTGCACTATGATGTCGGACGTCGTTACACCGATCAAAGCTTTGTCCGCTCGGTCAATACGATGACTCGCGACGATGCGCTTCGTTTGTATGACGAAGTTCTTCGTAAAGTCCAAGCCAGCTACGTCGATTCGCCCCGCTGGAGTGATATCAGCCGCGAAGGCTTGAAGCAGTTAGACGTCGCGCTGAAGGAAGACGTCTTCAATAAGAAGAATCTGAAGGACGCCGATCGCAACCGTATCGATCAAGTCCGCCGCATGCTCAACGATAACGTCAACTGGCAGAACGTCAGTTCGCCGCAGCAAGCGGTTGAAACGGCCAACTATGCCGCCGAACTGATGTGGCAAAACCTGGGCGTGACGCCAACGGCAACCATTTTGGAATTTGCTTGTGGAACGGCCGCTTCGCTCGATCCTTACACCAGCTTCCTGACGCAGGACCAATTGACCGAAGTTTACTCGCAGATCGAAGGCAACTTCGTCGGTCTCGGCGTTGAACTGAAAGCGGACGCAGGCAACTTGTTGATCGTGCATGCCATCGACGGCAGTCCTGCTCACCAGTCTGGCATTCGTTCCGGCGATCGCATCATTGCCGTCGACGGTCACCTGACCGAAGTGATCACGACCGACAAAGCGGCGGACATGTTGAAAGGCCCAATTGGTTCGAGCGTTCGTGTAACGATCGTTAGCCCGAATCAACCGGCTCGCGACGTGATGGTTCGCCGAGATCGTGTCGAAGTTCCCAGCGTCGACAACATTCATATCATGGATCAGGAATCGAAAATCGGTTACCTGAAGATCACCAGCTTCCAGAAGAACACCCCTGCCGACTTGAGCCAGGCAATGTGGAAACTCCACCGCGATGGCATGCAGGCTTTGGTGATCGACCTGCGTGGAAACCCTGGCGGTTTGCTCACCGCCGCGGTCGATATGGTCGACTTGTTTGTCGAGCAAGGGACCATCGTCTCGACGCGTGGTCGCAACGCTCGCGAAGACTTCGATTACACCGCCCACATGCCTGGCACGTGGCGAGTGCCGCTGGTCGTCCTGATCGACTCGAACTCGGCGAGTGCCAGCGAGATCTTCGCCGGGGCGATTCGCGATCATGGTCGCGGTACGGTGGTCGGTCAACGAAGCTACGGCAAAGGTTCCGTCCAAGGGATCTTCCCGCTGGCAACCGGCGGAGCTGGTCTTCGCTTGACGACGGCCAAGTTCTACTCGCCACACGGCCGAGCGATCAGCCGCAACGGTGTCACCCCAGACATCAATGTTCGTGTCGCTGGCAAGCCAGACCTGACCGAACTGAAAGCTGCCGTCGATGCCGCCTCGAAGAACGATCCCGTCATGGACGCAGGCGTTGTCGCCGCAAAGCAGTTGCTCGGCGTCCCTGGCCTGTCGACACGCACCCAAGACCAACGCTAAGGCTTGGGGCACTCTTGAAGTCACCACTGTTGGGTAACATGCTCACGTCCGCGTGGGCATGTTTCGTTTGGTGAGCACGCGATCAGGCCGATGGAAGTATCGCACATGGCCACCGCTCCTCGGGATGTCTGGGTGGTGGTGGCCACTGGTTGGCGACCTCTGGACCAACCGTTACGATTAATCGGGTTGGGTAAGCCACGTGCCCTGTGGCCTCTCCCCCGCTCGTACGACTCGTGACGAAGGCGTCGCCTCTTGTTTTTCCGGCAGCTTGGGAACTTCGTTGTTCGTTATCCGATCGCGATCATTGCCTTTTGGGGCGTGTTTGCCGTGTCGGCGGCCGTGCTGCCTCCGCACTGGGATAACGTCACGCTCGATGGCGATCTGGCGTTTCTTCCCGCCGACTTGCCCAGCAGCCAGGCCGAACAGCTCTTCAATGATGCGTTCCCTCAGCGACAAGCGAAAAGCCAACTCGTCTTCGCCGTTTCGCGAGCGGACGAGCCCCTGTCCGAAGACGATCTACGCTTTGCCGACGAGTTAGCTTCGCCGCTGCAAAACGTCCAAGGCATTCTACAGTTTCACGCGGAAGCGGAATCGCCGCCGTCCACGGAAACTCCGCCCGCGGAAGATGACGAGCAGCGCAAACCGTACGCCGTGGCAATGGAGGCCTGGGAAGAGTCGGCGCTACTCGATCGGGACAATTGGCATCCGCTGTGGAACATGGCGTTCACCTCTCAGCAGACGGGCGACACCGACGCGATGCAGCAGTATCGCGAGCAAGCAATCGCCATCAATCCCAAGTTGGAAGACGAACCGCTCGAGCTTGTGCCAGCCGATCCCATGAATTGGAATCAGTTCGATGTTCTCACACGCCATACGCTTGTCCGAGGCGACATGCTGGCCAGCAAAGATGGACATGCCGTTCTGGTTGTGGTCGAGACTCGCAACGAGTTCATGGCGACCGACAACATTCGCATCCTGCAAGAGGCAACCCAATTTGTTGACCGCTGGCGCGAACGTGCCACCGAGGAAGGCCTTCAGCATCTTGAAATCGGCGTGACCGGCAACGCGGCTATCGGCGGCGAAATGCTGATGGCCGCAAAGGAAAGCATCGCCAACACCGAGCTTTACACCATCCTGCTGGTCATCGTCATCTTGCTGCTGATTTATCGCGCCCCAATGCTGCTGACGGTCCCGCTGCTTTCCATCGCGGTTTCGTTCATCATCTCTTCCTGGCTGGTTGCTTTGCTTACGCAAGTTCATCTGCTGCCAGGCATGGAATGGTTCGACTTCAAGGTCTTCAAGACGTCGCGAATCTTTATCGTCGTGATCTTGTTCGGCGCTGGTACCGACTTCTGCTTGTTCCTGATCGGGCGTTACCGCGAAGAACTCGCCAAGTGCCATAACTCGCAGGAAGCGATTGCCGCTTCGATTGCAGGCGTCGGCGAGGCACTAACGGCCAGTGCAATGACCACCGTGGTAGGTCTCGGAATGATGTTCTTCGCCGACTTCGAGAAATACCGCAACAGTGGTCCGGCGATTGGGCTTTGTCTGTTGATCACGCTGTTCACGTGCTTGACGTTGGCCCCCGCGATCATGCGGTTCATGGGCCCGAAGCTGTTTTGGCCGTGGGGCGATTCGGCCGAATACGTCCAGAAGAGCAGGCCTGTTTCGGCTCGCTGGTGGGATCAGATTTCGCATTGGGTTTGTTACCGCCCAGGTCTTACGTTGACGGTGGTCGTGCTGCTGCTGGGCATCATCGGCATTCCCACCATGTACGCACGCATCACGACAGGGCGAGCCGTGGAAGTTTCGTACGACTTGTTCGGCGATCTCGACAGCGACCGCATGGCGAAAGCAACCGCGCTGCGAATCCGTGACTATTTCCCTTTGGGCGAAAGTGGCCCGCTGACCATTCTCATTCGCAACGATCAAGGCGATTTCCTGGACGGGGCAGGGCAGACCGTCATCAATCAGTTGGCGACCACCACGTTCGATGCCAGCGACGATGTGCAAAGGGTTTTCACCAGCGAACAACCGCTGGGGGATCGCCCGGCCGGGTTCTCGATGTCTTCGCGCGGTCGCGATATTTGGATGGCCAAG
Source organism: Bremerella sp. TYQ1 (assembly GCF_020150455.1). Taxonomy (NCBI): domain Bacteria; kingdom Pseudomonadati; phylum Planctomycetota; class Planctomycetia; order Pirellulales; family Pirellulaceae; genus Bremerella; species Bremerella sp. TYQ1. The sequence goes on from NZ_CP083740.1 coordinate 5,630,210, forward strand.
AATCATCGACGTACCAAAGAGTATTTCCTCGCGCAAGATAGCCAGCTGAGCGGAGAAGTCGCGATCTTGCGCGTCCTTACCGATCGCAATCCATTTTCGAACGAAGCGATCGATTTGATGAACACCATCGAAGCCGACTTGCACGCGAAGATCGAAACGCTGGACCCTCCTTGGAACCAATCCGAGATCTTCATTCGCGGTACGACCCCGTCTATTCGCGACTTGATGAAAGTCACGTCGCAGGATCAAAAGCGGATCGAGCTTGGCGTGATCGTGGCCGTGTTCCTGGTGCTGCTGATCATTTTGCGGCGGCCGTTTGTTTGTGCCTACATGATTTTATCGGTGCTGTTCAGCTACTACGTCACGCTCGGCATTACGGAGATGTTCTTCCGCACCGTCTACGCCGACAGTTACCAGGCGTTGGACTGGAAGGTGCCGCTGTTCCTGTTCGTCATCCTCGCGGCAATTGGGCAGGACTATAACGTTTACCTGGCCACGCGCGTCTTTGAAGAGCAGAAGAAGCTGGGGCTGCGCGAAGGGCTGCTACGCGGGATCTCGACCACCGGCGGCATCATCACCAGCTGCGGTTTGGTCATGGCAGGCACCTTCGCGTCGATGTGCATGGGAACGCTACTTGGCGTGATTGAAATCGGTTTCGCACTAACGGTCGGCGTGCTGCTCGATACGTTCGTCGTTCGCACCGTCATGCTCCCCTGCTTCTTGGCACTGATGAACCGAACCGTCAAAGAAGCCCCGCCCGCCTGACGTAGGTGCCGCGGGGCGATGAAGACTGTTAGCCACAGAGCACACAGAGATCACCGAGGGACCAGAATAAGAGTCACCGGATGTGAGATATCTCCGCGTATTGGGTAGCCCTGTTTGCTTGCAAGCAGAGGAGGCGAAGCCGAATCGAGGTTTTTGTGTACGGTTTACCTTTCGATAAGACCTCTATTCGCTGCGCTCCCCAGGTTACAAGCAACCTGGGCTACCCGGTTGTCTCGCGTATTCTCTTTCCTCGGTGATCTCTGTGTCCTCTGTGGCTAATTTCTTTCTATCCGACCTGCAGCATATGAACCCTACGTGGTCGAGAATCGATCGAACGTTGCCGCAAGAAATTCCTTCTGGCTGATTGAATCAAACGGCGATTAGGGGGATATTGTCAGTTCGCTTAGCTGTCGACGCGGTGCTTGAAATTCTTGCCGTGTCTGCCCCTATCAAGGGCTAGATCCAATCGCCGAGGTGCCGTGCACACGTCCTCGTGAGTATGTCTTCGAGGAACGCCGCGAAACTTGGGAAGTCAACGGCATCGCACCCAGTAAAACTTGGCTCGCAGCCAACCGCGTTTCCACCCAGTAGAAAAGGGAGCCCCAGCATGACGCCAAAAGAAGTCTTAGCCCTCTGCCGCGAAAACGACGTGAAAGCGGTCGATTTCCGGTTTATGGATTTTCCTGGTTTGTGGCAACACTTCACCATTCCGGTCAGTCATCTCAGCGAAGACACCTTCGAGGATGGTTTGGGTTTCGACGGCTCCAGCATTCGCGGTTGGCAGACCATCAACGAAAGCGACATGTTGGTGGTGCCGCAGCCTGACACGGCGTTCGTCGATCCATTCACGCAACTGCCGACGCTCGTGTTGATCTGCAACATTCAAGACCCGATCACGCGGGAAGATTACTCGCGCGATCCTCGCAACGTCTGCCGAAAAGCGGCCAATTATCTGAAGAGCACCGGCATCGCCGACACTTGCTTCATTGGCCCGGAAGCGGAATTCTTCGTGTTCGACGATGTCCGCTTCGATCAGCGCCCGCAGCATGGGTTTTATTACATCGACAGCGTCGAAGGGGAGTGGAACCGCGGCAGGGACGAAGGACCGAACCTCGGGTACAAGCTACGTCACAAGGAAGGTTACTTTCCGGTGCCGCCAGCCGATTCGCTGATGGATCTGCGAAACGAAATGATGCAGACGATGATCGAGTGTGGCTTGAACGTCGAAGCACAGCATCACGAAGTTGCAACCGCCGGTCAGTGCGAAATTGACATGCGGTTCAACGAAATGGTGAAAATGGCGGACGACTTGCTGATCTACAAATATGTGATCAAGAACGTCGCCAAGCGTCATAACCGCACCGCCACGTTCATGCCGAAGCCGGTCTTCAGCGACAACGGTTCCGGAATGCATACGCACTTCTCGTTCTGGAAAGAGAACGAGCCACTCTTCGCTGGCAACGGATATGCGGGCCTTAGCGAAACGGCTTTGCACGCGATCGGCGGTTTGCTGAAGCATGCCCCAGCCGTGCTGGCGTTTACCAATCCAACGACCAACAGTTACAAGCGATTGGTGCCAGGCTACGAAGCGCCAGTGAACCTGGCGTACTCGCAGCGGAATCGTTCGGCGTCGTGCCGCATTCCGATGTACAGCCCCAGCCCGAAAGCGAAACGGGTCGAGTTCCGTTGCCCCGATCCGACGTGTAATCCATACCTGGCGTTTGCCGCGATCACGATGGCAGCGATCGACGGGATTCAAAACAAGATCGACCCCGGCCAACCGCTCGACAAAGACATCTATGACTTGCCGCCAGAAGAAGCGGCCGCGGTGCCTAAAACGCCGGGCTCGCTCGACGCCGCACTCGATGCATTGGCCGACGATCACGAGTTCCTTCTTCGCGGCGACGTCTTCACCAAGGACGTGATCGAAACATGGATCGAGTACAAACGCATCAACGAAGTCGACGCGATTCGCCTGCGTCCGCATCCGTATGAGTTCTGCTTGTACTACGACATTTAGTTCGCACGGAAATTTGAGTACTTGGGTGCCATGCTCACGTCTTCGTGGGGGCTTTTCTTATGCGCGATCGCCAGAAGAGAAGGGGAGGAAGGCGACCCTTATTTCATCGCTTTGCCGCTAAGACATCAATTGTACGTAAGTATTGTCCAAGTGTACATCAAAAGTTCACCAGGTATTGCTGAGGTATTGTCGCAGGTAGGCTGTTGATGCGGCGAGTTTGCGTTCGAAATGAGCGAGAAACAAGGGTAGAAAAAATCCCCTGCTCTCAACGCGCAAAAAGAAAGTGCGTAACTCCCGGGAGTTACGCACTTCTCAGAATATGTTTAGGTGCTTGTACACTTATTTGCGATAATGCGTAACAAATCTCTTTGCCGCACGATCGCTCGTTGACAATTCGATCTTACTCGCCAGAAATCGTCTGAGCGATATTCTCTGGCGTTACCGGGGAGATAACCCCTTTCTCGGTGATGATCCCCGCGATCAGTTCCGCAGGCGTGACATCGAACGCAGGATTGTAGACCTGAACGTTTTCAGGGGCTGTTTGCTTGCCCATACCGTTGATGATCTCGACAGGATCACGCTGTTCGATCGGGATGCCGTCGCCGTTGGGCAGCGTCAAATCGAACGTGCTGATCGGAGCCGCGATGTAAAACGGAATACCGTGGGCCTTCGCCAGCAGTGCGACGCCGTAGGTGCCGATCTTGTTGGCCGAGTCGCCGTTGGCAGCAATGCGATCCGCCCCGGTGATGACCGCGTTAACGCGACCTTCTTTCATGACCTGGGCAGCCATGTTGTCGCAGATCAGCGTTGCGGGGATGTCTCGCTGAACGAGTTCCCAGGCCGTCAATCGCGAACCCTGTAAGAGTGGCCGCGTCTCGTCAACATAAACGTGGATCGGCTTTCCTTGATCGTGACATGTAAACATCACAGCCAAAGCGGTCCCGTAGTCGGCCGTGGCAAGCCCGCCTGCGTTGCAGTGCGTGAGGATACCATGGCCAGGGTCGATGAGCTCGGCCCCGTGGCGACCGATGGCCCGGCAGACTTGGCGGTCGTCTTCGTGGATGAAACGAGCTTCGGCCAAGAGGGCCGCGTGGATCTCGGCAGGTGACTTGCCCGCTTCTTTTTCCTTTGCGTAGGTCGCCTTCAAGCGATCGAGTGCCCAGAACAAGTTGACCGCCGTAGGACGACTTCCAGCCAGGTACTCGACCACTTCATTGAAGCGAGCCTCGAATTCTTCCGGCGACTTGTCGGCGACCGTTTGCAAACCAACGATCACCCCGTAGCCAGCAGCAATGCCGATGGCCGGGGCTCCCCGCACTCGCAGCATCTTGATTGCCTCCCAAACCGTTTCCACATCTCGGCATTCGATGTGGAGCAATTCGACAGGAAGCTTGGTTTGGTCGATCAGGACCAAGTGCCCATCCGTTTCGCCAACGAATTGAATGGGATCAGGAGCGGTGGTCTGGGGATTCGCAGTCGTCATGAATTCATGAAAGGGGTTCGTAGGGAAGATCGAAGGTGGCCGCAACCGCTTCGTTGGTTACACGACCGGAATGAATGTTGAGTGCCGTTTGCAGTTCCGGGGAATTTGCCAGCGACTTTTCGATGCCATCGTTCGCGACCCGCAATGCCCACGGCAACGTGACATTGCACAGCGCGAACGTGCTCGTTCGGCCGACGGCGCCAGGCATGTTGGCCACGCAGTAATGCAACACGTCGTCGATCAGGTAGGTTGGATCGCTGTGCGAAGTTGGTTTCGACGTTTCGATGCAACCACCTTGGTCGACGGCAACGTCGATGATCACGCTGCCGGGCTTCATCAGTTTGAGGTCATCTCGCGAGACCAGCATTGGAGCTTTCGCCCCAGGAATCAGCACGGCACCGATGACCAAGTCCGCTAGTTGCAACTGATGACGAATCACGTGACGATCGCTGAACAGAACGTTCACGTTCGGCGGCATCACGTCGTCCAGATACCGCAGGCGATCCATGTTGATGTCGAGAATGTTGACGTCGGCGTTGAAGCCTGCGGCAATCTTCGCGGCATTCGCACCAACGATTCCGCCACCAAGAATGGTGATGTGGGCGGGGGCAACGCCGGGGACGCCGCCTAGCAAGATGCCTTGGCCCATTTGCGGTTTTTCGAGGTACTTAGCCCCTTCCTGGATGCTCATGCGTCCGGCGACTTCGCTCATCGGAGTGAGCAGCGGCAGCGTACCGCGGCGATCCCGCAGCGTTTCGTAAGCAAGGCAGATCGAGCCCGAGTCGATCATCCCTTGAGTTAGCTCGGTGCTTGCCGCGAAATGGAAATACGTGAAGACGATCTGCCCTTTGCGAATGAGCGGAAACTCTTCCGGTTGAGGCTCCTTCACTTTCAGGATCATGTCGGCTTGGCTGAAGACTTCTTCGGCCGTGTCGACGAGCGTTGCCCCTGCTTCGAGATACTGTTCATTCGTAAGACCAGAGCCGATACCGGCGTCCTTTTCAATCAGGACGGTATGCCCAGCACGGACGAGTTCCTCGGCCCCCACTGGCAAAATGGCAATGCGGTACTCGTCTCGTTTCACTTCCTTCGGAATGCCAACGATCATCAGGCTGTCTCTGCTTTCTTTCCATCAATTTGAGTGCGACTTGCACGATCACTTGGGGCTTAGGCTATTGAAACATGTCCAAGCAAATGTGGACATGGGCCTATTGCGCGAAATGATGTGAAAATGACGCAACGGAATTCGTAAAGAAAGATGGAAAATCCTGGAGACAGTCGACTACGCTTCCTCGTTGACGTCATCCATTTCGTCCAAGGCGACGTCTTCGGCCGATTCGTCAACTTCCGGCAGGAACTCGTCGTCGACTTCCGAATGATCTTTCGCTTTGCCGACCTTCCCGAAATCGTCGCGCTCGTCCGAGGACTCACGTTTTTTCAGGTAGATCTTGATGGGAACTTCGGGGAAGGGGACCGCGTCGCGGAACGACGAGATCAGGTACCGCTGATAACTTTGCGAAAACGCCTTCGGCATGTTCACCATCAGCACGAATGTCGGAGGCTGAACACCCACCTGCGTGGCGTAGTAGACTTTCGGCTTACGGTTCTTATGCAGCGGTGGCGGATGGTGGGCGATGATTTCTTTGAGAATTCGATTGAGTTCGCCGGTACCGATACGAGAAAGCGACTGCTTGTAAAGCATCTGGGCGTGATTCAGCAGCGTCTTGACGTTTTTGCCGGTTTGGCCGGTGATGAACGCGATCGGAACGTGCGACATCATCGGAAAAGTTTCGTGCAGATAGGTCGCCCAGCGTTCCGTCGGCATCTGCGTGTTGTACAAGTCCCACTTGTTGACCACGAAAATGCATGGTTTGAATTCGTCGCTGATGTAGCGGACAAGTTGCTTGTCGACTTTGCTGATCTGCTGCGAAGCATCGAAGAACATCAGCGTCAAATCGGCGTGGCGAATGCTGCGTTCGGCGCGATGTGTGCTGTAAAAGTCGATGTCGGTCTTCACGCTTACGCGGCGACGGAGCCCAGGCGTATCGATCGCAACGAACGATTTCCCGTCCATTTCAAAGCGAACGTCGACACTATCGCGAGTCGTCCCAGCGACTTCGCTTACGATCATTCGTTCCGCTTGCGCCAACGTGTTGACGAAGGTGCTTTTGCCGACGTTGCGGCGACCAACGATGGCGACCTTCATTTCCGGGGCTGAGTCGACATCGGGCATCGCTTCGGCTTCCGGAAGGCGATCGGCGATCACGTCCAGAAGATCGTTCTTATTGCGATTCTGAAGGGTACTTACCGCGACGAGTTTGCCGCGGCCGAGCTTATAGAACTGATCCGCTTCCACGTCCATGTGCGGAGCGTCTGTTTTGTTGGCGACCAGAACGACCGGTTTGTCGATCTTGCGTAAACGCTGGGCGACTTGCTGGTCGAGCGGCAGCATACCGCTGCGAACGTCCACAACAAACAATATGACATCGGCCGAATCGATCGCGATTTGAATCTGACGTTCAATTTCGTCGGTCAGATTATCGACGTCATTAACGCCAATACCGCCGGTGTCGACGATTTCAAAAAATCGTTCATTCCACTTTTGCAGGTGGACCATGCGGTCTCGGGTGACGCCAGCAACATCGTCTACGATGGCTAATCGCCTTCCGGCGAGCCAGTTGAAGATGCTGGATTTACCAACGTTGGGACGTCCGATGATAACTACTTGCGGTACCGCCATAGGGGCAGAATTCAATCAGAGGTGCGAGTATGGATGACAGGAAAGCATGAATTACTTACCCTAATATGGATCAAGTCTATTTTACGTGCTAGGTCTGGCTGGAGTAAGGGAAAAGTTTAAAGCCTTGCAATTCCAGCTTGAAAACTCCTCCGTATCTCTCTTTTTCGGACGTCGCAAGTTCCGGCATGGATGAGCCTGAAATTCGTCGAATACTGATCCAACAGGCCCAAGCCTGGCAAGCGTCCGGAGTCCAATTCGTGGCGAAACAAGCCGGGATTGCGCTTCCCGTAAGTCCACCCGCCGCACCCCCAATCGAACCAGAGCCTCAAGCATCGCAAGGAGCCCGCGAGATGCCACGACCGAAAAAGGCCACCGCAGCCCCAGCCGCGAAACCAGCGCCGATGCCGACGTTGCCGAGTTCTTCGGACGAGCCTTGGCCAAAAGAATTTGCCAAACTTTCGGCAGCGAAACGACAGGAACATCTGGATCAGCTGCAATCGACGGTGGCAGGATGTACGCTTTGTGCCGAATTGGCAAAAACTCGCACACAAACTGTTTTCGGCGTCGGCAGTGCCAAAGCAAGAATTGCTTTCTTTGGGGAAGCTCCTGGAGCGGATGAGGATCGACTCGGAGAACCATTCGTCGGACGAGCCGGGAAGTTGCTCACGCAGATTATCGAAGCTTGTTCGTTTCAGCGGAGTGATGTCTATATTCTCAACACGCTAAAATGTCGTCCTCCTGGCAATCGCAATCCGACAACGGAAGAAAATGAGAACTGTCGTCCTTATTTTGAGAGACAGTTAGAAATCATCCAGCCGGAATACATCGTTTGCCTTGGGCGATTTGCGATAACAAACCTTCTGCAGTCGGTTGCGCCGATCGGAAAGCTTCGCGGACGATTTCACCCGTATCGCGGGAGTAAGGTCGTCGTCACCTATCATCCCGCGTACTTGCTGCGAAATCCTTCGGCTAAGAAAGATGTCTGGGAAGACATGAAGATGATGCTGAAGGACATGGGCGTGGCGATTCCCAAGCCGTCGAAGTAACCCCGTGACTAGTGGGTGCCTGCTTCGGCTTCGGCATCTTCTTCTTCGGGATCGAGCGGGTCTTTAAGAAGTTCATGGACGAGCTTGCGAAGCTCGCGAACTTTGACCGGCATCGTCATAATCGCCCGGTTCTCGCCCATTTGAGCCGCCTCACGAATGGCCGTTTGACGTTCTTTGACGATCAACACGGCGGGCTTGTCTTTAGTGTGGATGTCTTCCGCAAATTGGTTGAAGCCATCCAACGCCGCGACGCCCATGTCGATTGCACTGAAAACAATGATATCCGCAGGCGACGAATCTTCGGCGAAACGATTCAAAGCACGCTGTGGATCGCTGATCACTAACACGCGGTAGCCATACTTTTTCAGGCGATCGCGAAGCACATTCTGCATGTCCATATTGGACTCGACGATCATGATCGTCTTGTTGTAGCCCTCGAACTGCTTGGCAATGCGTGCTTCGTTTTGGGCTTCGAGCTTGCCACGAATTTCCCCGGCGGTCGATTCGTCGCCGAGCTCCAGACGCTTAGCCGCCATCTTCAAATCCATCAGCATCTGGCCGTTGGTTTGATAGCGCTTGTCGGGGTTGGTTTCCATCGCCTTCATCACGACAGATGCCACCGAACGCGGAAGATCTGGGGCGACTTTGGCAATTGATTCGACATTCAGATAGCGTGTCGCCGCGAGCCGCTTTTGGCGATCACGAGTTTCGTAAAGCGGAATCGCACCACTGAGCATATGGTAATAAATGGCGCCAGCGAAGTAGATATCACTTCGTGGATCGTCACGTGGAGCATTGGTGGCGATTTCCAAACCTGCGTAGTCAACCGTACGAGGATTGGAGGCCTGGCCATCTTCGCTGACTTGTTCAGCAAACGCCGCCAAACCGAAGTCGACGAGCTTAGCACGGCCTCGAGCCGAGATGAGCACGTTCGAGGTCTTCAAGTCACGGTGTGTCAAACCACGCTCGGCTGCGTAGGCTAAGCCAGAGGTAATGTCGATCATCAATTGGGTCGCTTCTTTCGGGCTGAATTTGCCACGAATGCGAAGCAGATCGCGAAGGTTTTGTCCTTCGATGAACTCAATGATCAGGAAGTAGCTGGTCCCCTGCTGATACATCGAGGTTTCAGAATGGACCTCGTAAATAGGACAGATATTCGGATGACGTAGCCCTTTGCCCAGTTCACCTTCCGTCATGAACTGCGACGCACGCTTCGGATCTTCGCTGAATCGTCGTCGAAGCACCTTCGCGGCGACCACTTTGCCGGTGTCTTTGTGGACTGTGCGGAACACGCGTGCGAACGTTCCGGTACCGATCATGTACAGGACTTTGTAGTCGCCGTAAAAGTAGCCGGTACGGAGTCCTTTCACGACTCGCTCGACCTGATAGTTGGTCATCAGCTCTTTACGGAGCATCAGATTCTGGAATTCACCCAGAGAGACTTCGCGAGTTCCCAGTTCGCTCCAGACCTGCTCGACTTGCCGATGCTCGAGAAGGTTGAAATCGATAACGCGCTGCGCAAATTCTTCGGCGGTGAGATCAGCCATAAAATCTTCCTGGCCCCCGACCGTCCAGCAGCGACCGGGGCACCTCTTCAATCTGGGTGAGAATATGTTGGATGAGATGTCTGTTCCGAACGATATGTTATTCGACTTTTTGGGTGAAAGCAAATTGTCGTCATGCAAAACTAATTCACTAACGGTTCGATCGGGGGGACGGGCGCAAGGCACAGTTGGTATGATCGTTAAATTTTCTTCGATCGGCTGTAAGTGACCGCAGTCAAATAAGTTCCGGGTGATGGTTTATGACTAAAACCTTATTTCGCCCCTGGAAATCCACCGCAGATAATGCCAAGATATGGCCGTTTGTGGACGAGATTCTGCCGCGTTCACTGGTTATGTAGCGATCTCTGGGCTGAGCGAGTAGGCGAAATGGGAAAGCGGATTGCAATTGTCCTGGCTGCCGGAAAAGGTACCCGGATGCAGTCGGATATGCCGAAGGTCCTCTTTCCGGTCTTGCAGCGACCCATGATCGAGTACGTGCTGGACGCTTTACGTCAGGTCGGTGTCGAACAGATCATCTGTGTCGTTGGCTATCGTGCTGACGATGTTCGCCAGGCCCTCAGCAGCCACGACGACGTAGTATTTGTCGAGCAAACCGAGCAGCTTGGTACTGGGCACGCCGTTCAGATGTGTCTGGATGAACTGCGAAAAGTCGATGGAAGCGTTGTCGTATTGGCTGGGGATTCTCCTTTGGTTCAGTCGTCGTCGCTGAAAGAGCTTTTCGAGGCTTTTGAATCTGGCGGGCATGCGTGTCTGTTGGGTACTCTGAAACGAGACAATCCGACAGGACTTGGGCGGATTGTGCGAGATTCATCGGGTGTTTTCGAGGGAATCGTCGAGGAAAAGGATGCATCCCCTGAGCAGCGAGCGATTGACGAGGTGAACATGAGCACCTACGTTTTTCAGGCTTCGCGGCTCGTCGAGGCTCTAACGCGGCTCGACAACAATAATGCCCAAGGTGAGTACTACTTGACCGACTGCCCCAAGATTTTGAAGGGGCTCGGAGACAAAGTAGACGCGGTACCGGTACTGAAGTCTTGTGAAGCGTACAGTATTAATTCGCGCGACCAACTCGCAGAGGTGGAGCGTGTGATGGCGGAAATTGGTTACAATAGTTGAATGGTCGTGTGAGGGGCTTTTGAGCCCCTTTCTTTGTTCCTGGCGTCTTTTTCGATAACTCCCAGACGGTTGCCCAGTTTGCGTCATGCGTGAGATCAAAATCTTTAGCGGTCGTGCTAACCCTAAGCTTGCCGAAGATGTCTGCAATTTCCTGCATCTGAAGCTCGGCCGTGTCGCGCTGGGGGAATTCCCGGACGGAGAAATCCAGTGCAAGATCGAGGAAGATGTTCGCGGACGCGATGTCTTCCTGGTTCAGCCAACTTGCCCGCCGGTGAACAACAATCTGATGGAATTGCTGGTCATGATCGACAGTTGTCGTCGTGCCAGTGCCGAGCGAATCACTGCTGTAATTCCCTACTATGGCTACGCCCGACAGGACCGAAAGGATGAGGGGCGTGTTCCCATTACGGCCAAACTAGTCGCTGACTTGATCACTAGTGCTGGGGCGGACCGCGTGCTGACGATGGACCTGCATGCGGCCCAAATTCAGGGCTTTTTTAACGTTCCCGTCGACCACTTGAATGCCTCGCCGGTCCTTAATCACTACTTTCTAAGCCTTGGCATTCCGACGGAAGAACTGTGCGTAGTGAGTCCCGATGCGGGAAGTATCAAGCGGGCTGTGACGCATCATCGTCGGTTGAATGGTGAGCTGGCGATCGTCGATAAACGTCGGACGAGTGCTCATGAGACGACAACCAAAAACATTATTGGTGGCCCTGTCGAAGGAAAAACAGCGGTTATCTTCGACGATATGATCAGCACAGCTGGATCAATTTGCGGTGCAGCTAAAGTCGTTCACAAAGCCGGGGCCCGCGAAATCTACATCGCGGCGACGCATGGAGTGCTTTGCGGTCCGGCGGTGGCTCGGCTTCAAGCAGCACCGATCAAAGAGTTGATCCTGACTGATACGATTCCTCAGAAGTCGCAGGACCTTCTGGGAAATATGAAGGTCCTTTCTGTCGCTCCACTGTTAGGGGAAGCGATCAAGCGAATTCACAACGACGAATCGATTAGTGCTCTCTTTCGAGAGAACATCGCCTAGTCTTCCTTGGTCGTCTTTTTGCCGGTTTCGCGGCGGAAAACGGCGACGACATCTTCCACGGGGACGACAAACAGCTGGTTGTCGGTCTCGAAGTCGACTGGAATCGCTTCCTTCGGGTGGAACAAGATTTTGTCGTATTGGCGAAGCGGGAAATCTTCGTCGTTCTCAATTCGTGTGGAAATCGCCACGATTCGACCGGTGATCGTCGGAATTTCGGCCTGATCCGGCAGCGCAATGCCCCCTTTGGTGGTCCGTTTCGGTTCGTCTTTCCGGACGAGCACGCGGTCACCGATCGGTTCGACATATTCAATCACTTTGCTGCGGGTCGATTTGGCCATGAGTTTCCGGATTCTGGGTAAGCAATTTGGGAGAGCATTTCGCTTTCCATTCAATTGTTCTTAAAGAAAGCAGATTAGCAATCCCCCGCCGCGAATCGTCAACAATGGGACGATTTCGGTACTGATCCAACACCTAAGATGCGAGATGGTTTCTCTAAAGTTCGATTCGGTATTGGTTTACGTCGGTAGATTGCCCGTCTTTTTTAAGAGAATTCCCAGGGCTAATTCGACCGTTTTGCTGGGGCTTTGGGCAATTCTCGAATTCCGCTTGACATGAATTCGGCTGGGACGCCTTGTTTGGACTTGCCAACGGCAGATTGTTTGGCAAAATAACCAGTTTCCAAAATTACGAAGTTGGTCCTCAGGGAGCTTACGCTCTTTGGGCGAACCACTTTCGATAGATAAGACCCGACCAGACGCACCATTTGCCCGGTCGCCCTAGACAACACTTACTGACTGCGGAACAAGTTTTCATGGCCGAAACACTCAAAGCCACGAAGCGAGAAAAGACCGGCAAGATCGCCAATCGCAACCTGCGTCGTGACGGGAAAATCCCCGCCGTTTTGTACGGTGCAGGCAAGGAAGTCATTAACTTGGAACTGTGTGCCGAGCAGTTCGATGTGATCGTGCGTCACGGTGCCAAGGACATTAACCTGGAAGGAGACGTTACCGAGAGCGTCGTCATGCGAGAGGTCCAATGGGACACTTTCGGGACGGAAGTTCTTCACGTCGACTTCTACCGAGCCGGTAACTAAGTCGGCCGATTGCCGCTGGTGTTGATTGACTGGATGTGATGAAACTCGTCGTCGGGCTCGGAAATCCAGGCAAAAAGTACGAAGGCACCCGGCATAATGTGGGCTTCGACGTGCTCGATACGCTGGCAAAACGCCATAGCGCATCGCAGCCGAAAGCGAAGTTCAACGGTCAACTGACCGAACTGGGTGTTGGTGGTCAAAAGCTGATGTTGCTTTGGCCGCACACCTTTATGAACAAAAGCGGAAACAGTGTTCGACCTGCATTCGACTTTTATAAGTTAACGCGGGACGACGTTTTGGTTGTATGCGACGATTTCAATCTCCCTTTGGCGAAGCTTCGCATGAAGGGGAAAGGATCGGCAGGCGGCCAAAATGGCCTAGCGGATGTAATACAAAAGCTCGGCTCCGATGAGGTTCCCCGGCTTCGTGTCGGAATCGGACCTCCGCGAGAAGGAGCCGATGTGGCTGGATACGTTTTGAGCAGTTTTGCCAAGGCGGAAAAGCCTGAGATCGATTTGTGTGTTGAGCGTGCTGCTTCGGCAGTCGAAGACTGGGCAACCCAGGGTTTGACGCACACAATGAATCAATACAACGGATAAGAATTTCACTACCAACGTGACTATTCCACTGGCCCAGCAAGCGAGTGGTTAATCACTCACCGATCATTTTGACGTCGACATTCGAGGAGTAGAAACCTTGGCGGCTTACGTTTACGAGGGGATGTTCATTCTGGACTCCAACCGGTATGGAAAGGATCCCAATGGGGTCTCCGGAAAAATCAACGCCCTGGTTGAAAAGCTGGGAGGCGAAATCCTAGTTAGCCGCATGTGGGCGGAACAACGCTTGGCGTACCCGATCAACGGGCAGCGTCGTGGTACCTACTGGTTGACCTACTTCCGCTTGGACAGCTCGCAAATGGACGAGTTGAACTACGCGTGCAATATCAACGACGACATGCTGCGATACTTGTTCATCAAGCAAGATCCTCGCCTGGTCGACATGTTGATCGCTCACGCCGAAGGTCACGAATTCGCCGGTGACGACGACTCGGATTCTTCCGGCTCGAGCGATAGCGATGACGAAGATTCGTCCTCCGAAGGTGAAGAAGAAACCGTCGAAGCAGCAGACTAGTTTCTGCTTAAGCTTTCCCGGTTCCAACCCAGTCGATTTTGAATTTCCCCCTGAAGGAGCGTCACGATGGCAAGTTTCAACCGAGTAATTCTGGTCGGGAACCTGACACGGGACATCGATTTGCGATACGTCTCCGGCGGAGGAACAGCCGTCACCGAGCTGGGCCTGGCGGTCAATGATCGACGCAAAACGCAATCGGGCGAATGGGTTGACGAGACCACGTTCGTCGATGTGACGTTGTGGGGACGGACTGCGGAAATTGCTAGTGAATACCTGAGCAAGGGTGCCCCTGTTTTGATTGAAGGACGCCTCAAGCTCGACACGTGGGAAACAGACGGCCAGAAGCGTTCCAAGCTTCGCGTCGTCGGCGAAAAGATGCAGATGCTCGGCGGACGAGACGGGAGCGGCGGCGGTGGAAGCCGTGGCGGTTCGCGACCTCCGCAACGGCAATCGCAACCTCAGGGTGGCGGTGGCTACGGCCAGGGCGGTTCGAGCGACTACGATTCCTACGATGACGGCAGCTTCGGGGGACAAGGTTCCCAAGGCGCCGCTGACGACGACATTCCGTTTTAGTGGCTGGCGGTCGACTTGCTCGACGTCACCTGACATTGTAAATAACGATCGCCAATCCACTGGCAAATCTTGGAAATAGCAAACCATGCCAACTCGATCTGAAAAGCACAAAGCACGTCCTTGGAAGCGTCTTCCTAAAGGCAAAAACGGCGGTATCGAACTGCTGCTGATCCAATCGGTTGACCACCTTGGCAAGCCTGGCGACGTTGTCGAAGTTCGTCCTGGCTACGCCAACAACTACCTGATCCCACAGGGCTTGGCGACCGTCGCAACGACGCATCACAAGCGTATGGTCGAAAAGCACAAAGCAAAGCTGGCCGAGATCGAAAAGTCGCGTTTGGCCGGTCTGCGTGCAATCGCCGATTTGCTCAATCGTCAAAGTGTTACGATCGAAGCCAATGCCAACGACGAAGGCCACTTGTATGGCAGCGTTGGTCAGGCCGAAATCGTTGCGGCATTGAAAGAGCAGAACTTCACCGTGACCCCAGATCAGGTTCGCCTGCAAGGTCCGCTGAAAGAACTCGGTTTGTATACCGTTAAGATTCACCTTCATGCCGAAATTGAATCGGAACTGAAGGTTTGGGTTGTTCCGACCGTCGCCGGCGAATAATTTCGCTCGCTCGGTCAGGTGCGAGATTCGCACTGAGTTTAATCGTGCACAGCCGCCGCAAAAGTCCGGCACCGCATAGCACGCTACGGCATGCCTCTTGAGTCGAATTTACTTTGACTCGAGGCTTGTTGGTCTTAGTAAGTCGCACTCCCTTTTTCCAAAGGTGACGAAGCTCGGTCGGCTCCCTGGCGAAATCGCCGGCCTTGATAGCTTCCCCAGCGGACACTCAAAAACTCCTCGGCCTCCCCGAGGAGTTTTTTTATGCTTGTCGTTTCATCTTGTGATCGCTCGTCGCCAAATGCCTAAATCTGGCGTCTTGATTGTGCTGACTGCAAGGCGCGGTACGATGGAACACGAAGTCAGGCAGACGTTTTCTCAACCTACGGACGGAGCACATCCTTGGCTACCGGTAGCAAATCGAAGAAGCGACGGTTTGAGGATCGAGAAGAGGTAAGCACCAATATTCTCGATAACCAGCCGCCCTGCAGCGTCGAGGCAGAGCATTGCGTGCTCGGCAGTATTATTTTGCTGCCTGACGTTCTCGACGACGTCATCATGGTTCTTCGGCCGGAGGACTTCTATGACGATGCCAATAAGAAGCTCTTCGAGCATATGGTCGACTTGCACAACAGTGGACGCAAGATTGACGTCACCCTGCTAAGCGAGCATCTGCGTGACACTGGCGACTGGGAATTCGTCGGTGGCGCGGCATATCTCGCCAAAGTCGCGCGAAGCGTACCACATGCGGCCCATGCGGTGAGCTACGCTGAGATTGTTCGGAAGAAAGCAACAAGCCGAAATCTTATTCTCGCCGCCACGGACATCTTGCAAGATGCCTATCAGGAAGCAGGCAAGCCGGAAGAATTGATCGGCCGGGCGGAACAGAAGATCTTTAGCATTCTCGACGGTCGCGACAGTCGAAGCATGGCCAGCATGCGCGAGATCGTGACCGTGGCGATGGAACGCATTGATGCCCGGCTCCGTGGCGAAGCGAATGAAGATGGTGTGCTGACAGGGTTCGCTGATCTCGATGAGATGACGAGCGGTTTCCATGGAAGTCAGCTGCTGATCCTCGCGGCTCGTCCAGCTATGGGTAAAACAGCGTTCGCAATGAATATCGCTGAAAACGTGGCTGTTCACGACAAAGTCCCGGTGCTGTTCGTCAGCTTGGAAATGGGCTCGGTCGAGTTATGCGACCGACTCTTGTGTAGCGTTGCGAGAGTCAACGGTCACCGACTGCGTAATGGCACGCTCAGCAATGAAGATCGTGCTCGCTTAATCGAGAAGTCTTCGTTGGTAGGCGAAGCCCCGCTGTTTGTGGACGACTCGCCAAGTCGAACGGTGGCAGAAATCGCGGCGTCTGCTCGACGAATTATTCGTAACGAGAAGCGTCTTGGTTTGATCGTTATCGACTATTTGCAGCTGATCGAGCCGGACAATGCAGAAGATCCACGGCAAGAACAAGTCGCCAAGATCGCTCGGCGATTAAAAGGTTTGGCTCGTGAAATGAACGTGCCGATCTTGTGTCTCGCCCAGTTGAACCGGCAAGCGGAAGTCTCGAAAGACAACAAGCCGAAGCTTAGTCACCTTCGTGAATCGGGGGCCATCGAGCAGGATGCCGACGTCGTCATGTTCGTCCACCGTGAGGAATACTATCACCACGGCGAAGAACGCGAACAGTACGCCGGTCAGGCCGAAATCATTATCGGTAAGCAGCGTGCAGGCCCCGTTGGCGATATCAAGCTGACTTGGCTCAAGGACTTTACGCGATTTGAGAACGCATTCGACCGCGAGCCAGACGATTTCTCGGCATTCAACCAAGGCGAGGGAGGCTTTTAAGCCTCCTTTTCTTTTGCGTCTAAAGACAAGGCAAAAGATTTCCGCGGAACATGAAGTCGATCGACCTATAATACGTTTGTCGATTGTTGGATGGCCTAAGTTAGGTACGTGCCGAAAAAGAGGTCCGAAGTGAGCCATCGCTACGGAGCAAAATTTATCGACGTCGAAGAGACGTGCCCTTACCTGCCGGACCGGCTGGCTGTGCTACCGTTCTATCTGACCGAATTCCGAGCGGATCCTCGCTCGTTTGATCAAGCTTTGGCCGAAGGCGTTCGGCGATCGGGCATCTTCATCTATCACACGCAATGCCCTGGTTGTAATGCCTGCGAACCGATTCGCATTCCAGTCGAAGAGTTTAAGCCGCGTCGGCGCCATCGTCGCGTGCTTAAGAAAGCAGAGCCTGAGCTACGCGTCGAGATCGGTGAACCGATGGTCGATCGTGAGCGAGTCGACCTATACAACAAGCACAAAGTCGGCCGAGGGCTTGGCGAGCCAGGCAGTGAGATTGATATCCGTAGTTTGAAAGAGTTTATCGGAATCAGCTGCTGCGACAGTCGTGAGTTTCGGTACTATCGTGGTGATGACTTGGTCGGTATTGCCATCGCTGACGTAGGACAAGAAGCAATGTCGGCTGTCTATTGCTATTTCGATTCTGAAATGTCAGAGCTAAGCATTGGAAATTTCTCTGTTCTGAAGCAAATCGAAGCGTGCCGTGCGTGGGGGCTTAAGTACTTGTATCTCGGTTTCTATGTCGCTGGCAACGACCACATGAAGTACAAAGCCAACTACCTCCCGCACGAACGTCGGATCGATGGAGAGTGGATTCGATTCGACTCATAGTTTCGAACGATCGCTGGAAAGAATCGCTTGTCCGATACGCCTGAATGTCCTCCGGTTGTTCCTAAGCTTTCGCTAAAACTGCTGATGCTTTGGGTGTTGCTACTTGCGGTGGTAACTACGTTTTGGGTTTCCCTTTTGAATCTGTTTGGGAAAGACTTGGCGTCTCAGCTGGACTGGCATTCATTGCGGTTTTATGGGGGCAAAGCATTTACTTTAGGAACCGCAGCTACCGCAATATTATTGCTGGCGGTCTGGCGAAGTCGCCAAGTTCCATTTGTGTGGCAGCCTGGGCATCTGCTTTTGTTATTTCTATGCATCTATGAATTAAGTGCGGTGGTGGCAACGGCAGTGGATGCCGCGACTTATGATCCAACGCGCGTCTATGACCCGTTTCGACAATCGATTTACGAATCACAGGCCCTCGTCCAAAGTGTAGCGGCAGCCATGTTGTTTCTCGTTGGCGTTTGTAGGTCTCATTTCGGTATTGTATGGCGAGTTATTTTGGGAACCATGTTGTTCTCAAGCCTGCTGGTTATCGTCTTGCTCAATCCGCTTCAATGGCCGATGGGCAGAATCGTATCGTACGACCTTTTAGAAACGATCAACCTGGTGGCTAGAGTCTTCATTTTCTCAGCCGTACTAATTACCGCCGTAGTCGAAGGTGCGCTCCGCAAGCGAAGGGATTGGGTGCACTGGGTTGGTGTTGGTTTGCTTTTGATACATTACTCGCCCTCTTTGATTTATCTCGTTGATTTAACCATGCAGTAGAGTGTCTTGGCAGCTGTTTGGAATGGTGGTTTGAAATGGATTACAATGGCGTTCATTAAACCTCTCCCCATCACTCCAGCCCCACCTGCCTGATATGAAATCTTTGACGCTCTCGATGTGTCTTTGCTTCGTGTTCACGACTGCTTGGCTAAATGCTTCCGTCCTTCACGCGGAAGATCAGCAAGTCGACGTAATCGTTTACGGTGCCACGCCAGGAGGCGTCTGCGCTGCTATTGCTGCTGCTCGCGAGGGGGCATCGGTGATACTCATCGAACCGACATCGCATGTCGGAGGAGTGAATACAGGCGGCTTGAGTTTTAGCGATTCGAATCAAACGGTCCGCTCGACGGTGATGGGTTTGTTTGATGAATGGCATCGTCGCGTTGAAGAAGATTACAAGTCCCGAGGCGTGAAGCTTCCCTACGATGTGAGTGTGAAGGACAACGCGAAGTGGACGTACGAACCGCATGTTGCCATGCGGGTCACGATGGACATGCTGAAAGAAGCCAAGGTCGAAGTCCTTCCGGAGCACGTGCTGCAGTTGGTGAAGAAGGATGGCGCAACCATCACTGAGTTGGTCACCGATCAGGGGAACTTCCAGGCGAAGACGTTCATCGATGCGACTTACGAAGGAGACCTTCTGGCCGCGGCGAATGTTAGTTGGACGATTGGCCGTGAAGGAAAAGCGGAGTTTGGCGAGTCGCTTGCCGGAAAGCGATATCCGAAAGGGCGAATGAAGATCGATGGATTCGATAAAGATGGCAAGTTGCTGCCTTTGCTGACGACCAATTCTCCTGGCAACGAGGCCGACGGGGACGACTTGGTAATGGTCTACAGTTTTCGACTTTGTCTGACAGCAGACCCTGAAAACAAGGTCCCTATGCCGAAGCCGAAGCGTTATGATCCGGCTCGATTTGAAGCGGTTCGTCGTTATATCGCATCCGGAGGACGTAGCTTCGGGATTGATCTGTATCCCCTGCCTGGAAACAAGTTTGACGGCAACAATTCGATTGGTGGGCAATTCTCGCTAGGACTTGTCGGGGCGTGCAATGGTTGGAGTGAGGCGGATCAGGCTGGACGAGACGAGATCTTCGATCAGCACAAACAGTACACGCTGGAGTTCTATCACTTCTTGACAAACGATCCGGCTGTGCCGCAAGAGATACGCGCCAAGTATGCTCGGCTTGGACTTTGCAAAGATGAGTTCGCCGATAACGAACATTGGCCACCGCAGCTCTATGTTCGAGAAGGTCGCCGCATGCAGGGAATGTATGTCGTCAGCCAATCGGACATCTTGGAAGCTCCTGAAAAGGATGACCCGATTGCGGTCTCGTCGTTTCCTATCGACTCACACGATTGTCAGCGAGTCGCCTTTGAGAATGGCACCGTTGCCGATGAGGGAACGATTTTTCCAGTTCGCATGCCTGATCGACGTCACGGCTATGCGTACCACATTCCTTATCGATCTATCGTCCCCCAACCTAATGAATGCGATAACCTGATAGTGCCTGTGGCGATGTCATGTACGCATGTCGGCATCTCTTCGATTCGTGTCGAACCGACATGGATGATCATCGGACAAAGTGCTGGCATTGCTGCCGCTTTGGCTGCGAAACATGACGTTGGAGTTCAGGAATTGCCATATCCTCAATTGCGGGAACGGTTACTTGCTCAAGGGCAGGTTCTCGATCTTCCCGCGCTGGCAGATCTTCCCGCAAAGCCGAAGGCATCGTCGATCGCCTCGAAAAGCCTTCCTGGTATCGTCCTGGATGACTCAGCTGCCAAGCTTGAAGGGGAGTGGGCTCGTTCCTCAAACTTCAAGCCAAGTGTTGATGGTAGCTATCGCCATGACGATGCCAAAGGGGATCGGACTGCGACGGCTCGTTTTGAATTCAAAGTTCCAAAGAGCGGCATGTACGAAGTGAAGATGGCTTATTCGGCCCATCCGACGCGAGCTAAAAACGTTCCGGTCGTTTTTGAAAATGGGGCGAAGGTAACAGCTATCCTTGTCGATCAGACGAAGCCGCTGCCCAATGGTGAGGGGTTCCGCACAATCGGCGAGGTTCAGCTGTCGGCAGAAGATGTCGTTCAGGTCGTTATTCGAAATCAAGATACCGATGGGTTCGTGATTTTAGATGCTCTTCAGCTTCTGCCGGTGAAATAGATGGAAGTGACGCTGCCAGCAGCATCGCTAGCATCCTATTTTACCTGAACCATAAACTTTTCCGATGCGTATCCCAGCTCAGCGTAACTCCTAGGCGATATTCGTCTTGCCAGGAGTGAGGCGTTCCAGTATTTCTCCACATTGCGACCCAAAGCCTTGCGCTTTTAGGGGGCATTGGTAGGCAAGGAAGCCAGCCAGATAAGTTGATAAAGGGATTTACCGCATGCAGTGGATACGCCACGGGCTAACGAGCGTCGTTGTTTTAACCGCGCTAGGATGTCTTGGCTCTGGACTTAACCAGGCCGCAGCACAGGACATCGTGCCACAACTGACCGCGCCATCACCGATTACACCATCGGTTCCGACTCAGCCGTTGATTACGGGGATTCGCCTGCAAGGGAATGCTCAGACGGAAGAAACACGGATTCGATCGATGATTAAATCGCGTGTGGGTCGAGAGTTTGACGCGGAGCAAATTCAGTCAGACGTTCGCCGTTTGGCAGCTTCCGGACTTTTTCGCGACGTCAAAATTCTGACCGATAAGTCTGCCGAAGGCATCTATGTCACGTTCCAGTTCGAGGAACGCCCACGCATTGGCTATATCAAGTTTCTCGGCAACGAATCGGTCCGCGACAAAACGCTTCTGAAAAAGTCGGAGATGCGACTCGAAGGAACGCTGAATAAGTACGTTATCGAAGAAGCCCGCATCAAGCTGGAAGACTATTACCACACTCGTGGACACGGAAAAGCGACGGTTCAGGTAGTTGAAGGCCTAGGCCCCGAAGACAAAGGGGTTGTCTTTATGATCCATGAAGGGCCACTGGCTCGAATCGGTAGTACTGCATTCGTGGGCAATTCGATCGCTTCCGACAGTCGATTGAAAACGCAAGTCAAAAGCAAGCCAGGCTGGTTCTATGTTCTTAAGGGCCAACTCGATAAATCGCAGCTGGAACAAGACGTCGACAGCCTGACCGCTTATTATCGAAGCCTTGGTTTCTTCAAAGCACAGATCAATCGCATCGTCGAGTACAGCGACAGTGGATTGTGGGCTTATGTCACTTTTGTGATTGACGAAGGGCCTCGCTATGAAGTTCGCAACATCTCGTTTGTGGGGCATACTCGCTTCGAGACCGAACAGCTGACTAGCCAAGTCAAAATGGAACGAGGCGAGTACTTCGATCAGAAGAAGATGAATGCGGATATCCGCGCGATTTCTGACTTGTACGGCTCGCAAGGATATATCCACGCAGACGTTCAAGCCGAGCCTCGCTTCCTGGAAACACCAGGGACGCTTGACTTGGTGTATGACATTCGCGAAGGAGATCAGTACCGCGTTGGAAATATCAACATCGAAATCAGCGGTGACTTCCCGCACACGAAGCACGCGGTGATTCTTAACCGCATGTCGCTTCAGCCAGGCGATATCATCGACATCACAAAGATCCGTGACGACGAACGCCGTATCAAAGCCTCGCAGCTTTTTGTCAACGAGCCGCACCGTGGCGTAACCCCTTCGATTACCGTGGCTCCTCCCGAGCTTAGCGAAGTCGAGACGCAAGTTGCTCAGCAGCGCGGTGGTGGAACGTATCGCGGTCAAAGTCCCAATACAAACTACGCGAATCAAGTCCATTCACAGAATGGGTATCCTGTGCAGCAAAGTAACTATCAACAAGCTCCATCGCACACGTCGCCGCCACAGCAAGCGGTGCCACAGATGAGCCGTTATTCGCAGCCTGTATATCGTGAAGCCGCAGTGCCGACGCACCCGCAGCACTATCCAAACTCCGTTTATTCATCATCCGTGCCGAACAACTAAGAAGCCTGGTTCAGCTCGATTTCCCCCCCGAGCGCCAACGCTGAATGAGGACCCCTAGGTGGACAGAAGCGGAAAACTGCTGAAGATAACCATCGCTCTGAGTTTCATGGCTTGCACTACCGCAGCATGGAATTCGGTTTCGGCTCAGAACTGGGTCGACAACCGTGGGCAACAGGCCGCACCGAACTGGAACGTTCAGGGGCGAGACAGCCAAGGTTATCCTGGAAGCGCACAGAACTGGGATTCGTACGATCGCGCGGCCTATGAAGCGTCGCCTGGCAATCCGAATCAGTACCGAAACGGAATGCCTGCCTCAGGATCACCCATTGGCACCTACGAACCGTACCAACAGCAACAAGCGGTTCAGCCGGTTCAGTACCAGCAGGGATATCCTTCACCGTCCAATCCCGAAACGGGAATGTACAACACCGATCCTTCAGGCTACCCGTACGGAGCTCCTCCCGTACCAGCCCCTGTGACTGGACCTCCCGGAACGTACGGCTATCCTCAGAACAATGGTCGACCGCTAGGTGGTGCTCGTATTTATGATCCGCCGTTAGGACCAGATGCGATCATCTCTCCAAACCCTTATTACGACCCAGGCCGAACTGCTGACCTGACTATTCGTGCGGAAGAAGCTCAGACGGGGCGATTCCAATTCGGTGTCGGTATCAACTCCGACGCCGGTGTGACCGGTTCGATCGTTATCGACGAACGTAACTTCGACTGGAAACGTTACCCGACCAGCGTCGACGACGTTTGGAACGGCCGAGCATGGCGTGGAGCAGGGCAGGGTTTCCGTATCGAAGCAATGCCGGGTAGCCAAGTGCAGCGTTACATGGTCAGCTTCAGCGAGCCCTATCTGTTCAATACACGTGTCAGTTTGAACTTGAGTGGTTACTTCTTCAATCGAATCTATCGCGACTGGGACGAACAGCGTGTCGGTGGACGTGTTGGCTTGGGCTATCGCTTGACGCCTGACCTTTCCACATCGGTCAGCCTTCGAATGGAAGATGTCGAGATCAGTGATCCTCGCGTGCCTGGCGTGCCGGAACTTGACGCCGTGCTGGGACACCAAGACTTGTACACCGGTAGCTGGAGCATTTCGCACGATACACGCGACTTGGCATTCGCTCCGACCGAAGGTCACCTATTTGAGATCAACTTGGAACAAGCTTTCGGCGAGTACAACTATTCGCGAGCCGAAGTTGACTTCCGTCAGTACTTCCTGCTAGGCGAGCGTCCGGATGGTTCAGGCCGTCACACGTTGGGCTTCTCGACACGCGCAGGCTTCTCAGGTTCCGATACGCCAATCTTTGAGAACTTCTACGCTGGTGGTTTCTCGACGCTGCGTGGTTTCGACTTCCGTCGTGTTGGTCCGAAGTCGGGCGACGTGTTCATTGGTGGTCCGTTTCGTCTGTTAGGCTCCGTGGAATACACGTTCCCGATCACTGCCGACGACATGGTCAAGGGTGTGCTCTTCACCGACGTTGGTGCAGTCGAAGAGTCGACGAAGATTGTGTGGGATGATTTCGACGTCGCACCTGGTTTCGGTTTGCGAATCTCGGTGCCTGCGTTGGGACAAGCTCCGATTGCATTGGACTTTGCCTTCCCAATCAACCACGCCGACACCGACCAGACTCAGGTATTCAGCTTCTTCGTCGGTGCTGCTCGTTAAACAATGTTCCGGCGGCATCCACCGGTTGCAATGTCGTCAAGAACCAGGACTCAGCAAAATCGGCTTAACTCTCATAATCCGCAATGTCGATAGTCTCTCGGGGCGAGGTAGATTGGATAGAGGGCTTCTTTTCAGCTAGGAGCAACTCGGTCCCCTGGAGAAAAGAATGCAGCGAAGAGAGTTTCTGAAGCACCTGAGTGTCCCGATCTATTTTGGGCCTGTTGCTTGTGCTTTGAGTGGTTGCGGTACGCTATTACATACCGACCGCGTCCATCGTCCACATTCCCATCAAATCGACTGGAAAGTCGCTGCCCTGAACGGTTTGGGAATGTTGTTTTTCTTTGTCCCCGGCGTCGTGGCGTTTGCGGTCGACTTCTATACGGGGGCGATCTATTTGCCGTACGACGAGTGCTATCTGCCTCCGACTCAGAGCGAACCAGTGCCAAGTGCCCCGGCGGTTCCTGTGGAGAGCGTTCCATCGCCGCCAGCTATGGGGCCCTCGCTAACTCCTGCCGGACCAATGCACCAGACCTCGCACGCTTCACCCGGATTGCCAGGCCTGCGACAAGTTCACGTGCCGCGCGAAAGACTTAACGCGCAAACGCTGGAACAAGTGGTCTCAGCCCAAGTGGGGCAGCAAGTATCGTTTGAGCAGCAACCAGTCCGAATTAGTGAGCTTGCTCAGATCGACTCTTTCGACATGCAAAGAGAACGGCACGAGTCTGATCATCAGTTTGGTTTCAGTATTGGAAACCTGCTGGATCGACTACGAAATGCTTAGTGGTGGGATTGCTCACACTTAGTTGTTTGATGGCGAACCATCCACTCGGCGATGCCTACCGGAACGTCCAGTCGACGTAGGTGTTTTGATAGCCGTGATGATACCCGGCGGTTCGATACGGTTGGCTGACTCCAAACCAACCGTAGGAGTACCGCGTTTTAGGACGCGGCGTGAGAATCGGCGACGCGGTCGATTCGGGGGCGATGATCCAATATTGGGCGGGACCGGCAGCCTCAGCCATCGACGTGACAGATAGACCTGCGAATAGCGTCAGTGCCAGCATCCAATTTCGCATTCGTTTCTCCCCCGAGCGTGAATCTAATGAATCGACTCTGTTTATGTCGACCGTTCTGGGGTGATAGCACGCAGGGAAAATCAGCCTTCCAGTTCCATTCCCAACGCGAAAATTTCTTCAGCGTTCAAAACCAGGTCGTTTCGACTAAACAAGCGTTCGATCGCGGCCTGATGGATTTTCATCTTTGTGCCACCGACTCCAATAGCCCCATAGCAGATTTGTTCTCCCTGCTCTTCCGCTTTGTCTTGCGAACCGATTCCTTCGATGCCGACGGGAGGAACGGCATTCAAGTCAATTGCGACTTGAAGGTCCTTAGCTTGATCTCGTGTCGCCTGGGATAAAAGTGTGACGCCAGCGGCCCCGGCAGCGATGACTAATTGAACCCCGTTCAGAGCGGCAGATGTCGAAGCATCGTCACTGGTGGCAATCGGTTCTGGTGTCCCGATCTCGACATCGTCGGCAATTTGTTGGCAAACGGCTTGTGCTTTTTCGAGCGAGCGAGAAGCCAATCGGACATTGGCACCGGCTCGAATTAACAGTCGTGCAGCACGTTGTCCGACTGGACCAGTCCCGCCAAGAACGAGAGCCTGGGTGTTTTCAAGGTCCAAGTGACGAGCCCCGCAGATCACAGCTGCGGCGGCTGTCGTGTTGGCACCGTTGGCGTCCATCATCACCGAGACACGCATCGGACCGAAGAAGCTTTTGGTGACCGCTTTGAGAAGTTCTTCCGCTTTATCGACATTGGACCCACCAACATAAATGGCGGAATGGTTTAGTTTGTGCGATGCGCGAGTGAAAATTAAGCCATGTACCAGACCTGCGACTTGCTCAGGCAATACCTCTCCATGTCGAAACATCACATCGGCTCCAGAATCGACGGCGACGACAGAATCAAACGTACTCGGCTGCGTATCGGTATCGAGTTGAAGCAGGATGTTCTTCATGGGGAGGTTCTTTCTTATGAACGAGAAGAGTCTACGCGTGAACGGTCTGCGTATCATGCACGACCGTCTCTTGTCGTGATAGTCGCGCGAGGCGTCGTGCCACGTGAACGATAATAGCAATGTGAACGCCCACAGCAACAAGCAATCCCGCCGCGTGCGCTTGCCAACCAGCATTGGCCCCTGCAATGGCGATGCACCACGTTCCCATGGGAAGGAAAAGGATTGCCGCGGTGATGACACCTGGGTTGTATTCTCGACGACGAATCGTGGTGGCCAAGTGAGGAATTGCGTTAACGACCGCCAGATAGCCAGCCATTAATCCTGCCCAGGGAGCAATCGCCATTGCCAAGTAGATCGCGAGCAAGTCGACGCCCCAAACGCCAAGTGAGTTGATCCAAAAAGTTGCCGAAGGTGTCAACGCTTCTCGGCCGCCACCAATGGTGCGATTGATGTAGAGCCGAAACCGATCGCCGGAATGCTCTTCCCATTGGTGAATCATGTAAATCGGAAGTTGGACGAATACGAGTGCCAACGCGAGACCTACTGACCAGTAGACCAGCGGAAGGATGGCCATAAGGAACAGTGCGGTAAACAAAGCCGCCGCTGGCCAGTGCCATTGACGAACAAGCCAATTCCACATTGTATGAACTCTTTCGGAGAAACGCGATCTCGTTTGAGACTGTCGCAGGTGGTGAATGCAGGCCGAAATAACCTCGGCTGCAATGCGCCAGGAAATCCGGAGTTGATACGCCACCATACCTCACCTAAAAGAGCGGGGCTGAAAAAATCGGTACGAGTCGATTCAACCGTTACAACTGGTACGCGTTACAAGTCAAACGACTATCGCCTCATCCTTTCGGCAGTTCATAAAAAATCCCGCGAGGCCACACGACCACGCGGGATTTGATTTAGCTAAGACGGAAGCGAAACCGCTCTTAGAACCCGCGGAACGGGTGAGCCGCTTGTTCTTTGCCAGCGACCACTTCGTCGGCGGTTGGCTTGCCAGCCATGGCATTCTTGATCGACTGCAGAGTCGCTTCGTAGTTGTAGTCGTAAATCTTCTTGTCGTCTTGGGCTTCCCAGTGGATGAAGACACCACAGACGATGACCAGATCTTCGCACTGATCCTTAGGAATCACGCCTTGTTCCACGGCATCGGCAACCGCTTTGGCAACTGCTGCTTGTGCTGGACCGAACATCTGAACGGCCTGCTTCGAGTTCTTGATGGTGACTTTGGTGATAGTCACTGTGGCAGGCTTAACGGCCAGGTTCGGGGTCAGAACGGCCAGCAGATTGGAGTGACCGGCAGTTTGGTTAACCAACGCCGAAGCAAACGCGTGGCCGACAGGGCCATCCTTCGAACCGATCATCAAATCGATATGCGCGACTTCGTTGCCATCCCCAGCGAGGGCTTCTCCGATATACATCGACATCCGGGATTCTCCGTACGTGAACTAAGAAGATTCGGGGTGATGCCCACGACGACTTTGAAAAGCAAACGTCGGTCCGCAGGCCTTTTCGGTTCGTTCAATGTAACGGCGCAAATGTCGGGTAGAAAGCCCCCGAAAGCTGAAGCTTTCAAACACTTTGAGCCAATTACCAGCCAAGACGATAGCAGACTTTGCCCGAATTGCAAGTAGTCGGAGTGGCCTAGGTTTAGGCTACGACAGTCATAGAGATTGCCATGTCGGCAATGGCTCGAGCAATTCAAGCCAGGACATGAAATACCGCAGAATGAAGCTTCGAAAGGAGAAGAGGCCGTCGCGCGGGCAGCGGTGCACGACGGCCTCTGGCGGGAAGAGTCGGTTTCCCTAGACTGCGACTATTGCACAAGTCGCAGTGGGCGGTATCCTGCAATTTGCTGGAAGACTTCGGTCAGTTCTTCCGCATATTCTTCACCAGTTTTCCCCCCGGGGATGTTGAAGTGAGAACCCTTCGTGATGTCAGCGACTTGCTGCATCAGGTTTGTGTCTGCTCCGGCACCCATGCTGATCGTGACAATCACGTAGCCTTTTTCAGCGGCAAGGTGAGCCTCGTTGATGACCGCATCTCGAGCTGCTGAATTGTTGACGCCACCGTTGGTCCAGTTGGCGACACCGTCCGTCATCAGGACGATCATCTTGAAAGCACCTGGTCGAGCTCGGGCATCAAGTTCTTCACGAGCCACTCGCATACCACCACCGATGTTGGTGTAGTTGTGGTAATGGCCAGCTTGTCGTTGGTTCGCTTGAGCGACGATGAATCCAAAGTCGTCTGAAAGCGTCGACTCGAGAATGCCTTCACCGCCGGGGCCGTTGTACATCGAAAGCCCCATTTGATCGTCCGAGTCGGCATCTTGGATGAAGTTGACGAACATCGTCACCGAAGACTTCAACGCGGTGATTGGCTGGGCACTTGCCTTCCACATGTCTGACGATTGGTTGTTAAGCGATCGTTGTTCCAGCCAGTAGACGATCAGGTTCTGATAGCCAAACTTGTAGCGGAAGCCTGCGTTTCTGTTTTGGCCACTGCTGGATGTGCAGTAGTTGATGTAACTGTCCCAGTTACCACTGTAAGGGTAGCTGACGTTGTCCAGGCCCAACGCTGTGATAAACGTATCTCGACGGGTAAAGTCGAAGTAATGGACTTGGTCGGAGCCATCACTTTGCTTCCCACTGTAAGCCCAAACTTCGCGAACCTGACCTCCTGGCGAAAACGTACCGGTCGTTCCACTTGGATAGTAATTAATGATGTCACCGTTACCGCGGCGAACGCGAACTCGCTCGAATGACTTCGTGGAAGAAACAACCACTTTGTCGTATTGGTATTCTGCGGTGACTTGGGCCTGGGCATCTGTCTGCGGAGCAGGGCCTTTGGCGGTCGCCCATTGTGGCTCGAATTCGAGGTTACCATAAACCGGCGATCCCAGCTCTTCGTACATCTGGAACTGGTTGGCGGTGACGTGATCGACCCCTAAGGTATTGAAGGCTTTGAACTCGCTGTCGTCGTTCATCGAGCCCGACAAATCAAGCACCATCATGATGTCACGCGGTTGATATGCGGCGGCGCTTTGTGCTTGAACACTGAACGTATCTCTGCCGAGCAAATGGCCGAAGAAGAACGGCATGTTGTCGTACCGCATGCTCACTTTGACGGTGGATGCAGGACGTTCTGAAGGGACGATTTCTTTGGTGGTGTCGTCCCATTCGCCATAATCAATTTCCAGTCCCTGCGAGTAATTCGTCAGGAAGTGGTCGACACTATCGGCGACCGGCTGGTTATCATATTCTTTCCACTGCGTGCCGACTGGATTACGAACCAGGTATTCGTGAACTGCTTCGGTAGCTGCGTCTTCGCCATTGATCAGCGAGCCAGCCCCGGCCAACGTCGCGGCATCGACGCTACGCTGCAGTTGCGACTGCATAGTGTACATGTAACCGACATCGATGCTGAACGCGAGCATCGCCATCATCACAATCATCAGCACTGCGGAAAGCACGACAATGATGCCGCGTTTGCGATGCGAGCCTACGTAAGACATTTCCTCGTCGGGGGAAATTGTACGGCGAAACATAAACTCTCTCCTGGGGGATTTGAAAGAAGCTAGTTCTGAGTCAGTGCGAGCCGATGGATGGTCGTGCTGGCTTGCTCGCGTTGACGCAAATATTCAAAAGGTCCGAAACGAAATTTAGGGAGTTCGCTTCCTGCTGTTCCGATGTTGCGTTTCGGCAACAATTGAGGGAGCAGCTTTCTGCGGTGAACCTCTCTGAAGGAGAGAGATGACGAGTGTCCTTGCTAATTGAAAAAGTAGGTTACAACCTCACCCGAGGTCGGGAAATTCTTTCAGATTGCGCGGAATGTGGAACGTAGTTCGGCGACGACATGGTTAAGCGAATCGGAATCTTAGGAGCAAGCTGCCGAGCGGCTGCTCAGTCTTGTGCCAAAGCAGGCTTAGAAGTCGAAGTGGTCGACTTGTTCACCGACTTTGATACGCGGCAAGTTGCCGATGTGCGTGTCCTGAAAAATCTTCCGTGGACTGCACCAAAGTGGCTGAGCGAATCCAGCGTCGATGCGTGGTGTTACGCAGGCGGTCCGGAGAACTACCGTGGCGTTGTCCGGAAGATGTCGAAGATTCGTCCACTGCTTGGAAACTCGGCCGATACGCTTTGGAAAGTTCGCAATCCATTTTGGCTCGCTGACTTGGCCGAGCGGCATCAATTCGCGTTTCCTGAAACGCATCGCGTACACGACCCCAACTACGATCCCGTCAACCCTCGGCGAAGCGAGAAGTGGTTGCTCAAGCCGTTCAAATCTGGCGGAGGCCTGCGGATTGAAACGCTACGGTCACTTCCTGAACTGCCGCGTCGGTTTTACTTGCAGCGAAAACTTTCAGGCAGACCGATGTCGGCAGCCATTCTTTCCACGAAGGCTGGCTGGCAAATCCTGGGACGGTGTCGTCTGGACGTGGGACGTACGTATGGAGTGCCAGGACCGTTCGTGTTTGCAGGAGCCACATTGGTAAGCCATGTCGGTACGTCTGAAATTCGGAAGATGGTCGACGCCATCCATCACGAAGCCAATATGATTGGGCTGTGGGGGATCGACTATATCGAGTCCGATCAGGCAACGCTGTTGGAAGTGAATCCGCGCTGGACAGCATCGATGGCGTTGTTCGATCGCCAACGTGACGATCCATTGATGCGTTATCATGTCGCCGCGTGCGTGGGGGAAACAGTCGAGCGTTTGCCGCGTGGAAGATCAGGTTCCAGCGGTTCACGAATCGTCTACGCAAACCGGCGACTTACGTTCACCACGGCGTTACTTGAAAAGGTGCTCGCCGTATATTCCGATCAGGTTGCGGATATTCCAATGCCAGACACGGTCATCGAAAAAGGGCATCCGATCTGCACGCTCTATGTCGATGGAATTGATGCGGCAGACGTGGAGTCGACGATTTTGAACGAAGCCTCCAGACTGCGATGCCTGCTTTACGAAGATTCCTGATTCGGCTCGTTAGGGTTCGGCTTCCAGTTGCGACCCGCGAGTTGCGGTTGGTAGTCGACGTGTCCAGCAAGTCGGGCAATTTCTTGGGTCGCGGCGGCAATCATTTCTTTGTCTGAGTCAAAGTCTGCGGGGTATAAAAGTTCGCCGACAGTGATGACTACGTTCGCTGGCATGAAGAACGGGCTGATCACGCTTTTGCCGAATGGAGCCCCATCGATATAGACCGGCAAGATCGGCACATTAGCCCTGCGTGCTAGTAACGCCGCCCCCGGTCGGACCGGCAACATGAACTCGTCCGTAGTGTTGATTCGACCTTCCGGAAGAACACCAACCCAGATGCCGTTGTTCAATAATCGGGCCGCTTCACGCACCGAGGCATTGTCGATTCCGCCACGTCGGGTGGGGATGGCGCCCGTCTCGCGAAGGAACCAGCCGAACAACCGGTTGCTAAAATACTCCCGGGCCACAAACCACCGCACGCGGCGTTTGGCTGCCAGGTGGATAAAGAACGGGTCGACGCTGCTGCGATGGTTGGCGACGATCACGGCTCCTTGATCGCGAGACAGCGGAAGGCCGCAGGGGGCCTTAGTTCGCCAAAGCAGTCTCAGTAAGATAAAAGCCGTGCGATCTAGAAGAAATTGGACTAAGGTGTATTCTGTTCGCTTGGGCAGCCAACAAAGCACCAAGAGAACCACCAGGAAGGTGGAGGCAATCGTTAAGAGTACAAGGAAGACGCTCAAGAGATGATCAGAATTGAGGGGACACAAAGTGCAAATCGGAATTGTCAGCGATACGCACGGCCATGGAACCTTCGCCCAAGCGGCCGCCTACATGCTGGAAGAATTCTCAGTAGAACAAGTTTTGCATTGTGGCGATATCGGGAGTACCGGAGTAGTCCAGGTTTTCTCGCAATGGCCGACGCATTACGTCTACGGAAACACCGACGATAGCCGCGAGGTTTTGCAGGAAGAGATCGATGCCGTCGGTGGGAAGTACTATGGGCAAGTTGCCGACATCGAGCTCGACGGTCGCCGTATCGGTATGACCCATGGAGACGACAAAGCCCTGCTTACGCGCATGATACGCTCGGAAGAATACGACCTGATCTGCTTTGGGCACACACACCAAGTCAGTGTGCGGCAAGTGGGGCATACGTGGGTGATCAATCCGGGGGCATTGTATCGTGCGGTCCGTCACACGGTCGCAATCGTCGATCTAAAGACGATGCATCATGAAGTGGTTCAAGTGTAGATCGGTTTTCAAAGAGCCTGTTCACCGATCTCTATTTTAAGAATTGGGTGTACGCGCTGCTTGGAATCTTTCCCAGGTTAGGCCCTCTGCCCTTAAATTCGCTCTTGTCAGACGCCGGTTTCACCCCAATATGGCGCACGCAGGACGTATGTTTGGTGCATAGGTCCCGAATATTTGTTGTACACTTGTACAATACTTTTTTATAATGGATGGAAAGCGAGCGAGTGCTGAAAATTAGGGGGCCGATTACAGCACTCTGTCGGTGGCCAAGCGGCGCAAAAAAATGCCTCGGCAACTTCGAGAAGCGACCGAGGCATTCTGAATCGTGTTTTGGGTTTTGCCGTATCGGCAGAGCCATCTAGCTGGCCAGCTTGGCAATTCGATTGACTGGGGTGTAACCGCCTGGCTCGAATTGCTTGTACTGCATCAAGTAGGCATCTTCGGTCGTGTCTTCGTAGAAATCACGTAGCAGCGAGATCGCTTTGAAATCGAGACTGCGGAAAAACTTCTGGGCTTCCAGGTTCGTCTCGCGAACTTCCAGCAAGATCTGACGGCGACGACGGTGGGTCAGCTTCGAGACCAACTTACCGATCATCTGACGGCCGACACCAAAGCGACGCATCGAAGGAGCGACGGCTAGGTTCAACAGGTGAAGTCGCGTGTTGAGGATCTCGTAGATCATGTAGCCGGCGATGCGATCTTCATGCTCGGCGACCATGCCGATGCAGTTTCGTTCGCGAAGGCATTTGACGAACTCTTCCTCGCTCCAGGCATACTCGAAGCTGAGGCTTTCAATATCGAGAACCTCTTGCATATCCCGTCGAATCATCCATCGGATATGAACAGGTAATGTTCGTTGACTGACTTGACTCATGCCGGACTCCTTCCGAATAGCCAAAGCTGAATTTAGCCGAGAGCGTTTGCCGCCGATCGTTTGGCTGCGCTTCGCTTGTCATTGGAAACACATCCTCCTCACGACCGGCTCGGATTGTCTGTCTGAGGAAGCGGTAACCTATCAGAATTGCAGAAATGTGCCAAGCCGAAAGCCTGGCGGTTTACCCCGAAGTCAGCATCTTCGAGTGCTAGCTGTTAAACGGCGTAGAATAATCGGGCAACGTACGTTAGCTACGCGTCATCAAAGCCGCTGAGCGGATCGGTAACGACGCCCAAGCTACCGCGGCAATGATTAGCAATCCGATGAAATGAGGCGGCAGGAAGAGCCACCAGAACAGCCCCAGCAGCACACCGCAAATCTGAGGGTTACGCGTCATCCAATCGGAAGCCACGTGCGAAACACGATCGATGATGGGGTGCCGAACCAGCATCAAGCCGATCGCGGCAAACGCCAACACGCTGGCCATCAGCGGCGGCCAATACGAATAGGTACGTGTCGATGCTGGGCGAACCGTTAGCGTCGGGCTGATCGTCGAAAGTCGGAAGTAATGGAACCGATCGTCCAGGCCATCGCGAATGGCCGCCAGCGAGTTCGGCACATAGTTCCCGGTCGTTCGATCTGACACCGACCAGGATTCCACTTCCGCCGCATTGTCGCCGAGCAACTGCCGGATAATGTCGCGCGTTTGTTCAGGCGTTTCGCCTCGCTTTCGCAGCAGTTCCTGGTACTGCGTCAGAACGGCAAACGCTTGTTCGATTCGTAGTTTGTTCCAGCGTTGGATTTCCAAAGAACCGATCCCGGATTGGGTATCGCGCGAAGCATCTTTCAGATCGAACGCGGTTAGAATCTGGTCGCGATGCCAAACCATCCGATCGAGATGAGGCGTACCTTCCAGCGTCCATTGCGGAGGCAACGCGACGCGAAGCATCTCTTCCACATTGCTGGAGAAGTCGGGTGTCGGCCGCTGGAATTGTTGCAACTGATCCGGCAAGCTGGTCAACTCGGTCCGGAAAGCAATCTCGACTACCTGCGGCAGGCTGTTCGACTTCAATGGAATGGTGATGGTGTCGTCATTCTTTTCGACATGGTGCTGTCGAGCGAAGTCGACGCCGACGGCCAGTATTTCGACCGAGCTTGGCAGTTTGAAATCGATGGAAGGATTGCCTTGCGGCATGACCGAAACACGCGTCAAGCCGAACGCATGTTTCCGCGTATCGACTTGAATGGTGGTTTCCATGCTGGTGATCGATGGCTTGCCGGTTGGGTTAGAACGCTGGAACATTTCGCAGCGATAGTCTGGCCGCGTCGCACTCAGCAGCTGATGCGATTCCGGCGTGTTGGCAGTCAGCCAGCGTAGCGAAGCGGTGGTGGGATTGAGGGCCTGGGAATACCACAGCACCTCTTGGTCGTCCACTTCTCGCGGAACGGCGACCCATTGGCTGACACGATGTTGACCGATCAAACGAATCGGAGAGAACGCCAGCCGACGCCCAGGAAGCGTTTTCAGCGTTCCTGTCCATTCAAATTCCGAAAGCCCTGGCAGCGGCGACTTCGGCACCAGCGTGTAAACGTATCCGGAATCGTCCGGTAGCAAACGTGACTCCACGTGGAAGTCTTCGATCGAGTCGATGTCGAGCTCGATTTCCTTCGGCACAAGCCACTGAAGCGATCCAACGCTGCCGCTTCGAATGTCGAGCGTGCCGACCCATTTCAGTTTCCAGATGCCGGACTTGCGATTGACGATCGTCAGCAAGTCGCTCGAAATCACGACATTGTTGGGAAGGACCTGCCAGACAGTAGGTTGATCGGGATCGACAAGTTGCCACTGCCCGACGGTCACTAGTTCTTCCTCGGTCGACTCGGCCGATTCTTCCTGCAGCGGAACCAGATTGCTCGAGCGAGGCGAGCGGATCAGCACCGCGTGATCGCGTGCGACTTGGACGCGGCAAGACTGCGTGTGAACTTCACGGATCTTGATCGGATCGATGGTGACGTTCATCGATTCGGTTGAACGCCAGCAGCGGCCATCGATGGAAAGTTCCTGCAGCCCGCTGACATTACTCAGCAACAGCACGCCTAGTTCGCCCGAGTCGCGGTCATAGTGCCATTGGATTGGACGCAAGAGTCCGTCGACAAGGTACTGCACCGAATCGACGTCGCAGTCAGGCATCATCTGCACAACATATTGCTTGGCCTGACCGGAATAGGTTTCGATCTGTGCTTTTAATTCAAAGTTGTAACCGTCGGCATCGAAGTCGAGTCGATAACGGAGGTCGGCATTGCCGCGTGTGGCAATCGGCCGCGTGGAAATAAGCCAGTCAAGCGGCTCCATGGTGGCCACGGCAACGGCGAAGCGGAAGTTGGGCGATTCTTCCCCCCAGTCCCGCAGGAACTCGTCTTGCGACAAGATACTGACACGCGATTGAGCCTGACTTTGAACTTGCAGCTGGCTGATCGCGGACACCGCCACCCAGCGTCGCTGGAGCGAACCATTGAGGACTTCGATGTTGGGGAATCGGAGCTGCCCAACAAGCTGCGCCCCTTCCAGCGAGAAGCGAAGATCGATGCTCTCGATCGGCGTTTCTTTCTCAGCCAGGCTGATTGCATACGTCCGTGTCGAAGCGGAGACACTTGTCGATTGCACTTCGGCCGTCCAGTTGAGCGTTTCTGGCATGTCGAGCGAAAGCCGCGAGTCGACCGCCAGCAAGATGGGACCCATCTCTTGAGGACGGCTCGTCAAGTCGAGCCGAACGCGGAGGTTGACGTCGTCCTCGTTGAACTCAAGCAAGTCGAGTTCGCGAAATTCAAACTTGGTTTGCAGTTCCGGCGATTTCCATTTTAGATCGAAACCAGGGACACCGCCGAGCGGAATGGTTTGCCGAATATTGGAAGCTTCGATGGAGACTTCGCGATTGGCGAACTCGATTTTGGGAGACCCCATCTTCATCGAGTCGGCGATGGTAACGGCCGTGCTGATGTGAGAAGGGGTTTCGATGTGCAGCGAAAGGGGCATGCTGCCGCTGCTGATCACCGGCAAGCTGCTTTTGATCACCACCGTGTGCCGCCCCATTTCTTTCAGTGGAAGCACGAGTTCGCTGGTAGTGGTGTCGAAAGGATTCGGCAAGATGCTGCCGCTATCGGTCGAAGTGCTTAACTGGTCGACCGCCGTGCTCAGTTCGGTGCCGAGCTGGGCGTCGAAGGGAATGCGAACCGTTTGATTGGTTTTAAGCGTCACCACTTCGATGTGGGTCGTCACGGCAATTTCCGTGGCTGGCTGCACGGAATCGATCAACGTGATCTCGTACCGCATTCCTTCCACAATACTTTGTGGCAGTGCTCCTTGCGGTTTGTCCGAGAGAGCATTAAGACGCTCGTACAGCGGAAGCGGCAAATAAGCTTGGCCGATCGGCTTTCGGTCAGGTCCCATCGGAATGAGCACTGGATAAACGACGTTGCTCTTCGCTGTCTCTTGGGCCGACGCCGGTGCGATTGTTTCAGTGACTAGCGACACCGCCAACAAAAGGGACATGCTGGTCACCGTAACAGTCGACCCAGTGGTGTAGTTAGTTGGGGATTGGCTGAACGGAATACGGAGAAACGCTCCGATCCCGCCGAGCACGATTCCTAAAAATCCTGCGGAAGTGAGAGGAGCCATTGCATCTGGCAGCCACGGCGTGATCGCGACGATGACGAACAGGGCAATGAAAAACGGGCGTGGGAACTGAGCGAAACCGTACAGTCCGGCAAAGAAAACGATCAGCAGAATGGCAATCGCCGTCAGACTCAGGGAAACGCGATGCACAATCCACAGCGTTCCTTGCGGGAGAGGGACGGTGTCGATCTGAGCAGCTTGATCGGCTTCTTCCATCGACAACAACGCCGCTTGAAACAGACCCGACCAAAGTCCTTGCTGCATGCGACGGCCGAATGTCGACCAGCGTGGGCTGGGATATTGAATTCGATCGAGTCGACTTCCCAGCGCCAGATGTTCGTGCTCGGTCGACGTAGGAAACTGCGAAACGGCAAACGATGGCGCGACGCCGCGAAGCAGACGAATTGGTCCAGGCGAAACGTGATAATGCAACTCGAGACTTGCCGAGACGGATGACTCCGGTATCTCGACTTCGACGATGTCGCCCGTTTGTTTCCAGTGCGACCAAGGTTCGTCTTGCCACTGGACAAGATCGACTGTCGCGTCGGCTGGCAGCGTGAAGGTGGCCTTTGTGGCATCTTGTGTGACGATGTTCCAAACGGAGTTCATCCGCTGAGTGCCGTTATTCTCGATGCTTAACGTGTGATCGGCGGTCGTGGCGAAAACGCCTGGCAGTGGCTGAGTGCCTGACCAATCGCAGAAGACCAAGTCGTCGATGTTCTCAGCCAAACGGCGGATCTCGTCAGGGCGATACTCCAGTCGCGTGACGTCTTCCGACTGCGATGGCGACGGCGAATCGAGATAGACTTTTCGCATCAAGATGGGATCGACGGTGAGGTGACACGACTGTGGCGTTGTCATCGTGAGCGTGCCGCTCTGTGAATCAGACGACGGAACCGCCAGCAGTAGCGGAGCGTCGAATCGTTGGTTCGATTCAGGGAACTGCCCTCGTAGCGTTAATGGAAACGCACTATCGGAAGGCAGGTGAAGCTCGTAGATCGAGTAAGGTTCACGCTGGCTGGCATTGTCGCCTGAGGATGTTGTAATCGCCGTCCAACGAATCGGAGCCAGCTCGGTGGTCGTCCACTTTACTTCCGGCGTCCATGGTTGCGTCGACCAAACAAAAACCGTTTCGGGGATCAGCCCGGTACCGCTCAGGCGAATGGCCGCTTGCTGCTGCGTGTTCGATTCCGTGGCTTGAATCTGGACGTCGATCTCAGCTTCGTAGGTGGCCCGTTTTCGTGTCACACGCATCAAGTGCTGAACGTCGGATCGGCCACGGATCTCGAATGCGGGGATGGTCCACTTCGAGCCAAACATCCGTTTGATATCGCTTGGAGCATCGGCAATCGGCTTGCGAGCCACCAGCCCTTCCGGTTCCAACTGCAAGTCGAACCCTGGGGCTGGTTTTACCGAGACCCATTCGGTATTGCCAATCCCTGGTGGGAACGCGAAGGGGCGAAAGTCGGCCACTTTGAGATTGCCGAAGTCGTTCTCGCGGGTTCGTCGCAGTTCGATCTGCAAATCAGTCGGTTCCGGCGAATTTTCAATTCGGAGTACCCGCTGTTCGTCCCGCGTCGTTTCTTCCCATCGCACCGACGAACCGCTAGGGAACTGTACGATTGATTCCGCTTGCCAGCCGGGCGACAGCGGAATCTCGATGTAGTCGGTCGTCAGACCTCCTTCGAGAATTCGGATCACGCTTTCGGACTGAATGACTAAGTCGTTGACGGTTGTCTTGTGGACGAGTGCTGTACGGAGCGGTTCGTGACGGCGGAACAATTGCAGACCAATCTGAGCGGTTTCGTCGAACAAACGAAACTTCAAGTTCGAGCGACCGAGCGAATTGTGCGGCACGAAATCGACTTGCTGGGCATTCTTAAGTGAGCAGTACGAAAGGTTAATCCCTTCATCAAGCTGCACGGCGACCACATGCGATTCGGTCGGCTGCGAGGTCACGCTGATAATCGGTAGATCGATCCGGGAGTAATCGCGAATCGAAATCGGAGCAAGCCCTTGGACCGAAACGGCTGCCGTTTCCCCCATCGTGAACAACGCTTGCGGCAGTCGCAAAATCTGCTGCTGATCGGACGTTTGCTGGAGATCGAGCGAATCGACCGTTTCGCCATTCACAGTCGCTTGCGTTACCGTCAACTCGGCCGGAATGGTGAGATCAAGCGTCGACGCCGGTGGCGACTGCAACGAGACTTGCGCGGTCACTTCGCACAGATTGTCTTGCACAATGTAACGCGTCGACTGCGTCGCGATAGCGGCATCGGTCTGAAAGAGCCGATCGCTGGCAATCAGCTTGAAACTGAGACGCCCTTGCCACTGGGGGCTTAGGTGCCATTGGCGGGTTTCTTCCAGAACGGGAGCTTCCCCTTCCTCTTTCTCAGGCGATGCCAACATCACCCCTTCACCCAGCACCACTTCCCAATCGGCAGGCAAATCGAGATAGAAGTCGATCTTCGGAGCGAACGGCAACTGCAAGTCGACGTTCAGCTCTTGCTGTGTTCGAGCGGAAGCCTGGTAGCTCCAGTCGAGCGTGAAATTCTCTTGCGGACGCTGGAGGAAGACGCCAGAGCGATCACCGCTGCCGCCGACCCACAAGTTAGGCATCGGGGAGAGACGCTCGGTTTGATCGAAGTAGAAAAGGTTCGATTCTTCCAGAGAAACAAACCCTGGCCCGGCATCCTGATTGGCAGCCATCGTAAACTGGGCCGTCCCTTGCAGGATGCGACCATCGAGACTCGCCCGATAAGTCAAACTTTGCAGAGGGAGATCTTGCTTGCGATCGTCTTGTTGCTGCGAGAACTGACGGATGAGCTGTTCAAAATCATCCAGCTTCATCTGCGGAGCGAACTCGAAGCCGGTTCGCGGCCATTCCTTCGATCGATTCTCTGGCACGTAAACGCGTTGGAATTCCAGATTTGTCGGAGGTGGCGTTTCCTGCGCGGCGCATGTCATCGCGATACTGCTTGCCATCAGACAAGCCGCGAGCGATAGAACGAGCTTACGCAAGCACCAATCGATCATCGAGATTGTCCACTGGAAGGTACCGTTGCTGGCATCGAAGTGGTGGAAATGGCGGAGTGATTGCCAGACGCCGACGGCGGCGACGAAGGCACCGAGGCCTGGCTATCGCTGGACGAACGTGCCCGGACGGCCGACTTGACCGGAGTGCGGTACGACGCGAGACGGTACAGCACAATTCCGAGAATGGCGAGCATGATGCCCAGCGTGGACATCTCGCCCAAGAGAACCGCGAAGTCAGGATACGCGACGGCGAGTGCAACGGTGACGATTGCCGCGGCACCAAATACCAGGACATGCCGTGTTTGTGGTAAGTAGAAGAGGGTTAGCAAGATCGCCAACGCCGCGCCGGAGAAGATCAGCATGAGGTAGCTGGTCTTTGCCGACGTGATCTGAACGTTTTCGATCGGGCCGATGGTGCTGTAGAGCGATCGGTTCATCCCGTCTGGATAGCCGGTCGTGATGTTGGTCTTGGCGAGGCTTTCCAACTGCTTTTGCGTCATGCGAGCCGCACGGCGATAACGCCCATGGTTCCAGGCCCAATCCATTTCTTCGGACATGTTGGAAGCAGACAGGACAAGCCAATTGCCAGGGGTGATCAACTGCAAATAGGTGTAGCCCCCTTCACGACCAGGCTGACTGGTGCCGAGCACCGAGTTCTCGATCTCCGGCGAGTTGACCGTCATCGACGACGCGACTCCTTCCCCGGCTGGGTACTTGTACCACAGCTCGAGGCGATCGCGTCCGGTGTCGCTGTGCTGGGGGATTTCCAGTTTCAGCTGATTGTCTTTCAAGGTGAATGGCTGTTCGGTACCGTTCCAGAACAGTTCGACCGACTCGGCGCCAGCAGGCAGCTTGACGTCTAGTTCATCGGCCGAAGTTCGCAGAGTGAAGACGGCCCGATCGCGACGTTCGTCGGGAGTCAGTGCCACTTGCAGCCAATGGAAGTCAACGACAACGCGGTCGTCCGATTTCGGAACGAGGAAAGGTGCCGCAAATCGAATTTGCCCATACTGATCGCCAGGGATCTGGACCGTTTGGCCTTCCTCGGAACTGGGGAACGATTGCCAATTGTCGGTCTTGGAAAGCACGTCGACCGGTTGTGGCGAATTGAACGTCAGTTGCAACGGCTTGAAGTCGACATCGATTCCCTCTTCCGACATGGCGTCGACTTTGGGAGTCATGAGATCGAGTTGGTATTCGCCGCTGTCTGGGGTCACTTCCGATAGCAGCGGCTTGTACCGCAGCTTGATGCGATAGGGGGGCGTCGCGTTGGCGAGCGAGTAAACCATGTTCTGCGAATCGCCCAGCACAACTTTCTGCCCGGCGACATCTTCCGAGTTGATCTCGGCGGTTGTGACTTGGAAGAAGTAAACGCTATCAGGTAGATTGAAAACGGCTTTCTCAGGCGAGCTGTGGAATGGTTCGTACGTGAACTCGTGAATGACTTCGGCTTCGTCGTTTCCCTCGGCCAGTTTCACTGTGGCGGTCGAACCAATGATCAATCGCGGAATGACCGATGTCAGCTTCAAGCCAAGTTGCAACGCCTCTTGATTGGGGGATGCACGGAGAACGATCGTGCCTCGTTCGCCCGAGAGTTCCACTTCCTGGCTACGACTTCGATCGAGCTGGAAGCCTTCGCTCTTTTCCGATTGGAAGCGGATCTCGATATTTTCGTCGGGAATGGCGGTGACGGTCGCGGTGCCGAGCGGTTCGGCACGAGGAATCGGCCATGGCAATGTAATTTCCGAAGGGGCGTCCCCTTC
Organism: Bremerella sp. TYQ1; assembly: GCF_020150455.1. Classification (NCBI taxonomy): domain Bacteria; kingdom Pseudomonadati; phylum Planctomycetota; class Planctomycetia; order Pirellulales; family Pirellulaceae; genus Bremerella; species Bremerella sp. TYQ1. The sequence goes on from NZ_CP083740.1 coordinate 5,672,099, forward strand.
ATGATCACGTTGTGCTTTGACGTTGACTTCGATCGTTCGATAAGGGGCGTTGGTCATTGCTTCGGCCCCGGTTTCGCTGGCCAACGGCAAGATCAATTGATCGGCATCTCCTTCGGCAATCTGCCAAAGTGCGGCTCCTTGAGTGTCGACGGCGTCGATTGTCCAGCCATTCAAATCGATGATCAAATCGTCGTTGTAGCTTCGGGGGAGACGATATGACAGCTTGGCGATCAGTTGCGAGTTGAGCTTGCCGACGAACAGTTCGTAGTCGGATTTGACGCGCGCGGTCGACTGGATAGGCAGCGTATGCAGAACCAGCGTGGCCGGTTGCTGGTCGTAAGAGAACGTGGCGCGATAGGTCATCGCATCGCTGGAACGGGAAGATTGTTCGCGAAGGACGCGCGGGGTATCCCATGTCACATGTACGTTTCCAGCCGCGCTGACACTGAGCGTTCCGTCTTGTACGTCGCAGCCTACGATATCGAACTGGCCGATCGTAAAGCGACGTTTGCCTCGGTCGCCGGGGACGGGCTCGGTTTGTCGTGTTTTGATGGTAACCGACTTGGGCCCCTTGGTCGGTTCGTCGAGTTCGACCAGAAGCCGATTGCTGAATGTCTGGCCTTGGCTTGGCTGAGGGCGAATCGTGTAGTCGGCCGTCGACGTGGTGGGTGGGATAAACTCCGCGTCGTCGTCGATCTCGACAATGAAGGAATCGAACGGAATCGTCGTGCTTTCGACCTGCAATGTGGCTTCGGTGGTGACCGTTTCTTCGACGTCGACCGAGGCAATGATCTGCCCTTTCGCTTTCAACGAAACAGGCTGCTCCGACATCGCTTGTTCGTCGAATCGCCAGCTTAGGCTCAGCGTCCCTCCGGCAAACTCGAGCAGTTTCATGCTGTGCCCGATGGGAGGAAGCTCTGGAAGGTCTTTTTCGACCATGCTTCCTTTGTGCGAGACATTGGCCCCGGGCTGCGGAATGTCGAGCTTTACGACGCACTTGGTGTCGGCCGGCAAGTTGGTTTCCAGCGAGGTCTCGTCGCTACGAACCGAAAGGGGAAGCAGGGCTTGAACGCGGAACGTGACCGGCGTGTTAGCTTCCGGCGACAGCAAGACTTGATCTCGATCAGGGAACTCGCACCAGAGCGAATAACCGTTGGAGGCCATGTTGGCGCTAGGGCGGTCGAGGCGAGCTGATAGATCGGGATAGACTTCGACAGGCGAGCGGAAGATAGCGTGCTGTAGCCCGATCGGTATGCGAATCCAGCCTGAGGCGTGCGGGACGACTTCATACGTCACGTCGAGCAACGCATGAGAACCTTCGATACTGATGTTGGCGGTGACATCTTCCAGCGAGTATTTCGGCAGGTTCTTGGGGGTACTGTTCGAGTAAAACTCTTTGTACCACTTTCGGAACTCTTCGGCGGGGAAGTCGATCACGCGTTCGAGCGGGCCATTCTCTCCGATCACGCTATCTTCGATCGGGAAGTAATACAGACCAGGCGCGCGTTCTTCGATCTTCGGTGCCGGAGTGGTTGCCTGGGCGAATGCGTCGGAGGCGGTCAGGCAAAGTCCCAGAGCAGCAAACACCAGCAGCGCGATGCGGCATGCGCGTGACCAGCTTCGAAAGCTGATCCCCGGCAGTGCGGAACGATGTTCGCGGCACGCGGTGTTCATGAAGTCGAGAAGTATCCGGAAAAGGAGGAGTCTGAAAAGGTGCCCACAGGTACTTGGGGCATAGGCCAAGCGGCGGATGTCTGCCTAGGAGATAGTGTCCTGTACGTAGGAGCAGGGACGGAGCCTATCGTCATTTGGTTCACGATTCCCACCGCTCGCGTATCGTCTCGCTGCTTGGCTTCGTAATCTAGTCTATTAACCCATGACGGTTTGCCTTGAATGGTTAGGGTCATGGATCTACGAAAACTGCGAAATAAATGACAGTCGCACCAATTATACCACCCGCAACTGTCAGGATACCCGTCGCGGAGGCCAAATATGCCCCACTGGCTAAGAAGTCTCGATTTGGGCCTGAAGATCTGCCTGTAGTTGGGGGGTAGCGGTTGCAACGATCTTAGGATTTTGGATGTCAAACGGCTGATCACCGAAACCCCGCACCACTCCCCCGGCTTCCTCCACCAAAATGGCCCCTGCAGCGACGTCCCAAGGCTTGTTGAAAGCCGCCCAATAGGCGTCCATGTGTCCAGCGGCTACATAAGCCAAATTCAGGGCCGCAGATCCGAGGCGGCGAATCCCTTGACACTTGGTCAAAACGTTGATGAAGTCGTCGATGACCTGTGAGCCCTTATCGACGGTGGTGGGAAAGCTGAATGCGATCAATGCTTCATCGAGCGTTTGGGCAGTGCTGACTTCGATTTTCTCGTCATTCAGGTAGGCCCCCTCCCCTTTTTCGGCTTTGAAACAGCGGTCGAAGACGGGGTCGTAAACCACGCCTGCGATTACCTTTCCGGCTTGCGAGAGGCCAATCGAAACGGCGTAATTAGGTAGCCCGTGGACGTAGTTCATCGTGCCGTCCAGGGGGTCGACAATCCAGCAGAAATCACTGCCGGTTTTACGGGATAATCCGGCTGGTCCTTCCTCGCCGAGGAACTCGAAGTCAGGGAAATCGCTCGTCAGGATCTCTTCGATCACCTTTTGAGCGGCGTCGTCGGCATCGGTGACGAGATCGGACTTGCCTTTTTCGCGGACGTTAAATCGCCCCCGCCACTGGGAAAGGACCTCACCGGCAGCCCTTGCGGCAGTTTCGCAACTCTTTAGATAGGAAGACATTACGTTCCTTTCTTGGGGGCATTAGAAGCACGAAGAATCTCAAGATGTCGGCTGCGGTTTTACCATGAAATTTGCCAGTTGGATACTTGCTTTCCACCCTGCTTTGCTTCATAAAATAGGCAAGTCGCTGAGACCAATCGGTTTCGCAAGAAACTTGGCAAATTATTGTGGACACCCTGCCGATTTTTGGTATCATCGACTACATCATTCCCGGAACAGCGGTGAAATACCGCACATACCCGCCTCGCGAGAGTGATTTCGCGACGCATCAACTTCGGCCTCTTCTCTGTTCCGGCCCCGTCAACTCACCTCGGTGAGTGACGGGGTTTTTTATTTCTTGCCGTGGTCTTTCGGCATTCCATCCCATCGAACAAAATCGAGCCCATGAGCAACTCGATTTGGATCTCCGATTACGACGTCATTCACCGCTGCAAGACCGATACATTCCAGCTTTCGGTCGCGGCGTATCCCAACCGCATGAATGCCAAGTACGTTACCCAGCCAAAAAACTGGCAGGTGATGGAATGGAACTTGGAAGGAATCGGAACGCGTGACGAGTTTTACGTTCGCGGCAACGATTTAGTCGAGCGGTACACTTCCGATAAGGACGAACTCTCGACGGAGATCTATTCGCGAGTGCTGCCTGACTTGGATGGCGTTGAGCTGATTCTTTCCCGCCAAACGTCGACGCTCGATTCCGATGCCCAGATGGCGTTGAAAGTTCAGTTCAACGATGCCAACTCGGTGATCACCATGAACAAACAGCTCGAGTGGAACCCGCCGGGGCTGGGGCCAGAGAATCTCGCCCAGCTCAGCGATCCGATGGTTGCTGCTATCGGTTGTCTCGACGCGGTTCAGTACGCCGTCTTCGCTTACCCGGGAGACTGTCCCGCGATCCAAGCGGAACGGACCAACGAGGAAACCGTGGAAGTAACGATCCCTCTTTTCGCATTGCACTTGGAAAAGGGAGTCATCCGACGGTCACGCATTCAGTTCGCTCGGGCCGAGGGAAAAAACGCCATGGAGCAGTTGGCTGCCAAGTATCAGGCCTTCTGCGAATCTGAAATTCCGCTGACCACCTAGCGATGAGTAACGAGGCTCCCGAAAATCCGTTCGCCTCCCCCGCTGCGGTTTCATCGATCGAGTATCGTGAGTTTCATGTAAGCGATCATGAGGTCGCGTCCAAAGAATCGTTTCAATTGATTATTGCCGGCGCATTGGCTTTGATATTTGGCCTGATCTGGCTAAACGCGGCTGTACAGCCCGGCATGGGAACGATCAGCACGCCGTTTCTTATCGGTCATGGACTGCTTGGTTTCATGACAATCAGCTGCGTGGCAACCGTCATCAATCACACTGTCCGCTGGCGTCGCGCGTGGAAACGTTTCCCGATGCAGCTTAACGACGAAGGGCTTCGTGCGAAGTTTCAGCAAGACAATCAATGGATCGGGTACGCGTTTGCCTGGCACGAGATCCGCAAAGTGACGTTCGTCCCACGAAACCGAATGATGGTCGAAACCATCGACGGCAAACAGTGGTTCGCCGATCTTAGCCTGATGAGCGGGCGAAAGTGGCATCCGCTGAAAGAGACTTTAAAGTACTACTCCGATGCGATGGCGATTACGTAGTGCGAGATGCGTCCGAGGCGATCACAACGTGCTAAATATCTGGGTGCCATGCCCTCGTCATCGTGGGCATGCTTTGGCATCGAAGGACATGATTTTGTTTGAGTAAATCGCCGTTAAATCAGGTGTATAACATTCGTGTTCTGACCATTGGAAGACATGCCCACGCCGACGTGGGCATGGCACCCATGGATATTCGAACGATCATTGAAGTTCGTAACTTTCCTGCTGCACCAGGTTAAACGCTGATAGATTGGTCCGCAGGTCACCGCGCATAAAAACGCCCTTGGGCTCGGAGGGTGAACCCAAGGGCGCGGTCAACTCATTCTTGTTACGCGATGGAAGGTGGTGTTGGTCGCCTAAACGGCGACCGCTTCCAGTTCTTCCATCTCCTTGGCCAGACGCTTACGAGCGACGTGCAAACGACGCTTGATCGTTCCGATCGGTGCTTCGAATTCGTCGCTCATTTCTCGCAACGACTGTCCGTCGACGTAGAAGGCTCGGAGCGTATCTCGGTCCATTTCGCCGAGACGTCCCATTCCTACGGCCAGGTTATCCCGGCGTTCGACTTCCAGAATTGCGTGCAGCGGCGTTTCGTTTTCGACACAGACCGAAGCCAAGGCTTCTGGTTCCGTAGCGAAATCGTGCGGCCGACGAACTGCCCGGTTGATGGCCATCCGGGCCGCGATCGAACGCAACCAGCCTGGGAAGGCAGCCGGTTCACGCAACTGGTCCAGCTTCTGCATCGCCTGGATGAAGACGTCTTGAGCCAATTCCTGGGCTTCCCAGTAGTGACGCAGACGCTTCAAAGCGATGGCGAAGACGACCGGCTGGAAGATTTCTACCAGCTGACCGAAAGCGTCGCGATCACCGTTTTGAGCTGCAAGGACCAGATCGACGATCCGATCTCGTTCATCGTTGTACAAGTTTCCGTTCATCATAGTTTCCAGACGTATATATTCAGGGCAGTTCTGGCGAAATGAGTGCATGCGGCGGCATCGACGACAATGCACATGGCAAAAGGAACCCGGCGACGAGTTGAGACCTGGGAATAGATGCGGAAGTAAAAGGCGCATCAAAACAGGACAACTCGGGCTCTCGGGGGCCTAGCGTCTCAGAAGCTTCGCGAATTGTGCGGGACCAACCCTAGCGGTAGTGCTTGGGTTTAAGTCCTTCAGCTTCTGGGTATCAGGCCCAGCGATTCCTCCATTCGGAATCGCATCGAGAGCGACATTGACGGGGTACTGCCTAGTAATAGGCCGCCGCCAAGACATCGCAGAGCATCACACGGCAAACAGTCGGACGGTTTGGGTGGGCTTTGTTTGCCCCACGTTTTCGTCCCGTATTGCCATGTATGGCCATAGAGGCGCAGACCGGTGGCGGATGCTGCATTGCGAATAACATCAACGGCGACCACGGCAACGCGGGCGACGACGGCGGCAAAATTGGCGCGAATGTTGATGATGTTGGAACGCATTGTTTCATCCTCCTACGCGTCTACGCGCAGTGAGAGAACTATGAAGTGGAAGTTTGAAATCCAAGCACCTTCCAGGTACGTGGATCTTGAATCTTAAATCGCCTAAATCAGCTAGGCAACAACAAAGATTCCCCCAGCGTGCGATTAAATAACCGTCAGCAGGGATACCCGGGTAGATGCCCAGGGACCAGAAAAGGTTCGCCATGGCGGAGAAAAAATGTCCAAAACGCCCGCGAACCAGGATGAGAAAAGACTTGTGGTATGTCGCAAGTCTTTTCTGGTGAATAGGTTGCGCTGATCTCGGTCGGTGGAGAAACTTTTCCCGAACCCAGCACTTCTTTCGATCCACAACGGGTTGCCCACGTTGCTTGCAACCTTTGGGAGGCGGAGCCGAATCGAGGTCACTGCGTACCAGCAATCCGATAGATTTACCTCGGTTCGCGACGCTTCCTGGGTTGCAAGCAACCACAGGCTACCCAGGAAGTGCGAATTTGAGAGGTGTTTACTCGCCGACGCTGAAGATCGTTTCGACGTTGCCTCGCAGCAGCTGAGTGCCGAGCTCGATGGCCGACTCTTCCGACCAATTGCGGTCGATAACGAAGTTCTCGGCTAGCACTTTAGCGAGGATTCGTTTGTACATGGCGAACTTCGGCAATGCGAACTCCATCTTGTACATGTCGCTGTAATAGCCGATCTGCTTGGTTCGCGGAATCGCTTCCAGGCGGCTGGCACAGTCTTGCTGGATGAACGTTGGCGTGTTGCTGTACCACCAGTGACCGTTGGCGACGACATTCGGGAAGATCCACGAATAGCTGACCAACTCCTGATTGGTCACGCTTGCCAGAACTGAGATCGGGAACGTGACGTCTGGGAATGCGTTGAGCAGATCTTTGTACTGAATCAGCGAAACGCGGCTATCGTAAAGATCTTGCCCTTGGTAAACACCGGCGGGGAAGACTTTACGATTGACGCCGATCATCAAGTCGAACGGCAGCTTGTAGCTCTGACAGTTCTCGGCCAACGTCCAGAAAATGAAGTTGCTGACGGCACGTTGATCATCTTCGTCAGCACTTGGACCATGGGCGAAAATGTTTGCCAATGCGGTATCGGCACGTGCGTCGGAGACTTTCGTAGGCGCGAACGTCGGAGGCAGCGAAATCGCACAGGCCTTCGCGTTGCGGCGGGTGAAGTGGTCGAACAGTTTGCCGATCGCTTCACGAGCCGACTTAACGTCGCTCACTTCAATGTTGGTGGCTTCGTACAAACGCATCTTCGTGCGAGCATCGGACAGGTGAAACACCAAGTCGTCCGTTCGGAGGCACGGAATGTATTTCGTGCTGTCGAAGCCTTCTAGTGGATCGTCGAAATCGTTCGTCAGAAAGACGCTTTCCAGGCGGCTTTTGCTGAAAACGGTTTCGGTCCAGTTGTCGGCCGACATTTTTTGCTCGGCGTCGTCGTAGAACGATTCCCAGTTGCTGGAATCAATCGTATCGCCGTCGAAATCGAGCAGCTTTTGAGCCATCTCGATGAACCAGCTGTACTGGATCGTGTTGCTGATCGGTCCAAGATTCTCGATCAACCGGCCCACTTTCTCCTTTGGCGAGATCCCTTCTTCTTCGATTCGCTCCTTGGGCATGCCAGCCGAATGGGCGAGCTCGGTGTAGTAGTGGTACCCGAGAATGTCGGCCAGCGTATGGGAGGAAGGATCCAACGCATTGATGTGCGTGTGAGGGTCAATCAGAACAAGTTGGTCGAGCTGTTCAAAGATACGATGGCGTAGTTCGATCGACATATTGATGGTGCACTAATGGGAAAGGGTTTCAGCAACTCTGAGAATGGATTCCATCTGGTATAGCAGATAAGAGGAAAGATTTCATCGGTAGAGGGGCATTTGGTGTTCGATTCTCGCTTAGAAAATCGCTAAACTTGCCGCTACCTTTATCCGTTTCCCCCTGCGCAGAGGGTTATACAAGATGGCGTTCGGCGAGAACAGCACCAATCCATTTGCTTCCCCTACCACCCCCGGCGAGACCATCACAGTGGTCCCAGGTGCCTACGAAGTTCAAGGGCAGCATATTCTTGGCAAAGACAAGATCATTCTGCCGCATGCATGCGTGAAATGTGGCGAGCAGTTATCGGAAAACGATAGTTTTGGTCGTAAGAAGAAAGACCTCTACTGGGTGCATCCGGCGATCTATTTGCTGGTGCTGCTACAGCTGTTGATCTTTCTGATTGTCTACCTGGTGACGCGGAAGAAGTGCCATGTCGAGTACTCGGTTTGCCACGACTGTTCCTTCAAGCTACGAATGAACTGGCTGTACTTCGTCCTTTCTCTAGCGGGGCTTGTGGGGATGATCTCGCTGGCCGCTTATACCGAAAATGGCTGGTTTGGTTTTGGCGGGTTTCTTTGCTTTATCGCCATGCTGGTCTTCGCCGTTCGTGCCAATGGCCCGATTACCGTGAAGAGTTACAAATCAGGCGAATTCAAGCTACGCGGCGCTGGTCCCCTGTTTCTGCAGAAGTTCAACGCCTACGGAACCGGCGAAACATACCATGCGGCCGTAATTGCTGACGACGGCCGCATGGCGTGATCGACCAAGCCAATTTACAGCTTGGTAGCTTCCTTGAACGGAAGTGGTTGGCCGCCGCGGTGTACGAATACCTGATACAGCTGAGCCAGAAATAGGCCCCACATAATCAGCACGGCACCTGCGGCTGGAATGTACCCGATACAAAGGGCAATACAACCAACCAGCATGATCAGAAACGCGAAGATATACAGAATGATTCCGCCGAGCAGTTGTTCGACCCACATCTTGGAAATGAAGTCCTTGATCCAGCGGAAGTCGAACGCCGCGGCGAAGTCGTTCAGCATACCGGCACGGATGATCAACGGCATAATGATGAAGAAGCTGAGCACGTTGACAAAGATATTCGTGCCGAAGTAAACCAACCCGCCGACAATCGCCAGGGCATCGTTATCGGTGGCTTGCATGGCGGCCATGATGAACCCGGCAATCATAATGATTGGGAAAATACATACCCAAACGACGAATCCGACGAGGAACATCCAAAAGCCGCGTGTCAGATATTCGACGAAGCGATTGAAATCAAAATCGGGATAAGACTGACTGCGTCCGTACGCTTGAGAAGCAAGGACTTCGGCCAAGTATCCGAAGGCAACCATCCCGCCGATAATCGGAATAAGAATGCATATGCCGCACAGCAAGATGTTCACGAACCAGTTGGGATTCTGAAAGACCTTGCCGACAGGCTCCATGTAGTCGACCGAGGAACGTGGAATGACCGAACCGCCCCCTTCAAAATTGGGTGCTTCGTAGCTGGGGCCATCATTTCCTTCGGGCGAAGAGAACGGGTTATCTCCAGATGTCGACATCAGGCATTCCTCCGGTTGCGATTCTCGTGCGTAAGTAGCCACTGGTATACGTCAGGATTCGCATACGTGGCTGACCAACTGTCGTGCTCGACATTGTCATAAATGGTCAGCCGCGCGTCACCATCAATCTTCTCGATGGCATCCACAATTTCTTGGCTTCTTAGCACCGGGACAATCTCGTCTTCTTGCCCGTGAAACGCCCAGGCCGGCGTTTGCTTCAGCAAATTCGCATTATCGAGATCAGCACCGCCGCAAATAGGAACGATCGCTGCGAACATTTCGGGATACTCTGCAGCGATTGCCCAACTTCCGTAGCCGCCCATGCTCATGCCGGTCAGGTAAGTGCGAGCCGTATCGATCGAGTATTCTGCTTGAATATGCTGCACAAGCTGAGCGATGCCATGCACATTCTCACGCATCGCCCACCACTGGTTTTCGGGGCACTGGGGCGAGATTACCACGAAAGGAAAGTCCTCGCCCTGATCGATCAGCTTCGGAGGACCATGCTTTTTGACGAGCGATAAATCGGTGCCCCGCTCCCCTGCCCCGTGCAAGAAGACGAGCAGCGGCACTTCCGTTTCCGTTTGGAAGTCGCTTGGCTGATAGCTAAGAAACGGCCACGAACGTTTTTTTCCCTGGCTGTCGAACCAGAAGAACTCGTGAGTTTCCTGTCGTTTCGAGACCGTCTGCATAGGGAATTGTCCTAGTCGTGTTGGCGGTGAGTCAGCTGTTGTCGCAGCCAGTGGATTTCCTGAGCGATACCTTCGGCCAGTTCGTTGTGTTGAAGCTCCTGCGGTAGAACGCTCCACGCGTAGGTTTCCACTTCAAAATGTCGGATTTCGGGATAGTTCCGGATCTCCGACAGGAAGTCGTGAATATGTGACTGTGTCGTGCGTAGCAGGCCGAACTGATCGAGGTAAATCGGCATGTGAAAATGAATTCGCCACGTGTCGCTTTCAGGAATCGCCTTAGAGGCCGACTCGAGTGCGAACGGGAGATCTTCGTAATAGGTCAACGTGCCATCGGCGGCGCGTGATGTCGTTTGATGCAGATAGCGATCCTCAGCGAACTCGGAAACGTCGGCTAAAACCTGGCTCCGTTCTTCAGGCGTTAAATCGGCAAAACGGATTTCAATTGCCGAAGAGATCTGTACTTTGCCGATGGAAATGCCGGCGTCAGCGTACTTTTGCAGGACGTTGGATTGATCTTCAAACATGACCGCCGCATGGCACACATCGTGGCAAACACGAAGGTAGCGTCGGATACGATCGGCATCGCCATTGGGAAAGAGATGCGTCTGGAAAAACGAGATGACATCTTCGGTCGTGTCGAGAACGCAGCCAGGTTCCGGCTCGATGCAGACATAGATCAGCCGTCCTGTCGACTGTTCCAGTTGATACAGATGTTCGACAAGGGCTAAGAAGTTTTGCGTTGTCGCGGCCCATTGATCTTCGGTCGGGACCGGATTTCCCCAGCCGATGGGAAGTGTTGAGATGCTGCCTTCCTGGCCCGGTTCTAGAAGTTGATCGAGGATTGTGACCAGGTTTTTGGTGTAGTTCAAGCGTTCGACTTGCCACCACGTCGGCAGGTAGACGTCATGTTTGACGACCGACTTGTGGAAATCGCCAAACGGAAAGCCATTGAACGTGTAAGGAATCCAGTGGTTTCCCTTGAGCAGTTGAGAAAACGAGTCGATCTTCCCTGGTTCGACCAACGATTGAGCGGTCGAGTTGGAAAGCCACAGGCCGACGCCCAGAGGCTGCTCTTTACCCAGAATTTGCTGCACGCGCGATGCATGGGTGTTGAGGTTTTGCTGGGTCTGTTCGAGAGTGGCTCCAGCGTGCACGTTGGTGCAATAGCCGGTCCAGGATTGGATTGCCATGATCGTTCCTTGCTATGGGGAGAGGGTAACCAGCAAGTTTATCACTTGTCGGCATTGCTTTCAGCGGGGAGCCAAAGAAGTGGCAATACGGCCGATAGTCGGGCCAACGTTGCCACTAAAAAGTAAGGGAAGTATGCCGACGCATCGCTGCGATATTCAAGCGAGACAAATAGATCCGCGATCCCCTGCCCTGCCAATGCGGTAAGACCATAAACGAGGCCGGTCCAAGCAAAGTAAAGTGCCAATGGTGGCGCCGCATTCTGGTCGGTCTTGCCGTCAACAATGGCAATCGGAAGTGCCACGTTGATAAGTGCGTAGGCAATCCAAACCAGATTACCGGCAATATAGCCTGCGGTGCCGAACGCAAACAAAATGGGGCCGAGCGCGATAAGCAGTTGTCCGCAGATCATCACCGGTCGCCAACCGTAACGATCGATCGTCACGCCAACCCGACGACTGATTATCGATTGTCCCAGTCGCATCGACGCAGCCATTGTCAGCGGGATGAGCAGCGACAAGTCGAGCCCGCGATAGGGATAAACGTAGAGCAATGTCGAAAACAGTCCGTTCGCGGCCGAGAACCACGTTCCGTAGAGTAGAAACCAACGAGCCCGAGGACTCGACCAATGTCGCCAGTCGTCGCGCAGAGAATGATCGGGCGGTTGGATTGTTTTGGGCTCGGGAATGAATCGAAGGGGACCGACTGAGATACCAATAGCGATAGCACCGTAGACCGCCATAAACGGATAGGTGATCCAGCGAAGATCTACCTCGAGTCCGTTACGCAATGTCGCCGCAAGTAGTCCGGCGAACAAAAAGCCAACCAGGTTTCCCGCAGTAAGCCAGCGTTCGCGAAGGCCGAAGAATCTGCCTCGTACTTCGGGCGGAACCAACTGCATAAGCCATGCGATGAAAATCACAAAGCCGCAGTATTCGGCCAAGTGGTACAAACACCAGCAAATGACGATGCCCCAAATTGCGGCCGTGTTGGAAGGCCAAAGTGACTCAACCGCACACAGTGGTAACAGCAGCAGAAAGAACGTCGACAGTAAAAACGCTGTGGTGGATGTTGTTCGGTAACTTCCACCTAGTTTCAGAAGTCGCGGTGCAAACCATCGTAGAACGCCGACTAGCTTGGGAGCGGCAATGATCCAGGAAACGGCAGCCGATTGGGCTCCCAAGTTTTGAGCGAAATAGGAGACAAGCGTGGTCGAAACCAGGCCATTGCCCAACGCCCACCAACCTGCGTTTCGATTCGCTCCTTGCGAGGTCCGATCCAGGTTCGCGGAAGAAGGCTTCACGTCACGAATCTCCGCGAATCAATAGGGCGGACTAGCGGACGCCGGTGCCTTGCATGTGATAGATGGCCAGATGCTTGCCGTCGTCCGACTTGTATTCCTTGACGGTAAACGTCCCTTCCACGGTGACCGGACGTACGGTGAAGTCGACACCGCGGCCATCCATTTCAATCAGAATGCAGTCGTAGAGAGCCGCTCCAGGGCCGAAGCAGCATTCCATATTGTCTCGCACGAGCACGAACTGCTTGATGTCTCGCTGTTGGAAACTTGGCAGCATGTAACCGCCGATGCGAATCTTCTGACCGCCCAAGTCTTCAATCGCTTGGGGAAGCATCTCGCGTTTAAAAGGAGCGTCGGGTTCGATATCGAATTTGATATCGTCGAAAGTCAGGTCAAGCGTTTTGCCTGGCTGTGGCTTCGGGACAGGCCGCTTCGTTTCGGTAGAGGTCGGCTGGGTCTTGGGAGTCTTAGATGTCTTCTCAGGTGCTTCTTCAGCGGATGGTTTCGAGGTGTCTGCTGTCTCGGCCGGTGTGTCTCCTACTTGGGGGCTTTCGTCCGCTACGGCGTCATTGCTGGAATCTTCTGGCGAAGCCGATTCGGCCGCTGGCGTCGTTTCGTTAGACGAAGCTGGCGTATGCGTAGTGTTCGAGGGACGCAGAGGCTCCGCAGGGCGGCAACCGGAAGCCACGTAAAGACTAAGAAGCAAACAGAGTGTGAAGGCGAGTGGTTTTAAGGTGGGATGCATCAATCGACGTAGTCAGCTTCCAATTCGTAAAAGACGCCGGTCAGGTCTTCGATCTTTTTCAGATCTTGATGGACCCGAAGCGTTCCTCCAATTTTCCGGCGATTGAAGGAAAAATCAACCGACAACGGTTCGACCAGGCGAACTTCCACCATGTCAGTCAGTTTCGGTTGGCCCCCGAAGCAGCAAGTATCGAAGTCCGGCACGAGAACGAAATTTTTCAATCCGGTCTTCTGAGCATGCGGATAAACGTAGCCACGGAGGAGCACCTGTTTGCCGTCTAATTCCAGTGCAGAATCAGGAACCGGTTGTCCAGCCGGTTGGCCAGGCTGCTCTTGCAGCAAACCAAATGCGATGACCTCGTAACCTTCGGGCAGGTTGATGTATTCTTCGTAAACGTAGCGGCTGGTGCCAGCGACGAGTGCGATTGTTGACAGCACGATTCCCGCGTAGGCCAGCGGCAATCCAGTTTGGGTGGCCAAGTTCTTGCGAACGGTAATCACGGCCCAGATCCCCAGCCCGATTCCCGCCAAGGCGATCGGAGCCATCATCACGGCAAGAATCGTGACCATGCTGATGAAGCCAATCAGCAGCGACGTCACGGCCAGCGAACTGATCGAGCGGTATTGCTCGTAAATCGCTGGGTCGACATCGCCAGTGAAAGCAGGTTGAGGGTCGGTGGTGGTGCTCATGACTTGATTAAGGACGCTAAGAATACGGGGATGAAATTCTCGATCCTGTCTTTATAGCGACGATTTGTTGCCTGGGTTCCACAGGATGCCCGAGATGGCGAGCATTAACACAAACGTCATAACGACAGGGATCGAGGTCGAAAATATCCGTTGCAGAATTCCTACGCTGGTCGTTTCCGAGCGGTTCGTCATCGAGTCGCCGCTGATTGCCGCAGCCAGTGCTCGATCGCCATCGGTCGAAAGTTCGTCACGCGTGACTTGCGGTTTTGCCATGGCGGTCTCTTCTCCGCTTTTGGTCGAGTTCGCCGCGCCAGATGTTTGAGGAGCTTTTTCTTCCGCTTCGTCTTCTTCAGGAGGAAGTTGGTTGTCGTCGACGTCTGCCATCGCAAGAAGTTCTTCCTGCTTCATCTTTTCGCCATCGGCACGTGTCGGAACGGCCTGCGATTGGAAGGGGAAGAACGTTTGTGCCCGTTTCATGGCGTCTGGATCGATCTTTTCCAACTCGACCAAGTGCTGCTTGGCTTCCGGCTTGGGGCACTGCATCAAATAGCGAATAACGGGCACGCGTACCCAGCTGGTTTCTTCGTCCGCTTCTTTGAACAGCGTGACAAGCTTGTCCATGACCGACCAATCTTCCCATCGAGCGAAGTCGGCAATCACCAAGTCGGCAAGGGAAGGGCGGTCGAGCATTAAGTGCAATGACTTAAGAAGCCGGTCCTTTTCAATGACATCTGTTTCCGTGCCGTGGAAACGCAGGGCCATGATTGCTGCGTAGGTGTCTGCATACTCAGCTTCTTTGTTAGCTAGATACAGCTTTTCGATGAGTGGAAGACCATCGGCACCTGCCAACGTGAGGTAGCAGCCGATCATCGCATCGAGCCCTGACTTGTCGGTGCGTTCTGCGCTGCTGAGCATCTTTTCCAGCATCGGCAAGTCAGCATCGGTGCCGCAGACACCAAGCATGGTGAAGTACAAACGGCGACGGTTGGCAGCGATATCGGGATCTTTCAGCCACGTGACTAATTGATCGTGCTTCATCTGCGGCTTCAAATCGTGCAGGGCACTGTACGGCGCGTTGGCGAATTCGTCGTACGCGTCACGAGCGAGCATTTCGTCTTCGTCTTCCAGGTGCTCTTGGAAAAAGACATAACGTTCGTTCCCTGTTTCCGGCAACTTGATGACGTTGTTGATGTACTTCACGCCTCGGTCGGTCAGCAGCGTCGGGGTCGACCACATCATGCTTTCTGGCTCAGTGCCGAGAATCAGGAATTGACGTCCTTCGCGGCCTTCGCCGTAGTAGAGCGATTTGATCGTCTTTTGTTCGCCTAGGTGTTCTTTGCCCTTGAGAATCTGAACGATTTCAAACGTCGCTTCGACCCCGGCACCTTCCGCGGTGATTTCCGGAGCTTCGACCAACTTGGCAATGACGGCCGCATCCATCGAATCGATTTCCTGCGAGAACGTCTGCGAGACGGCCGCGCAGAATGGACACGCGAACGCGTTAGCGAGCAGAGCGGCCGTAGTTAGCAACGCTCCGCTGAGAATCATGAGACGCGTGAGCATAAGAGCACTTCTCTTGAGTTCGAGGCAAAAGGCGAGATCAGCGGGACCAATACGTCCACGCAAGGGGCAATCGTCCGCTGAACATTAAGCCTTCCTGATTCATCACTTACGGTGATGAACTTAGCGCTTCTGCCACATCCGTACGGTAGGCCGTGTAGGCCGGCAGGAAGCCAACTAAGACTGCCAACAGGATCAGAGCCGGGACGATCACTAACTCGAGACTGAAAAGAGGGCCAATCCAGTCGTTCTCTATTATCGCCGAAGGTAGCTGAACTTCAAGCGTTCTCGGGAGCGGAGCCAGGTCGAACAGCCCAATCTGCACGCCCGTGCGGGACTCCACGATCGGACTGGCACAGAATAATAGGAAATGGGCACCCATCCATCCTAAAATACCCCCTCCTACAGAGAGGATAATCGATTCGGACAGAACAATCCCCATAACTGTTCGCCGTCGCGCTCCGAGGGCTCGCATGACGGCGATTTCTCGTTTGCGGTCATTCATCGAGTTGTAAATGCTGACCAGGATTGAGATTCCGGAGACGATACAGATCAACACGGTGATCACCAGCAGCAATGTTTGAATCGGCTGCACAATCAGCTCAAACAGGCTTGTGATCTCCATCACCGGCATCACGATCTGGGCGACGTTTCCTTCATTGACTCGGTTCTTGATAATGATCGGAGCAAATGGATTCGACGTGCGAACGAGCACTGCGGTCACTTCTCGTTGCTTGATCGGCAGTGGTTGCTTGCGAGAGATGGTCGATCCGGTCACGTTGGCGCCAACTTCCTCGGTCTCCTCCACTTTGGCATGGCCCGACATCAGGTAGAAGCCTTCCATGTTGACGAAGACGGCCCGATCGTTGGGGGTGCCGGAAGGAGCTAGGATCCCCACGACGGTAAATGGCGAGTCGGTGTGAATGTCGTTTGGATCGCCCCCATGCGAAGCGGCGATCTTGTCCCCGATCTTAAGCCCAGTCTGCTGGGCAACCATCGAACCGACGACCGCCTCGAAATAGCCGTTTTCTTCGTCCCAGACGTGGAAGTTACGGCCTTCGCGGAACGAGTATTTCAGTTCTTCATCATCGTCCGGTTTTTTGAACAGCTCGAAGAACTTCGGCAGCGTCCCAACGACGCGGAAGTGCTGGTAATAGTCGCCCAAGCAAACAGGAATGGCGAATTCGGTGTTCTTCGAGTAAACGCCGTCGGTCAATTCGCCCCGCTTATCAGGGCTCATCAACTCGAGTTCCTGCTCCTGCTTATCCTTAGTGAGAAACTCCTGGTAGAACGTATAAGGGACGTTTTCGACCGGTTCACTGAGGTAAAACGTCGTGTTCAGCACCAGCTGAAGCTTTCCCCCTTTGGCGCCGGCAATCATGTTGTAGCCGAGATCGGAATTGTCGGTAAACGACTTCGATACGATCCCATGCACCAGCAGGACGGCTGTAACAAGTAGCACGCCCAAGGCCATCGAAAAGGAAGTTAGTGACGACGCTAACGCTCGTTGTCGGACGCTTCGCCAAGCGATTTGGAAGATATTCATGCGTGGGCCTTCTTCGCTTGGGCGATAAGGTTGATTTTCTCAAGCGGTTCAACGCGTTGGAATTGTTCGGCCACTTCCATCGCATGGGTGACCATGATCAACGCAATCTCTTCTTCTTGGCAAGTTTCCCGAATCAAATCGACGATCGACTGCTGATTGGCCGGATCGACGTTCGCAGTCGGTTCGTCCGCGAGAAGCAGTTTCGGGCAATTGGCCAATGCGCGAGCGACCGCCACGCGTTGCTGCTCGCCGACACTCATCGTCCGGGGATAAGCATGCAAACGATGCTCAAGCCCAACACGCTGTAGAAGATCTTCAGCACGATGATGATCGACGCCACCTCGCGAAAACGACATGCCTAGCAGGACGTTTTCTAACGCGGTGAAGCCTTGCAGGAGATTGAAAGTCTGGAAGACGTAGCCCATCACTTCGGCCCGGAAGCGGTCACTTCCCTCTTCCGACAAGCGGGTAATATCGAGGCCGTTTACCACGATGTTTCCGGAGTCTGGACGGCCGATGCCAGCGATCAGGTGCAAAAGTGTCGACTTGCCGCATCCGCTACGGCCAACAATTACCATCTGCTCGGCAGCGGCCACATTGAACTGGGGCACATCTAAAATCGGCATCCGCTCGCCGGTTGGCAGGCGGAACGACTTTTTCAGGTCTGAGATCTTAAGCATGGCCACCTTGAGGGGCAGGGAGAGGGGGGGACGAATTCCGCGAGACTCTATTGAAATAGGAGAGCGGAGCGGCGCCAACCCCTGTTTGCAAGTGAGTTGCGTGTGCGCCGTGATCGCATGATTCGGTTGAGATCGCGAGCACGTACCAATTTACGCAAAGTGCTAGCCTTTGGTTCAGCGAGGTATCTTAACCGCGCTTCATGGCTCGATCGATGTCCCTTTTGGCGACATCCTTTTTGAGCTTTTCTCGTTTGTCGTGCATCTGCCGACCACGACCGATGCCGAGCAGCACTTTGGCACGCCCTTGTTTGAAGTACATTTTCAAAGGAACAAGGGTGAAACCTTTATCCTCGCTCTTTTGTGCGAACTTGAGGATTTCACGCTTATGAAGCAGTAGCTTACGCTTTCGCCTCGCTTCATGATTGAGGTATTCGCTGGCGTTGGAATATGGCGAGATCTCGCAGTTGACGAGGAAAACTTCGCCGTTGACGACATGAGCGAACGACTCGGCCAGTTGAAGTTTGCCATCACGAAGGCTCTTTACTTCACTACCGGTGAGCTGAATACCACACTCTAGATGCTCTAGAATCTGGTATTCATGCCGAGCTTTACGATTCTCGCCGATCGTTTTCTCGTTCTTGTTTTCTTCTTTTTTGGCAGCTTTCGACTTCTTCGCCACTTCCGTTACTTTCCAGATGGGGCATCGGGGATGTCAGCGATGCCAGCACTTCGGGGGAGTTTTTCTTCACTTCGACCTAGGCTCAAAACGCGCCTCCTGCTAATCTCCCCCCCTCCAACGAAGACCTCGCAACGACGACATCTCCAGGTATATCGAACGCGTGGAAATATTCGAATTTCAGCCCTCGGATAACACTCGGCCTCGGCCGGCGATCATCGACTTCCATCACATGGGAATTGTCGACTTCGATCAATGTGTCGCTTTGCAAAAACGCCTGGTGTATGAATCGGGGGGCCGTGACGATGGTCACATTACCTGTTTGCTTTGCGAGCATCCACCGCTCATTAGTATAGGCCGAGCCGGTTCGAGGCGACATATCCGCTTGACTACGCAAGAGATGCGTCGTCGAAAGCTGGAACTTCGCTGGATCGGACGAGGCGGGGCTTGTGTGGCCCATACGCCCGGTCAATTGGCCGTCTATCCAATTGTTCCTCTACGATATCATTCGTGGTCGGTCGGAGATTATCTGCAACGACTGCAGAATGGACTCTTGGACACCGTTCGTGAGTACGAGGTTCCCAGCTACAAGCGGCCTGGCCGATTTGGCTTATGGGGAAGGAGCGGCATGCTGGCCGCCATCGGAGTGGCCGTTCAGAACTGGATTACCAGTCACGGCGCCTTCCTGAATGTCACATGCGGACCCCACAGTCAGGTGGGTATTGAGTCGAATCCAGCAGAGCTTGCCTGTCCCGGAGATTCTCCCACGATGAGCAGTCTCCTGGAAGAAACAGAGTCGTGCCCTACAATAAGAGAGGTCGCACGCAGTGTGGCGTACCATTTGGCGCAAAGGTTCGGGGCAGTCCAGGCCACCTGGCACTCGAGCCATCCTCTGTTTCCTGAAGTAGTCAAGCATACACGTGATCGAACCCGCCAAGCAGCCTGTTGAGCTACCGATTGTCGATTCGTCCGATATCCCGTCACCTGATTCAGGACGACGTCTTCCCCGCTGGTTGAAGCGGAATGTCCCCAAAGGGGATCCCGGACACAAGACGACCAACTTGATGAAAGAGTTGGGTCTGGAAACCGTGTGCGAGGAAGCGAAGTGCCCCAACCGCATGGAGTGCTACTCGCAGCAGACAGCAACTTTCATGATTTTGGGTGCGGTATGTACTCGGGCATGTAGTTTCTGCTCGGTTTCTCGCGGCACGCCGCAATCGCTATCGGATGACGAACCAGAACGTCTGGCCGAAGCGGCCTATCGCTTGGGGCTGAAGCATGTCGTGATCACCTCGGTCACCCGGGATGACTTGCCCGACGGTGGGGCCGATCATTACTTCCGCTGCATTGAAGCGGTCCGAGAGAAAACGGGCGCAACGATTGAAGTGCTGACGCCAGACTTCATCGACTCGAAAGAGGCCCTAGCTCGCGTGTTGGAAGCGAAGCCTGAAGTCTTCAATCACAACACCGAAACCGTTCCGCGACTTTATCGTCGTGTGCGTGGCCCCAAGTCGGTTTACTCTTGGACGCTCGACCTGCTTCGCCAGGTAAAAGAGATTGCCCCGGAAACAAAAACCAAAAGTGGCTTGATGCTGGGACTCGGCGAGACACGGGAAGAATTGCTGGACACGTTGGCTGATCTGCGAGATGCCAACGTCGACTTCCTGACGCTCGGACAATATCTGCAGCCAGATCAGAAGAAGTATCTGCCAGTGGTGCGATACCTCCGCCCGGAAGAGTTCGAAGAACTTGGCCACCAAGCCAAGAGCATGGGCTTCGTCAAAGTGGCCAGCGGTCCATTCGTGCGAAGTAGCTACCACGCCCGAGACATGGCGGAAAGCTTTTAGGCTTCTGTAACTCTGTAACTGATTATAAAAAAAGTAAGGCTCGCGTGAGATTCACGCGAGCCTTTCTCGTTTGGCTTTTACCCGTTTGGCAGCCTACTGATCTGTGTAGACCGTCGTGCTTTCTTCTTTGGTGATTGGGTCCGGAATACCGTCGGTGCGGACGCGGACGACGATGCGTTGATCGCCGGGCATGGTCCCTTGGGCTTGGATCTTCAGGCGAACGGTCTGCTTGGGATCGATCCGTCCGATTGGCTGGAAGGTGACTTGTTGCCCCTGGACGTTGCCTGGGACTTCACCGTCGGCACCGAGGGCTTTCATTCCAGCGGGCAGCATGGCGGTCACGTTGACGTTGGTCGCTTCTTTCGAGCCTTGATTGACGACTTTGATCTCGTAGGTGGTTTGCTTGCCCACTTCGATCGGATCGGCCAAGTCAGCTACCTCAAAGTACATGGCGGCCAAGCCTTCGACGCGGACCATCGATTCATCTTCAGCAGTCAGGCCTTTTTGGGCGGAGCCTTCGACTCGCAGTCGCTGCTCGCCTGGCTCGATCGGCAAAGCGACCAGTTCGACGGTACCAGTTTGCGACGGTGGCAACTCCTGGAGATTCCAGAAGACAGCATGCCGCGTCGAATCGTACTGACCGGCGTTGTTGGCTTCGACGAATTTCAGACCCTTTGGAAGGTATGTCACCACATCGATTTCGTGGGCAGGCGCGGTGCCTGGGTTGCTGACCGAAACAGTATACTTGGCCGGACGTTCGAGGTAACGCAGCTTAGGCCCAGTCATCGCGACTTGCAGCTTCGGTGCGACCACTTCCAAGTCCAACGCATGTTCGGCGTTCAAATTGCCGTCGCCGCGAGCACGCAAGATGTTTTGGACTCGACCGGCCGCGACCGCGTTCAGAACGAGATCAAGCTGACGCGATTCGCCGGGACGTAGTGTTCCAACGGAAAACTCCAGCTCTTTTCCAGCAGGATGGGCGAAGTTGCCAGGAACGTTTTCTTCGAGCACGATCCCCGTTGCCGCACCAGTTCCGGGATTAGACAAGGTGATCGTGATTCCGAGCTGATTGCCGGCCAAAACGGTTCCAGCACTCGACTGTGAAATCTCCAGTTTCGGACGTGTTACGACTGACTTGGCTGAAGCTTTCGCGGCAAAGACAACGCTGGCGACACTGCCGATTTCACCTTCCTGAAGCGGAAGGATTTCCAGTTTAAGAGTCTTGCGTTCGTTCGGGCGAAGTGTACCCAATTCCCAGACCAGGCTCCCGTCGGCTCCTTGTTGGGCTTGAGGGCTGGTCGATACGAGCTTAGCGCCTGTCGGAACCATGTCACGAACGACGACGTTGGAGGCATCGACTCGGCCGTTGTTTTCAACTTGGACTTCAAAGGTGGTCACTTTGCCAACTTGAACTTCCGGCGGAGCAACTTTCTCTAAGCGAATGCTGGGCTGCTGGTCACCTTCCAGGTGAACTTCGCCAGGACGCGATGCGGCCATGGCCCCAGAGGTCATGGCACTTGTTGCGGCAGACGGCAGCGAAGCGATCTGAGGCGATTGCTCGAAGCGTGTCGGTTGCGGTTGGCTCATCGGCTGTGGCGATGGTTCTTCCATGGCTGGAGGTGCCGGCGAAGCAGAGAAACCGCGTGTTTGGCTATAAGGGGACGGTGTCGCCGATCCAATCACGCTGGGCTGAGGGGTTGCAGCAGTTGGCTCACTCGGAGCTGGAGTCGTCGCCGAAAATCGGGTTGGATTCGGAGGAGTTGGTGTCGCTGATTCCGCTGAGGTCGGCTGTGGTGCAGGATTCGCGCTGGAGCTGAAGCGTGGCTGCATCGGAGCGGTTTGCGGCATCTGCTCGTTGATGGAATCGGTCACGGCGTTGGCCTGATCCGAGATCGACTGCGATGCCGAGTTCACCATCGACGAAAAGCGATTGTTGGCATTTTCGACAGCACCTCGCACAGACGACGCAGCTTGATCGGTTGCGGCGTTTGCTTCGGCAGCCAACGAGTTGGCGGTGTCGGTGACTTGCTGGGCCGTGTCTGCTGCGGCGGCAGGAAGACCTGATTGAAAGCGAACAGGAGGTGGCGACATGCCTGCGGCTGGATTGGCCGGAGGCGAAGCTTCAGAATCGGTAGCAAAGCTTTGCGGGCCTGGCGGTGTTGGTGTACCGCCGGAGGATGCAGGATTGGTCGGTTCCGCTTCGGCGGCTGGGTTGGCAGGCGTTGGCGCGGCGTTATCGCCAATGCTGAAACGGCTTCCACTGCTGGATGCTGCCGGCGTAGCAGTCACTTCGGTAGTGGAAGGTCCTGAGTCTGCTGGCGGCGAAGGGGAATCGCCTAAAAAGCGGCTAAAGCGGCTTGGCGGAGCACTGCCATCGTTGGCGGCTGCGGCAGCCGGATTGGCAGGCGGCGATGCTGTTTCGTTGGAAGTCGCCGATTCAGAAACGCTGAACCGAGCAGCTGGAGTTGGCGTTGCTGCGGTTACCGGAGGCTTGGCCGGAGTTGGTTGTTCGGCAGAAGGCTCCGCAGGCGAATCGTTCGACGCGAGAACGACTTGTGAATCGGGAAACGCTGCAGCGACTTGCTGTGGTTGCGTCCCAGGTGGGATTTGCGAGATTTCGATTGGCTCGGGATCGCTTGATTCCCGAGATGCCATCATCGATTGTCCGATTGCGGTGGCGCCTAATGCTACCACTCCACCAATCACGGCCAAACGCAGGTAAATGTTCTTCATGGCATCCTTGCCTAACATGCGAAACTTCTTTCTGGCATCCATTCTCAAGAAAATAGTGTCGGCTCAGAATTACTAGCAAAATCCCACAATCGGTGAAAGATCAGTTCAAGTCGCGAATGACTTTTGCCGACAGATTGGCTGCTAGCAAACAAAGAAGGCCACCGGGATGGGTGGCCTTCAAGTGTTTTTAGATCGATTCGAGGCTTACATCGAGATCGATTCGATTGCTTCGGCAGCTGCCGTATTGCCGGCATCGGCTGCTTTCTTCAGTTCAGGAAGAGCCGACTTGGCTTTCTCGCCGAACATGGCCAACGCCATAGCCGCTTCGCCAGGGATGTAGTCCTGCGTAGTGTCAGTCAGATGAGCGACAAGCACAGGAACGGCTTTGGTGGCGACAGCTTCGTCTTCTGGAGCAATGTGAGCCAACGCCCAAGCAGCAGCGAACTGGGTGAAAGGATCTTCGCTCGAAAGAAGCGGTTCGATCTCGCCCTTGGTCGAAACTGCGGCACTGCCGATGCTGCCCAATGCGTACAGGGCATCAAGTTGCAGCGTGCGCGAATCGGACTTAATAAAGGGGCGAATCGCATCCAACCCACCAGCAGCTTTATCGCCGATGGCACCCAAGGTCATCAGCACTTCGGCTTGGAACTGTTCGTTGTCGGTTTCTTTCAAGGCTTTCGCAAGCGGAGCGACGGCTTCCGGAGCGGCTTCACCCCACTGGCGGATGATACCGACCGATACCCAGCGAAGGTTTTCGTCTTTCAAACCTTCGACAACTTTCGGCAAGACCTGAGGGCCCATCTTTACGATTGCGTCGGTGATGTTGACCACCACGCGTGGGTCAGCGTCTTGGAGCGCATCCGCGATGATCGGTTGAACGATCTCCGGTGGTGCTTCCAGATTGGCCAAACAGCGGGCAGCGGCAGCGCGAACGTTGCCGTTTTCGTTCTTCATGGCTTCGACCAGGAACGTAGCCGCCGTGGTCATCTTCTGCTTATCTTCGGGGTTCAGCTTGGCGACGGCGTAGTAGCTCATCAGGCTGAGGAAGGCGTCCTCCCCTTCGGCAGCTTTCTGCAACGCTTCGGTTGCTTGAGCATCTTCCATCGCTGCCAAGGCGAATGCGGCCGAATACTTGACGGCTGGGATTTTGTCGGAATCAAGAGCGGCAAGCACCTTGCTGAGGGCAGGCTTCGATTCTGGTCCGATCTCGCCCAAAGCAATCAATGCATGCATACGAACTTCTGGGTCTTCGCTATCAAGGACCGCGGTCAGCTCTGGAACCGCAGGAGCGGCCGTCTTGCCCATCTCAGCGGCCACGAGACATGCCCAGTAGGCGGCTTTCTCGTTCTGCAAAGCCTTGCGCAGTCGAGGAACGGCTTTGTCGCCTTGTTCGGCAAGATCGCTCAGGACCGGCAGCACCATGGCGTGGTCGGCATTTTCGAGCACGTTGACCATGATCGGGAGCGTCACCTCAGGATCGGCATCCATTTCGAGCATGGCTTCCAGAGCTTCATGGCGAACGGTGGCATCTTCGTCTGCAATCAGCTTGATCAACTTTGGCAGATACTTGTTGCTGCCGTTGCCGATTTTGCCGAGAGCGTAGACCGCGTAGGCACGCACTTTGGGAACAGGGCTATCGAGCAGTTTGCCCAGGGCAGGGGTGGCCGTGTGGGCTTCTTTGCCGAACTGTGCCAACGCACGAGCGGCGCGACGCTGTAGTTCGACGTCGTCGCTATCGAGCGCTTTCGTCAGGGCAGGAACTGCTTCTGCGGCAGGGGCATCGGCAAGATCGTCTGCTGCTGAATAGGCCTGGTCACCTCCGGCATTCAGGTCAGCAATCAGCTTGCCGGCATCTGGCTCGGCCGCAGAAAGGGTGCCGCACAACAGCAGAGCGACACACAGGAACAAATAACGGACACTCATCGCCGTCTCCAGTTTCATATTCATAGAGAAGAGTTGTTGTTGCAAGTCAAAGGTGTTCTCGTCAAACGATTGCCGCCGCAGACTAGCTGGACGGGAATCGGACGTCGTACGACAGGGCTTCCATAAAACGATTCGCTTCGACGTACTGCTGTGGTTCGTAGTCGCGAATTCGCTTCTTCAGTTCGTCGTACATCGAGTCGACCGCTTTGACGATCTGCTGATGCGAATCGTAGCTGACGAACGAACCCTTCTGGTGTCGCTTTTCAAAACCATCGTCGATGACTTTGCGGTAAGGATCGTAGACCATCGCGGTGAGAAGCAGCGGCCAATGCAGTTCGCCGGTGACGGGATCGATTTGATCGTCGTTCAGGCGTTTGGGAGCACGCTGGGCATTCATGCGGAAGATTTGCTCGCTGGTAACTTTAGGGCCAGCTTTTTCAGCGCGGTAGGCGTCGTTGCGACGACGCATATCGAACCAGACTTCCTGGGCACGATTGCGATTCTCGATGTAGGCCGCATTCGCTTCTTGCTGATTGATGTTGGCACGCGACGTCTCGAGGTTGTACATCCCCTGAGAACGAATCACGTCGGCCAGACCACGCTGGTAGCCTTCTTCCGCGGTGGAAGCGTGGTAGCTATACCCGCCCCATGGGCCGCCGTAATATTGTGCGTAGCAGGAACTTGCTAGAAGCGGCATGATTAGTGCCGTCAGAAGTAATCGTGAGACCATGACTTTGTCCATCGTTTCAGGAAAGCTATAAGGGTGACCGCCCCCGGAACCTTGGTAGCGAGGGAATGTAGTTGTACGTTGGTAATCCTACCCCAGTAAAAATGATAGTTAAGTCAGAAATCCGATGCCACGAAAAATGGGGGATTCACCAGGCGAATCGATGCGGACATTCCTGAAAATCCTGACCCTTTTGGCCGCCGCTTTGGCGATTCCGATCGTTCCCTTCGTCATTTGGGGGGAATCGCTCTCGGAAATGGCTGCTGCGTGGGAGCAAACCCAGTCTAGCCCAGTGGTTACGGCAATCGTACTGTTTGGACTTCTCTCGCTGGACGTTTTCTTGCCGGTGCCGTCGAGTTTGGTCAACACGCTGGCAGGGGCCAAGTTAGGGGCTTTGGCTGGGGGATTCGTCTGTTTCGCGGGGCTTTCTGTCGGAGCGGCGATTGGTTTTGGCCTCGCCAAAATGGCGGGTCCGGCCCTTCAGCGACGTTGGCTGAAAGAGGAGGACGCCGCGAGCCTTAAAAAGTTTGCCGACACTTGGGGAGTGGTCACTTTGGTAGTGACGAGGGCATTACCGATCTTGGCGGAAGCCACCGTCGTGCTGCTGGGCGTGCAAGGATTATCTTGGCGAAAATTTTGGCCGCCGGTCCTATTTTCCAATGCAGGAATCGCGTTGGCCTATGCGGCATTCGGGCAAATGGCGGCAGAACAGGAATGGCTAGTCATTGCGTTGGCCGTTTCGGCCGGGCTGCCGCTGCTGTTAACGTTTTTCGCTCGACGCTGGTTGTACGCTCGTGCGAAAGAAGAAACCGTATAGAACAAAAAGCGAAGCGGATCTCACCATGCCCCGGTGTTGACTGGCAACACACGGTGAAATCCGCTTCTGCTCTGAGAATGTTCTAGCGTGTTCCGTTCGGCAATTTCCGAGGGAATGGCGAGCTTTCGACTGGGGGCAGGGGACCGCCGGTTTCTTCCATCCAGCCTTGGCGTTCCTCTTCCGAGGCGTAATAACGCAGCCAGGTTTCGGCGTCGCCGTCTGCTTCGGCGCAGTTGAAATAGATGCAATGGCTCGACAAATCGACCATTTTCTCCTGCGATGGCAGGATGTCTCGCACGACCACGCGGTACAGTTCCGCATCGCTTAAATGGTCGGTAAAGTCGAGATAAATCCGCCGCGAGGCCAGCTTGTGGATCATGTCCCACAAGACTTCATGCAGCTCCTCGGCGGTCAGTTGATCGGCTCGGGGTGGGGCGAGGGTTGGGGAGAACCACTGGGCGATGGGCAGGACAGGGGCGCGTTCCCAGGCGAGAATCGCACTGAGGAACTCGTTTTCTACTCGAATAGGAATTCGACCGCTGTCCAGTATTTGCAGCGATTCGTCGAAGAACGGCTCTAACTCGTCACGCAACTTGGCGTTCAAGAGCAGCTGTTCAACATCCTCGGGATGGGGGCGACGAAACCGTACCATTCCTGGCAATCTTTCCGAAAAAGTGGCAAGTCACAATGATGCGAAATCGAAACAGGCGTTTTCGCTGACTGTTTAAACGACTCTATCAACAATCGATTTCGCTTCAAGATTTTCAGATGCGTCCACAGTCGAGAAAAACTGCAGAAATAGGCCAGATACGAGTGCGATCGTTACAAACGGAAAAGCTTGCCGGGAAAATAGAAAATAATCGGCGCAAACCGACCACGTTTCCTAAAAACTATGCTACGAAATAGCGGAAAAATTCAAGCCAATCGGAAAGCACTCCTCAGCGGGGGATCATTCCTCGCACGCCAGGCGCAGAAAACGTTTGCACGTTGTACACATTTCAAGTCTACTTCATGCAAACTTCTTTAGAATCGAAGGCGCAGCCCAGTCTCTGCGCGTTTTGAGCAAGATTAACGGCAGTTAGTCGTCCTTAAAAAATCGCTTTTCGACCGCGGTAATCTTTTCGATGCGGCGCTCGTGCCGGCCCTTCTCAAACTCTGTCGTGATCCATAAGTCAACCATCCGGTCGATCAACCGCTCGCCGAGCAAGTCGGCCGAAAGGCACATCACGTTGACGTTGTTATGACGACGACTCATCTCGGCGGTCAGATCGTCGTGGCAAGTTGCCGCGCGAACGCCGGGGAATTTGTTGGCGGTGATGGCCATGCCGATGCCAGAGCCGCAGATCAGAATGCCTCGGTCGACTTCGCCGCTGACAATCTTTTCAGCCACGGCCGAAGCGATGTCAGGATAATCGATGCTGTTACAGTCGTGGGCACCGCAGTCGAACGATTCGTGCCCTAGCTTGTGCAAGTGCTCGATGATTTTCGTCTTTACTTCAAACCCACGATGATCACTTCCAATCGCGATTTTCATGGCAGTCACATTTTGGCAAAAGTCGAGGGGCCAGCGTTTGCGGAACGAAGGGAGGGCGTCCGCAAACGAGGCAGGAAAAGTCTAGGAGGGAAGGAGGTTGTCCAAGTCCAGATCTTTGACGCGAAGCTTGATTTCCGATTCGATCTGTTCCAAACAGGTGCGATAAACATCTTCCGAACCTCCAATCGGATCGGCAATGTCGCGGCCGTCGCTGCTTAGCGTTTGCGTTCGATCGCGTGCGTCTGGCCAACGAGCCAGGATGGCGTCGCGATGTCCTGTCGTCATCGTCAAAATCATGTCGGCTTGTTCGACCAGGCGATCGCTCAACGGTTGGCTGGCGTGGCCGTTTAAGTCCAAGCCGCGAGCCCCCAGGATATGAATCGCTTCCGGTGCGGCTCGACCGCCAGGATAAGCGGCAATACCGGCCGAAGCGACAAGCACCCCTTTTTGATCCAACTGATCAATCGTGGTGCCAAGCTTGTCGGCTAAATGCTTTTGCATGACCACTTCGGCCATCGGGCTGCGACACGTATTTCCGGTACAAACAAACAGAACGAAGTAGCTGCTCAGGTGATTCAAAACACTCTCCGAAACGACTCCTTGGCGTAACATCTGGAAGTGGTTGCCTTCCACTTTGACGACACTGGAAGGTTGCCCATAACGGCACTTTCCGTCGTCCAGAATTAATCCTACCCGATCTCCCAGGGCCTCTACGACCTCTTTTCCATGAATCGCATCTGGCTGACCAGACAGATTCGCACTCGTTAATGCCAACGGACCAGGCAGAAAGTGCATCACTTGGGAAATCAAATCGTGGGCCGGAATTCGCAGGCCGACCATCCCGGTGGGCGAAACGGCCTGGCGAACTTCTTCATGGAACTGCGATACGACCGAACTTTCCCCGGTCGGCATTACTAACGTAACTGGGCCTGGCCAGCATCGTCGCGCCAATCGGCACATCAGCGGCGATGCATCCGGAACATAGTCCCATAGCGTATCGGCACCGGGGACGCACAAAGCGAAGGGATTCGTTTCCGGTCGCCCCTTGGCGTGACGCAGATCATGGATGGCCTGAGGATTGAGCGCCGAAGCAGCCAGGCCATAAACGGTCTCGGTCGGAAACGCCACCAACTGCCCCTCGACCAATGCCTGAACGGCACGATGAACGACATCACGACGGTCGTCCGCAGCTTTCACATCAATTACAGTCGCGGGCAAGGTTTTGGGGTCCGTTAGGGGGTAGTTTTCAGTTTTCGGTGTTTAGTTTTCAGCAAGACGAAGGCCTCTGTATAGCGTTCCAAACGCTGGCATTCATTAAGTCTTGTCTGTGTCATTTCTCTGGCAGGGTAGCTACGCGTTCCGACACAATAGCCATCCTACGCAACCAAATGTCGGAGACCTCGGGCTTCCTTGTTGCATCACTAGGACTCATTGTTTTCCGAACACGCCCCAAAGGGGCATTCCGGAAATAGCCAGGGGCGGAAGCCCCTGGAAAAGAGGAACCAAAATCAGAAGCCCCAACGGGGCGTCCGAATGAGAACCTCAATCCCATAAATACTTCTCGTCATATTCAATGCCATGTTTCTTCAGGAACGTCCGCAATTCGTCTTGAAACGTTCGCGTTTGGTGATGTTCCCGCTGACCGGCGATGTATCGTTTTACGTCGTTTAATCCGGAATAACTCACCGAAAACGCCGAATATCCCGACTGCCAGGCAAAGTTGCTTCGATTCGGAATCACATCATGAATCCAACGGCACGAGATCGATTTCACGTCGCGAACGGTCTCTGCGAGGTTTCCTTCTCGGCCCATCGAAAACAACAAGTGAACGTGGTCTTCTATTCCTCCACCTAGCAGGAGTTCGTTGCCACGTGCCTTCAAAATTCCTGCGATATATTCGTAAAGCCTTTCAGCCCAACTTTCGTCGATCAGTTGTTGGCGATGACGTGTACTAAAAATCAGGTGAATGTAAACTCGGGCGAACGACTGGGGCATTTTGACGTGTCCTCATTTCGGTCGCCCCGTTGGGGCTTCATTTACTTGTTGGCCTATTCCAGGGGCTTCCGCCCCTGGCTATTTCCGGTTGGCCCCTTTGGGGCCGATGTACGGAATGTTTCGTTGTCGTTTATTGCTCAGGTATTCCATCCGGAGGCCTGATTGCGACCCAGCCAATGATCAACACGGATCGCGGTAGGGGCAAAGCCTGGCACGTGGTTATTTGGTTTGTCGGCAGTTGAATGGACGTGTGTGCAGAAGTTATTATTCTGAAAGAAGTTACTATACGGAATGGGGTGATCTTCTCACAAGTGATTTCCGCTCGTTCTCTCCTTTAACTCCCTGATAACGTGCTGTTTCTTTCCCAAAAGCCGTTGGCTGCCTGGCGATCGCTCGCGACATTTGGATGTCTAGTGGTACTCTGGACATTGCAAGCGGGTTGCCTTCCACCGAGTGGGCCCTCCACCGAACCAGAGGTGATCTGGGGGCGGCGGGGCGTTTCGGAGGGGCTTTTCGAAAAGCCTCGAGCCGTTGCGATCAGTCCCAACAACGAGCTTTTCATTGTCGATATGACCGCTCGGGTTCAGGTGTTCGATCTTGATGGCAACTTTCTACGGGCCTGGCAGATCCCTGAATTTTACAAGGGGCGGCCGTCAGGGCTATCGTTCGATAACGACGGAAACTTGTTGGTGGCCGATACCCACTACAACCGCATGCTGGTTTATACGCCGGATGGAAAACGCCTCGACGAGCAAACGATCGGCGGCGTCGAAGGCTCGGAGCCGGGCGAGTTTGGTTTTGTGACCGAAGCGGTGCAAGACTCTCAGGGCAACTACTACATCAGCGAGTATGGCCAACATGATCGTGTGCAGAAGTTCGATCCTGAGGGGAACTTTCTTTTTCAATGGGGCGGACATGGCAGCGAGCCAGGCCAGTTTATTCGTCCGCAGAATATGGTGATCGACGAAAACGATCACATTTGGATTGCCGATGCGTGTAACCACCGGATCCAAGTTTTCGACGCGACCGGCGATGAAGCAAAGTTGATCAAAATTTGGGGAGAGCAGGGGAGTGAGCCTGGCAAGCTTGGCTATCCCTACGATCTCGTCCTGGACGGCAAAGGGCATCTGTACGTGGTCGAATACAGCAACCACCGCGTGCAGAAGTTCGATTTAGAGGGTAACAGCCTCGGCACATGGGGCAGTTCCGGCCACGACCCTGGGCAACTCAACAGTCCCTGGGCATTGATCCTGGATCCCTACGACCGAGTCCACGTGATCGATTCCGAAAACCACCGCGTGCAACGAATTCGGTTGTAATTAGGAAGCACGAAACGCTTTGACACCGTGCGTGATGCCAATAGCTTTGCCAGCACGGAACTTTGGACGTGGTCTTGATTCCCGCTGAAGCAACTGCCATCCCGGGAGATCGATGAGCGTTTTTCTTATGGCTTCTACCGCTGTTCATCTCGCCAAAGGATGGCTGCGACGATGTGGGCTCCGGTGTAGAAGATCGCGGCGATCGTTAGGAACAGGGTAAAGCCTGCAATCGCGGGCACGATCAGAATGAACCCTCGTTCCCGAAAGAGGAACAGCCCGAGAAGCGTTGCCGAGACGATCGACATAGCAATAACGAATGTTACTTTCGCGGCAGCTCCGATTCCTACGTCGAACCTTGGCACGGGGTATGGTTCCACGAATTTGGCCTCAGGTGGATCAAGCTTGTTGATTTCACCTACGAGGATGCCACGTGATGCGGCGAAGACTTCGACCGCTTTACGATCTTGGGCATTAACCACTTCGTAGATGGGCTCGCCATCTTCGTAGCTTCCGATCAGTTCGTAGGGCATGAGCAGCTCTTCGTCTTCTGGGCATTCAGGCAAGCGGAGAGTTCAAGTCGGTGACGCATGGTGTGACGTTGTTTATAGTTGAATGGAAACCAGAAGCAATCGTAGCATGTCGTTCTACGTTTTTGGCGTGGGACCGCGGAAGGGAATGGATTGAAATGGCGTTGGCCAAAACGCAGATCATCGATGCCGTTGGAATCTGCAAACAGACCGGAAAAGTCGTTCTTTCGTTGATGGACGAAGAAGACTGGGACGAAGATCAGGTTCATCTTGAACTGCTCGAAAAGAAGCTGGCCACTTACCTGCGATTCATCGAAAGTGGGGACATTCGCAAGGCCTATCCGAAGTCGCAGGGACGAGAAATTCGGATAGAAATCCATGGACGCGATCAACCGCCTGGGGATGGCGTGCAGTTTCTGGATCAGCTGGCCGAACGTGTTCGGCAAAAGGGAATCGAAATGCTGATCAACTATCACGGCAATTAAATCTCGATAAAAATGGCCCTGATTGTTCTTTCTGCGTTAAATCGTACTGTGTGCGGTGTAAGCTGAACGCTGGCATATTTCTTCCTTGATGCGAACAGGGCAGGGCAATGGGACGATATCTTCGAGTGAGTTTGCTGTTGGCTTTGATGACGACGTGCGGGGCAGAAGCGGCCGAGTCGCGGTTCGAGGTCAAAGCACCACCGGTCGAGATGAATGCTCCGAAGTTCTACAGCAAGTATGTCGACGCCGGCGGGTACCCTGTCTTGGCGTCGGCAACCGTTGATGACTATGCGTTGAAAGAAGCGGCTTATTTGATTGAGCTGATGCTGGGCGAGCGGCCAGATATCAAACACGCGATGGTGGCCAGCGGTTCGCGAATGTTGATCATTGCCCACAACGAGTACACGACCGACTTACCAGAGTTCGCTCACTTCAAACCGAAGGATTATTGGGACGCTCGCGCTCGAGGCACCGGCGGGTCGAAGACCGATCCATACTGCACGTGCGGCGAAGAGAACCTACTTGGTTATCCAGGCGATCCCTACTCGACCGAATGTATTTTGATTCACGAATTCGCGCATAACATCCACCTGCGCGGAATGACGACGGTTGATCCGACGTTCGATGGTCGTGTGAAAGAGGCCTACGACCAAGCCATGCAAGCTGGGCTGTGGAAAACGAAGTATGCGGCGGTAAATCATCATGAGTATTTCGCCGAAGGGGTACAGTCGTGGTTCAATAACAATCGTGCCCCGGATCACGATCATAACCATGTCGATACCCGCGAAGAGCTTTGGGAGTACGACCCCGGCCTGGCGAAGCTGTGCGAAGAAGTGTTTGGTGATACCAAGCTGGAATACACCAAGCCAGCAACGCGACTGAAAGATCACCTGGAAGGATACGATCCGCGGACCGCGCCCCGGTTTGTCTGGCCTGAGCGTCTGAACAAGGCTCGCGACGATATTCGCCGGAAAGCAACTTCTCGCGATTAAGGGATCTCCATTAACGACTGCCGCAGTTTCCAACGCATTCGTATCTGACAGAGGGTTATCGGTCCGCGAAAAGGGAGGCATAATAATCGCTACGTCTTCCGAAGCGAAAATGCCAGACCGATCGAACGCCCATCTGTGAGAATGCATGAACCAGAAACCGAAGTCTTCCAATGGTCGCTGCCATGGGGCGAAAGTCGCCACGCTGCGTAATCAACTTGGCTGGACGCAAGAGATGCTTGCCGAGAAAGCAGGGTACTCCGATCGTTTGATTCGCAAAGCGGAAGCAGGCGGATCGGTTTCGGCAGGTACGCTGACCGCCTTAGCGAAAACGTTTCAGGAGCATGGCGTTCAAGTCCTTGCCGCCGATTTAGAGATGGACGCCGTTGCCGTCGCCCGCGAATTCATTGAAGGCATGTACACCGAGAAAGCGAACGTAGTCGATGCTCTGGCCGAGCATATTGCGGACGACGTCATTTTCCACTTCGCCGGCGATCCTAACGTCTTTCCTTTTGCAGGAACGCATGAAGGAAAAGATGCCGGACGACGAGCGTTTCAGCTTTTCTATTCCGTCATCCAGCCGCCAGAAGACATGTCGGAAATCGATGACATGAAATTTCTGCCGACGGCACATGGATCGCTGGTATGGGGAAAAACCTGGGCACATCCCATCGGTATGCCTATGCAGGAACCTATCCAGTTGGCCATCCGCATGGACTTTGCCGATGGAAAGCTGATTCTATTCGACGACCGCTTCGACACGGCAATGGGCTTTGAGCACTTCTGCCGAGCAAATCAGGTCACCGTATAATCACCGTTGCCGAAGCGTTCTCTCAGGACGTGCCGGAAAGCAAACGTAGTGCGGTGTGTGCACGCGGGGCAAGTGGTAGCGTCAGATGTTTGCCGCAGCGTAGTGTCACGTTGAGCTGCAAATGTTTAATGATTGGGTTGAGCCGAGTGACAAACGCCATCGCACCGCTACGTGCTCGCCAGGCGGCGAACACGCTTGGGAAGGCGATCTGAACTTCTCGACCACAGGCCAAAAGTTCGACCGGACGCCCATCGACGGTGCCGATAAGCTGACCGGTCAACGTTAGTTTGGGGCCGATTCCGAAGTGCGAATCTTAATGGTGCCGGACATGACCCATTCGGCATGCTCGGCTTGTTCGCCGGTGCCGCTGGGAACTTTCACATGCATGTCTTCAAATTCGTAGGCAATCTCTGCGCCTCGACCGGTCAAGCGATCGTAAAGACCCACAGCAAGATCAGGCCAATT
This sequence comes from Bremerella sp. TYQ1, assembly GCF_020150455.1. Lineage (NCBI taxonomy): Bacteria > Pseudomonadati > Planctomycetota > Planctomycetia > Pirellulales > Pirellulaceae > Bremerella > Bremerella sp. TYQ1. The sequence continues at coordinate 5,706,630 of NZ_CP083740.1, forward strand.
CTTCGTGTGATCCGCGGTAACCATAATTCTCTCCAGGTTTCGGGGGAAACATTAAGCGGGCGGCCGCTTCGTTCGATGTTGTTGCCCGGTGACAACCGCATGGTGTGAGGGAACTCAACTGGAAAAACTTGTCTCGTCATGTTCGCGTTAAGTTAGCGACAAGCGAATGGTGGCTCGTCGCGTCCTTCCCGATGTATTTCCCCGACGCCGAAAACAGACGGATAAAGACGATCGGTCAGTACCCATCTTTCGGGGTGATCGACGTTTCCGGTGGGACGAGAAATTTCACCATGAAATTGTGGGCAGCACGACACAAAACCGTTACCATGTAAGGACTTCTCGAATTGACCGGAAGGCAATGGTGTGTCTCCGGTGATCCTTGTCCTTGCTTTCGTACTCCCAGGAGTTTGGCTTCCACATGTTTGGCGTCGACGTAGCGTTCAACAAACCGTGGTTTTTGCTGCTCTTGGCCGGCTTGCCGCTGCTTTGGTTCTTTAGCTTCCGCAGTATCTCAGGGCTGGGACGTGTTCGGCGTTTCTTCGCGTTGGGACTTCGCTCGTTGGTGTATTTGCTGCTGGTGTTTTGCCTGGCCGAAATGCAACTGCGGCATTCCAGCGATCGTGTCACGGTCATCTACGTGCTCGATCAATCTGAGAGCATCCCGCGTGAGAAACGTGCCGCCATGGTGCAGTACGTCGTGAAAGATGTTGTCGAGCATCGCAACGCGGCGCGAGGCGATCGGGCCGGGGTGGTGGTGTTTGGTCGAGAAGCAGCCATTGAAGTTCCGCCATACGACGACAACTTGCCGATCCAGCAAGGACGTCTCGAGGCGATGATGCAGGTTCGTACCGACGCGACGAACTTGGAAGGGGCGTTGAAGCTCGCCCAGGCTTCGTTCTCGGAAGATACCGCCAAACGGGTCGTGATCGTCACCGACGGCAACGAAACGTATGGCGACGCTACAAACATTGCCCGGCAGTTGGCCGAGAACGGGATTGGGATCGATGTTGTTCCTGTCGCGCTTTCCAGCCGAGCCGAAGTTGCTGTCGAGAAGATCTCGCTGCCAAGCGATATCCGCAAAGGACAGCCAGTGCAAGTCAACGTGGTGCTCAACAACATGACCGAAGCAACCGAAGACGACGACGGCAAAGTGACCGGAAAAGTCGTCGTCGTGCGGAAGCATGGGAAGCGCGAAGATGTCCTGATCGAACAGCCGATGGAGCTTGAGCCGGGGAAGAAGGTACTGACGTTCGAGCACACGATCGATCAAAGCGACTTCTACACCTACGAAGCTCGCTTCGTGCCGGACGATCGTTTGGACGACTCGATGCCGCAGAACAATCTCGCTTCCGCGTTCGCTCATGTTCGCGGCGAAGGAAGTGTGCTGCTGATTGAGGACTGGGAAAACCCCGGCGACTTAGACTTCCTGGTTGCTCGCTTGAAGGAAAACAATATCGAAGTCGAAGTGATGCCGAGCAATGGCTTGTTCACTTCGCTTGCCGAACTCCAGCGGTTTGACTGCGTGATTCTAGGGGATGTGCCCAGGGCCAGCGGTGGCGGGGCAGGGGATGTCTCGAGCTTCAGTGACCAGCAGATCGAGATGCTTGTTCGCAACACGCAGCAAATGGGCTGCGGTTTGTTGATGATCGGTGGCCCAAGGTCGTTCGGCGCAGGAGGTTGGTCGAACACCGAGATTGAAAAAGCGATGCCGGTCGACTTCAACATCAAAGATGCCAAAGTGGTCCCTGTAGGGGCCTTGGTGATGATGATGCACGCATCGGAGTTAGCCCAGGGAAATTACTGGCAAAAAGTGGTGGCCCGGGAAGCGCTCAAAGCCCTGGGGCCGCAAGACTATTGTGGACTGATTCACTGGAGCGGTCGCGATCAATGGATGTGGGGTGCCCCGAACGGATTGATTCCCGTCGGACCGAATCGAAATCAGATGTTGGCTCGTTTGAACCGGATGACGCCCGGCGATATGCCGCAGTTCGATCCAGCAATGAAGATGTCGCTCGCTGGATTTAACGCGTTGCAAAACAGTGGCGCGAATGTGGCGATCAAGCATATGATCGTGATCAGCGACGGTGACCCTTCCCCAGCCGCTGCCACGACCGTTAAGGGCTACAAAGACGCAGGCATAAAAATTACGACTGTCGCGATCGGTACGCATGGCCCTGCGGGGAGTGCTCCGCTGCAACAACTAGCCTCACAGACCGGCGGTAAATACTACGCTGTGACCGATCCGAAAGCGCTGCCTCGAATTTATCAGCGCGAGGCCCGCCGAATTGCCCAGCCACTGATCAAAGACCAACCCGGCATGACGCCGATCACCTATCCGCACGAAGTCTTGGAAGGAATCGAAGGGTTCCCAACGTTCGACGGTTACGTGATGACAACCGTCAAGGAAAACGCACTGGTCGATGTCGGCATGGTGGCGCCTGTCCCTGCAGAGCATCCCGAGAATGCTACGATCATGGCAACATGGACTTACGGAGTGGGCCGCGCCGGTGTGCTGACTACCGATGCGGGAAAGCGCTGGGCGAACAACTGGACGGCTTGGGAAGGGTACGACAAGTTCTTCACGCAGTTCGTCCGCTACGCAATGCGTCCGACTGACAGCCGAGGGAACTTCACCGTTGCCAGCGAAGTAAAGGATGGCCAGGTCCGCGTCGTCGTGACAGCCACCGACGAAAAAGATGAGTATCTCAATTTCCTTAAACTGTCGGGGACGGCGGTCGATCCGGAGATGGAGTCAAAAGACTTTCAGCTACAGCAAGTTGCCTCAGGACGTTATGTCGGAGAGTTTGCCGCCGACAAGTCGGGAAGCTATTTCCTGTCGATTTTGCCTGGTCTGGGAGAAGCTCCAATTCGTACAGGAGCGAATGTCCCCTATTCGGCCGAGTTCCGGCAGCAGCGTTTAAATTCGGCCCTCGTGGAAGGCCTCGCCGCACTCAAGCCGCAAGGGGGCGAAGCGGGTCAGGTCATCGACGGCGAGTTCGCCATCGGCCGCGTCGAAGAGTTGCTGGATGTCGACACGTTCCGGCATACGCTTCCCAAAGCAATCAGCAGCCAGCACATTTGGCCGATTCTGTTGGTCCTTTGCGCATTGGTGTTCTTCGAGGATGTATTTGTCCGCCGAGTCACCATCGGAACCGAATGGATCGGGCATTCGTACAAGTGGGTACACGCGAGAGTCTTTGGTGTTCCGGAGAAGGAAGACGAAGAAGATCGCATGGAACGGCTTCGCATTATCAAGGAGCGAGCCACCGCGGATTACGACGAGCGAAAAGCTTCGTCTCGATTTGAAGCTGGCCTGGACGAATCGGGTGGGACTTCAGCCGTTGATGAAGAACTGTCCGCCAAAATGCCGACTTCCAGCGGTCCGCCGAAGAAAGCGAAAGCGATGGAAGAAAGCTCGCCCGACGACGATTCCTACACGTCGCGTTTGCTGAAAGCGAAGAAACAGGCCCGCAAACGCCCTGGCGGCAACTTGGACGACAGCGATTCCAGCTAGTTTGCCCGAGACGCCCCGAACGAAACAATTTGAGTTACGATAGATTTGGCCGCTCTGCCTGCCACCTGAGTTTTAACTACGACCCGAGTCACACCCCGAGAAACCACGCCGCAGCAAGGAAACCGCATGAGTGTCGCTGAATCGATGCAGCAGCAAGCTGAGGAATTTCGCAGCCGTTACCTGGCCGTCAAAGAACAGATTCAAAAAGTCATCGTCGGGCATGAAGACATTGTCCATGGCGTCCTGACATGTCTGTTCGTCGGTGGTCACTGCTTGCTGGAAGGGGTACCAGGGCTGGGAAAGACGCTGCTGATTCGCACGCTGTCGCAAGCGTTGGACTTGAACTTCAGCCGTATCCAATACACGCCAGACTTGATGCCGGCCGACATTCTTGGCACAAACATGGTGATGGAAACTCCAGACGGTCGACGCGTGTTCGAGTTCCAGAAAGGCCCAATCTTCACACAGATTTGCCTGGCGGACGAAATCAACCGAGCCACGCCCAAAACTCAATCGGCCATGCTCGAAACCATGCAGGAAGGTTGCGTAACCGTCGGGGGACATCGATACGAGCTTTCCAAACCGTTCTTCGTGCTCGCGACGCAAAACCCGATTGAACAGGAAGGAACGTACCCGCTGCCGGAAGCGCAGCTCGACCGTTTCATGTTCAAGCTGGTCGTCGGTTATTCTTCCGCGGACGACTTAGGAACGATCATCGACCGAACCACCAAGGGGACCAGGGTGGAAGCGGAAAAGGTGATGGAAGGTTCCGAGATCATGAAGTGGCAACAAGTCATCCGCGAGGTGATTCTGGCCAAGCATGTACAGGACTACATTGTTCGGCTCACGCTTGCCACACATCCTGATGGCCCGCTGGCGTTGCCGATTACGAATCAATACCTGCGATGGGGTTCCAGCCCGCGTGGTGCACAAACGTTGGCTTTAACGGCGAAAGTTCGAGCCCTGTTAGATGGCCGTTACAACGTCAGCTACGAAGACGTTCGCCGCGTTTACTTGCCGGCCATGCGGCATCGTGTGATCTTGAACTTCGAGGCCCAAGCGGAAGGGCTCGATACCGATCATGTCTTGCTGGAACTGCTGGAGAAAGTACCAGAAAAAGCGGACGACACCGTGTTGGCTACCGTCGCCAAGTAAGCAGATCCGCACGCCGCGAAGCAACCGGCTCGGTCGAACTCAATCTCTGTTAGGCACCCACGTTTGATGGCGAAGACGAATATCGTTTCCGATCTCCTCTCCCCGGAACTGTTGGCCCAGCTCGAACGCATGGAGCTGGTCAGCCGCAAGGTTTTCCGTGGGCGAATGAAAGGGGAACGTCGCAGTAAACGAAAAGGGACGAGCGTCGAGTTCGCCGACTTCCGGCCGTATGTGGCGGGGGACGATCTTCGGTTCATCGACTGGAACATGTACGCGCGACTCGATCGGCTGTTTCTGAAGATGTTCCTGGAAGAAGAGGACCTGCATTTTTACACGCTGATCGATGCGAGCACATCGATGGACTTTGGTTCGCCGAGCAAGCTAACGTACGCCAAACAGTTGGCGGCCGCCTTGGGATTCGTCGGGCTATGTCGTACTGATCGCGTCCGTATCGAAACGCTTGGCACGCCGATGCGACGCCCCGGCCCGATATTGCGAGGGCGGCAAAGCGTGTGGCGTATGCTCGACTATTTGAATGGTATCGAGCCCGGCGAGAACGTCTCGCTTCTGGAAGGAGCGAAGAATTTCTGCCTGCGTAACAGCGGTAAAGGGATCTTGGTACTTGTGACCGACTTGATGGACAAGAGCGGCTTTGAGCCGGCGCTGCGATTTCTTTCCACGCAGCAGATGGACGTTTACGTGATTCAGACGCTGGCTCCTGTCGAGCTGAATCCGGCTGAGCAAATTAAGGGAGACCTCAAGCTGGTCGACTGCGAAGATGGCGACATTGCCGAGATCACCGTGAGTCGCCCTCTGCTGGATCGCTATAAGAAAACGCTCGACTCGTTCGTGGACGGGGCACGAACTTTCTGTGCCAAGCGAGGCATGGCTTACATGCTGGCCAACACCGATGTTCCTGTCAGCCATCTGGTTTCCAATTACATGCGACAACGGGGGCTACTGCGATGAGTTGGTTCATCAACACGCTTGGCCCTGTCGGTTGGACTTTGTTGGCAATTGTTCCTCCGGCAATTATCGCGTTGTACTTTCTGAAGCTACGTCGTCAGCCGCTGGAAGTGCCGAGCACATTCCTGTGGAGCCGGACGATTGAAGATTTGCATGTGAACAGCCTTTGGCAGAAGATGCGGCAGAGCTTGCTGTTATTTCTGCAGTTGCTGTTCATCTTGCTGTTGATTTTTGCCGTGCTGCGGCCAGGCATGGATGGCGAACAAAAGCTGCTCGGAGATCGGTTCGTTTTTCTGATCGACAACTCGGCGAGCATGGGGGCAAAGGATGAAGAGTCAGATCGCTCTCGTCTCGACGAAGCGAAACGTCGCGTTCGTGAAATGATTGATCAGATGGACAGTGGCGACGTCGGGATGATCGTCACGTTCTCGGATCGTGCCAGTGTCGCACAGCAGTTTACCGACAATCAACGAGTTCTGGCCGCCAAAGTCGATGCGATTCAGCCGACCGAGCGGACCACTAACATCATGGAAGCCCTTCGCGTCGCGTCCGGCCTGGCCAATCCTGGGCAGTCGGCGTTTGAGGAAGGGGACATACAAGTCGCCGATGCCAAGCCAGCGACTGCTTACATCTTGAGTGATGGGCGATTCCAAACGATTACCGACTTTTCGTTTGGAAACCTGCAACCGGTGTATATTCCGCTGGGTGACGAGTTTTCTTCCAACGTGGGTATTTTGGCGTTCAGCACGCAGCGAAATCCAGAAAAGGACGACGAACTGCAAGTCTTTTGCCGCATCGCCCGGTTCGGCCCAGAACCAACCGAAGTCACCGCAAATCTTTACTTCAATAACGAACTGCTGGATGCCACGCGAATTGTTCTCGACAACGAAGATGGTACCGGCGGGGCTCAATTTGACCTTGGCAGTCTCGACGTTGGGAAGCTTCGGCTAGAGATCGAGCATGAAGATGTCTTCCCTGCTGACAATGTCGCGTATGCCGCGATCAATCCACCGGAGCGGGCCCAGGTGCTTGTCATCAGCGAAGGAAACAACTATCTGAAGTTTGCCCTCGCGACCGATCAGATTCGGCGCATTGCCGACGTGACTTTGGTGGCCCCGGCCTACATGACGGGGGAAGATTACGTAAAGGAAGCGGCCAGCGGGCGATACGACGTAATCGTATACGACGACTGTGTCCCGGAAACGATGCCGGAATCGAATACGGTTTTCTTCGGACAGAAGCCGCCGGTAGATGGCTGGGAGTTTGAAGAGGGGCAAGTCCTTCCGCAGATCATCGACGTCGCGCAAAGTCATCCGATCATGAACTTCGTGAACCTCGGAAATGTATCGATCTATAAAGCTTCGCCTCTCAAGTCGCCGCCAGGTAGCACGGTTTTGATCGAGTCGGATCATGGGGCATTGATGTCGATCGCCCCACGGAAGAGCTTTGAAGACGCTGTGCTGGGGTTTGCCTTTTTGACGTCGGAAGAGGATAAAACGTTTTTCAACACCGAATGGACGAAGCGACTCAGCTTCCCCGTCTTTGTCAAAAACCTGGTCGAGTACCTCGGCGATGTTCGGCAAGGGCAGGGGGAGTTCAGCATCCGACCAGGCGAGAACTACGCGTTTCGATCTAGTGGTTTCGCGAAAGAGGTTCACATCAAGCCACCCTCAGGACGAACTCGAACGATCGCTCCAACCGCCGACAATTTGTTCAGCTTCGGCGAGACCGATCAGCTGGGTACTTATGAAGTACGTGAAGGGGACGCCAAGGACGTTTCGCGGTACTTCTCGGTAAATATCTTTGACGCTCAAGAGAGCGAGATTCAGCCGAAGATGGAAGTGGAAACCCAGTGGGAGACAATCGACGGGCAAGCGGCCTGGCTGCCGATGCGAAGCGAGTATTGGAAATGGCTCGTCGTGTTGGCCCTAATCGTGCTGCTGGTTGAGTGGTACATCTACAACCGCCGCGTATACGTTTAGCGATTTCCTTTAATCGCCTTGGCGAAGAACGATCTGAGTGATCTCTGGGGGGCAGTTCCAACGTAAAGGATTGGTACCGCTGACACCGCGGCTGACATGCATCAATGTTGGGCTGCTGTAGAACATTCCGCCAGCATAACGCGTTCCGTAATAACTGGGGCTGACGATCGCTCCCAGCCCTGGCACACGAATCTGCCCACCATGATTGTGGCCTGCGAGCATTAAATCGAAGTCTCGTTCGATTGCCCAAGGGAATTGATCCGGCGTGTGAGCCACGAGCAGTTTGAATGGCGTTTGCTCGAACTGCGAAAGATCGAGGGTGTTCATGTCGGCGGCTGGTTCCAGCCAGGGAAGCTCGTTGCCTGCCAGGACGACAGGGTAATCGCGAATCATCAGCGACATATGCCGACCACCAAGATCGATAAATCCTTCATCGACTAAAACCTTTCGGCATTGATCGACCGCCAACGTTCTTAGTTCGTGATTGCCAAGCACAAAATAGACGCCGCAATCGGCGGAAAGCTGGGCAAGTGTTCGTGCCCATGGGAAACACTTTTCACGATCGAAAATGTCGCCAGCGATTACGATCATCTGGCTTTGCAGGTCATTGGCCTGGTCGATCACTTTGCGGTAGTACTCTTCCGTCATGTGACCTTTTAAGTGGAGGTCGGAAAGGTGAGTGATCGTGAAGCCATCGAGCTCTTGCGGCAACCGTGGCAGGAAAACCTCTTTGCGGTCGACTTCCAGACGGAGGATCTCGTTCGCCGGAATCATGCTGGCGATCTGAATACTTGTCGACGAAAGGAGCTTCGGCGCAAGATCGGAAAAGTCGAACGAAGCGAGCAGTCGTTCGTTGTAATACTGCGAGGCAATTTGCGCGTCCCGAAGATAGAGCAGCCATAACAGCGTAGCTACGATGAACGCAATAACACTCAGCGTTCCATACGCGTACCAAACGTAATACAGCGTTGAATACTCGACAACTTCCTCCGGCGAAGCCGCGGTGGCGAGCGGCTGTTGCATCCACCACAGCACAAAAAGAGTAGGAATCAGGACCGACATCACGTAGCACGTATATTCGGCCGTATCGATCAGTGACTGCTTATAGGGCCGACTGTGGAAAAAACAGTGCAGACGCGTCCAAATTGCCAGGTGCCCGATGCCTGCGATCAGCATCAGAACCGCCATCAATACATACATGGGTTGTCGAATTCTACGAGGAAAAGGCGGAGAATCGCCTTCAGAATAGGGAGGTTGGCGCGGAAACGCTAGAGCGCATCGGCCATCCAATGTGTGAAGTCTACATTACGAGACTCTTGCAGGAGGATCGGACTTCGCCGATGGTTACGGCGACGGTGTCCCAGCGAAGGCGGTCATGACACGTTCGACGGTTTCAACCAGTTGGTCGAGACGGAACGGTTTGTAGAGAACCGCGTTAGGAAGAAGCCCAGCCTGACGTGCTTTAACAATCGAATGGCCAGGATCGTAGCCAAATCCAGTCATCAGCACCATGGGCACGGGGGTGATAATGCCACCCAGTTTCACCATCAGTTGATGGCCAGACATATCGGGCAGATGGACATCGCTGATGATGACGTCGTATCCGGTTGAATGCAGACCGGCGCGGACCATACAAAGTGCTTCGGCACCGTCGTGGGCCGTTTCGACATCGCAGCCGTAGCGATCCAGCAGAGCGTGGGCTGCACTGCGGACTGATTCGTCCGCGTCTGCCACGAGCACGCGAGCCGCTTTAAGCAGCGGGCGCTGTTCTTGTTTTGCCGATGCAGGAACGGCCTTAGCAGGCGTCATCTTTTCGCCGACGCGCTGGATCACGCGTTTGATATCGCGGCTGTTTTGAATGATGTTCTTCAGACGCTCGACCACTTCTTCGTCGTGGCCGATGTAACGCTGCATGACGTTGACGGCGTCGTTCAAAATTTCATCAATCGGCAACGCGACGGCACTGTGAATTGCTTCGACACTAGCTTGAGCCGTATTGGCTTGCTGAGCGACGAGCAGTTCCAGCGTGTTCAATGCGACGGCCAAGTCGCGACAGAAGATCTCGAGAAACTGGAGATCACTGTTGGTGAACGCTCGAGGCTCGGGGCTTTCGACGTTGAACGAACCGATGACTTGATCGTGCAGCAGCAGCGGAACGGTCAGCGAGCTTTTCGCCCCTTTGAGGGCTTCGAGGTAGAGCGGGTCTTTGCTGGTGTCTTCGCAAAGATAGCTTTTCCCGGTCGATGCGACGAACCCAGTCACGCCATTGTTCGTGCTTTGAGCGTACAGTTCTCGCTCGGCCGCTTCCTTGTCGATGCCGACAGAAAGCAGCGGCACGAGTTCGCCAGTCCGCTGATCAAGCAGGCGAATCTCGATGACGTCGAAGCTGAGCAAGTCCTTCGTGTAGTGCAGGATGTTGCTCTTCAACAGTTCGATCCGCTCGGAAACCTCCATGTTGAAGATTTCTTCCGTGGTCAGATCGGCAAGTTCCATCCCCGCACGATGAATCGCGTCGAGCTTTTGCCGCTGAATGACTTCATCGGTAACGTCGCGGACGGTAACGATGAGGTTATTCGGTGGACTGTTAGGAACGAGAACAGGCGCCGCATGCACATGGAAGTAACGATTGTCTTCCGTCCGCAGTGTTGATCCGCTGGCTTGCCCTGTCGACATGGCCGTATGGAACGGACAGTAGTCAGGGCCAAGGATCTCAGGGCTGTTGAGTGCCGCGTAGAAGTTTTGACCGACCAGATCGACACGATCAGTCCAGCGTTCAAGACAAGAGTTCACCCAGACGATGGTGTTATCGCGATCAAGCATCGCCACGCCGTCAGGCATGCCATCAAGGATGTGCTCGTTCTCCAGCAGATTGCTGATGCGGTTGGCGACTTCCTGGTGCGAAGTCGTAATGAACAAGCCGCTGTAAGGATCGTTTCGAAGTTTGGCAATAACGCGAAGTGGATTGTTCACTTCCGTCACTTCAAAATCCTGGCGAAGCTCTTCAACGACTTGGCCGTCATTGTTGCTATCGCACAGACACAGGATTTTGGGCTTATCCGCCAACCCCAATACTCCTCACAAATATGATTTCGCGGTTTTCGGACCTGCGTGAATTATACGTTCAAGTTTCGTTTGTACAATTCTCGGCCCGTCTAGTACGGATTCGGCGTTCTAATGGTTAGAAATTAGCCAACACGTAAAGTTTGCCGAAATTCGCCCGTCCGCGACGTTATTCATAATGCTTATTCCGAAACTAGGAAAACCCAATCTTGAAATAAATCAGGCTGCCTCATCGAAATTTCATGCATGCATTGGGAGAAACTCTCCCAGGCTTCTCATTGTTACCATTATCTATCGTAATGGAAGCATCATCCCCCAAAAACTGGCAAAATCCAGGGTGAAAGTGGTTCATCACGAACATACTTTCCGACCTGCCCAGTTAGGTGGGAGGGGGCGTCGGTATCAACGCGACGCCGTGGACGCATGATTGGACGCATCCAGCGAAAGAGAAATTCCCGATTCCGCAAACTGCGGATTCCAGGCTTGAAGAAGCTTGAGGCCGATAAAGCCCCCTAGATGCTCGTCGGAAGGTTCGAGAACGACGACTTGCACGTTTTGCAGTGCGATCGAGCCTAAACGAAGTTGCGGTAACTCGCCAATTCTTGCTTTGGTTTTGTGCCCGCCTGGAAGGGTTACTTCTTCCAGGCTTCCCAGTTTACGCAGTCCGACGGAATAGGCCATGTTCGACGTCAAAACGAGTCGGCTATCTTTGCCGCAGAGCGTCACGACGGCGGGAAACTGGTCACCTAGCACGACACCGACACGTTTTTGCGTTCCCTGGAGAAACATTGGGATGCTATCCAGGCAGAGCGAATTGGACGCTTTGCGGATCGTTTGATCGACTTGTTCGTTTCGGTGGAGAGGGCCGATCGCTACATCATCTTGATTAGTGACCCAATCGGTTACCTTCGGAGGAAGCTGTTCATATCGCTTTTGGATTTTTCCATGGCGACGCTCGACACTCGCGGAAAGGATCGCTGCTTGCTGATGCATTAATGTCAACGATTCCAGCATGGCTCGCATATGTGGCTGTGCACCAAGTCGATCTGGGGCAACACCATCTCGAAGTTCACGTGTCGCTTGTTTGAGGAGATCGATCTGCTTTTGGACCTTCTTTTCTTCCTCAGTTCCAACTGCCGTACGACGCATAGCTTTGGCGATTTGATCGATCAGTTTTGAAGCGGCTTGCTGCTTTTGCCATCGCTGGGCATTGTCGGCAACAGCCAACTCGATTTGGCGGCGCAGGGGGACCGTTCGACGAGCGATTTCTTCCAACGCATCGAGATCTCGCTTGAGGGCAATTTCCTCGGGCAGAATCCACTTCGAGCCATACTTCTCGAATCCGATCTCTTGCAAAGGATTCGAAGTATCGGCGGCCATACCCAATGCTGGAATCAAAATGACTCCACACAGGGTCAGCAGAACCAGACGACGCGCGATCGATCGCTCCATGAGAACCACGAGCAAGGGATGAGGTGGAAAAGGAATCGGGGGAGATATTCCTTGGAACTCCCCCGCAAGCCCTCCAGTTTGCAAACTATCGCGAAATCTTGCAAACGAATCGTGGAAAAAGAATAGGCAGTGGCGGCCTGAATTTAGGTGAAGACCGACTCGATTTCTGCCAGCCGGGCATCTTCCGCTTTGGTCGTACGGTTGCCGAATCTTCCCAAAACATCACCCACAGCGGTCGCAACGGCTTTGGAACGGGTCAAGATGCTTAATTTCAAGTCGGCTGCTTGCTGTGGTGTCATCTGGCTGAGAACGGCCTGAATATATTTTTTCCAAGCCTCGAAACCACCCTCGGCAGGACCGTCGGTCAGCCAATCATTGAGAACCTCGAAGCCGGGATCGCCAGGCTTCATGTTCCATTCGCTGGCCATTTTCATGATCAGTTCGCGTTCTTCGACGTTCAGGACACCGTCGGCATAGGCAACGCTGACCATCGGGTACATCGTCAACGCGGCGATGCTCTTGGCCGTAATTCCCATGTCCAGCAGCTGCTGAATGAGGACTTTGTCATCGATGCCGATTGCCTTGGACAGCTCGTCCATTTTTTCTTCTTCGGCAATTTGCTCGCGAAGCTTCTCCCAGAGCTCTTCGTTCTGCTTCACGAACATGGCGTCGAGCATGTGTTGGAAGTCGGAATCATTGAACTGGTGATGAGGTTGTTCCGTCACGGGAAAAATCCTTAAGCGCACGAGGGAGATTTACAATCGGTGTAGCCGCGAATGGACTACCCACATTGTACTGATTTCAGGAGGCTGAAACCAGAATAGACTGTTGCTGGAAGCCTGCCCTAGGTGCCGATATAGCGGGCGTGCAGCGATCGAGCTTCGGCAGGATCGCTTGTACCGTGGACGATGCAGCGTCCGTCACCGAAGAGCGTGAAAGCATGTTCGCCGATGTTTGCTCGAAGAAGGTAAGGGTTTGCCTCGACGGTTCCCAAAGCTTTGAGCTTTTCCGCAAACGAAGTCAGGTCGATACCATCGTTTTCGGGGAAACTTAGTTGCACGGCATCGCGTCCGCACAGCACTGCCGATTGACTTCCCTTGGTGCCTGAGAGCCACTCGAAGTTTCGTTGTCCGCAGGCAGGGCAGTCGGTGTTGCCAGCCAGACCATCCAATTTAACCGGACGGATGCGATTGTCCCAAAGATCGAACACTGTCAATGTGCGGCTCGCTTGTTCGGCGTGCCCGCTAAGGATCTTCAACGCTTCCATGCTCTCGAGCGAAGCAATCACGCCGATAATTGGCGCCAAAATGCCTGCTGTATCACAAGTTGGTGTCGTGCCAGGTGGTGGGGATTCGGGAACGACACACCGCAGACAAGGACCATCGCCTGGAAGGATAGTCATCGTTTGCCCTTCTGCTCCGATACAACCGCCGTAAACCCACGGAATTCCGAGTTTCAGCGAGGCATCATTCAGAAGAAAGCGAATCTCGAAGTTATCGGTTCCATCGACGATGACATCGGCACCTTCGCATAACCGCTCGATGTTGCGATGATCGACGTCGGCAATCTCCGCTTCAATGTGGATGTCTGCGTTGGCGGCTTGCAGATGGTTTTTCGCCGCGATCGCCTTTGGCAATCGCTTATGGACATCGGCCTCGGTATAGATCACCTGCCGCTGGAGGTTGTTCCATTCGACGTAATCTCGATCGACGATTCGCAGCGTACCGACGCCACTGCGTGCCAAAGTGTTGGCGATCACCGAACCAAGGGCCCCAAGCCCCACGACCAATGCCGTCGACTCGGATAGCTTCTGCTGCCCTTCCCTGCCGAAGCGAGCATAGCTCATCTGGCGAGCATACCGGGCAAACGGGTCGTTGGATGGATCGGTCATGACGATGCTTTCGGAAGAAGCCAGAGGCCTGCGTATTCCGCCCCGTTGTCGAGATCGGCTTGAAACTGATCGCACTGTGCGCGAAGCTCGGCGGGGGAATGATTCTGTACGTCACATTCTCGCGTAGCGACGATCGGAAGTCGACGGTTCGGCTGCCAACCTTTTCGTATAAGGGATTCAGAAACCGCGACGAAGTGAACGTGATCAGGAATTTCTATTGGTTCTGATATTTTGGTTCCCACCAATAGGCCTGAAGTCGGCAGGGGAAACCTGACAAAGGAAACCGTTTCTGCCGGAGAAAGCAACAGCATCGCAATCGAGGCGTGGGAACTGCCGCGGCTATATTCGTCGAGCGAATAGCCTTCTGTTCCATCGACGATAAGAGGTAGCCCTTGTTTCAACGAATGATCGCGGAAGGCAATAAACTCAGGCGTAAGAATCGGCACCAAATCAGATTCGCGCCATTGATCCATCTCATCGTGCGTTTTTTTGAGCGATGAAAACGCGGCTCGGGCAACCCAACGTTGCTGCTCGCGATAGAAACTTTCTTTTCGGATGGACAGTTCTCGCAGGCCAATCCGTTTTTCGACTCCTGGGATTCCACGAAGCTCGTAGTAGGCTGGCATGCGAGGCGTCCACATCACAGGCTCTGGAATATAGGCTTGCCAAACTGGTCCACTCGCTGGTGGAGCTGCTTGCTGAAATGTATACCTGGCCGTGAGCGTTTTGCCTCGACTACTGAACGGGCCTTCAAGGTAGGCGTCAGCGGGCAATTCGAAGTCTTCCTGCACGGTATGGCAGTACACCGTCGCGCCGAGATTCGATGTGTCGCCCTGAGAAAGAAGCAGTTTATCGGGGTGGATCATCAAGAGGTGGGCGCCCTCACGCTTTCAGGTTTTTCAGTGCTTCCGCAAGATGCTTTCCTGTCACCGAATCGGGGTTGGCCGCCACTTCTTCTGGCGTACCCATGGCAACAACATTGCCCCCTTCATCTGCCGCCCCAGGGCCTAAGTCGATGATGTAGTCGGCCGCCATCATGACATGGATATTGTGCTCGACGACGATCAACGAGTGACCGATCTGCAAAAGGTTTTCGAAGCAGTCGAGGAGCTGAACGATATCGGAGAAGTGCAAACCGGTCGTCGGTTCGTCCATCAAGAATAGAGTGCGAGCCTTTTTGGTCGTCGCCAGGTTTCCGGCTAGTTTCAAACGTTGGGCTTCCCCGCTGGAAAGCGTATTAGCAGGCTGGCCAAGGCGAAGATAATCGAGGCCGACTTCATTCAATAGGTTCAGCTTCGCTTGTACTTTGGGTTGGCCGCGGAAGAAGACGAACGCCTCGCGAACCGTCATGCTCAGAACGTCAGCGATGCTTTTGCCGCGGTAGGTGATTTCCAGAACTTCCTTTTTGTAGCGTTGCCCTTTGCACTCAGGGCATTTCACGTAGACATCGGCCATGAACTGCATGTCGATGGCGATATGACCATCGCCGTTGCAGCTTTCGCAGCGTCCCCCTTGGACGTTGAAGCTAAAATGGCTGGCCGTCAGGTTTCGCGTTCTGGCTTGCATCGTACTTGCGAAAACGTTCCGAATTTCGTCGAACGCTTTGATGTACGTCACCGGATTGGATCGTGGGGAGCGACCGATTGGCCCTTGGTCGACAAGCACGACATCGTCGATCTGACCGTCACCGAAGACATCGTCATACGGCAGGCTTTGAATGTTTTCTTTCTTCTTGCGGCGACACAACGCAGGGTAAAGCGTTTGATCGACGAGCGAGCTTTTGCCTGCTCCCGAAACCCCCGTGACGACTGTCAATACACCGAGGGGAAACTCAAGTTCCAGGTTTTTCAGATTGTTGCCCCGAGCACCCTTGAGTCGGACTCGCCCATGGGTCGCTGTGCGACGATCACGCTTTCGGACAACGCTGCGATGACCAGAAAGGAACTCGCCGGTCAGGCTGTCTTCGTCGTTTTCGATATCGGCAGGCGAACCTTGGAACATGATCTCGCCGCCTCGCTCCCCTGCCCCGGGACCGAACTCGATGATTTGATCGGCAGCGCGAATGAGGGTCTCTTCATGCTCGACGACGACGACCGTGTTGCCGCGATTGCGGAGATCGACAATCGCTTCATTCAGTCGGGTAATGTCGCTAGGGTGGAGACCTGCCGTCGGTTCGTCGAGAACGTACAGCATGTTTACCAGGCTAGAACCGAGTGTGCTGGTCAACGTCACCCGCTGAGCTTCGCCACCGCTGAGCGTTCGCAGCGAGCGATCAAGTGCGAGATAGCCCAGGCCGACGATGCAAAGGTATTCCAGACGCGCCATGACCTGCGGCATCACCTGACGGCAGAGGGCACTTTCGTATTCTGAGAGCTGGAGCGTGCGGAAATGATTCAACGCGTCGACGATCTTCATCGAGGAGATCTCGGCGATATTCTTTCCGCCGACGCGGACTGCCAACGCTTCGGGACGTAGACGCGTTCCTTGGCACGACTCGCACATGCGGAAACTCCGCCAACGACTGAGGAAGACTCGCATGTGCATCTTGTACTTGCGACGTTCCAGCCAGGCGAAAAACCCTTTGAGTCCACCGAATTCGCGTTCCGGAACACCTTCGATAATCAGATTGATCTGATCTTCGGTCAGGTCGCGATATGGCGTGTTGATCGGAATATCGTAATCGGGGGCGAGGGCGATCAACTCTTCCAGCTCGTGTTTGTAGGCTGGCGTATTCCAGGGAGCAATCGCACCTTCGGCGAGCGACTTACGACGGTCAGGGACAATCAGGTCCATGTCCATATCAATGATGTTGCCGAAGCCTTCGCAGTCAGGGCACGCCCCCAGCGGACTGTTGAAGTTAAACAATCGAGGATCAGGCTCGATGAACTCCAAGTCACATGCTTCGCATCGAAGCTGCGTGCTAAAACGCAAACTTTGCCAGGTTCGCCCATCGATTTCGACGGTGCTACCCTGCCCTTTCAGGTCGCCTTGTTCCTGCGGTTCAAGCAAAAGCTCGCAGACGCCATCGCCATGGGCGAAGCCGGTTTCCAGCGATTCTCTGAGGCGTTCGATCTTCAGCGATTCAAGTGTCAGACGGTCGACCACGACCGAGAGTGATTCCCCTGATTCGAGGCGTTTCGTAAGAGGTTCGTCTTGATCTGGCGTAAGTGAGACCGTTTCCCCTGCGGCAATCGCTCGGACGAAACCATCCTCGCGTAACTGCTCGACGACTCCTTCACATTCTTCGCTTTCGCATTGAACGGGAAACGCGACCATCATGCGGCCGCTCCCCCCTGCCCCGCAAATCTGATCGGCGACACGGCCTGGCGTGTCCTTGGTAATCGGCTGGTGGCAACTGGGGCAGATGATGTTGCCGATCTTGCTGAATAGCAACCGAAGATAGTCGGTCGTTTCAGTCGCGGTGCCTACCGTAGAGCGGCTCGAGCGGGTGTCGTTGACTTTTGTGACCGCTAATGCCGGAGGGATGTTGTCGATGCGGTCGGCGTCCGGCTTTTCTAAGCGATCGAGAAACTGCCGCGTGTAGGCCGAAAAGCTCTCGATATACCGCCGTTGCCCTTCTGCGTAGAGCGTGTCGAGGGCCATGCTGGTCTTGCCGCTCCCGCTCACGCCACAAAAGACGATCAGTTGGCGATGTGGAATATCGAGGTCCACCTTTTTCAGGTTATGAACTTCGACGCCTCGAGCTTCGATCTGCATGGTCGACAAGGTTCGCCTTTCTCTGGAAAGCTTCCTTCCTGGCAAGGGAATTTTTCATGGTAACTCGAATGGCGGCGTGAGAATACCGGGGGGAGAACTGTCCGCTTGTTCAGTCCCCTCCGGTTCGATAAGTTTTGAGTGTTCGGAAATCGAGTATTTCAGGGAGCGGGAACCAAAATGAAGATTCAAAACATCGATCACGGCGATTCGACCAAGGTGGAAATGGATGGCGTCACCGGCTGTGAGGTGAAACAGCTGATCAGCGAACGTGACGGAGCCCCACTCTTTGCGATGCGGCAGTTTGAGGTGGCCCCGGGAGGGCATACCCCCCATCACCATCATCCTTACGAGCACGAGGTTTACGTGATCGCCGGGGAAGGCGTTATCCTGGAAGGCGACTCCCCGCGACCGATCAAAACGGGAGATGCTATTTTGGTCGAACCGGACGAAGTGCATCAATTTCGTAATACGGGAACGACACCGCTGAAATTCCTGTGCCTGGTCCCGAATGCTGCCAACAATGCCCAGTTCCCGCCAGAATGCCAGGATTAGGCGAGTCCAAGGCGATATCTTCTTGCCTGTTTCCTGGGGCTCTTACCCTACCCGCCTCTCTTTCGGGGCATGGGGACGATGAAGGAAAACTTTTCATGTCGGTTGAAACGGATATTCAAAAGCTACGGGAAGAGATCCGCGAACATGATCGAAAGTATTATGTCGAGGCAAACCCAGAGCTAACCGACCTCGAATACGACAAGCTGCTTGATCGCCTTAAGGATCTCGAACAGAAGAACCCGGAGTTGATCACCCCGGACAGTCCCACACAACGAATCGGCGATGCGCCGGTTCCTCATCTGGAGCAGTATGAGCATCGCATTCCGATGCTTTCGATTGACAACACCTACAGCCTGGAAGAGCTGAAGAAGTACGGCGAGCGAATCGCCAAGCTGCTTCCCGAGGAAAAGATTGCCTGGGTCGTCGAGCTAAAGATCGACGGCGTCGCCGTTTCGATGCTGTACGAGGATGGCGTGCTGACGAGAGCCTTGACGCGTGGAAATGGCACGGTCGGGGACGACATCACTCATAATGTCCGTACGATCGCCGATGTCCCGCTACGACTTTCAGGTAGCGATGTGCCTCCAATGCTGGAAGTGCGTGGCGAAATCTACATGACCAATGCCGACTTGGTGAAGTTGAACGAGCGGCAAGCCGAGGCAGGTCAGCCAGCCTATAAGAACACGCGAAATGTGACCGCGGGAACAATTCGACTCCTCGATCCTCGCATCGCAGCGGAACGAAACCTACGAGTCTTTTGCCATGGCGTTGGTTATGTCGAAGGGCTCAAAGCGACGAGTCACACCGAGTTTTTGCAAGAGCTCAACTCGTACGGATTGCCAGCCACTCCGTTCGTGAAGTCGTTCATCGATTTCGACTCGGCGATGGAACACTGCCAGGAACTTGTGGAATCGCTGCATGAGTTGGAATTCGAGGTAGATGGCCTTGTTTTAAAAGTCGACCGATTCGAGCAACGAGAAAAGCTCGGTTCCACTTCGAAGAGCCCTCGCTGGCTGATTGCTTACAAGTTCGAGAAATACGAGGCCATCACCAAGGTCAACAACATCGAGGTACAAGTTGGCAAAACGGGAGCGATCACCCCGGTGGCCATTCTCGAACCGGTTGAGCTAGCGGAAACGACCGTTTCACGGGCCAGCCTTCACAACGCTGAGGAAATCGAACGCAAGGACGTCCGAATCGGCGACGTGGTCGTAGTGGAGAAAGCAGGCAAGATCATTCCGCATATCGTGCGGACCGAAAAACACGAACGCGAAGAGGATCTGCCGCCCTTCCCTTTCCCGACGCATTGTCCTTCCTGTGGAACGGCGGTGGTCAAAGACGAAGGTGGTGTCTACATCCGTTGCCCCAACTGGCAAGGATGCCCTGCACAAATCAAAGAGCGGATTCGCTACTACGCGACTCGCAATGCGATGGATATCGAAGGCTTGGGGGATAAGCTGGTCGATATGCTGGTCGATCAAAAGTTGGTTAAGACTTACGGAGACCTTTATCGCTTAACGTCTGATCAAATTGCGGAACTTCCTCGTATGGGAAAAAAGTCTGGCGACAAGCTGGTAGCCGCCGCAGAGGAAAGCAAGTCTCGTGGACTGGGACGCCTGCTCAATGCGTTGTCGATCCGGCATGTCGGAGCTCGTGGTGCGGAACGCCTGGCTCAGCATTTCGGAACGATCGAAAAACTGATGGAAGCCTCGCAAGAGGAAATCGCGGAGATCGAAGATATCGGAGAAGTGATCGCAGCTTCGGTACGGGAGTTCTTTCAAGGCGAATTCGGCAAAGAGACGGTCGAAGATTTGCGAGGCGCCGGTGTCTCGATGGAAACTGGTCAGCAGACGGAAGCAACGGGGCCAGCGGTTTTCGAGGGAATGACATTCGTCGTTACTGGGGCTTTGGAAAAATATACGCGCGACGAGATTGAAGAGTTAATTCGCTCGCGTGGTGGTAAGGCCTCTAGTAGCGTTTCTAAGAAGACGAGTTACGTCGTCGCTGGCGAGAAAGCTGGCAGCAAACTTGCCAAAGCGGAATCGTTAGGTGTGACGGTGCTTACTGAGCAGCAGTTTGCGGACCTTTTAAATGAAAAGGATGCGACCGCGACTTAACCGCTTCAGGCAGATTGGGTTAGTACGATTTCGACCAATTTGGTATCGTCCAATCCACTTTCAAGAAACCAATAGGGACCGTCGCACTGAGATGCCCCTAACGATAATGCTAGCGTCGCAAGGATGCGTTCGATGCGAGTTTGTGGATTTACCATATTGCGGGACGGGGTCCGATTCGGTTACCCGTTTGTGGAAAGTATCAAGTCGGTCCTGCCCTTGGTGGATCGATTCGTCGTTCAAGTGGGCGATTGCTCCGACAACTCTCTAGAGGTCTTGAAGGCAATCGGCGATCCCAAGATCGATATCGAGATCACCCCTTGGGATCCCGAGATGCGTAAGGCCGGCGAAGTTCTCGCCTATCAAACGAACTTGGCCCTTGACCGCTGTGACAGCGATTGGTGTTTCTATATCCAAGCGGACGAGGTAATTCACGAAGCGGATTACCCTGTCATCCGACAAGCCATGGAAGACCATTGGCACAAACCATGGGTCGATGGATTGAAGTTCAAGTATTTGCACTTCCGCGGCGACTACGGCATTCGCGATCCGCTCGGCTATCGTCGCCAGGTACGAATCGTACGGAACGATCCGCAGATTCGGAGCGTGGGTGACGCATGTGGATTCGGGAAGAATGGCCAGCGTTTGCATTCGGCAATGATCAAAGCCCGCGTCTTTCATTACGGTTACGTGCGACCACCGAAAGCGATGGCAGAGAAAACGGCCCAGTTCGAGCAGTTCTACGCTTACGATAAGAAGGGGACTCAGGTCATCAAGATCAAAGATCGCCCTTTGGAAGAAGTGGGTGAGTACATCTACGAAATGCAATCGTGCGTACCCTACAAGGGAACCCATCCGGCAGTGATGAAGGAACGCATTGCCGCCAAAGATTGGGAAACGCCCGAGTTTAAGCACGTTCCGCTGTGGCGAAACAAATTCTGGTGGCGCGGTCGACTCCGTAAAGCGGTACCGCAACTGTTCAATCCGAAAGCTGCCCCTGTGGAAGAAAAAGCGAGCGGTTCAAGCGAGCCTCAGACGACCTCCCAGGCCAAAGCAGCTTAGTGCACAAGACCCAAAGGAAAGGCCATCCACTCTGTCGAAAGTGGATGGCCTTTTTTGTTTCTTGATGCTGTGCGTCGCTTGGGTCGACTTACTTCGACGATGGCTCGATGTCTTTCAGCGAGCGGCCCAAACGCTTGCGGGTACCGCCGCGCGAGTTGCTGCTGGAACTCGACGAGTTGCTGATCTTCTGCGTCTTGGCGTTTTGCAGGAAGCCCAGCATGTTTTTGTCGCTGCCTTCGGCTTCGGTCGGCATGCCGATTTCTTCCACAGCGTCCGAAACGCCTAGCAAGACGGCCGACTTGACTCCGTTACGCATCCACTCGAAGAAATTAAAGTTGTTGCTCATAAATCCAAATACCTTTCTGAACCGCCCGAGACTTTTGAGGGCGCGGAAGGTACCAGGATGACTAGAGCAGGTCTAGTTCAAAACTGCCGGCTTCCGTATCGACGGAATTTTTCAGCATCACGCGTGCTATCAGTCCAGAGCATGTCTTCATTGGCTTTGACTGAAAACGGATCTGTTCGCCCGGAAAACTCAGTATCGAACCGTTCGCTATAACCGGAACCA
Source organism: Bremerella sp. TYQ1 (assembly GCF_020150455.1). Classification (NCBI taxonomy): domain Bacteria; kingdom Pseudomonadati; phylum Planctomycetota; class Planctomycetia; order Pirellulales; family Pirellulaceae; genus Bremerella; species Bremerella sp. TYQ1. The sequence continues at coordinate 5,728,663 of NZ_CP083740.1, forward strand.
CCCTATATGAAATTAAGCTGGGCAAGATGAAAAGACCTGCATGCTTGCATAAGGGGTGACGATAACCAGTGCTATCGTACGGAAGCGATTAGCAAATCTTGGATGAATGCAGGCCGCAGGAGGCAGGTGGACGATGAGCGACGGATATCGCAATCACGATGGGGATGAGCACGGTTACGAACCCTACAGCTGGGGATCGTTTGCATTTGGGATCATTCTAGGTGTGGTCCTGGTCTACGTCTTTGCCGTTCGTCCATCGGAAGAACAGCTACACGATCTCAATATTCGTGTCTCTCGCATGGATCGTACTGTCGAAAAGCTGAGCAAAGCGGCTTCGACGGTTGGCGACACGAATGACTTGCTGGCCACGCTTGAAGAGCAAAAGCGTCTGACGCAGCGTGTCAGTGCTGTGAACGACCAACTACTTGCTCAGTTCCAACGTCTGACTTCGATGGAGCTTGCCATGCACGAAGCGGACGTCACTCTTGATCGCATTTCTAGCCTGCACAACCGCGTTGCCGATCAGTACCCGTCGGCCGTTCAAGCAGAACATGCTTTCAATCAGTCGGCTAACTTGCACACGCAACTGATCCTCGCTCAAGGGGACGTGCGTAAGGCGAAGCTGACGTTGGCTGATCTCGTGAATTTGCAAGATCGCCTGGTTCTGCAAGCAGAGCAAGCAAAGCAGGCCGACTTGGTTTTGGAAAATGTTTTTGCAATGCAGCAAGAGCTCGTTGAAGGCCAATCTCGCACGGAAAAAGCCCGTCGCGTTGCGGATCATATGATTCAGATCGAAGCCGATTTGATCTGCCAGAGTGGAGATTCGCAATTTGCGGTTCAATCTTTGGAGCAACTTCTGACGATGCAGAAACAATTGAATCGCGCTGCCCACGAAATGGAGGACGCGCACTCCACTGTGGGGGAGTTCCTCGCTCGACTTGGATCCCCGACGCCAGCTTTGTCTCCGTCCTCGCACGCAAGTCCGTGGAAAGTGATCGAGAGCCTGGCCAATCAGGTGAGCCAGCAGCGAGTATTGCCAATGAATGCTGTGGAATTGCACCGACTTGCGGAACACTTGACGCAGGGTGCTCATCCAGCTGTTGCCAACCTTGTCGCACCGAATGCTGCGAAGGTCCGCTAAAGCGACTTATTCGACGCTTGCGACGGTAGCACAAGACAGCACGCCCAAGACAATTGCAGTTTGATACGGCGGCACGGAGGTCATAAGTCCTTGTACGCCAGCATGAAAGAGCGTCCCTTATTGCTTGCAGTAAGGGACGCTCTTATTTTATGCGCATTCACCAAATTGATAGCGGGATATCAAATTGATTAATGAAGCAAACGATTGACCTTGGCAACAGGTCAGAATTTCCTTATACGACTCTTCTCCGTGATTGTTCCACGTGTGTTCGAGAAGGAAATTCCCCGAATGGGATCGTTTTCCCCTACCTCCATTTTCGGAATCGTATTGCTAGTCGTCTTGTCGCTGGCGTCCTATGGATCTGCAGAAGAAAAGCAGTCGTTCGATGGAGTTGGGCATAGTTACTTCGAGCAAACTTCTGGCCCTGCGAGTGATGCTGAATTCGTTCATTACATGACACCTGAAGGGGACGTGCAGTCGACGCTTACGACCGTGCTCGAGCTCCCTCCGCTTCCCGACTTGCCGGAACCTCCGCCAGAGCCGCCGGCCAAGGAAGAGCCTGCCCCAGCTGAAGAAGTGGAGAAGCCCAAGGAAGCAGAAAAAGAAGAGCCGGAAGAAGAGGCAGACGAGTACGGTTACTTCGAATACATTCCCTATGGGCAATACGGTCATATCGACTACTGGTTTGGACCCGCCGTTTGGTCGAACAGCGCCGAGCTAGGCTTAAACGGCCAGACAGGTAATACGGAATCGAATAGTCTCCGCGTTGGAGCGAAGATCAAGAGATCGGGAGAACATACGATTTTCTCGTCGCAACTTCGTCACTTGCGGACGGCCGACAAGGATGGTCTGACCCAGAACAACGCCTACTTCAACCATAAGTTGGAATGGCCACTGAAGCTTCACGAGAACTGGTCGCTGTTTGAGACGACAAACCTTGAGTATGACGAGTTCAAAGCATTCGACATGCGACTCGTCTTCAACGGTGGTGTGAGCTACAAGCCGTATAAGACCGATCAAACCGAATGGACGCTTTCTGCTGGTTCTGGTTTTTCGCAAGAGTTCGGTAGCCCTCAAAAAGGGATCGTTCCGGAAGCGACGCTCGGAACCGAGTTCAAACACCAGGTAACCGAAGCTCAGAAGCTCGAGTTTAACTACGAATTCTTCCCCGCTTTCGAGGCAAACGAAGGGTATCGTTTCGTGGCAGACGCAAGCTATGTCATCGCATTGCGAGACGGTCTTTCGTTGAAACTCAGCGCCGTCGACCGCTACGATAGTACTCCGAATGATCGCAAACGAAACGATCTGGATTATGCCTGTTTGCTACTCTGGGAATTCTAAGCCGCCAAAGCATCGGTAATTGGCGCAATCACGTCGGGGATGGTTTATACTTAAGCCGCACAAAATTCTGAACTAACCCCCGAAGACCCACCTTGGGAGCATTCGCCGATGCGCACCCTTCTGTTTTCACTAAGTTGTTTCCTGCTGTTGTCTGCCAACTTGTTTGCCGCCGATGGCAAGCTGAAAGCCTTAATCGTCGATGGTCAAAACAACCATGGTGTATGGCCCAAGACAACGCAGATGATGAAGGCCTATCTCGAAGGAAGCGGCAAATTCGAGGTAGATGTTGAAACCACCAAACCAAGATCGACCGAAGGCTTTTCGCCAGATTTCAAAGCGTACGATGTCGTGATCAGCAACTACAACGGGCAGCGTTGGTCAGCCGATACCGATAAGGCATTCGTTGACTATGTGAAATATGGCGGCGGCTTTGTCGTGATTCACGCTGCCGACAATGCTTTTGGTGATTGGGATGAATACAACCGGATCATTGGTCTCGGAGGCTGGGGCGGGCGTAACGCGAAGAGTGGCCCTTACGTTTATTTCAATCAAGAAGAAGAGATGGTTCGCGACACGTCCGCAGGCAACGGCGGACACCACGGTCGGCAGCATCCGTTTCAAATTGTTGTCCGCGACGGGGAACATCCCATAACGAAGGGAATGCCGAAAGCGTGGATGCATTCGCAAGATGAACTGTACGACCAGCTACGGGGTCCGGCCGAAAACATGCATGTTCTGGCAACCGCTTATTCCGACCCAGCGACAGGAGGAACCGGTCGTCATGAACCAATGATCATGACGATCGACTACGGTGAAGGACGCGTCTTCCACACGCCCATGGGCCATGGAGATTACTCCATGGAATGTGTCGGATTTATTACCACACTACTTCGCGGCACCGAATGGGCTGCTACCGGAGAAGTCACCGAGGAAATCCCGAGCGATTTTCCCGACGCCTCCACAGAATCGAAACGCCCCTTCCCAGCCGATAAGAAGTAACGACTAGTAGGTTGGCATGCTTGGGTCGATGTCTTGGGCCCAAGCATGAATCCCACCAGCCATATTCTGTACTTTGGGGAAGCCTTGCTGGCGGAGCCACTGTGTGACACGCATACTGCGTCCACCATGGTGGCAATGAACGACGATGTGCCGTTGGCGATGTGGTTCCAATTCGCCAATTCGGTCTTGAAGTTCGCTCATGGGAATGAGCGTCGAACCATCGATGCGAACCAAATCGAACTCATTCTGTTCTCGGCAATCGAGTAGCAGAAAGTCCGCATTCTGGGTTTGAAGTCCCTGAACGTCGAGGCAAGTTGTTTCGATGGGAAGGCTTGTTTCTTCAGACATGATTCAGTCCTGGCTGTTGGAATTTCTCGTACCGACGAATCTAAGGGATAGGACGGTCCATCGTCCAGTAGGATGATATCTGATAAGGTGAACGGTTTTCTGGACGATTGTCCCTTTCTGTCTGCATGGCTATGAGTTCCCAACTGGAAGCGACGCGAGCGTTTTCGATCGAAATCATCCAAAAGCTGAAGTCGTCTGGGTTTCAGGCACTTTGGGCTGGCGGATGCGTGCGCGATTTGCTGCTGGGAAAGCCATCCAAGGACTTCGATGTGGCGACCGACGCAACGCCGGATGAAGTTCGAGACGTCTTCGGTCATGACCGAACCCTGCCGATCGGTGCCTCGTTTGGCGTGATTACCGTTCAGGGAGGCAAGCGACGTGGTCAGGTCGAAGTAGCCACCTTCCGAACCGATCTCGGTTATTCTGACGGTCGACGGCCGGATAGTGTTCGTTTCAGTAGTGCAGAAGAAGATGCCCTGCGTCGCGATTTCACGATCAATGGAATGTTCTACGATCCTATCGAAGAACAAATTCTGGACTACGTGGGAGGCAAGCGGGACTTAAGAAACAAACTGGTCCGCAGCATCGGCAATCCATTTGAGCGATTCGAGGAAGATAAGCTCCGCATGCTTCGCGCGGTGCGATTCTCTTCGACGTTTGCATTTGATTTGGAACTGCAAACGCAGCGTGCGATTCGAGAATATGCGAGCCACATTCATGTCGTCAGCGCTGAACGAATCGCGGCCGAGATGCGGCGAATGATGGCAGATCCGCATCGCATGATCGCCGTGCGAATGTTACGAGATCTGACGCTGCTCGACGAAATTCTGCCAGAGCTAGGAACCGTGGTTGGCCATGCCCGACGTTGGAGCGAAACATATCATTCGCTCGAACGACTGGATTGCAGTGACTTTCGAGTCGCGATGGCGCTATTACTTCGATATGCGTGCCGGTTTAGCGTACTGAGCGAGGAGCCGTTCAAGCCAATTTTTCCCGCCAATGAAATCGCCAATCGTTGGAAATTGACCAACGACGAATCGAAAATAATCCAGTGGCTCCTACGACATGAATTGACGATCCGCGAAGCAGATCGAGTTGCTTGGCCTAAGTTGCAGCGGTTATTGATCGCCGATGCGGCCCCCCTTTTGATTGCCTTCGGAAAGGCAATTCAATTGGCTAGTGATGGTTCGACTGCCGGGGTCGACTTTGCCGAGTCGCGGCTTAGTCTTCCGGAAGAAGAACTCAATCCCGATCCATTGCTCTCCGGTGGCGACCTGATTAAAGCAGGCTTCAAGCCTGGTCCAAAGTTCCAGCAAGTTCTGGAAGCGATTCGAGATGAGCAACTCGAAAAAAGACTGCATACAACTGAACAGGCATTGGCATTCGCTCAGAACAACTGGGATGATTAGCTCAATCGCCGAGGTACCGTAGAGACAAATAAACGACACCTGAGGAACGATTCGATGGAAATGGTTTTGGAACTTGTCATTCGCTGGGCACATATCATTCCCGCGATCATTCTGGTCGGTGGCACACTGTACATGGTTTTTGCATTGCATCCTGCGATGCAATCGATGGATTTCGCCGAAAAGCAAGAATTGAAGACTGCCATCCGCAGTCGCTGGGCGAAGGTGGTCATGATTTGTGCCGGCATTGTCTTGCTTAGCGGAATCACCTCGCTCGTTCTCCAGGCAACAACCTACTCGTTTCCCCAGAAGTATTATCACCCCGTAGCGGGGATGAAGTTCCTGTTGGCATTGGTCATTTTGTACATCGCTAGTCTCTTGTCAGGGCGAAGCAAAAATGCCGAGAAGTTTCGGGAAAAGGAAGGGATGTGGCTCAAGCTAAATGCGTCGCTTGCAATCATTCTCGTTCTCATGGCGGGGACACTTAGAGTGGCTGAGCGTGAGCCTAAAAATACCGATTCTGCCGATTCTGTGGCCCCGGCCTCTTCCCCAGAGCCGACAACCGGCGAGAATTCTTAACGTTTCGGGGGAAAGCGACTAAGATGGGATCACGCGAGTGGTTGCCAACTTGGTTCCGCTGGTGTGATCTCTCCCCTTCGACGATTAGGTGTTTCTGCCATGTCCGACCGAAACCAGGCCCTGGCCGTTCTCAAGCAAGCTCGTGATGCTTTGTTGGCTCGCATGACCGAGGCAATCCTCGATCAAGCAGACGAAATACTTGCCGACGCAGAAGGGGAATCGTTTCTGAGTGAGATCGAAACTCTCTACGACCAAATGGGCAATAAGCTGGCTCATTTGAATCAGATGATTTCCAACTTGCCGCTCGAGCCGGAAACTACCAGTGAACCGGATGCATTCGAGCGGGAAGACCCAGCGGAAAGTATGGAAACGGCTCGACTTCCTCACTTTCCTTCGGCGATTCCAGAGGACGCTCGCTCTTCGGCGTCCTCAGATCGAGATGAACTAATTGGCTTGCCAGCACCAGGCGTAAGCCAGCCGAAAGCGCCTGCGTTCGCGAGATTTGTCTTGCACATCGAGCACGGCGAAGTAGAGCAAGCCGGGGACGTCATCGCGCAGATCCTGGGACTTTCGCCCTACAGCGGGATGAAGTGCGCGCAAACGTTTGCAGCTCGCTACGACGACGACACTGCAGTGGTCGTCAAGGCAATGCGGATTCGTCAGGAGTTGACCCAAAACCGATTCAACGATGCGTTGATGCTCATGCACGAATGCTTCGGCTTGCAGGGAATTGAAGCGATGGTCGCACTGCAAAAGATGCGCGAGATCATTGCCGCACCATCAAGCAGCTAGTACAACTCAGTCTTTTCACGATTACCACGACGGGAGTCTTCATGGATAAGAAGCAAAAGAAACGTTTAGATGTTCTGCAGAAGAAAATGCAGACACTCAACCAAAAGTTGGCCGGAGTGAAAGCGCAAGCTGATGAACCAGGCGAGGTGGAAGCAGTTGAACAGGAGATCGCCAAGACCCGCGAAGAGATCGACAAGATCAAGGCTTCCTGAAAACATTCGCATTAACTGAAGAGTTGTCGTAAACTGCATCGCATCCTCTCGTCCCAGATTCTTCCCACCATTGGACGTACCACGCGATGCGAACAATTCAAATGTTCTTTCGGGCAGGCACACTGCTGGTGCTTGCCGCCGTTTTGACGGGATCGGCATATGCTCAACAGTCGGTCACCGTTCTTTCTGCCGGGCAACTTCCAGACGATGCACGATTGGCCCCACCAAAAGATCTGGAAGGCTATTTTCCCTTTAGTCCACCTGAAAGCGTTGTCCAGTGGAATGTTCGAGCCGAGAAGATCCGCACGCAGATCAAAGTGGCATTGGGACTTTTTCCGATGCCTCCTCGAACGCCGTTATACTACGAAATTGTCGCTCGCCGAGAGTTTGAAGATTACTCCGTTGCCAATGTGCGATTTGAGAGCGTACCTGGACTGTATGTAACAGGAAATCTGTACGAACCACTTGGCAAAGATGGTCCTTTCCCGGCAGTACTTTGTCCGCATGGCCATTGGGAGAACGGGCGATATTACGTCGCGGATGAGAAGTCTGTTAAGGAACAATTGGAAAGTGGTGCGGAAACGAATGTAGAAGCCGCAAAGAATCCTATTCAAGCTCGCTGCGTTCACTTGGCACGAATGGGATGCATCGTTTTGCAGATTGATATGCTGGGATATGCCGACAGCCAGCAGCTGTCGTTTGACTTGGTCCATAAGTTTGCGAAACAGAGACCTGAAATGATTACCAGCGAGCGGTGGGGATTTTTCAGTCCCCAGGCCGAATCGCATCTTCAGTCGGTCATGGGACTGCAGATCTGGAATTGCATTCGCTCACTCGATGTTTTGGAATCGCTTCCGAACGTTGATAAGTCGAAAATAGCAGTCACCGGAGCAAGTGGTGGTGCGACGCAAACAATGCTGGTCGCCGCCATCGATCCGCGTGTCGCCGCTTGCTTTCCAGCGGTTATGGTTTCGACGGCCATGCAGGGAGGCTGTACGTGCGAAAATTGCTCGCTGCTTCGAATCGGTACCGGCAACGTTGAGTTCGCGGCGCTGTTTGCTCCCAAGCCGCAAGGATTAACAGCGGCCGACGACTGGACCGTCGAATTCGAGACGAAAGGCTTTCCAGAGCTAAAGGAGCTGTACTCACTTTTGAATGCAAAAGATCGCGTTGAATTGACTGCCAGAACCGAATTTGGGCACAACTACAATGCCGTGTCCCGAAAGGCAATGTACGCAATGTTTCAGCGTGAACTCGGCCTGGAGGAAGCCATCGACGAACGGCCATTTCAGCGTTTGGGAATCAACGAGTTGTCTGTCTGGAGTGACGAAAACCGTCCGGTCTATCAGCCCGAGTTCGAGCGTAAACTGGTAGAGCAACTCGCAGCGCAGTCCGAGAAGCAGATCCAGCCGCTTCTGCTTGGAGATGAAGAGCAATTCGCGAAGTACCAAGAGATGGTTTCTACTGCTTTGGATGTTATCGTTGGCGAGACCGATATCGCAGTCGATGCTGTTTCATTTGATGTAAAAGAAAAGCGGCAGGAACCCGGCTATCTATTGTTGGCAGGTCTGCTAAATAACGAGCAAAACAAGTCGCAGCTTCCCGCATTATTTTTGTATCCTGCCGAGAATTGGAATGGGCACACAGTGCTTTGGCTTTCCGAGGACGGCAAGTCTGGCGTGTTCGATGTCGGGGGAACCATGAAAGCGGAGGTCGCGAAGCTAGTGGCCTCCGGAGTTTCGGTTGCCGCAATCGATTTAATTTACCAAGGCGAATTTTTGCCGGATGGCCAGCCTCTTGAGGCAACACCCAAAGTTGAGAATAAGCGAGAAGCGGCGGCCTACACGTTGGGCTACAACTATTCTGTTGCCGCTCAACGTGTTCAAGATGTTTTAACGATGGCCAATTTTGTGAGAAATCACGAACGTCAGCCTAAGTCGGTCGGCTTGTTCGCCCTTGATCCTGCACTTGCTGCGATTGGCTCGGTTGCCATCGCCAAGCAGCCGGATGCATTTGACTTTGCGGTGCTTCGTACCAACGGATTTCGCTTTGGAAGTGTTGATTCAATCCGTTCACCGAATCTACTGCCAGGCGGGGCTAAATATGGCGATGTCCCTGGATTTCTCGCTTTAGCGGCTCCCATGCTATTACGTGTTATAGGAGAAACTGAGCAGTCGGTTCGTCCGATTAAAATGGCTTATCAGCGAGCAGAAAAGCAGGACGTAGTAACGATTTCTGACTCCGAGGTTTCCCCCGTCGATTGGCTGATGAATCATCTCAGCGTGGTTAATACGGATCGGTAGAAGCGACGCCGCAAAACACAGGACCAGGAACCATCGGGCTGCTTGCGTTCGTGGTTCCGTAGGAGGATGAAGCCTCGGCGTATCTCGTCCACTGCGTGTTGCCTTGTTGATCGAGAAGACCGATCGCATCAATCTCATTCCAGCCCGCGACGTTCGGAGAGTCGAGATAGACTTTGACTTTCTTCGTTCGCCAGATCGTTTGAAGAGGTATTTTGGAAGTTCCGCCTGCGGAGGTTGGTGGTGTCGGATCGGTTCCTCGCCAGACGACAACCTCGTTGCCAAGCGGGGTAAAGACTGAGACTTTATTGACCGCACCAGGGTTATAAGTTTCGTAGATGTGAAGCTGACTCGGCGAGACTTCTTCTTCAAAATGAGCGATGATCCACTCAGCCTGACCATCGGCTGAAGCAGAAGCCCAAGCCGTTACGATATCGCCAAATCCAGCCGTGTCAGGTGGCCCTAACAATTGCTGAATGCTCCACGATGTTTTCACGTTCTGAATCTGTGACAGCTCGACTTCAAGCTCGATGATCTTATCGCTAAGTGTGGTGTGATCTCGTTGCCATGCAACATACACACTTGCTGCAAGAATGAGCAGTAAAATAGTGCTGATCCGGATCTGAAGCCAACTCCAACTCCAAACGGGGATCAACAGGCGAACCGATAGGCCTGTTTGCCGCGTCCCGAGATGAAATCGAAATGGTTTCCAGCGTGACATAGCCAATCTCCCCGACTCTGTAGGATTCTATCCAGCTAAATCAAGGACGATTGTCGTCGAGTGGCGGTTTCCAAATTTTGAGATGAATCCGACGTTGTCAGTCCATTCGCGATCGTTCTCGGACCCCTTTGTCGCCAAGCAAACGATTCTGGGCAGTTAGATTCGTCTTACCCTTAAAGTCAGTGAAACGTGGGTTAACGTTATAGGTTCCCTCTTTCTCAACGACGGGGAGCCGAAGTGTTTTCTCGGAGAGTTGGCCGTTAGGAGCAAACCAAGCGTTTCCTTCGATCTGGAACGTTTCTGGTGATGTGTTCGAGCCGACGTTCACACTACGAAAAGCTTGGTCAGCTTCTATCTGAACAATATTGTTGCGAAAGACACCATTGCGGCAGGAAACAAACCTCGGAGCAGTCGTTTCCTGAAGGATACGAATAACCCACTTTGTGGGGTTAATGATGTTGTTGTGTTGTACCACGGCACCATCCACCCCGACGAACGCCGCGGCGGCCATACCTCCGACAAAAGTGCAATCCTCAACGGTGATATCTTTCGCCTCATAGGTCGCATTCTGCGGTCGAAAATAGGGCAGGCCTGTGCTGCCACCGATGTTAACGCCGCGATGACCACAGTTTTCAAAACGGCAGTAAGAAACCGATATGTCGCTGGTTCCTCCTTTCATCTGCACACCACTGGCGGAATTCATCGTATCGAATTCCATTCGGCAATCTCGCACAATGCCATGATGGCAACCAACCATATCGATGGCGGAGCCGCCTTTTCCCCAACGCTCGATTCGGCAGTTCTCTAGCGTGAAATGATCTAGCCCGGAGAGCTTTATTCCGTCGCAGTTGCCATCTGGCCCGATCTGGTGCACATAAAGATTGTTGAGCGTGACATGTAGGGCAGGGGAGTCAAAGGATCCAGCATCGTCGATGTTGATTCCATTTTGACTGGCACCACGGACTTCGATGTTTTCAAGGGTGACATAAGCTGGGTCTGACAATTGAATGCCGAACGATCCCCCTTGAATGATGGGGCGTTGGTCGCGTCTTTCACCCCGGATAACGATCGGTTTTGCCGGTGTTCCTTGCAGATTTCGGAGTGATATTCCACCGTCGATCGTCTTCGAGGTGATTACGATTGTGGAGCCTGGCATTGCCTTTTCGGCTGCTTGAAGCAATTCGTGCTTCGATGAAACGTGGATTTCTTCTGCCCAGGTAATTGCTGTGGAAAAAGCGACCAGGCCCAGAGTCAGAAGTTGGGAGAAACGTTGGCTGAAAGATTTCATGGAGGGCACCACACGGAATGGGGTATGCTTCAGAACGATTGCGCAAGAGAGGATAGATGGTTCAGCGTAAGAATTTCAGAAAAGCGCGTCCAGGATTTATTTGCTCGGCGGAGGGCCTTAGAATAGAAGCGACCCCCAACGGGGAGAAACCCACACCGACCGAGACGATTGCGTTCAAGGGAGCAACAAGCGATGAGTGAAAACGTAGAAGTTGTGCATTTGAAGGATCTGACCATTGTTCGCCTGACCGGCAAGCTTACCAAGGCCGACTACGAGTCGTTCGTGCCTGAGGTTGAAAAGCAGATTCAGGAATTTGGCAAGCTTCGTCTGCTGGTCGAATTGCACAACTTCCAAGGCTGGACCATGGGTGCCCTGTGGGATGACATCAAATTTGATACGAAGCATTGGGGCGACATCAAACGCCTGGCGATCGTAGGCGAATCGAAATGGGAAGAAGGTATGGCTGTCTTCTGCAAGCCGTTTACTTCGGCAAATGTGAAATATTTCGATCACACAAAGTTGGAAGAAGCGAAAAAGTGGCTCGTTGAAGAAGCGTAACTTCCTCTCCACGAATCGCCAGCTGCAACACCCCTTTTCTTGAATCAGGATCTCTCCGCGATGGTGGAAGAGAACCCGCATGATGTTCGGCAGTTCCTCGACGAACTGTATCGTTCGGAGTCGCGCCGGGTTTTTGCGACCCTGGTGCGACTGTTGGGCGATTTTGATCTCGCTGAAGAAGCGATGCACGAGGCATTTACAGCCGCCTTTGAGAAGTGGCAGCAGGAAGGGATTCCCAAGAATCCACGTGCTTGGCTCGTCTCGACGGGGCGATTCAAAGCGATTGACACGATTCGTCGGCGCGTTCGTTTCGACGAATCGTTAGAGGATATTTCTCGTCGGCTTGATGATGAAAAATATCAGTTTGCTGCTATCGATGATGAAAACATCGAGGACGATCGTCTCCGTTTGATCTTTACTTGCTGCCACCCAGCGATCTCGGCCAATGCTCAGGTGGCTCTTACGCTTCGAGAAGTGTGTGGACTACGCACCGAAGAGATTGCCAGCGCGTTTCTGACGACTCCTCCCACCATTGCGCAGCGAATCGTTCGTGGTAAGCAAAAGATTCGAGATGCTGGCATTCCTTTCGAGATTCCGACGGTTCCACAAATGCCGCAGCGTCTCGATTCCGTCCTTTCGGTCATTTACCTGGTGTTCAATGAAGGGTATTCCGCATCATCCGGTGAATCGGTAACACGACATGATTTGTCAGAAGAAGCGATTCGACTGGGACGACTTCTCGCTCGGTTGCTGCCCGATTCCGAAGTGATTGGCCTGTTGGCACTGATGTTGATTCAGGAGTCGCGCCGTTCTGCACGTACATCGGCTACCGGCGATATTGTCCTGCTGGAAGATCAGGATAGATCGCTTTGGAATCGAGAGTACATAGCGGAAGGTTCTCAGTTAGTGCAACAAGCACTTCAGTCCCGGCGATTTGGTGTCTACACAATTCAAGCGGCGATCGCTGCTGTTCATGGCGATGCTGAGCAGCCGGAAGCGACCGATTGGACTCAAATAATCGCTTTATACGATGTTTTGATGCGAATCGAGCCCACGCCCATCGTGCAATTGAATCGAGCGGTCGCACTCGCGATGCGGGACGGCCCGGAAGCAGGGCTGGTTCTGATAGACAACATCCTGAGCGAAGGCGTTCTTTCTGAATATCATCTTGCGCATGCGGCGAAAGCGGATTTATGTCGCCGATTGGGGCGTACCAAGGAGGCAACCGTTTCCTATCGCCGAGCTTTAGAGTTGGCCAAGCAGATGCCAGAGCGTCGCTTCCTGGAAAAGCGGATTGAACAGATGCAATAACTCTTTTTGGCATTTTTTGTCGAGGCATGTCGAATCGGAGAAATCGTTTTCGACTATCAGGTAGTAACCCTGTGAAATTCAGTTGGAGATTACCCTGATGAAATTCGTTTGCTTGGGATATATCGATGCATCGATGTGGGAAAACATGGATCCGAAGCAGTCGGAAGCGGCTATGGAAGATTGCATGGCTTACGACAATGAACTGAGAAAAGGAGGGCACTTCGCTGGCGGAGGAGCCCTTGATTCGCCCCGAAACGGCGTCACGCTCCGTTTTCGAGATGGCGAAGTTCAGGTAACCGATGGCCCCTTCGCAGAAACGAAGGAACAGATTGGCGGCATTTTATTGCTTGAAGCACGCGATCTGAACCACGCGATTCAACTGATGTCGAAGCATCCTGGTGTTCGTATGGGGCCGTTCGAAATACGACCGGCCAACGAAGCCATGAATCTTCAGATCCTGGAGATTTCCGAGCGTTTGGCAAAAGAGGCAGAGGACTAGCTCACAATCGACGCAATACAGGCAAGGTAACAACTCTCGGCAAACCCATTCAATCAAGGAATGCTCTTATGCATGTCGAACCTCAAGTAGAACACAACTGGCTAGAGAATCTTGTTGGCAAATGGACCATGGAAGCCGAAATGGACATGGGACCGGATAAGCCACAAGATCACTCTCGGGGTGTTGAGCATGTTCGTCAACTAGGAGACGTTTGGGTGATCTGCGAAGGGGAATGGGAGAATCCTGGTGGTGGAGTTGGCCGAAGCATGATGACACTTGGATTCGATACCAACCAAAAATCGTTCGTGGGTAGCTTTGTCGGATCGATGATGACGCATCTTTGGACCTACGATCGAGGCTCACTCGACGACGCAGGGAGAGTGCTCACATTAAATTCGACTGGTCCTAACTTTTCGGGGCAGGGAATGTCGCAATACCAAGATATCATCGAAATTGTTGACGTAGATCATCGGGTACTGAGATCTCAAGTACTTGATGAAAACGAAGTTTGGCAGCATTTCATGACAGCAAATTACACGCGTCAGGCGTAGCCATTTGACGCATTGTTTTGAGGATATCGATCTATGTTTCAGCAGCTTTTCGTGAATCTTCCGGTCAAAGACCTCGCAAAATCGGTAGAGTTCTTTACCGAGTTGGGATTTACCTTCAATCCGCAATTTACTGACGACTCTGCGACGTGCATGATTGTCAACGAAAACATCATGGTCATGCTACTCGTTGAAAGTCGCTTCAAGACGTTTACCTCGAAAGAGATTTGCGACGCGAAGCGGCAAACGGAAGTTATCAATGCTCTGCAATTGGAATCGCGAGAAGCGGTCGCCAAGTTCGTAGAAAAAGCGATTGCCGCGGGCGGAACATCGTACGCAGAGCCTAAGGATCATGGGTTTATGATTCAGCATGGTTTTGAAGACCTGGATGGGCACATTTGGGAGGTCTTCTGGATGGATCCTGCCGGTATGGCTCAAGTACAAGCAAGTTCCGCTGAGTGATTGTCGTTTGGTGAAGGATGAGAAGATGAGCGATGCGAACGAAGAACCGCCAGGCGTTGATGCAGTGGCGACGCCTGCGGCTGCCTTGTGGACGGGACGAATACTTTCCGGGCTCGTTGGTATTGTGTTTGTTGCCAGCGCTCTGGGAAAGCTTAACGGAGGAGTATCACTGGAGGAAGGTTTCGCGCATCTCGGACTCCCCCTCGATATTCGTTTACCGTTGGCGTTCCTGGAACTGGTCATTGCCGTCATCTATCTAGTTCCGCAAACGGCCGTTTTAGGGGCCATCTTACTCACGGGATATATCGGCGGTGCGATCTGCACCCACTGGCGTGTCGGCGACATATTTATTGTTCAGATCGTCATCGGAGTACTTGTCTGGCTCGGCGTCTTTCTAAGGGATCGGAGACTTTGGGCATTGTTGCCAATTCGTCGTTAAGAACGACTTATATGTAATTCTCGCGAACCTTTGACGGTGTCGCGTCTCTCACTTGCCAGGCGGGTAATACTCGTCTGGCTTTTTTTGTTTTGCTACGTTTCGCCGGAAAACGGCCATCTCTGGAAATCTAGTCATGCTTCGGAAATACGGACATTGATGATTCTCGTTTCGCCTGAATCAGGCTGACGTTTCTTCATTCTCGCCAACGTGAATACGTAGGTGATTTGTCTGTATTGTCTTTGAGAAGCACAAACTATGTCGAATAGAACTCGTAAGAATGCTGCGCGATCTTATCTCGATACGGTCCTGAAGCAGCACGAGCCCTTTACTAAAAAAGCAAAGAGGACCTATTGGAAGCTAATGAATACGGTGCGAGATCGTTCCGTCATTCTTAAGGCCATTCCATCCAATAGGTGTTGTCATCGCTACGACGTTCGAACGCTCGTGATCGGTTGCCGGAGAATTGCTTCCTATCCCAAGCAATGGATTCGTCCCTTGGAAGCATGGCAGCCTGAAGGTGACTACGCGGTTGCGCAATTCCGTTCGTTAATGTCGCATTTATTCGAGGAGTACCCGGCGCCGAATCATTTGGCACTTTCCTGGATTAACTTGTATTACAGCTTCGAGCCATGGTACATCGAACTGTATTTGCACATGGCCAAAGGACTGGGCATTCGTCAGTATTCGGGCAGTCCTCTACCGTTGGAATTGAATCGTTCCGCGGCGATTTGGTTCAATTGCTCGCCGGATGATTTGGATCCAGAGTTTGCGCTGGAATGGTCCCTCGTGCGAAGCTGGGGAGGTGACGAAAAAGTTGCTCGACTCTTTGCTACTGAGTGTACCTTTTCTCTAAAAAAAGAGACGGCACGATTCTGGGAGTCAGCGATTCGCTTCTTAATGAAGTACATGCCGATCACTGATCAGGAAGTGCTGGAGATTATTTTGTTCCTTAACCAGCAGAAGTACGAACCAGCGGAAGATACCTGGGGGCGTGGTGGAGGAGCCGAACCACTTCAACCAGGATTCAGCTTGAAAGGGAGGACGCTCAAATCACTGCGCCGGCACATGATTCATTGGCGAGAGGAACTACTTGCCAAGCGGCCAGAGCTTGGAACCGTTACGCACGACTGGCAGCCGATGGAAGTTGGTTCTCTGCAGTTCCAAGAGGATGGAACCCAATGGACGATCGAAGAACTGACCAATGACAAGTCGCTGATAATCGAGGGTACAGTTATGCAGAATTGCGTTGGCGATTACGTACGGAACTGTACGCTTCGGCAATCCTCTATTTGGTCGATGCGCGCCGGTCGAAATGGTTACCGAAAACGGATCTGTACGATTGAAGTGAGTCCTGACTCACGCGTTGTTGTTCAGTTCAAAGCGAAAGCCAACTCTTCACCTTCTGATAAGTGCCGTGAGGTGCTAAAGCAATGGGCCGAGCGAGAAGGGCTTGTCATCGGGATCTATTGTTGAACGCATGTGACTTGACCAAGAAACGAAAAACGCCGACCTGAGTCCAGGTCGGCGTTTTGTATTGGATTACTCTGCCCAGGTCTATTTCGCGTTGCGAATAGCAGCTTGAGCAGCAGCCAGGCGAGCGATCGGCACGCGGAATGGCGAGCAGCTCACGTAGTCCAAGCCAACCGTGTGACAGAAGTTGATCGAAGCAGGGTCACCGCCATGCTCGCCACAGATACCACACTTCAGGCCTTTACGACCCTTGCGCCCTTTGGTGACACCCATCTCGACCAACTGGCCGACACCGGAGGTATCGAGCGATTGGAATGGGTCAGTCGGAAGGATTTCCAGACGAGTGTAGTCTGGGAGGAACGTGTTGACGTCGTCACGGCTGTAACCGAAGGTCATCTGCGTGAGGTCATTGGTACCAAAGCTGAAGAACTCGGCGTGTTCGGAGACTTCATCGGCAGTCAAAGCAGCACGTGGAATTTCGATCATCGTGCCGATGAGGATTTCCAGTTCGCCCTTGTAGCCTTGAGCTTCCTTGGTCTTCTCGATGGTTTCTTCGGTCTTTTCACGCAGCAGTGCGAGTTCAGCCGAAGTACCAACCAGCGGGATCATGATTTCCGGTTTGGCGTTGATACGCTTCTTCTTGCATTCGATAGCGGCTTCAACAATCGCGGTGACCTGCATTTCCAGGATTTCTGGATAGGTCACGCTCAAGCGGCAACCACGGTGACCGAGCATCGGGTTCGACTCGTGCAGAGCGGCGACACGCGACTTAACCTTGGCCGGAGAAACACCGATCAAGCTCGCCATTTCCTTTTGGGCCTTGGCGTCGTGCGGCAGGAACTCGTGCAATGGCGGATCGAGCAGACGAACGGTAACTGGCAGGTTCTTCATGGCGGTGAAGATGCCGACGAAGTCTTCTCGCTGGAATGGCAGCAGCTTGGCAAGTGCGGCGCGGCGATCTTCTTCGCTTTCAGCAAGGATCATTTCACGCATGCTGGTGATACGATCTTCTTCGAAGAACATGTGTTCGGTACGGCAGAGACCGATACCTTCGGCACCGAAGTCACGAGCACGCTGCGAGTCGGCAGGTGTGTCGGCATTTGTACGAACGCCAAGCGTACGGTACTTGTCGGCCCACTTCATCACCTTAGCAAAGTCGCCCGACAGCTTTGGTTCACTGGTTTCGACTTCCCCGGCCATGACGTCGCCGGTCGAACCGTCGATCGAGATGATGTCGGAGTGCTTAAAGGTCTTGCCTCCGACTTTGATCTTGCGAGCCTTTTCGTCGATTTCGATTTCGCCAGCACCAGCAACACAGCAGCGGCCCCAACCACGAGCGACGACAGCAGCGTGACTGGTCATACCCCCGGTCGAAGTCAGGATGCCCACAGCGGAGTGCATACCGTCGATGTCTTCTGGGCTGGTTTCCTTACGGCAAAGGATCACGTTTTCGCCAGCGTGAGTACGTTCGACAGCTTCTTCCGCGGTGAAAGCCAAAGCGCCCACTGCAGCACCAGGCGATGCTGGAAGACCACGCGTCAGAACGTTTGCGTTCTTCTTCGATTCGGCAGTGAAGCTAGGCAGCAGAAGTTGGGTCAGGTCGTTCGCTGGAATACGCAGAAGAGCTGTTTCTTCGTCGATCAGCTTTTCCTTCACCATATCGCAGGCGATCTTCACGGCTGCAGCACCGGTTCGCTTGCCGGTACGTGTTTGCAGCATGAAGAGGTCACCCTTTTCGATGGTGAACTCGATGTCCTGAACGTCTTTGTAATGAGCTTCGAGCG
This sequence comes from Bremerella sp. TYQ1, assembly GCF_020150455.1. Taxonomy (NCBI): domain Bacteria; kingdom Pseudomonadati; phylum Planctomycetota; class Planctomycetia; order Pirellulales; family Pirellulaceae; genus Bremerella; species Bremerella sp. TYQ1. Next base: position 5,746,861 of record NZ_CP083740.1, read on the forward strand.
TATCTTTGATTTCGAGCAGTTGTTTGTAAACCGCTTTGTTCCACTTGCTCATTTCTTCGACAGGCTGCGGGGTACGGATACCAGCCACAACGTCTTCGCCCTGAGCGTCGATCAAGAATTCGCCGTAGAACTTGTTTTCGCCGGTCGATGGGTTACGCGTGAACGCAACGCCGGTGCCGCTGTCTTGGCCCATGTTACCGTAAGCCATCGACTGAACATTAACGGCGGTTCCGAGCAGGCCACGGATGCCTTCCACTTCACGGTAGCGTACCGCACGCGTGGTATTCCACGACTTGAACACAGCTTCCACAGCCAGTTCCAACTGCTTCATTGGGTCCTGTGGAAAGTCTTCGCCGGTGTACTTTTGGTAGATCGCTTTGTACTCGTTGCAAAGTTCGATCAAACCTTCTGCTGGCACTTCGTTGTCCAGCTTGGCTTTGTACTTCTTCTTGATGGCGCTGAACGCTTCTTCGAAGTGTTCGCGATCAACTTCCATCACGACGTCGCCGAACATGTCGATCAAGCGGCGGTAAGCGTCGTAAGCGAATCGTTCGTTGTTGGTGGCGTTTGCCAAGCCGACAACCGATTCGTCGGTTAGACCGAGGTTCAGAATGGTGTTCATCATGCCCGGCATCGAAACGGCGGCACCGGAACGGACCGACATCAGAAGCGGGTTTTTGTTGTCGCCGAACTTCTTCTTAAGTTCTTTCTCCAGCGAAGCGATGGCGTCGTGGACTTCGTCCATCAAGCCCTTAGGAAGCTTTTGGCCTCCCTTGTAGTAATCGGCACAGACTTGCGTGGTGATCGTCATGCCGGGAGGCACTGGAAGACCGATCGCGGTCATTTCGGCCAAGTTCAGCCCTTTACCGCCAAGGATGTCCTTGCCGATCCCCTTACCTTCGGTCTTTGTCTTACCGAAGTAGTACACCATCTTTGAGGGCTTGGATTTCTTTGCCGTTTTCTTGGCCATGTTTGGAAACCTTTGAATGTCGCAAACGCTGGAGTGTTGATCGGTTAAGGGGGTGCCCTTCCAGGGAACTGACAGGTTCTGCCTGCGAGTTATTTACAGAAGGGCCGCAATTCATGCGAATATAAGCTGAAAAGTTTACTTGAGAATGCAAGCAAGCGTCAACCAGCCCTTATCTTACGCCGTTTAGCGGATCGGGATTTTCGGACTTCCTGCCCAATCAACCCCTACAGCCGTTTGGCGCGACTCAGGGGAAACGCGACAATGAACGAACTAAGGGAACGGCAGTTAGGATCTCGTTCACGTAGTGCCCACCCCGAATGTATTTGGACTCTAAACAGCAGATCGACGTGTTTGACGACGAAGACGATTACGACTACGAAGACCCTGTTGGCCCTGAAATGACCGCGCGAGAGCGTGCCGAGGGGTTTATCCGTACCGCGGTACTGTTCGAGTCGGCTTTAGCGTTCGTGGCAGTCGGTTTAGGCTGGCTTGTCGGCGTTGCCCCGTGGATCAGTACAAGCTGGGATACCGGCACCGCGGCAGCCATATTCGCGTCGATTGGCACTGGAGCACTTGCTACTTTGCCGCTACTAGCGGCATTTATGTGGCTTCAGTACGCCGAAATCGATTCGCTGAACGAGCTGCAAGAGTTCATGGATCGCCAAATTGTCCCTCTTTTCCGCGAAGCAACTTTGCTGGAACTTGGCCTCATTAGCCTTGCCGCAGGTCTTGGGGAAGAAGCCTTGTTTCGTGGCGTCATCCAAACCTATTTGCAACAGTTGATGGGAGCCGATGCCGGTCCAGCCGTGCCGATCCTATTAACCAGCCTGCTGTTTGGCGTGGTGCATTACGTTTCGAGGGAATACTTCATCATCACTGCGATTATGGGGGCATATCTCGGGATTTGGTTCTATTACACCGGAGATATCATCGTTCCAATCGTCATTCACACGCTGTACGATTGGTTCGCACTGGCTTACCTCAAAAAGATGGCGCCCGAGATGGAAGCGGAATCGGACGAAGCGTAATTGCAATTCGTCCGATGTTATCTGCGGCAATTGTTAGACGGCCGCAGCTCCCTTGTTTTCGTCCATGGCATTACGGAAGCGGTTGAACAGATATTCGCTATCGTGTGGGCCAGCCGAAGCTTCTGGATGATACTGCACGCTGAATGCTGGCAGTTCTTTGTGCTTTACCCCAGCGACCGTATTGTCGTTGAGATTGCGATGCGTGATTTCCAGGCAATCAGGAAGGCTTTCTTCCTCGACCGCGAAGCCATGGTTCTGGGACGTGATTTCAACTTTGTCGGTTCCAATGTCGAGAACCGGCTGGTTGGCACCGCGATGTCCAAACTTCAGCTTAAATGTTTTCGCGCCACACGCCAGCGATAGCAGTTGATGCCCCAAGCAAATACCGAAGATCGGCTTCTTGCCCAACAGGCCTTGGATAGTCTCAACCGGACCAGTCAGCGGTTCAGGATCGCCAGGTCCGTTCGACAGAAAAATACCATCGGGGTCATGGCTCAGGACTTCTTCGGCAGAAGCCGTTCCAGGAAGAACGGTTACCTTGCATCCCAAATCGCGAAGATGCCGTGGGATGTTCCATTTCATGCCGTAGTCTAAAGCTACAACGTGCAGGTCTTGGTCCTTACGGCTGCCCTCGGCACGGGTTTTGTCGCCCATTTTGATCCAAGGGCTGAGATCTTCTTCCCACATTTTTTGCTGCTCAGGTAGCACTTCCTGAACTAAGTTGCGGCCCACAAGTCCGGCACTTGCCTTCGCTTTTTCGACGAGCGATGCGTCGTCTAGATCAACACTGGAAAGGACCGCTTTCATCGAGCCTTGGGTACGAAGACGTCGCACCAGCGCACGTGTATCGATGTCGGACATGCCGACGACGTTGTTCTTCTTGAGAAACTCGTCGAGGGAGCCTTCCGAGCGAAAATTGCTAACCACACGGCTGGCTTCGCGGACAATGAAGCCTGCCATATGGATCTTGGCGCTCTCCATGTCTTCGGCATTTACACCGTAGTTGCCGATTTGAGGGTAGGTCATCGTCAAGATCTGACCACGATAGCTTGGATCGGTCAGGATCTCTTGATAGCCAGTCATCGAAGTGTTGAAGCATGCCTCGCCGGTAACTTCGCCGATGGCTCCAAACGCTTGGCCAGTAAAAACAGAACCATCTTCCAGAGCGAGTTTAGCAGGCTGCGTCATGTCGATTCGAGTTCTTCTATCAGGGTTCGCGATGGACGACCGAGGACGACTTCGGGAGAGAAACAGTGTCGCTTTTCGACACGACTAAAGTCTTCCCGAAGATGGGCCCGATACCAAAGAGTACGGCTGTGGGTCTCCAAGCGAAAGTTTGGACAGCCTTTGGGAAAGCACTTGTTTCGGCGAGCAGGTGCTTTCCTTTTTTTATGTCTAGGTTTAGGCCCTTAATGTAGGCAAATTTCCGCTATTATAGGCGAGTGACAGCAGTCGTACAGGGGCTAGTTTGGCGGGGAACCGGTATTCCGCAGCTTCCCTGTCGAGATTATCGCGGTGACGCGATCCAACGCTTGAAAAACGCCCTTTGCTGGGCAACTGTGGAGGGGACAACAGCTTCGTCTGTCCCAAAAGTCTCAACGAGATGCTCTTGTTCGGCCGCTCGTCCAATTTCCATCCGGTAGGCGACCATTCCTTGTCCCATGTCACGGCACATATTCGACGGGTAAACGTCTTCGCAAGCACCGTAGCATGCTGGTCGCCACCCAAGTGGTTCCAACTCTTCGCGGATTTGGCAGAGTGCGTCGAAGTAGTTCCAGTCGGTCGATTCAAACGTTCCGATCGAAGATTTAAGTGTGAGATTGCACCGACGTGGATCAGGCCGACCAGCCCGAAGAAGAAACTTGCCCATGCACGTCTCTTCGGAATCATGGACAAGTTGGATCTCAAATTCGCGTGCAGCCGTCACTGAATCGCCTTACGCGGTAACCGATTCTGATTCGGCTTCCTTGAGGCAGCCTTTGATCTGGCGAACAGCTTGGCGAAGTCGGTTTTCGTTCTCGACCAGGCTCAAACGCAGGTAACCTTCGCCGCTGGGGCCGAAGCCGCTTCCTGGGCTGACCGCAACGTCCCCTTTTTCGAGCAACATCATGGCAAAATCCATGGTGCTCATCCGTTTTTGCCATTCGTCTGGGATTTTGGCCCATACGAACATTCCCGCACGCGGTGGAGTCACATCCCAGCCAAGGCGATTTAGTCCGTCGACCAATGCATCTCGGCGGCCTTGGTAGATTTGGCTCTGTGCTTCAACGGCCGCGTCACCCTCGCGAAGGGCGATAATCGACGCGATCTGGATAGCTTGGAACATGCCGTAGTCGTAATAGCCCTTGATGGTACCCAGGCCACGGATCATCTCACGATTTCCTGCGCAATATCCAACACGCCACCCGGCCATGTTGTAGCCCTTGCTCATCGTGGTGAATTCCACCCCAACGTCGCTTGCCCCCGGAGCGGAAAGGAAGCTGGGCGGCTTGTAGCCATCGAATGCAACGTCAGCGTAAGCGAAGTCGCTAATCACCATCAGGCCATACTTCTTCGCGATTTTTACGACATCCACGAAGAATTCCGGCTCAACGGTTACCGTCGAGGGATTGTGCGGATAGCAAATAATCAGCAGTTTTGGCTTGGGATAGAGATGCTCGCACGTGTAAGCGATGTTCGAGAGGAACTTTTCGCTGTCCGCCACGTCCAGCGAAATCACGTTCCCAGAAGCCAATGCGACTGCGTAGGTGTGCACTGGGAAGTAAGGCGCTGGGACGATCGCTGTGTCGCCAGGCCCCATCATGGCCAAGCACATGTGCGAAAAGCCTTCTTTCGACCCCAGACAAACCATCACTTCGGATTCAGGATCGAGCCGAACGCCATACTTTTTCAAGTATTTGGCCGAAACCTCACGGCGTAAATTACGAATACCATTGGACTTGCTGTAACCATGGTTGCGGACATCCTTCACCGCTTCACACATCTTTTCCATGACGTAATCGGCCGGCGGATCGGACGGGTTGCCCATCCCCATATCGATCACGTCATTCCCGGCGACTCGCTTATCGTACAGCAAAGCGTTGATCCGCCCGAACATGTACGGGGGCAGACGATAAACGCGCTGAGCGAACTGAACCTCGAATGGAGGATCTTGGTGGTCGTCGTTGGATTGAGCGGAATCAGACATGGGGGTCGTATTTCAGCAAAGTGGAGGGAAGTTAAATTTACCAGAATTCAAGCCACGTTCCGGTGCGCCTATTCTAAAATCGGCGAACCCAGAAGCCAAGGCGAGACGGTCGCTTAGAACGTATCGACCGTTCAGTTTGGACAGTCTCGTGCAAAATGAGTTCACTTAGGAGCCTCAAGAATCGTCTTGGGAAGGAAACTGCCGTGGAAAACTACTCAGTCAAACTGTCTTGGGAGCGAGGCGAAGACGATTTCCTGGATAAAAAGTATCATCGGGCGCACACATGGTCGTTTGATGGCGGTGCGACCGTTGCTGCTTCCTCGTCACCGAATGTCTTGCCACCGCCGATGTCAGATCCAACGGGTGTTGATCCTGAAGAAGCGTTTGTTGCTGCGATCGCGAGTTGCCACATGCTTTGGTTTTTGGCCATTGCTGCGAAGCACCGCTGGATAGTGGATAGTTACGAGGATCAGCCGGTAGGAACAATGGACAAAAACGATCAGGGAAAAACGGCCGTTGCCGTTGTAACGCTGCGACCGAAGGTCGTTTTCGTTGGAGAGCATCAGCCAACCGAGTATGAGGTAGAGACGCTGCATCATGAAGCGCACGGGCTTTGTTTTATTGCTAATTCCGTTAAATCGGAAATTCGAATCGAACCACGAGGCTAATTGCCGGCTCTTGTTCGATTGATTTTCGTGCCCCTCAAGAACACGAAAAAAGGCGGCTCTGATGAGCCGCCTCTTCACGAATGATTCCCCCAACGTCTGCCTTCCCAGGGAAAGCAGATTGCCCGTTGGTTATTTTCGTTGTTCCATCTGCTGACGAACGGCTGCTTCGTACGCTTTACCAGCTTGCGTGGTATTGGCGAGGAAGTTGTCGATCTGAGCGTTTTCACGAAGGCGGTCGAATTCTTCGGCCATCGCCAAACGCAGTTTCTTTTCATGGAGTTCCTTGACCAATTCATCGCGGACGTCTTCCACGTTGTTGATCAATGGTTTGGTGCGACCGAGGCTGTACAGAATAATGTACTGATTGCCAGTTGCGACGATTCCGGAGATTTCGCCCGGCTGTAAACGGAATGCTTCGTTCTCGATAGTCGGTTGTCCGCCATGCTGACGAATTGGAGGTACCTGACCGTCGTTGTTCTTCGAGACAGGTTCGATCGAGTATTGGCGAGCCAGTTCACCGAAGAATTGTTCCGTCGGGTTTCGGCGAGCCATTTCCCAAACCTCTTGAGCACGTCGTTGGCTGTCGAGGACGATGGCGAGTACTTGGGCTCGTTCGCCATAGTTCGCGGAGAAACCCTTTTGGATGTCTTCTTCGCTGATCTGTACTTTGTTGTCGACCAGTTTCTTTAAAGCAACGGTTGGCCAGACAGCATCGCGAACATAAAGCTCGACGGAAACACCTTGTTCTTCGGTGACTTGCTTCAGCCATGCTTCCATGTCGGGCTTACCTTCCTTGGTAAGGAAGCCGAACGAGTCGGCGGCACGAATGATTTCGGCCTCTAAGTCGGCTTCGCTGACGGAAAGACGGCGACGCGTCAACTCTTGCTGAAGGATCTTGCGATTGATTTCGCCATCAAGCACTTCCGTACCATGTCGGCTAATGCATTCTTCTTTCAGCTCTTGCAAACTGACTGGCTGGCCATTGAGCGTGGCAGCAACCCCAGGCATTTGGGAAGACTTGGCCGGATCGTTGAACACATTGACGATTTGAGCGCTCGCCTGCAGCTTTTCGTAGATTTCGCCGGCAGAGTCACGCATTTTGCGTTCGCGAACAAGATCAGACAATCGCTGACGAATGCCAGGCAGGCTTTGAGCTGGGATCTGATCGGCTGGCAGGTGGTCTTCGCACTTGAAGATCAGGTACTGACCGGCGACGAACAGAACAGGAGAGATCTCTCCTGGCTTCATGCTGAAGACCATCTCTTCAATTTCAGCGTTGCCCACGTGCTTACGAACCGGTGGGATCAAGCCACGTGCCGCTGCACTATTGACGTCTTGCGAGTAATCCTTGGCCATGTCGGCAAACGAATCTGGCTTCGCTGCGGCTTTGGCTCGAAGCTCTTCGGCCAGACCACGTTCGTTCAGCGAGATCATGCGAACTTTGACCTTTGGGCCGTAGTTCTTTTCCATTTCGACTTGAACTTCCGCGTCGGTCACTTCCAGTTGGCCGGCAGCCAGCTTTCGCAGGGCAAGCGTTGGCCAGATGATTTCGCGACGATATTGGCCGGGAGTAACGTTGCGTTCTTCTTGAAGAAGCCCCAACCAGCGATCGACCGAAAGACCGAACTTCTTGGCGATGCCGTTGATTTCGTTATCGATGTCAGCTTCGGTGATCTGAATACCCTGCTGTTGGCAAGCCATCGAGATCAGGTGACGGTTAAGCAAGCTTTCGAGAACGTCTTCCCCATGGCGTCGAAGTGTTTCTTCGCCAAGTGCATCACGTGTGATCGGTTCGCGATTGACAACCGCAACGGTTTGGATTTTTTGGGAGGTTCGCTTGGGGGCAGCCACTTCTTCGGCAGGAGCTGCCAATGGACCTGAGGCCGCTTGACGCTGAGGGGCTGCCTGTCGTTGGACAGGAGCTTGGGCTTCCGCTTGTTGCGGACCTCCGGCGATTTGTCGCCATGCGACGACGCCACCAATCAAAACAACAAATCCGACGGCTGCCAAAACCCAGGACTTACCCAGGGGAAGTCGGCGAGTAGCATCCTTGCCAGTCATTCCGCTTGCTCCAAAAATTTTTTGCAAGATTTTCTCAAGGAGAGATGTTCGAAGTACCGATACCATTAGGTTCGGGCAGCGGAATATACGAGGGATGCTAGAACCGGGTCAAGATCGATTTGAAAGCGTGACTACCAACGCTAATGGAATAGCGAAATGCGGTGCTAGCAAAAAAACAGGCGGTGCATCCGTTGGGAGTACACCGCCTGTATGTGGATATAGTTAGGCCGACTGAGACGCAAGTCTAGTCTTCCATCACTTCCTTCTCTTTGGTTTTCGCGAGCTCGTTGACCTGATCTTCGTACTTCTTGGTCAACTCTTGGACGCTGTCCTTGATGTCATCGCGAATGTCTTCGCTGATGGTCTTATCTTTTTCGGAAGTGTCCGCGGCTTTGTTGGCATCGCGTCGAATGTTGCGAATCGAAACGCGAGACTCTTCAGCGAGCTCTTTGATACGCGAAACGAGCTTCTTGCGAACTTCCGTGGACAGTGGCGGAACGTTTAAACGAATAACACGTCCGTCACTTTGGGGAGCCATCCCCAGATCGCTGGCAACAATGGCCTTTTCGATATCCTTGATAGCACTGGTATCGTAAGGGCGAATCAGCAGTTGACTTGGTTCGGGAACACTGACCGAAGCGATTTGCTTAATTGGCTGAAGCGATCCATAAACTTCGACTCGAAGTGAGTCGACGAGACCAGGCGTTGCACGTCCAGTACGAACGCCGCTAAGGCCGTTCTTGAGGACGTCGATCGCTTTTTCCATACGCTGCGTAGCGTCATCCGTAATTTGATCCGCGTTCATCTTTGGTAACCTTTATCGCAGGAATGATCCTCGCTAACTAACGGTTGAGGCGTAAGTTGGCCTCCGAGAATAACCTACACCACCAGTGACGGCGTGAAAAGATAACGCCCCGTTTGGCTAGACCTGCTTCGCGAGATTGCCCACTTCGTTACTAGTGAGATCGGGACTGGCTGCCTGAAGTGTTTCTAGGAACACGTTTCGGTCACTTGGTGAAATCAGCACCGCTGGCGGGAAAAGCCCAAACCATTTGTGACTTTGGCTTTTCTGATAACGAATAAACACCGCTTCTTTCGATAACGCAAAGCGGAGATGTGGCCCTCCCATGAGCAGCCACAGGCTCGAAGTCTTCTCGGCTTTAGTAATTTGATATATAGGAATCCGCCACCAAAACGGACCGCACTGAACTCGCAGATGCGTCTCGGTGATCTCGTAGAACGTTCGCATCCAGATCGACTGGATCAGAACGCCAGTCAACAATAACAGAACTATTGCGAAGTAGGGCGATCCGGGAATGAATGCGGAGACCAAGCCCAGTCCGAAACTGGCGATGGCCATACCAGCCAAAAGGACAGAGATTCCAAGGTCAACTTGCGCAGGGAAGCGTGTTGTTTTGATCATGCGAATCATCTGATTCGAGGTACACTTCGGTTCGTTTACGTACTTGCCGAAGTGCTATTCGCTATCCTCGCGTCAATCTTGGCTTTTCGCTCATAGATTGGGATCGATCAGCGTTCCGACTTGTTCGCCGCGGACGGCCTTCTGGATATTGCCGTCGGTCTTAAAGTTAAAAACCAGGATCGGCATGCCATGTTCGCGACATTGGCTAATGGCAGTGCCGTCCATAACACGTAGGTTTTCGGCAACAACCTGATCGAAGCCAAGCGTGCGATAGAAGACAGCGTGAGGATTCTTTTCGGGATCGTCACTGTAGACGCCGTCGACCCGAGTGGCTTTCATCAGGATATCGGCTTCCAGTTCTAATGCGCGTTGCGCTGCAGCCGTGTCGGTGGTCACGAATGGACTTCCGGTGCCGGCTGCGAGGATGACGATTCGTCCCTTTTCCAAATGACGGGAAGCCTTACGACGAATGTACGGCTCGGCGACGCCATGCATATGGATCGCCGTCATCAGACGCGTCGACATGCCAAGGCTTTCGAGAGCGTCTTGAAGTGCCAAGCCATTGATCACCGTGGCCAACATTCCCATGTAGTGAGCCGTGGCTTCCTGGATCGAGGCGCTTTCGTTCTTGAACTGGCCACCTCGCAAGATATTTCCGCCACCAATCACGACCGCGATCTGACAGCCAAGCTGGGAGGCCTGTTGAACTTGCTGTGAAATGCTCACGACTTCGTCCATGGCAATTCCTCGTTCTCCGGCCCGAGAGAAGCTTTCTCCGGAAAGCTTGAGGATGATTCGCTTGTACTTGGTATTCGATTCGGGAGTATCCGACATGTCTGGGCCGTCCTAGGAGCAATCGTGGCAAGTTTCAGGATTGGGGAGATTTTAACCGAGATTGCCGGCAATGTGCAGGAGAACGCAGCGCATAAAAAAATCCCTCGACGAAATTCGCCGAGGGATTTTATCAATTGCAACTTATGGTCAGCGTGAAAGGACTAGCCTTCTTCCGCTGGGGTCGCGTCGTCGCCGATGACCCAGTGGGTGAAGTTCTTGATCTTCACGCCATTTTCCTGAGCATACTTGCTGACGGTCTGCTTTGGCTCTTTGACGAACGGTTGTTCGAGCAAAGCGACTTGAGCGTAGAAGTTACGCAGTCGACCTTCGACCATCTTGTCGATGATGTTTTCCGGCTTGCTCGAATCTTCGTTCAAAGCGGCTGCTTTGAGGATCGATCGTTCCTTTTCGATCAAAGCAGGGTCGATGTCTTCCTTGCTCAGGACCGAAGGGCTCATCGCGGCGACGTGCATGGCGACGTCTTTGACGGCGTCGGCGTTGTTACCTTCCACTTCGATCAAAACACCGCTAACGGTGCTCGAGTTATGGCTGTAACCACCGGTCGCACCTTCGACGCGGACCATACGGCCGACGTTGAAGACTTCGCGAATGCGGTTGAACATGTCGTCTTTCAAATCGCCCAGGGTCGAACCTTCTTTGATCGTGGAAGGTTGAGCCAGGAGTTCCTCGGCAGTGGTAACGCTTGGAGTTTCGGCGTAAACCTTGGCCAGATCGTCAGCCAAAGCGATGAACTCTTCCAGCTGGGTCACTGGAGCGCTTTCGCACTTGAATTCAACCATGGCACCTTTTTCAGCATCGGTGTAGATGCCGACGCGACCGAATTCGGTAACGCGGTCGGTGCGGTTGAGCATCTTGACTTTGCCGTTTTCGCGAAGCCACAAGATTGCCTTTTCTTCGTCGCCATTCGACTCGGTCAGGGCTTTTTTGCATTCCATCATGGGAAGGCCGGTCTTTTCGCGAAGTGCTTTAACCGCTCCGGCGGTGATTGCCGTCATCGTCTTATCTCCAATGCTCGAAATTGGTCGCTCAGAAAGTTGTGAGAGCTATACGTGAAAAATTCTACCGCTGCGGGTTTCCCTCGGCGAAGACCGATTAGGTTAACATTTGAAGGAGATTGCTCGTTCCTTCGAGGTTCACCGAGGGAGTCCCATCAGGCGAAAACGCCTTACTTGGCAGCTTGTTCCGTTTGCTGGGCAGCGTGGTGCTTGCCGTCGATTGCCGCATCGGCCATCAACTTCAGGAACATTTCGATCGAACGGATACCGTCGTCGTTGCCTGGGATCGGCAGGTCGACTTGATCTGGATCGCAGTCGGTATCGGTCAAAGCCACAGTGGTAATTCCCAGGGACTGGGCTTCCTTGATGGCGTTCTTTTCTTTCTTGGGGTCAACGATGACCAACGCTTCAGGAAGGCGGTTCATCGTTCGCAGACCGTTCAAGTTACGGTACATCTTGCGGTACTCGCGGTTGAGCGAAGACTGCATCTTCTTCGAGTACTTGGCGAGTTCGTCGCCTTCGATGATTCGTTCCAGCTCTTCCAGGCGGCTCAAACGGCTACGAATAGTACGGAAGTTGGTCAGCGTGCCACCGAGCCAGCGTTCGTTGATGAACGGCATGCCACAGCGTTCGGCTTCACGTTCAATTGCCGCACCTGCTTGACGCTTGGTACCGACAAAAAGCACGAGGCTGCCACCTTCAGAGACCTGCGCCAAGTATTTCTTGGCTCGCAGGAGGCCGCGAATGGTCTCGCGAACATCGATGATGTGAATTTGGTTCTTTTTAGCGTAGATGTACGGAGCCATCTTCGGATTCCACCGACTGGTACGGTGACCGAAGTGAATACCGCATTCGACAAGTTCTTGGACGAACTGCTGTCCGCTAGACATGGCGTTAAATCCTTTTGGGATAAGGGGATGCCATTAAGGATTGTCCGCTCTAGGCTCTAGATTGGCGCCATACCAACCAGTGGAAGCGATACCTGTGTCCACCACAATTCTGAAGCCCGAAAACCTCACTTCCCGCACAGTTTTCGGAGAATTTGCAGTGGCTGAACGTTCAAACCCAGGCGGGCTCTTTGCGAAAAAGAAGCTTCCCCGGTTTCGAGTCTTCCCCACATTCACTATTTGAGGGGGAAGGGAAGCAGATGAAGGTACCCGATTCGGCAAAAATCGTCAATAACCCACGCCACAGGCGGATAAATCTCGGCCTGATTATTAGGTGTTCTCGTATTTTCTGCGACAACCGGGGCAATGTTTCAGGTGCTTTTCAACCGCTTTTCGATCTGCCACGGCAACCAATGAACCGTCAGCATAGGCTGGCAGCATGTCCATGGTCTCTTCACAAGAGAGAATCGCGATCGAGCCATCCTTCGAGAGCATCATCAAGGAAGTGCCCACCCCGATGGCAGCAAGGGACATCGCACCGCCGGCTATGAGAAATCTCCGCCGTCGCCGAACACGCAGCGATTGCTCTTTCAGCGCGTCTTGGAGATCAGAGAGTTCTCCAGGCGGGCAGCGTGTCCAGGGATCTTGTGAGGGCATAATAAGCGGTAGTCCAGCGTCGGATGGGAATGACGCCACGGGGAATAGGAATCCGGCAGGAGTTAAGTACCGTATCAGGTACCGAATGATGGACGCAAATAGGTATTGGATGTAGGGAGTGTTTCTCGCGGTGCTTCTTCAAGCTGGATCGGAGCGGATCCGACCTGGTGAGCTAGTTGGTCAGGGGCTTTTAAGGTTACTTTTCGACGACCTAGTTCAATGAGTCCTTCGTTCTGCATCGCACCTAGCACCACCGTTACTGTTTCTCGGGTGCTTCCAACGATGCTGGCCAAGTCTTGGTGCGATAGGCGAATGGTTAACTCAATTCCCTTTGCTGTTTCTCGACCGTATTGCTCAGCCAATTCTAACAAGAGATGGATGATTCGCTCTCGATTGGGCAAGTAGAGGAGGTTTTTGACACGTCGCTCAATTCGGCGTCGACGAAATCCAATGACCTTGGTGATGCCAATGCAAAGGTTGGCATGTTCTTCCATGAGACTGGATAAGCACTTTCGTGGTATCGCAATAATCCGAGAGTTTTCGACCGCTTCGGCATACTCATCACGACTACCAACGTTCAGGATTGCCAATTCTCCGAAGATCTCACCAGGTTCGATGAATGCCAAAATGGACTGTTTCCCATCACTCGTCAGATGGCAGATTTTGACGCGGCCGCTTGCCAGAACGAGAACGGAATCGGCATTGTCCGCGGGCAGATAAATTGGTTCCCCTTTGGCGATCGTCCTCGCGCGGCTTTCTGCTTCCAGGCGTTGAATCTGCGAATCGGTACAGGTTTCAAACAGCCGGCAAGATTTGAGGTACCAGATTTGTCCTGCCATGGTCGTTCCTCTTAAGTGCTTTCGCGAACCCTGCGTGGGGCAGGGGAGTGGTCGTTGGTACCAACTCAGATGCCCAACTCGCTTTCAGGTTACGCATTTTCGCGGAGAATGAATCTTATCAGAGGTTGTTCTTCCCTCAATGCCTAAGGAAGAGACCTGCAAAGCGCATAAAAAAAGCACGTCATGAGGACGTGCTTAGCTACCCCCCGAGGATTTGAACCTCGACTGACAGAGCCAAAATCTGTAGTGCTACCATTACACTAGGGGGTAATTCCCGCTGACGGGACTATAGATAGTACTGGAAACCCCAACCTCTCGACAAGAGGACCCTGAAACAAACCTGGGGTTCGCTTCGGAAATTACGACAAACGCGAAGTCATTGCGAAAGAAAGTTGCTCCATCTCTATGGCCAAATCTACGCCAATGACGGTTGCCTCCTCTGGCAGTTTTAGTGTAACCGCAGCAAAGTTGAGGAAACCACGGATTCCAGCCGAAACGAGTCGTTCGGCGACCTCTTGAGCCGCATTCGCTGGCACGGCCAGGATCGCGAGTTGAATCGACTTCTCCTTCACGATCCGATCGACTTCGTCAAGGCTGAAGACTGGAATCCCTTCGATTTCAGTGCCGACAATTTTCGGATCGAGATCAAAGGCTGCGACCGTATTGAACCCCTGGTGAGAAAAACCTCGGTACCCGAGAAGTGCTCGCCCCAGATTACCTACCCCAACTAAGGCCACCGGCCATCGTTGATCGGTTCCCATGATTTGACGAATCGTTGCTGTTAATTCCGCACATCGGTAGCCGACACCGGGGTAGCCGAATTGGCCGAAGTTTGCGAGATCTTTGCGTACTTGGGCGTCGGAAAAACCGAGCATTTCTCCAAGTTTAGTACTGCTGGTGGTTTCGATGCCATTTCTCTCGAGACGAGAGAGCTCTCGAAGATAGAGGCTTAGGCGACTAATAACAGCTTTCGAGACACGCTGATCGCTGGAAGGTTTCTTGTTGTCTTTACTCTTCGCCATGACTTGCGCAATCGACGTGCCGCTTAGGGATTGAGGTTCAAAGCTATTTCAACTCTAACCTCTTTGCGGACTGCCCAACAAGGGTGGTTATCGAAGCTTACTTGCCAAGAAATAAGAAGAGCCCGGCCACAAATTGTGCCAGGCTCTTCCGTTTGCTTTCGGGACTCGTACGTCAGGGATTATTCTTCGCCAAGTTCTTCGTAATTGATCCAAATTTCACCCGTCGAGGCGTTGTAAAGCCAGCCGTCGGTGTCGTTGAAGTCTGAAGAGACAGGGTCAGCAGTCACCACCTTAATGGTGTCGCTGTTGGTGAAGTTATTGACGGGAATCTTTGATAGGTAAGGGCCAAATGGACCATCTGCGGTGCCGTCGGCCTTGGTGGAAATGGTCAACTCGTTAAGCGTGTTGCCAGGGACAGCTCCTTCGTGGTGAGCACGATACAGCTGAATCTGTGATCGGAGCGTGTGTAGGTTGAACAGGGCGCTGCTCTTCTTGGCATCGGTCGTCGAGTCCGTGAATTGTGGAATGACCGTGGCAGCGAGGACAGCCAGGATCACCACAACAATGAGAACTTCAATCAGCGTGAAACCGGCCTTCTTCGATTGCGACATTGTTTTGAGACTCCAAGTCTGATATTTGCTGACGCTCTTGGCGAATGCCCGCTTTAAAGGGGTCAGCATGGTTATCTTGTTTCTATGCGTACGAGGGTTATCCGAAAGCGTCGATGTAAAAGCTTTCTGAAGGTAGATACGTTACGGCTTGGCCCGGTCAAGCAGATTTTCCCTAAATCGCTTGCATGCCATCCATTGGTATGGGAACGGTTCTCTGGATTGCTAAGTGAATGCCACTTCACTGGTGGACTTTTTGACTCTTCAAGGCCAGGGGGATCCTAAAATCCCCCGAGAAAAATCGGCCTAATCCTATTTCTGAATACCGTCGGTAAATTCTGCTTTCCCGGTAAACATGGACGCTGCTGGCATATTCGATTTGATGCTTGCATGCTGCTTATCTGGCTATGTCTGCCCATGTTTTGAAAAACACCTAGTTGTTCCGTCTCAAGCATTTATCCCAGATTGACGATACAGAAGGACATCTGGGTGCTGAATAGGCGACTTGGGTAGTCAATGCATGACGCGAAAGACGCTCTAAGTAGGTGCTTTGGATAAACGGGCGATAGCAGGAGATATTGCACGAACCAATGTTTGAGGGCACAGGACACGGCAAGGATTTGCCCAAACCAGGCCAGGCCCTTAGTCGTACGGCGTTTTGTCAACGAAGGAGAAGGAAAATGCGAGCTGTATTGGGATTGCCGATCCTAGCGGTCATGTTGGCTGCTTTTTCGGCGAACTCGGCTGAAGCCGCTTATGGCGGATTGTTCAGCTTCCGAAATGCTGGCTGTTGTGAGCCGGCAACTTACGAGTGCTGCAAACAGCAGTGCTACACCGTCAACAAGACCTGCAAAGAGGTCGTCTACGAAAAGCAGGAACAGACCTGCTACAAGACTGTTTATGAAACAGTCTACGAAGACAAAACTGTGGATTGCGTGACCTACGAAACGGAAACGCGCTACAAAGATTGCACGTACACCACGTGCAAACCAGTTTGGGAAACCAAGTACCGCACGGTGAACTACACCACCTGCAAGCCGGTTTGGGAAACCCGAACGAAAGACATTTGCTACACCGTGTGCAAGCCTGTCTACGAAACCAAGACGAAGACCTACAACTACACGGTCTGCAAGCCAGTCTGGGAAACGAAGACCAAGGAAATCTGCTACACCGTGTGCAAGCCAGTCTGGGAAACCAAGACGAAGGACATTTGCTACACCGTTTGCAAGCCTGTCTACGAAACCAAGACGAAGACCTACAACTACACGGTCTGCAAGCCAGTCTGGGAAACGAAGACCAAGGACATCTGCTACACGGTTTGCAAGCCTGTCTGGGAAACCAAGACCAAGGAAATTTGCTACACCGTTTGCAAGCCTGTCTACGAAACCAAGTATCGTGACGTTTGCGAAACCATCTGCAAGCCAGTTCATTACACCAAGACGGTTAAGGTCTGTGGCGGTCACTGGGAAACCAAGACCGAAACGATCCCCGGTCCTGTTGTGAAGAAGTGCATCCAAGAACCAGGTTGCTGGACTTGGGACCCTTGCAAGTGCAAGTGCGTCTACTGCCCAGGCGAAACCAAAGTTGTTGAAGTTCAATGCCCACCTAAGACCTGCTGCAAAAAGGTTTGGGTTCCTGAAGTGACCGAAAAGCAGATCGACTGCGTTCGTTACGAAAAGGAAACCATCACCAAGCAGGTTCCTTACAAGGTCTGCAAGATGGTGCCAGAACAGCGTACCAAGACTTGCACCTACAAGGTGTGCCGCATGGAAAAGGAACAACGCGTTAAGACTTGCACCTACAAAGTCTGCAAGATGGTTCCTGAACAACGCACCAAGACTTGCACCTACAAGGTCTGCAAGATGGTTCCTGAACAGCGAGTCAAGACTTGCACCTACAAGGTTTGCAAGATGGTTCCTGAACAGCGTACCAAGACTTGCACCTACAAGGTCTGCAAGATGGTTCCTGAGCAGCGTACCAAGACTTGCACCTACAAGGTCTGCAAGATGGTTCCTGAACAGCGTACCAAGACTTGCACCTACAAGGTCTGCAAGATGGTCAAGCAGTGCCACACGAAGGAAGTGCCTTACAAGGTGTGCAAGATGGTCCAAGAGACCCACACCAAGCAGGTTCCTTACTGCGTGAAGAAGCCTGTCCACACCACGAAGACCGTCAAGGTTGCCAAGTGTGTACCTAAGCAAGTTGCTTACACCGTCACTCGCTGCGTCCCAAAGGTCGTTTGCAAGACGGTTCCAGTCACGGTCTGCTGCCCGGTTCCTTGTGATCCGTGCTGCGGAGAAGCTGCTGCCAGCGATTGCGGCTGCGGTGCGTAACGTTGCAAAACCGGCTCCTTGGACTCTCCGCCAGAGAGTCTAAGGCACTGGCCTGGTAGAATGAAGCGGCTCGGGATTTCGGTCTCGAGTCGCTTTTTTTGTTTCTTGATCGTTATCTGAAGGAGCAATGATGACTGCCCGCAGCGATGCTGAGCTTCCAATTATCTTGGTCGGCGCCATGACCCAGGATCGAGTCATTGGAAAAGGGGAGGGGATGCCGTGGGATATTCCGGAAGAATATCAGACGTTCATTGATAACATCCGTGGCCAAACGGTCATCATGGGACGCAAATCGTACGAGATCTTCGGGCCAGATTTAACGAACTCGCACGCAGTCGTCGTCTCACGCAGTCAACCAAGTGTCGATGTTCCGATTGCTGAAAGCATTGAAAAAGCCATCGATCTCGCCAAAGGTTTCGGCCAGAAGATCTTCGTTGCAGGAGGGGCACAGATCTATGAACTAGCCTTGCCGCATGCCGATTGGATGTTTCTCAGCGAGATCAAGCATCGCTACGACGGAGACACATACTTTCCCAAGTTCGATCAAAGCGAATGGACGATCGAGCGAGAAGACGACCACGAGAAATTTATCTATCGCGAGTGGAAACGAATTTCCTAAGTGATCGTATTAAACGAATTCTGCTTTTTGACGAGCTCCGGGATTCGGCCAAACGCGATTTTGTCTTCCATGACGTCGCGGTAGGCATGGGTATTGGCAAAATAGATCGACGCTGGGCCCCAGCGATCGCTGATCTCGTCCAGCGCATGCGAAAGTCTTTGTGACTCAGAGATCTCGTCGAAGAGGTATCCGGAGACTTCGCTGCGGACGACCAGTTTTGCTACGGTAACGTCCACTTTTTTGAGTCCGGATAAGTTTCTCGGTCGTTCCGCCCAAAGTCGTTCAAACTGATGAAGAATCGACAGGGTGTCTTGCACGCACGGCAACTCAATTCGATGGGTGAAAATCGTCTTGTGGCTACCGGTAAGGGTAAGTTGAAGCGATCGTGCGAAGTACCCTGTCTGCCGAAGACGTCGTGCCAACTTACAAAGCAGCAACACCAAAATGCAGTGCGAGCCAGCTTCGTTGCGAAAACGTGGGTCGAGAACCCGGCCATGAGTCATTGAATGACGCTGAGTGGGTGGTTCCGGATCGTCAATGCCATGGAGCCCATTCCACCAGCGCGCGCCGGAAACGGATCCCCAGATTTCGGCTGCCTTCCTGCGTTCGATATTCCAAAGATCGGGAATGGTTCGGATTCCGGACTTTTCAAGTCGCGTCATCATGCCACGCCCCACGCCGGGAAGTTCGTCCAGCGGCAAATGCGAGAGACGGCCAGGCAGGTCTTCCGTGGGAAGTACGCTTAGTCCGTCAGGCTTTTTTAAGTTGCTTGCAATCTTTGCCAATAGCCTGCTCGAGGCGATTCCAATTGAGCTGGTAAGCCAGGGGCCAAAGTCGCGACGAATTTGTCTTTTGATTGCATTGGCGAGTTGAACCGCTTGATCAATTTCACGATAGCGACCACACAATTTGATCGTCCATTCATCAATTGAGTAGACATGATGCACCTCGGCGCATTGATCGACGCTTTTTAAAAGTTCATGGTGGATTTCGACATAGACACTCGGCCGAGCTTTGACGAGCCGAATTCCAGGGCACAGGCGTTTTGCCTCATAGACTTTTGTGCCGGTCCGAATACCGCATCGTTTTGCTTCGTAACTCGCAGCGATGACGCAGGTCGCGTCAGTTTCCATCGGTATGACACCGACCGGACGATTTCTGAGTTCCGGACGCAGGTACTGCTCAGCCGATGCAAAAAAGGAATTCATGTCCTGCATCATCCAGTTTACTTGCGTCATCACTTAGTCCCTGAAAGCGTTTTGATGGAGCATGGGTACAAATGTACACTATTGTCATTGTTCGGCAAGTGAATCGAGAAATGATGAGCTTCAGCGACGAAATCGCGGGGAATGAAGCGGAAATCGCCGAACCTGGGCTTATGGGGCGTGTCTCATGTGCGGTTTCTGAAAGCGTGAATGCGTAAGTTTTTGAAGGAGAGTGGTTTGACCGACCGAGGCTCTACGGAAATTGCCCAGGTAATCGAGACGAACGATAGCGAGTTTTGTTGTTACTGGGCTCAGTCGCCGAAAGTGGAGCTTCGTCGTGAAGAGCATTGGTATCGCCTGATCAGCGATATCGATCACCCCTACTTCAACAGTATCTTTGAAGCGCAGTTGCCAACGACTGGCATCGTAAGTGCCATCGAAGAAGCGATCCGTCCTTATCGTGATCGCGGCAGGCAAATGTCATGGTGGATCGGGCCGGCGTCCAGGCCAATCACGCTTGGCCAGCATTTAGAGCAGTTAGAATTCAAAAAAACGGCTTGCGAAGCAGCGATGGCCATCTGTCCATTTGAGGCAGACTTTGAGCGGATCAGTGATGATGTCGAGATACAAGCAGTGACATCCGCAACACAGCTGCGGACGTGGGTTGAGATCATGACCGGAGTCTATGGTTTGCCAGAGTTTACCCGGGAGCCATGGTTTCAAATTTTGAATCGACTGGGTTTGGACGGTCGATCGAAGCTTCAGCACTTTGTCGCACGACTTGACGGAGACGTCGCGGGAGTCGGTTCTGTTTTCTATGGAAGTCAGGCTGCGGGAATTTATAACATCGCCGTGCTTCCGGAGTTTCGAGGCCAAGGAGTTGCGTCGACGTTGACGATTTCGCTACTGTCTCTCATTGACGAACAAGGCTATCAACTTGCAACCCTCTGCGCGTCACAGGAAGCGGAAAAGCTCTATCGAAAGATTGGTTTTCAGATGCATGGAGAGTTGAACTGTTTTGTCTGGTCTCCCGCATAGCGCATAGAAAAACACCGCGCTTCGTTTCCAAGGCACGGTGTTTCGTATTCGTCTCGCTGTAGGAGAATACGCTTGATCGCGTTTTAGACGCGGCGTTCTCGGAGGCGGGTTGCCTTACCAACGCGATCACGCAGGTAGTACAGTTTCGCACGGCGAACCACGCTTCTACGCGTAACTTCGATTTTGGCGATCTGTGGGCTGTGGATTGGGAACTTCTTTTCCACCCCTTCACCGGCGACGATGCGGCGAACGGTGAACATTTCTCGCGTACCGCTGCCGCTCTTGGCGATCACGGTACCGATGAACTTTTGGATACGTTCTTTTTGACCTTCGAGGATCTTAGTGTGAACTTCAACCGTGTCACCAATCTCGAAGAAATCGACTTCCGACTTTTGATAGGCCGCTTCGACCTTATTCATCAATTCTTGGCTCATTGCCAGGTTCCTTCTACTACAGCGTATTAACGATTATTTTGTTCCGCGTCGTCCTCATGCTTTTCCAGCAAATCGGAACGTCGCATTTTGGTCTTTTCGAGCGACTGCTGTTTCCGCCATTTGAGAATCTCTTGGTGATTGCCACCTAATAGAACCTCAGGAACACTCAGTCCGCGGTATTCTCGTGGTCTGGTGTATTGTGGAAACTCAAGCAGGCGATTTCCTTCGCTGAAGGAGTCGTCCACTGCACTTTGCTCGTCGCCGAGCACGCCAGGAATCAGGCGAATCACCGTATCGATGATGGCCATCGCCGCGACTTCACCTCCATTGAGGACAAAGTCTCCCAGCGAAATCTCTTCCGGCTGCAAAAGGTCGATCACGCGTTGATCGAAGCCCTCATAGCGGCCGCATATCATCGTCAGCCGTTGTTCCTGAGCAAGTTCCTCGACTAGCGGTTGATCCAGTGTTTTGCCTTGAGGGCTTAGCAGGATTAACCGTCCAGGCGTTTCGCTCTGTGGCTGAATTTGCTCGATCGCTTCGACAACCGGTTGCACGCGGATGACCATTCCAGGTCCACCGCCAAAAGGACGGTCGTCGACTCGATTGTGCTTGTCGCTAGCCCAGTCTCGAAGGTTATGGACATGGGCTTCGACCAATTTTTTATCGATTGCCTTGTTCAGTAAGCTCTCACCGAGGTAACCGGTGAAAATTTCAGGAAACAAGGTCAGGACATCGAACCGCATCGCAGGGGTTCCTGCTTAGCCTTCTTCCTTGGACTGCTCTTCACCACCTTCGGCGGCAGCAGCTTCCACTGCTTCGCCTTCCGCTGGAGCGGCGGCTTCAGCACCTTCCTCAGCTGGGGCTTCTGCGCCTTCAGCTTCTGCAGGAGCTTCCGGTTCTGGTTCCTTGATTTCGACTTTAGGAGGAACGTAAGCAGTTTTGGTCGCCATGCGAGCCAAAGCTTCTTCGCGTGCTGCCACGTGGCTACCGTTGGTGCCGTACTTTCGGATTAGAACGGCAACCTTCGGGGAAGGTTGAGCACCGACGCCGAGCCAGTAATCGACTCGTTCGGTCTTCAGATTGACTCGGGCATCCTTTTCTTTGACAAAAGGATCGTAGGTGCCGAGGTACTCGATTGCCTTACCGTCTCGCGGGGTGCGAGAATCCATGGCGCAAATACGATAGAACGGACGGTGTGCCCGACCCATCTTTTTCATGCGAATGCGAACTGCCACGTAACGTTACTCCTAAAGTAGATTTACTGTCTCACCATGCCCAACGACGAGGTTAACGACGCCGCTTTTTGAGCTTGTTTTTAAGTTTACTCTTCATCTTCTTCTGGTTCTGGACATCCTTGGCGGTCATCCGTTTGCCAGTGCCTTGCTTGGCTTTTTTCATTTTGCCGGTCGGATCCATCAGCTCGCCACTGCGAAGCTTCCGCATCATGTCCATGGCACCGCCCATGCCGCCCCCGGCCATTCCCTTCATCAGCGAAGCCATACTGTCGAACTGTTTGATCAGCTCGTTGACTTCTTGGGGGGAAACGCCTGAGCCCTTGGCGATACGTTGGCGACGGCTGTTGTCGATCAGCTTGGGATCGTTGCGTTCCGCGGCGGTCATCGAATCGATCATGCCGCCGAGCCGCTTCATCTCTTTCTCGTGGTCGCCCCCTTGCAGCATCTTGGTCATTTCGCCCATGCCAGGCATCATGCCGAGCATCTTCTGCATGAGGCCTGGGCGTGCGATTTGATTCAACTGCTTACGGAAGTCGTCCAGGGTGAACTGTCCTTTTTGCAGACGTTCTTGCGTCTTCTGGACTTGTTCCTGATCGAACTCGCGTTGGGCGGTCTCGAAGAGCGACTGAATGTCACCCATTCCGAGAATACGACCGGCCATTCGGTCAGGGTGGAAAGGCTCGAGGCCATCCATCCGTTCGCTGACACCGATGAATTTGATCGGTACGCCGGTCACATGTTTGACCGACAGCAATGCACCGCCTCGGGCATCGCCGTCGAGCTTTGTCATGATGACGCCGTCAAGCTCCAAAGCGTCGTTGAACGCCTTGGCGCTGTTCACTGCATCTTGGCCTGTCATGCCGTCAACGACGAGGAACGCCTGGTCTGGCTGGACCTTCAGGTCGATTGTCTTGAGCTGTTGCATCAGCTCTTCGTCGATGGCAAGACGGCCTGCGGTATCGAGGATCACCACGTCGATGCCGTTTTCGCGGGCATGTTTCACCGCGTTTTGGCAGACAGAGATCGGGTCGGTTGCCCCTTCTTCGCTATAAACAGGGGTGTCGACACTCTTACCGACGATGTGCAGCTGCTCGACGGCGGCGGGGCGCTGAAGGTCGGCAGCACACAGAAGGGCTTTTTTGCCCTCCGAGCCGATCAAGCGGGCCAGCTTACCGCAAGTTGTCGTCTTACCGGCACCCTGCAGACCGCACATCATCAGGACGGTGACGTCCTTTGTCAGATGCAGGCTTGGATCGGAATCGCCACCCAGAAGCTCGATCAATGCTTCATTGACGATACCAACAAGCTGCTGTTCAGGCTTCAGCGACTTCAAAACGTCCTGACCGACAGCTTTGTCGGAGACGTCGTTCATGAAAGCCTTGACGACATCGTAACTTACGTCGGCCTCGAGCAAGGCCGTCTCGACCATTTTAAGGCCTTCTCGCATGTTCGACTCGGTCAATCGGCCTTGTCCGCGCAGCGTCTTAAACGCTGATCGTAAGCCGTCTTGTAACGAGTCCAACATGGAAAGTATGCCTAATGATCGAATTTACGCGTCACAGGGAGTTCGCTTTAGGGTTGGAATTCTTGCTGCCAAAAAGGCAAAGCAACCCTATGGACCGCTCCCGAGAGATGGGTCGAAACGCGTATTCTAGCGAACCCCACGGCAGGTTGGCAATTGGTAATGCCGAGATGCGAGCCGGTTTTTCCTGTGGTAGCGACCCCGCAATGGGGGGCTAGTTGGTGCCAGGTGGTCGCTTTGAGAGATCCACGAGGGTTTTCACGATTTTCGCTTTATGGTCGTCGGGCAATATCAAATACCGATCGCGACCGTCCTCTTTGGGGGTAAAGCTCGTGTGCGATTGGTCATTGATCGAGACGGTTCCTGGCGGCGAAAGCTCGAATTGGCCTGCATCTGGCCGAACGGCATAAAGCACCGAGGTCAAATCCCAGGTGGGACGATCATGAGGTGGAG
Source organism: Bremerella sp. TYQ1 (assembly GCF_020150455.1). NCBI lineage: Bacteria > Pseudomonadati > Planctomycetota > Planctomycetia > Pirellulales > Pirellulaceae > Bremerella > Bremerella sp. TYQ1. The sequence continues at coordinate 5,770,900 of NZ_CP083740.1, forward strand.
GGCTGTACAGGTAGTACGCCTCTGGAAGCGGATGATGCTCCGCATACAGATAGTCTTTTTCGATGCTCTGGTGAGGGTAGGGGAGAGCAATGCCGATTTCATAGCCGCTCCAGATAATAGGAGTCGGCCATTCCTTGCTCAGCTTCTGAGCGGCTGCTAAGTCCATCTTTATGTTGTATTCGCCATAGGCTCCTGGCTTTCCGGGAATCTTAGCGAAAGCTCCCCCCATAACGGAAATGAATTTGACTTTCTCCTTCGCGAGTTCTTTTCCACCGAGTGGACTGATATCGTCTCCGGGCGAAGAGAGTAGATTCGCCAAGTTCGTGGAAAAACCAACCTGAGCAATGACGACCGACTTCGGTTCAGCTGCCACCAGGGTTCGCCGTAATAGCTTCACCGCATCCTCAGCATCTTGGCCTGACATCAAGTCATGTGGGAATCGCTGTTTGCCAGAGTCTTTGGTGTTGGCGAGGCCAAGGAATTTGCCTTCGGTGTCGGTCACACCGCTGTTACAAACCCCGATTGGGATGTCGCCACGGCCATAAAACGTATTCACTGCATCCGTGAACGCTGCCGCTGATGGATGGTCCTTCGTAATCGTGACAGCCAGCAATTGACACTCGCCCATGTCTTCCAGCGAATGGATCATTGCCAACGCAAGTACGTCGTCGACATCGTTCCCAATATCCGTATCAAAAATCAGCGGGACAGGTTTATCGCTGCTTTGTGCAAGTGAGGCAGAAGCAGCGAAGAGCACGCAGAACGTGGTCACGATCAGTCGAGGTAGCATGGCGTTCGGTGGGGCAAAAGTCAGGGGGGAGGGTTTCTACTTCTGAATCGCGCCTTCAGGTAGGGCTGGTCGCTTTTTAAGGGGGAGCGGTTTCAAGCCTTTGATTTCCAGCGTTGAAACCTTCTTGCTTTCCAGGTCCAGCACGCGAATCAGGTGGTTGTTGGTGTCTGCGATGTAAAGCTTGCCGTTGGCGTGAGCGAGGCCTGCCGGTTCATCAAATTGGGCAGGATCATTTGCGATGCCAGGTTCTCCCGTGCCAGCGATGGTGGTCACCTCACCTGTCGCTGCATCGACTGCTTTTATCTTGTTGTTGTACGTGTCGGTCGTGTAGATGATGCCATCGACGTAACAAACACCAAGCGCATGCTGAAGCTTGGCTGTCTTGGGGCCACCATCAACGTCGCCAAAGCTGAACAGACGGCCGTAGGGCAAATGGGCCGTGCCGATCACGGTTTTTACGTTGCCTTCTGGATCGAATGGAACGCCACGGATCGAGCTTCCTTCGCTGTCGGCAACGTAAAGCCATGTGCCATCGGAAGTCAGGCCAGATGGCTGAGCGAACGACGAAAACCCTTGCTGATAGGGGACCGGCGGCAGCAGCGGACCATCGACAATGTCTTCGCGGCCGTTTCCTGCGTAGGGGCCAATTTCGGATTCGTCCAGCGTCATCTTCCAGATCTGGTGAGGACCGGCCATGGCGATATAAAGATCGTCACCATGCGGCCAAAGTGCCCAGGGGCTGTTGATTGGAGTCGTCTTAGGTAAACCAATGAAGCGATCCGGCAGGCTGGCGATCGTCGCGTTTTCGCCCATACCTGGCCAATTGTTACGAGCCTGTTGGCCGACGCCTGCGATGGTGGTGACGTTCTTTTCCTTCAAGTCAACTTTGCGGATCAAATGGTTCTCGGTGTCAGCGACATACAAAGTGTCCTGTACGAGCGCCATTCCTTGTGGGTGATCGAACTGGGCTGATTTATAGCCTCCGTCCGCCGAGCCAATGTCGCCACTTCCGATGACATCCAGCGTTTCTCCGTCAAACGATGTAATCACGATTCGGTTATGGTTGCTGTCCGAGATGAAGAGCCGTTTCGACTTTTCATCGGCAAGTACTTTGCCGGGAAAGCGAAGCTGAGTTGGATCTTGGCTGTACGCGAGTAAGTCGAATTGAATCGGTGTCTCGTCTAGCGAGCCGTTCTCTCGATAGTAGCCCATCGCTTCATTTAAGATCGTGCGGATATCGTCCGCTTTGAACTCTCCGCGACGAAGGTAGACGACGTTGCCTTCAGGATCGATCAGGTACATTGTCGGCCAACTGCTGACGTTGTAGCTGTTCCAGATTTTCATTTCGTTATCGTTGACGACTGGATGTTCGATCTCGTATCGCAAAATGGCTTCGCGGATATTTTGCGGGTCTTTTTCCGTGTCAAACTTAGCCGAGTGGACCCCGATTACGACCAGCTGGTTAGGGAATTCATGTTCTAGCTTCTTAAGTTCTGGAAGGATGTGAATGCAGTTGATGCAGCAGTATGTCCAGAAATCGAGGAGGACAAACTTGCCTTTCAGCTCTTTCAACTCGAGCGGGCCCTTGGTGTTCATCCATTCCATTTCTTGAGGAAATGGCGGAGCAGGGATACGTGCTTTGAAGGGATGGACTGGCGCCGCTGCAGGCTTGTCTTTGTTGTCTGTGTCAGCATTTTCTTCTGTGGCAACTGGTTGCTGTTCTTCTGCCATGGCGAAGGGATGCGAAGTAGGGCTACCGCAGCCTACTAGTAGCAAGACAGCAGCGAACAGAGCTAGCTTGCGGAGAACTGGCTGGCTAGAAAATGGCACGTTCGACATCGATATGACCTTCCGAGTTCAGGGGCAGGATTCCAATGAAATTGGAACGAATTCAGGAGAGAAAGGCTGTAATAATCCGTACAATAGCAGATAGGCAAACCGGTGAGGACCGTCTCCCGTTAACCTTTTCCACCGTCTCCAGTGTGCTTGCTGCTACCACCCTTGCGTGGTGTGCTTTAAGCATCTTGAAAAAAATCCTGGGGCGATCATGGATTTTAGCCGACAAAGTATAACGATTATAGCGATTATTCCGGGCAGCCCCGGAAACGATATTTTCGAACGTGCACCCATGAATGTGCTACCTTTGGTGGAATGGTCTCATGGTGGACGAGTCCGCACGGCTCGTACCCAATCCTACCCCTTCCGACCATGCCCGCCAAATATCGGAGGATCAAACCGTGTTTCGTAAAGTATGGCTCGCCGTCTGTCTGGTACCTCTTGTGGCTTCCGTTGGCTATAGCCAGGAATGGGCGAACAAGATGTTTAAGGTTCGCACGCACGACTTCGGTGCAGTGGCCAAGGGTGCCAAGGTTTACTACGAGTTCGAAATCGAGAACATCTACGAAGAAACTGTTCACATTGCCAGTGTCCGTTCCAGCTGCGGTTGCACGAGCCCCTCGATTAAGAACGACACTCTCAAGACATGGGAAAAGGGCGCGATCGTCGCCAAATTGAATACGGACAGTTTTCTGGGACACAAAAGTGCCACCGTCACTGTTACGATCGACAAACCTTTCTATGCAGAAGTCCAGCTGAACGTTTCGACGAACATCCGCGGCGACGTGGTCTTCGAGCCTGGTTCCGTCCAGTTTGGCAACGTCCAGCTAGGGGAAGCCAGTGTCGCCAAAGTGCACGTGACTCAGGCTGGTCGCAGTGATTGGCAAATCACCGACGTGCGTAGCAACGATGACTACCTTGGAGTCGATCTGAAAGAAACCAATCGTGGCGGCGGACGTGTCGGTTACGACTTAACGGTTCACCTGAAAGATAACGCTCCGGTTGGTTTTATTTCGAGCCAATTGGCCCTGATCACCAACGACGGCAGCAGCCGCTCGGTTTCATTGCCAGTGGAAGGCAAAGTCGAATCGCCATTGAACGTCAGCCCGAGTGCATTGTCGCTGGGTGAGCTTCAGCCAGGCGAAAAGACCGAGGCGAAGTTGATCGTACGAGCAAAGAAGCCATTCAAGATCACTAACGTTCAGTGCGATAGCGAATGCTTCCAGTTCGCGGCGTTGTCGGAAGAGCCAAAGAAGCTTCACTTCCTGCCGCTGACGTTCACCGCTGGAAAAGATGGCGGCACTGTCGTGAAGAAGATTACGATCGAAACCGATCTCGGTAACGGAATCAGTGGCGAATCGGTTGCGACTGCCGTCGTTAAGGAAGCAAATTCCGAAACCTAAAATCAGGTCTCTCAAAAACTTTCAAAGGCCCAGTTTCACTAGCGAAACTGGGCCTTTTTTCGTTTCTAGTTGTCGGCAGCAACGATCGGTTTCTTTTCCGGCAATGGCGGAAGCGACTCTTCCAGCACCCCCTTCACTTTGGGCCACATCACGATGGCCTCGAACAGCATCCAGGCTTGCAGGATTAGCACCCCGATCCCGAGCACTGCGAGAAGCACTTTGTGTTCCGCCAGATAGCCATGGTCGGAAAACAGGTTGTACGACATCGCTAAGAATGGCAGAACCAGCATGGCGATCATTGGTATTGCGATAAACCAAATCGGTTTGTTTCTTCGCCACAGGTAAAACGCGGTGACCATCATTGCCAGTCCAGCAAGTAGCTGATTCATCGCACCAAACAGTGGCCAAAGCAGCGTTCCGCCGCGCCCCGGGATCGGGCCAGCGAATATCGCGATACCTAAAGCTGATAGCACTGCCACGGCGGTCGCCGCATATTTACCGGAAAGTGGTCGAGTGACAGGATTCGACACGAACAATTCCTGTAGCACGTACCGTTGTAATCGGGTCGCGGTATCCAGTGTTGTTGCTGCGAAGTTTGCGACTAGCACCGCAATAATGCTGATCCCGATCTCTAGTGGAATTCCGATCGCGGAAAGGAAGTTCGCTCCGCCTTCCACAAACGCAGCGACCAAGTCTTTTAAGCCAAATGCCGACCAGCCTTTGGACATGTCGTACCTCATTTCCCACGCAGCGCGACCCATGATCGGTTCGCCATCGGCATTGGTAAGTGCGGTGTAGGCGAAGCCACCATCCTCGGTCGGAGCACCTTCAAAGATGCCCATCCCAACGCCTGCACAGCAAGCCAGGATCACGATCACAGCCAAGCCACCTTCCAGCAGCATGGCCCCATAACCGATGTACTGAGCGTCCGATTCTTTTTCGACTTGTTTACTTGATGTACCGCTACTTACCAGGCAATGAAACCCACTGCATGCGCCACAAGCGATGGTAATGAACAAGAACGGGAAAATGGGGGGAGCCCCTTCTGGCATTTGTTGAGCCACGGCGGGTGTCGACTCGGCTAAATCAGCGGCCCCTGTTACGCTTGCGACGAGCAGACCGACAAAAAGCAACGCAAGAGCCACCAGCAGTTGATGGCTATTCACGTAATCTCGCGGCTGCAGCAACAACCAAACGGGTAACACGGATGCCACGAAGCAGTAAATCAAAAGAATGACCGTCCAAATAACTAACGCGCTCAGGTAGGGGTTTTGAGCCAATTCAGGACTGAGCACGTCTGACATGATTTGTGACAAGTCAATCGGCAGATAATACACACCGACATAGATCGAAGCGTAAACGATCGCCAATGCGACCAATGACGGGATCAGTAGGTGAGCATCTTTCTTGCGGGCATATATTCCCAATGCAATCGCAATCGGCATGCTGATCCAAACGGGTAAGACCGTTTGCGGGTAAATGGCAAAGATGCTTGCGACCACCAATCCAAAGATCGCGAGAACCACCATCAGCGCTGAGGCCAACACCAGAAGGAACAGGTACTTTGCCCGCTTGTTGATCATTCGACCAGCGATTTCGCCGACCGTTTGCCCGCGATTTCGTAGTGAGATAATCAGCGAACCTAAATCGTGAACGGCACCCACGAAAATCGATCCGAACACCACCCACAAAAGGGCCGGCAGCCAACCCCAAAACACGGCAATCGCCGGCCCCACGATTGGGCCTGTCCCGGCGATACTCGTAAAGTGATGGCCAAACACCACTTGGCGATCGGTAGGGCAGTAGTCGATGTCGTCTTGCAGCTGTTTGCTTGGGACTTCGCGACTGTCGTCGAGGTCGAAGATCTTCTTCGATAGCCAGCGCCCATAGGTGTTATAGGCAACAATAAAGCCAACGAATGAAAGAACGGCGACAATTAACGTGGACATAAGCGTAAAATACGTGTCACGGTGTGAGGCACCGTGCATCCAAGCGAGGAGTGAACGTGATGGAGGGAGCGACGGGGATAGTGAGCCTAACCGCCTCCCCCTATAATGATGAATTCTCCAAGCGACGTGAATAGCTCACAAACGAACTGAGAAAAATTTTTTTCCCGGCTTAGCGCTTTCAGAAGGAATAGGTCAATCGTGTCGGAAAAGATTGAAAACGTCATCATCGTCGGAAGTGGACCTGCGGGCTGGACCGCGGCTATTTATGCGGCTCGGGCAAACTTGAATCCCCTTCTGTACGAAGGTGCAGCGCTGCAAGAGCATTACGACTTGGGCCGAGGACCGCTGGGCCAGCTTGCGATGACGACCGAAGTGGAGAACTTCCCAGGCTTCCCAGCTGGCGACCTGAGCGGTTACCTCGACAATGCCATCGATGAAAGCCTGCGTCAGTACATGGCCCCACATCAAAAGCATGGTGTCAGCGGTCCAGAGCTGATGGAGCTGATGCGTCAGCAGGCCAAAAACTTCGGTACACGCGTAGTGACTGACGACATTCTGGAAGTCGATTTCTCGGAACAGCCGTTCAAACTGAAGCCTCGTGAAGGGGAAGAGTGGTTGAAGGCTCGCTCGGTGATTATCGCTACTGGTGCCCGGGCAAACTACCTCGGCTTGGAATCGGAATCGAAGTTCAAAAACCGCGGCGTAAGCGCATGTGCCGTATGTGACGGTGCTTTGCCGCGTTTCCGCGAGAAGCCATGTATCGTTGTTGGTGGTGGTGACTCGGCCATCGAAGAAGCCGATTACATGAGCAAGTACAGCTCGATCGTCTATCTCGTGCATCGTCGCGATAAATTCCGTGCTTCCCAAGCCATGGTCGATCGCGTTATGAACAACAAAAAGGTCGAAGTGGTTTGGAATCACGTCGTTACCGAAGTTCTCGGCGATGATCAAAACGGCGTGACTGGTGCAAAGTTGGCCAGCACTGTCGACGACTCGACGAAAGACCTCGAAGCGAGTGGTTTCTTCCTGGCCATCGGTCACACACCGAACACCGACTTCCTGAAGGGCAAGCTGGAAATGAACAACTCCGGCTACCTGAAATGGACGGTCCCATTCCGTACCAATACCAGCGTCGATGGCGTTTTCGCTGCCGGTGACGTGGCCGACGATTACTACCGCCAGGCCATCACGGCCGCAGGAACTGGATGTATGTCGGCTCTCGACGCCGAACGCTGGTTGGCCTCGCAGGGCTTGCATTAAGCAAAATTTGCAACCATCATTAAGGGCACTGAGAACCCTGCCGGTTCGGTGTGTCAACGAAAAATCTCGGCAAGGGGAACGAAGATCGTTCCCCTTGCTGCTTATACTCCCCACCCCATCATCCCTTATCTACGCCAAGTCTGGGCGAAGGAATCGCTATGTCAGAGACCGTCACCAAAGTCGAAACGGATCGTGAGATTCTGCAGGAAGCACAGTCCAAAGGTGCCGGGGCAACGCTCGGTGCCTGGGTTCGCTTGTCGGGACCTGGCTGGATTCAAAGTGCGATCACCCTCGGTGGTGGCTCGCTTTCCGGGGCGGTATTCCTGGGGATCTTGGGTGGCTTCAATCTTTTATGGCTGCAGCTCGTTGCGATCATCATGGGCGTGGTGATGCTGTCAGCGATCAGCTACGTCACCCTATCGACCGGCAAACGGCCTTTCAGAGAAATCAATACGCACATCAATCCAGTGCTCGGATGGGGCTGGGTTTTGGCAACCGTCGCGGCGAACATGATCTTCCTGATGCCGCAGTTCGGGCTCTGCTATTCGGTGCTCAATAAAAATATGGGCCTGTTCCCTGACAGTTTGGAAGCGAAAATTGCCGTTTCCGTCGTCCTGTTTCTCGCCGGCGGCAGCATGGTTTTGCTGAACATGAAGCCTGGCCTGTCTTCCAAGATCTTCGATATTCTGCTCAAAGCGATTATCGGGGTGATTGTCCTTTGCTTCTTCGGCGTGGTGATCAAGCTCGCGTCTAGTGGCACGTTCTCTTGGTCGGAAGTGTTCCAAGGTTTCATTCCTGATCTGTCAGGATGGAGCAAGCCGACTGGGCAGTTGGCCGAAGTCGCGTCGCAGGTCGAAGAGCCCTATCGCTCGTTTTGGACTGACCGAATTGTTGCCGATCAACGGGCGTCGATGATCGGTGCCGCAGCAACTGCGGTGGGGATCAATATGACGTTCATGATGCCTTACTCGATGTTGGCTCGAGGGTGGGATAAACCGTTCCGCGGTCTGGCTCGGTTCGACCTGGCAACGGGGATGGCGATTCCTTACATCCTGGTGACCAGCTGCGTGGTGATTGCCGCTTCGTCGGCGTTCCATGCCAATCCTGGTGAAGCGTTTCTCTCGGAAGATCCTGCCGTGATGGCGAAAAGCCCAATCTATGGCGGTGCCGAAAAGATGCTCGCGAAACGCGTATTGGACGACAAAGATCAACCTTTGGAAATCCCTGCCGAATACAGTGACGCTTCCAAGAACGAAGAAGGTGAAGTCGTCTCAGCCACTCTGATTGAAAACCTCACCACGCCAAAAGAAGAAACTGGGCTTCAGCCGTACGCGCCGCTGAAAGAACGTATCGCTCAGCTTCCTCAGCAGGAAAAGATTCTCGCGGCCTCGTTGGTTAAACGGAACGAGGCGGTCTTGGCCGAGTCGCTCGAGCCGCTGCTGGGCAAGTTCCTTTCCAAGTGGATCTTTGGCCTTGGTGTGTTTGGAATGGGCTTCTCGACGATCGTCATTCTGATGATGATCAACGGGTACGCGTTCACCGAAATGACCAATGCGAAGCCTAACGGCATGATTCACATCATCGGATGTGCGTTGGCCGGAATTTCAGGGGCGTCTTGGTTTGTTATCTGGGATGGACCTGCGAAGACATGGCTCAGCATTTTGGCATCCAGTTTTGCTGGCATGTTCCTGCCGATTGCCTACGTGACATTCTTCATGATGATGAACAGTACCCGCATTTTGGGTAAGGATAAGCCTCGCGGCATAAGCTGGGTGGTCTGGAATCTGCTGATGATTGTCTCGGTCGTCGGCGCGATTGCGGCCAGTAGCGTGGCGATCTACGACAAGGTGACCAGCAGCGGAACTCCACTTCCTCTGAAGTACACCGTCTTGACCGTCGTGTTTGGTTATCTGATCCTGTTTGTAGGCGGATTCTTCTTCAAGTCGAAAAGTACCGACTCGGACGCTACCGAAACGGAGACTGCTGACTCCGCCTAATTTGATTCGAGTCGTCGATTCCCCGCGGTCGGATCGCGGGGCGACTCGGCGAGGCGAAATAGCAACAGGACGGAGCAATGGAAAAGCGAACGGTCTTACAGGCTCGCAGTGCCGAGACCATCGGGCAGACGGTATGTCTCGAAGGCTGGGTCCGAACGCGGCGCGACTCGAAGGGTGGCTTTAGCTTTATCGAGCTGAACGACGGAAGCTGCCTTGCCAATATTCAAGTGGTTGCCGACAACGATTTGGCAAACTACGAAGACGAAATCAAACATCTCACCCCCGGCTCGTCGATTCGTGTCGTGGGTGAAGTGAAACAGTCGCAAGGCAAAGGTCAAACCACCGAGGTAAAAGCTACCGAGGTCTTTCTTTACGGGACTGCAGACGCAGAGACCTACCCGCTGCAAAAGAAGCGGCATACCTTCGAGAAGCTCCGCGAATGGGCTCACTTGCGTACACGATCGAATACATTCGGCAGTGTGTTTCGTGTGCGGAATCGTGTGTCGTTCTCGATCCATCAGTTCTTTCAGGAACGGGGTTTCCTGTACGTCAACACGCCGATCATCACCGCTTCCGATTGCGAAGGGGCAGGGGAGATGTTCCGTGTCACGACGCTTGATGTCGATCAGCCACCGAAGGTCAATGGCAAAGTCGACTTCAGCAAAGACTTCTTCGCACGGCCAGCTTACCTGACAGTCAGCGGACAACTAGAGGGCGAGATCTTCGCCACCTCGCTCGGCAAAGTTTATACCTTTGGTCCAACGTTCCGCGCAGAGAACTCAAATACGAGTCGTCACCTGGCGGAGTTCTGGATGGTAGAACCAGAGATCGCGTTTGCCGACTTAGAAGAGAACATGGACGTCGCCGAGGCTTTCTTGAAACGTATCTTCACAGATGTCATGAACGACTGTGCGGAAGACATGGCATTCTTCAACGAACGAATCGAGCCTGGGATTCTCGACACACTTACAGGAATTGTCGACAGCGAATTCCTGCGGTGCAGCTATACCGAAGCGATCGAGATCCTACAGAAATCAGGCCATAAATTTGAGTATCCTGTCAGCTGGGGAATGGACCTCCAGTCAGAGCACGAGCGTTATCTGACCGAGCAACATTTCAAGCGTCCGGTTATCCTGCACGACTATCCGCGAACCATCAAACCGTTCTACATGCGTTGTAACGACGACGGCAAAACGGTGCGAGCGATGGACGTTCTGGTACCGAAAGTGGGCGAAATTATCGGTGGAAGTCAGCGCGAAGAACGCCTCGATGTGCTTGAAAGCCGCATGAAAGAGCAAGGCCTCGACGCCGAAGAGTACTGGTGGTACTTGGACTTACGTCGATATGGAACCGTTCCGCATGCTGGTTTTGGCCTTGGCCTGGAACGCGTTCTACAGTTTATTACCGGCATGGGGAACATTCGCGACGTGATTCCGTTTCCCCGAACCCCTGGTTGGGCCGAGTTTTAAACAATCGCTTCGTTGCGAAAAGGAACCGAGATATGTCCTATCGAATGTTGCCTCTGACACTATGTGCTTTCGTCACGCTCGTATCGGCGTCGGCCGCTTGGGCGGTTGATCTGAAGGAAGTGAAGAAAGAAGTCGACGAGGGCAAAGCGGTTCTGCTGGACGTTCGCGAAGAGGTGGAATGGAAGAAAGCCCACCTCGTCAAAGCAGAGTTGGTTCCCCTTTCGACGATCGCTACCGATGCTCATGCGAAGAAAGCGATCGAGAAGTACACCAAAGATCCCGATTTGAAGATCTATGCCTATTGCCAGTCCGGCAAGCGTTCCGTCGTGGCATCTGACATGTTCAAGCGTGTCAAAGCAGACGTGATTCCGATCACGCAATCGTATCAGGATTTGCTCGACGCTGGTTTCAAGCAAACCAAGGGGACCGATCCTAAATATGATCCCCCGATCAACGTCAACTAAGATCGGAACTGGAAGTAAAAGAGCAGTGCGGCAAGCGTTTTTCCGTCTGCGATACGGCCATCGCGAACCATCTCTTTCGCTTCGCTTAGCGTAACGACATGGTTCTCGATTTCTTCCCCTTCTTCACGAGCCGGCTGGTACATAGTCAGTCCGGTCGCTATGTACATGTACATCTTCTCGTCCATCACGCCCGGCGATGGGTAATAGACCGAAAGCAGTTCGATGTTGTCGGCGCGATATCCGGTCTCTTCCTCTAGTTCCCGACCGGCGGTAATTTCCGGGGCTTCATCTGGTTCGAGCGTACCAGCAGGCAACTCAAGAAGCGTCTCTTCGACCGCGATGCGGTAGTTCTTGATCAAGCATACATGCTCGTCATCTACCAGCGGTAAGATCACAGCTGCCCCGGGGTGCCGCATAATGTCCCTGGGACGCTCCCCTTGCCAGACACGTTCGACGTTGAAGCGGACTCCCTCAAAAACTGTTTCAGGCGACTTCATCTCGATACCTCTCTCGTAGCCAAAGACCGAGTCGTGAAACCCTTGATTATGCCGCAGGGGCATCTCGACAGGAATGCCTGTCGATTTACGAGGTTCCTTCTTCTGTCGATAGTTCTAACGTTTGGGAATCGGCTGCTGCTTGGAGTGACTCGCCCAACTGATACAGCAAGTGAAACAAGAGGTTGAAGATCAGTATGCCAACGATCGCCCCCAATAATGCGACGCCGGTGACATGCTCGTGGATGAGTGTCCAAACGAATTGGCCGATACACAAGATCGACACGACGACTAGCGTTGGGGTTCGGCTGATTAAGTTGACGACCAACGCACCAAACGGTGCTCCCAAAGCGACAATCGGCGCGGCCGCCAACCAGTTGGTGTAAACCTCTGGAGCGATTGCAAACTGACTAGGGCTAATCTGGGATAGCAGAACGTTCGAGCCAATTCCAACCAGGGAGGTGAACGCCATCAAGATAACTGACGTTGGAATGGCAATCTTCAAATCGGATCGGTACAGCAAAACCAGCGTCGCATAGATCATCATGTCGATGCCTACCCCGGTGATCGAAGAGGCGATCCCGCCAAAGATTCCAATCGTCAAACCAATGGCCGGATCGAATGACTTGCTGCGGTGATGCATGCCTTGATTCGTGGTGAGCTCCTTGAGCTTTACCAGGTGCATGATACCGAAACTGGCCCAAATCACGCCAAAGATAAGTTTCACCCACAAATCGGGAACATACGGAGCGATAAAGGCTGCTCCCAGCGGTGTGCCGATCAATGAACCTATCAGGGCAGGGCGAAGCAGTCCCCAATCGACCGGACGATGTGTCGACAAGATGTAAATGGCAGCCGAAGTCATGCCGATCGATTGGATGGCCAGGCCGAAGTTTCGACCGAGTGCGCCTGGCATCTCGAACAGCAGTACCAACACTGGAAACGCGACGGTGCCGCCGCCCATGGGAGTCGATCCGGCGACATACGATCCCAAGGACATCGTCAACGCAATCGGCCAATGTGAGGCGAGCGTTCCCCAGTGATTACCCACGGCAACAATGCCGAGCCAAACCGAATAAAAGACGACCAGCCAAAGTAAAAAGGGCCAGATCGGTGGCAGCCTACGGACGAAGAATCGCCCCATCGAAGTTTCCTGGGTTACAACAAGATAGCGAGCTCAGCAACTTGCGCTGATTATCAATGTCGGAACAACACTTGTCAAGACAAATGACGGTGGCGAATTGATCCCTCGATTTACCAATGGCGAATTCAAACGGCTGTTGGTAGACTCGCAGCGTAACAATGCCCCGAGGTACCGACAGGATCGTACGGAAAAGGTGGGGTAATTTTGGCCGAATCACGCTTGGCGGATGGGGTTCGGCGGCCAGGCGAATGCCCAGAATGTGAATTGGCAGAAGTGGTAACGCAGCAACTCGACCCCGATCATCCGCCTCCGAAACGTATCGAGCACCTCTCCGGTCCCATTCGTAAGATGGCCACCGGCGCTGCTTTGTTTGTGGCGATTTGCGTGGTGGCTGTCTTCGGCTACGTCGCCCATGGCTGGCGAATCGACGACGCCATCTACATGGTGATCATCACCATCTTCGGCGTCGGATATGGCGAAGTCCAACCGGTTGAGTCGCCGGCTCTGCGGGCGTTGACCATCATGGTCATCATCTCTGGCTATGGAGCGGTTATCTATACCATCGGCGGATTCATGCAGATGGTGGTCGACGGGGAACTACAAAAAGCATTAGGAGCACGTCGCATGTCGCTGGAAATTGATCGACTTGCAGGACACACCATCATTTGCGGCGTCGGTCGCATGGGATCGATTCTTGCCAGAGAACTCGCAACCGCCGCGAAACCGTTCGTTGTGATTGATACCGACGAACGTCGTCTTGCCGCGGCTCAGGAACTGGGTTACTTGTTCATCAACGGCGACGCCACCGACGAACATGTCTTGGAGCAAGCTGGCATTAAGAAGGCTTCCGTCCTGACGACAGTTCTTTCGGAAGATGCGACCAATGTATTTGTGGCGGTGACTGCTCGCGGAATGAATCCTGAGATCATGATCATTGCCCGAGGCGAGAATCCTAAAACCGAGAAAAAACTGATCGGTTGCGGGGCAGATAAAGTCGTTTTGCCGACGGCGATCGGAGCGAAGAAGCTCGCGCAGATGATCATTCGCCCTTCCGCTGAAAATATGCTCGACCAAGTGACCACCCATGGTGATATGAACGATGAGCTTGGCCAGATTGGTCTCCGTTTCGACGAGCTTATCGTTGCCGATGGTTCAACGCTGGTCGACAAGACGATCAGTAGTATCGAGCTACGCAGCAATCATGGTTTTCTGATTGTCGGTTTGCGGCGAAGCGATGGTTCCAATGTTCTGAACCCGCCTGCGGATACGAAGTTGTCTTCCGGAGATGTGGTGATCGTGTTGGGGCACTCCAACGACATTCCTCAATTGGCGGAACGTTTCTGTGCTACGCAAGGGAAAGTGACGTACCGCGGCGTCACCGTCGATTCGTAATTTCATGGCAATCCAAATGGAAGTGCGACGTACCGACCCCGTAGAGTATCATCAGCTTTGGCAACTGTTCCACGAGACGATTCACCAGGTCAATTCGGCGGATTACTCACAAGAACAACTCAACGCGTGGTCGCCAGAAGAGTATCAGTCGCTACCTTGGGAAACACGGATGCGAAAGATCGATCCGATCGTTGCCGTGGTTGATGGAACGATCGTTGGGTTTAGCGATTTACAAACTGACGGCCTGATCGATATGTTCTACGTGCATCATCAATGGCAGCGACAAGGGGTCGGGCGTTTGCTGATGGACGAAATCAATCGCCTGGCATTTCAATTAACTCTTCACACGCTGCATTCATATGTCAGCATCACCGCCATGCCATTCTTCGAGAGGCACGGCTTTTCCGTTGTCAGAGCTCAACAGGTTGAAGTGCGTGGGCTTCGGTTGCAAAATTTCCTAATGCAAAAGCAATTGGTCGATCAGTCGTTGCCGCGAAGATAGGAACTCATGCGTTCCAAATTACGCGAGAATGTTTCGCTGGAAATGTACTGATCTCCTGGGCGGAAGCGTTGATCGCCGACGAGCTTTTCATCGGTGAATGTGGTGATCCAGCGACCTTGGTCGTCTAGCGTATTCAACATCTCACGAATTTGATCTGGGGTAACCTTTCGAGGGGATGCCTTCGCATTCGGGCTACTGACCAGCTTGCGATATCGATCCTTAATTCGCTCCAGTTTGGCACTCGTCTTCCAACCGTAGTGATCCGGCAGATTCTTGTCGTCGTAGGTCAGAAAGTAGTCCTTCCCGTTGCGGTTCATGTACAGCGGGCGGTTCGATTCCAATTCGTAATAACGGGCCAGTTGTCCATCCGGTAGCAATGAAGACTCCAGGTACTTTACCCCTTTCGGAATCGGTTCTAGGTACTTCTTGTCCCGCGTGATGCTATAGATAGTTAGCAGCGTTTCCATCGCGTCTTGTGATTCGCGGCCAGAGATCGCCGCAGGCTCGAAGCGACGTGCCCAGATGGGATGCATTTCGTAGCTGTACTGCTGAGCCCAAGCAGGCTGTGGGCTCGGCATTTGAGCAAGGATCAAAAAGTCGCCCAGCTTCGCGAGCGACTTCAAATAACGCTCGTCCTCGTAGGTCTCGTACGCCTCGACAAGCATTGCGGTCACACTGCTGGCCAGGTCGTCGTTCAAGGTATACATGTCCCAATAGTTTTTAATGCGTCCTTCGGTTTTCCAGTCGTACTTGGGGAAACTCGCTTTCTGGATTGGCAGCGAAGAATCGACAGGACCAGTCCAGACTTGAGGAAACGCACCATTGGCAAACTGAGCCGCCAACAAAGCATCCAACGCGGTCGTTGCAGCTTCGTGGATCTCTTGGTTTTGAAAGTCGTACGCTTTGTCCAAGCGGATTAGGAAACGGATCGCTGATTGTGTTTGATCGTCGTCAAGAGAAGAGTTGTTTTTGCCTTTTCCCTTTCCATTTCGATATTGGGCAACGCGTTGTCCTTTCGGATCGAAGTCGATCGAGTTTGTCCAGCCACCAGACTGAAGTTGCCCGTACAGCAACGCTTCGCCTGCTTCGTTCGCCGCTTCGAGATAAAATCCGTCGGCCGTCGCATGATAGGCATCGAGATAGGCCATTCCCACGGTTGGAGTCCCTGGGGGTTGCACCCAAACTTGGTCCTTCGAGGCGACTCCTTCTCCGAATCGCTGTGTCAGATCGGGGCTGTAGAAATAGACATACCCACCATGGACGGCGACTTGATGACGATAGTAATGAGCCGCCTTCTTCATCGCGTGCAACACATCGGTTGCCGACGGGGTGTCATCCGCTGCGTGCATGGACGAATCGAAAGTTGCAAGCAAAAGGGTCAGCGCAATGGCTACGCGATATAGGGTAGGCATGAGGAGTCTCGAGCGAGCGGGTAAGGAAGAGTCGTTGCGACTCAAATATACCTTCCCCGGCATCGCGAAGAAAGCTTTTCACCGGTGCCGATCAAACCGTTCCGGCACGCAGCCAAGGGCCGCCGCAGATGACAATCAGCAAGATCCATCCCGCGATTTGTAGCATGATTCTGGGGGTAGGCTCAGAGTTGCCGACCACTCGGCCATCGTCCGACAAGCGAAACATGCGATCGCAGTATTCTGGCCAGAAAATCACCGACAGCGGTAGCAAGAGAAATAGGGCCTGCGACACGACGGCCTCCACGCTCATCGTTGTTAAAAAGTGAACGATGAGTGACAACCCCGCGATAACGACTGCTCCCGCGCGTCCTCGATCCCAGGCAATCAACGATATCCTTTCCATGGCGAAACAAAATGACCTCAAGCGTATATCTTGAGGTCATTCGTTTTCGATAGTCAAATCTTGGAGGTAATTCGCCGGAATTGGCGTCTAGGCTTTCTCCATCGACTTGACCGCTTCTTCCAACTCCTCTCGGCTGACGGTTCGCTGCGGTGTCGCGAATGACCAGGTGTGGCCGAACGGATCGACGACGCATCCATAGCGATCGCCCCAGAACATATCCGTGGCCGGCATGCGAACCGTGGCTCCTGCCGATTCCGCTTGGGCCATCGCTGCATCGCAGTCTGGGACTTGACGATGAATCGTCACCGAGGATCCGCCGAGCGTCTTCGGCGACTGCGACTTCCCATCGCAGTATTCCGGGAAGTCATCGACCAGGTAAATGCTCGCGTCGCCGATCTTCATCTCGGCATGCATGATGCGCTTGCCATCCTCAGCTGGCAAGCGAAATGTTTCCTTCGCACCAAACGCTTTTTCGTAAAATGCGATTGCGTCGGAGCATGGATCGCAAACGAGGTGCGGAATGAGTTCGGGGCGGATTTCTGGCAATGGATTGTTCATGAGATTGCTTTCTAGAAGTGGTGATAAAAGAAGTCAGACAATCGACGCATCGGCTAAGCGTCGTTGTAGGCCGTTTGCAGGGCATCGATGTCGAGCTTCTGCATTTGCATCATGGCCGCCATAACCATCTGGGCTTTCCCCTGGTCGGGATCGGTCATCATTTTCATCAAACGCGTCGGAACGACTTGCCACGAGACGCCGAACTTGTCCTTGAGCCAGCCGCAGTAAGACTTCTCGCCACCGGCCGAAAGCTTCTCCCAGTAGTGGTCCACTTCTTCGGCGGTCTCGCAGCTAATCATGTGCGAGATCGATTCGTTGAAAGAGATCGGAGGGCGACCGTTCAAAGCAACGAACTTTTGACCGCTTAGTTCAAATTCGATCACCATGACGGCGTCGTCTTCGCCTGGCCCGACTTCGCCGTAACGTGTGGTCGTCAAGATTCGCGAATCGTCAAAGATCGAAAGGTAGAAGTTGACTGCCTCTTCGGCCTGGTCTTGATACCAGAGGCAGGGGGTGATGCGTTGCATGGTTTGATAACTCCCAAGTGACGATGATTGTCTGTTTGGAAAGTAGTCGAGCCAGGCCGCGCGAATTCGACATGCGGTCAAAAATTATTTCAAATCAAAGGACAGCTACCTTTACGCAATTGATCGGTGGAAGCGAATCGAAAAGGCATGTCCATTCGTCGCCGCTATCGTGTCCCATCCAAAGCTGCCCTGTCGTGGTGCCGAAGTAGACCGCCGGATCGGTCACGGTATCGGTTGTCATCGCATCACGCAAAACCGTGAAGTAGCCATCCTTCTTGGGTAGGCCTTTGGAGAGCTTCTTCCACTTCTTGCCGCCATTGGTGCTTCGCCAAACGGCTGGTTGTCCTTCCGGGCAAGTTCGCGTCATCGCTTCCAGCGGTACCACGTAAATCGTGTCGGGGTTGTGCGGATGGACGACCATGGGAAAGCCAAAGTCGGACGGCAGCCCTTCCGCGATCGAGTACCACGAATGCCCTGCATCGTCACTTCGTAGCACCCCAATGCCAGGGCGTTCCGGCCATCCGCCATGGTTCTGCATGTACAGCCGATTGGGGGCATCGGGATGCCGGGCAATCTTATGAACGCATTGGCCAAACTCTGGATAAGGATTGGGATCGAAGCCCGCGCCGACGCCGTTATTGGCCGCTTGAAACGTTTGGCCGCCATCTTCGCTCAGGTAATGTCCGCCGGTCGAAATGCCGAGGTGAATTCGACTGCCATCTCTTACGATCGTGTGCAGGCAAAGCCCACCCGCTCCGGGATGCCAATCCTTGGAATGCTCGTGATTGCTGATGCCGGAGATCATCTCCCACGAGTTGCCGTTATCCTCACTCCGAAACAGGGCCGCCGGTTCAACGCCTGCCCAAAGCTCTTCGCTATCGCTGCCGGGCTCCAGGGACCAAATGTTTGCTAGGGCTCGGCCATCCTTTTCTGGAAACGCGGGAGCCGACTTGGTCTCCTTAAATTTCTTTCCTAAGTCGGTCGAAGTCAGCAGCTTCATCCCGAACCAGGCATTGCAACTGGAAGCATACAAACGGGGCGACTTGCGCGTGTCGATCAAAGCCGAGTAGACCGACACGCCCGAACCGAATGGTCCCCGTAGCTGGAACCGCCCGCGAGACTTGCTGGCCTCAGCGACGAACAAACCTTTCTTCGTTCCAATACACACAACAACGCGATCGGCCATAATTAGCCTCCTGAAACGGCGGTCATAATGAATAGAGAATCTTCCGGCTTTAGCGGCGTTCCAAGTCCGTCGCGGCGATGAATAAGCGACTCGTTCACAAACAAATTGATATGTTTGCGGACCGCTCCCGTTTCGTCGCAGATGTTGCGATACAGCTGCGGCTGTTCGGTTTTTAATGCGGTTAGCACCTCGTGTACGGAAGTTGCGGACACCCCCAACTCGGAGCATCCATCGCATTCATGTCGCAGGGCGTATGGAACGTGGACGGAAATGGACATCATGAAAGCCCATGGAAAAAAAGCCAGAGAAAAGAGGGCTCGGTACGGAGCATCCCCTGAAACGTAGTCGAACGGAAAAGCAGGGATTCGACCTAAGCCAGGAAAAAAGTTTAGAGGACGCGAGACCTCTGAGAAACGATTTTTCGCCGCTGCAAATCGAGAAATCAAGGGAATTTGGGCCGATTCAACGACTGCCAACAATTCTATAAAACGTCGTGCGAACCTTCCCGGAGAAAATGTGACTAGAATTATGTCCAAAACAGGGCGGTACCCGCATTGTCAACTCTTGGTAGTGCCGGTATTATCATAAGTCCTCGGGGTGTAGCGCAGTCTGGCTAGCGCATCTGCTTTGGGAGCAGAGGGTCGTAGGTTCGAATCCTATCACCCCGACTAGAAAAGCCTTCCGCAATTCAAACGTTGCGGAAGGCTTTTTTTATGCCTGGATTCGGCTGCTAGCATGCGGAGAGGGTCGCCACGATTGGGGCCCCGTGCGTGACGATCACCGTGTGCTCGAACTGTGCCGTCAGATTTTCGGGATGACCTACCAGTGTCCAGCCGTCACTTGCTTCGCTGAGGAAGGTATTTCGAGTCGAAAGGAAGGGTTCGATGGCGATGACTTGTCCCAACTGGAGTCGCCGTTTGTCGAACCGATTATAGTAGCCGTAGATACCTTCCGGCTCTTCGTGCAGACTCCGGCCGATGCCATGTCCGGCGAGATTCTTAATCGTCTTAAATCCATGGGCTTTCGCCGTTCGCTCGATGGCGATGCCAATTCGATTGATCGGAGCATCCGCCGTCGCTTCAGCGATCGCACTTTCAAGGGCCAGCTGTGTGGCACGGCAAAGCCTCTCTCGCAGACGAGCAACCGGAGGAACAACGATCGTTCCGGCCGTGTCTGCGAAGTAGCCATCCAGCTCAGCCGAGACATCCACGTTCACGATATCGCCGGGGCGAATTACGCGACTTCCTGGAATTCCATGGGCAGCTTCCTCGTTGACGCTAATGCAAGTTGCTCCCGGAAAGTTATACGTAATTCGCGGAGCCGATTGGGCACCACGGCTCTCCAGCAACTCGGCTCCGATGTTGTCCAACTCTGCCGTCGTCATCCCAGGTTCTATGGCATCGAGCATCGCTTCACGGACAAATGCAACCGCCTGGCCGGCACGTATAACGCCATCAATATCATGCTGACTCTCGACGGTCATCGGCTTCCCTCTATGGAATTGTAAGATCGAATTCGGTTGAATTCCACGATCGTACCGCAGCTGTCCCTGCCGCCAATAGTTTCTCGAGGTAAATCGTCATTCAAAACGAACATCGGTTTTTCCTTGCAGGTCATCGCCTGCCGGATGAGAATGCTGGCCAAGTTACTCTACTTTGGTGCGTATTTTCGGAGCCGTGGCATGGATTATCCTCCTCAGGTTCAGTCATTGATCGATGCGGTTTCAGCTCTGCCGGGAATCGCTGGTTGCTTTTGTGGTCCGGTACCGCTGGAAGGAACCGAGGTCGACCATCTCTCGCTACCGGGCGAATTTGGTGACCTGCCGCAAGTCGCCATCATGAGAACCGATGGCGGTCGTCCACGCGAAGTGATGGTGCGGATCGAGGTCGTTTTCGATCGAACATCTGACGGTTGGCTAAGTCTCGAGTTTCTCGCTTGGTGGGTCCGCGATTGGGCACGGAGCGGTCATCAGATCCAAATGCGTCCCACGGCAATGCCACCCAAGGCTCATACCATTCAGTTAGGCCGGATGCTCAAGTTCTTTATCGAGTACTTCCTCGAGGAGGAAAGCGACACCTACGACAATACGCTGTCGGTTGTGGAGGAGATGGCCGAGTCGATCCGCTCGTCCTTGGAAACCTATCGAGAGTGTTTTGAGAACTCGGCCGAGTTCACCGGCGACGTCGAGAATATCTAGCCGCGCAAAGAAACAGGGAGCACGTTGGCTCCCTGTTATTCAATTTTTGATAACGCGATTCGAGCTACGCTGCTCGCCGTTCTTCCTCTGCTTCAGCCAAGAGGTACTCGTTGAGGCGGTCAAACTCATCCGCGTTCTTAAAGTGGATGACAATCTTGCCGCCCTTGGTCGATTGCTTGATGTCGACCTTGGTGCCAAGCGCCATTCGCAGGTCTTCTTCCAGCGAAACGACTTGCTGCGACTTCGTGCGGGAACCCTTCTTCGCAGGAGCAGATGCGGGAGCAGGCTCTTCGCCGTTCAGGAAATCTTGCACGGCTTGTTCGGTCGCGCGAACGCTCCAGCCTTCCTTGGCAATCCGGCTGGCGAATTCGCTTTGGATCTGTTCGTCACCCAGTGGCAGTAGCGCGCGGGCATGGCCTTGCGAGATCTCGCCGGTATGGATGGCAGACTTCACCGCATCAGGAAGATCAAGCAGACGAACCAGGTTGGCGATCGTGCTGCGATCGACATTGATTCGATCAGCCAGCTCGCTTTGTGTGGCACTGTGCTGTTCCAGGTAACGCTGGAAGCTGATCGCTTTTTCCAGGGGGTTAAGATCCTGACGCTGCAGGTTCTCGACAATCGCCAACTCTGCGACCAGGCGATCGTCCGCTTCTCGCACGAGTGCCGGGATGCTTTCCCATCCGGCGATCCCGGCGGCACGCAAACGTCGCTCGCCGCTGATCAGTTGGAAGCGATCACCAATTTGACGAACGACAATTGGCTGAAGGATGTCGTGTTGCTTCAGGCTCTCAGCCAGCGAGGCGATCTCTGCGTCGTCGAAGTTGTGCCGTGGTTGGAACGGGTTCCGGTCGATCAACTCGAGCGAGATCCGCGAGGCGTCCTTCTTTTCGGAGGCTTCTTCGGTGAAGTCCGATTCGGCCAGGCGAGGACGGAACGGAACCGTTTCGGCTGCATCCCCTTCTTCTCGCAATTCTACTTCTGCTGCTTCGTCGGTGGGGTCTCCGAGCAATGCCGCCAGGCCACGTCCCAATCGCTTTTGTCTAGTCACGATCCAAAACCTCCATGCACAATTCCATATGAGCGCGTGCCCCGCGACTGCGAGGTGCGTGGGTGATTACCGATTGCCCGAAGCTAGGTGCTTCGGAAACCCAGTGATCCCGCGGGACCACCGTATCGAAAACGATGTCGCCGAAAAACTCGCGGACTTCCTGTTCGACTTCATGGGTCAGTTCCAAGGTCGGGTCGTACATCGTAAGTACGATCCCGCCGAATTCCAGCTTCCCCGGTGGCCGCCGCATGACGTCGCGGATGACTTTGATCATCTGCGTCAAACCTTCCATGGCGAAGTACTCGGCCTGGATCGGCATGAGGACTTCCGTAGAAGCGGCAAGCGCGGTCTGCGTGATCGCTCCGACCGAAGGAGGGCAGTCGATCAGGACATAGTCGAATTGGTTCATGCCTGACTCGAGGTGATGGGTTAGCACCGTTGAGGTCGATTTCTCGCCCCCAGCCAAACGTTCCACGTCCTCGAAGCTGCGACTGCCTGGCACTAAGAACAAGTTCTCGGTGTGGGTCGTCAGAATAGATTCACTCAGCGGCTGATCCGAAATGAGCGGATGCCGCTGGGTTGGCTTCTGGCCGACGCCCGTGGTCGCATTACATTGAGGGTCCAAGTCGACTAGCAACGTGCGCATCTCGGCCATGGCCAACCCGGCGGCCAGGTTGATGGCCGTGGTGGTCTTGCCGACGCCTCCCTTTTGGTTGGCGATGCACAGGATGCGAGCCATGATGCCTCAATGCAGTTGCGTGTCGAAAATCCGTTTTCGAGGTGAGGATTTTAGACACGAACGCAAAAACGAGGAAACGGCACTTTGGCTTCTGAGGGCCCTGTTTCACGTGAAACAGTTTTCGTGACCCTCACTGTTTCACGTGAAACACCTATTTTCACATCAAAAGTGCCATTACTCCAGTTGGGCGAAAGCCTACTCTGCTGAGTGTTTCACCATGGCGGCGAGTCCACAGACGATCGAAACGGCCACCATGACCAGCATCAGTTGGGTCATGGAGAGAGTTCGAGGCAGCGGAAGTGCCGCTTCTTCCACCCCACGCAGCCTCTGGACATGAACCCAGTTCTGCCATGCCATCCAGTACCAGGCATACGCCATCAGCAGCGAGCCTAACAGAATGAGAGGGGCCCACAGCCAGACGAAGAGCAGGAAAACCTGAATCAACGACAACGCAAACGTCACCAGAAAGAATAGGAACTGATACAGTCCTGAAACCATGGCTCCGGTTTGGCTTCCCTGAAACGTTCCTTGCCACTGAGCGACTGCCAGAAGGACAATCAGAAACAGGAATGGAATCGAGCCGGCAATCAAGCAACTCTCCTGAGACAGTGCGAATAGACTCCACAACGAAACGATCACTAACGTCAGTGTCGCCGTGTGAATTCGAGTTGCGATCTGCAGAGCTCTTGGGGCATTGATCAAACGATCTTCTTTCGAGCCTGGTTTCACGTGAAACGCCCTAGATGCTTCAGTTGGCAAAGTTGAACCGAGCAGAGGACTCCCCGCAGTTTGCTCTGTTTCACGTGAAACGGTGCGTTACGAGAATGGGTGAATGACCAATCCGCAGGCAGGCTTGGGGTGAGTTTCGACTTCTCGATCGAACCCAATGCCGCGGTTCAGCATGTCTTGATATTGGGACATCGTCACAGGGCGGAGCAGGGCGGCGATGGGAATCTGCTGCTCCGAATCACTTTTCAGGAGCGAGACCAGAAGGTCGACCGACCGGACGTAGGTTTCCTTCGCGTCGGCTGTTTCCATCAACTCGGTCAGGATCAGCCACTCCCAGAGGTTGCTGTCCAGTTCTCGCCAGGCGTCGTCTCGTTCTGGGGTAACTTCTTCCATCCGCAGTTGGCCATCGGCGGTCAGCTTCAGGCAGACCCATGTCTTGTCGGCGGCACAGTAGATACCGATATGACCCAGTTCGCCGCTCGTCTGAAGGTCTTCCCAGAGACCGTTCGCCGCTTCCGGATCTTGGCCGATCACCTCGCAGTCGAAGTATTCACCCATACGTTCGATTAACTGAGCACTTGTCAGTGAAGGAACATTGTGGGCTAACGGGAAGCTCAAGGGGACCTCGAAGCCTGGCTCGGCCATTTCAAAGAACGCCGTCAGAACGAAGTTAGCCGGATGCTTTGGCGGAAGGTCCTCTTGCTGGGCAAGTTCGTATCGGTGCAGCGAAGCCGCGGTGAACGCGTTGGGGTCGGCATGATACAAAGGTACGTGGGCCATCTTCTCTCGTAGCGTACCGATCAGATTATGATCGGTGACCGGCCACAGCTTGTGGGTGATGCCTGACTGGTCTTTGGCAACCAGCGGAGTGGCTGTGGCGATGTGATATTCCAGGGCCTGCTGGGTGGCGATGTTTGGCTCGGCATAAAGACATGTCTGCGGGCAGACGTCGGCATGGATCGCTCGGCGGCGGTCGAGACTGGCCGACATGGCTTGATCCGACGCAACGGAGAAAGCCTCGTACTGTTCTTGGTTGATTTCGCCGACCCTTAGCCCGGCAATAAAACCTCGCCGAGTGACCGGTTGTCCTTGCCAGGTGAATTCCTGGTGATAGACATAAACGGCCGGGTCTGGCTCTCGCTGTAAAACCCCTTGCCGGTGCCAATCGGTGAGGTACCGCTTGGCCCTCGTCAGCCGATTGTTCAGCTCGTCATCCCCTGGTTCTTCCCGATTGGTCAGGACTCGAACGATGTTGGCCGGATGCCGTTTGTACAACGTGTCGATCTCTTCCGACGTCAGTTCGCTTGCCGGAGATGCGATGACATCTGCCAACGATCCAATATGACCTAGGTCGTAACGTAATCCGTGAAGGGCGCGAATTTCAGGCATGGAGTCTATTTGAAAGAGTGAGGGTTTCACGTGAAACAGATTACTCACTGTAACCGGAAAAGGTTAGACTGTCGGCCCGTGGCAGAAATTCAAGCGATGAAATCGACCCGTGTTTCGATTGGTGGCGTTCACTAGGGCATGGCTCACCCCAGGGAGAATCGATTGCAAATTCCGGACGAGAATCCGTTTCAATCGCCTGCCGACGAGAAAAGTCGTGAGAATCGGCCGGAGGTACCCCAGTCCGTGTTCATGGGAGCGGTCGTCTTGCTGACGGTTTGTAACGTGGCTCTGGGATTATTGGCCCCGGGATTTGCCATCGGGCTAGGGCTGCTGGTTACCATTCCTGGGCTGGTCAACGGATATGCCAGTATGCAGCGTCAGATGCGGTTCGAAGAGACGGATGCCGCCGAGCAGTGGTACCGGATCTTGCTCGGCTTCGTGCAGTTGGTTCCCCTCGGCATCGGAGCCGCCATCGCAATGACGATTGTCGGGAGCCTTTTTGCCGGATTGATCGATGCTTCGTCGCGGCATGATACGGCGATCGACGAAGCACTGGGGGGCTTCTTCTCCGGATCGGCCGCTGGGCTGCTTGTCTATTATGGCGGACTGATTGCCATGATTCGCTGGAAGGCGAAGAACTAGATTTGCACGAAAAAAGGACTCGCCGCGGGGGCGAGTCCTTTTGCTGTTTTCCAATTTGGCCGCGATCGGCTCCGCTTCGATTAGTAGCGGTAGTGATCTGGCTTGAATGGGCCATCGACTGGAATGCCGATGTAGTCGGCTTGGGCTTGGGTCATCTTCGTCATCTTGACGCCCAGCTTGTCCAAGTGGAGTCGAGCCACTTCTTCGTCCAGCGACTTTGGCAGAACGTGAACGCCCAGTGGGTACTTTTCAGCATTCTTCCACAGTTCGAGCTGTGCCAACACCTGGTTGGTGAACGAAGCAGACATGACGAACGATGGGTGACCGGTCGCACAGCCCAGGTTCACCAGGCGGCCTTCGGCGAGGATCAAAATGCTGTGACCATCTGGGAAGGTATAGCGATCGACTGGGCCGCCTTCTTGCGAGCTCGGCTTGATCGATTCCTTGGCGACGTCCTTACGACCGTTGAGCCAAGCCATGTCGATTTCGAGGTCGAAGTGACCGATGTTGCACACGATGGCGTCATTCTTCATGCGCTCCATGTGCTCGCCGGTGATGATGTCGCGGTTACCGGTCGTGGTCACGAAGATATCGGCACGGTCAACGCAATCTTCGATCGTGCAGACTTCGTAACCTTCCATGGCCGCTTGCAGGGCGTTGATCGGGTCGATTTCGGTGACAATCACGCGAGCACCAAAGCCACGCATCGACTGGGCACAGCCCTTACCGACGTCCCCATAACCGGCGACGACAACCACTTTACCCGCGACCATAACGTCGGTGGCACGCTTGATACCGTCGGCCAGCGATTCGCGGCAGCCGTACAAGTTGTCGAACTTGCTCTTGGTGACCGAGTCGTTGACGTTGATGGCTGGGGTCTTAAGTTCGCCCTTCTGGTGCATCTGGTACAAGCGGTGAACGCCTGTGGTGGTTTCTTCGGAGAGACCCTTGATGCCGTCCAGCAGTTCCGGGAACTTGTCGTGAACCATCGCGGTCAGGTCACCACCGTCGTCCAGGATCAAGTTGAGTGGTTCGCCGCTTGGGAAGAAGATGGTCTGCTCGATGCACCAATCGAATTCTTCTTCGGTCATGCCCTTCCACGCGTAAACCGGGATACCGGCTTCGGCCATTGCGGCGGCAGCGTGATCTTGGGTCGAGAAGATGTTACAGCTGCTCCAGGTGACTTCGGCACCCAGTTCGACCAACGTTTCAATCAGCACAGCCGTTTGAATGGTCATGTGAAGACAGCCGGCGATGCGTGCACCTGCCAACGGTTTCTCGTCGCGGTACTTCTCACGCAGAGCCATCAAGCCCGGCATTTCAACTTCGGCCAGTTTGATTTCCTGACGTCCACGCTTCGCGAGGGAGATGTCCTTGACCTTGTACGGAAGCTTTTCGACCTGGGACACTGTGGATACCACCTTGTATTGGAAGGAACCGGGGAGTGAGTCGTTCGCCGAAGGCCTCTCCATCAGGCCGCAGCAGACTCGCGAATATGCACAAAAAAAGTGCCGAAACTTAAACCGATATGATACGTTGCAAGCACTCTTTAGCAAACCCGGGATGAGGGGGTCAGGCTAACGCGAAATTCGAG
Organism: Bremerella sp. TYQ1; assembly: GCF_020150455.1. NCBI lineage: Bacteria > Pseudomonadati > Planctomycetota > Planctomycetia > Pirellulales > Pirellulaceae > Bremerella > Bremerella sp. TYQ1. Next base: position 5,798,027 of record NZ_CP083740.1, read on the forward strand.
GTTACACCTGAGAAATCTGCGGGAAAACCCGAGGCTTTCACTTGGTGACATACTCGCGGCGGCCAGCGGTTGCCCGTACTCGCCGCAACTCAAGGGATAGCCCGGGTTTGTAATGCCGAAAGATCTTCGGCGAGATGGGGCTATTTGACGTCCGCGAATGCCTTCCGCGCGGCCGAAACAAACGCTTCGACTTTGGCGATATCTTTGATGCCCGGCTGGCCGTCCACTTCTACGCCCCCGGCAACATCCACCGCCGAAGGCTGAACTGCATGAATCGCGTCGGCCACGTTCTCCGGCGTGAGACCCCCAGCTAGCACCAGATGGGCCAGGTGAGGCATCGTTCGCCAGGTAGCGGCTAGTTCCCAATCGGAAAGTTGCCCGGTGCCGCCGTACGATCCTTCGACCGCCGCATCCATCAGCGACGCGTGCGGATGGAATCCTTCCGGAGGCGTATCCCACCGAACAAGCGTTCCGCGACTGGCCGCCAATATGGGTACGCTTGTCCTTATATATAGGTCACGTGCGAAATCGACCGATTCATCCCCATGCAGTTGGATCCAGCTTAGGCCAACTTGATCGTGGACTGCTTCGATCTCATCCAGCGAAGCGTTGACGAACAGCCCCACAATCTGAACTTCGCCACGGACAGTGTTGGCAATCTTTCGAGCCATGGGTAAACGGACGAAGCGTTTGCTCAATGGGTAGAAGTTGAGACCGATCGCATCAGCGCCGCTATGGGCGACCGCGATCGCATTCTCAAAGTCGTTCAATCCGCAGATCTTGATTTGGAAGATGTCCGGAACAGGCATGATCCGTCGAGTCCGTATATTCGTTAACCGTTACGCCAAACGGAATATTCCGCCCCGCGATACCGATCCTAGTGTTGTAATACGTTGTTGTCAGGAGGACACGCGTCTCTCCTTCTCTATTAGTTTACCGAATCGTTTGCTCAGGGTGACCCGTTTGGTTTCGCTGTCTCAACCGAGTTACACCCCGCCCCGATCGAAGCAGGGACGCTTTCAAGTCTGGTACCGCTCGGCGGTCGTGATGTTGGCGGTCTTGATCGTGGGGCTACCCTGGTGCCGGACCGGCAAGTCTGGCTACGTCGCCGATGGTACGGCTACCATCGTCAGTGACTCGCAGGAGTCGGAAGCCCATGCCCATCTTCAACCGCTGGTCGAAGAGATTCTGCAAGCAACGACGACCGACAAACAGTTAACCGCTTACCTGGCCGACGATATTAAACTGCAAAACGAACTGGGCACTTCCGTTCCTCAGCGGGCGTTGGAAATGTTGCGTCGCCGCTTGACCGTCACGCCCAATCGCGTTGGTGGAAAGATCTCGCTTCAACTCAGTTTCTACGGAGACTCTCGGGATAGTAGTTCGCAGTTGCTGCAAAGAATTTTGCACGACTTCAAAACCGAGTTTCAAACCTGGCAGCAAGAGAAGATCGAAGGGATCGAAGCAACCTACGTCGATCAACTGCGAAGTACCAAACAGCAGTTGGCCGATTTGGATGCCCAGTTATACGCCCTCAAATCGAAGGGGCCTGCCGAACCAAGAAAGCTGCAGCCGATTGTCCCGCAGCGGAAACGAAACCCCAAGTGGGTCGCCGCTTCGCAGGAACTAGCCACAAGTCAGGCCACGCTGCGTACCTTGTTGGAAACCCGAACTCCGAAGCACCCCGTGGTTGTCGATCAGCACCGCAAGGTTCAACTGGCCGAAGAGCAACTGGCTTCCCTTCCGGAATATGAAAAGGAAACACCACCGCCGACACTGGAGCCAACCTCTCCGGAAGAGGATCGTCAAAATCAAATCGCAGCGCTTCAGCAGCAGCGACAAGAAGCGGAGTCCGTTCTCGCGAATATTCAAGTTCGACAAGAAGATGCTGAAAAAGCGTTGGGATTCATCCACGGAATCACGATGACGATTCCGGCCGATGTTCATGTTGCCGCGCTGGGTGGCGTTTGGCGATCGACGGCGCTGCTGGTACTCGGCGGCTGGGCGATCTTTGCCGGGCTGATTGCCTATCAATTGGCCTCCGGCGCAGCGAGCCCTCGCATGATTCATACCGTCAGTAAGTTGTCTGCCGCATCGCCAATTCCGGTAACTGCCTCAGTCACCGTGGGTGGTGATTGGGATGAGTCACCTCAGCGAGGCTGGAATTGGGGTGCTGCTTCTTACTTGTTATCACGAGCGGCCGAACTGGCAATCGTGAGCCTGATCGGGCTGATCGTGCTAGCAGTTTTGACCCAACCACAGTTTAGTCAGCAGCTAATGGAAGACCCCTTAGGGGCGGTCCGCGAACTGCTGCGTAGTTTTGCCCCGTAACCGTTACGACTCAACAATCGACCTTCGTGCCCCTCCGTTTGGAGAAACTAGGGGCAAAATGCCGATGCAAAGAAAGGCCGCATTGTTTCGTGAGATGCTCGACCAACCGCATGGATGCGGAAATCATACCCTTCCCCGGGACACGGATGACCATGTACGAAGAATTCTTTGGATTAACCCATCGCCCTTTCCCCAGTGTCCCCTCGCTCGTTGGCTATGTGGAATCGGATACCCATACCGAAGCAGTCGAGACTCTTTTGCGATGTGTTCGCCGCGATGAAGGAATCGGCACTCTGATCTCGCCCCCAGGCCTCGGCAAGTCGACCGTTGCATTGCGTCTGGAAGCAGAGTTGGAAGATCAGTTCGAAGTCGTTCGTCTTAATAGCGGCCACTGCGGTTCGCGTCGCGCTTTGCTGCAAGCGATTGCGTACGCGTTGGATCTCCCTTGCCGTGGTTTGGAAGAAGGGGAACTGCGAATCCAGTTCGCAGAATATGTCGAACGAATCGATAGCCGCCGAAAACTGGGAATCGTCATCCTGGTCGACGAGGCGGATCTGCTGCCGATTCGTTTGCTGGAAGAACTGCGACTGCTGACCAACTTCGCAGGCCAATCACGGTCGCGTGTTTCGATCGTGCTGCTGGGAGGCATGGGACTGGAAGAACGATTGGCGAGCCCTTACCTGACGTCGTTCAATCAGCGTATTGGTGCTCGTGCCTATCTCCAGGGACTGTCGACTTCCGAAGTCTCGACCTACGTTCGACAACAGCTCAAGCAGGCAGGCGTTCGCCGCGGGTTGTTCGACGACACGGCGATCGAAACGATTGCCCAACGTAGCCAAGGCGTCCCGCGGATCGTCAATCAAATCTGCGATCATGCTTTGCTGCTGGCGGCCCTGGGAGATCAAACCGGGATCGACGCCGACGGAATCGAAGAGGCCTGGGCCGATCTGCAGCGACTGCCAGCCCCAAAACGCCAGCTGCGAAAAGATTCTGCCCACTCGACGGACAACTTGATCGAGTTCGGCAGCTTGGAAGACGACACCTTGGAACCTGTCGCCGATTTCCCCAAAGTGGTCCGCTTCCATGAAGAAGTCGCCGAGCTCGACGAAGAAGAGTTCAGCCCTGAAGCGATCGAAGAACCGGAAGTCGAACTGACGTTCCAGAACGCGACAAACCCTTTCGAGGAAAAGTTCGAGAAGGAAGAGATCGTGCTCGATCGGTTCGCTTCGTTGGGCGACCAGGAATTCTCTGGCTTCCGCCGTGTCGTCAGTCCACGCAATTCCGAGATCGCGGCGTTCCTGGTCGGTTCGGACGATAACCCATCGGAAGTTGACGTCGTACAGCCTGAGTACGCGTCCGCCGAAGGAATGATTGTCACGCGAGACTTCTCGACCGATTCGACCAGCTTCTCGCATTTGGACGATCGCGACATCATTGTGATCGAGCAGCCCAAAGAGAAGCCTGCTCAGCCGGAGCATCCGAAGATGCCAGCCCCGCGTCGTCGTACTTATCGTCAACTGTTCTCTCAATTGCGACGCGAACACGCGTAAGCGGCAAACATGGCTCGATTCCTGAAAGCACTGCAAGGCCTGCAATCTCAGGAACCGGAGGCGTCCCCCAGCCAAGGGAGCACGCCCGGTTCTGTCGAGAAGTCGCCTGCGGTCCCGATCGAGCCCGTTCAAGCGAAGGAGCCGACTGCCGCCGCGGCTCCTTCGCACCCGGTCACGCAAACTTTGGTAATGCCCGAGGCCGAACCACAGTCGCAGTCGCCTAAGAAAGCAGAGCCGGTTCATGCGGAACGTTCGCCGGAAGCGACGCCGAAACCCGAACCGGCCGCACCACAGCCATCGCCGGAACAAACGGAGCTGATCCGCAAGCTCACTCAGCAGCTGGCCGTCGTGGTTCGACAACGTGATGCCGTTGCCCAGGAAGTCAAACAGGTCAAGCAGCAGCTCGAATCTCATGACAAGCGTCACGAAGAAGAAATCGTCCAGCTTCGGCACACGCTCGAGTCGCATCAGCATTCGTCGCAATCGATCGAGTCAGAACTGAAGACCATCCAGTCCGAACTTCGCGGGCAACTCAAACTGCAAGAAGAGGTGTTCGCGAAAAAGCTGGACGAGTTTGAAAAGCGCGTCCAAGCCCAAGCTGCCCCGCCCGCTCCGGTAGTGATCGAAGTTCCCGCTTCTGCTCCGCCGGAAAAGCCAACACCTCCACAGCCAGCAGCTCCGAAAACTAAGACCGCGAAACCAGAGCCCGCGAAGCCTGTCGCTCCGAAACTAACTGCCGCAGCGGCGCGTGCGGAAAACGCTGGCGTCTTCAAGCCGCAGTTGCGACCGCCGACGATCGAGAAACCGATTCCCAACATCGATCCCCTCCGCCAGGCAGTCTCGGCCCTCGATCAGCCCCGAGTTCAAGACGAGTTCGCTCAGCTGGCCGAATCGATGATTGGCAATCAGGAGGATGCCTGTCAGGTCTTCTTTCTGGGGACCTGCGTTCCCGATCGCAGCTCCGCGTCGCTCGTTTTGCATTTGGCGGCGTGGCTAAGTCAGCAGTCGTGTCGAGTCTTCGTAATCGACGGGGCACTACGAGCGAAGACGTTGTCCGATCAACTTGGGCTGCGGCATCATGCGGGCTTGTTCGAGACCGTTCGCCGCGAAACCTATCCGCAAGATGGTACCTATCACGATCAAGAATCAGGCGTCGCGTTTACGCCAGCGGGCAAGTCATCGTTCATGCTGACCGGCGGCGAGCAAGATTCGACTTCGCTCCGAGATCAGCTCCGAGAGATTTTGAAGTCGTACGACATCGTGCTCATCTCCGGCGAAGGTCCTGATATTTCCGCATCGTGGCTGCTCGCTCAGGTCGCCCAGCGTACCTATTTGCAGGCCAACCTCGGGCAGGTTTCGCGGGAAGACATTCAGGCCGCCGTCGACTGTTACCGCCAACTCGGGATCGAACCGGCCGGGCTCATTGCCGCCAACGTCTTGAAATAAGTGCTATACTTGGCTGCTTAACTCTGCCCCCGCGCGTCCCCTCACCCAGTCGAAGTGCCATGGCCAAATACCTTGTTACCGGTGGTGCCGGTTTTATCGGTTCTCATATCGTCGACGGCTTACTCGCTCGCGGCGACGAAGTGGTCATCTACGATAACCTCAGCACCGGCAGTCGCACCAACATCGCGCAGCACGAAAACGCAACGTTCGTCGAAGGGTGCATCACCCAAGCCGAGCAGCTTGCGGCCGCGCTGGATGGGGTCGAGTATGTATTCCATGAAGCCGCATTGGCCTCCGTTCCCCTCAGTGTCGAACGCCCGCTCGATACCAATTTGCACTGCGTCACGGGAACACTCAACGTGTTGAACGAGGCCCGCAAAGCTGGCGTGAAACGCGTGGTATACGCCGCCTCGAGCAGTGCCTACGGCGATCAACCATTCCTCGCCAAACGCGAAACCGATCTACCGGCTCCGCTTTCCCCCTATGCCGTGGCAAAGCTGGCCGGAGAGTATTACTGCCAGGCCTTCTATCACACGTACGGTTTGGAAACGGTTGGCCTGCGATACTTCAACGTCTTTGGCCCGCGACAAGATCCTGACAGCCCTTACTCGGCGGTCATTCCGATTTTCCTGACGCTTCTGCTCGATGGCAAGCAGCCGGTCGTTTACGGCGACGGTCAGCAGTCGCGTGATTTCACCTACGTGAAGAACATCGTCAACGCCAACCTGGCTGCGATGTCTGCCGATGGCGTCGCCGGAAAGGTGATCAACGTTGCCAACGGTAAAAGCACGTCGCTGCTGACGCTGTTGAAACTGCTGAACGAATACCTCGGTACCGACATCCAAGCCAAACACGACCCACCCCGCGCTGGCGACGTTCGCGACAGCATGGCCGACAACACATTGGCCACGCAGCTGCTCAACTACGAAATCGAAATCGACTTCGACGAAGGCCTCCAGCGTTCGATCCAATACTACCGCGAACTGGCCATGCAACGCGCGTAGTCATTGCAACGCTCTAATAGCGGTAGTGTGCGTCTCGACGCACCAGTAATTGGAATTAATTCGGATCCCATGTTTATGTCCAAGCGGGTATAAATTGGGGCAAATGCATGAGTCACGATATCGATGCGGTTGTTGTTGCCGGAGATGTCGACATTGAGCGTGCCCGGGAGTTTGAGGTACTTGAATTTTCTTGTGCCTCTGGCTTTACGCTTATCGCGTTAGGTTCCAACTATGTCGATGCTTGGGCCGATCGCCTCGGAATTCATGGTGTCGTTGCTGACGAGCCCCTTCTGAACTTTTCTGTCGTGCATCATATCGTACACGAGATTGCTCGGGATACTCCGTTTGCAATCCTGCAGACCGATTACTTTGGTGGCCAAGGGTATCAAGTTGCCGCCGTCTATCAAGGAAACAAAATGCTTATGGCGCCTGAGCGCGCCTCAATTGGACCTATTAACAAGGCACTGAAGTTACTTGGTGTCGTATGCGCTGTAGGTAAAGACGAGTTTGAGTCACTCGGATTGGAACGCTACCGAAGATGGGATTAGGAATCGCTAAACCTTTTGACCATCGCAACACACCACGGCACGCATAGCGTTTCCACGCAGTTGCCAATGGCCGAGTTCTACCCCCAACCCATGGTGCGTCGAGACGCACCCTACGGCCATTGTTCCAGGCGTTCGATCGCGTGGTCGTGTAATTCTTGCATGTATTGTCGACCGATATAATCGTCTCGAAGGGCATCAATCTTCTGGCGGCGAAACTCTTTGGGGCCGCTCCCCTTTGCCCATGCATTCATCATCGTGGCAGCGCTCGCTTGAATCGGTTCAAAGAACTGGCCTTTAGCATATGTCGTAGAAGGGTGAAGCGCCTGATCGCTCATCCAATCTTGCAACATTCGGCAAATACGTTCCGCCTCTTCGAGGTCGTCATGATGTATGGCTAGGCGTTGGAGCTGGTGATGGGCCCGGGCATCAATGATGGAACTATTCGAGTGGTCAAGAATTGCCTGAAGTTCGTTTTTTGCTGACTCAGGATGCTTTCGATCCAATCGTCCAGCGATGCGGAATCGAACGTCGAACCATAGATCGCTGTTCGGGTTTGCAGCCTTTTTCGTTTGCTGCAGCCACCACATTTCAAGTTCTGGATTCGGTTCCATTTCGGTCCCTGGTGTGCCGTTTTGCCATAAATTGGCAATGCGGTACATTGCTTCGGCAACGTCAGGATGTTCGGTGTTGTCAGCTATCAACGATCGATAGTGACGAATCTTTTGGGCACGGCTCGACTCATCAGGTCGCTGCGCCTCGATCTCGGATAGTCGATCGTGGAACTCGTCGGCACAACAATCCAACGCCCAACAAAACATGGCCAAAAAGCAGAGCAGAAATCGAAGCACGTGTGATCTCCAAGGCAGATTGCCGACCGTCTGGATCTCGCTAGTCAACTCGAAAAGGGCTTCTCATTTTCTAGCATCGAAAAGAAATCGGTGCAAAGAATTGGAATTGCACGCCGCTGAAGATGGCGAATTCAAACGAGCCAAACCGCGTCAACAAAACGTAGGGTGCGTCTCGACGCACCAAGAACTGTCGAGCCGTCCGTCCAGCGCAACTTATGCTGCGTCGAGACGCACCCTACGGCCTATCATTTGGGTAGCCCATGGTTGCTTGCAACCTGGGGAGGCGAAGCCGAATGGAGGTCTTTTCGATGAGTCGACCGCACGGCACATATCTGCTTGCTGCGTTCCGCGGTTTGCAAGCAAATCGGACTACCCTAGATAAGAAATCTCGCGTACCAATGTCCGAAGACATGCCCACGCGGACGTGAGCATGGCACCTCTTACAGGCTTTCGTTGACACAGTGCGAGCGTTCTTCGATTTCGGGGTGGTCGTCTTCTTGGGCGATGACCGGCTTGCCGAAGCGTTGGTTTAGCAGGGCAATCACCGTAAGCAGAACGCCGATCGTGACGAACGTGATCGGATAGGCAGGCAGGTCGGCTTTGCGGCTGCCAGCGATCATCAAACCGATCAGCGGCTGACCGATCAATCCGCCGGAGTCGAGCATCACCAGCATGAGATTGGTGCCGGTGCCGCGATACTTCTTGGGAAACGCGATGCTTCCGCCGCCAATGATCGCGGGGAAGATCAACGCGTGCGCCATTCCGCCGAGCACAGCCGGAATCGGCAGCAGCCAGGGATTGCGAACCAAAAGATAGAGCGTCAGGCTAGTCGCCAAAATCAAGATACCGATCGTCGCTGCGTTTTTCACGCCGATCTGTTCCGGAACCCTGCGCGTCAACAAACGACATGTGAACGCGGTGATCGCGTAGACCAAAAAGAACGAGCTGATATTCGCAATGCCGACTTCGTTGGCGTAGCTGCGTAAAAAGATCTGTGGGAACAACACCCCAACTCCCATCGCAAACGACATGATCAGCATCCAGCCGGGATGGTATTGCCGAATCAGCTTGAGCAGGGAAGGGTGCCCCTTTGATCGACGCGGCCGATCGCCGCGCGTAGCCAGGTAGGTAAAGACAATCGACGTTAACGCAGCGGTTAGCGAAACGAGAAACATCGTTTGAATCTTACTCTCGATAGGGGCGTCGCCTGCGAAAACAAGATCGCTCACAAGCGGACCAATCGCGAGGCCGATGAAGCCGGACGAACCAAGAACGCCGATCAATTCGGTGCTTCGCCCTTTAGGAGCTTTCAGCGAGATCGCGGTGATCGACGAACCGAACGCGCCAGCGAGACCCACCATGTAGCAAAGCCGCAGGCAATAAATTGCCACGCCGTCGACTTCCCGAACAACTAAGTGTCCCAAAATTGCCGACAAAAGCAGGGCCAGCGAGCCGAGCCAAACGACCCTGGTCCCGAAGCGATCCATCGCGGCACCTTGAGCGAAGCGTGCCAAAACGGCCCCGCACATGCCAAAGCCGGTAATCAGCCCCAGATCATATTCGTCACCACCAAGAAAATTGACAAAGTCGAAATAACGGAAAAGGGAGCTGTTACAGACAACCAGCGCAGTATTGGCAATGTAAGCCAGCCAGAATTCACGGCCGTATGCAATTTGCGGGACAGTCGACGTCTCTTCCGACGCGACAACGGCGGAATTCATGGATCCTCGTCTCGGTAATATGGTTTGTCTCGTTAGAATGTAAGTATACGCATCAGTCGAAATCCATACTCAGGACACAGGCTGGCAATGGGTTGGAAGCGGAAAATTTCAGGAACTTATGAGCAAAACGACTGACCAAACCGAGTCGATTTCCCACAGTGATGCTGTGAAGGGGGATGATCCTTCCAAGAGGACAGGTCGCGTGCTGGTTGCAGTCGCAACATTCAACGAGATCGAAAACTTGCCGATCTTTGTCGAGCGACTTGTGGACACTTTGCCGAATGTGGATGTGCTTGTCATCGACGATGGCTCGCCGGATGGGACCGGTGATTGGTGCGAGGAATATCGAAAGACGAATCCTCATCTTTTTTGCCTGCATCGCAAGGGGAAGCCAGGGCTGGGCTCGGCGATCATTGCCGCGATGCGGTATGCCGTAGAAAACAATTACGACGTGATGGTGAATCTGGATGCGGACCTCAGTCATCCGCCTGAAAAAATTCCAGAACTGTTGGCGGCTTGGGAGGAAGGAGATGCACACAACCGAGTTGTCGTCGGTTCGCGTTATACCACTGGCGGTGGCATTGTTGGCTGGCCGCTCAAACGTCACTTCATGAGTCGCGCGATCAACATCTATACCCGTTGGATGTTGTGGCTGCCGATGAAGGATTGCAGCGGAAGCTTCCGGGCATATCCAGTGAGCCTGTTAAAACAGATCGATTTCGATTCGTTTCTCAGCCAAGGCTACTCGTTCTTTGAAGAAGTGTTGTATCACTTGAAAGAGAAGGGGGCCGAGTTTGTCGAAGTGCCGTTCCAATTTGTTGAGCGAGAACATGGCAGCTCGAAGATCAACATGCAAAAGGCGATGATCGCTGTCTGGACGATCTTTAAACTCGGCTTAAGAGTTTGGCGACCATTCTAGAAGAATGCTCTTCGCATTCGTAAAACGCTTGAAAGCATTCACGAGAAGGTGCTTTAGAATTCCCTTCCCAATTCGTCTCGCTGGGTGTTCATCTATTGTAAGTAAGTGTGCGCACTCTTTGCAAGAAGTATTGGTGCATAAGTCATCGATAGCGCGCAAGTGTGGGCGAAGTCTGAGGGTGAAAATAGCCGCAAAATAAGGGCAGTCAATTCGCTCCACTTGAAGGCAATTTTACGGGGTCGTCGTAACGGCAAGTCCTTGCAAGCGTTAGAGCAAATCCGTAAGTCGCGTGAACACCCTGGTAGAATAGAGGCTAAGTCCGCCCATCGTGGATGTCGTTCGTTGACAACTTAGGCATTCTGTTCCGATTGGCTTAGTCTTACTGGTTCGGTAAGTGTCCGAGCTAAGTCCTTTCGAGGGGGATGGTTACCGCAATGCGTGTTTTCCCGGCGTAAGAAGGGCTGAATTCGCTGCCGCAACTGATCACTAGTGGTTTGCGAATCCTCACGGGTTTATCATGGTAGGGTCGAATTATTCCCGCCTACCCCCGTCGAGAGGACGCTAACCGATGTTCATCGTTCGCCCCTTATCCGGTCTCGCCATCCTTGGCCTGGTGCTCTGTTCGTCCGCGAAAGCTGCTGACTCGTTTCACGTGAAAGTCGCTTCGCAAGGCGAATCAAAACGAGCCGTTCCGCTTCAAGTCGATGTGACGGTACCCAAGGCGTTTGCCGAAGTAGCCGTCGTCGAGCTTGCTGCCGATGGCATGGACCCACTTTATGGGCAGCTGTCGAAGCCTGGTCTCGGCAATGACTCGCCAGATCCACTCGCTCGCGAGTTGCATCTGGTGTTGCCTGCGTCGCTGGTCGGTCCTGAACGTGAGTTTGCGGTATCGATTCCGGAAGACTCGTCCGACTTGACCAAGTTTCGTTTCCAGGATGAGTCTGGCAAGCACAAAGACTTGCTTTATGGTGATCGACCGGTTCTACGTTATATGTACGAATCGGTCGACGACAGTAGCGAATCGCGTCGTCAAGAAACGATGAAGGTCTACCATCACTTGTTCGATCCCAAAGGTGAGAACTTGCTGACCAAGGGGCCTGGTGGGTTGTTCCAGCATCATCGTGGCATTTTTTACGGATTCAACCGCATTAGCTACGAGCAAGACGGCAAAGAGAAAAAAGCAGACGTCTGGCACTGCCATAAAAAGGAAAGTCAGGCTCACCAGGCGTTTGTCCGGGAAGAGGCTGGCCCCGTCATGGCTCGACAGCTTCTCGAAATCGATTGGAACGGTCAGGACGGAAAGACGTTCGCTACCGAGCTCCGCCAGATGACCGTTTACCATGTCGATGGAGCTCAGGTAATAGACTTCGACTCTGAGCTAACGGCCAAAGCAGATAACTTGAAAGTCGATGGTGATCCTCAGCATGCCGGTTTCCAGTATCGTGCGACTCAGCATGTTCCAGATAAGACCGCCAAGCAGACCTACTACGTTCGCCCCGACGGCAAAGGCGAGCCTGGCAAGTTCCGAAACTGGCCTGGCAACAAGGATCATATTAACCTCGGGTTCAACGCGTTGAGCTTCGTTGCGTTCGATCAGAGATACACCTGTTGCTATCTCGACTCCCCCAAGAATCCGAAGCCAGCCCGCTTCAGCGAACGTGACTATGGACGATTCGGTTCCTACTTCGCGACCAAGGTGACCGAGGACAACCCGTTGGAGTTGAATTACCGTCTGTGGCTTCAGCCAGGCGAGATGAGTGTCGCCGAAGTAAAGCAACTGCGAGACGACTTCATTCAACCCCCCAAAGTATCCGTTGAAGTTGATAGTTAGTCAGGGTGATGACACGTGGCATCACTCCTTCGTTGACACGTCGGTTAGCCGTACCTAAAATCGCGTGTTCACCCCAACGGAAAACACTCCATCATTAGCAACCCTTTTAGGATGTACTGTTCATGTCGGATGGTAAAACCGGGCAAATTGACAACGTGATGCACGAATCGCGGCTCTTCCCACCTAGCGAAGAGTTCGCCTCGAAGGCCCGGGTCAAGTCGGTCGAAGAGTACGAGCAAACATGGAACGAAGCCCAGGCCGACTTGCCCGCATTCTGGGATAAGTTTGCCAAGGAAGAGCTCCACTGGTTCGAGTCTTATAACGAAGTACTTCAGTGGAATTGTCCCGACGCCAAATGGTTCGTCGGTGGCAAGACCAACGTCAGTTACAACTGTCTCGACCGCCATCTTGGGACACCGACCGCTGATAAAACAGCGATCATCTGGGAAGGTGAGCCAGGCGATCAGCGGACGTTGACTTACAAGGAGCTTCACGCCGAAGTTAGCAAGTTTGCAAACGCACTGAAGAGTTTGGGGGTTCGTGAAGGAGATCGTGTTTCGCTCTATATGCCGATGGTGCCGGAACTGGCGATCGCCATGCTCGCATGTGCTCGGATCGGAGCGATTCACTCGGTGATCTTCGCAGGCTTCTCGGCTGAATCAATTGCAGACCGAAACAACGACGCTCAGGCCAAAGTCGTCGTCACAGCAGATGCAGGTTGGCGACGTGGCAAGGAATTGCCTCTGAAGAAGATCGTCGACGAAGCACTTGAGAAGTCAGAAACTGTTGAAAAGTGTGTTGTTCTGAAGCGAGTCGGTAACGACGTCGAAATGAAGTCGGAGCGAGACGTTTGGTGGCACGACTTGATGGAGAGTGCTTCTGCCGACTGTCCTGCAACACCGCTCGACAGTGAAACGCCACTGTTCATCCTGTACACCAGCGGTTCGACGGGTAAGCCAAAAGGCATTTTGCATACGACGGCCGGATATAACCTGTACGCTAAGAAGACTTTCGAGTGGGTCTTCGATCACCGCGAGGATGACATCTACTGGTGCACTGCCGACTGTGGCTGGATCACCGGACACAGCTACGTGGTGTACGGGCCATTTTCGGCTGGTGCCACCTGTGTGATGTATGAAGGAGCCCCGAACTATCCCGATGAAGGGCGCTTCTGGGAGATCGTCGAAAAATACAAAGTGACGATCATGTACACGGCGCCAACAGCCATTCGCGCGTTTATCAAATGGGGCGATGAGTGGGTGGAAAAGCACGATCTTTCCAGTCTGCGATTGCTCGGAACCGTCGGTGAAGGGATCAATCCGGAAGCCTGGATGTGGTACCACAAAAAGATCGGCGGCGAAAAATGTCCGATCGTAGATACATGGTGGCAAACCGAAACCGGCGGCATCATGATGTCCCCCACGCCAGGGGCTATCGCAACGAAGCCTGGCAGTTGTACGCGGCCACTTTTCGGTGTTGTCCCAGGGATTTATGACGAATCACTAAACGAGGTCGGTACCAACCAAGGAGGCATGCTGACGATTACGCAGCCTTGGCCAGGCATGCTTCGCGGCGTCTGGGGTGACGAAGAGCGTTACAAGGAAACGTATTGGTCCAAAGTTCCCGGCAAGTACTTGGCTGGCGACAATGCTCGCTGTGATGAAGATGGTTACTACTGGATCATGGGGCGAATCGATGACGTGATTAACGTTGCTGGTCATCGACTGAGCACCATCGAAGTTGAAAGTGCTTTGGTTTCACATCCTTTGGTGGCCGAGGCAGCTGTTGTTGGACGTCCTCACGAGGTGAAGGGAGAGGCAATCGCTGCTTTTGTCACGCTAAAGGGAACGGACGATACCGACGAAGCCCGCGACATTCTAAAGCAACATGTCCGAAAAGAGATTGGTGCGTTGGCTGTTCCGGATGATATTCGGTTCACGGCCACGTTACCCAAAACACGAAGTGGAAAGATTATGCGTCGCTTGCTTCGTGACATTGCTTCCGGCAAAGAAGAAGTAGGGGATACCACAACGCTGGAAGATTATTCCGTGCTCGCAAAGCTTCGTGAAGAAGACTAGCGTTTGACATTGTCGGAAAGCTTGAAACCCATAGCTCGGTGGAACCCACCGAGCTTTTTTATGCAGTCGCTAATTTCAATCATCAGGGACTGCGTCCGTTTAACAATTTCGATGAGTTGGCAGTAATGATGGACGTCGCTCGACGAAAGCTTAGACCCACGGCGGTCTTTGAGCCATTTCCGTAACACCTGGTGGCTTCCGAAATGAAAGCCCCACGCGGATGAGTCGACTTTCGCAAGCGGCGTATTGCGATCAATCCAAACAAAGCCATCACGAAATTTAGGATGACCAGGAGCAATGACCGCTGACGAACTCACGTCATCCGGAGAGACTGCGGCAGTGCTTTTTGCCAAATGTAGATTTACGAGCTGATTCCCTAACGCCGAAAGTGTGTCGAAGGCTTCTTTAGTCTCAGGAAAGAAGACGCGAGGAAAAGCAATTTGTAAGGCGCTGGAAAATCGGCTACGGTACTCTTCGCAATAAAAGAGAGCATAGATGTAGTCGAAGACTTGTCGAGACGTGACCCTGTTTAGGTGATTCGGCAAGAGGTCTCGGTTGAGATTCTCTGTTCGACCCATCATTAGCGGAAGCAATGTTTCGTTTCCACGATTGTCACTTCGCAGAATGCCATCTACGACCAGGCTATCTGCCACAAAGAAATGATTGCAGGGGCGATCTGGCGGCATTTGTCGGCGAACAATCAACCCCAAGGACTCTTGGTGGGTACGCATTGATTCCATGACCTCGCCACGTGGCCAATCGACCATCCCTGGCGACCAATAAATCCAGCGTCGATCAAACGGCCGATAATTGCAGGCCTCAACTCGATCTTCCCAGTCAGCGTCGTCCCGAAGTTGTTGCCGTGCATCGGGCAGTTTCCAACTGCGGGTGTCACCCGGAAGGTATTTGCTGGAGCGAGGTTTAGGGAAGTATTTTCTCCGAATAGTGCTGTCGGAGATGTTGCCGTCGCGTAGCTCTTGGATTCTAGATAGTAAACGACTGCGAGAGGTGTCGATAACGATCGCATCTCGGGCGGTAACAACCGCTGACGTGCTTTGAGGCATAAGGTCCGTGATCAGAATGCCCTGGTGGTACTCCGCCGACGTACCATCTGATCGAGGTGTCAGAAAGTAGTAAGGGGCTGACGGGACAACGGTCTCCTTGGCGAGCTCTTGCCACGAGAGTTCTTCGAGCTTTTGTAGCTTTTGATCGCGTGGGCCCCAAAGTTCTCCAAACTGGATAGAAGGCTTTCGAGAAGTCGGCGTTCGGGCAAACAGCGATAATGCGACGCCTTGGCCAATGTTGAAAACGCTTTCGTCGCGAGTTAACTGAGAAGATGTGCCACGTTTTTTTGTATTGCCGTTTAAGTCGAGGATCTCGATCGAGTCGAATTGATCGAGTAGTTGATATCGGAGTCCACGGAAGGTCACGTTGTCAAGAAAGCCATGGTTCATCACTAGCCCAATGATGCCATATCGGCGACGTTCCAAATGCCACTGGGCAACACGAAGAAATTTGACGTAGTCGTCGTGGAGCCATAGTTTCTTCTCCTGCAGAGGTTGTCCGTCCACTTCAAAATAGCTGTGAAGGGAATCTGATTCCGGAGTGCGACCACGTAAAATTTGTTTGATCCAATTCCCGTTGTTCTGCGACGCGGCAGCATACGGTGGATTGCCTAGCACTACCGTCGCGGCACTACCTAGTCGATGATGGATTTCAGGCTCAAGGGCATTGCCAGTGAGAATCGCGACGGGATCAACGCCTAAGCGATTTACGCCGGTTGAGCTTAAAAAGCTTTCCACGGACTCGACAAGTTCTTCGGTGGCATCTGGAATTAGCTCAATCGCGTGGAATCGCCCTGGAAGTTGCTCGGACAGAAATCGATGCCAGTCCGTGTGACCGTATCTCTTGGATTTAGCCGCACCGAGAATGTTCCCGTAGATTCGATCGAGTATTGCAACGACGAAAACTCCGCTACCCGCTGAGGGCTCGAGAATTTGAACGAATGGATCGTCGAGGGAAAATCGCTCGGCGGGCAACTCGACCGAGTTGTTGGATAGAAAAGTTGCCCATGTGGTAACGTCGGCCAGCCCCATTGGCAAATTAAGCTGCTGCTTGAGTATTTGGTCTGCCTGGGCGACCAGCTGCTTCGCAACGATCCAGGGAGTATAGAAGACACCACGGTCTCGCCGTTGCTGACGAGAACTCTGAGCCAATTGTTTTTCAAACTGATAGGCCCTAGGCCCGATACTCACTGGCGAGTCTCTGCATTTTGTTGATTAGACGAAAAGCTACAAGTCGTAGTCTTCAGATCCCATTCGCAGGATGGCTTCGTCACCGACGAGCTCCTCGCCGTCACCTTGTTTGATTAATAGCTGACCATCTGCTTCCGAGCCATGTACATCGTAAACAATGAAGTCAGGCGTGCCTAACTCTTCCGCCACCTCGTGACTGGCATCGGTGTTAATCCAGGCAGAATGAATCTCACCTAGGTGCTCTTGAACGATTGGGTTGTCACCATACTTGGTTTGGATCTGCGACGTTACCTGGGAGTTGACTCCCAAATAGACGAGACCACCACATACCAGGCAACTAACTACAAGAAGGCCAGAGACCGCAGCAATGGCAAGAACCAGAGGCGATGCTGCACCTTTCTTCTTGATGCGATTAAATCGTGGACGTTCGGGTGATTGAGTCAATGGATTTGCCTGGCAGATGGAAATATATACGCAGATGCAGTTTTACTGAGAGTCCAGCGCATAAAAAAGCCCCGCTTTTTGATCAGCGGGGCTTTTGAAATGTAAATGAATCCGGCGATACCTACTTTCGCACTGGTGGGCACTATCATCGGCTGGTTGTGCTTAACTGCTGTGTTCGGAATGGGAACAGGTGTTTCCACAACCATATGGTCACCGGAAGGAACTTCGTGAGACGTGAGGGCCTCACGAAGCTCAATTTGGTTTGGTAGAGGTGTTTGCGTTTGCGAACACGTTCGATGGTTTGTTGAGAACCTTGTGAATCGTCACTTGGTATTCAAGTTTGCTCAAACGAGTGAGCGTTGAATATAAGTGGTCAAGCATTCGTCCGTTAGTACCAGTTAGCTGAACTCATTACTGAGCTTACACATCTGGCCTATCAACCTGGTCGTCTTCCAGGGGACTCTCGTACAAAGTACTTACGAAACCTAATCTTGGAGCGGGCTTCACGCTTAGATGCTTTCAGCGTTTATCCTTTCCGTTCATAGCTATCCAGCCGTGCCACGGGCATGACAACTGGGACACCAGAGGAACGTCCTTCCAAATCCTCTCGTACTAAAGAAGAATCTCCTCAAGTTTCGTACGCCCACAGCAGATAGGGACCGACCTGTCTCACGACGGTCTGAACCCAGCTCACGTACCACTTTAATCGGCGAACAGCCGAACCCTTGGGAGCTTCTTCACCCCCAGGATGTGATGAGCCGACATCGAGGTGCCAAACCGCATCGCCGCTATGGACGCTCGGATGCGATAAGCCTGTTATCCCCGGAGTACCTTTTATCTGATGAGCGATAGCCCTTCCATACGGGACTACCGGATCACTATGACCTACTTTCGTATCTGTTCGACCTATGGGTCTCACAGTTAAGCACCCTTCTACCATTGCGCTCTATGCCTGATGACCAACCAGGCTGAGGGTACCTTTGCACTCCTCCGTTACTCTTTGGGAGGAGACCGCCCCAGTCAAACTGCCCAACTGACACTGTTCCTAGTCTGGATTCACAGAAATTCTAGGTTAGAGCTAAAACATATTCAGGGTGGTATTTCAAGGATGGCTCCATCTACACTGGCGTGCAAACTTCAAAGCCTCCCACCTATCCTACACAAAACATATCTCAGACCAATATCAGCCTACAGTAAAGGTTCACGGGGTCTTTCCGTCTAACTGCGGGAACGTGGCATCTTCACCACGACTACAATTTCACCGGGTCGGTGGTTGAGACAGTGCTCCAGTCATTACGCCTTTCATGCAGGTCGGAACTTACCCGACAAGGAACTTCGCTACCTTAGGACCGTCATAGTTACGGCCGCCGTTTACCGGGGCTTCGGTCGAGAGCTTGCACCCGCTTCCTTAACCTACCGGCACCGGGCAGGCGTCAGACCCTATACATCCTCTTGCGAGTTGGCAGGGTCCTGTGTTTTTGATAAACAGTTGCCAGAGCCGATTTACTGTGACCCCCAGCAGCGTGAACCGCCAGGGGCACCCCTTATCGCGAACTTACGGGGCCATTTTGCAGAGTTCCTTAACCACCGTTCTCCCGAGCGCCTTGGTCTTCTCGACCCGCCTACCTGTGTCAGTTTTAGTACGGTTACAGTTGCTTCAACCTTTAGAAGCTTTTCTTGGACGTCCCGCTGATGATTACCTCCGAAGAGTCAGCACTCTAACTTGGCTTACGAGGACGGATTTACCTATTCCTCACCTTGCTAGAGCCCACGGACTGTTCCACCAGTCCGATCACCTTTGAAACGCCGTCCCTCCATCAGTCCACAACCGTAGCGCAGGAATATTGACCTGCTGTCCATCGTCTACGCTTTTCAGCCTCGACTAAGGGACCGGCTAACCCTGGGCGGAATTGCCTTCCCCAGGAAACCTTAGGCTTTCGGCGAACAGGATTCTCACCTGTTTTATCGTTACTCATTCCGGCATAATCACCCGATCGCCCCAACACCGCTCCTTACGGTACGGCTCGTATCTGACGATCGGCGCTCTCCTACCATTCTTTCGAATCCGCTGCTTCGGTGAAATGCTTACTCCCGTTCATTATCGGCGCAGAATTGCTCGACCAGTAAGCTGTTACGCACTTTTTAAATGGTGGCTGCTTCTAAGCCAACATCCTGGTTGTCTCGGCAATTCAACTTCCTTAGTGACTGAGCATCTCTTGGGGACCTTAGCAGACGGTCTGGGTTGTTTCCCTCTCGACCGCGAAGCTTATCCCTCGCGGACTGACTCCTGAGATAGTCATACCGGTATTCGGAGTTTGGTCCAGCAGGGTACCCCGGGAAGGGCCCCAAACCGATTCAGTCTCTCTACCCCCGGTATGTAGTGGCTCAAGGCTAGCCCAAAAGCTATTTCGGAGAGAACGAGATATCTCCAGGTTTGATTAGACTTTCACTCCTCCCCACAAGTCATCCCCTCAGTTTTCAACCTAAGTGGGTTCGGTCCTCCACGCGGTATAACCCGCGCTTCAACCTGCTCATGGGTAGATCACCTGGTTTCGCGTCTACCACCTACGACTAACGCCCTATTAAGACTCGGTTTCCCTCTGGCTACAGCCCGTAAGGCCTTAACCTGCCGCAGACGGTAACTCGCCGGATCATTATGCAAAAGGCACGCCGTCACCCATAAATCGGGCTCCGACCGCTTGTAGGCACATGGTTTCAGGTTCACATACCTCCCCTTGTCGGGGTTCTTCTCATCTTTCACTCGCGCTACTGAGTTCACTATCGGTCATCAGAGAGTATTTAGCCTTACGGGATGGGCCCCGCAGATTCAATCCAGGTTTCACGTGACTGGACCTACTCAGGTACCTCTCGGAAGATCACTCGTCTTTCGCCTACGGGACTGTCACCCTCTATGGTTGACCTTTCCATGTCATATCGGCTAGTCGGTGATTTTGTAACTTCCATATGAGAGGCCCTACAACCCCCTGAGGAAAATCCTCAAGGTTTGGGCTATTCCGCGTTCGCTCGCCGCTACTGACGGAATCGATTTTTCTTTCTTCTCCTCTAGGTACTTAGATGTTTCAGTTCCCTAGGTTGAACAGGAATCCCGGGATCAACGTTCGTTTGACAACTTCCCCAGGCTTATCGCAGTCTTCCACGCCATGTCTTCTGATGCCAAGACATCCCCCATGTGCCCTTAATAGCTTGACCACAAATATTCAAAGCTCGCTTAGGGTTAGCACACCCATACAAACTTGAACAACCAAACTATTTCGGACTACCTAATGTGATTGACTTGTCTAAGAGCCAATCACTGAGATCCGATCTTGTAACGATTCACAATGCTGCGTGACGTTTTCACTTGCCAACCCTCTCAGGTTGAACTTGGAAAGACGCCCGACAGACATCGAGATTCTCTTTAAGAACGGCTACCACTCAAAATCGGCACTGCCCTGATTTAGCCAAAGCTGAATCAAGAGCAACACTTTTTGGTAATAACCATAACTCTATGAAATTGCATCGTTTATGTCGCAACGAAGTTTTTGCAGAGCTCAGGCAGAAACCTGAACTCGACATCGCTTCGTCACGCAAATGCCATCTACCAACCAAATTGTCAAAGATCATGCCCGCTCTTTATCGGAGCGGTGTTTCCCTGTCGAGGAATTACTCTCAACTGGAAGGACGTAATGTATCACCGTACGGCCGAGGTTGTCAAACGGGGGTGGTGAAAAAATGACCGCTAAAACTGAGGAAAAGCGGTAAGTGGTTGTGTGGTAATATGTTGTGGTTTGTGGAAATGTTTGAGAATGTTTGGTTTGGCTAGCGCAGACCATTAGTTCGCTGGTTTTGGTGCCTGGCGGCGGAGCAAAAACGGAGACTCAAAACGGTACTCCAGCGGCTTGTCGGTCACGTTGAGACCAAAGACGCCCACTTTGAGGGCGTTTTGGTAGTTGCTTTGTCGCTCAATCATCTGCTTCCAGTCATTTCCATTGGAGGAGGCGGACATACGCAGCGTGTTCCCGCGACGCTCGAGTCGTAGCCAGATTGGCTGATCGTCAAGCTTGAAATTGCCGCCACCCACGAATTTGGCGTTATCGAATTGCTCGCAGCTCAGGTAAACAGCATTCGCTTCGGCACTTGCTGAGCGTGTCCATCGCAGAAAGCTTTTCTCGTCTTGCCATAGAACCAGGCCCGCGGCGATATAGCTTCGATTGCCGTTGGCACCGGTGTCGATTTCGGGTCTGGGAAAGTCGATGATTCGGGCCTCGAACAGAAAGTCTCCGGCCACGTCGTTCCAGATGCGGGGCGCGGTAACTCGCTCCATAACAGGGTTAAGCTGATGGACCCCCGGCGGGACCGTTAGTTGAATACCTTTGTTAGTGAAGTCGACCGGGCAATCTCCCAAGGGATCAACGAGCGTCCCCCAGCCTGGAATGTCTTCCGCGGCAACACTGCAAACTAGGCCAATAATGCAAACAAGGATGCTCAAGGAAACACGAACCATCACGATGTGACTCCTCAGTGAACCAACAGGAACGAAAATTGTGGGAGGGGACGTATTGGCCCGATTGTATCATTGCCCCTAAAATTCAGGACTACGAAATATGAGCATTGCGATATCCCAGCAAGCGGCGGCGATGCTCAAAAGCCTGCCGCAATGTTTCGAGCAAAACGAATCGTTTCAGAAGGTAATCGAAGCCTTACAGCAAGGGCACGATGCTACCCTGGAAGGAGTTTGGGGCTCAGCGTGCGCGCTCGTGGCGGCTGCGATTCAAACGGAAGTCTCGCCGCACATTGTCTTGGTCGCTCCGCATCTCACGGAAATCGACAAGCTGGCAGAAGCATTGCCCTTGTTTGGCGATTCCGCGGTCGCCGCATTTCCTGCGTGGGAATCTTCGCCGGACGAACGCCGACTTCACGACGATATATATGCCGCCCGCTTACGAATTCTAAAACAGCTGGTGTACGGTGAATGTCCGCCTGTTTTGGTGACGTCGATTGAAAGTCTGATCCAGCCGGTCCCTGGAAAAGAGAACATCGTTGCCAACAGCCGTCGTCTGGAAGTGGGGCAGCAGCTTATTCCCGAGGAGCTCGGCAAGTGGCTCCTGGCTCATAAGTATCACTCGACAAGTGCGGTCGAGCTTCCAGGAGAGTTCTCGCTTCGCGGGGGAATTCTCGATGTCTTCGCGCCGGATTGGGAGCGGCCGGTGCGTGTCGAGCTATTCGGCGATGAAGTCGAGTCGATACGTGAAATTGACATCACGTCCCAACGTAGCGTTGAGTCTTTGAAGCAAATCGATATCACGGCGCTACGTCACTCGCGTGAATATCAGGGAAGCTTTGTCGACTATTTGCCAGAAGATGCTGTTTTCATGCTGATCGAACCAGATCAGATGAAACAAACAGCTGACGACTATCTACGCCGAGTCGATGATGTCCGCGATGCGTTTGAGTTTGCAGAAACGATTGCCCGACTGAACGACTTCCGAAAGGTGTCTGTCGCTGGAATATCGAGCGGATCATTCAATGTAACAGCAAACTTGAACTTTGAATCGGTCGAGCAGTTCAGCGGTGACGTCGACCGTGTCCGAGGTGAACTTGACGTTGTCAGTCAAAGTCTCGACGTAGTGATCGTCTGCCAAACGCAAGCAGAAGTCGAGCGGTTGCACGAGATCTTGGATGAAACGCAAGTCGCCAAGACCGGACGTTTGCACTATGTCTTAGGGGAGCTAAGCCAAGGGTTTCGATTTCGTGAAGGGCAGTTAGTGCTCGTCAGCGGAAATGAGATCTTTCATCGCGGTTCTTTGCACCGGACGAAAACACGTCGGCTTGGCAAAGTGATCGATAGCTTCGTCGATCTCAAGAAGGGAGACCTGGTTGTTCATCTAGGGCATGGTATTGGGCGATACCGTGGCTTGCGATTGATCGAAAAGCAGGGGCACGCTGAAGAGCACCTCGTCTTGGAATTTCACGGCGAGACAAAGATCTTCGTTCCTGCTTCGAAGATCGACCTGGTTCAGAAGTACGTCGGGGGTAGCAAGACACGACCGCCGTTAGCGAAGATTGGCGGCGTAATCTGGAAGAAGCAGAAAGAGAACGTCGAAAAGGCGGTCAAAGACCTGGCTGCCGATCTGCTGCAAGTTCAAGCCGAACGAAAAAGCCGCCCAGGTATTGCCTTCGCAGAAGATACGCGTTGGCAGTATGAATTCGACGCTTCATTTCCCTACACGGAAACAGACGATCAGGCGTTGGCGATTTCGGCTATCAAGCAAGATATGCTTCAACCACGTCCGATGGATCGACTGCTTTGTGGTGACGTCGGCTTCGGAAAGACCGAGGTTTCGATGCGTGCTGCGTTTAAGGCGGTCGACAATGGATATCAGGTCGCGGTGCTCGTGCCGACGACGATCCTAGCCGAGCAGCACTACAAGAGTTTTCGCGAACGCATGGCGGAGTTTCCGTTTACGATCGCCAGATTAAGCCGATTCGGGACCGCGAAAGAGCAGCGGGAAGTGGTTAAGGGCCTGAAAAACGGTACGGTGGATGTTGTGATCGGAACACATCGTCTTGCTTCCAAAGATGTCACGTTTCAAAACCTGGGTTTGGTCATCATCGATGAAGAACAACGGTTTGGCGTGGAAGTTAAAGAACGGCTCAAGCAACTCCGCACCACGATTGATGTACTGACGATGACGGCGACGCCCATTCCGCGGACGCTGCATATGTCGTTGGTCGGCGTTCGGGATATCAGCAATCTGGAGACGGCGCCGAAAGATCGTGTCGCAGTTGAGACGAAAGTTTCTCGTTGGAGTGACGAGTTAATTCGTCACGCGGTACTTCGCGAATTAAACCGGGGCGGGCAGATCTATTTTGTTCACAACCGCGTCCAGGATATCGAACTCGTAGCAGCCAAGCTGCAGCGAATTGTGCCGGAAGCGAAAATCGGAATTGGGCATGGGCAAATGGCAGAAGGGGCCCTCGAGCAAGTCATGGTGGACTTTATCGACGGGAAATTTGATCTGCTTTTGGCAACGACCATTATCGAAAGCGGGCTCGATATCCCGAATGCCAACACGATATTCGTCGATGAAGCTGACCGATATGGCTTGGCGGATCTTCATCAGCTGCGTGGGCGAGTTGGCCGTTCGCACCACCGTGGCTACTGTTATATGTTGTTGGAACCCAGTAAACATCTCACGCCGATCGCTAGCAAGCGACTGCATGCTATCGAGGAGTTTAGTCACATGGGGGCTGGCTTTGCGATTTCTATGCGTGATCTTGAAATTCGTGGAGCAGGCAACATTCTGGGGACGCAGCAAAGCGGTCATATTGCCACGGTCGGCTACGAGCTTTATTGCCAGCTTCTTGAAAGTGCTGTTCGCAGACTGCAGAAAATGCCGCCGAAGATGACGATCGATGTAGATATCGATTTGCCGGTTGAAGCTTATCTGCCGGATGACTACGTCGAAGATATGCGGCAAAAGATCGATCTTTATCGTCGGATGACGCGTATCGCTTCAGACGAAGACTTGCAGCAAATCGAAGAGGAACTGCGTGATCGGTTTGGCAAGCATCCCGCGGAAGTCGAAGAACTGTTGCGGCTTGTCGCGCTGAAATTGGACGCCGCTTTTTGGCAGGTATCGGCAATTTATATCGAGGAAGAAGTCGACCAAACGTTCCTCGTGTTTGTGTATACCAATGCCTCACGAATCCAGCAGCTAGCGAAGCTGAGGGGCAAACAAGTGCGTATCGTAGATGACAGCAAGGCATACATTCCTTTGGCAGATGCCAGCATGAATGGATCCGAATTGCTCGATTTTGCCAGAATGATGTTGCGTGCTAGTTAGGTCCGTTTCTATACTCCGCCCGCAATTTTCTCGCGCGAATGTGGCAGGACGCCGCCTCAAGGTAGAAGCTCCTCATGGATGGGAACTCAAGCAACGTGATTTCAGCTGCTTATGTGACTAACAATAAAATGGGTCTCCGAGTCTTACTTGGATGCCTCGTTCTTGGTTCTGTCTTCCTTGCGCCTACCAAAGCTTGGGCACAGTTTGGGTGGTTAAATCCCTGGAAGCAGGAGCAAGTCACTTCCCCAGGGCAGACACCGACAGACCCGTTTTCCCAGCGAAGAGCGGCATCGGAACCGCAGTACCGTACCGCTGCGCACACGATGCCTGCGGCCAATTATCAGGCGGCCGCACCAACCGCGGGTGCTGCGGCGGCAACCGCAGTTATTTCTGATATGCCTGCCAATGCGTCCGCGGCAGCTTATCAATATCCTCAGACGACCACAC
Organism: Bremerella sp. TYQ1; assembly: GCF_020150455.1. Lineage (NCBI taxonomy): Bacteria > Pseudomonadati > Planctomycetota > Planctomycetia > Pirellulales > Pirellulaceae > Bremerella > Bremerella sp. TYQ1. The sequence goes on from NZ_CP083740.1 coordinate 5,823,296, forward strand.
CGACGGCCAACTATCCAACAACAAACTATCCCGTCACAACACCGGCGAATTATCAAAGTGTTTCCATGCCAGGGAATGCTCCGGTCCAGACGCAACCTCGTGTTGCAAATTTGCCTCAGCAACAATCTGCCGAAGACGACAACGATCTGTTCAAGCCTGCTCGTATCGTTGCGATCGTGAATGGAACTCCGATTCTGGCAGGCGACGTCTTGGGGCCAGTTAATCAGGTAATCGATGAACGCCTGGCAGGCCTGACTCCAGAGCAGCGGAGTAGCGTTTCTCCTGAGGAAATCGAAAAGTTCAAAGAACAAGCGTTGAAGCAAATGCTGCCTGGGTTGATTGATATAAAAGTCGTTTACCTCGATTTCTTGCGTGCGGTTCCGTCTGATCGCATGGAAGAAATGCAGAAGATGCTCGAAAAGAACTACGTTGAATATCAGCTCGAAACGGACATGAAGAATGCCCAGGTCAACACGCCTGCCGAGTTGGACATGAAGCTTCGCGAGATGGGTGGGTCTCTAGAGAAGAAGAAGCGACAGTTCGTCGAAAAGCTGGTCGCCCAGCAACAAATTCAAAAGAAGATTAAAAAGGATGAGGAAGTTACCCATCAGCAAATGCTCGACTACTACAACGAGCATTCCAAGGATTACGAAAAGCTCGCGAAAGCGAAATGGGAACAGCTGATGGTGAAGTTCTCCGAGTTTCCTAATCGCCAGGCAGCATGGGAAGCGATGGCAGCCATGGGAAATCAGGTCCTTCGTGGGGCTCCTTTGAAAGCGGTCGCACAGCGCGAATCGCAAGGCATCAAGGCATCCAGCGGTGGTCAGTACGAGTGGACCAGTCAGGGAAGTTTGAAGAACGAAACGGTCGACCAGGCAATTTTCAGCCTCCCCATCGGTGAGCTCAGTCCGATTATTGAGTCTGCAGAAGGTTTCCACATTGTTCGCGTGATTGAGCGACAAGACGCAGGCATGGTTCCATTCACAAAGGCTCAAGTGGAAATTAAAGAAAAGATTCAAAACGAGCGTCGCCAGTCACAGATGGAAGCCTACATTCGAGACGTGAAGTCGAAGGCCCAAGTCTGGACGATCTTTGACGAAGAAAAATAAGCCATGCCCATTTCCCGGGGGGCATGCAGCAGGAAACTCTTCTTAATCCGATCTTTCGCCGCTATTTTGCCGAGTCAGCTCGAGAAGACGGCCGCACACATCGGCTCGGTTTTCCGTGGAATCTTTGACCGGTTCGGAAGAAGTAGAATAAGCGGATCTAATGCGCCGCGATTGTTTCAGTACCGCCTATTTTGTTGGCTCACACAATCGAGTAAAGTAGCGGTCAAAAGATAACGTTCAAATTCGTTTCCGCAGCCTGCCAATCGTGGCATCGTGATTCCCTTCGATGCTTTTATTGCTGCGGAAAATAGCTGACCTGGAATGTCGCCGGGAAAACTGCGCACGCCCCCTGTGAGGAAGTCTGCATGTCCGATACTGCCAAGCTTGTAATCGATGGAAAAGAAATCGAACTGCCCGTTGTTGTGGGGAGTGAAGATGAAAAGGCGGTCGACATCTCGAAGCTCCGTGCAGGGAGCGGCTATATCACTCTCGACGAAGGCTACGTCAACACAGGCTCCACCACCAGCGCAATCACCTACTTAGACGGCGAAGCAGGGATCCTGCGGTATCGCGGATACCCAATTGAAGAGCTCGCTGCGAATTGTGATTTCGTCGAGGTCATGTACCTCCTAATTTACGGCGAACTCCCCACCGAGGAAGAACTCACAAATTTCCGCAATTCGATTCGCCGTCATACGATGCTGCACGAAGACATGCGGTCGTTCTACGATGGTTTTCCGCGTGACGCCCATCCTATGGCGATTCTTTCCAGCGTGGTGAGTGCCCTTTCGACGTTCTACCAGGATTCGCTCGACCCACACGATCCAGAGCAAGTCGAAGTTTCAATCCACCGCCTGTTGGCGAAGTTGCCAACGATTGCGGCCTACAGCTACAAAAAATCGTTTGGACAGCCATTCATCTATCCGCAGAATGATCTCTCTTACTGCGAGAACTTCCTGCAAATGATGTTTGCGGTTCCAAGCGAACCATTCCACGTTGACCCCGATTTTGTGGATGCCCTGAACCTGCTGTTGATTGTTCATGCAGACCATGAACAAAACTGCAGTACCTCGACGGTCCGAATGGTTGGGTCGGCTGACGCGAATTTGTTTGCTTCGATTTCCGCAGGCATCAGTGCATTGTGGGGACCTCTTCATGGTGGTGCCAACGAAGCGGTCGTCAATATGTTGGAAGAGATCATCGCGAATGGTGGTGATGTCGATAAGTACGTCGAGCTGGCCAAAGATAAGAAGAGCAAAGTTCGTCTGATGGGCTTCGGCCATCGGGTATACAAGAACTTTGACCCGCGAGCTACCATCATTAAGAAGGCTTGCGATCGGCTGCTCGATAAGCTTGATATCAAGGATCCATTGTTCGATGTGGCCCAGAAGCTGGAATATGCCGCTCTGAACGATGAGTACTTCGTAGAACGGAAGCTTTACCCCAACGTCGACTTCTACTCCGGTGTCATCTACCGAGCCATCGGTATCCCCGTGCAAATGTTCACGGTTCTGTTTGCGATGGGGCGTCTGCCAGGTTGGATTGCCCACTGGAAAGAAATGCACGCCTCGAAAACAAAGCGAATTTGTCGTCCTCGCCAAGTTTACACCGGCGAAACGAAACGCGAATTCGTGCCGATCGAAAAACGATAGCATTGCTTCTACAGATCAGATTAGAAGGGGCGTCCAGTGGGCGTCCTTTTTTGTTGAATGGTAACTTCGATGTAGAAGCATCGCTGGTTCTTTAGGGTGTTCCTGCAAATCAATGAAATGCCAGCAGCGCATGCGGCTGCATAGCCGGAAAAGTTTACCTAAATAGGCACACTTTCCGTGATCCTTTGAGGTTGGCCGCACGGTTGTGTCGATGAATACCCTCGTACGCTTGGGACTACGGACTGTCCTAGGCATGAGTTCAGCGAGGGAGACGCAACATTATCATGGTTAAGCACATTCTGGGTGCCGCGGCGGCGATTGCCACACTGATGGTTCCGTCGATTACTCTCGCTCAAGTTTCTGCGGTAAAGTTGTCGCATACGATTCAACTGAAGCCAGATACAGATCGCCTGCATCCCCCAGTCGTATCTCAGGTGGAAATTCACCCGACGGGAAAACTGATGGCGGTAGCCGGAGACGATCATTTCGTCCGGATCATGGAAGTGGCAACTGGCCGCGTGATCGTCACCCTCAAAGAGCATACCGATTGGGTCCGCGCGGCTCAATTTTCGCCTGATGGTCGCTTACTGGCCACCGCGGGAAACGATCGTCAGATCTTGTTGTGGGATGTGAAAGAAAACATCCAACTTCGTGCCGGGAGCGACTTCCCAAGCGTTGTTGCGGCCATTGCCTTCAATCATGACGGATCTCAATTAGCCGTTGCTGGTTTCGCCGATTCGATTGCCATCTTTGATCCATACTCGAATGAAAAGCTTCATCAGCTCAAAGCGGCAGGGAATGACCTCCGTGCTGTTAGCTTTTCAGCGGACGGAAAATATGTTGCCGCAGCTGGACGTAGCGGGATTATCCGAGTCTGGAATGCCGAATCAGGCCAACGCGTAACGGATATTCGCGCCCATGAGCAGCGGATCCATGCGTTGGCGTTCACCAGCGATGGCACAAGCATCGTTAGCGGAAGTGAAGACAAGTCGCTTAAAGTTCACAGCGTGGTTAGTGGGCAAGAGCTCGCCAAGATGTCTGCCGGCGATGCGAAAGTCTATTCCATTTCCTTCGTCGAGCCGATGGTCATCGCCACCGGTGGAAGTGATAACGAGGTCCGTCTGTGGAGCCTCGATACCTATTCCGAAATTGATCACCTGGCGGGCCATGATGGCACCGTCGCAACGCTGGCTGCCCAAGGGCAAACGATGGTCTCAAGCGGATTCGATACCACGATCCGTGTTTGGGACTTGGGCAACTCGCGTAAAAATCCCCCCGTGTTAACGGTTCCGGTCAGCCGTTTCTCGAATTAGTTCGGTCACCATTTTCGCAGGGATGCGAAAAGAAGGCACAGGAGTCGCCTGATGGGTTTCCATTATCGAGACGCATTGCGTCGTTTTCGTAGCTTCTTCGGTAGCGGTAAGAACGCCGCCCTCAATCGTCCAGTTCGATCGCGCGGCATCGAGACGCTCGAAGCTCGTCGTGTCATGTCGGCCGATCCAATTCGCCTTGGTGCCATTTATCAAGAAGATGATGCGGCAGGCGGTGACGATCATGGTGATACGTTCATTGTCACGTTCGAAGGTGGTGCGGCAGGCACACAGCTGAACCGATTGATCATCGACGGCGATCAAGTTCAGAACTTTGGTAATATTCCAGGGTTGAGCACCGGCGACGTGATCTTTGATATCACGCCTGGCGGTCTTGGTGCGGACTCCGCGTTTCCGTTCCAGATTGTTTCTGCCAATGGAATCGACTCGATCAAAGCCACTGTCACTGACGGTGGAACGCGATTGATTCTCGACTTCGTCGGTTTTGATGCTGGGGAAGAGCTGCGATTCTCCATCGACGTCGACGAAATCATCATTTATGACCCGAACAATCCTGACGAAACCCTGATCGACCCGATTGCTTCTGGGGCAGAATTTCATGGTACGCTTCTGACGGGAGAATTCTCGGCAGCTCACTATGAAAACGCAACGATCAATACAAAATTCATCGACATGTACGATGCCAAATTGGCCGAATCAGGGCTGGATTTGCCATCAGACAATGCGACCGGTCATCGTGACCGTACTGACGGTGCTTTTGGTAGTATCGTTCAATTGCCACTTCCAATTAGCATCAGTGGTACTGTCTACCACGATCCGAACTTGAGCCTGACTCACGATCCCGGCGAACAGGGGATTTCGGGGGTCTCGCTTACGCTGTGGAAGAAAGAGAACGGCGTCTTCGTCAACACGGGGCACACTGTGACGACCGACGCAAACGGCAATTACATTTTTGGTGAAGAGCTTGGTTTGCAGCCTGGAACCTACCAGGTTCGCGAAACTCAACCGACCGGCTACTTCAGCGTTGGTGCTGTTCCAGGGACAGTAGAAGGAACGCAAACTGGATCGACTGTTTCAGGCGATCCTGACGTGCTTACCGAAATTAGCATTCCGTTAGGCGGCACGGCGGCGATTGACTACGACTTCGCGGAAGCAACTCCAGCGATGATCGACGGATACGTCTATCACGATCGTGATAACGACGGTGTCAAAGAAGCGGGCGAAGAAGGCATCGCGGGTGTTCAAATCCGTGTGCAGGGAGTCGACGTCCTTGGCAATCCACAGTCGTTCCTTGTCACGACCGATGCCAATGGCTACTACAAAGTCATCAACATGCCTCCAGGCGTGTACGAGGTCCTCGAAGTCGTCCAGCCTCCGACGTACCAAGATGGTAAGGATACCGCAGGTACGGTGAATGGTGTGACCAAGGGAACCGCACACAACCCAGGCGATCGTATCAGCACGATCTCGCTGCAGGGTGGCGATTCCGGGATCAACTATAACTTCGGCGAAATTCGACCGGCCGAGATCAGTGGCCGTGTTCATCTGACCGATCCAGAAGGAAACTGCTACGGCGAAAACATCGTCACGACTCCAATCGAAGGTGCCGTTGTTAATCTGTACGACAGCGAAGGAAACCTGGTCGCGACAACAACTACCGATGCCAACGGTGAATACTTCTTCGGAAACTTACTGCCGGGGACCTACACCATTGAAGAGATCACGCCTCCAGGTTTGATCGATGGTGGCGATCACGTTGGTACGATCGACGGAATCAAAGTCGGAAATCTTGATGGTAACGACCGAATTGCCGACATCGAATTGTTGTCAGGCGACTCTGGGGTTCATTACGACTTCTGCGAACACCTGCCAGCAAGTCTATCTGGCTACGTTTATCACGACCGTAACAACAACGGTATCCGCGAAGCAGGCGAAGAAGGCATTGAAGGCGTCTTGGTACAATTGTACGACGCGAATAACATTCCAGCTGGCTTGGCAATCACCGACGAAAACGGATTCTACGAGTTCCTTGGGCTTTCCAAGGGACAGTATCAAATTGCGGAAATTCAGCCGTTTGAATACATCGATGGTCTCGACACGGCCGGTACGATTTTTGGAACGACCGTTGGTGCCGCAGTGAACCCAGGCGACGAGATCAACACGATCGACGTCAAATGGGGTGACGAAGGTATCGAGTATAACTTCGGTGAAATCAAGCACGGCTCGATAAGTGGCTACGTCTACCACGACCGAAACGTCAATGGCGCCAAGAACGCTGGTGAAGAAGGAATAGCTGACGTAACGATCACGCTGATCAATACGGTTACCAATGAAACGTTCGTAACCACGACCGATGCCAATGGTTACTACGAGTTTTTAAACCTCGTTCCTGGAAGCTATCGCGTTATTGAAACCCATCCGCTTGCCTACCAGGATGGAACTGACGAAGCGGGAACGATCAATGGAGTCGTTCGAGGCGCGGCTGTTAATCCTGGCGACGAAATCAATGGGATAACGATTGGCAGCGACGAACACGGGATCAACTACAATTTCGGTGAATTCCTTTATGCTTCGATCTCTGGTAGCGTTCACCTGACCGATGAAGATGGGAATTGTGATCACGAATCGGCAACCTCGCGACCTGTCGTTGGGGCTACGATTCACTTGTACGATGCCAACGGTAATCTGTTGAAATCGACGGTGACCGACGCTAACGGTGATTACTATTTCGGTGAGTTGCTGCCCGGTTCTTACACGGTTGTCGAAGTCACGCCTCCTGGGCTGATCGATGGGGGCGACCATATTGGTACGATCAACGGAGTTACCGTCGGCGAGTTCAATGGAAACGATCGTATCGAGACGATCGTTCTAACCGCCGGACAGCATGGCGAAGATTATAACTTCTGTGAAAGCGAGCCCGCAGATCTGTCCGGATACGTCTATCACGATCGAAACAACAACGGTGTTCGCGAAGCCGGAGAAGAGGGCATCGGTGGAACAACGGTTCAGCTGTTCGATGAAAATGGCAACCTGGTCGATACCCTGGTGACTGACAGCAACGGCTTCTATCACTTCACCGGTTTAACCAAGAGCGTCTACCGTATCGTCGAGACCCAGCCGACCGGTTATCTCGATGGATTGGATGCCGCAGGTACGATCAACGGCAGCACGGTTGGTTCGGCAACGAATCCAGGTGATGTCATTCACACGATTGATCTGAAGTTTGGCCAGTCCGGGATCGAATACAATTTTGGCGAAGTGCTCCCGACTTCGATCGGTGGTTTCGTCCACGTCGATCCAAACCAGGATTGCTACTTCGATGAAAACGAAGATCCAATCGTGGGCGTAAAGATCACGTTGCTGGATGCCAATGGAAATGAGATTGCCACAACGTTTACCGACGCTAACGGTCATTATCAGTTCAATGGCTTGCCGCCGGGAACCTATACGGTTGTCGAGTCGCAGCCAACTGGGTACTTCCAAGGTGGTCAGATCGATCGCAACGGTTTGGCAGATGCGTCCGTAACCGACGTGATCTCGAATATCGTGACTCACTCGGGGCAGCACCTCGACGAGCATAACTTCTGCGAACTGCCACCTGCGTCGCTTTCGGGTTACGTCTTCCAGGATGGTGCGGTCATCTCGAACGCAACGGGAGAAGTGCCAGACGATATTGCAAGTTTGCGTGATGGTCAGCGAACCGACGATGATACGCCACTTGCTGGAGTTGTTTTGGAACTGCGCGATGGTTTCTCAGGCGAACCAATCCTGGGTAGCAGCGATGCCGTTCTGCAAGGACTTTATGGCGACGGACCAATTCGCGTGGTCACCGACGCCAATGGCTTTTATAAATTTGAAGGACTGAAGACAGGCTTCTACGCGGTCTATCAAGTTCATCCTGAAGGCTATGTCGATAGCATCGACACGGTCGGTACAACGGGTGGTTTGGCAGTGAATCCAGGAACGGTTGGTCCTGAAGTATCTGCTTTGTCGGTCAATCCAGGACACGATGCCATCATTCGCATTTTTGTCGTCGGTGGTACCGAATCGTACGAAAATAACTTCAGCGAAATTCGTGTGGTTCCTTTCATTCCACCACCGGAATTCCCACCACAAGATCCGCCAGTAACTCCACCTCCGGTTGGTGTTGCTCCTCCAAGCCCTGAACTGATTCCACCGGCTCAGTTGTTGGCACTACCGCAGATTGTTCAGCCGTTTGGTGGTTCGGCGGTTGGATTTACCTGGCACCTGAGCGTGGTGAATGCAGGCGATCCACGGGGTAAGGAACCGGTTGCTTCCTCGGAATCGTTCTGGCTGACTTCGGCCAATGGCGATATGAATCCATGGAACGTTGACAATTTGAGCCAGGCTCGGTGGACGCTTCTCACTGAAGCGGAGGATGGCGAAGAATCGGAACTGTTGCAGCGTCTATTCGGCTCGAAGGATGCTATTCCTGTTGCTGGTGACTTCAACGGTGACGGTGTCAGCGAGATCGGTGTCTTCATTGATGGCCATTGGTTCATCGATTTGAACGGAAACGGTCGCTGGGACGACGAAGACATGTACGCCAAACTAGGCCACGAAGGGGATCAGCCCGTTGTTGGTGATTGGGATGGTGACGGCAAGGACGACATTGGTATCTACGGCAAGTCGTGGCCAAACGATCCTCGCGCCGTCAAAGAAGAGCCTGGTCTTCCAGATGCTGCGAATAATTTCGTATCCCTAGAGAAGCCGAAGAACGTTCCACCGAAAGAAGAGCATGCCCCACACGGTACCCGTGTATTGAAAGTGGCACAGCATGGTAAGTTCCGCCAAGACTTGATTGATCACACGTTCCACTTTGGCGTTGGTGGCGATCACGCTCTCGTTGGCGACTGGAACGGCGACGGCATCAGCACGATTGCCGTCTTCCGGAATGGCACATGGCATGTCGATTCCAACGGCGACGGTCGCTGGAACCCAGAAGTTGACGCGGCATTCGCCTATGGTCAGGAAGGTGACCTGCCGGTCGTGGGGGACTGGAATGGCGATGGAATCGATGAAATCGGTATCTATCGTGGCGGCGAATGGATCGTTGACGACAACGGTAATCACGAAATGGACCCCACCGACAAAGTCTTCCAACTTGGTGACTGGGAAGACATGCCAACGGTTGGCGACTGGGATGGCGACGGTACCGACGACCCTGGCGTCTTCCACGCCAATAAGGAAGGTGCCGTTACCGTTGCCAATCGTAAGGCGAGCTAAGTCCAAGCCTTGCGAGATTCTTACGGCCGGATGATCGAGGTCTCCGGTGGTAAGTTGCCGATAAACCACGAGAACCCCTCTTCGCCGCGAAAGTGAATGCTGCGAACAGGGGTTTTTTCATTGGGGCTAAATACTTTGACGCGAAACGCCTCGACGGGAACCGTAACGGCGCCCGGCCACCCCCATACAAAACGTCCATTGTTGTACCAGTCACCTACACCACGTTCGATGGTTTGCCAGCTACCGTCGACTTTTACTTCGACTGCCCAAGCGGTATTCGGTTGCGGTTGATTGGGGTAAGTGCCAGATAGAGCGATGAAGTTAATCTCAACGGGCTTGTTCCATTTTGCTTTCCATATCACTCCATTTTCTTCCGTCAAAACGCCCAGTTCGGCTCCCATGCCGACACCGACTTCGTGCCACTGAGACTTATGGGCAAACCGGTTCTGACCAGGTGCGAAAATCACGTCTTTCGGTTCACCTCGCTTGCCGGCGCTGAACTGAGAAACGTTTGTCGAGACTTGAGCTTGCATGAAAAGATTTTCAGCGGAACGTGGAAGGACGATGGATTGCGGGTCGACCGTTCCTGCCCCGGCGATTAGCGTTGCCGAGGTATCGTGAGGTGGCTTATTGAGTGACAAGTAGGCAAACAGATCGACAATTTCTTGAGGCTTCAGTTGTTTTTCGATCCCTTCAGGCATCAAGGATGTATCGGACGTTTTCATCAGGTCGACATCATCTCGAGCGATGGTCTCTGTCTTGCCTCCTTGCATCTTCAGGGAAACACGCGTTGGGCTATCTTCAATAAGAAGTCCTGAAAGGACTCGGCCTTCCACGGTTAGCACGGTAACCGCCTGATAGTCTTTTCCAATGACAAGGCTAGGATCGAACACGTTGGATAGAAGCTGCTCGAGATTTCCTCGCCCATTCACGGTGATTTCAGGACCGACATCTTCCCCTTTGCCGTATAGCTTGTGGCACTGTCCGCAAAGCTTCTGATAAACCTCAGTGCCACGATGAGGATCGCCTTCCTGCGATTTGATCAGGCGACGCATCTGTGCCACAACGAAAGTTCGAGAGGGATCGCGTCCGGTTTGAATAGTGCCGTAGATCTCTTCCAGTTTCGCCGCGACTTCATCGCTTGAAGACTCGCTGAGACGTTGAAGCTGATTGATTGACAGAACGTCCTTGGAGAGAGAATTCTGTTGAATTCTATCCAACAGCAACGCCGTCCATGCGGGGCGTTGCAAAAGAACCTCAATTGCTTTCGGGCGGTCTTGCGTCGCAAAGTCTTGGAGATGAGAGAGCAGCAAATGGGCGATCGTCGGAGAATCGGACTTGCCTAGTGTTTGGATGACTTTACCAACTTCGCCTGGGGGAAGGTCTGTTTCTGCGAAGTAGGAAGTCACTAATGGAATTGCCTTAGGGTGCCCTGAAGAAAGTAACGCATCGAGGGCGGCCACACGGCGATCACTCTGTTGGTCCTTTGACGAGAAAACCGATGGGACGATCCGCATTGCCGTGGAATCATTCCACGCAATCGCAAGATTCGCAGCATGATAATAGCCAGGATGCTTTGCTCCAGATGACATGATTCTCGCTAGGGCAGCATCTAGTTCTGTCCTAAGATCGTTGAGTCGATCGCCGGTAAGCTCTCGCGACTGAACCTGGTTGGCGATCCGCTCGAGACAGATGCCGAGCTGTTGCTCTTGTCCCGGTTGAGCTGCCAATATTTTGACCAGCGAGGCAACATGTTCGACCGGAAGTCCAGGCGTGCTAAGAATTCGTCCAGCAGCTCGTGGAAGTAACGCCAAAACCTCTGGGCTTTTCGACAAGGCACCATTGGACATGAGTGCAAGATATTGGGGTGTGTGACTTTCAAGCTCAGGGTGGAGATTCTGCCACACGATGTGTGGAATTAGCTTATCGTTCGGCGAACGCTCGAGCACGTGGAGCAGGGTTTCGATCGTCGGTAGGTAGTCTACTTGGGAAGCAAGAATGGCGACCTGAAGTCGTACGTCTGGGCTTTCATCTGCTGCGAGTTCTTGGATCAAAGATGCGATCTCAGCATGATTCGATGGTTGAATCCCCTGATATCGAACTGCCCAACTTCGTAGTTGTGGATTCTGGTGCTTGAGCAATCGGAGCGAAAATTCGTCGCTGAGTTGGCGACTGCCTATCAGCGCCCAGAGGGCATGCAGGCGAGTCTTCTGAGTAGCTGATTCATCAAGAACGACTTCTTCAAGCTTTGTGATAGAGTCAGGACTTGCTCGCTCGGAGAGTACGCGTTGAGCCTGATCGCGAAAGAAGCGATTAGTCGATGAGAGTCGCTCGATCAACTCATCGTCCGACTCTTGCGTCAGATTGAACGGCTCTGCGCGAGGCGTGTTTTCGTATCGAACCCGATACAATCGCCCTTTCAGTCGATCGACGTCTTGGGGGCGTGCTCTGGCGTCCTGATAACAATGATATCGGTCGTACCAGTCGAGGATGTATAGACACCCATCTGGCCCTGTCTTCTGGTCGACCGGCATATGCCAGACATCGTTTGCAGTTACAAAATCAGGACGTGGCTTCGCAAAGTAGGTCGAACCATCGCGCTGGAGTACGTCGACATTGATGCACCCTCCATGAATGTTGCCCATGTAAAGGCAATCGCGATATTCCTGGGGATAGGCATCACTATCGAAATACTCAATCCCGCAATAAGCAGCCATTTGGTGCTTATGATCGACAATCGATTCGATCTTCCAAGTATGCGGAGGATAGGGGCCGCCTTGGCGATGGTAGTAGCCACTTTCCGTCAAATGCCAAAGGTGATCGATGACACAAGCACTTACGAATGCCTGGCCGTTGGGATCGAAAGCGATTCCCCATGGATTGCTCGTTCCTTCGCAGAACAACTCAAACTCGTGAGTACGGGGATCGATCCGAAACATCGCGCACGTAAATACAAAGTCTTTGCCGTCGTGCTGCACATGGGAATGGTTGAACACGCCGTTGAGACCATAAAGAAATCCATCCGGTCCCCATGTCAGCGAATTCGGAAGCTCGTGCGTATCTGTACGACCGAATCCGGTGACAATTACCTCGGACTTGTCGGCTTTTAAATCACCATCGGTGTCTTGCAAGAAAAGAATATCTGGCGCGTTCGCGACCCAAACACCGCCATACCCAACAGCAATTCCGGACGGAATGTTGAGCCCTTCGGCGAAGACAGTCACCTTGTCAACTTGCCCGTCTTGATCCGTGTCTTCGAGGACCTTTATGCGGTCGCGGCCAGGGCCTGGTTCGAGACGTGGGTATTCAAAACTCTCTGTGACCCAGATTCGACCTTGCTCGTCGAATGTCATCGCGACAGGATTGACGATCTGTGGTTCAGATGCCACGGCTTCTACCGAAAACCCCGTCGGAACTGTCATTTTACGAATGGCTTCCTCAGGCGAGAGAGGCGGACCGGGAACTCCCTGTTGACGACGGGGAACGAAGTCGTCCCCTTGTTCCGCGGCGTGAATTGTTGGGAGCGAAATGATAACTAATAGAAACGGTAGGAAATGAACAAGCGATGAGGACATGAAAAGGCTCTGGCGCAGGGAGGGAGGCAGGCATGAAAACGGAAAAGTTCGCTGCCCAATTTAGAACCTAATGAAGAGCAAACCAACCAAAATCGGATGGCCTTGTGAAAAACATACGACTCGTGTCGAAAATGCTTAGATGTGTGATTGCGGTCAAGCCAGATAGGCGGCGGCGATGACTACCCCGAGAACCACCCAGATTCCAAGCTGTTGGTCGGACGGACCATAGAAAAGTGCAATCCCCAGGCCCAACAGTGTTAGTGTTGTTCCTATGAGGCTCGCGATCCGCCGGAACATTTGCACCGATAGTCGTTCCGATGCCGCTCGAGCTTGTTCCGAGCGAAGGGGAGCCCAGGTATCTGCTTCGAGAGTTTTTCGCTCGTCGGCTAACATCACTTTGGCAGTTCGCAGTGCTTCGGTTGCCTCTTGTTGACGTTTTTTGTCTTCGGTCGAAACAAATTCAATCGCCTGAAGTTCGTCAACTTTTTGTTGCAATGGCCGTAGCTCAGAAGCTTCGCGCTGCTCGAATTCCTGTTCTGAAATACTGCGTTCCGCGGCGAGACCATCGATTCGTGCTTGGTCAATCTGATCGCAACCGCGCGTGAAAATGACGCAAAGTAACCCGAGCAAGATACCCGACTTCGCAATCTGCATTAGCAGCGTCGTATCGAAGTCGGACTCGACATCTTCTCGTGGTGGTGGCTTCATGGGAGTAGGAGCCAACTGCGTCGAGGATGAAGAACCGCTCGAAAAGCTGGAATCACTAGAACGGCCGGAGCGAGCACGAAAAAGGCCTTCGACAGTTTTCGCAGGAACCCAGTCGGTGTAACCGGTACACCAGACCAGCGTGTCGGCTTTAATGACCCCTTCTTCGGCGAGTTGCCAAAACTTGGTCGCCGAGACCGGGCCGACATGCGCATCATCGACTGCGTAATACCACCGGAGTTCCGATTGTGTCGAACTAGAGGAAGACGAAGGCATGCAGGCCAATCCATTCCCACGACAAAGGCGAACGACAAGGTGTACGGGAACCTAACAGGTCATTTCGAGTCATAGCGGATACGTCCACTGCCACCACTCGATGGGGATAAAACCTGATAGATCTATGAGTTAGTGAATTTCAGAATCAGTTGCAAGGGAATTTTCCCCCGTTTAAACTTTTCACAAACGAGGTTCCCCGGCAAACTCGGCACCTCTATTCTATCTGACAGCGACCCTGCCTTCCATTGTCGCTACCTTGCACAGAGTCCTCCCCTTAACGAATCAAGGAATTGGTATGAATACTCGGTATTCGATGATCGCATTGCTCTTTTTCGGGCTCGCCGCTCCCAGCTGGGCTGCCGAAAATGAAACCGATTGGCCCCAGTGGCGTGGCCCGGAGCGAAACGGGAAGTCGGCCGCTACTGGTTTGATCTCGAATTGGGAAAAGCAACAGCCCAAGCTGCTATGGATGGAGGAAGGGCTCGGAAATGGCTATGCGAGTGTCTCGATCGTCGGAGATGACCTCTATACGACAGGAAATTTCGAGGATGGTCAGGCAGTCGTCTGTTTCGACCTGAATAATAAGAAGGTTGCCTGGAAGCAAAACCTGACATCCAAGGTGCCGAAGCATGGCTACACAGGCTCACGCTGCACGCCAACGGTTGACGGAGAAGACCTCTATGTGGTCATGTCCGAAGGGACGGTTGCTCGCTTGAATCGTAAGTCGGGTGAAATCGTCTGGAAGCGAAATCTGCAGGAAGAATATGGTGCTTCGCTACCGAGTTGGGGGTTCGCGGAATCTCCACTGATTGACGGCGAAAAACTCGTCTGCGGTTCCGGTTCTTCGAAGGCGCTGCTGGTTTGTTTGGATAAGAACACCGGCAAAGAAATCTGGGTAACGCCACGAGGTGATGCGGATCTCGGCGAAAAGGGAAAAGACGAAGCAGGCTATTCCTCAACTCTGGTCTGTAACGCGGCCGGAAAAAAACAGTACGTAAAATTGATCGGTCGTGGACTCATTGGTGTCGATGCGGAAACAGGCGAACTACTCTGGTCGTATAACCAAGTTGCCAATGGCGTCGCCAACATTCCTGATCCGATTATCGACGGCGATTACATTTTCGCTTCGACTGGGTACCAGACAGGCGCGGCGTTGGTTCACCTCAAAAACAATGGTGGCAAGATCGAAGCCGAAGAAGTCTATTTCCTCGATGCGAAGACGTTTCAAAATCATCATGGTGGGATGATCAAAGTTGGCGATTACATCTACGCGGGAACGAAGCACAACAGTGGGTTTCCAATCTGCGTGGAAATGAAAACGGGCGACGTGCAGTGGGGAGGCGACTTCCGGCCTGAAGGGAAAGGATCTGCTGCGATCCTTTATGCCGACGGAAACCTGATTTACCGTTACCAGTCGGGACTTTTGGCACTCGTTGAAGCCAATCCGGACGAATACGTTCTGAAGGGAACGCTGACGCCTGAATATCAGGAAAAGGAAAGCTGGGCACATCCAGTCATTGTCGACGGCAAACTTTACTTGCGAGAGCAGAACAAGCTGATGTGCTACGACCTGCGTCCATAAGCAGACGCAATGAATTGGCTCGACTTTCAGCCACCATCGTCAGATGGTGGCTGTTTTTATGTCAAAAACGACATCCGAGTAAAACTAGGGGAGTTGTGCGTCCACAAGTGCTATGATTAGATTGGAAAGTCTACCGAAAGCCAGTATTTTTCTTTTGCGCTAATCTTTACGTATCTAGCCAGCGAGTTTTCCTAGATGACTAGTAAGCCAGTTCAATTCTTCCTGAGTACTCTTGCGGTATTGTGTTGCCTCGTCGCAATCAGTTCAGCAAAGGAACCCAAGGCGACCGACCCGGCGCATTTTAAAGTCGCCGACGGCTTCAAAGTGGATCTGCTGTATTCGGTGCCGAAAGATCAGCAAGGGTCTTGGGTCAGTATGTGTATTGGCCCCGATGGCGACCTGATTGTCTGCGATCAGTATGGCAAGTTGTATCACGTTTCGGTTCCTGAAATTGGCAAGCAAGGTGACGTGAAAGTCACGCCCATCGATGTCGAAATCGGTGGAGCCCAAGGTTTGATTTGGGCATTCGATAGTCTTTACGTGGTCGTCAACAGCGGACAATTCCCCAGCGGACTGCATCGCGTAACCGATAGCGACGGAGATGGAAAGCTCGACAAAGTCACCGAATTGCGAAAGCTGCAAGGCGGAGGAGAGCATGGTCCTCATGCGGTGATGATTCACCCCGACGGCGAACACTTGGTGATTGTTTGTGGTAATCAAACCAACGTCACCGAGTTCGAATCGTCGCGTGTTCCGCAAGTCTGGGATGAAGACCTTTTGCTGCCGCGAATCTTCGGCCGCGGTTTTATGCGAGACAAGATGGCCCCAGGCGGGTACATCGCCAAGATCGATCCCGAAGGAAAAGAGTGGGAACTGATGTCGGTCGGGTTCCGCAATCAATACGACGCCGCTTTCAATCGCGACGGAGAACTGTTTACCTACGATGCCGATATGGAGTGGGATTTGAACACGCCTTGGTATCGTCCGACACGCATTTGCCATGTCGTGAGCGGTTCGGAGTTCGGGTGGCGAAATGGATCTGGCAAATGGCCAGAGTATTACGAAGATAGTACGCCTGCGGTTGTCGACATCGGCCCAGGCTCGCCGACAGGCGTTGCGTTTGGATATGGTGCTGACTTTCCCCAGAAGTATCAGGACGCACTTTTCGCGTGCGATTGGAGCTATGGAAAGCTATACGCCATTCATCTGGAAGAAGATGGGGCTTCTTACAAGGGGACACCAGAAGAGTTCATTACCGGGACACCACTGCCGTTGACTGACATCGTAATTCGTCCGAAAGACAAAGCGATGTATTTCACCGTAGGTGGTCGAAAAGTTCAGTCCGGACTTTATCGAGTGACCTATGTTGGCGACGGATCGGACACGGATGCAAATACCGATGTAGTTCAAAACGACTCGTTGAAATTGCGTCGATGTTTGGAAGAGTTGCACGTGTCGAAAGATCCTGCTGGTATTGACTTGGCGTTGGAAAACCTGGGAAGCGACGATCGATTCATTCGCCAGGCGGCACGCATCGCACTGGAGCATCAAGATGCAGCCAAGTGGCAGGATAAAGCACTTGCATTGAATGATACCAACGCGATCATCAGCACGGCTATTGCATTAGCCCGTGTCGGTGACGACTCGCTTCGACAGCCAATTCTCGACAAGCTGGATGCTGTGGACTACGCTTCTGCATCGCATGCTCAGAAATTAGGTCTGCTCCGCGCGTACGGCTTGGTGCTCATGAGAATGGGCAACGATGCCGACGTTCGTGATCGATATCTGGCAAAACTCGAGCCAATGCTTCCGGCAAAGAGCCCGGAAGAAAACCGAATGTTGGCTGAATTGTTGGTTCGACTTCAATCCCCTGTTGCCGCACCTCAATTGGTGGCCCTGCTGGAAGCGGCCCCAACGCAGGAACAGCAGATTGAACTTGCGAAGAGCCTTCGCCTGCTTAAAGCAGGTTGGACGGATGAATTGCAGGAACGCTATTTCCGTTGGTTTCACAAAGCCGCTAATTATCGAGGTGGTGCCAGTTTCGATCTATTCGTGCAGGACATCAAAAAAGAGGCGGTCGAAAACTTGACGCCAAAACGCAAGAAAGCACTCGCAGCGATTTTGGAATTCAAACCAGAATCGTCGGTGCCAACCTTTAGTGGGAAACCACGCACGCTGGTGAAGAAATGGACCGTCGATGATTTGGCAGCTGTTGTTGAGCCAGCTTCACTGAAGAATCGAAACTTCGACAAGGGGCGACAACTGTTTGCGGAAGCAAGTTGCTTCGCGTGTCACCGTTTCTCGCAACAAGGTGGTGCGATCGGCCCTGACCTAACCGGCCTCTCTGGACGCTTTAGCCCGCGTGATATCCTGGAATCGATCATCCTGCCCAGCAAGCAAGTCAGCGATCAGTATCAGGCCGTCAAAGTTCTCACCGACGACGGGAAAGTGGTCGTGGGACGAATTGTCAATTTGCATGGCGATGTCATTCATATCAACACGAACATGCTTGACCCCAACGCCATGACAAACGTAAACCAGAATCAGGTCGAGGAAATCGTCCCGTCAGAAACATCCATGATGCCTGACGGTCTACTAGACAACTTCACCGAAGAAGAGATCAAAGACCTGATGGCCTATTTGCTGTCTCGCGGCGATCGAAACAACGGAATGTTTGCGGAAAACTAGTTGGCGAATCCGCAGCTTTGATTGCTTAATAGGCAAAAAGAAAACCACGATGGAATCCATCGTGGTTTTTTTATTGAGTGCCGAAGAGAGGACTTGAACCTCCACGGGGTTAACCCCCACTAGGACCTGAACCTAGCGCGTCTGCCAATTCCGCCACTTCGGCATATGCTGTGAGCTGGAAACAACTATTTATCGCTGCGGATCGAGCTTTTTTCAAGGACCCATGACGCCAAATTCGGTTTCACCTCCGAGATTTTGGCCGAAAATCCGCTGCAATCGATAGCAGGCGAATGCTAAGGGGGACTTACCCTACTTTCAAATGAGACTGCCGGGCTGCAATATTCTGAACGATCGCTTTGATGAGAGCCACGATGTTGTCTTGGCCGTACAGCTTAGGATCCATGTGGAATAGCGAGTGCTCTAATACATGTTCCAAGTCGACACGCCGAAGGTCGCTGCGATTGAGATACCGCATGCTCCAGTCCGGAAAGATACGGTCGTCGTATTCGCCCAGGGTCACTTTGTTGATCACATCGTGCCGGGCATCTTTTTCGATGACCTCCATCAAGTCCAGAACCGCTTGGCGTTCTCCTTCCATGTATTGAAAGAACACCCCATGGTCGTAGCACAGATATCCGCTGATTCCTAACGATGAGTTCTTCGCTGAGGCATGACTTGCAAGGGCGTCTAAATCAAGTTCGGTCGAATCTACGGTACAGTAACTAGCGTACGCGAGCGCGAACACCGCATTTTCCTTTCTTGGTCTCGATGAATGAGGCATCGACGACAGGAGCTCCCCACTAGGCATCTTCTGGACAATCCATCCGAAATGCAATCTTATTCGCAAGTACCGATCCAAGGCCGAGAGCAATAGGCCTCAGGTACGTTTGGGGAGGAATAGCGCGACAGAAAGGAGGGCTGGGCGACTGAAAATAGGAACTATCCAGTCAAAGCAATTCGCCCTGCTCCATTGCTGGTAAACCCATTTTATGCACTGGAATCACTCCGGTAAAACTAGTTAACATAAAAGTTGATCGATTCCCTCGAAATCCCTTCCTGAAATCCCCTCCCTTTGATGTCTGCTATCACACCGCTGGCATCTCCCTTCCTACTCGTTCGAGTGAACTTTATGTTGCGTAAAAGAACCCACTGGGTGCTTCTGTTGGCGTCTGTATTGCTCGCGTTGGTACTGCGTGCGGTGATCTTCGCGCAAGGATTGCCAACTCAGTCATCCGATCCTCCCAAGCCTTTTGGCATTCAGGTTGTGGATGAACAATCCGGTCGCGGTGTCCCCTTAGTCGAGTTACGGACGACTAACGAAATCTCGCTGGTCACCGACAACGCTGGTTGGGTTGCGTTCGACGAACCGGGGTTGATGAACAAAAAGGTTTACTTCTCCATCCAGGGGCACGGGTACGAGTTTGCTGCGGATGGTTTCGGAAACCGTGGGCGCGCGGTCGACGTTCGGCCAGGCGAGACGGTTCAGCTCGAGATCAAGCGAACGAACATCGCGGAACGGCTATATCGCATCACTGGGCAAGGGCAGTTTGGTCACAGTACAAAGTTGGGCCTGCCAACGCCGTGGAAACATGCCAATATCAACGGCTTGGTGATGGGACAAGATTCGACCCAGGCCGTCGTGCTGGGAGATCGCATTCTCTGGACTTGGGGCGATACTGCCCGCCCCTCGTATCCGCTGGGTAACTTTGCCACATCGGGCGCGTGGTCAAAACTTCCAGAGCAGGGAGGTATGGACCCTGCGGTAGGTATCGATCAAGAGTACATCGTAGACGACCAAGGTTTCAGCAAAGCGATGTACGACAACGATGTGCCTGGCACGGTTATCTGGATGCATGGTTTCTTCACGCTACGCGATCCAAGTGGCAAGCAAAAAGCTCTCACGCACTTCTCGGTTCGCGAAGGACTCGGGAAAGAACATCGCGGCGGAATTGCGGTCTTCAATGAAGCGAAAGAACTCTTCGAGCCCGTTCGTGATTTCCCTGCGGATGCCAAACTCTATCCGCGCGGCCAATGCTTTCAGCACGAAGAGGGCGGGCAAGAGTACATCTATTTCGCCACGCCTTATCCAATGCTTCGCGTCCCGGCCACGTGGGAAGCAGTACTCGATCCGGCGCAGTACGAAGCTTGGACTTGCTTGGAACAGGGAGCATCCTACGACAAGCAGAATCCATCGTTAGCACGCGACGACGAGGGAAAGCTTGTTTATCAATGGCGGAAAGATACCGGGCTCGTCGGTGCAGAACAGCAGCGAGAGCTTGAGTCTGGTGGGCACATCAAACCAGGGGAAGGTTGGATTCAGACGAGTGATCGCGACCGCAACCGCAAGATCACGCTACATCGGGGGTCCGTGCGCTGGAACGACTACCTCGGTTGCTGGGTGATGATTGCTAACGAAATTTATGGCGAGCCTTCCAACTTGGGGGAAGTTTATTTTCTTACGTCGAAGTCGATCCCAGGGAAGTGGGAGCTGGCGAAGAAGATTGTCACGCACGACAAATACACCTTCTATAACCCCGTGCATCACGATTTTCTCGATCAGGCTGACGGTAAGCTGATCTACTTCGATGGAACCTACACAAAGCAATTCTCCGCCACCGAATCAGGTACCCCACGGTACGATTACAACACCATCATGTATCGACTCGATCTTTCGGATGAACGCCTTCGTCGGAACATCCAAAATTAGCGCTACAGCACGTTCAGGGGGGAGTGCTGCCCAGGTGCTTGAGTTTCTTTTCGGATTCATTGAGCCTTGTTATTCTCGGTTTTCCGCAATATTGGCCTAAGGCCAGGTTCTATCGCACAATATCCCTGAATTGTGTTTTTTTGTGCCCTTAGGCCCTATTCTTTTCGGGACATCTGAATACGATTTTCGTAACCCTCTAGTCCCCAATCACCTTATCATGCTGAGGAATTCCCCATGCGCACCCGTCTTCGATCGGGCTTTACGTTAGTTGAACTGCTCGTTGTTATTGCCATCATTGGCGTTCTGATTGCCTTGCTTTTGCCTGCCGTTCAACAAGCGCGTGAAGCTGCTCGCCGCATGCAGTGCAGCAACAATTTGAAGCAGCTTGGTTTGGCATTCCATAACTTTCACGACACTTTCAACAGTCTGCCGCCAGCCGCTTTGCGGAACGAGTATGCCAGCTTTTATCCGCTGATCATGCCGTACTTGGAACAGAAAAACGTCGTGGATCAACTCGATCTCGAGTTGCCGATGACCTCGGGCGCGAACAACACATTCATCAACTCAGACGCCGCGGCAGTCCCGATGCTGCTTTGTCCAAGTCGCCGAAGCGGTACGCAAATCTCAGAACTCGGTGCCGCGACCGATTATTGCATCACTGGCAATCGAGAAAGCACCAACGAATGCGATCGCTTGGATGCCGACAATGCTACGCCAGGGCTGCATTACAGTGCGCTCATCTTGGCAAAGGGGGGAACCGTCGATAGCAGCAGTCGTCTCACTGGATGGAAATCACAGACCAATTTTGCCAGCATCACCGATGGTTTGTCGAACACGACAATCCTGGGCGAAAAGTATGTTCCGACCAGCAGCCTCAACCGTCATGCAAACATCGGTGACGGCACCCTTTACTACTGGCATATCGAAGACTGGAAGACTTGGATGATCATTCGTAATTCCAAGTTTCCTCTCGTCCGTGGTCCCAATGTGACTTCCGGCGAATATCGTAAGAGCATGGGGAGCTACCACCCGGGAATCAGTCAATTTTTGATGGCCGATGGTAGTGTCTCGAACGTAGCTAACAACGTGAATCCTGAGTTTACATTGCTCATGGCCGACCGTCGTGACGGACGTGTGAATAACTACGACCAATAACGTTTTGTTTGATCGATTGTCCCATTTACCGCAGCGTTAATACCAACAGGTCGCTGCGGAGATTGTCACATCACGAAACGTTTAACACGTTCAGGAACTCACTCATGCGAAATCTTAAACTGTCTAGTTCTTTGTTGCTCGTTGCGGCTACTGCTCTATTTTTCGTGGGCTGCAGCGGAGGAAATGGCGCGACCGAAGTGGTCACAGGCACTGTGACTTACGAAGATGGAACTCCTGTTGCGGGAGGAACTATTGTGTTCGCGGACATGAACAAGAACTCAAGCTCGGTCGGTTATCTTCAGGAAGATGGTACTTACACGTTGGGGACGTTCGGCGAAACGGATGGCGCACCTCAAGGGAAGTATAAAGTCACGATCATCGGCAGCAGCGATTACGGACAATCGTCTCCGATTCGCTCAGACTACAGCAGCCAAGATCGTACGCCATTAACGGCCGAAGTGGTTGATGGCAAAAACGAAATCAACTTCCAGGTAGAAAAAGGACGCTAGAAACTAGTTAGCGTTTCGACGATTCCAGCGCAAAGCAGTGGATCGGATATCGAATCCACTGCTTCACTCCGGCAAGATATTGCCAGGCCGTTCATGGCGTAGCCGCGGGCGAAATTGTCCCATGTTGGCTCGCCAGCGATACGGCTCAGAAAGATCAATCTCGGCCACGACGACTGTGTCTCTCTTGGTGGCTCTCGTCAACAGCTCGCCAGCCAAGTTCCAAACTCCAGACTGCATCCAGTCGTCGTTGATATCGTAAGATGCGGTGACCATGTAGAACTGGTTTTCGATGCATCTTGCTTTGGCCAGGTTAGGGTCGCCTCCCATGATCGGCATGGCAACAATCTCCGCACCGTTGCCTGCGAGGCCTCGTGCGACCTCCGGCATGTGTACATCGAAGCAGATCATCATGCCAATCTTGCCGATCGGCGTATCAAACACAGGAAAAGTATCTCCCGCTGCGACACCTTTGCGGTACTCGTCCCGGGCGAGACAGACTTTGCGATATTTGCCGACGAGTTCACCGTTTGGGCTCACGAGAACTGCCGTATTGTAGATCTTGTAATCAGCCTTTTCGTGAATTGAGGTGACCAGGTACAGCTTGTACTTTTCGGCTAATTCGCCCAGTCGTTTCGTTGTAGGACCAGGAATCGGTTCGGCTATTTCATCAAACGGCGCGTCATTGCCGACAGTCGTCAGGACTTCGCCAAGGACAGCTAAGTCTGCGTTTTGAGATGCTGCCTCGGCAATGTGCGGTTCGCATTGGTCAATATTCTCTAACGCCGTCTTGCTGTTTCTCGGTCTGAAATTGATCGAAGCAAGACGAACTTTTCGGGGCTTAGGTGGATCGACTGGAATCAGGGACGCATCGCTCCAAACCACACGGCACTCTGGCGCCCAGCGAAGATGAAGTTTGACGACCGCTTTCGTCGCGGATTGGGGAGCTGGAAATGTGCCTTCGAATTGAGTCCATCCGGAAGCGTCAGGCTCCGCAGGGGCAGCGAAATAGGGCCGAGACTGATCGCCATTCTCGTAGCGGATCACGCGATTGTCTTTGTCAGTAAACCAAACCTCGGCATAGACTCGACGTCGCGGTTGCATCACCTGTTTCGTATTGGCTGCCGCCGTAAGCTTATAGAACTTTCCCCCATCGATCGGAAACTCCCGCATCCAAGCTCCATCCAAGGCGTCGCGGCGATCATGTTCGATCACGAAACCAGGCTTCCCTTCGCGACCGCCTGTTGGGGCGATGTCGAACGTCGGACGAATTTCATCACGCGGGCTGTACGGTTGCCAATGGACATCCTTCGAGTCGCTAGCGACAGCGTGAGTGATCGTGCCAAAGACAATCGCAAACAAACAAGCAATCGTTCGCATGGTATTAGCTCGGTGGGAAGGTTCAGGAAGGGAGTGATGTGACGAGACATCAGTGCCTAACCTAAGCTTTCCAAGATCGGAATGCAAGCATTTTAGAAAGGGTGATAGATCGGTTTCGCGTCTCGGATGCTCGTTCGCTTACCCTCCGACGTGTGGCGGTAGATCTTTCCGAACGACTGGAAGATCGTCACGACGAACAGCGAGAAGTAAATTCCAAGAGACGTGAAGAACCAGACGGTGGCATAGCTCAGCGAGTTTCCCTGCGAAATTGTATTCGCTGCGAAGTAGTCGAAGACCAATGCTCCGAGAACGAAACCCAAAAAGCCGGAAGTCAGCCAAAGCGGAATCTGAAAAATGGCCGACACCAGCACGGCCGCGAATTGGTCTTCCCATGGGAGCGGCAGATAGCGGCCTTGTCGTGCAATGAGACAGCCGGAATGAACCGCGCTGGGAATCAGCCAAAGTAAGAAGATTGCCAAGCCGATTGGAGGAACAATTACCGCAACGCACGAGCAAAGAACCAGCCCCACATAAAGGGCCGAGAAATAGCCTGCGATTCCAAACTTCACGTTGCGATGGGGTTGGGGCATGGCAGCGGCTGCGTGCGGCTTGCAAGCCAACACCTTGGAGGACGGCAAAAGAAGACTCTTTTACCGTACCAAGGAAGTGTTCATCCGGCAACGAAATGCAGACGAATCCTAGCCTGCGCGGCGGCTGGCGTCGGTCGCTCCATCTTTTTCGCTCGAAAGAACTCGAAGTTGCGGTCGGCTGACATCAACGCCACGGCCACGGCTTCGGGCTTGGATGAAGCCACGTTCGCTGTCGGCCAGGAAGTCGGCAAAGTGGACCGCCGGGCTTTGCGGAAACTCGCGGCGAACTCGCTCGAGGGCCTCGCGGTTGGTGAGGTTCGAGCGGAAGATGATTCGGTAGGCTCGTTTCAGATCGGAAAGTTGCTCGGCGGAAAAGCCGCTTCGCTTCAAGCCAATGATATTCAAGCCGACAACCAAACTGCTGCAACCGTCGACAGTTACATAAGGAGCGACGTCTTGAACGACGTGAGCCTGACCGCCGACCATCGCATTGCGACCGACGCGACAGAATTGATGCACAGCAACGGCACCACTAATGTAGGCCCGGTCTTCAATGATCGAGTGTCCACCGAGCATCACGTTGTTGGTAATGATCGTGTTGTTGCCGATGAATGTGTCGTGTCCAACGTGCGATTGGACCATCAGCAAGTTGTTGTCGCCAATAACTGTATTTTTGCCAGGGGCCAGGCCTCGGTGAACGGTAACGAACTCTCGGAAGACATTTCCCGTACCGATAATGACGTCCCCCAGTTCGCTGCCTGCTCGGAGGTGCTGAGGTGGTCCGCCGATGACGGCATGTTCGTGGACTTTGTTATTCGCACCCAGCGTGGTGCCTTGTTTGATCGAGGAAAAGGAATTCAGCTGGCACCCGTCCCCAAGCTTCGTATTTTCTTCAACGACGCAGAACGGCCCGATGGTGACGTCTTGGCCGATTTCCGCGGTGGGATGAACGATTGCGGAAGGGTGAATCTGAGTCACAGCAAATCCTTTTGCTGAAGGTCAAAGATGGGTATCGATGATAAAGTGCGCGGTTTCAGGGCCATCCTGGCCTCCTACTTCTGGCGCTTCAACATCCCTAGATACGCTTATCGGTAAAACCTGTCCACCCCGATCGATCGAAACCTCTTATTTGCGCAGGACTTCCCACGAACAGTTCGCTAGCATCGCTGGCAGCAGGGCGTGTCAAACTAGGCGGTCTTTCGTATAATTGAGCCGACGTTCCCAAACCCATTTTGCGTCTTTTACCAACGATTGCGAGACCATGTCCGATACGTCTGCCCTATATAGCGAAGGCGAAAAGCTGCGTGACGAAGGGAAATATGAGGAAGCCGTCGAGAAATTCAAAGCGGTCCTCGCCGAAAAGCCGGAACACGTCCTGGCCCACATGGCCTTGGCGGTCACCTATGGGAACTTGAACCAGTTCGACGATGCCTGCCACCATGGCGAAATGGTCTGCCAGCTGGAACCGAACGATCCGTTCAACTTCACCGCTTTGAGCGTGACCTACCAAAAGGCCTTCGAGGCGACCCGCGATCCGAAATATATCGAAAAAGCGGAACAAGCCAAGCATCACTCCGATGTCTCCCGCGGCGGCATGTAATTTCGGCCGTTAGCCGTCAATCTGAATTCCAGCGTCGTCGATGTGGTACGGGATAATCTCGTCGGTCGCGGCGCTGCCTCGGTGTTTGCTGATATACATCGCTCGGCGGATCTTGGTTCCGTCGAGGATCTTGCCCATGTAGATCACCGTGTTGGCTCCGCTGATCAAATCGCCTTCGTCTAAGTTGCGCGAGATTAAGTGCTCGAGCATCGCCTCTTTGGAAGTCTGCAGCATCATGCAGCCGATCGATTCGGTCGCGTAATTATGCTTCTCCGCGGCTTCGCTGTTTTTGCGAAACGCTTGGCGAAACAAGTCGCGTGCGACCCACATCGGATCTTTCCGCAAGATCTGATGATAGACATACTCGAACAGTTCAATCTGGATCGACTCGGCAGGAACGTCGACCGGTTCCAAGCCATCGATCACGACTCGGCGGCATCCCCGCGTGAAGTTGCCATAGAGGTAACCGATGGTCGTGGCCAGCTTCTCGTTAATCTGTTTTTGCCAATGGCCCAGTTCGTCCCAGTCCATCTCGCGGCGGGAGACGCGTTTGCCTTGGTAGTCGAACACATGCAGCATCTCGCCATGCGTTAAGTCCGACTCAAAGAAGTTATCGAGATCTGGCTGCTTGTGCGAGTCGGCCGCGATCGGCGTCCAGCCGCACATTCGCTCGGCATACTCGACATGGCTTTGCGAATCGCCGCGGGTGCTCATGTCGAAGAACACCCCTTTATGGCCTTCTGCCTCTTGTCCGGCGTGGGCGAAGTGAACGCCCATTTGCGTTTTGCCGATCCCTGTGGCACCGATAACCAGTGTCAGTGTGCCTGGAATGAGGCCACCACCGAGATGTTCGTCCAGTTGTGGGATTCCGGTCGTCTGTCGTGCTGCAGGCATGGTCGTTTAACAGAAAGCTAGAGGCAAAAGATGGCTACCGGCTTCTTTACCGGATAGCCATCGATCGTGACAGCTTTCTTGTAGATTGAAAAGATGGCTATCTCTTTACAGCAAGTCAGGTCTCACTTGCCAACGAACTCTTGCGATTTAGCCGAACTGCATTTCAACTCTACGGGCAATGCTCTACTTCGAGCCGATCAGGCCCTTGGCGTTGGTCTTCACGCGGCACAGATACATGTCAGCTGTCATGTAAAGTGTGCCATCAGGGCCGAATGCACAGTTGGCAGTACGTTGGCCGGTGCTGATGCGTCCGAGCAGTTTGCCTTCGGAATTGAAGACCAGCACGCCGCCAGGGCCCGTTGCCCAAACGTTGCCTTCGGTGTCGACCTTCAAACCGTCGCTACCGCCGGGGCGTTTGCCTTTCCACTTGCTGGCGTCGTAGAACATCTTGCTTTCGCCCAGCGTACCATCTTCCTTCACGGGGAACGCTTTCCAGTGGCACTCTTGCGAGTCAGCCACATACAGCGTCTTTTCATCTGGAGACAACGCAATCCCGTTCGGGCGAGGGCATTCCTTGGTCAGCAGAGTCAGCTTGCCATCTTGGGAAAGGCGATAAACACCGCAGTAATCGAGTTCCGCTTCTTTGCCGTTCAAACCGCCTGGCAGGCCGTACGGTGGGTCGGTGAAGTAAAGATCGCCATTGGAGTGATAGACCAAGTCATTTGGGCTATTAAGACGTTTCCCTTCGTAGTGCGAAACGAGCACTTTGCGTTCGCCGTCGACCATCTGGGTGATGTTGCGATCGCCATGGCAGCACATCGTCAGATGTCCTTCCGGTGAAATGGCCAAGCCGTTGGTGCCTGGCTCGCGGCCTTCAAACTTGGGCTTGCCGGTATAGCCAGCAGGCTGCATGAAGACGTCGGTCCCTTGGCCAGGCTTATGCTTCACGATGCGATTATTCGGAATATCGCTGAACAACAAAAAGCCTTTCGGCATCCAGACTGGACCTTCCGACCACTCGAAGCCATCGGCCAACACTTCGATCTTCGCATCTTCCGGGACCAGCTTGTCGAATGCGGGATCGAGGCGTTCAATTTCGCCGATCGTCTTGGTCGCTTCTTCTGCCGAAACAGGCATCGCGACAGCCAAAGCAGCCATAAGAGTTAGCGCTGCAGAAAAAACACGCATGGGGGGAAACTCCGTGAAAGGATGTGCATCTGGGTGAGGTAGGACTGGGTGTTTTATCCTACCGTCCGCAACACGCCGAAGCAATTCGCCACTTTCCGGCCGGAACCAATCTCAATCGGCCTCGTTGGATCGCTTTCGCTTTGGTGAAAGGACGTGCCGAGGCAGGTTTTGCTTGGTATGGATACATTCGTTAGGTATTATCTCATAAAACCTGTTCAACCGTCCAAGACTATTTGAGAACATGCGTTTTCCCCGGGAGTTACGCTCCCAGCGATTGCGCAAGTTATGCGTGTGAAATTGAACGCCGTTATTTTGGGGCCATCGTTTGTCTTGCCTACGCGCAGACTTGCGGTACCAATTACGGCGATTTCGCGCAGACTTTGATAACACTTCGCGCAAACTTATGCGCATTTGCTTATGCTTTTTCCGTGCACGACTCTCAACGACTGTCGCTCAAAATAAGGGAAGCGAAACGGGCCATGCGCGAAATCGAATCATCAAGTGGCTCCCCCGCTGTTGGTCGGTTAGACTGTCCCCATGGACGCATCGGATCATCCACACCACGATTACTACTCACCGTGGCCACACGGTGAACAACCCAACGAGCCCAAGCGTTGGCGATTCCGCTTCACGCTTTGGCAGATCGTTCTGTTGTTCGTATTGATAAGTCTTCTGCTTGGCTATCTTCGGACGACGCGCTGGGGATATGTGCTGGCAGAGAATGTCTCCAGGGCAGGGCGAAGCGTCGGACTTGTTCCGGCGAAAGACCCTAATAAGGTCTATATCTCGGCGACGTGCCCTCATCAAAATGATCGCTGGGAATGGAGCGTGGAAATTCCTCAGGACACTAAGTACCAGACGTGTATTTTGGCCAATCATATCCCTGTCACTGGTTTGCCGGTGTCGCTCAAATGGGATAGCAACGCGATTTCAGGCGGGACTTCCCGGAAAAACTATTTACTGGAAGTAACCTTTTCAGCCATGGAAGCTGACAGCGATTCGACACGTGTTCAGATGGGGAACTATCAAACCGAAAGTCCTGTGCCTACTTGGGTAGGTGGTATTCGCGGGACGCTGAGTGGAATCGGGTGGATTGGAGGTGATGTCGAGCAAAGCGGCATTACGCCAAAGGATGGCCAACAGGTATTCGATCCCGACGAACGAATTGTCTTGCTACGACAATGGCCGACCGATTCCCCACCGACCGACGATCCCAACGCCGAGCATGCGGAAGGACTCGTCATCTGGCTCGAACCGATTTCAAGCAACCCTTAGGGATTCGATGAATTCAGCGGAAAACGAAGACAAGTCGAGTAAGTTGCCGCCGTTTGATACGTCTCGGTTGCATTACCAATATTGGCGTTCCCGCTTTACGGTACGTTCACTCATGGTGGCCACGATGGCAATCGCTCTCGTTGTCTGGAACATCACGCTTATTCAACGGTTAAACGAAGTGGAAGCTCGTTTGAAGAGTTTGAAGCGATTTCAGGGGGTTCTTCATATCGAGGACCCCACGAAGTTTAACGTCGTGTCATTGCAGGAGTGGGATTGTGGCATGTGGCGATTCCGCGTCTACCTTCCTCCGGGACAACGATATCGTATTTGCTGTCAGGTCGATGACATTCCGGAGCATGGTTTTCCCGCACGTGCTATTTCTGCGGACGATAAACTAATTCCGCCAGGCGAAATCGAAGTGAGAATGACGATCGCATTGAATCGCTTCGGAAGGTATGAAACCGAGGTTGACTACCATTGGTACGACGGTCCAGCCGAAAAATGGGGGACGGCTTACAGTTCACGTGAGGCCAATTTTGATTGGTTGGACGGTTCGTTCATGCGTCACTATATCGCGCTCTATAAAGCCAAAGATGAGTATAGCTATTATTACTATCAAGCTGATCCAACAGTTGAGAGAGCTGTCTCTCCTAACAGTTACATCCAACCGGCAAATCAACCGTTGTGTCTCATACGACGACGTATCCAGGAAGTAACCGACCCTCAGCTTCGCTCAAAGCTGCAAACCCTTTCGTCGATATCGTCAGTCGATATGGAACCGTTGACGGAGGGGATTTTTCTGTGGATTGAGCCGGTATCCGCTCCTTCTAAGGTAAGCCGCAACTCTGATGGAACCTGAAGACACTTCTGAATTGGCTCCGGCGAAGGGGCGTTGGTTTCGCTTTTCGATCCCCACCGTCATTTTGCTTTCGGTGATTGTCTGCTTGATCATTTCGCATGTGCGGATGATGAATGAAGTGGCCCAGGCCGAGGCCGATTTGGCGGCGGCCGAAGCGGTGATTGAGGATCGGCGGCTGTTGTATAAGACCGACGACGGCAAGCTGCACGTCGTGGCGTTCTATTTTTTTGGGGAGGATCGCCAGTGGAATCTTGTGTTGCCGGTGAAGCCTTCTTATCGGCTGTGCGTGAAGATGAACGATGTGCCAGTGGAAGGAATTCCGGACGATCCGACGCTGGTGTCTCAACTGGAGCCAGGCACCCGGTGGTTTTCGATGAGCCTGCAGCACATCCCGAAAGGGGATTGGTATGTGATTGTGACGAATCGTTGGGAAAGTGCCAATTCCTCGGGCGTCCGTTCTGTGGGGGAAAGTATTCCTGAAGATTCGATGTGGTGGAATCAGTTTAACAAACGCTACGTGAAAACACCGCTGGCCCATTACACCACGCGCGACCAAGCCGATGGTCCCCGCTTTAATATGAAGAACAGTGCCGATTTTTTCCTGGAACCGAAAAGCTTTGACCCTGGCGAAACCATTGTTTTGGTGCGCAATCGTGTTATGAAGTACAACGATCAATTCGAATTCGCCAACCCGGATGCTCCGACTGAAGGAGTGATGGTGTGGCTGGAACCGGTGCCGGATCCTGATTCCAAGGAGTAATCCCATGGCCGATGGTGTGGACGAAATGGATTGCAACGCATTAGATCCAGCGTCCAAGCGAACGTGGAGAGTCCGCTTTTCGATTCTCTCGATGCTTTTGATCACCGCGATTGTGGCGATTTCGGTCTCGCACTGGCAAACCTCGCACCAGCTATGGCAAGAGCGGCACGAGCATCGCGTGATCGACGCGGCGCTGGGGATACCAACGGTGACACAGCCGGAGAAACTGACGGTGATGTCGGTGCCGATGATGGCGGAAGATTCGTGGGAATGGCATTTGGTCATTCCGCCTAAGCAGCGTTACGAAGTGTTCGGGCTGTTTCAAAACATTCCCAGCGAGGGCATGCCTGCCAATGGCGAGCGGCTGGGCGTGCTTGAGCCTGGATCGATGCGGCTGAATGTTTCTGCCGTAAGACGTCAACACGGGGGAGTTATCAGGGTGGCCAGCCAACGCATCGACCCACCTGGCGATCCGCCGATCGAAGTTGCGAAAGTTATGAAAGAAGATGACTTTCGCTGGATCCACAGTTACATGGGAGAATATGGGTGGGCATACACCGGCACCGATCACGATCCCAAAAACGAACGCTGGTTCATGACGTCGAATGAGGGAGTGACAGCGCTAAAGGGAGCTCGGCAAGTGACGTTCGGTGTGGATGAAATTGTCCTGCTTCGCCGGGCGCGGTCGTATCGAATGAAGAACTCTACGGATATGGTTCCACCTACGATCAGTGGCGGGTTCATGCTTTGGCTCGAACCGATTCCGGAGCCCAAGGAGGCAGATCATGCAAGCGAGTAATGAACCATCTTCGAAATCGACCGGTTTCCGATTTTCGATTCTCACCATCTTGCTGGTCACCGCGATCGTGGCGCTTTCGATCTTCGCCTATCAATCGCGGCAAGAGCTCGCGGATGCCCAGATAGAGATGGCTCATCTGCGGCAGGATAATCATCTGCTTACGGTCGTCGATCCTGATCGCATTTACGCGCGGCCGATCCCTGGTTCGCTTGATTCGGTCCGGCAATGGCGGGTCTATTTGCCGGAAGGGGCAACGTATCAGTTGCAGTACGATTGGAACAGCATTCCACCGAAGCCAAGTTTGGGCGAGACGGTGTTTCGCCGCAAGATGCGGATGGAGTCTGGCACGTACATCGTTACGCAGGCCTTCTTACACGATCCGTCTGACGAACTTTATCCCTGGAAGCTGCACCTGGCGTTTGCTTCGCGCAGCATCCGCGACGAGGCGCAGTTCGGCTTTCAGAAGGAAGATGTTCCGTGGCTGGTGGTGCCCTATAAGCAAGGGCAAGAGTTTTACGAACTGCCAGCGAGTGCGACGAAAGCGAAAGGGCGGACGGTCGAGTATCGGATGGTCAATCTATCGCAAGCCATCTCTTGGATCGGCGATCTGGCCCAGAAAGACTTTGCCCAGGACGAGCCGGTAGAGTTGTTGCGGCAGGAAGTCGTGGACCCAAAGCATCGCCCCAATGGAAAGCCAGACGATTACTTACCGCTGGATGTCTTTCGACTTTGGATCGAAGCCGACAATGCTTCGGCCGCGGCGAACCCGCTTCTGACGGGGCCTCAATCTGACGCTTCGGCGTTGTAGCGATTGTAGGGGTGCTATCACTCCCTGGAATTTGGTGGCGGGTTCCCACCAAAGGTGGCGATTTATGATAGCAGGTTGATGATAGCTGCTGGCATCGCAAGCATGCCAAAGCGGCGTATTGGAGCTGAAAATGCTTTTCGCACTTTGGTGCAAGGCAAAGCGATTTCAGCGGGGCACATTCACGGCGGACTGACCAGAAGGATGGTCCACACCCCAGCCGTGAACGCAATGAACACCATCGATCCTGCTAGAGGATTTCACGGATGACCTCCTTTCGATGCCATCTTAGATACCGCTGTTTTGCGCGCAGTCTCCAACGGTTTACGATCTGCTGTGGACTGTTGGCCATTTGCTTCTCGAAAACGACAGCGGCGAATGAATATAGTGGCTCGCTATGGCGGGCTGAGCCTGACTTTGTAAGTCATGAGCCACGGCCGGAAGATGTCGCTTACGGCGTCATTCCGACAAGTGCTAACGAGTCGCTGCCGCTTTACGCGCAGCTGGCGTTGCCGCCGAAACCACCGACGGTCGATACGCCGATGATGCTGCAAAAGCCAGCCGACTTGCCTGCACCGAAGCCAGAGAAAAAGTCGGAAGAGAAGGAAGATCAAAGCTACGGCGAGCAGGAAGAGGACCAAAGCGTTCAGTTCCTGCGAACGGCCAGCGTTCTGCTGAAGCCTGGGCAGTGGCAGTTCGACTATGGCCTGGTCTACGTCAAAGATAACTTCGAACTGCCGATCAGCCTGTTTCCATCAGGCGTTGCTCCGGCCGAAACCAAGCGGCGGTTGCTGCAAGTTCCTTTTGCAGTGCGATATGGCTGGAACAAAGATGTGCAGCTGTCTGCTTCGCTGCCGGTCGGTTGGTCGCAGATCGAGTTTTCTTCGCCAGGTATCTTCGACGAATACAACAACAACGGCGGTATCGGCGACTTGCAGCTCGGCGTGAATTATCACTGGCTGAAAAGCTGCGGCGAGCATAGCCCTGACGTGATTCTCAATTTTGGGCTGTCGGTACCCACTGGCGATGGTGTCTTTGCGACAACCGGAGTGAATCAGGCCACGCTGGCCAATGCCGTTTGGGCCCCTTCTATTCAAGTGCTGTGTGTGCAGCGATACGACCCGATCGTCCTGTTTTACGGCGTCGGTTATCAGTACCAATTCGAGCGGGAGTTCTCAGGCGTCGACGTGCAATATGGCCAACAGTTCTCGTACAACTTTGGCGTTGGTTTCGCGGTGAACGATACCGTCACGCTGAGCACCTCGTTTTTAGGCCTGGCGGTGACGGAAACGGAAGTCAACGGACAAGGAGTGCCAGGCACAATTCGCGAACCGATGCGTGCTCGCTTTGCGGTGACCGCTTCGCGCTGTAAACGAATCATCGAACCGTTCCTGGAAATTGGCATGACCAACGCGGCCGCCGACAGTGTGGTGGGTATCGTCTGGACACGCTAACGCAAACCGAATAACGGAAAGATTGAAACATGAAAACGTTGACTCAGTTCGCGTTGGTCACCTTAGTAATGCTTTCGTTCGTGCGGTCCGGCTTGGC
This sequence comes from Bremerella sp. TYQ1, assembly GCF_020150455.1. Taxonomy (NCBI): domain Bacteria; kingdom Pseudomonadati; phylum Planctomycetota; class Planctomycetia; order Pirellulales; family Pirellulaceae; genus Bremerella; species Bremerella sp. TYQ1. Next base: position 5,857,530 of record NZ_CP083740.1, read on the forward strand.
ATGGGGACCCGATCAGGCGCCCGTTCGCGATTCGCAGCGAGTGATGCAAACGCGGGTGAAAACTTGGACTGACTTTCGCGACGATCATGTCATCAAGCAGAAACGCGACTACTCGTGTGGAGCAGCGGCGCTGGCAACGATTGCTCACTATTACTGGGGCGACGACGTCACCGAGAATGACGTGCTGGACGTTTTGGAAGAGTACCTCACCGAGGAGCTTCTCGCCGACCGCGTAAAGAATGGCCTGGCGATCTCGGACTTACGTTTGGTCGCCGTGAAGATGGGTTACGTTTCGACGATTGGTAAGTTAGAGCTCGATAAGATCCGCGAGGTGAAAGTTCCGCTGATCGTCGCATTGCGGCTGGAAGAGTTCGATCACTTCGTAGTCGTGCGAGGGTTTTCCGACGGTTGGGTTTACCTGGCCGATCCTGGTCGGGGGAACATTCGTATCACCGAGCGAAAGTTCCAGCAGCAGTGGATTAAGAACGCCGTGCTGGTGGTCGCCAAGAAGGGGCAAACGGGAGCGAAGAATTCGGAACTGGCGATTGGCTTTGAAGAGCTAACGCGAGGGTGGCTGAACGATCAAGTCATTCGGACGTTTCCCGAGAAGGTTTTCACGAGTCCGCATTGATCTCGTTGGGTAAAAAAGAAAATGACCGCACACTGCCCTGCACGGTCATTTTCCGTCTCCACACCCCGGGAGTTTTCCGAGATGTAGTCGTTCGGCTAAGCCTTAATAGGCATAAGCTGCCGAGCTGTGCGAACTGTAGGTGGTCACCGAGATTGGGAGACCGAGCAGGTTCACGCCGATGCCACGCTGCGTGGTCGCCGAACCACCGGCACCGTTAGGACCGTGAGCCGAGTAACCGCTACCACCGAGAACGCGACCGAGCAAACCGCTGCCACCCCAAGCGGAAGCGAACGAACCGCGAACTTCTTCACCTTCGGTGTCGGTCATGACTTCCAAGTCGGCCAGGCCCATGGCGGCCAAAGCAGATTGATCGACGTTGCCGTTTGGTTCGGCGGCATTGGCGGTGCTGGAAATGAAGCAAACAGCAACCGCGACAATCATCAGGAAACTAGTGCGTACCATTGAAAAGTTCTCCGAGTCACAAAATAAGCAAGTTGAAAATCAGTCGAGATCCTGGAAAACGAACTGCGTCGTTCCAGTGATGAAGTGGCCACTTCAAGACGAATTGTAATTCCCGCAAAATGGGGATTGGATCGTACCGATCTTTAAACTGCTTTGGTTTTTGCGGCTACCTTCGCGTAGCAAGAAGTGCTACGCCGTTGTCGTGTTAGAGGCGAGACCAAATGCGTTGTGATGCGGCGGACGCGCAGAAAGAAATCGCTACCGCATCGCGATTTACCGAGTAATAAACGCGGTAGAACGATCGACGCGAAGTGGAGTTCAATGTCGTGAATTGCCCTACAACCGCAGAGGGCACTACAAGTCGCACGCCAATTTCAGACAAGTGGCGCTGTGGATTTCCGCGACCCATTCCGTAAGGCGGGGCACAAACCGTAGCTTCGGTGGTAAAAGTCGATTGTCTTTTCAGGTCAAACCGACTTCGCCATCTTGCATTGCCCACTGGGCGGCGAAGCGAATCAGTTCGTTGCCCGAATGCAAACCAAGTTTGCGTTTGATGCGTTCGCGATGAGTATCGATCGTACTGGCGCTTAAGTGCAGACGCTCGGCAATGTCGCGTGTCGTCAAACCTTTGCCGAGGAGTTCAAAGATTTGCAGTTCGCGATCGGTCAGTGGATCGATCGGTGAAGCACGGTCGTTGCGGTTTCCGTTGGGCACCAGCAAACGTTGCGTGACGTCGGCACTCGCATAGATCTTGCCTGCGGCGACAAGTTCGAGCGCGGAGAGAAGCGTGTCCCCGACTTCGGTCTTACAGATATATCCGGCCGCGCCTGCTCGGAGCGATCGTTCTCCGTAAATTGATTCGTCGTAGACGGAGATGACAAGAAACGTGATGCCACGATGAATGGCTTTGGCTTTTCGGATCAAGTCGAGTCCGTGCCCGTCCGGCAGGCGCAAGTCGACAAGTGCTAGATCCGGCCTGAGCTCGCGAGTCAACGCGACGGCATCTTGCACGCCACTCGCTTCGCCGCAGACGGAAAAGCCGGAGTGTCGTTTCAGATGAAGTTTCAGTCCGTCTCGAAAAATGGGATGGTCATCAACAATAAGTACCTTCTGAACCCGGTCTGCCCCCAAGTTCGCACATCTCCCTATAAGTGGGAAGAAAGCGAATTCCCGTTGCCGGAAAATTCGCTGTCCAAAAAAGCTAGGTTAATCGGATCGCGGGTCGCCGCAATCAAAACCTAGGGAGAATGTCACGCGAATACCGACCGAAATTGTGTCCCTGTTCCGGCTGTGACACGTGTACGAGTTTTGCCTCGCACACGTCGCACTGCGTTCTACTTAATAGGCGACAGAATCGTTATTTTCGATTCAATCGTTAGACGGCTTCTTTGCCAAGCTGGACGTTCTCGCCATGTGGCTCCGGTTTGGGGAACGTTAAATGAGCCGTAATGCCAGCGGCTAAGCTGGTCAGCACAATGGTGATTGCCATCGGCATGGCGGTTCCATTGGCGGTCATACCGACGATCAATGCGGTCAACGCACCGAAGCCGTAAGGAAACGCTCCCATCAATGCCGAGGCGGTGCCAGAGATTTTGCCGTGCGCTTCCAACGCCATCACGCCACACAGCGGCAAAACAAAACCAATCGACATGATGATCAGAAAGAGGAGCACCGACAGCGCGATCACATTCATCTCGCCTGCCATCTCTAAGCCCAGCAGTGTCGCCGCTGCGAGAAAGTTTAAACCCAGAGCGGCGCGGATGATTGTTTCGGCACTGTAGCGACCCATCAGACGCGGACCTGTTTGGGCACCGATCATCAAGCCGATCGCATTCGTGGCGAAAATCACACTGTACATCGTCGGCGAAACACCATGGATGTTGATGAACGCGAACGACGATCCCGTCAGGTAAGCGTAGATTCCGGCCTGGGCAAAAGCCATCGCGGCAACATACGGCATGTATTGGCGACTGACCATCAGCGTGGCGTAGTTGCGAAGAGCCGCCATTGGATGGCTAGAGGTTCGTTGTTCCGGCAGCCGAGTCTCCGGCAACAGAAGTGTCACTAGCATGATGCATCCGGCTCCGAACGCCGCAAGGAAAATGAAAATCCAACGCCACGAAGCAATCATCAAGATGCCGGATCCTAACAGCGGGCCAAGAATCGGCGCGAGCCCCAGCACGAGCATCATCATGCCGACGAGTTTCGCGGCGGTCTTACCGGTGTAAAGATCGCGGACGACCGCCATGCCAGCGACACGACCAATCGCCCCGCCGAGCCCTTGGATGAAACGAAGGGCGAGAAACTGTTCGCCCGTTTGCACGAACGCACATCCAATCGACGCAATGATAAACAGGACCAAGCCAGCCACGATCATCGGTTTACGACCAATTCGATCGGACAGGGGGCCATAAAACAATTGGCCCACCATCAGTCCTGACAGAAATGTCATCAATGTCAGCTGGCCGATGCCTTCGCTGATGTTCAGCTCGGAGGTGATTTGCGGCATGCCTGGCAAGTAAAGATCGATCGCCAGGGGACCGATAGCGCCCAAAATTCCCAGCAAGGGAGCGATCAGCCAAGGATGAATTTGCCGCGAAGTCATAGTGCGTCCTGCGAGGATTCAAAGATACTCAGGTTTTTTCACTTGAATGTGAAGAATGGAAACGATATCGTTTCTTAAACCGAACGATATTCTTCTTCCATTGGCAAGTCAACGGCGATGACGAAACCCGTACCCTCGGATAAAGCGAAGTCCAAACCAGGCCGACCCCCGGTTTATACCGAGAAAGAGCGCTGTCAGTTGCTGTTAAAGGCGGCCGAAGGGGTGTTCACCACTTCAGGCTTCGGTGCGGCAACGATGGAAGAAATTGCCAAAGCGGCAGGAATGTCCAAGAAGACACTCTACGCGAAGTTCCCTGACAAAGAGCACCTATTCGCGGCGATGGTTGGGGGGTTGGGCGATTCGCCCTGGGAGAACGACGACAGCAGTCACCGGCAAGACGCACGGACCGAGCTTCGTTGTCGGCTTCAAGCGATGGTGCGTTACATCATGAGTCCGCGACAAGTGCGTCTGACGCGTCTGCTAATTTCCGAGGCAGAGCGAACGCCCAAGCTGGCTCGTGACTTTCATGACCGCGTCATTTCTAAGGCTCGTCGCTATCTGGCCGAGGCGGTCGAGCGTGCATCGGATGAAGGAGTCGGACCGAAGGTTGAAGACGTCGATCAAATGACATCGACGCTACTCGGAGCGGCGCTGGCACGCAATCATCTCGGGGCTCTCTTCGGTCGCAGCCCCAAGCCTACGCGGCAACAGATGGAAGATCAGGTCGACACGGCCCTGCGGCTGCTGGGGTACTGATGCTTGCGCCGATGTCACATGAAACGGCATGCAAGTCGATTCATGCGACATGAGGGCATGTCCTTTCGATGCATTGATGCAGGCTGGTCAAATCAAAACCGCAAAATATTGGAAGGTATGAGTTTTGCTTGATAGGTTGGATTCTATACGTATCGTCCATCCTGTCTATCCGCGGAACGTATCATGCCTGAATCGCCCTCCACTTCGTCGCCCGGTACCGGTTCGCCGCCGCTGATTGAAACTTACGAAGAAGCCCCGCGCGGCATGCTCCGTTCGGCTGCCCATGCGGCATACCATTCGACGGCGTTTCTGACTTCGTTTGTCTTTCACTTCGCCTTGGTCGTGCTGCTGGCGATGTTCACGTTCACCGATCCCAACGTGCGGCGGCAATTGCTGACGGTGATCGAACCAGACACGACCGAAGAGCTGGAGATGTTCGAGATTGAACTAACCGACATGGAAGAGATTTCGACCGAAATGGCTGAGGCCAGCATGCCGGTTTCGGAGATGGGAATGAGCGGCTTGGCAGTGGCATCGATGTCGGCTCCAGTGCTTGATCAGCCGGTGGTCGACCCGAAAGAAACGGTCGACGTTCAGCTGACCGACATCGCGATGATCTCGAAAGTTACCGACTCGCTGATTCAAGAGATTCCATCCGGGACAATCGGTTCGGCTCAGGAAGTCGTTTCCAACTACCAGGAAGCGATGGATCAGATTGCCCAGGAGCTGATCTGGATGATGTCGAAGAACAAAGTGCTTGTGATCTGGGTGTTCGATCAATCGGAAAGTATGAAGGATGATCAGCAGAAGATCCGGGAACGGATCGCACGCGTGTACCAAGAGATTGGCCTGACCGAGGAAGGGCAGGGGGACATGCTCACCACGGCGATCACCAGTTACGGGCAAGGCTTCCAGCAGTTGACCCCGGCCCCGACGGCAGTGCTCACCGAAATTCAAGACGCGATCGATCAGATTCAAGTCGATGCATCGGGCGAAGAGATGAGTTGTTCGGCGATTATGGAAGCGCTGGCACGGCATAAGAAATATGCCAATATCGCCGAGCGAAAGATCGCACTCATTCTGGTGACCGACGAAAGCGGCAACACGGCTGACAACGCTTCTCAGCTGGAAAACGCGATCAAAGCGGCCCAGCAGATGGATTGCCGGTTGTTCGTGCTCGGCCGTGAGGCGATGTTTGGCTATCCGTACGCTCACTATGAATGGCGGCATCCGTTTGATGGTGAGATGCATTTGCTGAGGATCGATCGCGGGCCAGAGACAGCCTTCGTCGAACAGCTTCAAACCGACGGTTACGGCAAACGTTGGGATGCCATGACGGCGGGCTTCGGGCCTTACGAGCAAGTACGAATGGCGAAAGAAACGGGTGGCCGATTCTTCATGTTGCCTGGCCAGGAAGACAAGATTCATCGGGTGACCGATCGCAAGTTCAATCCCGAAACGATGGACCACTATCGACCAGACTTGCGGCCCCGTGCGGAACAAGTGGCCGAGATCAAAGGTGACCCGCTGAAAAGCTTGATCACCAAAGTGGTGTACGATTTGAATCCGTTCGAGAAAGACCGTGCCGACGTGCTGACCATTCGACATTGGTACAGCCGCAACCCACAAGAGATGGCCAGCCAGGTCCGCAAAGAACAATCGGAAGTTATTCCCTATGGCCGCTACTTGGACGAAGCAATCGAAGTGATGGAGAAGAACATCAAGCTGCGCGACAACTCGACGTCGTTTCGCTGGCAGGCCAATTTCGATTTAATCCTTGGGCAGTTGTATGCGTATCGTTGCCGCGCCTACGAGTATGGCGTGAGCAGTGAATTGTTCCTGCAAAACCCAACCCCTCCGAACCCGGAACGACCGGAGTACATGGAGTTCCGCGGTTGGGAGCTTCGTACGCGGAAAGAGCTCGTCGCCGCCGACAAGACGCAAGCCGACGCCGATCGCGCGGACGAACTGTTAAAGTTCGTCACCAAAGAATACGCAGGCACGCCTTGGGCAACACGAGCGGCGTGGGAAGTGAAGCGTGGCTATGGCTCGACGCTCGTGCCGCACTATTTCGATTTGCGGCGTAAGAAGAGCGATCAGAAGGTGCCCATTCCGAAGCTGTAGTGGAATGTCGACTAACGCAGCGGTACACTTTTCGGCATGGAAGAAACCACCGAAACCGCTCCGGCGCAGCGACCAGCCAATTCGCAGGGACTGCTTCGTTTCTCGATCTTATCGCTGCTTGGGATGACGGCCCTGTTCGCGTTAGTGGTCGCCTTGTTTGCGATGATCGGCGAACGTGCGAAGTGGAAAGAGCAGACGCTGACACTACGCGAAGAAGTGCGTCAGCTTCGCGAGGCGAACGAACTTCTGGATGTCGTCGATCCAAAGAAGATTTACGTTCGTGCGATGGCAAGTCCCTTCCCAAGGATGGGGCAATGGCGAGTTCATCTGCCTAAGGGAAGCGATTATCGGTTGAAGTACGACTGGAAAGATCTTCCGCCCGACAGAGATCCGCACCACGTTTACCGGCCATACTCAGGCATGAAGATCCCGACGGGCACTTACACCATTGCCCAAACGTTTCAGTTCACGCCAGCTACGAAAAACAGTGAGTGGCATGTCAATATTACGGTAAGCGGTCCCGGTTTCGGTGGCAGAGTGCGTCATGGTTTGCCCGTGGATGCCCCGAGCTGGCTCGTCGCGAACGAAGTCTCGAAAGATCAGTTCCAATTGCCCCCTCTTTCCGACGACCGGCCGTCGCCAACGATTTCTTTTCGTGCGACAGGTGCGATGTTGAATACTCCGCAATCCGAATTCGACGCCAACGAGGAAGTGGTGCTCTTCAAATACGAAGCACACGCCGCTCCCCCCAAGCACGAAGCCTCAAGCGACCTGCTGCCTCAGGAAGTGTTTCGGCTGTGGATTGAAAAAGAACCTGATCAGTCGATTCCATAGATCTTTGATTCACTTGGCGGTAAGCTCATTGGTATGGACCAAACGACCAAGACATCAACCGATGCCAAGCCAGCTACGCGGAAGCGGTGGTTTCGCTTTTCGATACTAACCATCATTCTGCTAACCACCATCATCGGCCTGATCACATCTCAAATTGCCATGACACGTGATCGCGTTCGGTTAGAAGCGGAGCTTTCCAATATTCGCAAGGCGAATCAAATTATCGAAGTTCGCGATCCGAACAAGGTTTACGTCTTGCCGATGGATATTCCCTTGGGGCAAGTGTGCCAGTGGCGGGTTTACATTCCAGAAGGGAGCGCATGTTTTGTGCGATATGAGGTTCGTGAATTATTTCAGCCTTCATCTTCCAAAACGATTTCCGAATGCACGACTTTGACAGGGGGTAATTTCTACACAATCTCACAGACGTTCGATTTCCGTGAACCCCATTCTCAGAAGCTGCCTTCCGGGCGTACCGTACTGCAGGGGAGTGACGCTGTACTGTTTCAAATCAATCAAGACAAGCAGATTAAGCATGGTATTCATCGTTTTCCAATCACAGCATTTCAACGTCCGCTACCTTGGAAATGCTCGAGGTGGCTTAGTAGCTTCGCTGATCGGAAGTACCGTGTTCTCAAATCAAACGATGACGGTCAAGATCGAGTCATTGGCATTAAAACTGAAGCCATGCCGCAAGGGATCTCGCAAAGTTTCGATTTAGACGACGAGATCGTTCTAATTCGCCATGAAGCATACGACAGCACTCATTGGCCGCCTGCGGAACTCGACGATGGATTGCCGCAAGATCTGTTTCGGCTGTGGATTGAAAAGGTACCTGATAAGCCGTAATGGCATGAAAAAAGCGAGGAACGAAACCACGTTCCTCGCTTACTCGGTTGGACTGAGAATCGTATTCAGCTTTTCAGCTCAAAGTCGAATCGCTCGGCGTCTTCGGTTACGTTTGCTTCAAGCTGCGACTTGACGTTGAACTTTCCGGGGACAACGTCGATGTAGTCTGGCGGCATGTCTGGTCCGCCGGGGCGAGTTTCTTTGAGGCCCCGGATACTGACACGTTTTTTGCCGAGCGTCACTTTGGCCCTGTATTCGCCGTCGATGATATCGACAAACGTTTCGGTTCCTTCGGCAACATCTTGAGCAGAAGAGAAGTGAACGCTTCCCTTGGAAATCGGCTCGCCATCCATGGTTATCGTTCCTACAATCGTCTGGCGGGTGGGTAGCTGTTGCGAGTTACAACCGAACAGCAACGCCAAGCCGAGCAGGAACGTCTTGCGGCGCAGAGCTGAAGTTTGCATGCTTGTTTGGCCTATCTATAAAAATGGATGCTGGAAACGACTTAGCAGCTTACGATCCGCCCAGGACTTCGCCATCGGCTCGATTGGCCAGCTTGGCGACGTAAGCGATATCGGCCGTTTCCGCGAGATAGGTCGTCGATCCATCTCCCATTAGAATCTGCACTCCGCCGGGATGGGCCGAACGGAGCGGGCTGTTGTAGCCGTCGTAGTAGACGCCGTCGGTCGCGGAGGTCGTGAAGGTTTGCTTTTCGCCTGGGTTCACGAGGTAGCGAACGATGGTGATATTGTGGGCTCGGTGTGGGTTGGTGTTCGTTTGCCACCCGGCCGCGAAACCATGATAAAACCCTGGCCGATAGTCTTGCTTCGCTCCGCTGGAGTCGTAAACCCAGTCGCCCACTTCCCCGACAAACATGGTGTTGCTGCTGCCATCGGTAATGTCTTTAAAGCCCAGCTTGCCAATTTTGATGAGCGACCCGTTGGTGGCCCACATCCCTTTGTTGGTGTCGGCGGAATAGTCAGATGCACCGATGCCTCCGTAACCAGCGACATGCCCGCCGATGCCGACGTAGTCTGGGATCATCGCGTTAGGTGTGTAGTCGGCAAACTGCTTTTGAATCGGATTGCTAGGGCAGCGGTAGACGGCGAATTCTTTGTTGCTCAGCGCATTGGTAATCGACGTGGCATTGAAGTTCTGGCTCAGGAAGTCGGCTTGTTCGTAGGCGTTGTTCAGTTCCAGGAACGGCATGATGTAGGCCATCCACGATGCCCCGCCGACCGATACGGTGCCGGTTCCAAAGGGTGGACTATTGTTCGCGTTGCCTGGCGGAAATCGATCGTACGTGTCGTGGAAATTGTGAAGTGCCAGGCCCATCTGCTTTAAGTTATTCGCACACTGCGAACGACGAGCGGCCTCGCGAGCTTGTTGCACCGCAGGAAGCAGCAGCGCAATCAGGATTCCAATAATGGCGATCACCACCAACAGTTCCACGAGCGTGAATGCTTTGGCGGACCGATGTACTTTGCACGCAGTCATTTGTGAGTTCCCAAGTAAAGAAATAGATCAACTGGGGGATAACGACTTGTGCATGACGAAGAGGGTGATATTGGGGGATATCACACTTCTTAGCGTAGCGATTCAGACACCATGTTGCTAGAGAAATAAAGGGATTGATGCTTTGATTTGCGCAATTTCGTTTAAAAAGAAGACTACTACCACTGAGGTGGCCTTTAGGTGTCAGCGTTTTGGATAACGCTTCTGGGGAGCGCATAAAAAAGCGGAGAACGTTGGCACATTCCCCGCTTCGTTGATTTCAAATGGCTGCGATCAAGCCTTACGACTTGATCATTTCCTTGACGGTCATGCCGCTAGGGATCATCGGCAGCACGTGTTCCTGGTAAGGAACTTGAACGTCCAGGACATAAGGGCCGTCGTAGTTGATCATCTCTTCCAGGGCTGGAACGAGGTCGGCCTTGGCCCGGATGGTTGCGCCACCGCAGCCGTAGCCTTTGGCGATCTGGACGAAGTTCGGGTAGGTCTCTTTCGGGTAAATGTCTTCACCCTTGCCGTACCATTCTTCGTGGTGAATCGGGCCGAGGTAGGTATGAGCTCGGTTACCGGCCATGAAGCGGTCTTCCCACTGCACCACCATGCCGAGGTGCTGATTGTTGAGCAGCAGCACTTTCACCGGCAGGTTTTCGCAATAACAAGTGGCAAGTTCCTGGATGTTCATCTGGAAGCTGCCGTCCCCCTCGATGTCGATACAAAGTGCATCAGGGTTGGCTGCTTGAGCCCCCATCGCCGCAGGCAGGCCGAAGCCCATCGTGCCGAGACCGCTGCTGGACAACCACGTACGAGGCTTCTTGAACTGATAGAACTGAGCCGCCCACATCTGGTGCTGGCCGACGCCAACCGAAATGATCGTTTCGCGATCTTGGGTCATTCGCGAAAGCTCGGCGATGGCGTGCTGCTGCAGGATGCCTTCGAAGTCCTTGTTGTAAGTCAACGGGTCCTTCTTCTTCATGTCCTGGCAGTGGGCAACCCAATCGGAGATGTCGTCAGGGGCTTCGACCACTTCGTTCAGCATCTTGAGGGCAGGCTTCAAGTCGCTGACGATCGGAATGTGGGCGATCTTGTTCTTGTTCAGTTCGCCTGGGTCGATGTCGATGTGGACGATCTTGGCGTCTTTAGCAAACTCGGCCAGCTTGCCAGTCACGCGGTCGTCGAAGCGAACGCCCAAGCCGATCAGCAAGTCGCACTCGCTCACCGCCAAGTTAGCGTAAACGGTCCCATGCATGCCGAGCATGTCGAGCGAAAGCGGATCGGAGTTAGGAAGTGTACCGAGACCCATCACCGTCATCGTGGTAGGGATGCCGGTCTTTTTGACCAACTCACGAAGTTCTTCCGACGCCTCCGAGGTGATGATCCCGCCACCGGCGTAGATGATCGGACGCTTGGCACGCTTGATGGCGGCGGCGACCTGACGGATCTGTTCCGGCTTGGCCAGACGCGACTGGATGTTGTAGCCAGGCAGGTTCATTTCGCAGTCCCAATCTGGAACCGTTTGTTCGAGCTGAACGTCTTTCGGGATATCGATCAGCACAGGACCAGGGCGACCGGTCGTGGCGATATGGAAAGCTTCCTTCATGATCCGACACAAGTCTTTGATGTCGGTCACGAGATAATGGTGCTTGGTGATACCACGGCAAACTTCCACGATCGGCGTTTCCTGGAACGCGTCCGATCCGATCACTGCACGCGGCACCTGGGCGCTGATGGCGATCAGCGGAATGCTGTCGAGCTTGGCATCGGCAATCGCAGTCACAAGGTTCGTTGCCCCGGGACCGCTGGTAGCCATAGCGGCCCCCACTTTGCCAGTCGAGCGAGCGACGCCTTGGGCGGCGAAGCAGCCACCCTGTTCGTGACGAGGCAGGATCGTGCGGATCTTGTCCTTGTAACGCGTCAACGCCTGGTGCAAAGGCATGCTGCAACCGCCGGGATAAGCGAAGAGTACTTCTACGCCATGTCGTACCAGCGATTCGATCATAATGTCGGCGCCTAGCATGACTTGGTTGCTCGTAGATTTTTCAGTCGAAGTACTCACAGATTCTCTCCGGTGAATGAAACAGATTCCTTTGAACCCAATCCAGGTGCAAACCGATGCACGCTGAGGATTGCTTGCCGCCCTTTAAAAAGGCCCTATTGCCATAGGGGCGGACAAGGGACATTGGTCCAAACTATAAGGATAGGCAGTCGCGGCCTAGGGTTCAACCGAATCAAGCGTTTTTCGGTTGCGGAAACCCACCAAATTGGGGTGAATTTGAGGGCGTCAGCTAGACTATTAACCGCAGATTGCGCCGATTTTCACGGATAGGTAAGAAATTAGCGATGGTTGTTCGTCCACGTTTGCGTAGGCATGATGATCTGGCCGATTGCTTGCATGCCCACGCGAACGTGGGCATGGCATCCAAAATCGGAAGTTAATCGGCCAGCCGGTAACGCAGAATGCACCACAAAGCTTCAATGCCATCCTTCCAGCCAATCTTGTTGCTGGACGACCAATCGTGGGCGTGGTACTGCACTGGGCATTCCACGAAACGGTAGTTTCGCTTGGCCAGCTTGGCGGTAATTTCAGGCTCGACACCGAAGCGATTTTCTTCAATCTCGATCTGCTGGATCACGTTGCGAGGAAACGCTTTGAAAGCGGTTTCCATATCGGTCAGGTGCAGCCCCGTCAGGCAGTTTGAAACGCACGTCAGTGTTTGGTTGCCTAACTGACGAACCCAAGAAACCTGTTTGGTGGCATTATCGGGCTTTAGAAAGCGAGACCCATACGAGACGTCCGCTTCGCCGGTGACGATCGGCCGAATCACATGCACGAGATCTTGCGGGTCGTACTCCAAGTCGGCATCTTGGATCACCACCACATCGCCGGTCACTTGCGGCAACGCCGAACGAATGGCGGCCCCTTTGCCGTGGTTCTCGGTGTGATAAACAATCTTCAGATCGCAGAAGTGTGCCAGACGCGTCAGCACGTCACGCGTGCCGTCGGTGCTTCCGTCGTCGACGATGACAATCTCGCTGCGAAACGGCAACTGCATCAATCGTTGAATCACCGTCGCGATGGTGGTCTCTTCGTTAAAGACCGGAACGATGACCGACAAGCGGAAATCGTGTGGCACGGGAAAGTCGACTTCGACATTCTGCGAGTCGTTCTCGGTGAATAGTTCGTCTGAAATCTGCACCGCTTCGGCGAGGCGAAATTCATACGGTGCGAGATCCAAAGGATGATCGTCGATCGGTTCCCAGGTGGATGCTCCGCTCGCGGGTGTCGGTAAGCTGGTCGTCATGGTTGCCCTCTTGTGGTTGCCGCGTGTGGGGCACGCGCCAGTTGCGATGATGGGTGATCGCTGCCGTTGTGCGAAGGAATCGCAGGCCAGGCAACGTATCCAGATTGTTCAGCGTCCGATATCGAACGCTGTTGTGGGGCGAGATATTCCGGGGATTGGGGATCGTTGAACAAGTCGCTGCGTCCCCAAAGTTGGGCAAGAGAATCTTGATACAGCAGCGTCCATCCGGTCGCCATTTCTTCCATGACTTGTTCCGAATGAGGCTGTCCCCGATCGAGCAGGACAAGTTTCGGATCGCCTTGCTGAAGTGCGGCCGTAGGATCGACGGGGCCTGCGAGTTTGCGATGTCGCATGCCAGGGGCATCCCCCAGGATGAAATCGAAGTGACGGTCGACGACCGCTTGCGGATAGCAAGTGCGGAAACGGCCATCGAACTGAACCGTTGAATCGCCTTCGCCACAGCGAGCCGCGATGAAGTATTGAGCCCAGTTGTAGGAAACGATCGTCTTGCCATGCAGGTGATGTTCGTCCAGGAACTCGATCGCCGAGACTGGGTAGGTATCACGGTAAACAGGCATCACGCTCAAGCGATGCCATAGCGGAACGGCGAACAGCAAGCCACCCAGCACAACCGCACCCCAGGCAAACGCCGGATGCGGGGCACGTTCGGTGCCGTCGGATCTCTGCGTCACACGCTCCCAGGCACTAGCAACATGCGGCGTCACCCAGAAGCCGCACAGCATAGCCAGGAAGGGAGCATGGCGTTGGTGCATGACAGCCTGAGCGGCGACCAGCATTAAGACGACTAGCTGCGTGAAGTCGACTGGTTTCTTGGAAAATGCCAGCGAAAAGACAATCACCGCGGCCATGGCAACAAACGCAATGCTGAACATGTCCAGCGAATAAAGCGGATGCCATTCGGTGATTTCAGGACGTGGTTCTCTTAAGGCTTCCAGCATCCATTGATGTAGTCCAAAGCTGTACGGATTAATTAACGTCGCCAGCAATACAACGACAATCATCAACGCCAAGCGTCGCAGCATGCCGGAAGCTTTCCAGCCATACGACGTGGCCGCTTCGATCATGCGGCAAGCCAGGTAAACGCACAGGACGCCAACGCCAGCCATGAAGCCGCCGTGCGTATTGGTCCAGAGGAAGCAGAGCGGGACAGCCAGCCACATCAGTTTCACCCAGCGATGATTCCAGCTGAAAGCATCGGCCGGTTCGCCGCGACGAAGCTGACTCAGCCACGGCAAATTCCAATGTCCCTGCCAGCCGGTGAATGCGAATTCAAGCAGAACCAGCAAGAGAGCAAAGAATCCAAAGCTGAACAACTGCGGGCGAACGTTCCAATGATTCGTCAGATTCACGGCGATCAGTAGCGAAACGACGACGACCGGCAGCGGGTTTTTGGCAAACGCTTTCGTCTTCCAAAAAGGGACAAAGCAGATGGCTAAACCGAGCAATGTTTTGAGCAGAAGCAAACCGGCTGGGCCAATCGTGTCGACCCCAATCGCGAGGGCCAACTCGCTGAGGTTCTCGTGATTGATCCAGCGGTAACCGTTGGCGGTGTAGCTGTAGGTGGTCGTGCGGGCGAGGCCATCGCGGAGGGCATCGCGGCCATATTGGACGTGACCCCATAAGTCGGGATCGGCACCGTTGGGACTAACGGCAATGGCTGCCGCGAGGAGTGTGCCTGCGACGATCGCCCAAGCCGCCCACGGACGCGAGGTGTTGTTTTCTGGTTGCGATAACGAATCTTGCACGATGAGGCACGCCTGATTGCTTCGAAATGGACAGACCCATTGGTCAACCATAGGTTGCAAACCAGGGGTGAAGATGGCTTTTCAAGGAGAGAAAGCAGGGCCGGTTTTCCGAAACGATAGGGACGGCGGCGGCAGAATCGTTACAATCGGACGGCGGTGATTGCCCCGAAGTCAGAAACGATCGAAGCGAAAGAATGGTTGCCCAACCAATGACGGCCACACGTCCCGACAAAATCGACACGAAGCGATGCTACCGGTTCTATACGCCGCGGCGGCTTCGCTACTACGATTTGGTCGTTCATGGCATCTCGAATCGTTTCTTTTGGAGCTGTCCTACCGCTCTTCTGCGATGCTGGTTCGAGGATCACGTCAGCGACAATCACTTGGACGTTGGCGTGGGGACCGGTTACTTTCTCGCCCGCAGTTCGCAGCTTTCCGAAAAGAGTCGCGTGGGACTGCTCGATGCGAATTCGCGCTGCTTAAAGAAGACCGCCAAGCGGATTGCCAGGCTTCAGCCGGAGGTGATTCAAGCCAATCTGGCCGAACCGCTCCCAGAGGGAATTCAGCCGTTTGCGTCGATCTCGATGATGTATGTGCTGCATTGTCTGCCTGGCGATGGCGAGTTTCGGCGAAAGGTATTGCGGAATGTGCTTTCGCTGCTTGAGCCACGCGGCGTGCTGTTTGGCGCTACCATCTTAGGCAAACCGCAGCCCTCGAACTGGCTCGCGCGGCAACTGATGGCGTCTTACAATCGGCTGAAGATATTCGGTAACGTGGAAGATACCGAAGTCGGCTTAAACGACTTGTTGATGGAATCGCTGCACGAGGTGGTCATCGAACGGGTCGGTTCAGTCGCTCTCTTTCGTGGAACGAAGCGTCACGGCTGATCGAAGAACGCGGAGCGAGCACGCGTGTTGAGCCAGAAACGGCGATCGCTTTCCATGGGAACTTTGTCGGCAGCAAACGCTTCCGCGTCGCGTTCGTCTTGAAATCGACCTGCTGGCGATTCCAGGACAATTCGTGCTGCCGCAGCTGTGTTCGTTTTAGCGACAAACGCACGAGCCGTCGCCACGGCGAAGCGTTGTCCAGGATAAAGCGGTGCTCCGGTGCGATCGAAAGACCACTGCTCGAGATGGACTGGAACGAAAAGGTCTTCGCTTTCTTCGACGTCGACGTACGGCTGCAAGTTTTCCGGCAACGTGCCGACCGCTTGCCGCGAAAGGAACAGATGGCTGCGGCCCACATGCGAAGCGTACAATCCCCACGCTGGCCACGGATCGCCAAGACCGATGAGTTCCAGCGTAGGAAACAGGATCACCGTCAAGCAAATCAATTGAGCGAGACGTGTGCCGATGGTGGAGGGAATCGGTTTTTCTTCGGCATCGGCCGCGGGTTCAAAGGCGAACAGCAAGATGGCCTGGGCGATGAAAAAGAGGTTCCAGAGCAGAACACCGAGACTGTGAGACAAGCCCAGCGGACCGAGCACCAGCAGCAAGCCAACATGCATTAAACAAGCGGCTACCATGCCCAAGCGTCGCGTGCGAGGCATCAGCAGCAGTACAAATGCGGCTAGTTCAAACGCAGGAAACGCCAGGGCGAGCCATTTCCAGGGGCCCAGTTC
This sequence comes from Bremerella sp. TYQ1, assembly GCF_020150455.1. Taxonomy (NCBI): domain Bacteria; kingdom Pseudomonadati; phylum Planctomycetota; class Planctomycetia; order Pirellulales; family Pirellulaceae; genus Bremerella; species Bremerella sp. TYQ1. The sequence continues at coordinate 5,873,989 of NZ_CP083740.1, forward strand.
TTGGGGCGTCAACGATTGCCCGGCAAAGGAGGCGAGCGTTACCAGGAAGTCGCTGCCGAGTTCATAAACAAAGGATGGATTCAGCTTTGACAGGGCCGAGTAGAAGTAAATGCTAAGCGTTACGCCGATAGCCAGCTTTCGCGCGAGCTTCGCCGGAGCGAGGCCAAAGAAGAGGCTTAGTACCGCGAACTGATACGCCCAGGGCTGAAAGCGGTGCTGGTTGAGCAAAAAGCAAAGCAGCAGTGCCGTGGCGATCGTCAGCCAGAGGATCGACGCATAGCTCGACTTCGGACCGATGGCCAACAGAGAAATTGCCGCGAGCAGCATCACACTGAAGCCAACGATATCGACGACGCCTGGCACGTCGTACAACGCCCCGAAGAACGGCACGGCCGGAAAGTCGCTGATGTTGACCCACAGCGGATAAGTCGCGGCGGTGAGAAGGATTAGCGAGAAGGCGACCAGCCGCTGGTAAATGGAAAAGGCTCGATCTGTGGCAGATCGAGCCTCGCTGGTCGGTTGTGACGTTTCGTTCACGAAATGGCTGACCTTTACGAGTCGTCTTCGGTCGAAGCTTCGGTTTCTGAAGACTCCTCAGTTGGCTCGGCCGCTTCTTCGGCTGGCTTCTCCTCCGAGGCTTCCGCTTCCGGAGCTTCTTCCGCCGGTTTCTCCTCGGCGGATGCTTCGGCAGGTTCTTCCATTTCAGCCGCTGGCTTTTCTTCCATTGGCTCGGCCGGTTTCGCTTCTTCCTCCATCGGAGTTTCTGCCGACTCGGTCATTGGCTTTTCTTCGGAGGTGTCCGATTTTTCTTCGCTCTTTTCTTCGTCCGACTTCTTGTCGTCGGCCGGAGCTTCATCGGGGCTCCAAGCTGGTTCAACGAACAAGTCGTCGTTGGCTCGCAGCAGATCGATCAGCGGGAAGTTCGGCGAGATGTCCTGGTCGAACTGGTTCAACAGCGAACGGTACTCTTTGATCGAATCGGCGAGCACGTCGGCCGAAGCATCGTCACGCAGTTCCGGGTATTCGTCGTAGATGGCGATCCACTTATCCCAGGCTTGTTCGTACAGTTCGCGAGCTTTCACCAGGTTCGCGTCCTTGTAGGCTTCGTGAGCTTCAAAGACCAGACGGCGAGCTTCGATCGTGCGATCGGTGCTTTCCGACAAGGCTCGTGTACGCCAGTAATTAAACGCAACGATGTCTTTTTGACGATCGATCACGCCTTTGAGGAATTCCATTTCGTCCAGCTTGTTGGCCAGCTTGGAAGCCTCTATGGCGTCGGCGCTGTTGGCCTTTTGCATGTGCTTGACGATTTCAAATCGCGACACGCGAAGCGATGGCTGAGCTCCCTTGGCCAAGCTGATCTGTTCTTCGGTGCGATCTGCTTCGGGAGTGTTCAGTGCGGCCTGGGTTTCCTCGGGCAGCTTGGCGAACTTTTCCTGGTAAACCTCATCGCGGAACTTGCCGTAAGCGTTCTCGAACTCTTCGTCGGACTGGGCAATTTCCTTGGCCAGACGTTCCGAGTCGTTCAGCTTGATGGGAATACCGTAGGTCGATGGAAGTTCGTGGTCGCCGAATTCTTTCCACTCTTTATGAGCTTGGGCCCAAGCGGCCTGAGCTTTTTCGGAGATGTGCCCTTCCTTCTCGATTGCTTCGCCGAAGTTCATTAAGCGTTTGGCTGGGTACTGATAGAAAATCGTCGGCGACATGGCCCCGATGCTTCCCGCCCCAGCGTCGACCACTTCCGTAGCCCATTGATCCCACAAGCGTGCGACGAGCCAATGATCTGGCTTGCCTTCCTGGACTCCTTCGGCATCTTCAACAACCGAATAGTTCGTTCCTTCCAGATGCTTCTGGATTTCGTCGTGGAAGAGATCGTCTTCGGGGAAGATCTCGCGGTACTGAACTTTTTCGTCCGCGTTGCCGAACTTGTTGCCGAAGAAGTGGGCAATCGAGTTCATCATGCGGGGTTCGTTGTAGTTGTACTCGGTACCATCCATGTGATAGTTGATACCACGCTTGACCCACAAATAACGGTGCTTGTAGTTGTCGAACTCACGCGACACGTTGTACGACAAGTTCCAAGCTTGGAATTCCCACACCTTCAATAAGTGTGGATTCAAGTACGAGATGGTTTTGGCGGTTGCCTCCATCAGTGTGTACTGCTCGGTCTTCTGGTACTCGTTCAAGTTGCTCCAGAGGAACGTAATGGCGACACCGTCCAAGCCCAACAGCGAAAGCCGCATTGCTTCACTGGCTGGGTCGACTTTCCCCAGTTGTGCGTCAGAGATGTTGTACTCGCGCCGCATTTGGGCGAGCATCCCGCCTGGCTGGTCGGAGGTTGCCGGACGGCTGATGAGCGAGACCGCGATCAAAATCACGATCATGCAAACGCCGTAGATAACTTTATGGATGAAAGATTTATTCTTGCTCATGCTGCGATTTCTTTCGATTTCAGAAAGAAGTAGCCGACCGCGACGAGGGCGATCAAGAAGCCGAACACGGTAACAAATTGTTCCGCGACGACGGCGATAGGAATGTTATACCCGTCGACGACGAAACCTTGCGTGTCGAACATGCTGTAATCAGGCAGCATGTTTACAAATGCATAAATCAGGGCGGCAAACACCATGTCGATCCCTTTCACGACGTCTACCCAGAAGTAGTCGCCCAGTTCGGTCATGATGTTCTTCTGTGTAAATAGTCGCACCATGGCCTCGGCGGGACCACCCCCGTACCATCCGGTTTTTTCACCATAGATGACACTACGGGCCAGGTCTTTCACGTCGCCAGCGATGCTTCCGTAGCCCAAAGCCAGGAACGAGGCGAGCAGAGCCACTGGGCCATTCAGGAATGTACTGAAGACCAAACCAAAGGTGATGACCAGCACCACTTGCAGCCAGATGCCGAAGTAGCACTTGATGTAGTTCATCGTGAAGCTGCGGTTGGCTTCCAGGATGTAGACCGTGTTTTGAGCGACACCAAAGTACTGGCCTGGCTCGACACATTGGATCCACAATTCCAAGCGGCCCCCTTCTTCCGAAGTCAGGTCTTCCAGTAAGTCGAGTTCCGGCTTCTCCGCATCGGCTTTGAAGTTGGAGAGCGTTCGCGGAATGTAGTGCAAGTCCGATTCTTCCTTGGCGGTGAATGGAATCGCAATGCTACGTTCGCCGGTTTCTGGATTCTTGAAGTAGTAGTTTCCGCGGATACCTTCCGTGATGATCCCTTTGTAGGTTCGGAACACGCTCAAGTTGAACTCGACAGGAAGCATTTCCTTCGTCTCATCCCCCTCGGTCACTTCGGTCAGCATCCCTGCGTTGACGTTGTCGAACGTAAAGATGGCGGCACCAAAGGTACCCCCTTCGATGTAGCTGAAGTATTCCCATTCCTTACCGACGTTAATCCCGCGCGGTGCGGCGTTTTTACCGGAGCGATCCAGGAAGCGAACATGCCCGATATGGCGAACGCGGGCCTGGAACATGTCGGTCGGGCCATGCACGGTGTACTTTTCGTTGCCGGTCGCCCCTTCGTTCAGCGAGATCGCGTGACGATGCTCGTGCGTACGATCGGTTTCGCCGGTACCGTCGGGATAGATCGTGACGGCGTGCTTATGTCCGGCCGCTTCGGTCGTTTCGCCGATCAGCGTTCCGTCTTCCCCTTGGACAAGCTGTTCAGCGTCGATGTAATGCGTATGGTTGAAGCCCTGCATCAGGAAGATGTAAGAGACCACCGCCATGGCGAGAAGCACGATCGTACCGACGCCGACAAAGCCAAACAGACGCCCGAGGAACAATTCGCTCGGAAGAACAGGCTTGGTGTAAATGGTGTAAATCGTGCGGCGTTTGATGTCGTCCGGCAGGCTGAATACGCTCAGGGCGATTACCAACAGCAGCACCAGCCACTTCGGGAACGTCAGCACGAACGTCAAGTAAAGACGCACCGGCTGTTCTGCGCTAGGGTTGATATACCACCCGGCAAACAGCAGCACGACCATGAACAACGCAAAAACCAGAAGCGCTTTCTTGCGAATTGCTTCCTGGAAGGCGAGCCAGGTCATCGCGCTAACACGACGCGGCGAAATGGATAGGAGCTCTGGAACCGATTTCACGGCCGTGCCGAACACCGCATAAAAGGCCTCGAAAGGGCCGTTGCGGAAGACCGACATGATGAACCCGAACACCAGACCGACGACGATCAGGATGATCAGGGAAATCAGGAACGTGAGAAGGCCGCCAAGCTGCTCGCCCGGGATGGGAAGTAGCCACTCGGAAAGCGGCTGGATAGTATCTTCAATCCCCATGGTGACTGTTTCTTATCGATGATTCGCGTGGAAGGATGGGCCAATGCGTTCTAACGAGGCAACTACGATTTGTCCGATCCGGCACGGCGGCCAGGTCGGGCTTCGCTTTCGCGAACGATATTGAGGAAGAGTTCTTCCAGCGTCGTTGTTGGGTTTTCCACCGAGATGTTCTCGGCGTGTTCACGTTCCAAGATGGCTCGGATTTCGGCTTTCGCCTCTTCGCTGACACCTTTGGCACGGATTTGGGTTTCGTCGCTGACTTTCAGCAACGCATCCACGCGACCCAGTTCTTTCAGTTCGCCCTGATGCAGAATGGCGATACGATCGGCAACGTCCTGAAGGTCGGCCAACTGGTGGCTGGTGACCAGGACCGTTTTGCCCTGTTCCTTGAGTTTCAGGATCAAGTCCTTCATCTCGCGAATACCGATGGGGTCTAAACCGGTCGTTGGTTCGTCGAGGAAGATCAGCTCTGGATCGTTGATCAGTGCCTGAGCGAGACCGATTCGACGGGTCATACCCTTCGAGTATTCTTTCAACTGACGGCGTTCGGCCCACTTCAGACCGACCATCTCGATCAGTTCGTTCACTCGTTTCTGGCGAACATCGGCAGGCATGTTAAACAACTGGCCGTAGAAGTTCAGCGTTTCCCGAGCATCCAGAAAGCGATACAGGTACGACTCTTCCGGCAAGTAGCCGATGCGTTCCTTCGTCGCGATGCTGGTCGGATCTTGGCCGAAAACCAAAGCCTGACCGCTAGTGGGGAAGAGCAAGCCGAGCAAAAGCTTCATCGTCGTTGATTTGCCGGAACCATTTGGTCCGAGCAAGCCAAAGATCTCGCCACGACGCACTTCCAAGTCGAGTGCTTTGAGGGCTCGAACTTTTTGGCGTCCCCAGAAGTCGCGATAAATCTTGGTCAGATTACGCGTTTCGATGATGACTTCGTTGTCGGATGAGGAAGCAGACGATTGCGGTTGAGTTTCTACCGATGCCATGGAACCTGTTTCAAGCCACGGTGGTGCTTATGGGAAGAAGAAATAGATGAGCAGGAAATGATTTAGGGCGTGCTGCCGAATAGGTGGTTCGCCCGATATTCCCTGTTTACGCAGCTCAGCCAGCTTGGTTCGGCTAGCTTAGACTGCTTTTCTAACTCCTTCTGCCGAGTGGAGAACGACTAAGGGAAAAGTTCGACTATAAATCCACCGCAGCCCAGTGACAAGGAACCAAACCGTGACAGGGTCCCGACTTCATACGATCTTCCTTGGTTATTGTCCCCATTCTACCGCTTATAGGGGCAAGCCACCGTATTAGGGGCGGTCGATTGCCTATGCAGACAGATGACCAAAAAAAGTTTTCAGGGGTTTAGGGGGGATTCCCCTCGACGGACTGACATTTGGACTGAGACTAGGTATCATAATGACCAGCTTTGTTGGCCTATCAAGTTCTCAACCTCCCTTGATCCCTTATAGAGAAGGCCCCCCGCCGATGAAAAGAAGAGGCTTTACCCTCGTCGAACTCCTGGTCGTAATCGCGATCATTGGTGTCTTAATCGCCCTGCTTTTGCCCGCCGTTCAACAGGCACGCGAAGCAGCCCGCCGGATGCAGTGTACCAATCAGCTGAAGCAATGGGTTCTCGCAACTCATAACTATCACGACACTTACACAAGATTCCCAACAAGTTGGCAAGGGGGTTCCAATCAATGGTCCGCCCAAGCACGCTTGCTGCCGTATCTCGAGCAAAAAGCGCTTGAATCGGAAATCGATTACGCCGTCGATTACTCAAATTACCACTCCGATACCAACCGGTTTATCAATGGAGTGCCACTTCCGGCGATTCGAGTTGATCTGTTGCTTTGCCCTTCCGAGGTGAAGGATCAATTGCGACTCAGCAGTGGCAACCCATATCACTACCCATTGAATTACGTGATCAACATGGGCGTGTGGTATGTCTACAACGGCAGCAATGGCGGGAACGGTGCGTTTGTGCCGACGAAGTATCTTCGCATGGCCGACATGACCGACGGGACGACGAACGTGATGGCGTTCAGCGAAGCCAAAGCGTACACCGACTACGATCGCGAGAGCAGCGAATATGGCACCGCGGAAATCAACAGTTTCCCCGATGTCGCTGGCTATATCCAAAGCAATGTCGTCGAAGGAGCGCGAACTTCCGGCCATACCGAATGGGTCGACGGCAAAACGCATCAGACTGGTTTTACTGCCTTTTTCACGCCTAATACCGACTTTGTTCCCAGCGGCGGAACGCGTGCCATTCCGATCGATTTCACCAATAATCGAGAGAGTGTCGGTGCTTCAACGTTGTCCACCAATCCAACCCTCGCGGCGGTAACCGCTCGAAGCTTTCACCCTGGTGTGGTGAACGTGGCATTCATGGATGGATCGGTATCTCGGGTCACCGACACGGTCGATCTGGGCACCTACCGCGCGATCGCTACTCGCAACGGCGGCGAAGTCATCAATCGAGGCGATCTCTAAACCGAGCTCGTTGAGATCGATTCTGAATCTAAACATCAAGAACGCCACGCAGAGAAGGCTCTGACGTGGCGTTTTTTTCTGGCTCGACCGATCAAGGGCGCCTTTAACCTGAAAATCGATCGCGAAATCCTCGGTTTCTGGCAGCCAAGCGGTTATCATGCAACCTAAATCGGTACGAAATTGAAATTTCTGTGAGGGGTGGTCGTGGAAGAGCTTGTCGACTCGGAACTTGTTCAAGCAGAAAACCCGTACATCACCAACGAAGACCAACCGCGACGATCGCCGTGGAAAATGCCACTGATCATCGCGGGCGTCATTGCGTTTGTGGTGGTCGCGGTGATCGTGATTCGCAACGGAACACAAGAAGATGCCAACCGAGCGGCCGATTTAGTTCGCCAACATCCGATCGTCATCGAGCAGTTGGGCGGAATCGACCAGTGCTCGCACAACTTTTTCGCGAGTCTCAACGAAGGGGGCAAGCGGACCGACGTATTGGACGTGAAAGGGCCCAAAGGCTCCGGAAGGCTGATTACCTTCGAACTCTTCTTCAAATATCGCTCGATCGTGCTGCAAACCGACGAAGGCGAATGGGAACTGATCGAAGGGGATACCGACCAATAGGCCCGGTTTTGACGATTTCCTTGCCCAGGAAAACGAAACCTTTGGCCTGCTTCCGGCAATAAGTTACTTAATAAACGTGGTGGGCTCGCTTAGAATTGCCTATACCTACACATGGGGAGATTTTTTAAAAGGCTTCCCAGAATCCCGCCTTATCTTTCTCCGAGGTTGTCGCGAATGAAACGCCGTCACGGTTTCACGCTCGTTGAATTGTTGGTGGTCATCGCCATCATTGGGGTCTTGGTCGGGCTACTGATGCCGGCCGTGCAGCAAGCTCGCGAGTCCGCTCGGCGAATGCAGTGCTCCAACAATTTGCATCAGTTGGCCGTGGCAATGCACGTTTATCACGAAACCCACGATGCGTTTCCCGCCGCGTGGGATGCCGGAGGGCAATGGTCTGGCCTGGCTCGACTGCTGCCGTTTCTTGAACAAGGGCCACTGGAAGCAGCCATCGACTGGGGAACTTCCTACACTGCCTATCAATCCAACGGAGCCCAGGCCAACATTTTGAATGTCGGCGTACCACTTCCGGCCGTGGAACTCGATATGTTTAAGTGCCCATCGGAAATAAACTTACGTGCGATCGACGTCACCGGAGACGGCACCCCCGATCACTTTCCGTCGAACTATGCCCTCTCGCACGGCACGTTTATGGTTTACGACGGTTCGCAGTCAGGCGACGGCGCTTTCGGAGCGAACCGCTATACCCGCATCGCGGAATTCGCCGACGGCACAAGCAACACCATGGCCATTTCCGAGGTGAATACGTACACGCGGTTCTATTCCGGCTCGGAGTACGACAACTCGTCCGGTGTGCCGAGCCTTTCCGACGTGGCGAACATTATCAACACAAACGTCACCGCAGGGACGGCACCGGCTGGCCACTCGCAATGGGTCAGCGGCAACGTCCATCAAACCGGTTACACGGCCTTCTTCACGCCGAATACCATCTTCAATATCGATGGTCAATTGCAGCCTGCCGACTTCGTGAACAACTCGGAAGGGGCTGGCGATGTCGATCAGAATCCATGCATGGGTGCAGTCACGGCCCGCAGCTTCCACCCAGGGGTGGTGAATGTCGCGTTCGTTGATGGAAGCGTTAGCAAGGTAACCGAAACGGTCGACCTCAACGTTTACCGCACGATCGGTACTCGCTTCGGCGGTGAGGTTTCCTTACGCAACAAATTGTAACGATCGGGCAAATCGTATGACGGTTTCGGTAGGAACTTCAAAACCAGCTTTGTACTATTTGCAAAGCTTACAAATCAGCACGCTAGCAAATTGGGCTCCGTTTTTTTCTGAAATGGCGTAACTGCTTCATACGTTGTTGGTTAGGTTGCTCTCCAGATATTTCACGGCACGTTTGGCACACCTCGTGCTTTACTCTAGGACAAGCTCGTACGAAATGTTCCCCGAACGTCATCGTGCAACCTCCAACGTCTCGTTTCGTCTGTCCAACGAATCGAGCCCCCGTTTACAACAACGTCCGTCTCCTGATCCTCAGCCGGTTCACTTCCCGCAGTGAACCGGCTTTTTTTATGCGCTGCAGGAAGCGTTCAGTTTTCGGATTTCGTGGGGGGAACAGTCGAGCGCGGTGGGTAACTTGGCGATTTTCGTTAAGATAAGGGCATCACTACGTTTCATTTCCTGCGGAAACTTTCGAGAAAGAAATCTCGTTGGACGCCAGCCAATCTGCCGATTCGCCCTCGTACCAGGAAGCGTTGGATTATCTCTTCCAGCGAATCAATTACGAGCGAACGACCGACATCCCCTATCGCTCGCGCAGCTTCAAGCTCGACCGCATGCAGTCGCTGATGGACGCGCTGGGCAATCCTGAACGCAAGCTCAAGATCATCCACGTGGCTGGTACCAAGGGGAAAGGATCGACCTCGGCGTTCCTGTCCAACATTCTGTGGAAAGCGGGGCACCGCGTCGGTCGGTTTACTTCGCCCCACTTGGAACGCCTGGAAGAACGTTTCTGGCTCAACGGCGATAGCTGTTCCGCGGAAGATATCGTGCAGCTAGTCGATCAAATCCGGCCGATCGTGCAGCAGATGGACGAAACCGCCGGCCCTGAGGATCGGTTGACGTTCTTTGAGATCACCACCGCGATGGGATTTCTGCTGTTCGCCCAGCAAGAGGTCGACTTCGCAGTGATCGAAGTCGGACTCGGCGGTCGTCTCGATTCGACCAATGTATGCCACCCGCTGCTGTGCACTATTACCAGCATCAGCCGCGACCATACCGCATTATTAGGGAACACGCTGGCAGAAATTGCTGGCGAGAAAGCGGGTATTATCAAGCCAAATGTGCCGGTGGTAAGTGGCGTAATAGCGGTCGAAGCTCAGTCGGTAATCGCTAACGTGGCCGCTCAAAATAAGGCACCACTAAGCCAACTTGGCCGAGACTTCCGCAGCACGCCGAAAGCGACCGACTGGACCGAATCGGCTCGCGGGGCATGGTTCCAGCAAGCATTCGAGTTTCAGTGGCATGACCAGCCAGCCGAGTCGCTCGTCATTCGGGTGAAGGGAGATCACCAGGTCGCCAACGCCGGGCTGGCGATCGCGGCCGTACATCAGCTCCGCGAAGCAGGGCATTCAATTTCTGACGAAGCCCTTCGCGAAGGGTTGGCCACCACGCAGTTGCCGGCTCGTATCGAATGCCTCTCGGAACGCCCAGCGGTGATAGTCGATGCGGCTCACAACGATGCCTCTGCCGCCGCGCTGGTCGAAGTACTCGAGAAGCATTTCCCCGATCAACGGCGGCATCTTGTGTTTGCGTCGAGTGGCGATAAAGATCATGCGGCGGTCTTAGGGCAACTGCTAACCGCCTTCGATAACGTATGGCTGACGAAGTATGGCTTCAGTCCTCGCTCGACGAGTCCCGAGCAGCTGTTGAAGATTGCCGAGTCGATCGAGCACCACCGCAACGTACCGATTCATACCACCGACGAAGCGAAAGCCGCGTTCCATGAGGCGATGCACGAGATGCAAGCGGACGATGTCTTGGTCGTGACAGGCTCGTTCTTCATTGCGGCCGAGTTCAAACGCTTCTGGGCTGAAACGGCCGCCAATCAAGATGCAACGTTTCGTGCGACTCCGTAACATGTCCGCCCCAGAGCTATTTCGCGGTTCGCTCGATGGTACCGTTCCAATCGGCGGGACAGCGGTTTTCGTGCTGAGCCATGATTTCGTATAGCATCTTTCGCGGTCCAAACGACTCCGGCACTTCCTCAAGCATCTCTTTGGTTTGCGGCCAGTTACCGTCTTCAAAAGAAGCGAGTGCCTGAGAGTAATGGGCGGTCCATGGCTGTTCGCCGGAGTTGACGGTGAAGATCTGCGTTGCTTGCCGCAGCCCTGCCAGGCGGAAATTGCCGAGCCGGAGGAAGGTATTCGGCGGCATCGAAGGATGTTGCTGTAGCTGTGCGACCGCCTTTTCGTCCAGCAGAAACGGAACGCCTAGCGGTTTGGTAAGCCCTTCGATCCGGGCAGCCAGGTTCACCGGCGGGCCAAACGCGGTCACTTTCACTTGATCGCGGCTACCGATCATGCCGGCCACCGCACGTCCGGCCGCGATACCAATGCCTGCTTTCGGTGGCGATTCCGCACAAAGGAAGTCGGTGCCTGCGAGAGCCTGGGCGATTTCCCAGCCTGCTTGGATCGCACCTAACGGATTCTCCGCTGCATCGACCGGCCAGCCCCAAAAGCCCATCACCGCATCGCCATGAAAATCACCGATCACGCCCTGCTGCGCGAGGATGGCCGCGGTAATGATCGAAAGTGTTTCGCTCGTATGGTTCAAATAAGGAATCAGCCGATCGAAGTGCTCTTCGGTCGCACGGGAAAAGCCCCTCAGATCACAAAACAGCACCATCAAATCGGCCTCGCGCGGGGCGAGGAAACTGTCGAGATCGGACGAAACGTGATCGAGCAAACCCGGCGTAAAGAATTGGTTCAGCTGCGATTGCCGTCGTTCCAACGCCAGGTTCCGCGAGAGATTCGCGAACGTCGACCCGGCCAGCTCGGCGAATTTGATATCGTCCTGCAGCAGTTCGACCTCGGTCAAATTGCCTTCCAGACGAGCCCGCTTCCCGGAGATGTAAAGTGCGGCGACTTGCTGCAGCTTAATCTGAATCGGAATACACATCGCCCAGTCGTGCCCAGCGATTTGGGTATAGTCTGACTCAGCCGGGTCAGGATCGCTTGGCCAGACATGCAGTACGCACATTTGCGAATGGACGGCGTTCTCGATCAAGCTGCGGCTTGAACCACGTGGCGTTGAAATACCATCGCGACTGTCCCACGCGATTGGGGCGAACTGTGGCCCGGTCTCGCTTTGCGTTGGCTCTAGCAAAAGCACTTCCGTGGCGTGGGGAATGCCTTGCAGAAGTTGCTGCAACGTAATGACGATCAGCTGCTCGTGATCGGTCGAGGCGGTCATCTTCGAGACCAACTCGGTCAGCAGTTCGATCCGCCCTGGCGTTTTGCGGAAGGAGGCTTTGCGGATTTCTTCGGGGCGAATGGTGACTTCCGTCTTGGGGCTGCGATGCGGTAGCGGCATCGTCGGTTCCGAGTCTAACAGCAGGAACTCGGTGTGTCCGATGACGAAATGCTTGCCGGGGTCGAGCATAAACGAGATTCGTGGCCGCGAGTTGTAGAAAATCGGATTGACCGCTTCTTCCACCTTGCGGACTTCCAGCTGAACGCCATTCCAGTTCAATTGGGCATGCTGCGACGAGATCTGCTTGTCCCACGCGATCGGAAACTTGGGCGTCGTACGACCGATGACGATCGGCTGATTCGGCACGAGACGTCGTCGCCACCGCTGCGAAGAAAGCGTATCGCGAGCAAACAATTCAGCCATAGTCCCCCTTCGCTACGATTTAGTTCCGGTTTTGACAGGGGCCACGATCGTGGGCATCTCGTGGGGAGGAATTACGCTGCTGGAATCGCCGGTTGCGACCGCCCCGACATCGACACGTCGCAGCGCTCGCACGACAAAGTACCACAGCGTCAGCACGACCAGGATAATCAACGAGACCGCCAGCATGGCTTGCTGGGAAAGCTGCTTGCCGAGCTCGTGAATTGGCTTCACTGCAAATCCGTGGTCTTCCTGCACGACGACCACCAGCCCGGTCGATTGCGGGTCGCTGGAAACCTGGCCCTTTCGCTGCGGTAAGACAACATCCTTCGCGGCGAAAATCCATGGCTTGTTGTACTCTTGCCCCAGCTTGTCGTGCCCGATCGGATCTTTGCCGACCACCGGTTGATTCGATTGAAACTGGTCGAGCTTCACGCGGTACTGGTCTTCCTCCGAAAAGCGAATCGGCACCATCTCGCGGTTTTCCAGCAGTTTGTCATACAGCGGATGCTGCAAGATCACGCCATGCGTCGGAGCGTCGCGGCCATCGACCAACACGGCAAACTGATGCTCGGCCGGTTCCAGACTGGTGAACTTCCCGACATCGATCGACATCGCCACGATCCCCACCAGCTTGCCGTTGGTTCGCAGCGGCGTCGACATAGCGACTTTCCACGTGCCAGAGGCCGTACTGCGGAACACAGCCGAAAGATGCGTTTCGTTGATCGGTTCCGGGGTAGGGGCGGTTGGCGAAAGATCGGCCGCTCCTCCTTGGAAATAAGTTCGATAGCCGAAGTAGCCCCCAATCGGCGAAACGGCCGGGTCGGCATCGAACGACGACGCGATATGAAACCCATGGGCATCCACCACAAACCAGCTGGCGGTGTTCTTTTGCGACGGCAACTCGAACTGGGCCCGAATGCGGTCTTGCAGTGCCTGGCGATTAGGGTGCTGCTGGAAGGCAATCCGGTCAGGCGTTTGATCTGCCCCCGTCGCGCGGACTTCATGCAATCGATCCAGCAGCTCCTTCAGCTCCGGATCGTAGATGGTGTTCAAATACAGATCGAGAAACTCCGGATCGTCTGCCAGGCGTTCCACTTCCTCGAAACGCTGACCGATGGCGCTCGAGACATTCGTAGCGGCAAGTTCCGCGGCAAACTGATTGCTTTCGTGGGCTTTGGAGATCATCGCCCCTTCGCTGGTCGCCATCGCCGTTTTGTAATTCTGCCAGCCAAACAGAAGCCCGATCGTCAGCAGCACCGCAGGCCCCAGAATGCCTAGCACCAACAGGGGGCGACGATATCGGTTCCGTTCCCGCTCGTTCAAGGCGTCGTAAACTTCCTGAACGTTGTGGTATCGGTGCCGAGGATTGACGCTGATTGCCCGATCGATGATCTGGATTAACTCGCGGTCGATGCCCCGAATTTTTTTATGGTTCTCTGGCGGCGGCGAATTGGCGATCAGTTCACGATATTTCTGCAGTCGATCGCGAAGTCCGGAGGTCGAATCAATTTCTCCGACGCTGGAAGAAGAGCGAAACGGAGGCTCGCCGACGAGCATCGTATACAGCAGCGCCCCCAGTGCGTACACGTCCCAGCGGACATCGGGGGTGGCCTCGATGTCCGCTTGCTCGGGGGCCATGAAAAAGAGTGTCCCCAGGGCAGGGCGTTGATCGTTGGACAGCCGCGATTGGCCGAAGTCGGCAATGCGAGCTTTGCCGTCTTGATCCAGCAAGATATTGGCTGGCTTCAAGTCGCAGTGAAAAATACCTTTACCGTGGGCATGCAGCAGGCCAATCACCACATCTTTGAAGATGTGAATCGCGTCCTCGATCTGCATCGCTCCGCCGCGACGAAGTTGATCTTCCAGCGATCCGTTGGGAAGATACTCCATCACGTAGTAGGGAGGTTCCGAATTCCAACCCACTTCTAGAAGCTGGACAACGTAACGATCGGCCGAAAGAAAAACCAGTTTTTCGACTTCCGCCGAAACGACACTTTCGTCCAGTGCCCCGCGGTGGTGGTAGATCTTGATCGCGACACGGCGCCCGGTATTCTGGGCCGTGGCGACCCAGACTTCCCCATAGGCACCACGGCCGAGCAAAGCGTCCAGGTCGTAGCCAGGAATATCACACGGCGGTTTGCCCTTGGGGCGGCTCAAGTGTTTGGCCGCGCTCAATTGCCCCGGCGTTTGTTTTTGGGTTTCTTCCAGGCTCATAACATCGCAAGCATTCGAAGATTGGTTCGATCGCCACATTTTACGACCATTTTGCTCCCGTACCAATCGTGACATCGCTCGTCCTCCCTCGGACGACGCGAAAAGCCTTACGAGGGTTATCCCCTAAGGCCCAAAAAAGTTGACAACGAAAGGAAAGTTTCATGTTGGGTTTCTTCCGAAACGTGCTTCACTTGGCAGTGCTGGCGGCCGTTACGCTTGCCGCGGCCCAGGTTGCCTTCGCTCAAGCGGACGAAACCGATCCTCCCCTCGATGGCGAAGATGGCAGGCCGCTGGCCATCGGCGAATTCCGCCCCGAAGCGACCCTGAAGGTTCGCCAAACGAACTTATCGCACGCCAAGTTTCCTGTCGTCGACGATCACACCCACTTTCGCTACCGCTTGAAACATTCCACAGAACAATTAGACGACTTTGTCGCGGTGATGGATCGCAACAATATCGCAGTTTGCGTCAGCTTGGATGGTCGCCTGGGGGCCGACTTCGACGAGCATGCGAAGTACCTCTGGACGAAGTACCCCGATCGGTTCCTCATCTATGCCAACATCGACTGGCAAGGAGAGGGGGATCCTGACAAGCCGGAGACGTGGGCCTGTCAACGTCCCGAGTTTGGGCGCCGCATGGCGTTGGAATTGGCCGAAGTCAAAAAGCGAGGAGCTTCCGGGCTCAAATTGTTCAAGCAGTTTGGTTTGGGCTACAAAGACGCCGACGGTTCGTTTCTGAAAATCGATGACCCTCGCTGGGATCCTATTTGGGAAGCATGCGGAAAACTGGGACTGCCGGTAATTATCCATACGGCCGATCCGGTTGCCTTCTTCGACCCGATCGACAAGACCAACGAACGGTGGGAAGAACTGTCTCGCCATCCCGACTGGAGCTTTCATGGGGACAAGTTCCCTTCGCGGGAAGAACTGCTGGCGGCCCGAAACCGCGTGATCGAACGTCACCCCGAAACGACGTTCATCGGAGCTCACTTCGCGAACAACTCGGAAGACCTGGCGACGGTGACGGAATGGCTCGAGAAGTATCCGAATTTGTATATCGAGCCTGCCTCGCGGATTTCAGAGCTTGGTCGTCAGCCCTACACGGCTCGGGACTTCATTATGAAATACCAGGACCGAATCTTGTTCGGCACCGATGGTCCTTGGCCGGAAGAGCGTCTGCGGTACTACTGGCGATTCTTCGAGACCTACGACGAGTATTTCCCTTATTCCGAAAAAGTGCCGCCGCCACAAGGCTTGTGGTACATCTACGGGATTGGACTGCCGGATGACGTTTTGAAGAAGATTTACCACGAAAACGCCGCCAAGATCATTCCCGGCGTGAAAGAGAAACTGATGAAGTACAACGCGAGGCAATCCGCTTCGTAGGAGTTTTTTCAGTCGCGTCGAATCGGTGCATGTGAATGAGTGCCATGTCTTCGTCTGCGTAGTAATGCTTCGTTTCGTTGACCACATGCCCACGTTGGCGTGAGCATGGCACCCTGCGGTCAGACCCGGCACGCATGAACGGATTCTTCTACGTGCCGTAATAACGTTGGCATGTTAAGCCCACCTGTAAGTCGTAAATCGAGGTTTGTCGATTCTGACGACTGCGATACATTGGGCAAACTCAGGCTGTCGCCTCACTGCCTTCAATGCTAGCGGCGGCCAAGTTCACGGAGGAGGAAAATCAAATGACCCGGTACTCATCGGTTATTCTTGCGGCGATCACGTTTTCGCTGCTTACCGTTCATAACGTTTTGGCTCAGCAGCAGAGTCGCGAAGACATTGTCGTGCATCAAGCGACAAGCGTCTTGAACGAAATCATGGCCATCCCCGCCAAGGGCATTCCGCAAAGCATGCTCTCCAAAGCGGAAGGGGTCGTGATCATTCCGAACATGATCAAAGGCGGTTTCGTCGTTGGCGTTCGCCATGGCCGTGGTGTCGCGATGATTCGTGACGAAAACCGAGCCTGGCAGCCACCACAGTTTGTCACCATGACCGGTGGAAGCGTCGGCTGGCAGGCAGGCATTCAAGCCACCGACGTCGTGCTGGTCTTCATGACTCGCAACAGCATCCAGGGGCTTCTCAACGGGAAGTTCACCATTGGTGTTGATGCGGCCGCGAGTGCCGGTCCGGTCGGTCGAAACGCTTCGGCTGGAACCGACTTGTCGCTCAAGAGCGAGATCTATTCCTACAGCCGCAGCCGTGGCTTGTTCGTCGGAGCTTCGGTCGATGGGAGCTCGCTGCAGATCGATCCGATGGCCAATCGCAATTACTACGCCAGCACCGGGCTGACGCCTGCAGGTCAGCAAGCGACCAATACTCCGGTTCTGCCTGCCTCGGCGGCCGAACTGTTGGCAACGCTCAGCCGATACTCCGATAGCGCCATTGTCGAACCGCAAGCGACAGGAACCTATGAAACGCCCCAGCAAGGTGTCGAATTGAACCCTGCCATGGTTCCACAGCAGTCGGGTGGCGTCAGCGTCGATCAGTTGCGAATGGAACTAGCGGCGGCCTCGAACCGGCTTGGAAGCATGCTCGACGATCAATGGCGAGCCTATCTCGCACTTCCGAAACAGATTTACGAACAGGGACCGCACCCCAACCCTCAGGTCCTTCAGGCTTGTATCGCTCGGTACGATCAAGTTGCAGGGAATGCGAACTACGCCCAGCTAACGCAGCGACCTGACTTCCAGCACGTGCATGGCTTGCTGATCACTTACACCGATGCCCTGTCGGCGATGGCAGCCGAAAATGGTGCGATCCAGTTGCCCCCACCACCAATGCAGGCTCCGGTCCAGCCATAGACGGAAGTCGCGCGGCACCGCTGCGAGCAAGCCCATCTGAAATAAGACGCGAAGGGAGGCCGACGAAAGTTGGCCTCTCTTTTTTAATGCGCCGAAGTGGAATGCCCAGCACGCAGGCCGTGGAAGAATCGTTCCCCTTATTTCTCCGGTTATGACTTGGCCCCTTCGTTTTCATAAATTGTAACGAAGTATTGACCAAGTGTGCAAAAGATTTGCGCGGAATTCGGCCAAACGTGCGCGGAATCGAAGCTTTTCGGCCGAAGTGTGCGCGTGCAAAAGGGCCAAAATAGCGGGGCCGACCACGCCATTGCGGCAGGCTATCGCGACTCGCCCTGAAGCGTGAGGACCAATCGGCGACGGCTGGCATGGTTGCGGTGTTCGCACAAATAGATCCCTTGCCAGGTCCCCAAATTGAGCCGCCCGTCGGTGACCGGAATCGTCACGCTGCTACCAAGCATGGCTGCTTTGATATGGGCCGGCATATCGTCCGGGCCCTCCATCGTGTGGACGTATGGGAAGTCCTCTGGAGCGATCTTCGAGAACGCCATCTCCAAATCGGTCTGCACGTCAGGATCGGCGTTCTCGTTAATGCTTAAACTGGCCGACGTGTGCTGTATGAAAACGTGCAGCATGCCAACCCCAAAATCTTGAAGTTCCGGAAGCTCGGCTAGCACGTCACGCGTGATGAGATGGAACCCCCGCGAGCGAGCGCGGAGCGTCATTTCTTTTTGAATCCAGGCCATTTTGGCCCCCCAAGTGGAGCAGAGATCGATGGAAAAAACGGAAGCAGCAAAAAAACTTTTGGCAAGGGGTCTTGCCGGGCAAACGGTACAGCTTCGCGAATCGGTTCTGTTTCGGCAACCCGTACGGCGAACCTGCTAAGGAGGTTAAGTCTCCATTAAGGAGACGCTAACGCTGGCTTCGGTGGAAGTTAATCGGTCGTTTTTGCTTTTTGCCAATTCAAACATATGCTTTAGATCGGAAGCTACTGAGTGGTTTGAGGTTACTGAGACAATTCGCCTTGCGGCAACACGCAGAAAATTCTATTGACACGTTAAGCGATCAATAAATAATCGTGTGCTTGATCAGACCTGGGGAGGATCCTTAGGGACGATCAACGGCCAAATCTATCAGACACCTCGACCCACAAAGAAATTACCGATTTTTAATGGTCGATGTGGAGGCCGTCAGCACTGCAAGCCGAGAACTGTTTGGGTCTAGAGCCCTGATGTTCTTAAGTTGGCAGACTGCTGTCTCACGAGCGAACGGATATTGCTCTTAATACCCGCAAAGGTCAGCTAGCACGTTTTCTGTGCTCGCTCTCCTTGATCGATACGAACAATCCGGCTGTGTAAGCCGTACGCAATTCACACGCCCTGTGCGCCCCTGTTAGGAAAGTAGGTAATTCCCAAGATGCAGAAGATCAAGAACGTTTTTGACGCCATCCTGAAGTTCGGTCACGACGAAGACTTCGTTCCGGACGCTGGCGATGAATTCATCCCAACCGACGCGCCTGCTGGTTCCGAAGCCAAGATCGAAGTGCTTCGCCGTCGCGTTGAACAAGGCCTGCCGCTATGGCACGACGAAGATCGTTGCGACTACACCGGTCTGACGGGCGCCATTCGCCCTCGCGAGTAAACCCTCGCTGACAACGACGTATCGGATGATACAAAATGAAAGAGGGGTGGAATACCACCCCTCTCTTTTTATGCGCTGTCGGTAACTCTGTTTTTCAAAGTTGCGGTTTCTTAGCTGCTTCGTAGGATGGCTACCAACGTCGTGGGCAGACGGCCATCAGTTGTCTGCCGGACGCACCTAACTGGGAAGATGGCTTTCGCGCTGTTAAGGCCGTAGCCATCCTACGTTTTCCGCAATCACGCCTGCTGCCGCGTGATTAGGCCGCGATCCTCATCGGTTTCGTGGCCGGCTGGTTCACCTCTTGCGTGAATACCAGCGTGATACGCTCTTCCTCTTCGGCGTCGACCTGGTCGTGCAGTTCCAGCTCGTCGCGGAGGATCAACAAATTGGATGGTGCCTGGATGCCGAGGCGGACTTTATCGGCTCCAACTTTCACGACGGTGATCAGAATCTCTTCGCCGAGTCGAAGCTTTTCACCTTCCTTGCGGGAAAGGACTAGCATATGAATAAACCTCCATGTTTATGCGGTCTTGGGTATGAAATAGGATCCAGCGGCTAGGTGACATGCGGCCAATCCATTGGCCGCGGCCTCCTGAAAATCAGGCGGCCACTTGCAAAGCGGAAGCACTCGAAAGTTGCGTTCTCAGGAACCGCTCGCCACTGGCTCCATAGAACAAAATCGTGTTGGTATCGGTCTCCCAGATCGCCGTGCATTTGACGCTTCGCGGTCCGTGCAAGCAGAAATAGATCCCGCAAGGATCTTGGGCTCGCACAATGACACGTTCGGTCATGGGGAATACGCCCGGCTCAAGCTGCTCTTTGTCACATAGGATCTGGTAAATGTACTGCCGAAGGTGTTCCAGCTGCGTGAAACACGGGGATTCAGCGGCCATAGGTTGGGGATGCTCCGTATCTATACGGCCGAGTTCCGATCGCCATCGAAATAGGCCGTTTGGGTAACCTGGGTTAAGTGTTTGCAAAGTTAGGTATCGGCAGTGTGAACGTCAAAGTTTGACATAGATAGACTAGGAAGCATGGGAAATTTGTGATCGCGGCGCGTACAAAAAGCCCGAGCAGTCAAACTGCCCGGGCTTTGATGTTTTTCTGAAGATTGATGTACTTTTCTCGTACGTTTGCCGTTACTTCTTCACCTTTTCGTAGCGAGCAAAGGCAGCAGGGATATCAGCTTCGTCGGTGGTCCCTTCGTGAAGCAAAACGCGATAGCGGAGATTCATCGATTTGCCTGGCTCAATCGTGTGGTCGCCTGATTCGACGTCTTTCCCGACGAAGTCATGAATTCCGAAAGGATTTGCTGCGAACAGGCCGTACGTACGGACATGCCAGTGCGTTGGATAGCCGTAGCTGGACGGATGGTTCATGATGGTGATCCCAACGGTCTCGTCCTTCACAGGGCCGTAGTAATCGACCCATGCCGATTTCTTGCCCCAGGCATCTTTGTTCTTCGCACCCTTGTCGTTAACGATGGTGCCTCCCTTCTTTGCGTCGACTTTCATCGTGCCCGGCACGCGGATGCCAAACGCACCTTCTTTGGTGTCGCCGAATGTGACTGGTTCGTCTCCGGCCATCACCGTTATGTCGAAGTCGAAGTACTGCCGGCCTTCGTCTTGTCCGAACGTAATGGTGCGGCGATCCCGACAAACGACGGTACCGTCTGGCTTTTCCCAGCGATTTACAGAGACGATCTGAGCGTTCTCGCCGTCTGAGACCTTCTCGAATTTCTCGTGGATGATTTGGCCGCCGACGCCTTCTTTTTCGAGCCAGAAGTCGGTGCCATTCACTTTGCCGTGCGTAAACCAAACACTGCGATGGTGGGGGTGATCGTCTCGTTCATGCTCGCCAACCGATTCGATGGGAAAACGACGCGTCATCGGCAGCCCATCTGGGCCGAGCAGTGGATACAGAATGGGCTTCGCACCACTCTTGGTCAGATAACGCGTTAGCAGTTTGCCGTCATAATGGACGGTCAAACCATCATCTTCTTGCGTAATTTCGTAGGTGGCTGCCAAGCAGACGGACGAAAAGCTGACAGCTAGCAGAAGGCTTAAGAGGCGGATCATGCGCGGCATATCCTTTTGATTCAGGTGGGGTGTCGAACAGTGTAACGTAGAAAACTGTTCTCATCGTACCTGAGAGATATTCCGCAATCCAGCAAACGCCTAGTTTTGTGCCGTGGTAAAAGCAGGTTTCACGTATTCGCCGAGCGTCACGGCTTTGGCTTTGGCAATATCTTGTTCAATAGATTCAATCAGCTTCAGGTTTTCAGGCTGAATGCTCCACTGGAATTCGTGCGTGCTGCGAAGCGAAACGCTTTTAGCCGGGTTCGCGTGACGAATCGTTTTGCGAACTTCGCTGGGAACGGCCCCTTTGGCACTGATCTGATGGTTCAACTCGATACGGGCCTGGGGGAGATCACCTCCGGCACAAATGAAGTTCAACTGGGCCGACCAATCGCAGAATCGTGCGTAGGCATCGACCAACGCCTGATCCGAGATCTTGTTGAGATCTGATTCGTAGGTCAGCGGTTTGCCATCCAGTTTCAGGATCTGCGTTTGCGGATCATAGTTGACGCTGAACTTCGGATCTCGCAGAAAGTTCCAGAGTGGATCGTCTGGAAAATCACCGTGCGATTTGAAATAGGCAGAATGCTGCAGCACGTCTTGCGTCGACATAGTCAGCTTCACTTCTCGATTCGGATCGAGCAAAGTGATCTTGCCGGTGTTGTAGTCGATGATTGTCGCTTGCCGCGGCGGCGTAGCAATGACGTCGTAGACTTTGGTGCCATTGAAAACCGTGTGATAGGTAACCGCTGGAATTCGGGCATTGCCGCGATAAATCTGCGTTGTGACTTGAAAGTCAGCCGCAACGGAAGTCGCGATCAACGTGGTCCAAACGGCAAGAACAGCGAAGGTAAGCGTGGCAGTTTTCACAGGCTCAATCAACTCGTCGAAAGGTAATTCGCGGGGGCGAGATATCTATCTGCGAGGACGATAACGAATAGCGACCGGCGAAGTCTAGATGGATCACGGAAGAGGGGGCTACGCCACGATCGTGCTAGCATGTTGCCGGCTGATGCGATCCGCCCAATAGATTGGTTCCGGCGAACGATGCCCCGCAAGACAACGCTCGACGATTGTTTTCATTACTTCGTCGTCCACGCCAAAGCCGGCCGACACGTAGATCGGGTGCTTGGTCTTTTCATGCGGTCTGATCGCGTAGCCAAGCACGTCTTCTGGATTATTCTTCGAGGCGATAATTGGCTCCCACGATCCGACTCGAAGTTCAGGAGCAAGGACAACACCGCAGATCAACTTCTTCGCGACTCCGATGGTTGGAATGCCGGCAAGTGCTCCGAGCATCGTCGCGATCCCCATCCGTCTCGGGTGAAGTTTCCCGTTGCCATCGACCAGCAGGATGTCAGGGAGAATGTCTTTCTGCTGCATTTCGGCCAACATAGATAAATGAACGGGGATCTCGCGAAACGCCAAATAGCCGGTGATGTAGGGAAACTTGGCTTGATCGACGTATGTTTCCGTGCTCAATAGCGTCCGACCATCCATTTCGACTCGACTGCAGGCAGAGACCGCTGATTGGCCTGCGTAAGAGACGTCGATTCCAGCGATCGTGTGAACGTCGGTGATCCTAAGCGGTCGCCGCTGCGGACAGTGGAATTCGCGTTGCCAACGTTTAAGTTCTGCCAAGGGAGCAGAGCGAGGAGGCATTTGCCACTGAAATTGGGAAAGATTGACTTTCCCTGACGCGACGGCGATCCCTTCTTCCTGAAGTCGCAAGGACTTTTCGTGTGAGTCTCCCAAGCTATACAGACCAACTTCGCCGGTAGAACGAATCACTCGATGCGAAGACTTGGCTACGGGGCATTTGGTATCGAGTAAATAAGTCGCCACCCAGCGGCTGGCAACTGTGTCACCGAGTGACTTCGCGATTTCGCCGTAGGTGGTTACCTGACCCGAAGGAATGCCTTGGACGATCTGATCCACAAGGGGGCGAAGTTCGGTGATTCGCCGAGTAAATTGGTCCGCCACTTCACGAAGATTGGGAACGGCCATGAACGCGTCCTTGTTCGCTACGGAGAGTCGCCAGCCGAAGCTTTCGGACGCGGCAACTTACCTCTCAGCAGGGTAAAGAAGCCGAGGCCAAGGACAATACCAACGGCATCCGCTAAAAGATCCGTTGGATCTGGGGTACGTCCAACGACGAACATTTGCGTCATTTCATCGAATATCCCCAAAGCGATCATGCTGAGGGCAATAGCGACCGCCAAAAGCGGCGACCACCGAAACCCCCACGATCGAACGGCAAATGAAGCTGCAATGGCAAGCGTACCGTAGATCAGCGCATGGGCGACTTTATCCACATGAGGGAAAAGAGCTTTGTCGGCCGGATGGGGAATCGGCCAATGGGTTGCCGTAAATGCGATCGCCCAAAGTCCTAGAAGGACCAAGCTGGCTAAGATAGGCAGTTTTCGCAGCGGCATGACGGGCAATTCCGACGACTGGGATTGAGGATGACTTCAGCCTAATCGACGCCCGGTAGCCCCACAACCGCGGTGCATCTTGCCAGTGACAGCCTGAATCAAGTATGGTTTGTAGCGATTACGGATTCTGGGCAAGTCATTCTTTAACAACACACAAGGCGTGAAACACGCATGGCCATTCTGATCACCGGCGGAGCCGGCTTCATTGGTAGTCATCTGACTCAAATTTTGCTGAAGCAATCGGACGAAAAGCTTGTCAGCTTGGACAACTTCAACGACTACTACGATCCGGCCCTCAAACGCGAAAACGTCAAACCTGTTTCTGAAGAGCCCCGAGTGACCCTTGTGGAGGGTGACTTCTGCGACAGTGACGCGATGAAACGATTGTTCGATGAACACGAAATCGATCATGTCGTTCATTTGGGGGCGATGGCCGGTGTGCGAATCAGTGTGCAAAAGCCGGAGATGTACCAGCAGGCAAACGTGGCCGGCACGCTGAGCCTGTTGGAAGCAGCTCGTCATCATCCGGTGAAGCGATTTTTACTCGCATCTTCCTCAACCGTTTACGGTAAGGGAGCTGGCGTCCCGTTTTGCGAAGATGCCCCGCTTGGCATTCCGGCTAGTCCCTACGGTGCCACCAAGCGGGCCGCAGAGTTGCTGTGCCTGACATACCATCAGCTGCATAGTGTGCCAACCGCTTGCCTAAGGCCGTTCAGCGTTTACGGTCCACGACTTCGCCCAGATCTCGCACTAACGATCTTCGCGAAAGCAGTCCACGAAGGCACGCCGATTCCGTTGTTCGGCGATGGTAGCATCCGTCGCGACTTCACCCATGTCAGCGACATTTGCCAAGGGTTTATCTCGGCTCTAACGGCAGATGGTGTCGTTGGACAAGAGATTAACTTGGGGCACAGCGACCCCATCGAGATGCGCCGTCTGATCGAACTGTTGGAAAAGTCGTTCGACAAAAAAGCGGTAATCGACTATCAACCGGAACGTCCGGAGGACCTGCCGATTACGTATGCCAATCTTGAAAAGGCGGAAAAGCTGCTGGGATACGGTCCCAAAGTACTGATTGAAGATGGCATTCAGGAGTACGTCGACTGGTTCCGAACCTGGCATGGCTAATGGAATCAGGCGATTTCTCTTGTTAGGCTGAAGGAAAC
Source organism: Bremerella sp. TYQ1 (assembly GCF_020150455.1). Lineage (NCBI taxonomy): Bacteria > Pseudomonadati > Planctomycetota > Planctomycetia > Pirellulales > Pirellulaceae > Bremerella > Bremerella sp. TYQ1. The sequence continues at coordinate 5,898,597 of NZ_CP083740.1, forward strand.
GTGCCTGAAGCTTGGACTGTTTCATCTTCCTTCAAACAAAGTGATTCCCGCCATGCGCATCGCCCCGTCCTTCCTTTGCTTGCTCATCGTTTCGATGTTGGCGATGTCGGTCTCCGCAGAAGAAGCGAAAAAGGAATCGAAAGCGAAGTCCCTCTTCGACGGCAAGTCGCTCGAGTTCTTCGATGTGCCACAATTTGGTGGTGAAGGAGAAGTCACCGTTGAGGATGGGGTCATCAAGATGGGCCAAGGCGTGATGCTGACCGGCATCACCTACAATAAGGACGATTTCCCGAAGACCAACTATGAATTGATGTGGGAAGCACGCCGAACGATGGGAATCGACTTCTTCGCCGCGTGTACCTTCCCGGTCAAAGATAGCTACTGCAGTTTCGTCGCCGGCGGATGGGGCGGTGCGGTCGTAGGCTTAAGCAACATCGATGGTGCCGATGCCTCCGAAAACGAAACGACGAAGTACATCCCGTTCAATGACGATCAGTGGTACCGTTTTAAAGTTCGCGTCACGGAAAAGAAAATCGAGGCCTGGATCGACGGGAAGCAGGTCATCGATGCGAACATCGAAGGTAAAAAAATCTCGATGCGTACCGAAGTCACACTTTCACAGCCGATGGGACTTTCGGCCTGGCAAAGTCAAGCTGAAATTCGCAAGATTGAATTTCGTGAGTTGGGCAAGAAGTAATTATTACCCGACCAGGCTGCGATCGAGCATCCGATAGTTGATTGCCTCGCAAACATGGTCGGCGGAAATCATCGTTGCAGATTCCAAGTCGGCAATGGTGCGAGCCAAACGCAAGATTTTGTCGTACGCTCTTGCCGACAGCCCAAAGCTGGTCACGCTTTGCTTCATCAGCGTTGCCGCTTCTTCTTCTACGTGGCAAAACTTACGAACTTCGCGGCTGCTCATTTGGGCGTTGTATCGCGTACGACTTCCAACGAAACGACGCGTTTGAAGCTTACGGGCAGCAACAACCATTTCTTTTAGTTCCGCACTGCTTGTTCCTTCGGTCTCGCTGGCCAATTCCTGATAAGGAACTGCCGGCACTTCAATTTGAATGTCGATCCGGTCGAGCAGTGGTCCAGAGATTTTACCGACATACTTTTCGACTTGGGGAACCGAGCAGCGGCAGTCGCGACGGGGATCGTTGCGAAACCCGCAAGGGCATGGGTTCATCGCTGCGACAAGCATAAAGTCGGCCGGAAACGTGACGCTACGCAGGGCTCGGCTGATCGTTACCAGGCGATCTTCCAGCGGTTGCCGCATCAATTCAAGCGTACGGCGATTGAACTCCGGGAGCTCGTCGAGAAAGAGAATTCCGTTATGGGATAGGCTGATTTCGCCAGGCGCCGGATTGCTGCCTCCTCCGACAAGTCCAGCCTCGCTAATGGTATGATGCGGAGAACGAAAGGGGCGTGTAGCCAGAAGAGGCTGGTTGGTCGCAAGCCGACCGGTGGCGCTATAAATACGCGTGGTTTCGACCGATTCGCTGGGAGTTAATTCTGGAAGAATCGTGCGGACGCGTTTGGCCAGCATCGTTTTTCCAGACCCAGGAGGCCCCACGAGAAGTAAGTTGTGCATTCCAGCTGATGCGATCGTTGCGGCACGCTTGGCTAGTTCCTGGCCGCGAACATCCGCGAAGTCAACGTCGTAGGTCGAATGCTCTTCAAGTAGGGCGTGGATTTGTGGGGGGACTGGTTCGATATTGAGTTGACCTGAAAGGAACCCGACGGCTTCGGTCAGGCTAGTTACCGGAATAACTTCAATGCCTTCGACGACGGCCGCCTCTCTGGCATTTTCAGCGGGAACAATGATGCCGGCGAGACCTTGCTTTTCGGTTTCTATGGCCTTGGAAAGAATGCCGCGGATTGGACGTGCTGTTCCATCCAGGGCCAGTTCGCCAACGATTGCATACTGAGACAGCCGGTCACTGCTGAGTTGGCCACTGCCTAAGAGGATGCCGAGTGTAATTGGCAGGTCGAACGAGGCAGCGTTTTTAGGAAGTTCTGCCGGTGCCAAATTGATGACGACACGATCTCTCGGGCAAAAGAAGCCTGAGTTGACGATGGCTCGCTCGATCCGATGAACGCTTTCCTTGACTGCGGCTTCCGGTAGTCCAACGAGAACCGTCTTTGGGAGAGCGGTAGGGGAAACGTCCACTTCGACTTCTACCGGAATCGCGTCGATGCCTGCCATCGAATAGGTCCGCAGTTGCGCCAACATGTCAAAATCCTCAGGATTGTCGATTCCGGTTGCCCATTAATACGTGCCCCCCATTGTGCGAGAGCATGACCCCCTCGATCAAGCGATTCGGACCGATTTGCGATAACTTATGTCAATCTTCCATGCCGACGCGACTGAACGCTCGAAATCAGAGGTTTTCTGACGGCATGTGCTATGGTTGGTGGTTGTGAGAAACTCACCTGCGGAGAATGGTGAACATGGCTGCGATCGTTCAGCCGAGTGAAAACGACGGGAAATTGGACAACGCTTGGTCGATTTGCGGCCTGCCTGGAAGTCGTTATGCGCTGCTTCTTATTGCAGTCGTCGCCCAGGCCCTCACAATCGGAATCACTTGGCCGCTGTGGCAAGTCCGAATTTCACCAGTCCATATGCCGGCGATCGATCTGCCTCAAATTCCGTTTGGGGTATGGATGCTCGCGACGCTCGTTTTGGTGATTGTACGGCCACGGCTTGGACTTGCCGTTCACGCGGCGTCGCTCTTGCTTTCATTTGTGTTCGATCAATACCGAACGCAACCGCAGGTCATCGCAATGGTGATGCTGATGTTTGCGGTTGTCGAAGACTGTGGAGTGGTATTGGTTCGTTGGTTTCTGGCATCGCTTTGGCTTTGGGCCGGATTACACAAATTGCTTTCGCCTGATTGGTTCACGTTTGCGTCGTGGTACATGGTCAAGTCGCTCCATGTGAACCCCGAGAACTTTCAAAGGTTGTTTGCCTATGGCGTGGGGCTCGGTGAATTAGCGGTTGGCCTGTTGGCCATCTTTCGTCCTCGCTGGGCTGCAATACCATGTGCGATGATGCACGTGGGGATCACGCTGTTTTTGACACCTTTGTTTTACGACCACAACATCAGTGTGATGCCGTGGAATCTGGCAACGGCGATTATTGGCGGTTGGGTTATGTGGAATGCTCCTAGCGTCGTCCCTCGGTTTCGCTGGGAATGGGGATTAGCCGGTCTGCTTCTGATTTATCCTGCGGGCTTTTATGCCGGCTGGGTCGATCACGGTATTGCCAGCGTGCTGTACTCTCACCATTTACCGGAAGCAATGATCACCACAAAAACCAGCAACTATAAGATCACTGGCTGGGGAGATCTGGAAGTTCCTTTTCCGAATGAACGACGTCTATTCAAGCTCTACTTTGAGAGAGCGGCTAAGCCAGGGAGTAAGCTTCATATCTCCGAACCACGTCCTTGGCTAGGCGATATGTACTTCGTTCTCGACGCAGATGGAAAATCGGTCGAGATCTCGCGAGAACAGTTTGTTCAGCAATCGCCAAACCAAGCCGAAGGCGTGGAGGTCGATAGCCGAAGAATTCGCTTTCTACTCGCCCGAAAAGGTGTCGCATTGATGCGTCGCGAGAAAGGGGGCGTGATTTATGCGATAGAAATTCCCCCGAAACGGTACCGCCCCGAGTTGCTGGAGATGCTGCGTGGCTTACCGAATCTGGAACAAATCAACCTGAGCGGCTGCGAGGTAACCGACGAAGATCTGACGCGTTTGCCACGGCTTCCAAAGCTTGTCGGGATTGGTTTGAGCGATACTCCGGTGACCAACGCCTCGATCGATACGCTTCTTAAGCAACCCCGACTGACTTTCATCGAATACGCTCAGTCTAACATTACGTTAGATGCGATGGTCGAATTCGAGCAAAAGCGACCCGTAGACTAAGCGTCTGCCACGATCTCATGGATCGGTGTTCCTTCACAGATTGCCATTGGCCGCCCAATTGGGGTTTGGTAGTCCTTCTCGAAGTCGATCCCTAAAGCAGAGTGAATCGTCGCGTGGATATCGGCAACCCCGACGGCATGCTTGGTGTCCGCCGTGACTTTCTCACCCTCTGGGCTAGTTTCTCCCAGAACGACTCCTTGGCGAATACCGCCTCCGGCAAGGGCAACGCTAAACCCATGAGGCCAATGATCGCGGCCGGCGGCTGGATTGATTTTCGGAGTACGCCCGAACTCACCACCACACAGCACGATGGTATCTTCAAACAAGTCACGCACTTTCAAGTGATGAATCGTTGCACTGAAAGCGGTATCGAGATCGGCGGCGCGATTTGACTGCAACTCGTGATTGTTGGCATGGGTGTCCCAGCCGGACAACGTAACTTGAACGCAACGAACGCCAGTTTCGATCAATTGGGTCGCGCACAAACAGCCCCGCCCGAATCCGGTATCACCGAACTGTTCTTTAATCGATTCCGGGACGTCGTCGACGTTGAATGCGTTGATCTGTTCGGAAGTCATCATCGTGGTCGCGCGATCGACCGTCTCTCTGTGAAGCGTTTTGTCTGTTTCCAGATCACGCCGGCGTCCGCGTGCGAAGCTTGATTCCAAGATATCGAGGTCGTTCAAACGTGCTTGAAATCGTTCTTCCGAAACTCGCTTAGGAAGGTCAGGCAACTGGCCACGCGGATCGTACATTTTGAAAGCATCGTACTTGTTGCCAAGAAAGCCCCCGCGCGGGGAAAACTCTGACGGAAAGATCGACACATGCCGAGGAATTTCGACGCCTGACGTTGAGAGTTCATGGCATAAGATCGCACCTACGGATGGATGAATCAGCGTCGGATCTGGGCGATAGCCAGTTTGCATGTTGTAAGTGGCACGTTCATGATCTCCTTCTTTGCTGGTGACGCAGCGAAGCAGAGATATCTGGTCTAACAGTTCCGCCGTTTTCGGCATCGATGCGGCGAGTTGTACCCCTTTGACGGATGTGTTGATTCCTTTGGCATCGCCGCCGATCATCTTGCCGGGGTGGGGATCCCACGTTTCCAACTGGCTTGGGCCCCCTTGCATCCATAGAACGATGACCGACTTAGGACGGCGAGTACGCTTGGATCCATCCGCAGATGCAGCCAACGCCTGCGACAACGGTGTTAGCCAGGCAAGACCTGCTCCGGCTTGAAGCAGTGTGCGGCGACTGAAATGGCCAGCCGTTCCGCAGCCTTCTGGACCGAGCATAGTTTGAAAGCGTTTCATTGTCGCTCCTAGTGATTCCAGGCAAACTCAGTGCAGTTCATTAGCGCCCAGTAAATGTCTTCAAATTCCTGCGTTCGCCGCATGGGGATTTCTTCGCTGGTCAGCTTCTCGATAAAGTGTTTCTTTTCTGCTTCCGTTGGACGGCGCGTCAGCACGCAAAGAAACGCGGTTTCAATCGCGACTTCGTCACTGGGCGAAAGCTGTGAAATTCGAGTCGCCGCATTTCGAACAAAGTTCTCTTTAGTCCGTTCTTTGACAAGATTGCCATTCATCATCAGCAGACGCTGAGGAATGGTTCCCCCGTCCATGCTGAACTCATCCTCGCCGGCATCTCCATATCGCTGTAGAAATTCATTCGTTTCGCCAAATGTGATGAGTCTGGTCAGGACATGGCTATCGGCATTCAGGGTATGGAGTGACGATGCCTGATTGATGCTGCCAATGACTTGTTCTGGTCGAAGCCGTGTGATGGGATAAGCGGCCCAATTCGCTTCATGCTGCGAAGTGATTTCGTGTTCGGCACGACTGTCGAGCTGAAATGCCTCCGTCGCAGCGATCACGTGAACAAGCCGCTTCAAATCGAATCCGTGGGAGACGAAGTCATCGACAAGTGGTTCCATGCCTGCAGGGTACTTGCCATCCTCGAAGCTGCCTCTGAGAGGAATGTTATCGACGGGTTCGATCAGCGGTCGCCCCGTCATGACGGCCCAGACACGATTGACAATTGCTCTGGCAAACGGGCGGTTTTCAGGGTGCGTAACCCAACCGGCCAAACGCTGGCGAAGCGTACCGCCTGATTCCGCTAAGAGATCTTGATTAAAGGGGACTTCAGCGGGAACGTTTGTTTCGTCTTCGTCATTGAGGTATTTGTACTCGTACTGTCGTCCTCGCTTGTCGGTGATACCCACGAAAGAATTTTGAGCTTCACGGAAGAAGGAGGCTAGTTCGTGGAAGTCACTTTGCTTCAAGTCGCCCCCTAAGTTATCGTCGTGGCATTGAACGCAATCGATTCGTGTCGCCAGGAAAGCACGCGTAAGTCGACCAGCAAGCATGGCCACGTCAGGTTCCTTGGTGCCGTCCTGATCGACCGTTGCCGTAACGAAATTGACTGCGGGGTGATCGGTCCAAAGACCAGACTCGGCGATCAATTCCGTGGTGAGCTTATCGTATGGACGATTGGCCATCAGCTGATCGCTAAGCCATGTCACGAATCGACGTTTGCGAAAGATTAAAAACGGACCGTTCTCTGTCCCTACATAGGCACGCGACAGTCGCTCGGCCATGTAGTCGCCGTAGCGACGATCCTCGAGCAAGTGATTGACCCACCACGCAAGACGATCTTCGGTTGGGCGGTTTTCAATCAGACGAATTTCCTCGAGCGAGGGGATCATCCCAGTTAGACCAAGAGAAATTCTTCGAGCGATCGTCAGGTCGTCCGCACGTGGTGCCGGTTGCAGGTTGTTCTTCTGCCACGTTTCATGAAATTGTGCGTCGATGGCCGCGACCGTTGAATCGAAATCGTCGCCACGGACGACGATAGGGGTGTCGATCGCTTCGACTTTAGGGGGCGTCAAAAGCCAGTTGGCTAGCGAGGCCAGTACAATGGTGGCCAAGGAAACGAACGCTAGATTTTTGAGCCACATGAAACAGACTCGTCGTTAGGCCCAGAATGGATAGAGAAAAGCAAGTCGTACAATCATGTTACCGGGAATTGAGGCGATTGGTTTCCGAATGCAAAGAAAACTTCCCGTTTTTCTCGATTTCGCAAAACCGCTAAACTAAGCAGCCAAGTAGATAGGGTATCACCGCTTTTCTCGATCCGTTTCCAGGATTCCCCAATGTCAGTGGTCAACTCAACATGGCATGCCGAAGAATTGGTTCCCGCCGAGGAACTTGAGTATTCGATCGATACGGACGTGAACGAATCGCTGGTTCCCTCGGAGACGGCAGCCCAGCCACCACGAAAGAACGGTTTTCGGCAGTTCGGCGCCGGGTTACTGAGTGCTGGGGAGTGGTGCTTTGGCGTGATGTCGATGATTGTCATCCTGGCATTTCTTGCGACCGTGCCGATCCTCAACTTGATGAGCCTGGGATATCTACTGGAAGTTAGTGGCCGGATTGCTCGAACAGGAAAGTTCTCGAAGGGATTCGTAGGAATTCGTAAGGCGGCCAGGATCGGCAGTATCGTTGCTGGGGCTTGGCTGATGTTTCTGCCGTTGCGACTTCTTTCCGACGCATGGCAAAGCGCCTGGTTGATTGATCCAGAAAGTGTTCAGACAAGAAACCTTTGGGTTGTCACAATGATTGCGACGGTTGTCGTCGGACTGCATGTCGCTTGGGCCTGTTATCGGGGCGGCAAGTTTCGTCACTTTTTGTGGCCTGCCCCTATTCGATTCGTTAAGACGATTTTCCATGGCGGCATGTACGCTCAAGCCAGAGAAGGAACACTGTCATTCATCAAAGAGTTGCATTTGTGGCATTACTTTTCGATGGGAGCTCGTGGTTTTATCGGTACGTTGGTATGGTTGGCGATTCCCGTTTTGTGGATGATCGGTGCTCGGCAGATCAGCGAACCAGCTGGGGCTTTCTTAGTAAGCTTGCCAGGCATGTTGATTTTTGCGTTTGTCCTGCTGTATTTGCCATTTCTCCAGGCGAGATTTGCTTCCGAGAATCGCCTTAAGGCTTTGTTTGAGGTCGGAGCCATCCGGCGAATTTTTCGGCAGGCACCCTTGGCATGGTGGTTTGCCCTGTTTATCACGTTGCTATTCGCCCTGCCGCTGTACTTGCTCAAGATCGAAATGATCGATCGCGAGATTGCCTGGCTGCCGAGCTTGTTTTTCGTGGTCTTCATTTTTCCGGCCCGAATGCTTTCGGGCTGGGCGTTGGCCGTGGCGCAAAAGCGAGATAAGCCAGCTCATTTCGTTTGGCGTTGGTTAAGTCGTTTGGCGACTATCCCGGTGGTGGTGTCCTACATCTTCTTCATGTATCTGTTCCTTTATATTTCCTGGCGGGGCGCGAACAGCCTTCTTGAACAGCATGCGTTCCTAGTTCCGGTGCCGTTTCTCGGGGCCTAACCGATCAGTCCAAACGGTTTCAGCACTAGGACCTGACCGAGGGAAGGGGTACCATGGAGATACCGTTGAATATCTTCTTGGTGCCTGGGACGGAACGATTTCATGCCGCGTGGAAATCTAATCACCATTGTCGTCACGTTTATTGTGGCGATGATTTGCTATCAATCTGCGGCGCAATCACGTTACGCGTTGATGTTTCAGCAGGGACTGCGAACAATATCGGAATATTACGTTCGTCCCGTTCCTGACGAAGATCTATTCAATGCCGCGATGGAAGGGATGACCGCTCCACTCGATCAGAACTCAGGCTATATCGCTCCGACACGCTACTCGGACTTCCGCCGAGAACTGGGACAAGAGTTCGGTGGCATCGGTGTTCACGTCGACTTCGACGAAGAAAAGCGGGAGATGATCATCATTTCTCCATTGGCTGGTGCCCCCGCTTACGAGGCGGGAATCCAAGCAGGCGATATTGTTGTTGCGATCGATGGCGAAGAGCTCAACGGAGAAGACTTCAAGACATCGCTTGAACGGTTACATGGCGTCACTGGCACCCCCGTAACACTTACGGTGCTTCATATCGGTGAAGATAAACCGGTCGATATTACGATGACTCGAGCCAACATTATGGTCGAGTCCGTCATGGGAGACACGCATGGCGAAGGTGGGAAATGGGATTTCCATCTCGCGAGCAATCCCAACATTGGCTACATACGTGTCGATTCTTTCGGAGACCGAACCGCAGACGACTTTGCCGACGCATTGGAGCAAATTGGGCCAGACGTAGAAGGCTTGATCATTGACATGCGTGGCAACGCCGGTGGATACCTGACAGCGGCTACGCAGATGGTTGATATGTTCCTCGACGAAGGGGATATCGTGACGACGCGGACGCGCAATAACAAGATTCGCGAAGTTCACGCCGCTACGGGCGGTACGACAACGGTTCCCAAAGATCTGCCGGTTGTCGTCATGGTGAACCGAGCTAGTGCTAGTGCCAGCGAGATTTTTGCAGCCGCACTGCAGGACCATGGCCGTGCGATTGTCGTTGGCGAACGGTCTTACGGCAAAGGAACCGTACAAAGCATCTTTCCGCTCGATGGAGATCGCCGTGCGATGAAGATCACCACGGCAACCTATTGGCGGCCGAGCGGTAGCAACATTCATCGTTTTCCCGATTCTACCGAAGAGGACGACTGGGGCGTCACGCCCGATGAAGGCTGGGAGTTGGAATTAGAAGACGAGACGTTGAAAAAAGTCATCCGCGCGAGGCGTTTGAACGACATCGATCGTACAAATTTCTCGAAACCGGAAATGGCTGAGGAACGTGAAATCTCGGAAGAGGAGCAAGAGTTGCTTGAATTCGAGGACCCGCAACTTCAAATGGCGGTCGAAGCCATCGAGGCGTGGAAGCCCTAGTATTTCGTATGTTTTGCAATCTTGGCTTGCAATTTTTTCCATAGAGTTGACTAGGTGTAATGGTCAGTCAAACCGGGCAATATGAGACGTCAACCGTCTTGGATCGGTAGGCTCGACGATTCCCGACTTGAGCAGAATTCGTACGGCTCGGTCGTTTTTTGGCACTCCGATTGCTGATTGGGATGGCTATCCTTTTTTTGCTCCCGGTTTGTTGAAAGTCGCATCGATGGTTTGCAACGTCAACCACTTTGGATGGCCACGCGAAAACTCCTCCGAATCAAACGACATGGCTTCGTTTGCCCGCCCTCTGCCAGCCACTCCGCACCCTGATACGCCGTATGTCGTCGTCCTGCTGAAGATGCTAAGCGTGGCGGACGAATTGTCTGACTCCTCAGACGAGTTCGAGGATTAATGACGGCGTAAGCTAACGGTCGCTCTGCTTGGTCGTTGCTAACTCTCGTAAGTGGACTTCAAGCGAGTCAGCCAAACGCGGCGGGTTATAGCCACCTTCCAGCAGGCTGACAATTCGCCCGCGACACCATGTGTTGGCAATTGCCTGAACGATTTGTGTCATCGTGGCAAAGTCTTCGGTTTCCAAGCCAAGGTCGCCAACAGGATCGTCCTTGTGGGCGTCGAAGCCAGCGCTGATCAAAATCAACTCGGGCCGAACGCGCTCGGCAAATTCTTGCAGTTGGTATTCGAATGTGGTCAACGTTGACATGCGATCGGTTCCATAGGGAACCGGCAGGTTGTGCGTGAAGCCCTTCCCAGGCCCTTCACCAACGGCATCTCTGTCACCTGATCCGGGATAAAATGGATAGCGATGCATAGAAAAGAATGCGACTGAATCATCTCGCCAGAAGATATCCTGGGTTCCATTGCCATGGTGAACGTCCCAGTCAACGATTAGCACGCGAGCGAGATCGAATTCTTTAATTGCCAGAGCGGCTGCGATCGCAACGTTGTTCAGTAGACAAAATCCCATGCTCGTATCAGCAGTGGCATGATGGCCTGGGGGCCGAATCAAGCAGAACGCGTTTTCTGCGCGGCCGGACATGACGCTTCGCGTCGCATCGATGGCGGCGCCTGCGGCAAGTAACGCAATGTCGAACGACTCGGGACTCACTACGGTGTCCGCATCCAGATTTCCCCCTCCATTAGTGGCCAAGTCGCGGGCCTTAACAATCATTTGGGGCTCATGAACGGCAGAAACGTCTTCGATGGCGGCTGCCGAGAACGCCGGAGCCTTCCATTTCTGCCAGACGTTGTGGTCCCTAAGTTGTGTCGTGCACGTAGTTAAACGTCGCGGGCACTCCGGATGATCGCCGGTGAGGTGCTGAAGAAATCGGTCGTGATAATAAAGCAGGTTGGTCATGCCCGAAGTCTTCCCTTCCAGAGGGGTGTTTTGCGAATTCATTGACAGGCTTTCGCTTGCGCAACTATTCTTAACCTAACCGAAGTCAGAGGGTATGATTAGATAACTCGTCGATTGGGAAATTGAGCTCCCTTAAATCCCTCGTGATTCTCATCGAAGCCGGATTCAGCCTAACGAGCTGAGGCCTCTCTATCCATAGGAACACCGTGGCATGCAACGACTTGCTGTTTTGACCCTCGCTTTTGCCGTTCTGGTAACTAGTGCGCAAACTGCTTGGGCTCAATATAAGGAAATTCCTGTCACTGCGACCGATATCGATCCCGATTCGCGCGACACACAAACGCGAATTCGTTTTGGTCAGGCCCAAGCCGCCGTCCGTGAGTACCTTAGCGGTAAGACGATGGACGAGCAGGGTAGGCAATTGATTCGGAAGTTCTTCCGCGATGCTTACCTAAAGAGTTGGACGCGTAAAGAAAACTGGACCCAGGCTGGGGCGAAGCGACAAGAATTTCTGAGAGCCTATTACGGTCCGCTCTATTCCGAAGAAAATGCTCGCGCAATGCTTAATGGCATTATGGTTGAGTTCATGTCGGAATACATCAAGCCAGCTTACCATCCTGTGTTGCGATACAACGCGATCTTGCTGATCGGCGACTTGCGTTCCAAAGAGATGGACAACATCAATCAGACGCCAGAAATTCCGTACGCTCCATCGACGGCAATTTTGTTGTCCGCGATTGAAGATCCAAATCAAAGCGACGCCGTGAAGGTGGGGGCCTGGGTTGGATTGTTGGAGCAAAGTGAGTTGTACGGCGTCAATCTTGGCGCGATGGGTAACACCGAAAAAAACAAGCTGATGGACTTGGTTGTCAAAACCATCAGTGAAAAAGCTCCGCCTGAAGGACGCGGTGCCGACGCTCATTCGTGGATGCGAAAGCGTGCCATTGATGTCGCAGGCAACATTGGAAATGCCGGGCGAGATGGCGCACTTGCGAACGCGTTGAACATGGTCATTACCGACGAGAGCCTACCGATTGAAATGCGGTGCGATGCAGTGGCTGCCAAAGGTAAACTGACGTTCGATGCTCAGACGGCGGCGAAGATGGATGTCGTCAAAGAATCAGCCGAGATCGGTAAAGTGGCTCTTGAAGCAGTGGCTTCCGATGTCGAATGGTACGACGATGCGATGACCGAGTACTACAAAGCTATGTTGGGACCAGGCGGTTCCGGCATGATGGGCGAATTCGGTGGACCAATGATGGGGCCTGGCATGCGACCAACTCCGCGTCCTACTCCACGACCATCTTCTCGAAATCGCAACCGCGGCCGTGGTCCGGGTGGGCCAGGCGAGTTCGACGAATTCGGCGGTGGCGAAATGATGGAGCCTGAAATTGTCCGAGATCCGCTCGCTGTTCGGATGGAAAGCTTGTTCCGTCGTCGTGTGAAGACGCACCTCGATCAATGCAAGCAGGGACTAGTCGGTAATACCATGCAGATTTCGGATGATGGAAGCGGTATCCGCGAAGGCATCATTCGTTATGCACAAAATGCCGAAGATCGTCAGGTTATTGTCGGTCTCGCAAAGTCAATGCTTACCATGCTGGCAACCGTCGACGACGAAGAATTGTGGGAAGATGAGCTGCTGAAGAACTCCAAGACCCGTCTAGAGGCTTTGACGGTCGCTGCACAGAAGCTCGCAGCCAAAGCAGCGGTAGAAATCACGCCTCCAGATACCGACGATTCGGCTCCCGCCGATGAGGTTCCAGGGGCGATGCCAGCTGGGGATGTCCCTGGTGGAGCGGATATCCCAGGCGTCGGAGCTCCTGGTGCTGACTTGCCTGGCGCGGACGTTCCAGGGGCCGATATCCCTGGTGCTGATATTCCAGGGGGTGCACCTCCGGCGGATGTGCCTGGAGCTGCAGGTCCACCAGCTGATGTACCTGCGGGACCTGCCGCACCGATGGAGGACATTCCCGGTGGGGCCGCTCCTGACGTGCCAAACTAGGTACGACTGATCTTGTCCTAGCTGCCGCTGCCAGCTAAAAGCAGCGGCATGGTCAATCTTTACGCTTGGATAAACTCGACTTCTGCTGTCATGCTAGCAGCTACGGTAGTGGCGTTCCTTTTCGGAACCGCTGGCTGCCGTAGTGTCGTCGAAACCAAGCACGATTTGACTACGCTTACTGCTTCCTCTGCTCCCGCCGAAGAATCGGACGCTGTGCAGGCAGCGGAAGTTTCCGACACACCTGAGCCCCCGCCAGCTGTTACCGCCGCAGAGACGATTCTCGCCGCAAGTGTCGTCCAAACCTCAGAGACTTCGCTTCGCCCCAAGAAGATTGAGTCACGCGGGTGGTATCTCGATCAAAGCATGCCACTTTACGAAGCGTTTCCAGCACGGCAGTCGCGATGGAAGCACCATGCTTTGGAAGGCTTGCTCGATCAAACCGAATCGAGTGTCGAGACCCTTCGTAATGGCGCTAAGTCGGCCAAAATTGAAGTTGCCGCGACCGCGTCGATTGGCTTGGTTCGGCTTGGACATCCGCCGAAGCCCTCACGCCTCGCCGAACTTTTTCACCATCCGGATATCGCTCCGACCACTCAGGCCGCTCTTCTTGAAGCGATGAGCCTGATGACGGGAGACAACACCAAGTCGGTCGTCGAAGGTTTGTTCAGCAATCGCAGTCAATTCTTGGATCATGTACGTCGAACTGATGAAGACGCAGCGTCCATGTTGGAGACGCAATATTGGGCGACGCTTGCGGCCGTGTCAGAGGACATTTCTGAGGATCCTCGATTTGTGGCCAACTTCGACCAGCACAACCCAAGCGTTCAAGCCACCATTCTCGACTTACTTCTCTCGGCGCGTCATGCCTCAGCACAAACTTCCATCGACGACTACTTTCAGTCGCTCTCGCCGGAGGCAATTCGCCGTTTAGGTCTTTGGGAGCCTTACCTGCGGAGTGTCGCCCCACTGGAAGAGCTTATTTCGCAAACGCGTTCCCCAGAGTTTCCTTCGCGTCAAAGTGCCACGATCGGGCTTGGACGAGAAGGTTCTGCAGCCGCCCAGGCCATGCTCGAACGAGTCACCGAAAACGACCCTACTTTAGTGCAAGTCGCGTCTGTTTTTGCATGGAGCCTTGTCCAGCAGCATGAGGCCTGGGAACGTTTGGCGGAAGCAAGTTCGTGGCGTGTGCGAAAAGCAGTCGCTCAGTGGATTCCGCTCGAACCGCGGAATCAAGCGATCATTGCAAAATTGAAAGACGACAACAGCCATCAAGTGCGTGCGACCATCGAGAAACGTTCGCCGGAACTCGTCGGCAGTGTAGCGACAGAAGAAGCAAAGAAATCGACCGTCAAGCAGAGCGAAGTGGTTGAGCTCGACGCGGATCAAGTTGTGGAAATTCTCGATTGGATCGAACAGGCCCAGTTCGGCGAAAAAGAATCCGTTCGTTCCGAGGCACGTAGGCAACTTTTGTTGCAGCCCAATAAGGTACTCGCGGCCGTTGAGAAAACGGCCAAGCCTTTGTCGAAGTACGATAATACGTATCTCTTCGACGTATTGCTTCCGCAGTGCGATCCTGTTTATCAGCATGTGCAAGAAGCGATTTCGGGGAATCCTCGCTTGAGTCTTTCAGCGTTGCGATCGCTTGAGCAACATGCTCGTAGTACCCAATTGCCGGAGTTGGTTGTTTGGCGCCTGAGTTATCACGTGGAGAGTTTCACGGCGATGACCTGGCCCGCGGTTATGTCGGTAATTCAAGACGACGGTCGCGAGCCGGCACAAAATATAACACGGCGTGCATTGGCCCATGATAATCCGGCCGTTCGCATGGAGGCCTATCAGCATGTAAGCGACTTCCCAATGGCAGACGTGGTTTCGCCAATCGCCGATGGTCTGCAGCATGAAGTTCCCGGCGTACGAATCGCTGCGATTAACGCGTTAAGTCGATTGGATGCAGAACTAGATCCGAATCTCTTTGTCGCTTGCCTTACCGATCGTGATGTCGATGTGCAGTTGGCTGCATGTGAATCGCTTGAATTGATCGGAGATGAACGTGGCATTAACCATCTATACCGGATGACCTACTCTTCGTCGAAGACTGTTCGATTAAAGGCTGTCCAGGCAATTTCTCTTAGAAAGAAGTCCTCTGATGTGCCGGTTCTGATACGACTTTTGGATGACGATACCTCCATTCGATCGACCGCCTTAGACGGACTGTCCAGTATTGTGCCCCTGGAAGAGCATCCCAAGGGGATTTCACGTACGACACCTCTTGAAGCCAAATGTGCCGCCTGGAAAAAGTGGTTTGATCGGCAGGACACCCTCTCGACAGGCAATTTCTAACCGACACCGGTCTGCCCTACTCAACGCTGGTCGCTTCAGCGCGTTATAATTCCACCGTCAGGGAGCACCCCGCATGTATGGCTCCCCCAAGATAGTTACGCGGCCGAATTCCAGATAATGGCGACGGCCCGGGACGAAACGGACGGAGACATGGCCTCGAATCCCAGCATCCAGCTAAGCTTCCCCGAAAAGGACATCGCGCGTCTCACGTTCGACCTGCCTGGCAAAGGCGCGAACATTCTGAGTCGGCCTGTGATGGAAGAGTTGGCAAACCATCTTGATACGCTTGCTGAGCGAGACGACATCGTCGGGGTCGTCATTGATTCGGCCAAACCAAGCATCTTTATTGCCGGTGCCGATATCAACGAGTTTGCTGCTTCCATGGAAGTGGATGAAAAACGGACGTTCGAGATGTGTCGGTGGGGGCAGAAACTGTTCGGTCGCCTACACGCTTATCCCTGGGTCACAGTCGCCGCGATCAATGGGACTTGTGTTGGCGGTGGAACCGAGTTGGCCCTGGGTTGCGATCGTCGAATCGTTACCACTCATGAAAAAACGGAAATTGGACTTCCGGAAGTCAAGCTCGGCATTTATCCCGGTTGGGGTGGAACGGTTCGCTTGTCCCGACTTGTCGGCCTGGGCAACGCCGTAAAGATGATCACCTCTGGCGAAAGCGTCTCTCCCCGAAAAGCCCTGGGACAAGGCCTAGCGGACGATATGGTGGCAACCGATGAGTTGGTGCCTGCCGCGATCCGCATGATCCGTGAAGAACAAGAGACGAAGCAATACCTGAGCGATCGTGCCCAGCGGATCAAGCCAATCCAAATCAATGAAACAGAACTTGGATTCCTGGGCGCTACGGCGTCGGCCTATATCCAACAGCAAACCAAGGGACAGTATCCAGCGCCCTTAGCGGCCTTAGAAACGCTGCTCGGTGGGGCCATGGTCGATGCGGAATCGGCCCTGGAAGCCGAAGCTCAAGGGATGGCGAAGCTGTTCGGCACTCCGGTCAACGCAGCGTTGATCAATGTCTTTCTGTTGACCGATCGGAACAAGAAAGACAGCGGGATCGAAGGTGACGGCCCAAAGCCGAAAAAGTTGGAATCTGCCAGCGTGATCGGGGCCGGAATCATGGGTAGTGGTATTGCCGCTGCCAATCTGAAACGCGGCCTGACGGTAACACTGAATGATGCCAACGCAGAAGCCTTGGAACGAGGCGCGAGCGCAGTCTTAGATGAAGTCTCGTTCGACAAGGACACCCGCTCAAAGAGCGTCGAGCGTGCAATCCACTATGCTGGGCGTCTGCGGAGTACGACTAGTGGAGACGAATTGCTCGACTCCGACATCATTATTGAAGCGGTCGTTGAGAACCTGGAACTCAAACGAAAAATCTTCGCCGGACTCGAAGAGAAATTACCTGAGTCAACGATTCTAGCAAGCAATACATCAACCCTGCCGATCACGAAGCTCGCCGAAAAATTAGAGCACCCCGAGCGATTTGTCGGTATTCACTTCTTCAATCCCGTCCGCAAGATGAAGTTGGTCGAAGTGATTCGCGGTGAACAAACTTCGGACGAGACAGCCGCAACCGCGGTCGCATATGCCAAGGGACTCGGCAAGTTCCCGATTGTCGTGAACGATGGCCCCGGTTTTCTCGTCAATCGATTGCTGTTCCCTTACATGAATGAAGCAACTCAGCTTCTTCAAGATGGCGTCGACATGAAGCGGATCGACAAAGTTGCCGTCAAGTTTGGTATGCCGATGGGGCCGATCGCTTTGTACGACATGGTCGGGATCGATACGTCGTTCTACGCTGGCCGAACGATGTACGATGCTTTCCCGGATCGCACGCTGGTCTCGCCGATCTTGCCGGCGTTGATCAAGAATGAACGAATGGGCACGAAAAAGGGGTACGGGTTCTACAACCACGAAAAGAAGAAGGGCCGCCCTGAACCTGATCCAATGGCCCTTGAGTTGATCGCCAAGTACGTCGACAAGCCAGAGCGAGAGATCACAGACGAGGAAATCCAACATCGCTTGATTTTGCCAATGCTGCTCGAAGCGACGCGTGCTCTCGACGAAGGCGTTGTGAGAGATCCACGCGATGTCGATTTAGGGTTGATCTTTGGTATCGGCTTCCCGCCCTTTAAGGGAGGTCTACTGTTCTGGGCAGACACGATCGGAGCGAAGGCTTTGGTCGAATGGCTTAAGCCGCTCGAAGAACTCGGGCCTCGTTTTGCTGCCACGGAAATGCTGCTGGAAATGGCAAAGCAGGACAGTAAGTTTTACGATCGAACCTCGGACTAACGGCTCGGCGAAGAGAGAGAAAGCATCATCATGAATCAGGCGGTAATCATTGACTGTGTCCGAACGCCGATCGGTCGTGCCCATCCAGAACGTGGGTACTATCGCGATGTGCGGAGCGACGATTTGGCCGTGCATTGCGTGCAAGCTTTGATCGAGCGTACCGGAGTTGATCCGAACGACATCGATGACGTCTTGTTCGGCAATACCCAGCAAACGTTAGAGCAAGGGCTGAACGTCGCGCGAATCATTGCATTGACGGCTGGGCTTCCCGTCACTGCGGCAGGCGCAACGATCAACCGACTTTGCGGCAGTAGCTTACAGGCATTGAATCAGGCAGCTCACAGTATTATCGCCGGCGCGGAAGATGTGCAGATTGTCGGTGGTCTGGAACATATGACGCATGTCCCGATGGATCATGCGATCGACGTTAATCCAAAGCTGTTTCATCACACCTCGGAAGCCGCGCTCCACATGGGGATCACGGCCGAGTTTCTCGCGCAGACGCAAGGAATCACGCGAAAGGATCAAGACGAGTTCGCCTTGGCCAGTCATCAAAAAGCGGTCGCTGCATTCAATCAAGGGAAGTTCACGCAGGAAATCATTCCCACCCATGGACGCGACGAAGATGGCCAGCGGCATCTCCTGACGCGGGATCAATGTGTTCGCGAAGATACCAGCTTGGAAGCACTTTCCGCGTTGCGGCCCGTATTTATGCCAGATGGCGGAACGGTCACTGCCGGGAATGCATCGCCAATCAACGACGGTGCTTGTGCCATGTTGATGATGTCGGAAGAGACTGCAAAACGCCTGGATCTTAAGCCAATGGCACGAGTGGTCGCCACCGCCGTAGCAGGTGTCGAACCTTCGGTAATGGGAACCGGGCCCATTCCTGCGACGCAGAAAGCTCTTAAGCGAGCCGGTATGACGCTGGATCAGATCGATGTGATCGAACTGAACGAAGCGTTTGCTGCACAGTCGTTGGCTTGTATTCGAGGCTTGGAACTTGACGTCGACAAAGTGAACGTGCATGGGGGAGCAATCGCGATTGGGCACCCACTGGGCTGCTCAGGCGCCCGTATCAGCACGACGCTCTTGCATGCAATGAAAGATCGAAATGCTCGTTTTGGTCTCGCCACGATGTGCATCGGTGTAGGGCAGGGGATCGCAACGATCTTCGAGCGAATCGACTAGCTGCCTGAGGTTCTCGTATGGAAACGGGGGAAGAAGTCTTTCGACATGCGTCGATAGCATCGATGTTTCTCGACCGTGTCCGAACCGACCCGGATAAGCCGGCGCTTTGTTCCAAGGCCCAGGATGCCAGCGATTTCACATGGGTGACGTGGGCTGATCTGCTTCGCGATGTCTACGCGAGTGTCGTTTTGTACGAACGGCTCGAGGAATTTCAGCCTGGTGATCGCGTTGTTCAAATTCGCGATAACAGCCGCCAATGGATCACGTTCGATCTCGCCACCATGTTTCTCAAATGGTGGCACGTGCCTTTGAGTTCCCATCTTTCAAACGATCAAGTCGTCGCGATTGCTCGGCATTGCAAGCCGGCGATGATCATTGCGAACCCGAAAGCAATACGCCAACATTTGCTTGCGCTGCATGATGATTCAGTTTGCTGGACCGTTGTCGACGACGAAAGCGATGATCCCCTAGCCGATCCTGCTGCCTCCTTGGATGAGGTGGTTCGTGCGACATCGATTGACGAAATGCTTTCGTTTCTGCAGGAAAAAGTAGATGCATTGAATCCCGACGACGTCTGTTCGCTCGTCTACACCTCAGGGACGACTGGTACACCGAAAGGCGTCATGCTTTCGCATCGCAATTTGGCATTCGATGCCTCGGCCGTCGTGCATGCCTACCAAGAGAAACCAGCGGACAAACGTCTCAGCTTTCTGCCGTTCAGTCATTTATACGCACGAACTTGCGACGTCTATACCTGGATTGCACGTGGGTCGCAGTTGGTGTTGGCCAAGTCTCGAGATACGATCCTGGCCGATTGTCAGGCCACACAGCCGACGCTGATTAACGGTGTCCCTTACTTTTATCAGAAAGTTGCCGAGGGACTGAAAGCAAAGGGGATGTTGGACATCGACAACTCACTTTGCAATGCCTTGGGTGGTGAAATCCGCATGTGCGCCAGTGGCGGTGCTCCGTTGACGACTTGGACAATCGATGAATACCAAAACCAAAGCATTACCATCTTGGAAGGTTATGGACTGACCGAGTCTTCTCCCGTCATTACCGTTTCCACCGAGAACGCCCATCGAACCGGAAGCGTTGGTAAGCCAATTCACGGTGTCGAAATTCGGGTAACAAAAGATGGCGAAGTCGAAACGCGTGGTCCGCACGTGATGCAGGGTTACTACGACGACGAAGCTGCCACAAACGAAATCATGGATGGAGAATGGCTTCGTACCGGCGATCTCGGGCAGATTGACGATGATGGGTTTCTCTGGATCACGGGTCGTCAAAAAGAGATGCTCGTCCTTTCAACCGGAAGAAAGGTCAATCCGTCGACCCTCGAACTGGCGATCAGTAGTGATCCGCTTGTCGCTCAAGTAGTCGTTTGCGGCGAAGGGGAGAAATGCTTGTCGGCATTGATCGTTCCCCAACCGGAGCAACTGCGAGCGCGAATCAAAGAGGCCAGGCTCTGGGTCTTTTCCAAGCGACAAGCATTGGCTCATCCCCGAGTCCGGGCCTGGTACCGAGAGGTTATCGACCGACAACTTGCCGATCGTGCCGATTTCGAGCAAATCGGTCACTTCACCATTTTGGGCCAAGGTTTTACTCCAGAAACAGGCGAAATGACCCCCAAGCTAAGTCTTCGCCGAAATACGATCGCGGAAAATTATCGTGGGCTGATCCAACAAATGTACAAGCCGCGGAAAGTGTCGTGGTTCCCGTGGCAGAGGCGATAGTTGTAAGATGCTTTCTGGAAGGTGTTTACGTCAACATGTGCCGATTGTTGGAGCGCCTTTCATCGATATGTAAGGTAGAGTTAGTTAGCTTGGATGCAGTGTTAATGGGGGTGTGTCTCTCATTACGAACCACTTCAATCTGTCGCGGGAGCAGCAACGATGAGCAGCGATACCACTAATCCTTCGGTTCCAGAAACGAAGCCGGACGAACAACATGAGACATCGTTCGCCGAAACCGCGCTCAAACTCGGGGGCAAAAGCGAAGACGAAGCTCGTCGAACCGGGGCGATTGATTCTGCCGACGATCAAGTCGAAAAGCTATTTCAGCCGCAGTACCAAACGGCAAACAGCCCGGCGCACCGTGCGGTTTGGGATCGTGGCATTCCGACGGAGTTATTCGAGTCTGATTCTATTGAAACGGCTCCTGAAATCCGCAAAGTGATGGATGACAGCCTGGAGGTCGTTCGCGGCTTTCAGAAAAGTAAGTCGATCACCGACGAGAAGGGAAAGATCCGGGACGAAGTCTTGCAGTCGCTCGGCGAAGCTGGTTACTGGGGTTTGCTCGTTGATAAGAAGTACGGCGGCAGCGGAACGCCGTTTCGATCGTTTGCCCCTTTTCTTACTGAAATGGCGATGGTTGATCCAACACTCGCTGGACTTGCTTCGGTGCATGGCTGTATCGGGGCTGTCGATCCTGTCAGTACTTTTGGAAACGAGGAACAGAAGCAGCGCTATTTACCGAAGCTGGCCAGTGGCGAACGTCTTTCGGCATTCGCGTTAACCGAACCATGTGCTGGTTCGGACCTGACGGCGCTGAAGACATCGGCCAAGCTGGACGGCGACTCGTACATTCTCAATGGCGAGAAACTTTTCATCACGAATGTCGTTCCAGGGCGAACGATTGGTGTGGTCTGCCTGATCGACGACGTGCCGGCTGTGTTAGTGGTCGACCTCCCTCCGGAGGAAAACGCGAACTTCCAACTTCGGAAGTATGGAATTTGGGCACTGAAGCATACCTATAACCAAGGGATCATTTTCAAAGACTTCCGTGTCCCAAAGGAGAACCTGCTGCTGCCCGGTAAAGGAAACGGGCTCACGATTGCGTATCACGGATTAAACCTCGGCCGTATCAGTCTCTGTGCGAACGCCGCCGGCACGATGCGACTGATGATGGCAAGCATGATTCCGTGGGTTCACTTTCGAGAAACCTATGGCGAACCGATCGCCAAACGCGAACTCGTGCAGCGACGGCTCGGTAAACTGGCCGGAATGATTGTCGCTTCCGATGCGTTGGTCGCATGGTGTTCCACGTTAATCGACTCAGGCTACCGCGGCGAAATGGAATGTATTATTGCCAAGATCTTCGGTAGCGAATCGCAGAAGGAAGCGGCGATTGAACTATTTATGAAGACGCACGGTGGCCGTTCGTTCCTACATGGACATATGTTTGGTGACAACGTCCACGAGTATCTTGCCCCTTGTATCTACGAAGGGGAAGGGGAAATGCTTGGGATGGCTTTCTTTAAGTCGCTTGTCAAAAAGCATGGTACGCAGTTCTTCGAACCGATCGGCAAAGCTTTGCACGCTGCCGGTATCAAGAAGCCAAATCCGTTGAACCCTGCTCATGCGTGGGCGCTCAAGGGGGCCTTGGCTCCTTATGCCAGCTGGATGATGAAGGAGTATATGGGAGGAAAACCACGGCCGAAGTTACCTTCGATGCCTGATGATTTGAAAGCCCATGCCCAGTTTGCAGCTGATCGTCTGCAGGACATGCCTCTGAAGATTTCGGGAACGATGCGGAAGCATCAGCTGAAGCTGGCCGATCGGCAGTGCCGTATGTCGTATCTCTCGCAAAACGTCCAGGACCTGATGACGATCTTGTGCACGGCGCTGTATGCCGCCAAGCAAGATAACGAGACCGTACGTGCCGCGGCCGACATTGCTTGCCGAGATTTGAAACGCAAGATCTTGCTCACTCCTCCGAGCGATCGTTACTTCCGCCGTGTTTCTGAAGTTGGCGGCATGATTGCCGAAGGCAATTTCCCCGGCGTCAGTACGCCTCCAGATGAAATCATGATGCGTTATGATAAGTAACGTATTTCTATTTTCATCGCGGAAGGAGCTCGCCGTTGGTCAAATTCAGTGTCATTCTTCCCGCTGCCGGACGTAGTACACGCTTCGGCGGCGGCGAATTGAAAAAGGTCTACGTCTCGCTCCTGGGCCAACCGGTTTGGTTACATAGCGCGAAACGATTTGCGGCTCGACACGATGTTAGCGAAGTCGTCATCGTGATTTCAGCCGACGACGAGTCTTACTTCCAAGAGAACTTCACTGCCGATTGTCAGAAGTACGGTATTCGATTTGTCCTTGGTGGTGAAACGCGTACCGATTCGATTGCCAATGGAATCGACGCACTTTCTGGCGATAGCCAGTTCATCGCGATTCACGATGCCGCGCGGCCTGGTATCGATGATGCGATGATCGACGATGTCTTCAACGCAGCTGCTTCCCATGGCGCGGCCATTCTGGCGCTGCCGGTTACTGGGACGCTCAAGCGTGTCTCCATCGAAGGCACCATTTCCGAGACCGTTCCGCGGGAGGGCGTCTGGGAAGCACAAACGCCGCAGGTCTTTCGGCGACAAGTCATTCTCGAGGCATATGAAAAGTTCCGTGACGAGCCTGCTACAGACGACGCCAGTCTGGTCGAGCGATTAGGTCACCCCGTGCATGTCGTGAAAGGGGGCCTCCAGAACCTGAAGATCACGACCAAAGATGACTTGGTAGTTGCAGAACGGCTTCTTACGAGCGGAAGCTGAACCCAGGCAAGCGTTTAGGTGTCGTCCCGTAGTTCGTTTGGCAAAATTTTCTTAGAATGCCCGGTTCTTACGGCAACGAAACCCTTAACGGCAGCGACCTTCGGCAGATGAAAGACATTTTCGCAGAACTTTCGTGGCGTGGACTGATCAATCAAACCACGGGGGACGACTCGTTCGGGACCTGGCTGAACGAGCAGTCGCGGACCGTCTACGCAGGTTTCGATCCGACTGCCGAGAGCCTTCACGTCGGGCACATGTTGCCGTTGATGCTACTGCGTCGTTTTCAAGCGGCAGGTCATAAGCCGATTGCTTTGGTCGGTGGTGCCACAGGAATGATTGGCGATCCGAGTGGCAAAAGTGCTGAACGGAACCTGCTATCTGTCGATCAACTGCGAGCTAATGTTGACGCCATCAAAGTTCAGATGGGGCAGTTTCTCGACTTTGAGGAAGCAGGCAGCGGTGCCGTCTTGGTGAATAACTTTGACTGGATGCAAAGCTTCAGTTACCTCGACTTCCTGCGCGACATCGGCAAGAACTTTCCTGTCAACGTGATGATGGCGAAAGACTCCGTCAAAGGCCGACTCGAACGAGACGATGCCGGGCTGAGTTACACTGAGTTCAGCTATATGCTGCTGCAAGCCTACGACTTCGTGCATCTGTACGACAAGCATGGCTGCACGCTGCAGATTGGTGGTAGCGACCAGTGGGGCAACATCACGGCTGGGATCGATCTGGGACGCCGGATGCGATCGGCTCAACTCTTCGGTATGACCTGTCCGCTTTTGACCAAAAGCGACGGGACCAAGATGGGGAAGACCGAGTCCGGCGCCATTTGGCTGTCGGCCGATCGCACAAGTCCATACGCGTTCTACCAATACTGGATCAACGTCGCGGATGAAGATGCCGGCAAGTGCTTGCGATTCCTGACTGAACTAGAACGGGAAGAAATCGAATCGCTGGATAAAGCCCGCGAAGAAGAGCCCCATAAGCGTCAAAGCCAGAAACGCTTGGCCGAAGCATTGACCGAACTGGTCCACGGCAAGCAGGGTGTCGAAAGTGCTCTACGTGCAACCGACATTTTCTTTGGCGGCGAGATCGATAATTTGAGCGATAAGCAGCTCATCGAAATTTTCGCGGATGTGCCTAGCCAAGAGCTTAGCCGAGACCGACTGGCCGCCGATGGTGGATTAAACATCGTCGATGCGTTGGTTGAGTCAGGCCTTTGCAAGAGCAAGGGGGACGCACGCCGAACCATTTCGCAGGGCGGGGCTTACGTCAATAATCGCCGCGTTGAAGAGGTCGAAAGATCGCTCGGCACCACCGATTTGGCCAGCGAAACGGTCATGGTCTTACGGAGCGGCAAGAAGAAATACGCTTTGTTGCGGTTTGCTGGCGAGTAGATCAAAGCTGCTAGCCAACCGCTGATTCAAATTGACGACCGCCTGCCAAATCCCTACGATTCCGGCAGGCGGTTTTTATTTGGGGCGGGCAAACTTCCACTGGGCTTGTTGAACGTTGGCGCGGAAAAAGACGTTTCTCGTGGTGTTTTTCGTAGCGGCTGTGCTGATCGCAGCGGTGACCGGTTCGGTCTATAACGCCACTCAGCATGTCCCGGAATTCTATACCGAGGCCCTTTACGTCGAACCAACCACGGCTCATGAGTCAGGCGAGATCCTCGAAGAGCAGGTCTTTGCATTCACCAATCAGGTCAAAAAGCCTCGTGCGTGGTCGCTTCGTCTGACCGATCAGCAGATCAACGGCTGGCTGGCTGCCGATCTCAAAGAAAAGTTCCCCGAGCTTTTGCCCGAGCACATTGAGGAACCGCGGATCAAAGTAAAAGGCAAGACGTTGCTCGTCGGCTGTAAATACAAAGGCCAGTCGCTCAACTCGGTCTTGGCCGTTTCGCTCGATTGTTTTCTGGTGGAAGGGGAGCCGAACGTTGTCGGCATTCAACTTCACAACGTCACCGCAGGCGCTCTGCCGATCCCGCTAGGGCAACTGCTTTCGGAAATTGATACCTACGCCGGCAAAGCTGATATTCCGATTCGATGGCAACAAAAGGATGGAGATCCGGTCGCCCTGGTAACCATCCCCAGTTCGGGTGCCGATATCGAAGGGGAAATTCGGATCGATGCGTTGCAACTGAAAGATGGCGAGATTTTGCTATCCGGCGAAACCATCAAGACCGAGGAAGAAATCAAAAAAGAAGAAGCGGCACCGGCTCAAGCCCCCGCTGAATTACCGTCGCTTCCCGAAACACCTGCGGAGCTTTGAAGCTCGAGCGTTAGCTTTCCGTCGAGCTTTTGCCCGGCAAGTTGAACGACGATTCTTTCAGCCGTCTGTTCGATCCACTCAAACGTCCCTACGTCGACTCGCTGGACGTGCCCACGATTCTTGGAGATCGGTCCCTCATATTCGAGGTAGACCATCCGGTGATCAAAATCAGGGACCGCCGCGACGGTCGTTTCGATCTGCGGGAATTGCCACAGCGTGAACGTCTTCAGAACGCTCCCCTCTTCCAGCAGCAAGTCGAAATGATCCGGCTTAGCTGCTTCGGTTGGCGTTTCGTGATGAAGGATGGCAAAGCGAGGCATGCCTTTAGTATACGGTCGTATCCTCTTCGACCGATATGCCTTGCGGCGATCGCTGGCTGCGAACTTCCGCTTTAATCAATTTCTTCCCAGGCGTAGCCATTTGGACCGTGATTTGGAAGCTGGCCGAGTCTCCGGCTCGCATGTAGCGAAGCGGTTGAACGCCAATCGTCATTCCATCAGCGGACTGAGACGTTTGCGGATTACCTGGGCCGGTTAGTCCTACGAATCGCATCCCGTCGCCGAGCCGCAGTAGAACTTCGACGTTGCCATCGTCAGCGTTACGGGCATTCCTAACCGAAAGGTAATAGGTCACATTGTTGCCGGCTCGAATGTTCTCTTGCAGTTCGGTTAGGCTGACTTCCAATTGCCCGGTAACTTCCTGAGGTGTCCCCCCGCCGTTTTGACCCACTGCTGGTGGCTGTTCCTGAGGCGGACGTGCCGAGGCCGTGATCGTCGTGCAAGTTCGAGCATTATTCGACACGCCTTCCGCGGTCGTTGCGGAAATGCGATTGCAAGCCTCACTGATAGGACTATTCGCTTTGCATTCCACTTCCAAAATCGCTTGCTGGTTTGGCAAGATGCGTGGGAATGTCCAAATCACTTTGTTCTGCTCGTCGCGAGCCGGATCGGTTCGGCCGAGAATCTGGAAGCTAGGATCAACGATTTCTTCCACCTGGACATTGGTCAGCGTCACTGGTCCGGTGTTCGTCAGGATGGCCCGGAACAGAACCGTTTCGTCTACCGTTCGGGTCGAAGGGGCACGCAGTTCCAAGTTGAAACTAGGCTCTGCAGGGGGTGGATTGACCGAGACGCATGCCGTAGCGGACTTGCCCTGCACACCATCGGCCTCGACGGTCAAGCGATGGCAGTAACGCCCCGGAGTCTGTGTTTGGAAGGTAAGGCTTTCCGTGATGGTTTGGCCCATGTTCAGCGTACCGCCATTGAGGCGATTGCCGATCGGGCTTTCTCGACCTGGGATGATCAATCCGTTGTCGAACACATCTTCCAACCGTAGATTGGTGAGCTGCTGATTGCCAGTGTTACGGATTGTGATTCGATAGGTGACCGGTTCGCCGACGGTGACCGATTCCGGCCCCTCCATTTCGAGGTGGATCGCATCGACCGCGATTTGCGTGCTGACGCTGTCTTCGCTACGAAGTCCTGGCTCGGCCGTTGCGACGACCTGGTTTTGCAGTGTGCCCGATTGTTGAACTCGCGTTGTCAGCGAGATCTGTCGGAAGCCGCGAGCTTCGAGGTCGCCGATCGACCACTCTAAGCGATTGCCACGGACCTGGGCGGCTGGCACGCTCGACTCGTAGACCAGACCAGGATCGAGGGTCACGCTAAGGAATGTATTTCGTGCGGCCACATCACCACCGTTTTGCAGGTTGATGTTGTAGACCGCCTGCGAGTTATACTCGGCAACTTCTGGACCGGTGATGTCGACCGAAAGTTGTGGAGCACTCCACGTGACTGTGGTCACTCCGGAACCGAGCATCAAGTTCTCGGCGTTACTTTCAGGGTCCATATTGGGCTGGATAAGCGTGACACGAACCTGAGCTGTCCCGGCCTGATTCGATAGGGGGGCCAACTCGGCGGTCGCAAAACCATTGCCATCGGAACGAACTTCGACAGGTTCGCCCTGTGCAGCCGTTTGGCCATTGATCAGGAATGCTGAGGGAGGACCGTCCAGGATTTCGTATCGAACCTTCCATCCTTCGACGGGCTGTCGATTCGTTTGACGCAGTACGGTCGTTGTCAGAACAGCTTTGTCGCCTGCAGGAACAACCACTGGAGCAGGGAACTGCCACTGCGCATCGACCCAGTAGATAGTTGCTGTCTGTTGACGAGCAGGCCAGTTTTCAAACGTCGGGGCCAACGCTGTTACGCGGCTCACCCCTGGCGATGCCGAGCTGACCGACATCCAGGTTTGCCCCTTGAGTACACGCACGTCGTCGCCGGGAAGTTCGGTTCCGCGGTCGATCGTCTTGTCGCACAAAAGGGTGCTGCTTGTCGCGAAGTCTGGTCCCTGTACGCCATAGTTTCGGTTCGAAACCAGGTCGAACATGTTCGAGTCTTTACCAACTTCCGTGATATAGCCGACGCTTTCACGCGACAAAATCCAGTTCACTGGACGACCAGCCTCATGCAGATGTTTCTTACGATTGACGCCAGCCACCAAGACAACTTCCGTACCGACAGGAGCAACGACGCGTGAAGGTGAAAGCTGAAGTGCTTCCGGGTCGGCTACGTCTTTAGGAGCCGCAGGAAGCGGGGTCAGCGGTGTGACACCAGGGGCCGGGCAAGGAGAAAGTGGCGCCGGCTGCTGGAAGGCAGGCTGTTGATTAAAGCAACCTAAATTACAGTCGACCGAGGTCGTATCGCGAGCAAAGATTCGCTGCCCGGAAGGGTCGATTCGAGGAACGCGGAACGGCGCGCAGCCTATGCTGACGATCGCAATCCATAGCGTCGTAAGGAGCAACGTTCGCTTCGTGCTAGTTGACCACCGCATGACTGTTTCCAAAACACAGACGTGGAGTTCCCGACGTAGCTTGCCCAGAATGACAAGCCATGAAAACCTAGCACGCGGTTAGGCAACATGCGGCATTTTTTCATCATGCGATGTTGAGAAAAAACAACGCGACCCGTGCGGTTGTAACAACAGCACGGGTCGCGTGAGTTATGTCAGTTGCGAGAGCTTTGCTCGGTCGCTGCTTTAACGATTCCGAGCGAAGATGCCGGTGGCGTACCAGATGCCGTTGCGGCCTCGCTTCATGTCGTAGCCGTAGTAGACGTTGTTATCGCTGACCGCCGACCAGTGACCGGACGAATGACGCCAGCTGCGAACACATTCAATCGCGGCGTCTTCCAAACGCTGACCAGGCCAGCTTTCTGCACAGACTTCTGTTGGAACCAAGCCACCAGGAAGCTGGGCTTTGATCTGGTGGAAACGCGATTCCCACTGATGGTGTCCTTGCAACTGCATGTTGGCTTGGTTGCGACTGTGACGGAACGTTTCCAGGGCGAGCAGTCGGCGGAAGATGCCCTTGGTGCTGCGAGGCTGTTCCGGATGCATCCGAACGGCGTAGATCAACGTTCGCTGGGTGAGCGAACCAGGCGGCAGTGTCAGGATGACTTGCATCTCGTGAACGCTGCGACCTTGGGCCGATCGAAAATTGAACTGGCTGACTACCTGTCCATACTGCGATGGATCGTTATTGGTGTAGTCGACAATCGCAATCCCGGCGTTTCCGTACATATAACCGAACGCTGCGTGGTTCAGCAGACGCGTTGGCTTTTCTTTGATCGTGACATTAGCGTCGACCGACAGCTTGGCGACGACATAATTCTTTAGCAGGCTCGAGACACGGTTATCCGGAAGGATCTCTGTCTCGAAACGAGTGGCCGCGTTCGAGTCGTCATCGAAGACGATGAACAGCATTTTCTTTTCCGCCGTGGCGGCTTTGACAGCGCTGGAATAGTCGTCGTGCCAATTGAGTTCCGAAGTTTCGGCCAGTGCGGTGCCGTTCCAGCCAGCGAGAATCAGAAGGCTGAACAACACGCCAAAGGAGCGAAGCGACATGTTCATAGAGAAATCGGGGGAGTTAAAAGGGAGAGAAATCGTTGGTAAAGAATCCCGCATTTAGGTAGGAAACGCGGGATTTACCGGTCAAGTCATCTACGTAAAGTTAAGTGGACCAGTTGTAGCAGTCAATCTACTACTGCGGGCAAACGCACCTCGGAGATGCAATTTCTTCAGATCTTTGCCCGTCTGGACAGGTGGGTTAAGTGCGAAGTATAGGTAAAGGATGTGGTCTTGGAATTGTTTGTGTATTAGGTGGCTTTTCGAAATAATGCTGGCCATGAAAGCTTCACGAGATCACCTAAACGGTATATCTTGTGGGCTGCCCCAACCTCACAAACCGGATTTGGCCCCTTCCACCACGGATGAGGAACATCATGATTTGCAATCTACGGCGTACGGCAGCGCTTTATCTCGCGGCTCTGGCTTCAGGTTTACTGATTGTCTCCGGTTCGGCATTCTCGCAGCAGCCAACCCCTGCTGGCGACCTTTCGGATGTCGTTGAGGACGCCAAAGGTAATTTCCAGCCGGTGACGGACGAGGATGTCTCGAAAGCCAAGCGAACGCTCGAAGCGAACCTCGGAACGCTTGAAGACCTTCTGAACAACGGTACCGCCGAAAACGAAGAAGCTTGGAAGACTTACCTTCGTTGGAGCGACTTGGAAACGCAACTTTCTGCGGAAAAACCCGACCTGCGAACCTTAGAGGAAATCTACCTGAAATTCCGAGGATCGTATGCGGGGCTTGACAAACAGCAGATGATCGAGGCCCGAAAAGCCCTGCGAACGTACATCAATCTGGCCTATTTCTCGCAAGTCGAGCAGTACCAAAAACAGTTCGATATCCAGCTAAAAACCTTAGGCGATGCCGTTGGACGGTACGTCGAAAATCGAGTTCGTGAAGATGCCCAGGCCATCGGTGGCATCCTCGGCTGGCTTGAGCAAGGGAACCAGGTTCCAGCCGCTGTAAAAACGATCCGAAATAAACTCGATCGTCCCAACTTGTATGCGTCGGTTTCCCGCGAATTCATCTCAGGTGCCGTCCGCCGAAATGTCGATCAAACGACTCCTGTCCGGGAACTGATCCTGGGAACGACCGTTCGTGGCACCGCCCATATGGTGGGTGACGTCGATGTGAATCTCGTGCCCAGCAAGGACAAAGGCCTGATCGAGCTTACCCTTGCTGGTACTGTTTCTTCCGACAATGTAGGGGTGAATGGCCCTGCGACGATTTACTCCACCGGTTTCAGCACCGTCGGAGCCAGCAAGCTGCTGGCGTTCGACGAGGATGGTTTAACGGCAAGTCCCGCGACGGCCCATGCCGACACGACGACGACGTTCAATGCCATCTGCGCAAAGATGCGATTGATCCAAAAAATCGCCACGAAGCGTGCCTATCAGCAAAAATCGCAGGCCGAACGCATCGCTTCGCAGCGAACCGAAGCCCGTCTGGAAGCCCGATTTGACGACGAAACACGCGATCTGGTGACCGATGCGAACTCGCGACTTCGTGAGCGGCTCTATCGCCACCTGCTCGGTCGCGACGAATTCCCGGACGAGCTGAACGTGTCCACGACGACCAATCATTTAAACCTCGAAGTGATGCATGCCAGCCAAACGCAGCTGGCCGCTCCGGAGCCTGCCCCCGAAACCGAAGACCAACAGGCTGATCTCACCCTGAAGCTGCATGAATCGATCATCAATAACTACGGCGAAACGTTCCTGGCCGGCGTCAAGTTGACCGACGAACGGCTCGTGGAAATCCTCGAGCAGCGTGACGCCGAGATTCCTGAGGAATTGAAAATCACGCCTGATACCGATCCATGGTCGATCACCTTCGATTACAAGCTGCCGATTCAGGTCGTCTTCGATAACGACACCGTCAAGATCGGCATCCGCGGTCGGCAGTTCACTCGGGGTGATAACGAAGTGAATCGCACCATCGCCATCAGTGCCGACTACAAGATCGAAAAAGGGGAAAACGGCACACTGCTGACCCGCACTGGCGATGTGGTCGTCGATTTCCCCACGCAGGAACGCCTCGGTCCGCTCGATCTGACGGCGAAAACCTTCCTGCGTAAGAAGTTCGAGGCGGTCTTCAAGCAGGAAATTGTCGGCGAAGGGATCGAATTGGAAGGCGAGTTGGCCAAAGCCGGAACGCTGAAAATTTCCTCTCTTTCGGTCACCCCTGGCTGGTTCGTCGGAAGCTGGAGGCTGGAAGCCCCTGCCGAAGTCCCCACGCCTGCGACCGAAGTGACATCTGTGGTAGACTAAAACACGTCGTCCGTTTTCCGTGTGAAGTGTCCAGTTTTCAGTCGGAGCAACGATGGATCGTTGGGTTGAAATTCAGTTTGACTGCTTGCCGCTGCGTTCAATCGATCGGCTTGATATTCCGATGGACGCGTCGCCCAAGTTTCAGCAGCACTGTCTGCGTGTGAAGGGGGCTATGGAGAAACATGGTTCCCACAACACCTACTATCTGCACAACGCTTCGTGCACTTACCACCTGCTTAATCATCCGCAGGATGGGATGATCCAGTTCAAGTTCCACGGCACCGTCATGACCGATGCCGACGACCTGGCCACCAAGGGAACCGATCTGGAAGTCGAACTGGTCAAGGAAACCTGTACATGGCTTTCTGAGCCAATCGTACAGTGGTTCCAGGAAACAGTTCAGCGAAGCGTCGCCGTCGAGTTCGACCACTACATCCAAGCCGGCGATCTCAAGAAAACCGAAGAACGCATCGCCAAGATCAAAGCCGAAAGCGAATCGGACGACGGCTTCATGGGCATGTATCTGTAACACGCTCGCCGACAATCGCTTCCCGACCGCCGGCCCCCTGCCAACTGGTAAGTGGCGTGAATTCGCTGCCAAGCTTATGACCTCGAAAGAGAATCGCTCCGATTGTCTCTAATGGTTGTCCAAGCGTCCACGATTTCTTTTCGCCGCTCAAAACCCTCGAGAAAAACAGGGGTAAGCTCTGCATGCAACGCGCAATGGTGCGTCGCTGAGGTCGTAGAAGGCACATTGGGGCAGGGCAAACACCACGTAAGAATGTCGAAGTTTTGCTGTATGGTTGGACAATAGTTCGCTAATATGACGCGCAAACTTGTTCAATACTTTCTACTCATTAAAGTGGAACCCGATCCGCGCGTTGGGCATCCTGCAAATTTGCGATTGGGGCGTTTTCCCGTCAAGATACTGGCGAAATCGCATTGAATTGCGACGTAGCGATGCCTAGAAAATGTTGATGCCCGCCAAATTACCACCAGTCAGGTAAATGTTTTAGTGACGCTTCCACTTCGGAATCCAACCATAGTCCTCCCATAATTTCGCGGAATAGTAGTAGCAACGGGGTCGATCCCATTTCTTTCCAGCTGGTAGCGGCTTCCTGAATACGCCGATCTAGCCATTGGTATTCATCAAATTGGGGCAACGGTTTGTCGTCTCGATGGCTCGACGAAGCGCGTTTGCTGTAGATCTGGAAGCGATTGGTTAAGAGTTGGTGATCGCACGTATCAAGGGCACGGTTGAAAACATCGCCAGCCGACCAGAGGTCGACATGCTGCGAGCGGTACACGATCGGTGGGGTGAATCCATGTTTGAGAAGACGTTTTGCAAATTGGTCGATCTCGGCGTGAATTGATTCTGGCCATTGTTCGGTGGACCATTCGTCCGGATCTTCCGCTTGACGAGCTGAAAACCAGCGAGCCAGATTAGTCTCAATCTCATCGGCAAGTTGTCCGCCGATGGCGAATAGCGTAATTAGTTGGCTAGCCATAACGGACTCGTGAAGTGGAAAGCCTCGAATCGATTTGAGAACGGTCTAGAATAATAGCCAGCGGTAAATTGCCGCTGGCTATTGCGATTTAAAATGGTGATCGCGGAGTAGCTTCCACACTGAAAAAGCCAGTGGCACCCCGGTTGTTGAACACGGGATGCGCGAGTCCTGTCTGCCGACAGCTGTGCATTGAGAGGCAAATCGGCAGGGGAAAACTAATCTTCGACGCCGGCCCAGTAGCCGCCTCGGTCGTGGTCGAACATGGCTTCGACGCCCATGCGGGATTCGTCGAATTGGCCGTCGCGGTAGACTTCCTTACCACACACCCATGTTCGCATTGGCCAGCCGGTGACTTCTCGGCCTTCGAATGGGGTCCAGCGGCACTTCGATTCCATTTGGGGGCCGCGGATGGTTTGGGTCTTGTTCATGTCGATCAGCACCAAGTCGGCGTCGTAGCCTACTTCGATGCGACCCTTTTCCAGGATATCCCAAACCAATGCAGGGCCTTCGCACATCCAGTGCACGACGTCTTCGATGGTGCACTTGTCTTTGGCGACCATGTCCAGCATCAGCGGCAACGCCGTGTCGACCCCAGGAACACCGCTGGGGGTGTCAGGGTAGCGGCCGCACTTTTCGTCCCAAAGGTGCGGAGCATGATCGGTCGCGACGATTTGAATCTTGTCGTCCAGCAGGGCCTGGAAGAGCGTTTCGTTGTCTTCCTTCGTTTTGAGCGAAGGATTCATCTGAGCAAGCGTGCCCAGGTTCAAGTAATCTTCGATGTTCAGGAACAAGTGGTGCGGGCAAACTTCTGCGGTGATCACATCGGCGTGATCCTCGAAGATGTCAACCGAAGCCCCAGCACTGACATGGCAGATGTGCAGACGATGCTTGTATTCGCGAGCCAGTTCGCATGCCTTTTTGACGGCGGCGACTTCGGCATCGACGTTGCGAATCTTGGAGTGGTCCATCACGTTGCGCGTGCCGGCACATTCCTGCTTCATCTTTTCGATGATCGATTCGTCTTCCGCATGAACGGCGATCGGTAGCTTGGTTTCGGCGAAGATCGCTTCCAAAAGGCCTGGATCGGTGAGGGCCATGTCGCCGGTGCTGCTGCCCATGTAGATCTTGATGCCAGGCGTGCGTTTGGCAGTCTTCAGCTCTTCCATGTTCTGCAGAGTCGCGCCCATGAAGAAGCCGTAGTTGACGATGCTTTTGTTAGCCGCCAACGTCAGCTTTTCTTCCAGCAGCTTTTGCGAAACAGTCGCTGGATTGGTGTTGGGCATTTCCAGGAAGGTGGTGATGCCCCCCTTGGCACATGCGCGGCTACCGCTGCGGAGGTCTTCCTTGGAGGTGAAACCAGGGTCACGCATGTGGACGTGCGGATCGATGACGCCGGGGATCAGTGTCATGCCGTAGGCGTAGACCGTTTCGTCGACTTTGACCGATTCGGCCGGATCGATGTCGGCAATCTGGGCACCATCGATCAAAACGGACGTCTTCTGCGGTCCATCCGGCAAAACTACGGTGGCGTTCTTAATCAGCGTTTTCATTCAATATCCTGCGGTCGAAAACGGTAGGGCCCACGCAAAAGTAGGGGGTAGCCGAGTGCAAGGAAAACTGGTCGGCGACGAACGTGGGGCGCGAGATTGTCTTAGCGAGACTTTTTTTGCTTTGGCTGTTTGGTCCTGGGGCGCACGGTAGATCCCCGAAGCCAGAACGTAAACGCCTACTATAAGATGTTTTGCCCCCTCATGAAAGCGGTCCGAAGGCCGGGAAAGACCTGGAAGGGAAACTGGCCGCAAAGAATTGACATGGGGCTGCTCCCCCGATCCAATAGGTCCCATTCATGCTGGCTTAAGTTCCCCCGAACAGGGTGTCTTCTGTGAGGAAGCGACAACCAACCCGACTTCCCCGTTTACCTGGTTTCACACTGGTGGAATTGCTGGTCGTGATTGCGATCATCGGAATCTTGATCGCGCTGCTTTTGCCTGCCGTTCAACAAGCACGCGAAGCGGCTCGGCGAATGAAATGCAGCAACCAGCTGAAACAGATCGCGTTGGCGTGTCATACCTATCACGATACGTTTCACTCGCTGCCGTACGGAGCGATGGCGACCAAGGATATCCCCAACGATGCCGACTGGCGCTGGACGGGGTTCATGCAGCTGCTGCCGTTCATCGAGCAGTCTCCTTTGCACAACCGCTTTAAGGGAATCGACTGGAACGCTCCGATCGGGGCTTACCAGGAGATGCACGACGCCGAGATGGGCACCTATCAATGCCCTTCCGATCCGTTCGCAGGCCAGCGGGTCTCGCCACGTTATGCCCGGGCCGATGTGGAAGAGTACGACAACGTGCTGGTGACCAGCTACGCATTCAACGCTGGCGGAAAATGGAACGTCGGTGGGCGTCGCGATTATTTCGTCACAAGCTTCAAAGATGAAGATTCCGACGTCCAGGGACCGTTTCTCGTCAATCGATGCGTGCGGTTTGAAGCGATCACCGATGGGATGAGTCATACGTTTCTGCTGGGAGAAGCGGCCCAGTACGACACGGCCGAGGACGACTACGTGGTGCCCTCTAATCGAGATGGCCGCTTGCACGCGATGTGGATGGAAGGCGATCTGCATAGCATGCGTTCGACGTTTTGGCCCCCTTATGCCTCCGTGCTGAAATGTATGCAGGCCAAACATCCTGACTCGGGGAAGGGGACGGGAACGATTCGCGACGAATGCCATTTCACCTTCGGCGGACCTCACCCCGGGATTGTGCTGATGGCCAGAGCCGACGGCGGTGTCTCGCGGATTTCGGAGACGATCGACGAGCCAACGTGGCAAAATCTGGGCTATCGAGCCGACGGAAACGTGGTCTCGTTGCCGTAACTGTCCCTGGAAAAGAGATTTTTTGGCCAGGGTGATCTGCGTTTGCTAACCCAGCCCACATATCGCTGGCGTCGGTTTCCCCCTAAATACCACGCCCAGGGGGAGTTACCCTTGAGGGGGCCTCACAACTAAAATAATAGCGTCGACTAGAATAACAGAGTCGACGTTACCTACCTTGCCGGGAAGCGGGGCGAAGATGCCGATGCCGATGAAGCTTCCGACTGGCCTCGCCGATCCCACTTACTGAAGAAAGAACCCCCTTCTTGCCACGAAGGTCCGATTAGAACGGTCATGCTGTCTGGGATCACCCTGCTTTGTTTTGCTGCTTGTTACGCGATTACGCTAGGGCTTGAGATTGCGCGGATCTGGATTCGTGCACGGTCGCGGGCCATCTTTTCGCTCGGTTTCGGCGTCGTCGGCTTGGTGACGCATACGCTGTACCTGATTGCCGAGCAGCAAGGGGTTATTCAATCGGGGCCGATTTCGTCGTGGCACCAATGGTGCTTGATGGCGGCGTGGGTGTTGATGTCGCTGTACGTGATCGCCGCGTTCGCGCAGCCAGGGACTTCACTGGGTTTGTTTCTGCTGCCGCTGGTGTTGCTGTTGATCGGCGTGGCTTACTTGATGGATCAAGTCGCACCGTTTGGCGCCGAGACTTCGGCCGAGACATGGGGCGTCATCCACGGTACCGCACTCTTGGCAGGCACCGTCGTGGTAATGCTGGGGTTCGTGACGGGGATCATGTATCTGATTCAGTCGTATCGACTAAAACATAAGATGTTGTCGACCGAAGGTTTCAAGCTGCCGAGCCTGGAGTGGCTCGAAACGACCAACCGCCGCGCGCTAGTGATCTCGACCTGTCTGCTGGCCGGGGGCATGTTCGCAGGCATCTTGCTGAAGATCAATCACAACAGCTTCCCTTGGACCGACCCAGTGATCTGGAGCTCGGCGATTTTGTTTTTGTGGCTGGTCGCCGCGATGATCTTCGAGGTGGTCTATCGTCCGGCGCGTCGTGGGCAAAAAGTCGCTTACCTGACGATGGCCAACTTTGTGTTCCTGGCGTTGGTGCTCGCGCTGATCTTGTTCGGTCCGTCACAGCATGCCCGCAAAACCGGTAGTTCGACGGAAGAAATCTCCGCCGCTCCAGCCGCCATGCCGATCGCCAGGGAAAGGAGCCTCACCCGATGAAGCTCCACATGATCGGCTGTAGTCACCACAACGCGAATGTCGAAGTCCGCGAGCGTTTGGCGTTCACGCCAGAGCAAGCCAAGAAGGCGATGCTGCTGCTGCGCGAGAACTTCCCCGATACCGAATCGGTGATCCTCTCGACGTGCAACCGGACCGAGTTTTATACCGCCGCAATCGATCCGACGAAGTTCCCCAGCCATCACGACATGGTCGACTTCCTCGCTCAGTTTCACGAGCTGGAATCGGAACAGATCTTCGACAACGTGCTTGAACGGACCGGCGAAGATGTCGTGCGGCACTTGTTTACCGTGGCGGCCAGTTTAGACAGCATGGTCGTTGGCGAAGCGCAGATCCTTTCCCAGGTCAAGCAAGCCTACGAGATGGCAACCGATGCCGACTGTGCTGGTACGTTGACCCACAGTGTCTTTCAAGCGGCCATTCACGTCGCTAAGCGGGTTCACAACGAAACGAACATTCACCAGAAACGCGTCAGCATTCCGAGCGTGGCTGTCGGTGAATTCGCTTCGAGTATCTTCGATCGATTCGACGACAAGAAGGTATTGATCATCGGTGCCGGAGAAATGGGCGAAGAGACGCTCAACTACCTCCGCGACATGGGCGTGAAAGACTTCAGCGTGGTGAATCGCAACCTCGAGCGAGGGCAGAAACTGGCTGAAGCGTTCGACGCTCAGGCCTTCTCCTGGGAAGAGCTGACGCGGCAACTGGTACGTGCCGACGTAGTCATCAGCACGACGGGAGCGACCGAGCCGATCATCACGTACGAGCAGTTTCAGGAAGTCGAATCGAAGCGTTATCAAAAGACGTTGTTCATTTTGGACTTGGCCATTCCACGAGACTTCGATCCGAAGATTGGAGACTGTGTTGGGGTCTATCTCTTTTCCATCGACGATCTGCAAAAAGCGTGCGAGAAGAACCGAAAGTCGCGCGAGCTGGAATGGCCCAAAGCAGAGCGGATTGTCGAAAAAGAGACGGCCAAGTTCATGGCCGATCTGCATCACCGCGCGACCGGACCGACAATCAAACGGCTGAAACAAGCGGCCGACGAACTGAAGCAGGATGAACTGAAACGCCTGCTCAACAAACTGGCCGATCTCGACCCAAAGATGCAAAAGGAAATCGAACGCTCGTTCGATCGCTTGGTCAATAAACTGCTGCATCCGCCACTGGAGTCGCTACGAGACGACATCGAAAGCGGCGCCCAAGGGGGACTTCTCGATGCCCTGAAACGCTTGTTCCGCCTCTACGACTAAGTAGGGGCCGCTGTGCGGACGCGGTTTACGGCGACCACGAGCAGAACGCATTGCGTCGTAAATCGATGTCGGACATTACTTAGTCATTGCGGTTTCCGTTTGAAAACACGTTACTGCGTCCGCACAGCGGACCCTACGTTTTTGCCGAAACGCCAGTTCGTGTCTTGAATCGCTAAAAGACGGAAGCCAAATACGCGACGATGCCTGCCGTGAACGAGGTGATCGCGAACAGATCGAACAGTCTCAGGTTCTTGGCTGGTTCACTCACGCATTGCGACAGCTTGGCGTTGATCAATTCGGTTTGCCAGCGATACGTCAATACGACCGTGCACGCGTACACCAAGCACATGCAGGCGAGAATTGGCAGCATGAAGTTTGCTGCGTCATTCGACGATGTGACGGCTTTGAACATCAACAAAACGAATACGAACGTCAGCAGGCTGATCGTCACCAACAAGCAGATGGCAACGCTTGAGAAGAACCGTGATTTCCGGAAAACGGCCACGTACTGGGAAAATGCGAGCGAGCCGAAAGTGGCGATGAGAATCAGCCCTAGCCAATTGGTAATCGGATCAGAAATCCATTGAGCTTCCAAGCCAACGCCGACCGGGTAGACACAGCTGCCGATCACGATCAGGGCAAATCCTATCAGGACAGCAGAAGGACGAGGCGGGGCGTTTTCAGACATCGGGGCTCAGAAAAGAGAAAAGCGAAAGAGCCGATATTTTGCCAAAACGATTCCAGGAATGCAAAGCCACTCACATCGAGAAGCATTGGCGTGCATCGCATCAGAAGCGATCAATGGAAGGCCCATAGACTCCGAAGGGACGAAAGAAAATAGCCAGGGGCGTTGAGCCCCTGGTATCGGTTGCCATACAAATCAAAGAGCTCTGTAAGGGCGACAGAACTCTAGTTCATCAGGACATTCGCGGGTTTTTCGTCGGTGACAAAGAAGTCGGCGAATTCGGAGCCTTCCCCAGCGGTCCCTTCCATGTCGTATTCGTCCGAGATGAGACTGCCGATGTAGGCTTGCAACGTCCGCGAAGCTGCTTCATCGGCGTGATGCGTGGCTACTTCGCTTGCGAAATTGACCAGGTCGTACACGCGGCACTTGGCTGGTAGCACGCGAAGTCGCTTTTCGCTGAGGGCATCGAGATTAGTCAGACCGTACAGCTGATTCATCCGCCCCGTCAAACGGTGGAAGTCGCCGAGCACGTTGGGGCGATCGAACGACTTCGAGCGGTCCCACTTGAACAGCAACTTGTACAGCTTGTTGCACTCGTTGAGCGAAGCCCACGACGTTTGCGAACTCTCGAAACGTTGACGCAGTCCGGCGTAGCCTTCGCCGTTGTCGTAACTTTCCAGGGCCCGCGAGATGCAGTGGCCGATGTCTTTGCCTAGACTGATGTCGCTGCGGAAGGCCCGGCTGTAGCCAATCGCCCCGTTGCTGCACAACATGCGGAGAAACGAAAGGTAAATTTTCGGCTGGCTGAATCCATCGATCGGCGTTTCCATGACAAAGCGATGCTTGAATCGATCGCCGCCGATTTCAAAATCGCAGTCACCACTGCGAGGGCGATGCGTGCTGGTAATCACTCCCTCGGTGTACTTGATGTCTTTGCCATCGTATTGATCGAGCAGCCCGCGAACTTCTTCATGCGTGATAACGGGGCGTTTTGGATTGCTCACCGAAAGCAAACGCGGCCCCTTGGCACCACCACGTTCCAGGCAAAATCGAACCGAGTCGTTCGGGGCTTTTTCCGAGATTCGCTGGAAGACTTCGCCGTGGTCGAAGTAACGGAAGACGCTTTCGGAAAAACCAAATCGCATGAACATCGACTTCCAGAATCGCTTGGTCGGGCGAAGCTTCTCGCCATGCAATTCGATCCCCGTCACATTTACCCGGCCTGATTTTGCGTCCCGCTCCGCTTCGACACGAAAATCGGAAACGCGAGCATGTCCGTATTCAAAGTTCCATTTCATGAGATTTTCTCCCGTTGGGTCCGCTGTGCGGACCGAAAATGCAGTTGGGTTCCAGACTCCGTAGGCTTGCATCCTCCTGAGGCGATACCAAGGAGGAACGCTTGGTTGGCATGATCGTGATGGCTGACTAAGTGCGAAGTGCCATCCCGACGTTGGTCCGCACAGCGAGCCCTACTAAAACCGATTCCGCCGCTGTTCCCACATCGGTCTCGTTTCTTTGAGGGCAGCGACTAGCTTGGGCAGTTTGACTGGGGTACCGGCGATCAGTTTGCGCGACCGCTGGCTGATCGCTTCAATCTGGCGGTTCATCTTGAGGCTGTTCCACTGATCGCCGGCCCACACGTACTGCTCGTTGGCCGCGGCCGTTTTCAGAATCGGATGCGGGGTTTGTTGGCATTGCACCACTTGCTTGTGCGGGTGATCCGAGTGCTTGCGGAACACTCGGCCGCACATCTGGATGGTGCAGGCCTTGCTTGAAGGACGACAGAAGACCGTCTTCAAGTCGGGGCAGTCAAATCCTTCCGTCAGAATGTTCATGTTGATCAGCACGTTGACTTTGCCGGCAATGAAGTCGGCCAGTTGCCGATCGCGATCACTCTTGGCGGTCACAATCTCGCTGCGAATGCCACGAAGCGTGAGCTCCTCTTGGCATTCGACGCATTGGTCGTGGCGGTGGAAGAAGACAATCGACTTCCCCCACCGCGTGATGTCCGACGCGTAGGTCTCCGCGACGGCACCCGGGGTATATTCCGGAATGGTGTAGTGGTGGTATTCGCTCAGGTAACCATCTTGAATCAACTGATGGATTCCGGCATCGCGAATGACATGATCGAAGCAAAGCTTGACACGGTCGCCGCGGAAGGGAGTCGCGGTCAGCCCCAGGATGTATTGCGGACGAATCGTGCAGTGCAGATTGGCCATGCTCATTGCGGCATCGTGCTGGGCTTCGTCGACAATCAGCATGTCGACTTTCGGAGGATCTTTGTCGAACATCGAGATCAGTTCGAGCTTCACATCGAAGCCGCGAGCCAGGTTTTCGGCTTGAGCCTGGCTAAGCAGATTGCGACGCATCGAAACCCAGCCGATGGAAAGACCGAAATGTTTTTGCATCCACTGGGCGATTGCCAGGCCCATGACCGTTTTCCCGCTGCCCGTGGGACTTTCGACCAGGACCGAGGCACTCGACCCAGCGAACTCGTCGAACGGATCGGCGTGTGCGTTTAAGAGAGCCTTGATCGCCTTGGTGACGATTCGTTTTTGATAAGGACGCGGCTGAGCATCGACACCCTCGAACAGATCTTCCAGCAGGGACAACTCCGCGAAAGCGGACTTTGTTTCGGTCGATTCTTCGATCCAATCACCCAATTCCAGGCCAATTCCCAAAGCCATGACAGACCTCTCCATATCTCGGCAAAGTGATGTGTTTGTGTCGTGTGCAGCCCGGCGGAAAACCTTTCCCATCCGCGACACAGGTACTATCGATTAGCCGGATGACACGTTGGGTCACTTCCGATTTGGCGTAGAAAAATAATTAGGAAAAACAATCGGCACGCGTTGTAAGTGCCAGTGCTGTAGGAGATTAAGAAAGAATGGTATCGATCAGGAAAACATCTGGAACTGCCCTGTCGGTTCGAAGGCGTTCTCGAAATGCCGGACTTCAGGCGTACGTTGGTGTGCCGGCCAGACGATGGCGATGACATCGAATCGGGCCGGGCAGTTTCCCAGCAGGTCGTGTCGTCGCATATACGCTAGCGCGGCACGCGTGAGTCGCTGCTGCTTGTCGCGATTCACCGCTTCATCCGGCGAGCCCTTTTCTTCCGCGGCGCGGGTTTTCACTTCGACGAAAACGATCGTGTGATCTTGCACCGCAATGATGTCGATTTCGCCGAGTCGCGAACGATCTTGGGTCGCGACAATCGTGTAGCCGCGGCGGCGAAGGTACTTGCAGGCGAACTGTTCGCCACGTTGACCTAGCGACTTGGGCTGCCACCACGATTTAAGCCAGGTCAACATGCATCTGCCTTTACGACTTCGCGAGCGGAGGAAGCTCGCTGATATCGGGGAAGTCAGGCCGCGTGCGGTAGTGCGACTCGAGGGCTTCCATGACGGCGAGGACTTGATCTTCCCGCCAAAACCGACCGGCGACTTGCACGCCGACAGGAAGCCCCGTGCTGCCCAGTTCGACCGACTTCGCCAGGCGGTAGCTGGCGTCCGACTTGGTTTCGCGGTCGGTTTCTTCTTCAGGCTGTACCCGTGTCGCGGGAACGTTACCGCACGGCACGCCTAGCAGGTTCATCACTACGCTGTAGCTTGCCGCAGGCATCATGTCGACGGCGTAGTTCCGCTTCAGCGCGGGAGTGGCATGGGTGGGGCACAGAACGACATCGACGTTTGCCGCGTCCCATGTCTGGAAGATCTCGCCGACTTGCTGGGCAGCTTCGTACGTAATTTGCCATAGCGAATTGGCCGAGCGTGGCCCCGACGCTTGAAAGAGGGAAGCCATTTTACGTTTCCGAAATGGCTTCAGCGCGAGCATCGCCACCAGCGGCCGTAGCCATCGGGGCATCGCGGCCAAGCGAACGAGTCGGGCCACTTCTGGATCGAGCTTGCTACCTTTCAGCATCCGACGAAAGTCTTTTCCACCGTCGGCGCTGGCAATCGCAAAGTACGACTTCAGCACCTCCAGCGTGCGGGGAGGTGGAAGTGGAACGATCGTCGCCCCTTGAGCTTTCAGGCCTGCGGCGCCCTCGGCAATCGCTCTTCGCACGGCGGGGCAGGGGGGGAAGAACTCGTCGTCGTCATAAACGCCGATGCGCAGCTGAGCAATATCGATCGGACCATGGTCAGAAAATCCCAGCGGAGGATCTTCCGCCTCGTCCCATTTGGTTTGGGGATCTCGACGCGACAAAACCTGCATCGCCAGGCGAAGATCGGCCACGTGCCGTGCCATGGGACCTGGCTGGAATTCGAGCCACGACATGCCACGTAAGTTTTCGACCGCTCCGCTGCGGACCAGTCGCCGCGATGTCGGCTTCAAACCGGCGATTCCGCAGAAGTGACTCGGCAGGCGAATGCTTCCGCCCAAGTCGCTGCCCAGTCCGAGGGCCGTTCCGCCGGCCGCCAAAATGGCTGCTTCGCCACCACTGCTTCCGCCGACACTGCGATCGACGTTCCAAGGATTGTGCGTCGTGCCGAAGACCGGATTGCGTGTCTCGTGAATGATCATTAATTGCGGCACATTCGTGAGCCCCAAGACCACTCCACCAGCTTGCCGAAGCCGCGCGACCAAAGGCCCGTCACTGGGATGTTCGACCGCGGGAGTCGTCATCCCCAGCGTCGACTTTCCGCCCGCTACGTGGAAGCATTCTTTAATCGAAAGAGGAACACCGCGCAGCAAGCCTCCTTCGCAAAAGTGAGGATCGTTGTCGAGCCGTTTGGCCGTTTCGGTGGCCTGATCAAAGAACGTTTCGACCACGGCATTCAATGAAGGATTGACCGCTTCGATCCGCTGAATGTGTGCGGCGACCACTTCGCTCGACGAGACCTCGCCGGAAGAAACCAATCGGGCCAACTGGGCGGCACCCAGTTGCCAAAGTTTTTGGGACGTGCGTTGCATGGCCTGATTCTACCGAAGAGCCTCCGTGATGTCTCGGAGTCTAATGATCCCGATTTTGATTGTCGAACGTGTGGGCAAAGCTAGAATGCATTTTATGAACCAACAAATTCCCCCAGACGTTCAGGAAAGAATCGCGGCTCGAATTGCTAAGGGCAACTTTAACAGTGAAGAGGAAGTGTTGCGCCAAGCGATAGATGCCTTGGATCGCATGGAAGAGGAAGCCGTTCTCCAGTGGAACGCGAAAACCCAGCA
Source organism: Bremerella sp. TYQ1 (assembly GCF_020150455.1). Taxonomy (NCBI): domain Bacteria; kingdom Pseudomonadati; phylum Planctomycetota; class Planctomycetia; order Pirellulales; family Pirellulaceae; genus Bremerella; species Bremerella sp. TYQ1. The sequence continues at coordinate 5,943,249 of NZ_CP083740.1, forward strand.
GGCCATCGCTGATAGCGAATCGGGCAATTTTTCGCCGCTTAACAAAGAAGAGGTAATCCAACGCGTTCGTGACCGTCTTGCTCAAGCCGGGATTATTGCCTGATCATGGAGATTGTCTCGACTGACTTGTCTGAACTGACACTGCCCAGGTTGATCTGTCGAAATTCGGTATTACATTGTCGTCGTCGATCGTCGTTTAGAACGAGCCGATCGAATCGTTGATGGGGCGTAACACATGCTCAGCACTCTCTAGCTTGCCCCGGTTCCTAGCCATTGGCCCATGCCGTTGAGGATCATGTCGACGGCGATCGTGCCGGTGAGCAGGGCCATGATTCGGCCGATCGTGTCGAGGTAGCGTTCCATGATCGGTTCCCAGCGTTTGCGGATCATGTCATGAATCCATTTCAGGACGATGATCGAGATCACGCAGACGAAGACGGCAAATCCGATCGCCCCAGCCGCTTCCGGGATCGACACTTTGGAGCCTGTCACGATCGAAGCGCTGATCGTTCCTGGTCCCAGCATAAAGGGCAAAGCCGTTCCTTCGGCGCCGTGCGGCTGTTCACCTCGCAGGCCTTTAAGGGCACTGCTGCCGTTCATCACCAGGCGAATCGAAACCAGCAAAAACACCACTCCGCCGAACATCAAGAACGACTCGTAGCGGACTTTGAAGATTGTGGTGAAGACCTGATCTCCCACAACCGCAAAGCCAAAGTAAATGGCAGCACTCATAAGCCCGGTGCGCACCATCGTTTTGGTGAAACTCTGCAGGTCTAATCCTTCGATTAGATCAAGCAGGTAGATGCACAGGAGAAAAGGATTTAAGAGAACTAGTAGCAGTGTCGCGGAGTCAATCAGCTCTTGGCTAAGCATCGTGGGGCTAGGCTTCCAATACCGTCTTGAGAAATTCCTGGGTGCGTTTTTCTTTGGGTTCGGTGAAAATCTGGCTCGGCGGACCTTCTTCGAGGATGACGCCTTGGTCGAAGAACAGCACGCGATCAGCGATCTCTCGTGCGAAGTTCATCTCGTGGGTGACCAACAGCATCGTCATGTCCGACTTTTCGGCCAGCTTCCGCAGCACGTTGAGCACTTCGTGTACCAACTCGGGGTCGAGCGCGGAGGTGACTTCGTCGAACAGCATGATCTCTGGCTGCATCGCCAAGGCTCGCGCAATCGCGACGCGCTGTTTCTGCCCGCCGGAAAGTTGGGCCGGGTGCGCGTCCGCTTTGCCATCCATGCCGACCATTTCCAGCAGCTGCATCGCTTTCTCGTCGGCGACGGTACCGGAAACGTTGTTCACCAGTTTCGGGGCGAGCGTTAAATTCTGACGAACGGAAAGATGGGGAAACAAAAAGAAGTGCTGGAAAACCATCCCCAGCTTCGAACGCATCCGCCGCATGTGGGCTTCGTCCGCTTTCTTCTCGGTGCCGTTGACGTTCATCGTCCAAACTGATTCGCCATCGACCATCACCGTGCCGCCGTTGGGGGCTTCCAGCGTCATCAGGATCCGTAGCAACGTACTTTTGCCGGAACCGCTGGGACCGATGATGGCAATCTTTTCGCCGGAATGAATATCGACGTTCAAGCCTCGCAGCACCTGGTTAGTGCCGTAGGTCTTTTGGAGATCGCGAATTTGAAGTTGAGGGGTCGTGTCGCTCATGAGGTCATTGCCGCGGTGCGTTTGCGAAGCCATTCGACCGACAGCCCAGCCAATAGGCTTAGCAGGATGAAAAGCACACCCACGATCGTCAGGGGTTCCAGGTATCGGTAATGTTCGTTGCCGAAGATCTTTGCTTCGTTCAAGATTTCCAAGACAGTAATCGTCGACAGCAGCGGTGCTTCCTTCAGCATCGCGATCAGGTAATTGCCGAGGTTCGGCAGGATGGGCGGAATCGCTTGGGGAAGGATCACGTAGCGATAGGTTTGCAGCGGGGTCAGATTCAGCGCTTTGGCCGCGTTCCATTGGCCCCGAGCGATACCATCGAGCCCTGCCCGATAGACTTCAGCCGTATAGCAGCTGTAATGCACGCCGAGCACCAGGATACCGGTCATCAGCGGCGAGAAGCCTCGGCCGACCACGTCGATCATGACGTAATAGACGAAAAACAGCTGTACCAGTAGCGGCGTACTCCGGACGAACTCGACAACGCCCCACGCTGGCCAACTGATGTAAGTCGATTTCGAGCGGCGCATCACGGCCCAAAGCAAACCAAGGATCAACGCCAGGACCATGCCGCCGGCGACCGCTTCCAGGGTGACGATTAAACCGCTAAGGATGTGCGGCATGACTTGCCACACGACGTCCCATTTCCACATGGTTAGTTCCCTCCTCCGTAATCACGTCCTCGGGAATAGCGATGCTCCAGCACGCGGAAGATGGCGGTGATGATCATCGAGAGCAGGAAGTAAACGATCAGCAGCAAGCCAAAGATCTCGAACGAACGATGAGTATCGTCTCGCAGGAACTTGCCCTGCAGCGTGAGGTCGGTCACGGTGATTGTCGAGACCAACGCGGTTCCTTTGAGAAGTTCGATCATCAAGTTCCCAAACGGCGGAATCATCGCCAGGATTGCTTGAGGAAAGATGACGTATCGCATCGTTTGCCATCGGCTGAGGTTCAACGCGGCGGCAGCTTGATATTGTCCTTTAGGAACCGATTCGAGACTGGCCCGCACGACTTCGGCGCCATAGGCTCCGACGTTCGCACCCAAAACCAAGATGCCGGTCGAGATGGCATCGAGGCGGATATTGGTCAGCTCCGGCATCGCGAAGTAGAACCAATACAGCAAGATCAACGCACTCGCACCGCGGAAAACGGTGATGTAAAACGCGCTTAGCCAACGCAGAATTGGATCGGTCGACTTGCTCCACACGCCAAACAGCACCGACAAAAAGATCGCCACAGCGCAGCCGCCGAGCGTGATGATGACAGTGATGTGCAGCCCTTGCAGCAGGAAGGGAAGCAGGTCAAAGGGAGGGGGGAGATTGCTCACGGTGTTTCAGACAATTCCTTCGCAGTAACATCGCCTGGCAGGGTCGACTCGTCGAAGCCGAATGGTTCGATCAGTTCCAGATGCTCCGGCGAACCAATGAACTTGGCGAGTTCTTCATTGAAACGTTCTCGCAGTGCGACATCCTCTTGGCGAAAGCCGAACGCCCCGTAGCCCCGAATCGTGTTGCCATCGATCACTGGGTCTTGGAAGTCGCTTGCTTTCTCGATCTCGTCGCTGTCTTGCTTGCGTAGCAAATCGTTGACCGTTAAGTCGGTCGCGGCGACGGCATCGATCTGCCCACCTTTGAGTCCCAGGATAGCGCTGTTGTAGTCCGAGAAGACTAACACCTGGTTATCGCTGACACCCATATCTCGGGCATACCCTTGCTCGACGCTTCCCCCCATCACGCCGATCTTGGCGTCGGGGTTGTCGCGGACATCTTCGTATCCGTGCAAATCGAGCGGGTTGCCTGCTTTCACGATAAACGACTCACCGATTCCGTACGTCGGATTGGAGAAGGAGATCTCTTTGGCTCGCTGGGGGGTGATGTACATCCCCGCGGCAATCATGTCGACTCGTTTCGCTTTCAGACCAGGAATGAGTGATCCGAAATCCGCCACAATGGGTTCCACATGGTCGACACCCATCTTTTTTAAGATCGCTTTGGCAATTTCTGGAGCCTCGCCGGTGACCTCGCCTGTAGTTGTATCGAGGTATCCGTAGGGGGCCTCATTGGCGAACGCGATGCGGATTGTTCCTGTCCGCTGAATCCGGGCTAAGGTGTTTTCATCATTGACGTTAGTCCGGGTTGCTTGCCAAAAGATTACGCCCAGGCCTGCTACTAGTATTAGCAGTACTGATATACCGGTTAATGAAATCTCAGACTTATTTTCATCGAACATTATTTTGTTCGTTTCGTAACTATTGATAGCGAGACAAGTTGTGTCTTTGGCATGTTCTCCGAGAAAACAGTTGTGAGCACATTGATCTCGGAGCCCAAACGTGCTAAATTCTAAAGCTAATTAGTTGCGGCAGCAACCATTGCTGCAGTAATTTTCGCGAATCCAGTTGCCTGGGTACTCCCCTCGGTCGTGTGGATCGACGGGACGCGAAGCAGATGGACTCTAGAGGAGGTAATCAGCCCGGATGATCATCCGGAAACCTTGCGTCGAAGACGGCGCGAAGCTTCGTCAGTTGGTCGCCAACAGCGAAGAGATAGACGATAACTCGTGCTACCTCTACTTACTGTTGTGCCAAGATTTCGCCGACACTTGTGTCGTCGCGGAACTTGATGGATCCATCGTTGGTTTTGTTACGGGATATACCCCGCCGACGCGACCAACATCCTTATTCGTTTGGCAGGTCGTTGTCGCGCCGGAAGCGAGACGCCAGGGTTTAGCCAAGCGGATGTTAGAAGCACTGATTGCTCAATTCCCCGCAGACAAGCTTGAGTGGGTCGAGGCGACCATTACGCCTGACAACCAGCCATCTCGCGGACTCTTTGCTGCCCTGGCACGTTCCTTGCATACAGAAATAGCATTCACACCCTATTTCCTCGCGGAACACTTCGGAAACTTTGCGCACGATCCGGAAGAGCTATGCCGGGTTGGCCCCATAAGCCCCAAACAGTAATCGAATATTCGAAATTGGCCTCAAACCAATAAGAGAGATCATGAATATTATTGACCGAATGGAATCAAACGTACGTGGTTATTGCCGATCGTTCCCTACGACGTTCAAGACGTCGAAGGACCACTTGATGATCGACGAGCGAGGCAAAGCGTACATCGACTTTTTCGCTGGTGCTGGCTCGCTGAACTACGGCCACAACAACGAAACCCTCAAAAACGCGTTGATCGAGTACATCTCGAACGATGGCATTACCCACGCGCTCGACATGACCACCGTCGCTAAGAAGAAGTTGCTGCAGTCGATGCAGGACGTCCTCTTCGCTCCTCGCGGTATGGAATACAAAGTGATGTTCCCTGGACCAACGGGAACCAACGCGGTCGAAAGCGCTTTGAAGCTTGCCCGTAAAGTCACCGGCCGCCAGAACGTTATTTCGTTCACCAACGGTTTCCACGGTATGACGCTCGGTTCGCTGGCGATCACCGGAAACAGTGGCAAACGAGCCGGTGCCGGGGTTGCTCTGCACAACACGACTCACATGCCGTTCTGCGATTACTTCGACGCCGAGACCGACACAATCTCGATGATCGAAAACTATCTGGAAGACAACAGCAGCGGGATCGATAAGCCTGCGGCGTTCATCTTGGAAACGGTTCAGGCCGAAGGTGGCGTGAATGTCGCTTCCAAGCAGTGGCTGCAGCGGATTGCCGAACTGGCCAAAGCTTCCGGTGCGTTGTTGATCCTCGACGACATTCAAGTCGGTTGCGGTCGTACCGGTCCGTTCTTCAGCTTCGAGTTCGCTGACATCCAGCCCGATATCATCTGTCTGTCGAAATCGCTTTCCGGTTACGGTTTGCCATTCGCACTGACGATGATGAAGCCTGAATTCGACGCCTTCAATCCTGGCGAGCATAACGGTACGTTCCGTGGGCATAACCCTGCGTTCGTGACCGCCGCTGCCGCTCTGGAAACCTACTGGCGTGACGATCGTCTGTCGAAGGAAGTCCACGAGAAGGCCCGCATCATCAAGGATGCGTTCCTCGAAATGGCTGATCGATACGACGGTAGCGTCCGTGGTCGCGGGATGATCCAGGGGATTGAATTCTCGGACAAATCGCTGGCCAACAAGATCTCGAAGTCGGCGTTCAACCGCGGCTTGATCGTTGAAACGGCCGGACCAAACGACGAAGTCCTGAAGGTTCTTCCGCCACTGACGATCGAATACGACGCCCTGAAGGAAGGTCTGCGGATCATCACCGAAGCGATCCACGAAAACCTTCGCTCGGAAGTTTCGACGAAGTCGATCGTTCCTGCCAAGTCGTAACCGACGGCAACTAAAAACAGCCCAACCGCATCGTCCGTTGTGGCGATGTTCCGGTAAGCAATACCCGGGGGCCTCTGCTAAGGTGGAGTGCCCCTGTTTTTTTTATAGGTTGTCCCCCCGTGGCATCCTGCCTCTGGAAGTGCCGTCGAATGTCGCCACAATGAATTCGTGGCTTGACCCCATTCGGGCATTGCTTCCGGAGACTCAACGGAAAATCACTCACGTTTAATCGATAGAAAATCAGGAGTTATTCAACATGCTGGTACGAAGTCTCGACGAGATCAAAGGAACCGACCGCGACGTCGAAGGTGGCAACTGGAACAGCCGTCGCTTGCTGCTCGCTGGCGACAAGATGGGCTTTTCGCTGCACGACACGATCTTGCGTGAAGGGACCACCACGCCGATTCATTACCAGAACCACTTGGAAGCGGTCTACTGCATCGAAGGCCACGCCACCGTCGAGCTCGTCCCAAGCGGCGAGAAATTCGAGATCAAGCCTGGCACGGTCTATGCACTCGACAAAAACGACAAGCATCTGCTGACGGCGCACGTCGATACACGCATGGTTTGTGTATTCAATCCAGCTGTGGTGGGTAACGAAGTCCACGACGAAAATGGCGTTTATCCTGCGGCGACCGACAGTTAATGCGAGCCGATTGCCTGATCTGAAGCAATGGGTCAGGGTGCCATGCTCACGTTTGCGTGGGCATGTCCCATTCCGTAGTTACTTCAGATCGGACGAACGGCGACACTCGACGCATCATGCGATTTCCAGCGGCCGCCCCCATGGGCCGCTGGGATATGCGTCGTGAATCGTGACGGTCCCTGACCGGATCGCGACCGCCCTGATCGGCTGTGTGCCGAATGGGACCGTCGAACCCACGAATCACGAACTCCGTTAAGTACTTTGAAGGATCATGCCGCAAGCACATTCGGTTGATACGGACCCGTACGCATCGCGTTTTAGCACGACCTGGCAGATGGCACCTCGGATGGATCCCGTTCTGTGGAATCCGGACGCCGCTGGCCCTCTGATGCGAGAACAGTTAGAAAACTTCGAGCAATGGGGATATCATCCGTTTCCTCAGCTCGTCAGCGAAAATCGAGCACGCAGCTTACTCGCCGAAGCTCGGTATCTGCAAAAGTCTTTGGATCCCCATCTGGATCATGTCATCTCAGAACCGACAAGCCACGAGATCCGCTCGATCTTTCGCGTTCACGAAGACAACGACTACTTCGCCAAGGTATGTCGCGACGAAAGTATCGTTGGTATCGCACGGCAAATTCTCGGTAGCGATGTTTATCTGCATCAGTCGCGGATCAACTTCAAGCCAGCCTTCCAAGGGAAAGAGTTCTTCTGGCATTCCGACTTCGAGACCTGGCACATGGAAGATGGCATGCCGCGGATGCGGGCCGTGAGCGTCTCGATTAGTTTGACCGAGAACAACGAATTCAACGGGCCGCTTATGCTCGTTGAAGGTTCGCATCAATCGTATGTCCGCTGTGTCGGTGAGACGCCGGAGGATCACTTCCGGAGCTCGTTGAAAAAGCAGGAGTATGGTGTACCAAGTCAGGAAGCACTCGAGCAGTTGGTCGAGAACGGAGCGATCGTCGCTCCCAAAGGTGGTCCTGGTTCCGCGGTAATGTTCGACTGCAACACGATGCATGCCTCGGTCGGCAACTTGAGCCCGCAACCGCGGACGAACTTGTTTCTTGTGTTCAACAGCGTCGAGAACCAACTGCAAGCCCCGTTTGCTGGAACCCCACCTCGGCCCAAGTTTTTGAGCTATCGCCCGTAGGCAGCCGAAAAGCTACGCGGATCGCAGAAGACTCGAACGAAAATGCTCGGCCCTCTTCCAAGCTTAGGCAGAGGGCAACGGTTGCGGCTTTATGCTTCTAGATCGAAAGAAGTTTGTCCCGGCAATACATCGGGGCAATTAAGAGAGTCGGCGATCGTCGCGTGGTTCGTATTCGGCGGAGATGACCGGTTCGACATCAAGGTCGGCCGCTTCCATGAGTTCGACAACTTGTTCGAGCGATGCGACTAAGTTGCGCTGCTCTTCTTCATCGAGCGACGTTACGCGATTGACAAACTGCTCTTGCAGCGGAGTCGGAATGCCGGCCAGCTTTTCTTTGCCGGTCTCGGTCAGGTGAATCAGCACGCGGCGGCGATCAGGGCTGTTGCGGATCCGTTCGATCAACTGGCCACGTTCCATCCGTTCCAGAATGCGGGAAACAGTCGGAGCTGCCAGACCAACACGATTGGAGACTTGAGCTGCGGTGACTTCGTCTTTCTCTTGCGACAAGTCACGAATGGCCCGAAGGCAAAGCAGCTGGGGAATCGTCAAGCCAGAATTCCTCGCCAGCGATCGCGAGTAGCGAGACGTTTTTAAAATCACCCGACGAATGGCCCTGAGCATCCGTTCGACTAGGTCATGTTCTTCCATTTGTGAGAGGCAATTGCAATTGGAATCGGCGGGTGAATTGATGCTCTCAATCTATCGCTCAATCGGAAATGTGTCGATAGCATGACGGCCAATCTGAGGGGCGAACGCCAGCGGAAGTTGAGTGGCGCGTAGAGTTTGCAGCTTGGGTTGTTCCATTATATGGTTTTATTGATGAAGTTTTTAACAAGTGTTTGTCCAGTGTGCGAGGAATATCTGCGGAAACTACGTGGTGGTCTCGCCCTTGACGCTACTAGACGACTGGTCTAATATTTCCGCGGACACCCCAATTCGGTTGGAAGGTATAACGACGTGGGCAACGAGACCAAAAGCGAAATCATCGAGGCAGGCCGCAAGGCGATGATCGCCAAAAGCTACAACGGAGTCGGACTGAACGAGATTCTGACCGAAGCCGGCGTGCCGAAGGGCTCGTTCTATCACTTCTTCAAATCGAAGGAGGAATTGGGCGTCGCGGTGATTGAGTCGTCCGTAACGGAGAACACCGAGAAACTTCGCGAGGCCTTAACGGACGCGAAGTTGAGTCCCTTGAAGAGGTTAGAGGAATACTTCATCTGGGCCCGAGACGACATTAATTCGCGAGAATTGCGACAAGAATGCTTGATCTGTAAGCTAGCTTTAGAATTATCGTCCTTAAGTGAACCCCTCCGCGACGCCGTGCGTCATGGTTGGGATGAGTGGCGTTTAATCATGACCGAATGCCTTCGCGAAGCGCAAGCCGCTGGCGAAATCGCGTCGGAACACGACCCTGAATCGCTCGCGGAATTTATCATTTACTCCTTTGAGGGGGCAATGATACGCGTTCAGGTAGATAATCACATTCGCCCGGTGAACCAGTTCCTGCATTTCGTTTTTCAGGTCCTCCTGAAACGAAGCTGAAACCGAATCGTTTTCCTGGCATCCGAACAAGACGACTGGTCTACTAATTTCATTTAACGTTGGAGATGGAGATGATGGCGCGGTCAACAATGATGGCCTTTTTAGGCTTGATGACGATGATTTCTCCATTAATGGCTCAGATGCCGCCCACGGCGGTTCGAGCCGTAGCTGCCAAAACGATGACGGTCGAGCCGCATCATCGCTTCACCGGAAGCCTGAAAGCGGTCGCTCGAGGCAGTGTCGCGGCGTTGGAAGATGGTCGCGTGCTTGAAGTTACCGTTCGTGAAGGTGCTTCCGTGAAGAAGGACGACGTCATCGCTCGAATCGATGCTCGTCGCTTGGAAGCTCAAAAGGGTGAACTGGAAGCGGCCTATGGAACGGCAGAAGCATTGATCGCTCAACGCGAAGCCGAACTCCGCCAAGCCAATCTCGACATGGACCGCTCGGCGACGCTCATCCGCAATAATGCCATCTCGAAACAACAGCATGAACGAAGCGAAACCGAGCTTACGATTGCTCAGGCCAAGCTGACCACTGATCGCCGCCGCCTCGACGAAATCCGCCGACAGTTGGAGCTCATTCAGGTGCGTCTGGACGATACGATCGTTCGTGCTCCGTATGACGGCCAGGTCATCATGCGACACACGGAACCTGGGGAATGGATTCGAGCCGGAGAGCCGTTCGTGACCCTGGTTTCAACCGGACAAGTCGAAGCCTGGTTGGAACTGCCGGAACGTTATGCCGGGATCGTCTCGCAGTACGCTCAAAAAGTGCCGGTCCATATTGTGGGTACCGATCGCAAGTTTGTTTCGGCATCGGCCAAACGAGTACATGAAGTGCACCCGCGAACACGTACGTTCCAGTACGTTCTGACGCTGGATGCTGAAGACGCCATTCTCGCTCCGGGAATGTCAGTCGAGGCATGGCTTCCCACAGGGCCCTCGGCACCATCGCTTACTGTTCCCAAAGACTCGATCATTCGTTCGGCCGGATTGGCTTACGTGTTTAAAGCTGTCAACGGCGAAGGACAAACCACGGCAATGCGAACTCCGGTAACCGTCAAATTTGAAACAGGCAATTTGGCCGTTGTCGAATCGCCGCAACTTGCCGATGGAGATCTCGTCGTCGTGGAAGGCAACGAACGACTTCTGCCAGGCACCCCGATTGCGGTTTCGGAAGAGTCACCGATGAATTCCAAGACTGCCGTCAATATGTCGTCGCAGCCTCGCTAATCGTCTTGTCGGCCTCGGAACGAACCAGGCCGATTTCCTGCCGCAAGAAGTGCTTTTAGTAGATCACTTAGGACCACGTTATGAACTTCATTCACCTTGCGGTCAAACAGCCAATCACCGTCGCGGTGGGCGTTATTCTCAGCTTGATGGCTGGGGTGCTTGCGTTCACTCGCATGCCCATTCGAATGACACCGGAAGTCGAATCGGTCGTTGTGTCGGTGATGACCTATTGGGAAAACGCTTCGGCTCAGGAAATCGAATCGGACGTCATCGAAGAGCAAGAGCAACGCCTGGGCGACTTGTCGGGGCTCGTTTCGATGACGAGCATCAGCCAGCCAGGCTCAGGGCAAATTCGTCTCGAATTCATGACCGGCACGAACATCGACGAAGCGATGGCCGAAGTCGATCAGAAGTTATCGGAAGTTTCGGGCTATCCCCCGGAAGTCGATCAGCCGCAAGTGGAAGACTTCGATCCTGAATCGGTCGACTATATCTCTTGGATCGGATTGGCTTCGACCGATCCGAACTTCGATGCGACGACGTTATACGACTTCATGGAGCGGCGACTACGACCTCGCTTCGAGCGTATTCCTGGCGTGTCGCAAGTCGGTATTCGAGGGGCTCGTGAAAAGGAAGTCCAGATTCGTGTCGACCCTGTCGCGCTGGCTCAGCGTGGCATTACCTACCAGGAACTCGTCAACGCGCTGCAGTACAACAACGGAAACTTCTCTGGCGGAAAGCTGCCGGAGGGGAAGAGCGATATTCGGGTGCGTAGCGTCGGCCGTTTTCGTGATGCTCAGTGGGTTGAGAACCTGGTGATCCGCCGCGAAACGACCGGGCCGATCTATTTGCGAGATGTTGCCACCGTTGAAGTCGCTCACAAGGAGATGACCGAATGGGTGCGTGCTCGTGGGCAGACGATGCCGTTCTTTAATTTCATGCTGGAAAGCGGCGGCAACCTGCTCGAGACGATGGATGGCATCAATCGAGAGCTGGAAGAGTTGAACCAACCAGGCGGTGTGCTCGAGCAGGAAGCAAACCGACTGGGGCTCAACGGCACGCTGGAACTGGTACAAACCTACGATGCGACGACCTATGTCGTGGACGCGATTGCGCTGGTTGAAAGCAATATTTTAATGGGCGGTTTGCTGGCGATCGCCACACTGCTTTTGTTTTTGCGATCGCTACGAACGATCGGGATTATCGCGATTGCGATTCCGATTTCGACAGTGGTGGCTGTCGTGGTGATGGTGGCGATGGGCCGTTCGATGAATATTATTTCGCTGGCCGGGATGGCATTTGCCGTCGGGATGGTGGTCGATAATGCGATTGTGGTAATCGAGAACATCTTCCGGCATATCGAGATGGGCAAGTCGGCCACAAGAGCCGCCGCCGATGGTACGCAGGAAGTGGCCGGGGCAGTACTGGCATCGACGCTGACGACGTTGGTTGTGTTCTTCCCGATTCTGTTGATTGAAGAGCAAGCTGGTCAGCTCTTCCGCGATATTGCTTTGGCCATCATGGCAGCCGTGGGGGTCAGTTTTATTGTCTCGACGACCGTTATTCCTTCAGCCGCGGGGCAGTGGCTGAAGGCGAAGTCGATTCAACAACACGCCAGCGAGTCGGCCATCATGAAGAATCCGAATGCGAAACCGAAGACGTTTCGTGCTCGGGTTTGGAAATGGATGATAGCGATCACCGACGTGCCGGCGATGGTCGGGAGCACTGTCTATACATTGATTGGCAACTGGGCTACACGCTTAGCGGTCATCGGCGGTTTCGGTGTTGCCACGATCGTTGGCATTTGGCTGTTGATTCCACCTCTCGATTACCTGCCGACAGGTAATCGAAACATCGTTCTGGGGATGCTGCTTCCTCCGCCGGGATACAACGTCGATCAATTGTCTGAGATCGGTGCTCGAATGGAAGCGAAGATCAAACCAGCTTGGGAAGCGGCCGGCGATAAGTTCGGTGCTGAAGCAGCCATTCGTGGGCATGAGTGGGACGGTGAGGATAACCGTGTTCCTGTGCCGATGATGGGAACGGAGGAAACGGTGTTGCCTCCGCCGCTGGATCACTACTTCCTGGTTGCCTGGGATGGTCAGGTGTTTCAAGTTGGTATCTCAAAGGACAAAGAGAAAGTCGTCGATACGTTGCCACTTTTCAGCGACGCGGCCGGGGGTGATCAAGCTCCGGGGGTGATTAATTTCGCTTTCCAGATGCCGCTGTTCCGTACCGGGGGAACGACAGGGTCGGCTATCAAGATTGATCTGATCGGGGACGATCTCGATCGTGTCAGTGGCGCCGCTGGGGCTTTGCTGGGGAAACTTGTCGAAAACTATGGACCTTATTCGGTGACTCCAGAGCCAGCTAACTTTGCGTTGCCAACGCCTGAGATTCGGATCACGCCGGATGATGAACGGCTGCAAGATGTCAACATGACGCGACGAGATATCGGCTTGGCCGTGGCCGCCAATGGTGACGGGATCTTGTTGCCTCGTGCGTTCGATGTCGGCGGTGAACTCAAAGACCTGAAAGTGATCAACGCGGAAGCATTGAGTAGCGATCCGACCAACGCGATGTTTAACTCGCCGATCGCGACACCAAGCGGAGCGGTCGTTGACTTGGAAAGTTTATCGACGCCCGAACGTGTTGAAGCGGCTGATCAGATTAAACATGTCGATCGTCAACGAGCGGTGACTTTGCAGTTCACTCCTCCGCCGGGGCTTCCTCTGCAAGAGGCAATTGATGCGGTTGAAAAAACGGTGGGCGAACTACGCGAAGCCGGGGCCATTACGCCGGACGTGGAAATGCAGTTGGCAGGTTCCGCAGGGCAGTTGTCGCAGATTCGCGAAGCACTGATGGGAGACGGAACCATTATGGGGACGATCTTCAGCTCGCTGTTTCTCGCCTTGGTGATTGTCTATCTGCTAATGGTGGTGCTGTTCCAAAGCTGGACTTATCCGTTGGTGATTATGGTGAGCGTGCCGCTGGCGCTTTTGGGCGGCTTTGCTGGCTTGGCTTTGGTGCATCATTGGAGCGAAATCGACCGTTATATGCCGATCCAAAATATGGACGTACTGACGATTCTTGGCTTTGTGATTCTCGCTGGCGTGGTGGTGAACAACGCGATCTTGATCGTTTACCAGACGATCAACTTCCTCGGCGGGCGAAGTGAAGAAGGTGAAGACGTCAGCGATTTGACGCCACGCGAGGCGATCTCGAAGAGTGTCGAAAGTCGCGTTCGACCGATCTTGATGAGCACGCTGACTTCGGTCGGTGGTATGCTGCCGCTGGTGCTGATGCCTGGCTCTGGGAGCGAACTTTATCGAGGTCTTGGGGCAGTGGTTGTCGGTGGCTTGGTCGTCTCGACCGTATTCACGATGTTCCTTGTCCCAGTCCTGCTGAGCGTTCTGTTCGATATCTGGAAGCCTCAGCGAGTCGAGATGGACATCTAGGCCCAGCCGCACTTCCCTATTGATCGGTCGATGCTAGTCGACTAGTCGTAATCTTGTTCCGGCTCGGCCCAGGCGGTTGCTTCGCCGTCAGGGTCGATCTGGACATGAATCACATGTGGTCGGCAGCAAACCGGGCAGTCTTCGACAAACTGCTGGGCACTTCCCTGCGATGGATCGAGCGGGATGACGATGTCTTCACCGCAAGCATTGCAGACGTAGGTGATTTCCGTTTGCATCATAATCGTTCTCCTTTTTATGGTGTAAGAGCTAGGATCCACATCCTCCACAACCGCTTCCGCAGCCACTGCCGCAACTACTTCCACAGCCGCTTCCTCCGTCGCCACATCCAGACGAGCAGCCAGCTCCGTAGCCGCCCCAAAACGAATTTTGCTCCTGACGATACTCTTGGGCAAGCGGATAAAGATCGCCTGATGAAAATGCAAAGATGCCGAACAGCCCCGTCGCTAGGAAATAGTCGTCCGGAGTGTTGATTTGCGTCCCTGGGGCGGCTGGGTTTAGATGGGCATGCTTATGCTGCCAGTCGGCCAGGATCGCGTCTCCCCGAGGGGTTCGTCCTTTGCGGATGGCCAGCCATATGCTTGCTACCAAAACCGCCGCGGCCATGATAGCGACAAACAGAAACGGTTTCTCTCGAGCGATCCCAATGCCCATTTTGACGAAACCGAATAGGGCGATCCCCAATAAGATCAGGCTCGGCAGCCACCGACGTATCGTGGGCTCGAACGGGTTGGGCTCGAACAGACCCATTTCGGTCAGCTTGGCCCCCATTTCTTTGGCAATGGGAACCGAGTTGGCGATGACCTTCTTCAGGTTGTCCTTGCCGGTCGAGTTCGCTTCCCGCAGGATGTGGCGTTCCAATGTCGAGGCATTGCTCGCCGAAGTATTCACCGCAATCAATTGCTTCTCGACTCGACCACCGTTGTAGCTGCCCTCGGCCATTTCCAGTTTCTTTTCCTGCAGCAGCTTGGCAATCGTTGCCAGGACAAGTCCCTTGGGGCCATGGGCCAGATAAGCGGCCAAATTAGGATCGCTCACGTCAACAGGTATCGGAGGTTCCGAGATAGGAATCATCCAGCGAAGCATTACGGCAAGCACAAACGATACCCCGGCCACCATCGCATAGAACTTCAGAAACGTCACGCCGTCAAAATCGAATGGGGTAACATCGCCAGCGACTTCTGCCTGGCAGCCACCAATGCTCAGCAGCGGTAGGACGACCAGCAATAGAAGGGCAAACCAATTCAGCGGATTGCGGGGAATCACGAAATAATCCCGTACGTTCACCCAGCGGCTATCGACCACCGATTCCATTTGCTTTCCTGGCGGTGGCCAGATGTCCGAGGGCGGCGCATGTTTGAAGAATCGTTCGTAGCTTTCGAGTGTCTTCGAATACCAGTCTTCAAACTTACCGGCTTCTTCCGTTCGTCCGGTCGTCGGCACGTGGTGCAGCGGACGAGGCAAGATCTCTTCGCACAGCTTCTGCCAATATGAATGCGTATACGTCAGATGTAAGTGCCATGCCTGATCGACCGCTTCGCAAGGCGATACCGCATGACCAGCTACCATGGATAGGAACACGAATCGGCGATATTCATCGACAACTCGCTGAGCGTAGCCGAGCCGCCAACCATTCTCTCTCGCCAATCGGGCAGCGAACGTGAGCGTGGTTCCTTCGTCGTCAAAGGTAAACGCTTCGATCTTGTTCCATAACGCTTCGGCTTGAAAATCCATGACAAGCGTGCTCCGGTATTCGGAAAATTTGCGGTTCAGTCCGCTGGGTTATATTCTAAAGGGAATCCCACCGGCGAAGCGACCAAGAAAGCTCCGTCACGCCCCTTTTCCAAACACCGTTCAGGATCCCCTCCCCATGACCGCTTCGCCATTTAACCGCCGCAAGTTTTTGCAGTCGTCGGTCGCTACGGCTGCATTGATTAGTTCCGCCCAGGCGAACGATACGAAAATTGTGCAGCATCCGGTCTTTCAAGCGACAGGAATTCGTGTCGGGGAAGTCACGCCGACATCGGCAATCGTTTGGACGCGTCTGACGAAGAACGCAACGCGGACTAACGACGGCATCGTTTTCAAGAAGCGTGGCAAGTCGGAAGAAGCACTGAAGACCCCCGTCGAGCAAATCGAAGGAGCCTGTCCTGGGCAGCCGGGCAAGATCCGATTGCATTATACCAACGATCCAAATCAAAACGCTCTGCAAATGACCGATTGGATCGAAGTGGATGAATCGACCGATTTCATCCATCAATTTGAACTAACCGATTTGCAGCCAGCCACGGAATACCACGTGATCTGCCAGACCCAAGTCGACGGCGAGGTACACGACGGTGCGCGGTTGGCAAACTTCCGCACGGCACCAAAACCAGATGAACCGAAGCCGGTCAACTTCTGCGTGATGACATGCCAGGGATATCCGGATCGCGATCACGAAGATGGCCATCCGATTTATCCGGCAATGACGGCGAAAGATCCCGATTTCATTTCGCTTACCGGAGATTTAATCTACTACGATAATGATGCCCCCAGTGCGATGTCGGTCGACTTGGCTCGTTTGCATTGGCAACGGATGTTCAGCTTGCCTCGATTGGTCGATGCCCTCAGCAAAACGTCAACTTACTGGCTGAAAGATGACCACGACACGCTCGACGACGACTCGTGGCCAGGTCAGAAGTATGGAACGTTGACTTTCGAGAAAGGCCAGGATATCTTCCGTCAGCAGGCTCCCCTGGGAAGCGAATCTTACCGGACGTTTCGCTGGGGAAAAGATCTGCAGATCTGGCTGACCGATGGTCGTGATTTTCGCACGCCTAATAAAATGCCCGACGGTCCCGAGAAGACCATCTGGGGTACCGAGCAAAAAGCCTGGTTCAAGCGAACCGTTCGCGAGAGCGATGCGACTTGGAAAATCTTGATCAGTCCTACGCCGATTGTGGGGCCGGACCGCAAACGTAAGAACGACAATCATGCCAACGAAGGTTTCGCCCACGAAGGAAACGAGATTCGTCGCTGGATGCAGGAGCATGTGCCGGACAATTTCTTTGTCGTTTGTGGCGATCGGCACTGGCAATATCATTCGGTCCATCCCGAAACCGGGGTGAAAGAGTTTAGCGTTGGTGCAGCGAGTAACTCGCATGCTGGAGGAACGCCTGGCCGCGACCCCAACATGCATCGTTTCCACAAAGTCCAAGGCGGGTTCTTGAACGTCTCGGTCAACAGTTCGTCAATCACCTTTCAGCTTTGCGATGTCGACGGAAACGTCTCGTTCGAACAGCAGTTTACAACCAGCTGATTGATCGGGGCGTGACTCTCCGTGGGTGGCGTGGTACCTTGGTTCGCAGTTGGCAAAATGACCGCGTGGCAAGATTAGCGAAGGTGCCGTTGATGGAATTGTTCGCCGTTGAGATTCGGACCACCCAGTGGCAACCGATGATTCTTTGGTATACGGCCGCTCTCGGAATGAAGTCAGCCGTTCGCAGCACGGAAGAAGGCTACGCGTTATTGGCTGGGAAAGGATGGCGGCTTTCGCTGCTTCAGCAAGCTGATGACGCACCGCGCGATCGTTCCGCAATTAGCCTGGCAATTGAAGTGACCGATCTGAACGCAGCTCGAGAGCATGTTTCCAACTATTTGCAGGAGCCTGCTTTACCGATCGAAGTAAGCGACGAAGGCTTCTTGCAGTGGACGGTTTCGGATCCGGATGGAAACCGTATCAAGCTGTTTCAATTCGTCGCTGTCGATTAAACACCCTAGCGGCGTCGTGTTCGCTTGTAACGAATGTTGCAGCCGATCGGGACCGTTTCCGTTACCTCAGGCGATTTCCCTTTGAGTACTGCTTCAATCGCTTGAGAGACGTAGTTCACTTTGGCTTTTGACGCGTCGGTATCGTCATCCATGGCTCCCATGTAAACCACTTTGCGGTCGCCATCGAGCACGAAGAACTCAGGCGTTCGTGTCGCTCCCCACGCTTTGCCCAGTTCCTGATTTTCGTCTTTAAGGTACGGGAATTTGAAGCCTGCCGATTTGGCTCGCTCTTGCATGGCTTTCAGCGAGTCTTCCTCGATCAGATTGGAATTCACTGCGACGATTCCCACTTTGTCGTTGGCTTTCCAATCAGCGGCTAACTGCTTGATCCGTGGTTCATAATCGACAGCGTACGGGCAACCGTTGCAGGTAAAGATCGCAACGATGGCCTGTTTGCCTTCCAGGTCTTTCCAACTGTGCGACTTTCCGTCCGTCCCGCTCAGATCTTCCCATGGCGGAGCAACATCACCGATGCTGAGCACAGGATTGTATTCACCGGCATAGGTATTGGAGAGTGGCACTAAGAGCATCAGCAGTGCGATAACGCGGAGCATCGTTCGGAAGTCCCTTATCGACATGGCGAGTCGGTTGATCTGCGAAAGTTTCTGTAAGGCATTGGCAACGAACAAAATAATTGAGGTCCATGCTCACGTACTCGTGGGCATTTGTCTGCCAAATTACCAGCATACGCCAGACGTCACCGCAGGGCAAAGTGCGAAGGATCAGCCTTGTAGCAGCGACTGGGCTCCGTCGACATAAATAACGCTTCCGGTCACATGGCTGGCTGCTTTTGACGAAAGAAACAAAACTACGTTCGCGACTTGATCTGGCGTGCCAGGCTTACCGTCGGTCAGGGGAACTTTGCCTTCGGGGAACTCGACCGGTTCGGCAACCGAGTCGAGGTCACGCTTTTCGGTGTTATCGTCGATCTCTGTTTCAATCCAGCCAGGACAAACGGCGTTCACTCGAACTTTCGCATCGGCGAATTCCAGGGCCAACATTTTAGTAATCGCAATCAGCGCCGCTTTGGTTGCCGAGTAAGCAGTTGCTCCGGTGTTGCTGAACATTCGCGTTCCGTTGACCGAGGCGTTCAAAACGATTGATCCAGTGCCCTTCTTCAAGTGGGGGATCGCCTGTTGAATGCAGCGAAACGTTCCATGGACGTTGATGTTGAACGTCTTCTCCCACTCTTCTTCCGGCATCTCTTCCAGAGGAGCCCAAACACCATTTACGCCGGCATTGCAGAACAGCACGTCGAGGCGTCCCCATTTCTCGACTAAACGTTCGATCGCGACACGTACTTCGTCCGGCTTGGTAACATCGGCTTGCAGCGCCATCACCAAGCCATCTTCCGCTTCGATCTCTTTGACGGTCTCTTCAGGAAAGCTGCGGTTGAGAACGCCGACCCTGGCCCCTTGTCGAGCAAACTGAATGGCGGCTGCTTGGCCGATTCCAGAGCCACCGCCGGTGACCAGAACAACTTGATCGTGGAATATGGCATCCATTGTGGCGTTCCTTGAAGAAAGGGAAATCAAAACGCCATCGAGGGTGCAAGTCGCATGCCATGCTGCCGAGCGTTAGGCAGCCTCTTAGTTTTCGGCGTTCGGCTTGGCCTTTTCAAAGAACATCATATGTTGCCATGGCAGTCCGTCGAACTGTTTGGCCAGTTGAAAACCATTTGCTTCATATTCCTTGAGCATTTGCTTCTTGCTCATCTTGTGGAGCAACTTGATCGGAACGTTTGGATCTTCCATGCGAAACTCTAGCAGGGCGATCTTGCCGTCCGGCTTAAGCGACTCGCGCATCCCTTTCAGCATTTCCACAGGGTGCGAGAACTCGTGGTAAACATCGACGCACAAAATCAAATCGACTTTTTCTTTGGGCAACTTAGGATCGTCGATATCTCCAAGGATCAATTCGATGTTGTCGATCTCTTGCTCGGCGGCGCGGGCTTTGAGCAGTCGCAACATTTCTGGCTGAATATCAACAGCAAGGACTTTGCCGTTCTCGCCCACCAGCTTCGCCATCTGCAGGCTATAGAAACCGTTGCCACAGCCCATGTCGCATACCGTCATGCCAGGTTCAACGCCGAGGTTCTTCAGCATCTTTTCGCAGTCTTCTTCGCGCTGACGACTTTCTCGAATCAGCCACGGAGCACCGGTATAGTGCATGGTTTGAGCGATCTGCCGACCTAAGTAGACCGGACGGCCATCAATCTGCTCGACCCCTTCCTGGGCATAAGTTTGGCAGGCAGTGGCGCAAAGAAGAGCAGCGGCGAAAGCGTAGGTGCGAAACATAGGTTCTCGGCAAGTGCGGCCGGGAACGTGTTCCTTAGGCCGCTTCGGAAGAAGGAGTGAATTCGGCGAGGCGATCCTCGCTCACGGCAAGGATCGACAAACGGTGCGTCTTTGCAAATTCTAACACGGCAGGCTCGTCGAGGAGAATTGTTTTTTCTGCTTCCAATACGAGCGTGCTTGCCCCGGCGTCGACCATCGTCTGCAATGTTTTCACGCCAATGGTGGGGACGTCGAACCGCATATCTTGCTGGGGTTTGGCGACTTTCACGACGGTAAAGTTGCCCGCTTTGCACAGTTCGCCGGCGCGGCGAATGCAAGCGTCGGTCCCTTCGATCGCTTCCAGGGCCAGAACGGCCTGATTCTTGACGGCAACACTTTGTCCAACATCGAGTCGGCCGAGTTCCTTGGCCATTTCCCACCCGAACTCGATATCCTTCAGCAGTTTTCCGCCAGGCTGAGGACCAGCGAGGACTCCAAAATTCACGAGCAACTCCGGGGCATAATCGGTAGCAGGCAGAAACGTAATTCCACTCTTGGCAAAGCCGTCCACAATCGCCAGCAGCAACGTATCGTCCTTGCGATCTTTGCTGCCCCACAAAAGCTGCGGAGCAAACGTTTGGATGCAGAACCAGTCTGGACGATGTTTCCAAACGGCCCCACGATCGAACAGACGAATCTTGTGAATTTTGCCGGCCATTGTCGCTTCGGCGGCGCGATGCTTCACAAAATGGCGTTTCACTTTGCCAAGCTGGCCGAGACCGACCCAAACAGTCGCGTCGCAAATCTCTTCGAGCACGGGATCGGCATGATCTTTGACCGCGGCGCAGATCACTTGGCGTCCGCTTCGTTTCACCGCTTCGGCAACGACGATCGGTAGATTTCCCCAACCAGCCAGTAGGCCCACGGGGGTCGAAGGTAATGCATCCATGATGTGCGACCTACGAGGCTTTGCGAATGATCGGTTCGGCGATCGCTTCGGCTTCCTGTTCCAATTGCTCGATACGCTTGGCCAGCATCTTGATCGTCTTACGCATCTCTGGCAGCTTTTTGATCGCCATGTGTTCGCTCAGAATCACCTTGGCAGGACCTGCCGGAATTCCCAGCGTTTGTTGGTGTTCTGGAATATCGGAGCCAATACCAGCTTTCGCGCCGATCATCGCCCCAGATCCGATATGGACGTGGTCGCGAACACCGACTTGTCCAGCCATCACCACGTAGTCGCCGGTCGTGGCACTACCAGCGATACCAACTTGCGAGCAAATCAGGTTGTGCTTACCAATACGGCAGTTATGTCCAATTTGTACGGTATTGTCGATCTTGGTTCCCTCGCCGATCAGTGTCGAACCATAGGTTCCTCGATCCACCATCGCCCCGGCACCGATTTCCACATCTGCTTCCAGAACAACATTCCCCAGTTGGGCGGAAAGGAGATGCTTGCCGGAGGATGAATCGTATCCGAAGCCATAAGCGCCCAGCACGGCATTCGCATGGATGATGCAGCGATCGCCTACCTCGGTGCGGTCGTATAGGACAACGCCGGGGAAGATCACTACGTCATCCCCGATGTGACAGCCAGCTTGGATATGAACGCCGCTATGGATGACGCTATTTTTGCCGATCGTCACCCCGTCGCTGATGATCGCCCCAGCACCGACAGTGGCTGTTGGATCGACGACGGCGGCCAAGGATACAATTGCCGAGCGGTGAATGCCGACGGTTTGTTTCTGTTCCCACGGCTGAAAGAAGCGGATGACTTTGCCGAACGCTTCATGAACATTCGCCACCACGATGCCGTCGATGCTCAGTTTGTCTGACTCTTCGCGCACGAGGACGGCCGATGCCTGGCAGTCTTCCATCAGCAGTGCTGCCTGGTCAGGCTTGTCCATCAGGGTGATTTCGCCGGCCACCGCGTCGCGGATGATATTCGCGCCGGTGATGACGCGATCAGGGTCGCCGAAGACCTTGCCGTCAACAAGTTCGGCTATTTGTGCCAGCGTGGTGCCCATGGAGGAATCCTTTCCAAAGCGGGTCATTGCGATACGGATCGCCCTAATGTATCCGTTTTGCCCCACAGCGACCAACATCAATTAGTCGCGGAAGCTGGGAGAATTAGTCCCGCAAAATGGCTTCTGCCGTTTCGTCTAAGTTGCGGAAGTGATTCGTGATATCACCGGGCAACGCCTGGTCCGTTCGATTGAGGAAGATCGTTTGCCAGCCGAAATTTTTCGGCGATTCGACATCATTTTCCCAGTCGTCGCCGATCAAAAGAACTTCATCCGGGGCGACATTCAGCTGGGTGGTCGCCGACTCGTAGAAATGATGGGAAGGTTTTACCCATCCCATTTCGGAAGAGATAAACAAGCATAGATCAAACGCTGGGAAGTGCTGGGCGACGATCGGCCGCAAGCGTTCGTCGAAGTTCGATGCTAGCCCCAAGCGAAAGCCAGCAGCGGCAAGCTTGGACAGGGCAGGGGAGACGTCTGGAAAAACACGCCAATGCTGGGGATCCGCGAAATGGTCCCAAAGCTTCTCGAATAGATCGAGCTGCAAGTGCTCTGGGGGATCAACCACATAGCTCACAATGGCCAACCATCGCTGACGCTCGGCTGCTTCGTCCGTTTGAAGCGGATCTGCTTGTCCCCGCGATGCCTGAAAGGCCTGAACACTGTACCGACGGATCGCTTCGCGAAATCGCGTTTTCAGTTGGTCGATATCACGACCGAGCCCTATAGAAAGGGCTGCGGATTGATAGGCCGCGGCGACCGAAGGAAATGATTCGATCACCGTTCCGACCGCGTCCAGAAGAATCACCTTCGGACGCGGCATTGGTTTACCTGCTTCCCTCAGCGGACTAACCCCAAGGGAAGAAGCGGTTGATGTCGAGGAATATCACGGTGACCATTAATGTCAGCACCATGGCTAACCCTAAATAGGTCAGGCGAAGCATCCACTTCTCGTTCATCGCTTTGCCACGGATGCCTTCGTAAATCAGGAACATCATGTGACCGCCGTCGAGAACCGGAATCGGCAGGAAGTTCACCACCGCCAGGTTGGCACTGATCAACGTCAGGAAGGTCAGCAGCCGTGAAACGCCTCGAGAAGATTCGGCGGTGGCGACGTACAAAATCGTGCCTGGTCCGCCGAGTCCGCTGATCTGCATCTCGCCGGAGAAGATCTTGCGGATCACCATGACGACCTGATTCATCCCTTCGCCCACTTCACGGACGCCGAGGTAAAGCGAATCGCCAATGCTGGTCGCGTATTGAATCTTTTCTTCGATCTCAAATCGCAAGTAGCGGCTTTGAAGCATTTCGGTTTCGGAAAGACTGTTCTCGACCGAAACGTTTTTCGCGGCGCCGGTATCCTTCTTCTTTACCGTCAGGATCATCGCCGTATCGGGATGGGCGACTTGCAGTGTCCACTGCACGGCTTGCCAAGCGATTTCGTCCGTTTTGACTTTCACGTCCTTGGCACCGATCTTCATCTTCTCGTTGACCACTTTGGCCGCTTCGGTTGTGCCTTCAAAGCCAACGATGAGAATTTCGTCGCCGGCAGCGAGACCTGCTTCAGCGGCAGACGTGCCAGGCAAAACTTCTGCGATCGTGGTGGTTAAGTCGAACGTCAAGCCAAGCGTTTGGAGGCCGATTTCATAGCCGGGCATGTATTCCGAGGAAAAGCCCTGCGGGACGACCGTATCAATCGAAAACGTTTCTTCTTTGCCACTTCGCTCGATGACGACATCGACGGTGTCGCCAGCCCATTTCGTTTCGCGACTAGGCAGTGTGTAACCGTCGCCAAGTGGTTCGCCGTTGATCGAAATCAACTTGTCGCCCACTTTCAGACCTGCCTTTTCGGCTGGTGAGCCGGAACGAATCGCGCGGATAGGGCTGATCTCCATCACGAGACCGGTCTCGCGATAAGGCACCGTTGGAATTTCGACTTCCACTTCTTCGGTCGCTTCGGTGTCCCCTTCGCTTTCGACTTTGCGTTCGAGCTTAAGCTTTAACGCATCGTAAGGGTGATTGGCGACATACTTCTGATAGTCGAGGAAGTTCTTGATCGGCTGATCGTTAATGCCAATCAGGTTATCGCCAGGTTTCATTTGGTCGGCGACTTCACTGCCGAAGACAATGCCCATCAATTCCGGGGCGATGACCATTTGCGTGGTGTACATCGGAGCGACGCCGATCGTCGGCCGCTTGGAATCCTTATAGGTATTCTTCGGCGTGATATCGATCACTTCCTTTTCGCCGTCGGCTCGCTGCACGACAAACGGCATTGGTTTGTCGTCGCCGTTCATGATGATCTGCAGCGTCATGTCTTTATCGAAGCGGAGATCCTTGCGGATGTCGCCTTGAGCGTTAAGACCGACGATTTCATCTCCAGGGCTGAGACCAACTTCCCACGCAGGCGAGCCAGGCTGAACCCAACTGATCTGAGCAGGAATGTAAGGAACGCCCATGTTGTAGGCGACCGCGGCGAAGATCACGCCGAAGATCAAGTTGAACACCACGCCGGCCGAGATAATCGCCATGCGCTGAGGAACGCTTTTGGCGGTGTAGCTGCGGGGATTCACGACTTCCTGCTTGTTGCCAGCTTCGTCGACGGTCTCGATCATTGTCGAGGCCGACTCGTCATCTGCATTGTTAGGGTTGTCGTCCTGACCGAGCATCTTGACGTAGCCACCCAGCGGAATCGTTCCGATACCGTATTCGGTTTCGCCCCACTTCTTTTTCCACAGTGCGGAAAAAGTCCAAGGACCGAGGGTGATCGGCACGTCGAAGCCGACATAGAACTTGTCGCAACGCACGCCGCAAGCTTTGGCGACCAGGAAGTGACCCAGTTCGTGTACGAAAATCACGATGCCCAAGCCGATGATGCCCTGCATGAAGGCCCAAATGCCGCCTAAGTATTGGAGCAGGCTTGGTCCTTCGCTTGCCGCAAACAGCAAGTGATCCACTTGATAGACTCCTCTCGGGCCCAAGCATCAAGCTCGAGCAGCCGGGTTAATTCTGGGTTGGTTTCAAACGGGTGTTCGTCCAAAAGGTGACGACATACCCGGTAAATGTCTACGAAACGAATTTTACCTTCTAAAAACTGCTGCACGGCGACTTCGTTGGCCGCATTTAAGACCGCTCCGCACGTGCCTCCCCGCTCAGCAACCTCTTTCCCTAGCTTAAGGGCGGGAAATCGCTCGTAGTCTGGAGGCTCGAATTGCAGTTGGAAGGCTTTCGTCAGGTCCAGCTCTTTCGCCGGACACTCGGTTCGCTGGGGATAGGTCATCGCCAGCTGAATGGGCATTCGCATGTCGGGCGGGCTCATTTGGGCCACAACCGAACCATCCACAAATTCCACAAGGGAGTGGACGATCGACTGGGGATGGACCACCACGTCGATCTGGTCGACCGTCAAATCGAAAAGCCACTTGGCTTCGATCAATTCGAGGGCCTTGTTCATCATCGTTGCCGAATCAACCGTAATTTTGGGGCCCATCTTCCATGTCGGATGGTCCAAGGCTTCTTCAGCGGTAACTTCTAAAAGCTGTTGCTGCGTGAACTTACGGAACGGGCCGCCCGAGGCGGTCAGGATCACGCGTTTCACATCGGCTTCTCGGCCAGCTTTCAGAGCCTGGAAGATGGCGCTGTGTTCGCTGTCGACCGGAAGGATCTCGGCGCCCGACTCGGCAGCCATTTGTGTGGCCAAATGTCCCGCAACGACCAAAGTCTCTTTGTTGGCCAGCGCGACTCGTTTTCCGGCCGCAATTGCTGCGAAGGTGCCTTCCAGTCCGGCTCGGCCAACTATGGCTGAAACAATAATATCCGCTTCGGGGTGTGCGGCCACTTCCTGCAGCCCGGCCGTTCCGGTTAGCAGGGTCGTTTCGGTGGGAAGATCGGACCAATCAAATTCGGCGGCGGCAGCTTCGTCGCTCGCAACGATAAACTTTGGTTGATGCTTGATGGCCGACTTCAGAAGGTCGTCCAGACGCCCATGCGCTGTCAGGGCAAAGGGAGCGAACGCCCCCTTGCTTGCTCGAATCACATCCAGCGTACTGCAGCCGATACTCCCGGTAGATCCGAGGACGACAACGTTCTGGCAGGATTTCGAGGTGGACGAGCTTTGCATGGACCGCTTCGCAACAAGGGTGGCTTCTTAACTGCCGATTGTTTCAGAATTTCCGGATTCGCGAAAGATTACTGTGGAAGATCGCTCAGCATGCTGTAGCCCCGATCGCAATTCCGCGCAATGTGCCAATTCTTTTCAAGAACATGTCGAGTCACATGTTGCCCGTTCGATTAGCTGGTGAGTCCTGATTTACCACATCATCGAAACGAGCGGAGAAACACGCGATGCAATCCTCAACCATCAAAACCGTCATCGGCTGGATTTTGACAGGCCTCGTTGGGCTGTTCCTGATCGGAGCGAGCGGCCTGCCTAAGTTCCTCTTCGATTGGCCTGGCAAAGAAGAAATGATGGAACACATGGGCATTGCGTTAAATTTGTTGCCCGCGATCGCAGTGATTGAGATCGCGGTTACCGTCTTGTTTTTGATTCCTCGCACAGCATTTCTCGGAGCGGTTCTGACGACGGGCTATCTGGGAGGAGCAGTCTTCACGCATTTGCGAGTCGGTGATGGTTGGTTCGAGGTGCTCTTCCCTGTCATTGTGGGCGGCATCATGTGGACGGGGTTGGTGTTGCGACGGCCCATGTTGTTTTCGCTTTTCCTGGGAGCGAAGCCGCAGCCTGCTCAGGAGGCAACTGCGTAGCTGGTCACGGTTTGCTCAACGAGACGGGGCCCGTCGAAGGTCGACTTACTTCTTGCTATAACTGCGTACGAGCATTCATGCTCAGCGCGAATCTGTCAGAAGTTTCCCGATAAAGTTGACCTTTCTGCATGATTGTCACCATCGACGGCCCCGCCGGGGCAGGAAAGAGCAGTATCTCCCGTCGATTGGCGGATACGATCGGATACGAGTTTCTCGACACTGGGGCCATGTATCGAGTCATTGCCCTGCTTGGGCTGCGGGCCAACACCGACTGGGAAGATGAACAGCGATTGGTCGACTTCGCGCGAACTGTCGAGATGGATCTGAGTGGCCCCCGCGTTCTATTGTTTGGTGAAGATGTCACCGAAGAAATCCGCACGCAGCGTGTCACCGCCGTTACACGCTACTCGGCGAAAAACGTTGGCGTCCGAGAGCAATTGGTCCGTTTGCAACGAGAAATCGCACACGGAAAGGATATCGTCACCGAAGGTCGCGATCAGGGAACCCTTGTCTTTCCCAACGCCGAGTGCAAAATCTTCCTGACCGCTTCGCCCGAGGAAAGGGCTCGCCGCCGTGTTAACGATTTAGCCGCTCGTGGCGAATCGGTGGAATTCGACGATATCTTGCAGCAACAAGCGAAGCGAGACGAAGAAGATAGCCAGCGGGAAGTAGGTCCCTTGCGCAAAGCAGAGGATGCGACAGAAGTGATGACCGACGGAATGACCGAGGAAGAAGTGCTCGCGAAGTTGGTTCAGATCGTGCAGCGGTGCCAGCATGCGTGAAACGAAGAAGCAACGAACGAAGTCGTGGGCACAACGGCTTTTGTATCGATTTCTACGCGTGGCAGCACGAATCGTCGCGGTTGGGTTC
Organism: Bremerella sp. TYQ1; assembly: GCF_020150455.1. Taxonomy (NCBI): domain Bacteria; kingdom Pseudomonadati; phylum Planctomycetota; class Planctomycetia; order Pirellulales; family Pirellulaceae; genus Bremerella; species Bremerella sp. TYQ1. The sequence goes on from NZ_CP083740.1 coordinate 5,970,988, forward strand.
TATCGTGTTCGCGTGTTCGGCCGCGAAAACTGGCCCACCGAAGGGGGAGCGTTAGTCTGCTCGAACCATCAAGGCTTCTTCGATCCACTGATCGTCGGCTTGAGTTGCGATCGTCAACTGAGCTTCCTGGCAAAGAAGTCGCTCTTCAAGTTTCCTCTGAAAACCTTCATTGAAAAGCTGAACGCTATTCCGGTGAATCGAGCTGGAACGGGGCTTGATGGGCTGAAGGAAACGCTCAAACGACTGCGCGGAGGGGACTTCGTGCTAATTTTCCCGGAAGGAACGCGTAGTGAAACGGGCGAGATCGGCCAGTTGAAGCCTGGGTTTATTGCCGTGGCTCGCAAAGGAAAAGTGCCGATCGTTCCGGTTGTGTTCGATGGTTCTTTTCAGGCATGGCCTAAATGGCAGATTTTGCCATCGATCGGTGTGGTGCACGTATTGATCGGAAAGCCGATCGTGCCCGAGGAGATTTCGACGTTGTCGGACGACGAGCTTTTGACTTTGCTGCAAGAGCGAATGCATACCATGTTTCGGGAAGTGCAATACTCGCGAGCACGTTCGATGAATCCCCGCGTACATACCGAAGATAAGACCCAGTTTGCCTAAACCGACTTTTCTTTGACCGTTTTTCCCGAAACGGAGTGCCTCACCCCACCTTCTGTGGTTGATGGTATTTTGGGGATTTGATACTTTTACGGGTTCTCGCTGGATCGAGCGTTATGAAGGGTATAGTGGTTTACCCTGCGCAGGTTCATTCATCCTGGCATTTTGCACTCGAAACCTCGCCTTCGGAGATCAGGCTCAGCCGCCATTTCATCGTTTATTGCGGCACCCTTTTTATCTCCCGCGACTTCGAGCCCCCTGGTTCAAACTTTAAAGCATGGTCAACCGTAATCTCATTCGCAATCTCGAAAGTGACGACACTCTCTTAGCAGAAATTGATAGCTTGGCGTCCGCTCACGAGGACAGCTGGCTCGACACGATCGAGATGGAAGAATCGATCGAAATCAACAAAATCGTCGAAGGACGAATTCTTCGTATGGACGACGAATTCGTGCTGATCGACATCGGCGGGAAGAGCGAAGGCAGCGTTCCCCGCGACGAATGGGATGAGGACGAAGATCCGCCAGAAGTTGGGGCTGTCGTTCGTGTTCTCGTTGAAGACGTCGAAGACGAATTCGGCCGTACCGACGACCCACACGGCATGGTTGCCCTGTCGAAGCGAAAAGCTCGCAAGATCGACGACTGGGAACGGACGATGGAATCCATCGCCGAAGGTCAAGTCGTCTCTGGCGAAGTTACCCGCAAAATCAAGGGTGGTTTGCTCGTCGATATCGGCGTCAATGTGTTCCTTCCAGCGAGCCAGGTCGACATTCGCCGTCCACACGACATCGCCGACTACATTGGCAAGACGGTCGAGTGCGAAGTGCTCAAGATCGACGCCGAACGCCGCAACATCGTCGTCAGCCGTCGTTCGCTTATCGAACGTAAGCGTAAGAGCGATCGCGAATCGTTGCTCAAGGAATTGGAAGTTGGCCAAACCCGCAAGGGCGTCGTCAAGAACATCGCCGACTTCGGTGCGTTCGTCGACCTGGGCGGTATCGATGGTCTGCTGCACATCACCGACATGAGCTGGGGCCGCATCGGTCATCCGACCGAAATGGTCAACATCGACGACGAAATCGAAGTTCAAATCCTGAACATCGATCACGAACGCGAAAAGATCGCTCTGGGTCTCAAGCAGCTGACTCCAAGCCCATGGGACGGCGTCGAAGAGAAGTACCCTGTTGGCTCGAAGGTCAAGGGTTCGGTCGTCAACGTCATGAGCTACGGTGCTTTCGTCAAGCTGGAAGAAGGCATCGAAGGCCTCGTCCACATTTCCGAAATGTCGTGGACCAAGCGTATCAGCCACCCAAGCGAAATCGTCAACATCAACGACGAAATCGAAGTGGTCATCCTGGGCATCAACAAGGAGAAGCAAGAGATCTCCTTGGGTATGAAGCAAACCCAGTCCAACCCTTGGGAAAACATCAAGGACCGTTACCCTGTCGAATCGGTCGTCAAAGGCCGTGTTCGCAACCTCACCAACTACGGTGCGTTTGTCGAACTGGAAGAAGGCATCGACGGTCTGTTGCACGTCTCGGACATGTCCTGGACTCGCAAGATCGGTCACCCGAGCGAAATGCTCGAAAAGGGCCAGGAAGTCGAGTGCAAAGTCCTCAGCATCGACGAAGAACGTCGTCGTATTGCACTGGGTCTGAAGCAGCTCGAATCCGATCCATGGGCGACCACCATTCCCGAAAAATACCAGCCGAACCAGTTGGTTAAGGGTAAAGTCACCAAGATCACCAACTTCGGTGTCTTCGTTGGCCTGGAAGATGGTCTGGAAGGCCTGTTGCACATCAGCGAGCTGTCCGACGACAAAGTCGAAAACCCAGAGAACGTCGTCAAAGTGGGCGAAGAGATCGAAGTCAAGATCCTGCGAGTCGACACCGAAGACCGCAAGATTGGTCTCTCCCGCAAGCGAGTTCAGTGGGCCGAAGACGAAGCTCCAGAAGGTGCTGCAGGCGGCGGTGGCGAAGGCCGCACCGGTTCGCCAGCTCCGAGCGAACTCAAGGGTGGTCTCGGCTCGAGCGGCCCAATGTTCTCGATGCCTGCCGAAGAAGAGAACAACGAAAGCGAAGAAGACAACGGCTAGTCCGCTGTACTTCGTTATCATTCAAAAAACAGAAAAGCCTCGAGGGAAACCTCGAGGCTTTTTTTATGAACGCTTCTGCGGTGGCAACAGACGGTGGTGAATTGTGAAAAAAACGGTACAGCAGGTGCCATGCCTGCGACTTGATTCGCAAGCCTTCATTCCGTTTTTCTGTCTACTAATACGTGAGCAGGGCGCGTCGGTTTACTAACTGCGAAGACGCTTTTGCAGGTCTCGAATTGAGGTGGTCCACTCTCCTCCTTCGTCCCCTTCTTCCCAAAGCTCCTTCAGTTCGGACTCGTCGGCCAGAATTCTCTCCAGCGCTTTGTCCGCCGTCGCGAGCAACTTAGCGTCTGGCTTTAGTGATACCGATTGAACCCACTCGTCGACCGATTCAGTGTACGCATCTACCTGGGATCCCCTCCCCAGTAGCTTGGCCAAGGTTTCTGCCGCGGCGACCGCTTCTTGTGCGAGGTCGGCGTCGAGGTAGTCCTCCTCTTGTACGACAGCGTCCAGGGTCTCCTGGATCAGTGAGAAGTCGTTTGTTTCCTCCAGGCCATAGGCCCAGTCTGCGGCGGTATCGTTACCAAACGGTTCTGCGGACCATGTTCCCATCGATGTAGGCGCTTTCGTAAGAGTTATGCAGTGGAGGCGAATGGAAGTCGGAAGACTTGCCGGGCACTATTCTCGTGACATTGGGAACGTCATTCAATAGTCGAAAGATTGTTGCCTGTGGTGCGTGCTTAGTCCGTTTTAATGCTTCTAATCGAAACCCTCGTTACGAATTCTCCCAAACGCAGGGTCGTTCCAAGTGCATCCCGTACGACCGGAACATTCGGCGCATTGGGGATCGTTTCTCTACCTGCCAAAGAAAGTGATAGCACATGGACGATAGCAGTGGTGTGACAGCGTGAAAAGTTTTTCCCCCGCCACGTATCGAAAGCATAGACGAAACCATGGCCACGAAGACCAAACGGAGTGAAACGGAGTTCGACGATTTCGAATCCGTGCAAAGTCCTCTCGAAACCTATTTGCGTGAAATCAACGAGACCGCTCTCCTCTCGGCCAAAGAGGAACGCGAACTCGCCACCGCGATCGGCAACGGCGACGTGGCAGCTCGCGATCGCATGGTGCGTGCCAACTTGCGTCTCGTCGTGAATATCGCTCGCGGCTACACTGGCAAAGGCTTGGGCCTGCAAGACCTCATCGAAGAAGGCAACCTCGGACTCTTGCGTGCGGTCGAGGGGTTTGACCCTGCGATGGGAACGCGGTTCAGCACTTATGCCAGTTACTGGATCAAGCAGTCGATCAAGCGAGCCCTGATCAACTGCGCCAAGACGATCCGCATTCCGGCTTACATGGTCGAACTGCTTTCGAAGTGGCGTCGGGCCACCAACCGCCTGACGGAAGAACTCGGTCGTACGCCGACACCAGAAGAGATTGCCCGCGTCCTGGGTCTGCAGAAGAAGAAGCTGCCGATCATCAAAAAGGCAATCCGCATCTACAATAGCACCCCGCAAACCGATCAAGCCGACAACGGTTGGTCGCTCGGCGAGATGGTCACCGACGAACGTCTGAAGAACCCGGAAGACGAACTTGTCGAACATGACGACTTGAAGCATGTCCGCGAGATGCTCAAGACGATGGATGGCCGCGAGTCGACCGTGCTGAAGATGCGTTTTGGTTTGCATGGCGAAGAACCACACACGCTAAAAGAAATCGGCGAGAAGCTCGGCCTGACCCGAGAACGTGTTCGCCAGATCGAAACCGAGGCCCTCAATCGTTTGGCGGAAGGACTGCAAGACCCGCGCGAACGCATGCTCGAAGGCCCAATCCGACGCCGAACGCGACGTTAATATAGGAAGAGGCCTCAGCTGCCCATTCTTCACGCGGCGTGAAATTCCTCGTATATTCAGCACCTGGAGCTTACCCAAGTCTCAGGTGCTTTTTTATTGGCTGGAGAGAGCAGCATGTCGGAAATCGATCTTAAAGCGTACATCCGTGATATCCCTGACTTCCCCAAACCGGGAATTCTGTTCCGAGATATCACGCCGCTGCTCGCCAATCCGCACGCTTTTAATGAAGCGATCGATCAAATGGCGGCCCACTACGAAGGCAAGCAGATCGACGCCATTGTCGCCGCAGAAGCTCGCGGGTTCATCTTTGCAGCTCCTTTGGCGCTGAAGCTGAACTGCGGTTTCGTGCCAGTTCGTAAGCCCGGCAAGCTGCCATTTGATACCCATGCGTTCCATTACGAACTGGAGTATGGCACCGATACGCTCGAAATCCATATCGACGGCGTCCAGCCTGGCCAGAATGTGTTGATGGTCGACGATCTCTTGGCCACCGGCGGCACGATGAAAGCCTGCTGTAACTTGGTCGAAAAGATCGGCGCCAGCGTCGTCGGCTGCTGCTTCTTGATTCATCTGAAAGCTTTAGAAGGGGAACAACGCATCGCCCCCTTCGATTCTTTCAGCTTGATCGAGTACTAAGCGTTACTTTGCCAAGCGTAGCCCGGTGAATTGCCAGCGGGCTTCCGGTGGAAAAAAGTTGCGATAGCTCTTGCGGATGTGGCTCTTCGATGTCGCGCACGATCCGCCTCGCAGGACGTACTGCTGACACATGAACTTGCCGTTGTACTCACCGATGGCACCTTCGGCAGGTTGGTAGCCAGGGTACGGGATATAAGGACTCGCGGTCCATTCCCAGGCATCTCCCAGCATTTGGCGAAGGCCGTCCTGGGTTGTGGCCGGGGCAGGGTGGAAGGTCCTTGATTCGACAAAGTTCCCTTCCAACGTTACCCGGCGACTGGCAGTCTCCCACTCAAACTCGGTCGGCAAACGTGCCTCTTGCCAGCGCGCGAATGCGTCCGCCTCGAAGTAACTGATGTGCGTGACGGGGGCGGTTTCGTTGAGTGGCTCCAGCCCGGCCAGGGTAAACTCGTGCCACTGATCGTTTCGCTCAATCCAATACAAAGGGGCGATCCAAGCATCGCTTTGGACCATGTTCCAGCCCAGCGATAGCCATAGCTCCGGTCGCTGGTAGCCGCCGTCATCGATAAACTGCAGGTACTCGCCGTTGGTAATCAACCGGCCAGCCAGCTGAAAGTCGTAGATCAATGCCTCGTGCCGTGGCGTTTCATTGTCGTACGCGAAGCTTTCGTTGGCATGGCCGATCTCGACGATGCCTCCTTCAAAGCCATGCCAGGATTGCGGCGTTGCTAAGCTTGAATTGACGATCGCTGCTGGATCGTAAGCAGGACACATCGGGTTCTGGGCCAACGCATGTTTGAGATCGGTCAGCATCAGCTCTTGGTGCTGCTGCTCGTGATTCAGACCGAGCTCGACCAACGGAGCAATCTGTTGGGCCAGTTCAGGGCTTGCTTCCAAAAGTAACTGCCCCATCCGGTTATCCACCTCTCGACGGTAACTCATCACCTCGGCCACCGTCGGTCGCGTCAGCAGCCCCCGTTTCGGCCGCGAGAATTGCTCGCCGATTCCGTTGTAGTACGAGTTGAACAGGTACTCGTACATCGGATGAATCGGTTCGTAGTTCTTCGCGAACGGTTTCAATATGAACGTCTCGAAGAACCATGTGGTATGGGCCAAGTGCCAGCGAATCGGACTGGCGTCCGGCATCGATTGAACGACGAAATCTTCGATCTCTAGCGGTTCGCAAAGCACATGTGAGAAACCGCGAACCGATTCATACTTTGGCAATAAGCCGCTGGCCAGCGCGGACAGGTCGGTCTGGATGGAACTCATCAGATTTTCCCCCGAATGATTTATCGCGATTGGTCGTTGCCAAGTACGACGAAGTGAAGCACGGCAAAGTAGTTGTTCGGATCGGTCCACGCTCGGCGAAGCGTCCAGCCGACATCGGCAGCCATTTCGGCGAAGCCATCGATGGTGTACTTGTGCGAGTACTCGGTGTGGATCAATTCGCCCGCCTCCACTTGCACCGTTTGGCCATCCAGCTGAATGGTTTGGTCGATGCGGCTACGAAGGTAAATCTCGATTCGCCCTTCATCTTCGTTGTAGAACGCATGATGCTCGAACGCGCTGACGTCGACGCTCGCGCCAAGTTCCTTCTGCATGCGATGCAGTAAGTTCAAGTTGAACTCAGCGGTGACGCCATCGTCGTCGTTGTAGGCTTTTTCAAGAACCGCTTTGTCCTTCTGCAGGTCGACCCCAATCAAAAGGCCTCCCTGTTCGCCGCACATGTGGGCGATACTTTCCAGCAACGTCTTTGCCTGATCAGGTCGGAAGTTGCCAATCGTCGAGCCAGGAAAGTAAACCGCGTCATGGCTTGGTCGCAAACGTGGGTTCGGCAGCGCGAACGGCTTGGTGAAGTCGGCACATACCGGCAAGATCTCGATCGTCGGGTATTCGCTGGAAATCTGTTTGGCTGAGGCCAGTAAATGCTCGCGCGAAATATCGACGGGTACGTACGCCACCGGATCGATCAGGTTATCCAGCAAACGGCGCGTCTTGGTGCTGCTGCCGCTACCGAATTCGACCAGCATTACTTTCTCGCCGAGACACTCTCCCATCTCCTTTGCGTACCGCTGCATGATCTCGGCCTCGGTCCGCGTGACGTAGTAGTCTTGCGTCTCGCAAATTTGATCGAACAGCTGCGAACCACGTTGATCGTAGAAATACTTGCACGGCAGTTGCTTTGGCGAGCGTGTGAGCCCGGCCAGCGAGTCATCCAAAAAGCGATCGCGAGGAATACTTGTCGCCGGTTGTTGATCGACATGCGAAAGAGAGAAATTCGGCAAAATCATGATCGTGCTTGGCCCTGGGGTGAAAAAGACGAATGAAGGCCCTTTGAGAAAAGCAACTAACGGGCCAAGTCCTTGGAGCTCATTGTTACGCCGACAACCGTGAGGTCGGTGTGATGGCTAACGGAAGATGCGGTAACAATGCGATCTCTCTGGACGCGCGCCTGCCAGCGGTTGGCTGGTTTTTAGGATAAGCCAACTGAACTGCGTGTACAAATGTTTCGTATTCAGGGGGCACGACGGCCAAGAGTGTCCAGAACCAGACGACAAATTACGCGTTGTCCACTGCGCGATCCCTTAAAACCATGTGAATTTGTAGATTCGACGTCTGTTTGTGCAATATCTGCACATGACATCGGTCAATTTGGCATCACTTCGAAAGGTTGTCTGCCAGTTCGACCAGGTGAGCAAAATTTATCCAATCCGCACGTGATCTTAGCTCTTCGCATGGCGTCCCTTGAGCACGTGATATGGGACCAGTTCTCGGCGTTGGAACGCCTTCTGCGCAGCGCATGGGTAAACATCTTCTGTCAGGAAAAACCAAATGAAACTTTGGCACAGCGCGTGCAATTCTGAGGGCACATCGCGCACCGACGCGCAGCAACACCAACACCACAGGCCCTCTCCATGTTTGATTGTTCGAATAGGACACAACAACACGCGCTCGTAAATCAACCCGCTCGCTCGGATCGTCAGTTAACGATTCGTGGATCGGTTCTTGGTTTGACTTTGCTCTTGGCGGTCGCCTGCCAAGTGAGCGCGGAAGAAACGATGGCACCCAACCGCTCCGCTGCCGAGGCGTCGACCGACCCGATCTTTCAAGCAATGGTCGCCAAAGCGAAGGCAACTTCTGCGAAGCCCTACGAATCTTCGCATGAGCTTCCCGACGATCTCAAAAGTCTGAATTACGATACCTACCGTTTGATCGCGTTCGAGCACGAACGTTCGATCTGGAAGAAAGAAGCTCTGCCGTTTTGGTTTGAGTTGTTTCACCGAGGTTACATCTTCCGCGACGAAGTCCAGGTTTCGCTTTTGCCGGAAGAACCTTCCTCGGCCGAACAGGCTCAGCGGATGGACTTTGATAAGTCGCTATTTCAATACCGCGGCGAAATTGCCGGGCTCGATCCTCCGAAAGATCTCGGCTACTCCGGAATCAAGATCATCGGCAAGTTTCCTGAATCGGAACATCCGCTGGAAATCGCTTCGTTCTTAGGGGCAAGCTATTTCCGAGCGATCTCGCCGGGCCAGTTCTACGGAACCAGCGCTCGCGGATTGGCGGTCGATATCGGACTGGCGAAGACGGAAGAGTTTCCGGTCTTTCGCGAGTTCTGGATCGAACAGCCAAGCATGGATGCCAAGCAGCTCAAACTGTGGGCATTGCTGGACAGTCCTAGTGTCAGCGGTGCGTACGCTTTGGTAATCCATCCGAACGAGACGATGACCATCGACGTGAAAGCCAAGTTGTTCTTTCGCCAGGTGCCTGAAAAAGTCGGGTTCGCGCCGCTGACCAGCATGTTCATGTGGGGCATGGGCAAGAAGGGACCTGAAGGGGATCCTCGTCCCCGCGTTCACGATGCGGACAGTTTGCTCATTCAGAAAGGCGACAACGATTGGATTCGCCGTTCGCTCAATCGCCTCGATTTTCCTTCGCTCAGTAACTACGACGCGAAGGAACTTCATGGCTTCGGTCTGATGCAAGCCGAGCGTGCTCCGGAACGTTATAACGATAACGAAGCGAAATACGATCTTCGTCCCAGCGTGTGGATCACGCCCAAGACACCTTGGAAGGATGGCGCCGTCCAGTTGTTGGAACTGCCATCGGAGCATGAGGGCATTGATAACATCGGTGCCTATTGGATGCCAAAACAACCAGTGGAAGTCGGCCAGCCGATCGACCTGGAATATGAAATTGCTTTTCTTAACCAGGCACCCAAGCAGCATTCGCTTGCGAAAGTGTCTGATTTCCGAGTGGATCGCTCGGATAAATCTTCTCTCCGTCTTACCGTCGTGTTTAAGGGCGACGCCATTTCCAAACTCTCTCCGGAACGCCAGTTGCAATCAACCATTGATGTGCAACGCGGCAAAGCAGAAAACGTCGAAGTGCGACGTACTGCGGAAAACACCGTAGAGGTGTCGTGCAACTTGATTCCAGATTCACCGTACGCAATGGAGATGGAAGTCTTCCTCACCGACGAGGACGAACTCTTCTCTGAATCGTGGAGATACCTATGTCCCATTTAAGTTCAACCACTGACATTAGCGCTGTATTCGACTCGTTCAGCGCTGATGGTCTCGCGACTGTATTTCCGAATGCAGGCCGACTGGACAACATTCCCGAGTCCGACATTCGTGCTGCGAAACTCGTGGTTGCGGATTACCTGCGCGACCTCGGGCTGACCGATACCGATTTCATCGCCGCGGAAAGCAAACGAATCGTCAACGAAGCCCTCGAGCAGATGGCGACCGATCCGAAAGCGAGCGGTAAACGTCTGCGGAAAGCGGCCATTCGTTTGACAGTGAAAAAGCTGGCCAAATGGGTGCATGCAATCGAAGTCGAAAACGACGCCAGCGATCAACCAATTCCTAGTGGCGTGATCGGAGCGCACTTGCCGGAACTGCTTAGTCAGCATCCGGAAGGTTTGCTCGGTGAAGATCTGCCGGAAACGGTTGTCGCCACCGCAAAGAGCAAGCGTAAGCCAGTTGTTCCGGAAGCGAAGCCGAAAGAGATGACCAAGCAAGAGTTGCCGCTGCTTCCTCGCTGGGGACATCAAGTGGCCGAAATGTTTGGCTTCGAGCTGGAACGTAAGCCAAGCCACGGCCCTGCATCCAACGCCAGCGAAAAGAACGATTGCTCGTTCTTCAACTGCTTTAACGTGACGCGTGGGCTGTTGGCATTCCTGACGGTCCTGACGACCGGAACGGCCGCCGCGGTCTATTGGGAAACGGTCGCAGGCACCGGCTTCTTCCAATATCCGTTGGTCGGTTTGTTTGTCGTGCTGTTCTTCTGGATCGCGTTCAGCTTCTGGACGGCGACGATGGGATTGGCTTCGATCTTGTTTTCGCACAAGAAGAAACAGACGATCAGCCCGGACGATCCTGGTTATCTGGATGGCTTGCCGAAGAGTGCCATCTTGATGCCGATCTACAACGAAGATACGACCAGCGTGATGGCGAACGTTAAAGCGGTCGCCGAGTCGCTGCACTCGTTGGGTGCTGCCGAGAAGTTCGACGTGTTCGTGCTTTCCGACACCACTAACCCAGACATCTGGCTGGAAGAAGAGCGTGCTTGGGCCAAGCTGGTGATCGACCTGCCGGAACAGTGCCAGGTCTTCTATCGCCATCGCCCAAAGAACATCAGCCGCAAAGCAGGCAACATTGCCGACTTCTGCCAACGCTGGGGTGACCATTATCCTTATATGACGGTGCTCGATGCCGACAGCGTCATGGCAGGCGAAACGCTCGTCGAGATGGTTCGCCGCATGACGAACGATCCGAAGATCGGCATCCTGCAAGTCCCGCCGACTCCGGTCAATCGTCAGTCGTTCTTCGCCCGAACGCAGCAGTTCGCTGCCCAGATTTACGGCCGCGTCTTCCTCGAAGGGTTCGCGCTTTGGTCGGAATGCGATGGCAACTACTGGGGCCACAATGCGATCATTCGCATCAAGCCTTTCATGGAACATTGCGATCTGCCGGTTTTGCCAGGCAACGGTCCACTCGGCGGCGAAATCCTCAGCCACGACTTCGTTGAAGCGGCTTTGATGCGTCGCGCTGGCTGGAAGATTTGCCTCGCACATGATCTCCAAGGAAGTTACGAAGAATGTCCCACGACCATGTTGGACTACGCTCAGCGTGACCAACGTTGGTGCCAAGGGAACATGCAGCACATGGGTTTGCTGTTGGCCGATGGGTTCCATCCCGCCAGCCGACTCCACTTGAGCATGGGTGTGATGAGCTACCTCGCTTCGCCGCTCTGGCTTGTCTTCCTGACGCTTTCGCTGGTGGCCGCCTTCGTGACCGGAGGAGCCGAAGGAAGTGCGATCCTGGGTGCGCTTGCTGGTGGCTTGTTCGCCGCGACGATGGGCATGCTGCTGCTGCCGAAAGCTTATGGTTTGATCGCGTTGTACTTGCGTCCACGCGACTGCGATACGGCACAAGTTCGCGAACGTGCCTGGTTAAGCGTCCTGCTGGAAACCGGCATCGCTATCTTGATCGCTCCGATCATGATGCTGCTGCACAGCCAGTTCGTTTTGGCCACCCTGCGTGGTAAGAAGGTGAAGTGGAACGCTCAACAGCGTGACGACACCGGTGTGACGCTGAACGATGCCATTATGATGCATTGGGCGCACACGTTGATCGGTTTGACTGCCACGTTGACGCTTTACGCCACCGCCCCGGCCTTCCTCTTCTGGCTGTCGCCGGTATTGGTCGGCTTGGTCTTCTCGATTCCGCTTTCGATGCTGCTTGGTAGCCTCGATATCGGTCAGAAGCTGAAAGCGAAAAGCTTGCTCATGATTGGCGAAGAAGTCGAACGTCCGGAAGTGCTCGTCGCTCAGCAAAAAGCGATGGCTCAAGCCTTCCGCGAAAAGCACTCGGCCAGCAAAGCCGATCCATTCCAGTTGGTTCTGGAAGATCCTGCTTACCTGGTGCTGCACTTGGGCATCCTTCGCACAGCCGATCGCGAGATTCCGATCTTCCGCGATCAGCTGATGGAAATTCAAGCGATGGTCAAAAAGGAAGGGCTGCATTCGCTTCCACCGAACATTCGCTTCCAGGTTCAAAACAATCGCTATGCGATGGAACAGCTGCACATTCAGTTGCGGTCCCAACGCATGCCGAAGTCGGCGTTGGCATATCGCTAAGCCTGACTGACAAGTCAACCATCTCAGGTGTCATGCCCGTGTTCTGCACGGGCATGCATCTTTTCTTGGGGACGTTTCTCGCATTACGTAGCCGCAAAATTTGGTTGCAGAAGCCCAGTCGGCTGCTTAGAACTGTGAACACGCAATCGACCTCTCGCCGTTATCTGGATTCTTCCCATGAACGCGTCCCCACCTTTTGACCTGCAAACCGCCCATCGACACTTTGCGGCCGAGGCTTTCAACACGGCGTGGGACTTGATCGACAGCAAGGATCGAACGGCCGAGCAAGAACTCGAGATGTTGGCTCGTGCGTTTGCTTCGCTATGGCATTGGAAGCATCGCGATGACTTAACCAATCAATCTCGCTCGGTCGGCTACTGGCAGATCTCGCGCGCGTTCGCACTTTTGAGTGAAGGGAGCATGGCAATGCGTTGTGGGCAATTGGCATTGAAGTATGCCCGAGGGACTCTGCCGTTCTATGAAGCGTACGCCTACGAAGCGTTAGCCAGAGCAGCCGTTATTTCTGGTGACTCGGCCGCCGCCAAAAAGTACTTAGCCGCAGCTCGGACGTTGGTCGAGCGCGTCGAGGAAGCATCGTCACGCGAGATGTTACTTGCCGACTTACAGTCGATTCATGGCTGACTCTCGCCTGAGCGATTGAGACTCGTCGTTTTGCGTATCTTTTCCTCGACTTGCTTGAGCAGGCAACGTCATCCGGGTTAGCATAGGATCGTCCTACCTGATTCACCTCTGGTGAAACCCTGAAACGGAGGTCCCTTCAGCCGAGGGGAAACCGTGAAATGGAGGGGCTCCCCACCCCGCGACAAGCCGCTCTTTTGATGAAGAAATCGTTTAGTCCAACGCGGATGGCCGACGGCACCCTGTTTTCGCTCGATGGTCTTAGATAGTCTTGGTCTACAAAGTTTCTGCAAAATCTCCAATGTGCAAAAGGCAAATCAGCGCGATGAAGTACTCGTTGGCGTTACAAAGTTGGGTTTGTTTCTCGGTTATTTTTCTCGGAGCGGTAAGTGCCCAGGAAAAGCCAGCCGCAGAAAAGCCGGTCAGTGAAACTCCCAATCTGGTGCACGACCGTCACATGCACCATCACAATCACCACCACGAAACCGAGCAGCCCAGCGCAAAGCGGTTTTTCACCACGCGTAACAGCGAAGTGATTTTGCCGCTGCCGACCGAGAAAGACGCATTCGTCTTCGCCGTTTTCGGTGACCGAACCGGCGGTCCGAAAGAAGGCGTCAACGTCCTTGCCGACGCCGTTCGCGACGTGAACTTGATCGAACCTGACTTGGTGATGACGGTCGGCGATTTGATCAATGGCTATAACGGCACCGAAGCCTGGCTCGGGCAGATGCGCGAGTTCAAAGCCATCATGAAAGAGCTGCTGTGCCCTTGGTTCCCCGTCGCAGGCAATCACGACGTCTATTGGCGTCCACTCGACGATCCGCAAATGCCTGTTGGCCAGCATGACGAACATTACGAAATGCACTTCGGTCCGCTCTGGTATTCATTCCAGCACAAGAATTGCAACTTCATCGTGCTGTACTCTGACGAAGGCAATCCAGAAACCGGCGAGAAAAACTTCAGCAAGCCGGAGTCGCAAAAGATCAGCGAAGAGCAACTGAAGTTCCTCACCGAATCGCTCGAACGAGGCAAAGACTGCGATCACCAGTTCATCTTCCTGCACCACCCGCGATGGCTCGGCCGTGGCTATGGAAACGACTGGAAAGAACGCGTGCACCCACTGTTGAAGAAGACCGGCAACGTAACCGCTGTTTTCGCAGGCCATATCCACTACATGCGTTACGATCCGGAAGATGGCATCGAATACGTCACTCTGGCAACCGTCGGCGGTGGGCAATCGAGCAAAGTTCCGGAAGCAGGTTATTTGCATCAGTACCACCTGGTCACCGTTCGTCCGAAGCAAGTCGCCATGGCCGCGTTCCCTGTTGGTGAAGCGATGGACGTTCGCGAGATCACTGCGGAACTGCAAGGGCAGGTCATCGCGCTCGCAAAACAAAAGCCGGAAGTCACCACCACGCTGGAAGAAGTGGAAGACGGCGTCTTCAAGGGCAAGCTGACCACGGTCATCAAGAACCCTTCCGATCGACCGATCGACTTCACGCTGACACCAACTAGCCGCGATTCCCGCTGGAGTCTGGCCCCGAATCATACGCACGGGCATGTCGCTCCTGGCGAGTCGCAGAAGATCAGCTTCAACATTCGTTACCTCGGCAAGATGCACGACGAGTCGTACCAAGACATCGAATTGGTTCTCGCCCAAGACTATCTTGCTCGCACAACGCGATACGCAATTCCTGAATCGCGGACGAAAGTCGAGTTCAAGCCTGCCGAAGAAGCGAAGAAATAACGCTTCTGTTGAAAGCCAACCCAAGACCGGGCAACCCCTTCCTGGATGCCCGGTCCCTTTGGCCTGTTCGAGGTGGTATCTTAGGCGGCAACTTGCACCGACGTGCGAGCATTACTCTGTCCTTGCCAAGGTCCCCTCATGGCTGCAAATCCTGTCGAGGCGTTTCTCTTTTCCATCTGCGCTGTGCCGATCTATCTTCTGGTCGGCTCGATGATCGGGGCGTGCTTTCTGCAAGTTTCCGTTCGCCTGCACAACAAGCTAGCCGACCAAATGCGCTACGACGGATTAATCCAAGTTCCGTCGATCGGAATCGCCATGGGGATCATGCTCTTGATCAATCTCGTACTGATCAGCATGGCAGTCTTTATCGAAATTGGGATTCGACTTTACAAAGTTAACCTGAGCTTGCCTGGCGAAATCGGCTTCCGAGGTGGTCTGGTCTTTTTGAACCTCTTCATCATGATGCTGATGCTCGCGTTCTTCCTCCGCGCACCAATCACCAGAGCTTTCTGGATAACGTGCCTCCAGAC
This sequence comes from Bremerella sp. TYQ1, assembly GCF_020150455.1. Taxonomy (NCBI): domain Bacteria; kingdom Pseudomonadati; phylum Planctomycetota; class Planctomycetia; order Pirellulales; family Pirellulaceae; genus Bremerella; species Bremerella sp. TYQ1. Next base: position 5,986,241 of record NZ_CP083740.1, read on the forward strand.
AGCCCTCACGCTCCTAGTCATCGCCCCAATCGCAGGCACACTGGCCTATATCTTTATGGCTGGCTAGAACTGCCTAGGCCGCCTTCGAGACCTGACCAGCAGCACTCGGTTTGGCAAACATTAGCGAAACGCCCAGGTGGCCGCCATGGTTGGTGAACTCGGTATGAACTTGGTCGATTCCAATCGATTGCAGTAGAAAGAAAACCTGGTTCAAGTGGTAGGCATTCATTTCCATCTCTGGCTGAACCGGCTTGCCGAGCATTGCCTTTAAGTGACGGCGAACCGGCGAGTTCAACCAGACGCGTCGCCAAATTTCTCGTGCTGAAGGTCGAGGTGACGGCAACCCTTGATATTCCGCATATTGCGAACGCGAATAGGTAAGCTGGATTGCTCCTATTCCCCCAGGCCGAATTCGTTCGACCAATTGTTGGAATAACGAAAGCCCTTGCTGGGGTCGAATGTGTTGAAACACGATGAAGGAATGCACAAAATCGAACTGCTCGTCAGTCGGCAGCGTGGTTCCATCGATGGCCAACCACTGAATGTTGTGCGTGCCTAGACGCTGAGCGTTGACTTCCGCTTCTCGCAGCATCCCTTCGGAAACGTCGATTCCGGTAACTTCAGCCGCACGATCCGCGAACGCCAAAGCCAAGCGACCAACGCCGCAACCATAGTCGAGAATTTTCTGTGGCTGAAAATCGCGTCCCAGGAAACGGCTTGCTTCCTGCAAGATGTAGTCGACTCGTTCGCGACCACTGGCAAAGAACTCGTCCTTCTCGGCATCGCCTAGGTTCTTGCCACGATACTTTTCGTCAGTCAGGACGCCATAGTAGGGATCGACATCACCCCATTGCTTCCATGCCTGATCAGTTCTGGCTACCTGAGCCATGACGAGCTTCCTTCCTGGACAACACCATCGGACAAGGCCCACCAGCCAACGAGCTAGCACAGCCTCCCCAAATTAAAGCCGCCGAAGTGTATCGAACCACCCTTCGAGGGACAAGCTTGAAAACAGAAGACAAAGAACGGGCACCTTGCAGCTCCACACTGATGAGAAAAAGCTCCAGACCATCAAGGCCCGTTACTCGACTGACTTTGATGAGCTTCGGTTGGGGGAAACTTTCTTTGATGTGGCCCCGAGAGCCAAGCCGCAGTAAGCCATTTCCAGAATTCTCACGCTGAGTGAGCATGGCGTTTCATCATCTTGCGCGTCGATCTCCCAAGTATGCAGGTAGTATGCGCGGAGCGTGCGCGAAGTTTGCGTGGCTCGGCAGAGGGGCTTTGAGATACGTTCTGCCGCGAGCGACAGGGCAGGGGACCGGAACAGGTCTCAAGCGATTGGGAGCGGCTGATTGGAAGTTGAGCGCATAAAAAAAAGCCTCTTAGAACTGCAACAGCTCTAAGAGGCTTCTAATATAAATAAGGTAGTGACTTGCTTGAGTGATTGGTGGATGTCCCACTTTAGGTCGTTGCGGTCGTGAAACCGACTTGACCAAAAGTTTTCCTTAGAAAGGAGGTGATCCAGCCGCAGGTTCCCCTACGGCTACCTTGTTACGACTTAGTCCCAATCGCGGAGTTCACGTTCGGCGCCTGCCTCCCGAAGGTTAGCTTAGCGACTTCGCGTGCACCCCACTTTCGTGGCTTGACGGGCGGTGTGTACAAGGCTCAGGAACATATTCACCGCGGTATGCTGACCCGCGATTACTAGCGATTCCGGCTTCATGCAGGCGAGTTGCAGCCTGCAATCCGAACTGAGCAACACTTTTTGGGATTTGCTAGATCTCACGATTTTGCTTCCCTTTGTATGTTGCATTGTAGGACGTGTGCAGCCCTAGTCATAAAGGCCATGAGGACTTGACGTCATCCCCACCTTCCTCCGGTTTAACACCGGCGGTCTCTCTAGAGTCCCCGACATTACTCGCTGGCAACTAGAGATAAGGGTTTCGCTCGTTAAGGGACTTAACCCGACATCTCACGACACGAGCTGACGACAGCCATGCAGCACCTGTGCAAAAGCTCTCCGAAGAGCACTCTCCCCTTTCAGGGAGATTCTTAAGCATGTCAAGACTAGGATAAGGTTCTTCGCGTAGCCTCGAATTAAGCCACATCCTCCACCGCTTGTGTGAGCCCCCGTCAATTCTTTTGAGTTTCAGCCTTGCGACCATACTCCCCAGGCGGAGTACTTAACACTTTCGCTACGACCGAGAAACTGTGGGAGGTCCCTCGATCCAGTACTCATCGTTTACAGCTAGGACTACCGGGGTATCTAATCCCGTTCGCTCCCCTAGCTTTCGTGCCTCAGCGTCAGAAGAGACCCAGTGAGCCGCCTTCGCCACCGGTGTTCCTGATGATATCAACGCATTTCACCGCTCCACCATCAGTTCCGCTCACCCCTATCTCCCTCAAGCCATGCAGTTTCAAACGCAGTTCCACGGTTGAGCCGTGGGATTTCACATCTGACTTGCATGGCCGCCTACGCACCCTTTAAGCCCAGTAATTCCGAATAACGTTCGGTCGGTTCGTCTTACCGCGGCTGCTGGCACGAACTTAGCCCGACCTTCCTCTGAGGTTTGGTCAAAATTTCCTTCCCTCTGACAGCGGTTTACAACCCGAAGGCCTTCATCCCGCACGCGGCATCGCTCGGTCAGACTTGCGTCCATTGCCGAAGATTCTCGACTGCAGCCACCCGTAGGTGTCTGGGCAGTGTCTCAGTCCCAGTGAGACGGGCCACGCTCTCACGCCCGCTAACCATCGTCGCCTTGGTAAGCCATTACCTTACCAACTAGCTAATAGTGAGCAGACCCATCTCCAGGCGCCGGAGCTTTGATCCGTAGATGTTATTGGGCATTACCGCCAGTTTCCCGACGCTATTCCCAGCCTGGAGGTAGGTATCTACCTGTTACTCTCCCTTTCGCCGCTGTCCCCTCGAAAGCAAGCTTTCTTGGTTCTCGCTCGACTTGCATGCCTAATCCATGCCGCCAACGTTCATTCTGAGCCAGGATCAAACCCTTCAATTAAATATTTGCTTAACTAGTCCACCGAGGTGAACCAGCGTATGAGCAAGTTAGCAATCGAAAATGTTTGAACTAGCTACTAGTTTTAAAAAAAATTGAACTAGCTTGAGTTCAAAAGTTGATCGTTCTCTTCAGCTGCAAGCAGCCTCCAAAAACACATCCAACCTTCGCTCTCAAACAGAGGTCACTACCAAATTGTCAAAGATCATTTTGGTGTTCTCACACCATCAAAAGCGTTTTGCTTTTGTCCCTGCGAGCAATGTTGCCCAACTGGGAAGAGACAAATAGTACCAGAAACGACTGGGGTGTCAACGGGCCGCGCTCGTTTGACGAAGGAAATTCAAAAACAGTGCGTTTTACTCGGGAAAACATAGGGTAATAATCTTCTGGAATTCTCCGAAGTTGAACCAAAAGCGTACTCGTTGCAACGAAAACTTGGCCGTCGAGACGCGAAATCGGAGCCTGTTTGGGATGCGAAAGCGATCCATTTCCAGCAACTCGCGCCGTAATCCGTTTCTGCTCGATGTAACGGTTAGACCGATCACGTGAGAAAAGGACGATCGGTTTCTACTCGAATGGGTGGGGATCAGTTCTACCGTAAGCTTTATTTGAAGTAACGGAGGCCAGATTAACGCGTCGTGCGTACCGACAGATAAGGGGGAAAGTCGTTCATGCAAAAGGCAATCGTAGTTGTAGTGGCGCTGATTTGCTTCGCTGCTCCTGTACTTCTGACACTCGCAAGTTATTCTTCCGGCGACTTTTCACCTACGGACGATGTGGCCCCGCGTGACTTGCCGGGCAAGGTGTTGTTCTTTACCGCTGGCTGGTGCCCAGCTTGTCGTCGTGCTGATCCCGCCTATCAAGAACTGCGAAATGCCGGCTATCCCATCCGCAAAGTGAATGTCGATTCAAATTCGTCATTGGCTCAGAAGTATGGAATTCGTTCGATTCCACAATTTGTCTACGTCGTGAATGGCGAAGAGAAACGTCGCGTAAGTGGTGCCGCTTCGGCCTCGCGCATTAAGCGACTCTATCGAGGCGGATGGTAATTTGGCCACCGCCATCGGAACGCGCTGCTTCTGCCGATTGGGCATGGAGTGCTTCTTCGGGCAAGACTTAAGTTAAGCTGCCAAGCAATCGCTTTGCGTAAAAAGATACGTGAAATGATTGTCATGCGTACATGCTGCCCCTATGCTGATTCTTCGGTGAATTACTTTCCTTGTGCTACCCATTGGGACGAATCTCTATGCGATTTTGCCTGTCAGTTTTGCTTGCTGTGTTTCTGCTAACCGGTTGTGGCTCTCCTCCAGAAACGCTGGTCCAAGATGGCTACGATGAAAAGGAAATGGATGCGGCGATCGCAAAAGCACAAGCAACCGTTGACGAGTTCATTGAAAAACTCGAGAGCCACGACGGCGAGAGTTTCGCGGTCAAAGCACCTATTGAAGATGGAAAAAAGGTCGAACATTTCTGGGTAACAGGAGTGAAGTTCGACAACGGTCAGTTTACAGGAACGATCGACAACGACCCTGGGATTGTCTCCAACGTCCAAGCGGGGCAAGAGTGGACAATCGCGAAAGGGGATATCTCTGACTGGATGTACATGCGAAATGGCAAGATCTACGGAAACTACACGATGCGTCCGCTTCTGAAGACATTGCCTCCAGAGGAAGCGGAAAAGATGAGATCGATGCTGGCCGAACCTTAATCGACTCTGGTACGGCCGTTTTCTCTCTTCTACTTCCCTCTTTTACTCGTCAGAGAAAATCATCATGAGCAATCAGGCATCCAATTCATCCCGATCGACCCGACGTAATTTCTTAGCCGCGGCTGCCGGAGCATCGTTGATTCCGCTAAGTCAGGCCTGCCAGGCACACGACGAAACGCCCGCCGACGATAACGGAGCACGAAAAACTTCGCCAATCGTTCTTTCGACCTATTCGTTGTGGCGATTTCGCAATGAAGAATTCCGCGATTTCCATAAGTGCATCGATATCGCCGATGAATATGGATTCGACGGGGTCGAACTGCTGCTTTATCAATTGGAACAAAACGAACTACTCAGCCATGCGAAGATGATGTCGTACAAACGACATGCATTGCGGCTTGGGTTGCCGCTTGTGGGACTCTCAACGCACCAAGGCTTTGTGACCCCAGATCGAGAGAAACGCCAGGAAAACATCGACCGAACGATTGGGCAGATCGAAATTGCCTACGAATTGGGGATTCCGGTCATGCGGGTCAACACCGGCCGCTGGGGAACCTCCGGAAGTTTCGACGAACTGATGGCCAACCGCGGCATAGAACCACCTTTGGAAGGCTACACCGATGAAGATGGTTATCCGTGGGTAATTGAAGCACTGGAAAAATGCTTGCCAACCGCAGAGAAGTGCGGTGTCGTGCTGGCGCTCGAGAATCACTGGGGCCTTGGATTGACGCCCGAGGGAATCTTGCGGATTGTCAATGCGGTCGATTCGCCATGGCTGCAGATCTGTACCGACACGGGGAACTTCCTTGAGGATCCCTATACCCGTTTGGAAAAGATCGCCCCTCAGACGGTCTTTGTGCAAGCGAAGACGTACTACGGTGGAGGACAGTGGTACACGCTTGATCTCGACTATCCACGCATTGGCGAGATTTTGCGAAAGCACAATTATCGTGGCTACGTTTCGCTCGAATTCGAGGGAATGGAAGACTATACCAAAGCATTGCCGGAAAGCCTGGCGTTGCTGCGTAAAGTCTTCAAGCGAGCCTAGGAGTCTTCCGACTGCCGCGTTGCGTTGCGATACTCGTTAGGCGTTTGTCCGACTTCGCGACGAAAGAAGTTCACGAAGTTGGCAGGCTCTGGAAAGCCACATAGCTCTGCCACCTTCGTAACGCTGTGATCCGAGTTCACCAACATCTTCTTAGCTTGCTGAACGCGGATGGCCCGGATCTTTTTGCCAGGCGTGATGCCGTATTCCTGTTGGAAGCGGCGATTGAGCGTGTTGCGTGAGACGCCCAATCTTCGAGCTAACTCGTCAACATTGATCCCCTGACATGCCTCGCGTTCGATCAGCCGATTGACCTGAGCGACGACGGCATCTTTGACCAACTCGAAGCGGAAAGTATCGCGTTCGATGAAATCGAGTCGAACGTGATGGACTTGTGGGAATTCAGCTTCCGGGGTCTCAAGTCGCTGGCGGACCATGTTAAACGCCTGTCGACCGATCATCTGCCCATGAATCTCGATCGATGAAATCGCCGGGGATGCCACCTGCGAAATCGAGAAGTTCCCAAAACCCATCACCGCGACATCTTGCGGGATGCGAAGTCCGAGATCCCGAGCAACACGACAAAGCAGCGCCGCGAGATAGTCGTCGTCGCAATAAATGGCCGACGGCTGCGGGAGTTTCTCCAAGAACTTGATGATTTCCTGTTCCCTGGCCGGCTTGAACATGCGCTGCCGTTCTTCGCTTGGCAGACCAGGCGCGATGAAGAACTGGGTCGTGATGTTGTTCTCGCCAAGCCGGCTGATCAATTGTTCCAGCCAAGCATTCTTAAACGGATCGTTACCCAGGTTATGCGAAACGATCGCCGCATGCTCTCTTCCGAGGGCGGTAAATTTCTCAATCAAATCGTTTTGTAACGCTTCCCAATCGAACGCTACGGAGGGAACCCCCTGGCGGATCCAGTTGCTGCCGCAGTTCACCACGGGAATGCCCATCGAGAGTAAACGCTTGGCCCACGGAGAACCGTTGTAGGCCCAGATAATCGCTCCGTCGAATTCGATTTCGTTGAAATCGTAGTCGAAATCGGGCTGGGAATCGTCGTATGGCCACTCAAGTAGCGTGATATGCGGATAGTCGGCCGCACTCATGACAGCGCCAGCGGTAATGCGAGCAGACTGCTCGTGCCCCCGCGGCAAGAACAAGGCAATCGTTTTCGTTACCAAGTTGGTGTGATCGATCATTCAAAGTTGCCTTGGATGGTGATGATCGCAACGTGCAACAAATTGAAAATCACAAAAAACGGAAATAGCAATGATGCGACTATCTCTAATCTACACAATAGATCTCAGTAATCCACTCCATCATGCGCTGTGGCGGTGATGAATTTGGCAACCGAGACGCTGGGGGCGTCTGGGAGGATAATGCCGGGTTCATTGACGCCGATCATCCTCCATTTAATACGATCACGGAGTGGATACTCGATGTCAATGACGAGAAAGAGGGGATTTACCCTCGTTGAGCTCTTGGTGGTAATTGCCATCATAGGTGTGCTGATTGCGCTGCTTTTGCCGGCAGTCCAGCAAGCACGGGAAGCCGCGAGGCGGTCCCAGTGTTCTAATAATCTAAAACAATTAGGGATTGCGCTCCACAATTATCACGACACAAACGAAGCTTTTCCCTCGCGAGCGCAGGGCGGCGGGGGTTGCGATTCGTGGTATGGCGGCGTCAGTGCTTTCGTCCCGCTCACTCCATTTCTCGAGCAAAATGCCGTTTACGAACTGTGGGAACCACGGCTCAACGGTAACGGTGATTGCTACATCAATACCGAGTTTGATGGCTCTCGGGCCCAGATTCCAGGCCTTCTTTGCCCTTCGGATAACGATACCCGGACCCATCGCGAACTTGGTCTGACCAACTACGGTACAGTCGTTTCCGATCACTGGATGGAAACCACTGGGGCTCAAGGGGAAGACAAGCAGCCACGTGGCATGTTCGGCTGGAATTCCTTCTTCAATATCGCTGACCTGAAAGATGGGACGAGCAATACGATTGCGTTGGCGGAAATCATGCGGGCCTCATCGGAAGGTGCTCGTGGTGATACGGCGATCATCAACTTCTCGAAGCCAAGCGATTGCACGGCCAGCACGGTTTGGTTGGGAAACAAGTTTGCCGAAGGACTCACGTTTCAACCGCTGGTTGATAAGCATGGTTTCAGTTGGCACCCCGGCAATATTGTTTACACCGGCGTGACGACCATTATTCCACCGAACGGTCCCTCTTGTGCACGCGAGCAAAATTTCTGGACCGAAGCAATGATGACTTCCAACAGTCGTCATCCTGGCGGCGTGCAAGTTGTTTTCGCGGATGGCTCGGCGCAGTTCATCAACGAAACCATTGATGCAGGCGATCAAGATGCAACGCCTAACTGGAATGGTAATTCGGCCTATGGCGTGTGGGGCGCGCTAGGTACCCGCTCGGGAGGCGAAATCCATGACTTTTAATTCCTCTCGATCCCACTGGCTGGCCGTCTGTTTGTTGGCGGCATTGGCATTCGGCTGCAATATGTCAGGCGGATTTCCTTCGGACCCTGGTGCCGCGGCGGATGATGGCACGGGAATGCTTAAGTCGTTTCTGAAGCAAATCGTCGATACGAGCACGCCTATGCCAGAAATGTTCGGCGCTGAGCCAGCGTTTGAAAGTGCCATGCGTGGCTCCCCTCAAAAGATCGAGCCCCTGCGTCCTCTTTACTTCAAGCTGAAGTCAGCCGGAAGTGATACGCAGCGTCGCAAAGTCGCGGAAGAAATGCTGCAAAAGCTAGGCGAAACAAGCCCCGGTTAACAAGCAGCGGCGAATAGAGAACAGAGAAGAAGAGCATACCGTCGACGCAGCATGCGCGACTTGGAACATTTGATTATTCATTTTTCAGCTTCTCAATGGATCCCTATGAACAAGGAAATACCCATGAACTCGAAGCGGTACTCGGGTTTTACGTTGGTGGAATTACTCGTGGTCATTGCCATTATTGGCGTGCTGATTGCCCTGTTGTTGCCTGCGGTCCAGCAAGCACGCGAGGCGGCTCGCCGAATGGAATGCAAGAACAACATGAAGCAAATCGGCTTAGCGATGCATAACTATCACGACTCGCTGGGCTCGTTTCCACCGGGCGCGATCGCCACTACGCCTGCTTCCGATAACAATCTTGGCAACAACGGTAGTTGGGATGCCAATATGTCTCGGGCACCTTGGACGGTACTCATCCTGCCCTACATGGAAGAGTCCGCTCTGCACGATTCATTCGACTTCGGCAAGCAGTTTGCCTGGGCGTTTTATCAAAATCTGGATGTCCACAGTGCTTCCAACTACGACACCAGTTCCAATACCAATCATGTCTTTCAGAAGACCAGTATGCCGAAGTACATCTGCCCTTCGTTCACGACTGGGCGATTCCCAACGCTAAGCTATCACGCTGTATGTGGTGGTGGCGAGACGCCAGCTCGACAAAACGAATACAACGGCCATGCCGGCTACAGTGGACGTGTGTATTTCAACAACGGTGTGTTCTGGCGTAACTCGAAGACCAAGTTTCGGGATATCACCGATGGCACCACGAACGTCTTAATTGTGGGGGAAACCATCTATTCGATGAAAGGGAATACCTGCTGCGAAATGACCACTTGGGCTTCCGGGTACCGCCTGACGCCGAACGATCAGTTGCTTGTGGGAACGTCGGCAGCTGTCCGTCAAATTAACAGCGGCCCCGATGTGAACGGCAACCAGGTCAATACGTTCGGCTATGTGACATCGACGTATGGAAGCGAGCATCCCGGCGGAGCCCAGTTTGTACTTGGAGATGGATCGGTTCAATTCCTGAGTGAAGTAATGGACATCAATGCTTATCGGCAAATGGCCGTTCGCGCCGATGGACTGCCCATTGGTTCGCCTCAATAAACGCAGTCGCATTGAACATTATTTGCAGGAAAGGAACTTCATGCGTTATCTCATGCTGGGCGTCCTTTTGATTTGCGGCTGTACACAGCAGCCGCAAGAAGGACCGCCACGGTATCAAGTTTCGGGAGAGGTGCTGCTCAATGGAAAGCCAGTGCCTGCGGGTACGGTTCAGTTCGAGCCGGACGCGACCCTTGGAAACAAAGGGCCGATGGCTATCGCCGAAATTCACGATGGTCGGTACGAAACGGAATACGGCAAAGGGATCGTCGGTGGTCCCCAGAAGATCGTCGTCGAAGCGTTCGATGGTCAAGGCGAACCAGGTACATCGCTGACCAACGGCCGACCGTTGCCAGGGGGGCCGTTTCGAATGAAAGCCGACATCCCCAGGGAGAACGGTACGTTCGACATCAGCGTAAAATCTTAGAGAGTCCCTGATACAGGAACCGGGGGCGGACGGTCGAAATTGAGGCGTCGATCGTTCGCCCCTATCTTATGCGCTACGCGCCACAGTCTTCCCTACCTTGCTCCGATGAGAAATTACGAGCGAATGCCCTGTTCGAGGTGGAACAAATTGAAAATGTCAAAAACATGAAATCGCAATGAACTTTATTGCGGCGTGGCTATGATAAGTGTCCACCTACCCACCACCATTCATGCATCCTGTGAGCAATGCGGCAGTTGCGACGCCCCAGGAATGAAACACGCTGGACGGCGTCTTTTGTTCTGTTAGCAACGCAAAGCTGAGCTCTATTCATTCACTTTTATTCTCGCATCCCTGGAATGGTTTCGATCATGTCTACAACGAAGAAAAACGGATTTACGCTGGTGGAGCTTTTGGTGGTGATAGCCATCATTGGGATTTTGATTGCCTTGCTCCTGCCCGCTGTTCAGCAGGCTCGGGAAGCCGCGCGACGCATTCAGTGCACTAACCACCTGAAGCAGCTTGGGTTGGCGATGCATAACTATCACGATACTTACCAGTCCTTTCCGTATGGCCAATACAGCGGGCAACAATACGAAGACACTTCGGAGAACCCCAATCGATCGACTTGGTTCGTAGCGATTTTGCCGTTCGTCGAACAGTCGGCCATGTACGATGCGGTTCGGCCATTGATGGCTACATCGGCTGCAAACACGTGGCCTGCGAATATCCGCAATACCGTGGTTGAAGGGTTTGTTTGTCCATCAGATCCCAACGGTGGCAAAGTCGGTAACGATGGATTCCAGGGAAATTACGTTGCCAACGCGACGTCCGACGCGATTTTTTCCTCAGGCCCGACCTCAACAGGTGTGCCGCTAGTCGAAGTCAGTTCGACGACCCCCTACCAGGGCATGAACGGCTTGTTCTTTGTTAAGTCGTCGATCAAGTTTCGGGACATTACCGATGGAACGAGCAACACGGCTATGTTCAGTGAGGTGCGTCAAAGTCCGCAGGCTGAATGCAAATTAGGCAACTACTGGAACGGCTGGGCGATGGAGAGTCTGTATACCGCTATCTTCTCCATCAATGGCAAGCCTTCCGCTGGCAATGGTGACTTTGTCCCTGGCTCGACGGTCACGCAAAATCCTTGGCGTTTGACGTTTCCAATGCCAGAAAGCCCACCTGGCGCACAAACAGCATTTAGCCCTCGAAGTGCCCATCCTGGTGGCGTGATGCTGACGCGTGCCGACGCATCGGTATCATTCATTCCAGACACGATCAACTTTGGTACGTTCAAGAACCTATCCAATCGTGGCGATGGCAACATTCTGGAAGCGTTCTAACGCAGAGTATTTGACTTGACGTCTCTAGGGGCCAGGGCTTCGCCCTGGTCCGCCGCTTCTTGTTTTGCCATTAACCGATCGTTTGCTCAAATACGACAGCGAAGGCAATCGAGCTTCGCTGTAAGAGTGGACGCTCTTTCGAGGGATACTTCAATGAATTCAAAATGGATTATTTCGAGCCTGGTGCTAATTGCACTGACATCCATAGCGGTGGGGTGTTCGCAGCAGCCACAGACATTTCCTATTTCTGGAATGGTCACGCTTGACGGCAAGCCGCTGACAAGTGGAAACATTCGCTTCGCGCCAACCGATGGCAGCCCGGAAGTTCGCGGCGCCACGGTGACTAATGGCGAGTATGAATTGGACTGTTTGCCCGGCGAGAAGATTGTTCAAGTCGCTGGATTTCTAGACAACCAGACGGTGGTGCCGATGCGCTATATCACCACCGACTCGGGGCTTAAAGCAAACATCACCGAGCCGACAGAACTAGATTTCGAGCTAAGCACCAAACGGTCACGCCGAAGACGCTAAGGGGAGATCGATGGCGCAAATCAATTTGATTATTGGGGCGATCTTTGGAATGGTTGCGATCGTAGGTGGTCCGATTGGTGCTCCTACGGTGAAGCTGAAGTTGGACGAGCAGCTTCGCGCGAAAGCGAAGTTAGTGCCTGGTCCGGCTTTGCCCAATGGTGATCCTGGGCCTGAGATCATGGAGATCAGCTCCATTGATCGCCAAGAGAACGAACTGCGGTGGGAGAATTATCAGCACGGTGTTCAGTACGTGATGTACCATGCTTTGGCGCTCACCGCTTTGGGGGTCGTCGGAACGCGCGGCTACGGCCAAATTATCGGAGGTAGCGGCTTCGTGTTAGGCACACTTCTGTACGGAGGAGGTCTCGCGCTAGGAGCGATTCTCGACATGCCCACGCTGCAAGTGGGGATGTCCGTTGGTGGAGTTCTGCTTCTCGTGGGATGGTGTGGGCTTGCGCTCGCGACAATTTCCGCGAGACCGAAATCGGTGAACCCTGCCTTAGACTCTTGAGCTGTTCAGTGGTCTATTCCACCGTCACACTCTTCGCCAAATTCCGCGGCTTGTCGACATCGCAGCCGCGTAGCAGGGCGATGTGATAGGCAATGAACTGGAGTGGGATCACCGAAACAATGGGCTGCAGGAATTCTTCAACCGTTGGGATTCGGATAACGTCGTCGGCGTAGTTCTCGATTTCGTGGTCGTCCTCGCTGGCAATTGCAATGACGGGACCGCCACGTGCTTTGATTTCCTGCAAGTTGCTCATGACTTTGTCGTAAACGACACCTTGTGGCATGATGAAGACGCTAGGCGTGTTCTCGTCGACCAGCGCGATCGGACCATGCTTCAGCTCTGCGGCCGGATACCCTTCGGCGTGGATGTAACTGATTTCCTTTAGCTTCAATGCGCCTTCCAGTGCCGTCGGAAAATTAAAGTACCGGCCCAGGTACAGGAAGTTATTGGCGGATTGATATTTCTCTGCGATCTTTCGGGCTTGTTCCTGGGTTGTCAGGGCCTTTCGGACCACGTCCGGCAGAGCCTGCATCGCACGGATGATGCGATACCCTTGATCAAAACTCAAATGATTCAAACGACCGAAGTAAAGTCCGAGCATGGCTAAGACGACTAGCTGTGACGTGTAAGCCTTGGTCGAAGCTACGCCTACTTCGGGGCCAGCGTGCAGGTAAATGCCGCCGTCCGCTTCCTGGGCAATGCTACTGCCGACGACGTTGCAGATGGCCAGGGTAGGATGCCCCTTCCGTTTCATCTCTCGCAAAGCAGCCAGCGTGTCGGCCGTTTCACCGCTTTGTGTAATTCCGAATACAAGCGTTCGTCGTGGAACCGGCGGATTACGATAGCGAAGCTCGGAAGCATATTCCACTTCCACAGGGATTCGGGCCATCTCTTCGATTAAGTATTCCCCGACCATCGCTGCATGCCAGCTTGTGCCACAGGCCGTCAGTAAGATGCGGTCGACCCCGCGTAGCTCCTGTGGCGAAAGACTTAATCCACCAAACACGGCCGTAGCATTGTCGAGGTTCAACCGCCCCCGCATCGCGTTCTCGATGGACTGTGGTTGCTCGAAGATCTCTTTGAGCATGTAGTGCTCGAAGTCGCCGAGCTCGACATCTCCCGAGGCAATCTCCAGCTTTTCGACGTTATGAGTAACCTCTCCCAAATCGCGGTGGGCGATCTGGAGCGAGTCTGCTTTGAGCAGGGCAACTTGGTGGTCGGCCAGGTAGACGATTTTGTCGGTATAGCCCACCAGTGGCGAGGCATCGCTGGCAAGGAAATGAGCATCTTCCGATACGCCAATCACCAACGGGCTACCCAATCGGGCTGCGATGACCAGATCGGGACGACAACGGAAAAGAATGCCAACCCCGTACGTTCCTTGTAGCTTGGCAAGGACTTTCTGTACGAGTCCGACCAAAGCTTCATCCGAAGGGACTTTGCCAGGTGCGATAGGTAGCTGTTTGAATCCATCTTCCAGCATGAATGCGATCACCTCGGTATCGGTGTCGCTTTTAAATTGATAGCCCTTTTGTTGTAGCTTCGCTTTCAGGGTAGCATAGTTTTCGATCACGCCATTGTGGACGACGACAACTTCTTCATGAGGGCCAGCGTGAGGGTGGGCATTCGCTTGAGTGGCCGGACCGTGAGTAGCCCAGCGTGTGTGGCCGATTCCGGTTGTGCCCGACGGCATCTCGTCTGCCAACCGATCCGACAAAGAATCGATACGACCGGCCGTCTTCACGATATGAAACTTCTGCAAGCGATCGATTGCCGCGATGCCGGCGCTGTCGTAGCCGCGGTACTCCAATCGACGCAAGCCTTCCAACAGGAAGTCTGCGGCTCTGAGTTCTCCAACGTACCCGACAATTCCACACATGGCCCGTTTCCTTCGGCTAGGCGAGATAAATCCGTCTATGCTATCGCTGGCAAGCGTAGCAAAATCGCTGGTTTTCACGAAGATCGATTGAAGATCGGAGCAGGAACTGGTCTCTGAAATTTGAGGCATAACGCTTATCCTAGAGAGTCGCTAACGTGAGGATCACGCGATATTTCCCCGAATGGAATCAGAAACGCCATGAAACCTGCTCTGTCACTCGCCCTCAACAGCTTGGTCGTTATTCCGGCGCGACTGCAATCGACTCGATTGCCGCAAAAGCTTTTGTTGGCGGAGACCGGCAAACCGCTCATCCAGCATACGTACGAAGCAGCATGTAAGGCCCAGGGAACTAGTGGCGTGATTGTGGCGACCGACCACGAATCGATCCGCGGTGCAGTGGATCGTTTCGGTGGAGAGTCGGTGATGACCAGCGAGGCATGTGCTAGCGGCACCGATCGTGTGGCCGAGGTCGCCAAAGCACGTCCAGACGTCGATATTTTCATCAATGTCCAGGGAGACGAACCTGAGATTTCTGCCGATGCGATCGAGAAAGTGCGATTCCTGCTGGAAGTGAACCCCGACGTTTCTATGGCGACGTTGGCAACGCCGATTCGTTCGTTAGAAAAATTACGGGATCCCGCGTGCGTTAAGGTGGTCTGCGGCGAAAACGGCCGAGCTCTCTATTTCAGTCGTAGCCCGATTCCTTACGTACGTGACGGATACGAGTCCGTCCTGAATGCTCAGCAGCCAGCATTTCTTCAGCATTTGGGCATCTATGCCTACCGTCGCGACTTTCTTTTAAACTTGGCCACGGCACCCCCTTCCCCCCTCGAGCAGCTCGAAAAACTGGAACAGCTGCGAGTCTTGGAGATGGGAGAGACCATCTTGGTGGGGACCATCGCCGAACCAAGCATTGGAATCGACACGCCGGAAGACTATGCGGCGTTTGTCAAAAAGATGTCCAATCGCTAGGATAGTGGTTTCACGCTAGCGGCACGATGTTGGTTTCCATTAGGTCTTGTTTAATTCCCGTTGGCCGGGCATTAAGCGGCTTTAATGGCTTGGATTTTTAAATCCAGAGTCGGTCAAGATAGAGCGTCGCAGCATGTCCCTCTCTGCTCCGAAGCACGGAAGGTCTCCGGGCCCACTCAACTTCATGGCAAAACATATTTTCGTTACCGGCGGCGTCGTTAGTTCACTCGGTAAAGGTCTGACCAGTGCGTCGGTCGGGATGCTCCTCGAGCAACGCGGTCTCAAGGTCAAGATGCAGAAGCTTGACCCCTATATCAACGTCGACCCCGGGACGATGAGCCCTTATCAGCACGGCGAAGTTTACGTGCTTGATGACGGTAGCGAGACCGATCTCGATCTTGGCCACTACGAGCGTTTCACGAACAGTCCTCTGACGCGCGACTCGAACTACACGACCGGCCAGATTTACATGTCGGTGATCAACAAGGAGCGACGAGGCGAGTTCCTGGGGAAGACGGTTCAAGTCATCCCTCACATCACCGACGAGATCAAGTCGGCGATTCGAAAGCTGGGTGATGACGACACCGACGTGATCATCACGGAGATTGGTGGCACGGTCGGTGACATCGAGAGCCAACCGTTTCTGGAAGCCATTCGCCAATTTCCGCAGACCGTTGGCCGCGAAAATTGCTTGTTTATCCACCTGACGCTGGTTCCGTATTTGAAAGCGGCCGGCGAACTGAAGACCAAGCCAACACAGCACTCGGTCGGCCAGTTGCGAGAAATCGGTATTCAGCCAGATATCTTGATTTGTCGTACCGAACGCAACTTGAGTCGTGACGATCGAGAGAAGATCGCATTGTTCTGTAATGTGCCGATTGAAGCGGTAATCGAAGAGAAGGATAAGGACTTCTCAATTTACGAAGTACCGATCAGTTTGCACGACAATAACTTGGACGACCTAATTGCCAGCAAGCTTGGCTTGCCCCAGGTTTCTTCGGTGGACCTGACGCCGTGGCAAGAGATTCTCCATACGCTCCGCTATCCTGATCATGAAATCAGCATCGCTGTTGTCGGAAAGTATGCTGAGCATAAGGATGCCTACAAGTCGATTTACGAATCGATCGATCATGCCGGCATTCATCACAAGTCGCAGATTCGCGTCGGCCGCATTCAAAGCGAAACGCTCGAGACCGAAGGTGCCGAACGAATGTTGGCAGGCTTCGATGGGATCCTCGTACCAGGTGGCTTCGGCGAGCGTGGTATTGAAGGGAAAGTGGAAGCGGTCCGTTATGCTCGCGAACGTGGCATTCCGTTTCTCGGGATCTGTCTCGGGATGCAGTGTGCTGCGATTGAGTTTGCCCGAAACGTGGTAAAGTTAGAGGGTGCTCACTCGACAGAATTTGATAAACATACGCCACATCCTGTGATTTGCTTGCTGGACGAGCAAAAGAATATCACGGACAAGGGTGGGACGATGCGTCTTGGGACACAACCTTGTTCGCTCGAAGAAGGAACTCATTCTCGCGATGCGTATGGCGAAGACGAAATTTCTGAACGTCACCGCCATCGTTACGAGTTCAACAACGTCTATCGGGATCAGTTCCGTAGCAACGGGATGAAATTCGCCGGGTTGAAGCCGGATAAGTCTCTGGTGGAAATCTTAGAAGTCGAGGATCACCCTTGGTTTGTTGCGGTTCAGTTCCATCCTGAATTTAAGAGCAAGCCGATCCAGGCCCATCCATTGTTTGCCGGCTTCGTCGGAGCTGCGATTGCACGGCGTCGACGCGACGCGAAGAAGGAGCTTTCCAGTGAAAGTCCTTCTTCAGAACATGCGGACGCTTAGTCCTTCGGAGCGAATAAATTGGCATGTTTGCCTCGCTCAGGCTTCGGTATTTGGCAAGATCAGACGGGAGGTGCAGCGATGAGTGACGAGCAAGATCCAGACAAGAAGATCATTGTCGACAGCGATTGGAAGGAGCAGGTCCGGCAAGAGCGGGAAAAACTGAAGGGAGACGATTCCCCCGAGGTTTCCGAGCAGTCGCCGAGCTCCGACACAGTGGAAACTGCTCCTGCGGGGGCAGGACAATTTCCTCCGGCGGACTTCATGCTTCTCATTTCCATGCTCGCGACTCAGGCGTTTTCCGCAATGGGACAAATCCCTGATCCTGCGACAGGAAAAGCGGAGAAGCACCCTGAAGTTGCCAAGCACATGATTGATCTGTTGGCCGTGCTGGAAGAGAAGACGAAAGGGAATCTGGATCCACAAGAGAATGCCGCGTTGGAAAGCGTGTTGCACCAACTGCGTATGGCGTTTGTCGCCGTTGGAAAATAGGTTTCCACTTTTAAAGTGCCATAAGAAAAGCCAAGCAATCACTCGCTTGGCTTTTGGTTTTTCTTGAGATGGGACTTGGTTATTTCGGCGCTTCCGGTGCCGAGGTCATGTCCGGGTTGGTTGTGTCGGGGTTTTCCGGCGCCTTGGATTCCCCGCAGCCAACAAGTGCCGCACTGGCGAGAAGAAGAAACGCTAGGATTAATTGACGCATGTTAAATCATATCCTTGGTGGAGTGTTGTTGATTAGTTATCCAGGCTGGCAATTACGCCGTCAGCAAGGCCGTTCATGCCGAGCCAGTTCCAGTAGGTGATTCCTTCGGTGACGCGACTTACGGAGGCGTCCCCCATGAGGCACATGACAACGCCGGGATGCATGCTGCTGGGGCCTTGCCAGTCGTTGTTGATGTTTCGATACGAAATGTACGACGGCGTAAAGTGATGCGGCACATTATCCGATGGGCTACGGAACCAGCCATCAGCGGTGACAGCATTTCCTTCAGGATCGCTGTAAGGTGCACGCCGGCTGAATCCGTACGACCCCGTGAATACATAGGCAGGGCGAATAACCGCTTCGGTCGAAGCATTGCGACGAATTCCGGTACCTGCTTTCCAGCGGTCGCCGCCTGACTTGAACCCTGTGGCATTCGCTTCTGCGACCATGATCGTGTTAGAGGTCCCGTCCAGGAAGTTGGCAAGATCAATTCGATTGCCAATCGTGAACGCGCCGTTCCAACTTCTAGATTGGCTTTCCGACGGCAGGCCTGGAACACCGTGAGAATTGGTGAATGTGTCGGCACTAATGCTCGCATTCTGCCACCAGTGATAGCCTTCGGAGGCTGCGTAATTGGTCACGGATACGCCACCGGTCTGACTCGTATCGCGAAAATCTCCATCGGATGGGCAGCGGAGCACTGAAGCGACCGGGGCTCCTTGAAGGTTGCCCAGTCCGCCTGGCAAAGTTTGGTTCCAGGCCGGTGCTCCGAAATTGAACTGGTCGTGAAGTGATCCTTGTTCCAACTGCGGAAGGATTAGAGAGATCCAAGTGTAATGGCGAGCCGCTTGAGGGTTCCCGCTTCCGTTTCCAAGAATGGCAAGTGGCGGCATAACGTTGAACGTGTCGTGGTAGTTGTGCAAAGCCAGTCCAAGTTGCTTCAGATTGTTAATGCACTCCGTTCGGCGAGCCGCTTCGCGCGCTTGCTGCACTGCCGGCAGGAGCAAAGCGACAAGGACTCCGATGATGGCAATCACAACTAAGAGCTCGACAAGAGTAAATCCGCGCAGGCCGCGGCCCCGGTGAAGTGGAATAGGCATGGGGGCTCCATTCGATTTGAAAAGGGAAGGAATAAGGAGGTCTTGGCACTGGGAAGGTGCTGAGTGGTCACTGCCTGGAGAGGGGCATGAAGTGCTCAATATAGGTAGAAAACTGACAGGAGTGCAAGTATTTATTTTTGTGTAACGCGAAAATTAAATGAATCGGCCCTGGGTGAGCGCACAAAAAAAGCCCCGCGGTTGAGTGGACTATTCTCAACCGCGGGGCCGTCGTTTGCTGGGGAATTTAAAGGTAGGCATCCATGCCTGAAAGGCCATCCCTGGTATCTTGTGATTGATCCGAGTCGTTACGGAACAAAACAGGGTTTAACGACGTTCGATCCAATTCCCTAGCAAACAAGTGACTTCATTTGATTTGTTGTTAGCCGCTGAGTTGATCCAGTAGCGATCGGAACTCCGGCATCTTTTCTTCGAGATTGCTAAGCCACGCTTCTGGCTTCCAGATTTCGACACACACAGCGGCCCCGACGAGTAAGACTTCTTCGCCCGCTTCGACCCCTAAGAATTCCCGAAATCCCTCCGGTATCAGCAATCTCCCTTTTCCTGCGAGTGCAACATTGCGTTGACGTGTGGAAAGCAATCGACCTAACAGTTGGACATCCGCAATTCGGTTTTCCAGCTTTCCCGCCGCGATCTTGGCGTGAACCAGGTTTACTCCGGCGTCCAGCTTTCCTTGCCATTGCGGTCCGTTCCATAAGCTCAAGCAGCCCGGTCGCTCCTTGACCAGGATCAGGTCGTCCCCCTTCGGCGCGATCAGATCGGTTATCTGCGTAGGAATTGACAACCGGAACCGGTCGTCCAGCGTACGGCTGTATTCCCCCAGGATGAACTCGTCCGACCCCATGCGTTTTCGTTTTCAATCAGGAAAACCTCCAAACGCCCTTTTGGGTTAGTTTCCCACATCACTGATGAGTTTATGTCCTCTGTGGGTCAAATTCCCACAGCAAAGAGTTTACCTGGCGTCGCCTGTTTGGCAACCATTCTTGAGTGAAAATTGGCAATTCTTTCCGGATATGACGATTTCCTCCGCGTTTCTTCATCTGGCTTCTTCAAAAAACTGAACTGGAACGGAATTCCGGGATTGGGTAACTTTCCCACACGATGGCCTCGAAAGCCTGCTGGATAGGGAGATCGAGCGGCGAGGCAACCAAGGCACTAGAGCGGTTGGAATACGCAACGTGACCAAAGAAGACGCGAAAGATCCGGTAGTCATTACCGGAATCGGATTGATCACGTCGGTCGGAAAGGACCGAGAGTCGACCTGGTCGTCGATTCAGCGCGGAACGTGCGGAATTCGCCGAATGACGGGAATCGCTCCGATCGAAGACAATCTGGTTCTGGGGGCCCCAGTCGACTTGCCCGAAGGGCTCGAGCCTCGACTGAAGATTCTTACACTCAATGAAATTGCTGCGGCTGAAGCACTCGAAGACGCCAAAGTCGATTTCGGAAGCATTGACCGAACTCGATTCGGATGTGCCGTCAGTGCCGGGATGGGAGATGCCCGTTCTATCTTCGATGTCGTCGACCTCCCCGGAGCAACATGGCCGGTTGCTGGAGGTATTCCACACGAACAATTCTTTCCCTGCACACCGTCGTATCATGTGGCCCATCAGTTCGGACTGGAAGGTCCGCGATTGTCCCATTCGACCGCGTGTGCGAGCGGCTTGGTGGAACTAGGCTGTGCGGTGCGAGCGATTCGTGATCGGCAGTGCGATATTGCCCTGGCCGGCAGTGCCGAAGCGATCGATCCGCTGTTTGTCGCTGGATTCCGCAAGATGCGAGTCTTGTCGGACGATGCTGACCCGGTCCGTGCGTGTCGCCCATTCGACAAGACTAGAAGCGGCTTTGTCATCGGTGAGGGCTCGGCAATGTTCGTTGTCGAGCGACTCAGTCATGCCTTAGCTCGCGGCGCGAAGATCTATTCCGAAGTGCTCGGCTGTCGCATGTTGGCGGAAGCGCATCATGTTACCGGCATCGATATGAAGAGCGATGCCTTGGAACGCTTGCTGCGAATTACGCTGAAGTCCAGCGATCTCGGACCGCGCGACGTTGACTATATCAACTGCCACGGCACTGGAACGCAGCAGAACGATGTGAATGAGGCTCGCGGAATTCGAGCCGCGTTTGGACCGTTTACTAACCGGCTTTGTGCCAGCAGTATCAAGTCGATGGTAGGGCATTCGCTGAACGCCTCAGGCAGTATCGAGTTGGCCATGACGGCACTGGCTCTGCGTGACGGATTTGTTCCCCCGACGTCCAATCTTCGCAGTATCGATCCCGAAGTTGATATGGACTGCGTGCCATTGGTAGGTCGAGAGCTCAAGATTCAGCATGCATTGAAGCTGTCTGTTGCCTTTGGCGGGCATTTGGTGGCGGTAGCACTTCGTCGCTGGAATGACTCGCAATCAGGATTCGCGTATCCCGAACGCCGATCGGACGATGTTCGCCGAGCTGCCTAAGAAAGTAATTTCTAGTGGGAAGTTCTGGGTAGCTTCTGCTGAATTCGCCAATTGGCCATGTTAAGATGTAAGGGATTGAAACGGACGATCCCTACTGGTTGGCAAGATCTTCATGGCTGAATTCAAGCTTCCCCCGCTAAAAAAGTCGAAAGCAGGGCAGGGGCCCAAGCTCACCGATACGGGGCTATTAACCAAGCGTATCGTGAAGCAGGTCGAATCGTATCTGCCGATCATTTTGAACCGGCTGAAAGCAGGCCAGGATTTTGAGAAGGTAATTCGAGAGATCGCCCAGCATTCCGGTGTCGAGCCAGACATGGTGGCCAAATACGTTCAGGCCGTCATCAAGGCTGGATCATCACAGCCCTCTTCTTCGTCGATCTTCTAGCAGCGCACGAAAAAAGGGTCTGCGATTTCTCGCAAACCCTTTTTACTTAAGTGGGCCCGACTGGAGTCGAACCAGCACGTCCTAAGCGGACACTAGGCCCTCAACCTAGCGCGTCTGCCAATTCCGCCACGAGCCCACAATTTTGGCTTTCTGCCAAACAAAGCAGTCTACGCAAAACCCTTGAAAGGTCAAGTGGGGGACACATTTGCCCCCATGAAGTTCGCGTAAACTAGTTGTCGTCTTTGCGTTTAACGATTACCAGTGTTTTGTCGAGCGAAATCGGTAACGCTGCCCGATTCAGCCGCTCTTGAACGGCTCGCAGGATCCGATCGGCGGGCAAATCCATGTGCCGGACGACCAAATCGCAGAATTTGGTTTGCCAGTTCTTACCGTCTAGTTCTCGTAGTGTTTCAATCAAACCTGAGGAAAGCATCGTCATCGCTTCCCCTGGCTGAAGCATCGCACTGGCAAGTTCCGGTTCTACCTCAGGGCCGCTACCCAGTGGCCAGGAGTTGCTCCAAAGCGGGCGGACCGAATTGTGCTTAAACGCAAACCCTTGCACATGCCCACAGGAGCCGGCTTCCATGGTTCCCAGCATCGGATCGAAGATCGAGTACGCTAGAGAAGCGAAGTGATCCCCGGCCGAGGCTGCCCAGAAAGTACGATTGACCCGGTCCATCATAACTTCGGCCGTGTGAGCAATCCGGCAATTCGCTTTGACGGCGGTTGCGAGGCTTGTCGATGTCATGACGGCATCGAAGTTATCATCCATCGCATCGCCGACGAAGATCGCCAGTTTTCCGTCTTCGATGACAGCCCAGTCGTGGAAATCTCCCCCCATTTCGCTGCCTTGCTGTGTCCAGGCAGAGACGTCCCAGCCTTCCACAAGTGGTTTGACGTTGGGAAGCTGAGCTTTTTGGCGATCCGCAATTTGATTTTTTTGACGCGTCAGTTTTTGCGACGATCGGCGTTCGGCAATTAGTTGATCGCGTTCTAGATCAACGGCCAGTTTTCCGGCGATGATCTCCAGCAAGTTCGTCTCTTGATCGCTAAAATCACGCTCTTCGTCGGCGAAAACCCAAAGCGTTCCCAACGGTGTCGTAGAAGTTGCTACGGGGATGCAGACAGCGGAAGGAACATCTTCTGGGCATGGCCAATGCGGAAGAAGTTTTGTGTCTTCAAGGACCACTGCGTTTCCGGATAATGCTTCCAGGTCTGCCAAGCTTCCTTGCAGCGATCGTGGTGGATCGAGTAACCGGCTTTCTGGGAGGTTGTGCGAAACGCGAAGCTTAAGTTCGCTTGTGGAATCGTCGAGGACATATAGTCCAGCTGCTGTGGCTCCTGTTGCTTCCACGGCCGAAGCAAGTGCTGCTTCCAGTCGATCAGCCAAGTGGTCGACTGCAGGATGAGCGACGACGGGAATATGCGTGGCCAATTCCGCTTCTCGCTGGCGGACGGCAACACGAAGGCGGTCAATTTCCGCAAGCAGGAACTCAAGGCCGCCGGCGAGTCCGCCTAATCCTTCCAGGAGCTTCGCATCGTTTCCTTCCGAGACCATAGCGTCTTGCATGGCATGAAGTTCGATGCGTGCTGTCTTGCCGCCCCGAGTCACAAATTGTTGCGACATGCGTTTTCCCTTGCTGGAGGTTCGTTCTTCGCGAAGGGATAGTCCGAAGCCTGTGAGCGACGTCAGCGCTGCCGAGACTTGGCTCAAGCCTGGATAAGCTTCTTGCTTTGCCGGCTTGTTGGCTTGGGATTCTTCGCGGTGGACTCGCAAATAGTTGGGAATCGGTCGGGGCATTAAACGGGCCACGTACTGAAGTATTGAAATCTGACCTTCGTCCGTGACCGTAGGTGACGAATGTTTAGCCATCATCCGCGATAGCAGCAATTCGTCGGGGCGGCATCCATCGCCACCTATAGCTGGAATCGTCACCCTTGTCGCTACACATTAGCCAGTCTTCGTAGTTTCTCGGACTCTCGTTCCGGATATACCTGTTAGGCGAACCGTACGATTCGCGAGGTCATTTTTTGATCAGCGTCTTCACTTGGTTTTCATGGAACTGCGCAAAACAGGAGACCAAACGTGTCCACGGAACCACTGAACATTAGATCAGTGTTTGAGGCAAGCGTTGTTTAGGAGGAAGGACATGTTTTGGCATTACACGACCGGAAGGCATATCGATGCTTTGTTTGAGAGCGGAACACTGAAGCCGCAAGTTCCTATCTGGGCACCAGGGGGAATGCCGGCCGTTTGGTTCTCGACAAATGAGAAGTGGGAGCCCAGTGCCAACTGCGCTTTCGAGCGTCCATCGACACGTCATCGACTTCTAGGGACAAGAGAGATGACAGACGTGTTGTGCGATGGGCTGTTTCGAATCTCGGTTCGTGCTTCGGTCGGCGTGATTACGTGGGGGCAATATTGCAGCGAGTGTGAATTGGCACCGCGTAATGTCGAAGGTTGTCGACGTGTTGCCGCAATTGAGGGATCGCATCCCGGTCGCTGGCTGGCGTGCCTTCACGAGATACCAGCAGAGCAATGGCTTCAGGTCGAGCGTTGGTATGGAAGCCAATGGGGCGTGATCGAAGGGCTGCAAGAGATCTTGCCAGATTGGAATGAAGCGGAATTTCAGCTTCAAGCAGCTGGTTGAGTACGGTTGTTGCCTGATCGGAAATTGCTCAAAGCTCTTTGACCGCTCCCACGATGTCGAGAACCGCTTTCTTGCCATCGGAGAAAAACATCAATGCATTCTCGGCTGCGAACAATGGATTGGGGATCTTTGCGAAGCCTGGGCTGAGGCTTCGTTTGATGACGACAACCGTGCGGGCCTTATCGACTTCGATAATTGGCATTCCGGCAATCGGGCTGTTGGGATCGGTGTTTGCCAGAGGATTGACGACATCGTT
Source organism: Bremerella sp. TYQ1 (assembly GCF_020150455.1). Classification (NCBI taxonomy): domain Bacteria; kingdom Pseudomonadati; phylum Planctomycetota; class Planctomycetia; order Pirellulales; family Pirellulaceae; genus Bremerella; species Bremerella sp. TYQ1. The sequence continues at coordinate 6,010,986 of NZ_CP083740.1, forward strand.
CGCTCCAATCACGATCGCGACATCGACTTGACCCATGGTGGGGTTGATCTCGTCCATCTCTTTTAGCTGATCGTAGGGAACGTCGGCTTCGGCGAGTAAAACGTTCATATGCCCCGGCATGCGGCCAGCCACGGGATGAATCGCGTATTCGACGGCGACTCCTTTATCTTTTAGCAAGTTGGCCAGATCGCGAACGGCATGCTGGGCCTGAGCAACGGCAAGTCCATAGCCTGGAACAAAAACGACACGTTGGGCAGCGTCAAGGATCATCGCAATATCATCTGCTGACGTTGAGCGGACTGTTGCGTACAGTTCATCGTCCGCTCCGGCAGGACCGCCGCCAGACTGCATTGTGCCGAACAGGACGTTCACGAGCGATCGGTTCATCGCTTTGCACATGATTTGCGTCAGAATGATTCCCGATGCGCCGACCAGCGAGCCAGAAATAATCAGCACATTGTTGTCGATCACAAATCCTGTTGCAGCAGCAGCAAGACCGGAGTAACTGTTAAGAAGTGCGATGACGACCGGCATGTCCGCACCGCCGATCGGCATGACAAGCGTAAAGCCAAGTGCAGTCGCGCAGAGAAAGATCACCAGGTAGGGCCACCCAAGACCGGTCGCCGTCATCACAATGATCAGGATGAGTAGGACCACCGCGAGTACGGCATTGAACGCTTGTGGTGCGGGAATGGGAAGTGGTTTCTCGAAGAGATCAATCTCTTGAAGTTTCCCGAAAGCAACGAGCGATCCCCAGAATGTGACCGTGCCGATCAGCCCCGAGATGCCAATTGCCAACATGACGTCCGGGGTGGCCTTGGCGTCGTCGAGTCCGATTAGCTCGGCGCCAGCCACAAATACCGATGCAGCCCCGCCGAGCCCATTGAACAACGCCACGAGTTGCGGCATTTGCGTCATTTCAACTTTGATGGCCAGGACGGCACCAAGTGCTCCGCCGATAATCAAGCCGATGGCGATCAGTACCCATCCACCCCATGACGAATCGTCATCCATGAAGATCATGTAGGCCGTTACCACTACGGCGATAAACATTGCGATGCTGCTGATCAAGTTTCCTCGGACAGCGGTCCGCGGATGGGCCATCATTTTCAGGCCGAAGATAAATAGGACCGCGGCGACAACGTAGACCAGATTAACAATGATTTGCGAGTCGAGCACAGCTGCTCCTTCTTGTTGCTATTGTCTGGGCTCTAGCGGCAATTGGTTCGCCAGCCATCCATTCGGGCAATTCTCTTATCGCTTCTGGAACATCGCCAGCATTCGGTGAGTCACCATGTATCCGCCGACGACGTTGGTCGTGGCCAGAATGATGGCCAACAGGCCTAAGAACGAAGCGAATCCGTTTTCGCCAAGTGCGGTCGCCAATAATGCCCCCACGATGGAAATGCCTGAGATCGCGTTCGATCCAGACATCAGCGGCGTGTGCAGCGTGGGTGGGACTTTGGTAATGATCTCGAAGCCAACAAAAACTGCTAGGACGAAAATCGTAATGCTCGCAACAAGTGCGGTCCATTTCGAGTAATTCGCCGGCGCTTCTGCTGCTGGCTCGTCTCGCTGGTCTGAGGCTGCAGGATTTGCCTCATTTATTTCATCTTCGGCGGCCAATTCTGGCTCCTTTTCATCCGAAGTATCGGTGACACGAATACCGTCCTGGGCAATAGCTTCCGGACCCCATGCCAGGCTTACACAACAAACCAACGCCAAAATCAACAGATTACGACTCACTAGGTTTCTCCTCGTCGATTGTTTCGCTTGCCGTTGGAGTAAGTGGTGGAAGCTCGAGCATTTCACGGAGTCTCGCGTTAGCGACTTCACCGTCGTTAGTCGCGATGGTCCCAGAGACAATTTCATCTTCCATATTTACGTCGAGTTGCCCTTCTTTAACCATGTTCATCAGGAACTTGGTGATGTTGTTGGAAAACATCTGGCTGGCATGGTTAGGGATCTCAGACGCTAGATTTGTGGGACCAAGTATCTGGATGCCATCGAGCTCAACAGTTTGATCTGGTTCGCTTGGCTCGATATTGCCTCCCCGTTCAGCGGCTAGATCGATGGCCACGCTGCCTGGCGGCATTCGCTTGATGCCTTCGGTCGTTACCAGCAGTGGTGACTTACGGCCGGGGATTGCAGCGGTCGTAATCACCACATCGCTCTCCCCGCAGATCTCGCCCATGAATTCGCGCTGTTTCTGGTAGAACTCTTCGCCGAGATCTTTTGCATAGCCTCCTTTGTCTTGGGCTCCTTCCGACTCCAACTGCAACTGGACGCATTTGGCGCCCAGGCTTTCGATTTGTTCCTTGGCTTCTGGGCGAACGTCGTAAGCGGTAACGACGGCGCCCAAGCGTTTGGCAGTCGCAATCGCTTGCAGGCCAGCGACACCGGCTCCGATGACGAAAACCTTGGCTGGCGAAAGAGTACCAGCAGCGGTCATCAACATTGGGTACATCTTCGGCAAGTGGATGGCTGCTAGAAGGACTGCTCGATAGCCAGCAATGGTCGCTTGCGAAGAAAGGACGTCCATGCTTTGAGCCCTGGTGATTCGCGGGATCATTTCCAAGGCAAATAGTTTGGCCTGTTTTGCGGCAACTTCCTGGATCGCGGAAAGATTGCCAAGCGGATCGGCCATTCCAATGACAATTTGTCCAGGTTTCATGAAGTCGAGATCGGCTTTCCCTTCACTAGGGTTTGCCCCATAGCTGCGGACCTGAAAAAGCACGTCCGACTTCTCGAATGCCTCTTGCCGACTTTCAATCAGCTCGGCACCCTTCTCGACATATTGCTGATCGGGGAAGCCAGCGGCCGTTCCGGCGCCCTTTTCGATAAGAACAGTCGCTCCGGCTTTCGTCAGCGTAAGAACGGAGTTGGGCACCAGGGCGACGCGGTGTTCGCCTGGGAAGTTTTCGCGCACGACGGCAACGATCATGGTCGGCCTTTCCTCGGAGCACTTGGTGTCAATCTTCGATCCATCCAGTCCAAGTCAGTTGAGCAATTGAATTGCTAAACCGGCTTACGGCTTTCCGCTAGGCGCGAGCGTATGCGAATTGTCCCACACTATTGAGGCAATGTGAACCCTGAGATTCAGCGATGCCGCGGTTCGGTCGATTTACAAAACGTAGCGTTACAGTATCTATATAGAGGAGTCTCGGGGCTTAAGCGAGCAGCGTCCGCATTCGTGCAAACTGGACACCTTTAGCCGATTCTTTGCACAGGCTCGTCCACACTGCTCTCCGCATCCGCCGCTTTTTCTGGACGACGCCCCTTTCTGACCCTTGTGGGGTTCGTTGCATCGCGGTAAGATACGTGTTTCTAATTTCCCACAGGATGCCAGCAGTAAGTGTAAGGCCTTGTGGGGACTTAGCTTACGAAAGCCACGCGGTTTTTGTGGTTCGAGCCACCCGGCGATGTGCAGGATGCCGGCTTGAGCCCCAGCAGTGAAATTAACAAAACGATGACGACCAAAACTTACTCAGCCAAACCTGGACAAGTCGAGCAGAAATGGTGGCTCGTCGACGGCGAGGATCAAATCGTCGGACGTTTGGCCAGCGACATCGCCGTGCGTCTGATGGGCAAGCATCGCCCAACTTACACCCCGCACGTTGATACCGGCGACTTCGTCATTGTCGTCAATGCCGAGAAGGTGAAATTCACCGGCAATAAGTGGGAACAGAAACGCTATACCTGGTACACCGGTTACACCGGCCAGCGTAGCGAATCGGCCGAAGAGCGATTGGAAGCCCATCCCGATCAAATTCTTCGCGAAGCTGTTCGTCGCATGCTTCCTAAAAACAAATTGGCTAACAAGATGCTCAGCAAGCTGAAGATCTTTGTGGGCCCAGAACACAGCCATCAAGCACAGAACCCGGAAAAGCTGGAAGGCCTGGGTCAGGTTCGCCAGAAGAAGCGTAAGTAATTCCAGCGGCCAAAGGCGCGGACGCCGAGGCCATTTCCGATTTCCTCCGAAACATCTGGTCAAGAGTTAGCAAGTTATGTCGACTGCGGATCCTCAAACCGAAGACGTGCAAAACGAAGGCACCGGCGCCGAAGCCACTGCCGTGGACACCACCGCAACGGAAGCAGTTGAAGCCACCCCGGCTCCTGTAAAGCACGTTGAAAAAACCGACCCAAAGACGGGCGAACACCTCGGTACCGGTCGTCGTAAGTCGAGCGTGGCTCGCGTTCGCGTGAAGTCGGGTAGCGGCAAGATCACGATCAATGATCGCGAATTGAACGAATACTTCCCACACGAACAAGATCAGAACGCCGTCATGGCTCCGATCCGTGACAGCGGTTACGAAGGCAAGATCGACATCCGCATCGTCGTCACCGGCGGCGGCCCAACGGGTCAGTCGGGTGCCTGCCGCATGGGCTTGGGACGTGCTATCCTCAGCATGGATGCCGAAGTCGGTCATCAGCTGAAGGACAACGGTCACCTCACGCGTGACAGCCGTATGAAGGAACGTAAGAAGTACGGTCTGCACGGTGCCCGTCGTGGTACTCAGTTCTCGAAGCGTTAATCGCCGAGACAACAATTCAGAACGATTGGAAAGAGTCTTCGTCTACGGGCGAAGGCTCTTTTTTTGTTTCTTGTTTAGCCGTCGCGCTGGCTATTAGTGACAGAACTGGACGCCACGGCAGCAGTAATTCTAACGCGTGGTGATCTTGGGAATCGGCAGAGCAATTCGCGGATGTTAGAGCGTTTCGACGTAGCCGGTTCGTGAGGCGGTGGCGAGGTCGTCGAGCCAGGATTCTACCAACGTGGCGATGTTTGCGTTGGCATCGAGCTGGATCTCTGCTTCAGCACACCGTTCCAAACAGGCCGCTGCGCCATCCAGGCCGGCCGGAATCGCCATCACGGCCGAACGAATCTCGGGGTTGGTAGAAGCTTCTTCCGTATCGAGCTTGGTTAGGAAAGCGAGTTGATTGCGATAGAAGTCGGCGGCAAGCTCGATCAAATGAGAGAGCGCTTCACGTTTTTTGGGGGCGTCGTCTCCCATTTTGGTGAGATAGTCGGAAACGTCCTTCGCCATTTGAACGCTGTGAAAGTCGCGTTTGGCAAGCGTGCTTAACAGGACATCTGCAATCCCCTGAAGGCTCTCGTCGCGAAGCTGATCCGCTCTCGCAAGACTGCCTTTGCTTTGCTTAGCGAGTTTGTCTGCTTCAGCTTGGTCGCCAACCCATTGAAGTTCAAGCAGCAGCTTCGAAACGATTTCATCCGGCAGCGGAGCAAAGCGAAGGATCTGGCAACGCGACCGAATCGTCGGGAGCTGACGCTGTTCGCTCTGGCTGATCAAGATGATCACGCTGTCGACAGGCGGTTCTTCCAGCGTTTTCAGCAGGCAATTCGCCCCTTCCTGATTCAGGTCGTCCGCATCATCCAGGATGGCAACTTTACGCTGACCGCGAAACGGTCGCATGGCAATGTCGTGACAAAGCCCCGATTCCATACGGTGCTGGTTATCGCCAATGAGCAAGTCGACCGGAATGCGTGTTTTGTCTTTGGGCTTTTGGACCGTCAGAAGGTCTGGGTGCGTCAGCGCATTGACCTGTTTGCAGTCTTCGCAGTTGCCACATGGGTTCATGTGGTACGCAGGGACGTTTTGGCACAGAAGTGTTTTAGCCAACATCATGGCAAACTTCCGCTTGCCGATCGCGGCTGGTCCTACAAACAAAAACGTACTGGCCAGGCGATTCTTCGAAAGGGCCGTCGCGAACATCTCCCGGATGCGATCGTGCCCTAGCACGTCGTCCCAGCTCATTTCGCCATCTCCTTGAGTCTTGCCGACACGGCCTCTCGAATCGCGGCTTGAATTGTCGCGATCTCTTGCGTGGCATCGATGACGGCGACATGGGGATAGATTTCTGCTTCTTTCAGGAAGCCTTCCCGTACGCGATGCATGAACGCGACGCCCTTGGCTTCCATACGGTCCAGGTTTTTGCCAAGCCGGGGAAACGCAACGTCTTCCGGTAGATCTAGCAGAATGGTTAGGTCTGGCATCACCCGAGCGACGGTGACTTTGCCCACCGAACGCACATCTTCCAGGTCCAGCCCCGAGGCATAACCTTGATAGGCGATATTCGCTAAGAGGTAACGATCGCACAAAACCGTTTTGCCGGAGGCAATCGCTGGACGGATGATGTCATCGACCAATTGGGCCCTTGCTGCCATGTACAGCAGCATTTCCGTGCGCGGGTGAAGATCGAGTTCTTTGCGATGCAGTAGCAGGTCACGTACGCGTTCGCCGGCTTCGGTGGTACCAGGATCACGGCAAAGTACGACTTCGTGCCCCTTTTCCTTGAGCCACTCCGTAAGCAGGTCTCGCTGTGTCGATTTCCCGGCGCCATCGATTCCGTCGAAGGAAATGAATAGCGGGCGAACTGATTGCGTCTGTGTCATGGTTTGGATTGTACGAGAGAGTGCCGCCGTGGTACAGGATAGCGTGAAATAGTCGCTAACTCCGGGGGTTTTGGGGAAAGCGACGACAATTCGTCAGCTGGAAGCGTTCAGTGAAGACGGGACGGAATCGCTGTAGTTCTCGAGGATTTTGCGAGCATGGTCGGCGATCAGGTCTTTTAGCGAGTCTGGTTGCAGGACTTTCGCTCGGCTGCCGTACCCGAGGATCCACCAGCTGATTTCGCGGATGCCGCTGACGGTCACTTCGTAATCGATGCTGCCATCTTCGTTCCAATGAATTTGCTGTGTCTTATGCCATTGAACTTCCGCAACATTCTGCGCGACGAGCGGATCGAAGCGGACGATGATGTGCTGATCTGGTCCGGCTTCGGGGATCATGTGCCAGGCATTTCGCAGGAAGCGATCGACATGGAAGTTCTGAGGGATCTCGAACGTATCTTCGAGCGTCTCGATCTGTTCGATTCGATTCACTTTAAACGTTCGAACGGCACGGTGAATGGAACTGCGGCCGATGACGTACCAACTGTGCCGGCTGAAAAGCAGCTTGTAAGGGGAGAGCTTCGTTTGAATCACGTCCCCGTCAAAGATGCTGCGATACTGGATGCGTACGTTGTGGCGATGGCCTGAGGCGTCGACGAGGGTTTGATAGGCGGACTGGGCTTCTTCTGGTTGATTGACGGGATTCAGCTTGATTTCGACCGAGCCAGAGATCTCGCGAAGCTGCTGCTTCATGTGCTCGGGAAGGCTGTTCTCAAGCTTCGTTGCTGCACGTCGAGCAGAAGAATAGTAGGGCAGGCCGGTCCCATCGCCCAACTCATGGCAGAGCACCATCACGGAGAGAGCTTCTTCCGAACTCAGGCTTGTGGGGGCTAAGAAGTATGTTTCCGGGATATGGAAACGTTGCCCATTCGAATCGAAAGCGAGCGGCACGCCGGCCGCTCGCAGTGTTTCCAGATCTCGAAAGATGGTGCGACGACTAACGCCGCACACATCGGCCATCGAGTTAACGTTTTGCGGCCTGCCACCCTGAAGCAGTTGCAGTAGCTTGAGCAGGCGTTGGATTTTGGCCAGATTCATGGGAGACCGACTTTACCACTCGTCGCGACGACGGCTTGGCGGCAGGCGTCGGCTGCGAAGGACTCTTCGATTGACGAACCTCCGAAACCAGTTCGTTCAGCCCCAGTTTATTCCAATCGAGCTCACTTTTCGATTGGGCTGGTTTGGCGGCGACTCGTGTTTCTGTTGGTGGTTCCAAGCTGACGGCATCCAGCGAGGTTGGCATCTTGGCGGGGGTCGGCGTGCCGATCACTTCGCCGTCGGCCGGAGCGTCACCTTCGTAGATGATCGTTCCTTCCTCGATCGTTCCATGGCTGAGGCTGCCTTGTGGGACAGGGCCGCGGCTGATCACAGCAGGACGGGTATAGCCGTAGTCAACATAGTGGCTGGCTGCACGACGTCGGGCATGACCCTGAGCATCGAAGTAAGCCTTTTCTGGCCATGGGCCTTCTGCCAGGTAGACGCCGTTGTAATCGAGCAGGCTACCCTTTCGCATGTGGACGTCCTTGATGGCGATGTTGTACTCGATCAGGGCCTGGAAGTAGGCGATTTGAGCGTCGCTGCGTCGTCGCTGGGCATCCAGCAGCAAGTCGAGCGTTACCGTGCCGGCATCGTAGGCGGCTTGGACCGAGTCGACTTCTTTGTCGGCGGCGATCAATCGGTTCAAGTTCGTTTGCACCAGGCTGTAGTTCGAGTCCAAGTCGCGGATCGTGTCGGTCAGCAGGTGCGAGACTTCCAGTTCCATATCTTCCATGACCGCTTTTTCGCGAGCGATCTGAAGCTGTACATTACGCACCCCGGCAAGTTCCTGACGGAATCCGATTGGCATCGAGAACTCCATGCCCAGGGTATATTCCTGGTAGTTGCCTTCAGTGAGTACGTCCCAGGCTTTGCTGTCGACCTGGTTGAAGTTTTTACCGTCTCGGTTCCCGCTGATTAGCTGGTCGCCCAGACCAAGGAAGCGGTACAAGCCGACGACGTCCAATTGTGGCAACAGTTGGTTGCGAGCGGTGATCAATTCGATTTCACGTTGCTTGATTCTCCAGCCTTGGCGACGCAGTTCAGGGCTACGTGACAATGCTTCGTCGTGGATCTCGAACCAGTCGAAAGCAACCCAAGCATCGGTTGGTTCCGAAGTTGGTCGGATCAAGCGACCATCGGTAGCGGCTAAGCCCATGAAGTATCGGAGGCTACCTTCTGCTTTGTACAAGTCACGCAATGCACCTTCGGTACGGCTACGGAATTCAAAGTATTGCTGACGAGCTTGAGCTTCCTTCTCCGCTTCACCCCCTTCGGCACCGTTGACCATCAACGCGTGAACACGACGCCAAGTGACCAGGGCACTGTCGCGGCCGGTCTTGGCGGCTTCCAGGTTGTGGTAAGCGAAGTAGAGCTGCCAATAAGCTTCTTCCACATCCGAAACAAGGTTGCGGATATTGGTCTCGAAGTCGGCCAGGCTGACGTCTTCGCGAATACGAGCAAGCATCACGTTGACGCGGTTGACCTGAACACCGCTTCCACGAAGAAGTGGGTGACGGGCTTCCATTTCGACGTTGGCCAACCACGAGCTTGGATAAAGCAGGCTACCGCGGTTGTTGTAGTCGTAGGTGGTGTTGTTTCGCAAAAACCACTGCGTACCGGTTGCAGAACGCTTGGTCAGTTCTACGGTTCCAACGGCCAGGTTCTGGCCGAATTCCGACAGGAAGAACGGGTTGCCGGTCGCGAAGTTTTGCGGACGATCCAAACGGTCCCAGTTGAAGCTGGCGTTCAGCTGTGCGTCGAATTCGCTGAGAGCACCTTCGACACCGAACTGAGGATCGCTCGAAACCAACGCTGGGTCGTAGATGGTTGGCGTGCCATCGTTACGTGTGACCAGGTTGTTCGGGATCGCCTGCGACGTCAGCGTCGTGTTCGGGATTACGCGGAAGATCGCGTTGCCGCCGGCAGTGCGGATGGCTTTGCTGTTCTTCAGCGAGTCAGCAACGGCTTCCTCGAGGCTGAGGTTCCAAATCTTCGATTCATCCATCTCGAACGGATCGGAGATTGTGAACGGCGCCTCAGCGTTCGATACCTCGTACAAGCGATGATGATCGACATCGGCATATTCGATGTCGGTCGCTTTATCGAGGTAAAGGCTCAGATCGCCAGACTCTTTGAAGTAAAACGGTTGAGTCGGCTGGCAACCAGTGAAAATGATGGTGCCAATGAGCACAAGCATCCAGGCTTGATGGAACTGGGTTTTCATGGGATACCGAGTCCTGATGCGTAGCGTGCACGTCCTTGTGCACGACACTTCGAAGGAAGTAAATCGCTGCTAGTGTTTGGACGACGTCGAGCCCATCGCTGGTACCCCACGTCAAGTCAATTGTCTCGGCCCCCCCGGGCCTGGATTGTTCGCCCCGGCACGCATGCGCACCGAGAAGAGAAAATCCAGTACAAGGGTTATCGTCGCTCTAACCGTCAAACTTTGAGAAAATTGTGTGACCCGCAAAGTTTTACTTCTTGGGGCTGTCACTGATAGCATTTTCTGCATTGTTACCCTACGTAGCTACAACGAGAAAACAGAATGGAAACGGCCGAACAACTGATGCAGCATGCCGGGGAATTGCTGGAAATCCTAGAGTCTGGGCAGCCATTTGCCCCAGAAGATCTGATCGACATGGTGCATCATGTCGAGATGTTCTGCGATCACTTCCCTGCTAGCGAAGAAGTCCCTCGAAAAGTGGCCAGAATGCTGACCGAGTTGGTGCCAGCACTGGATGCAGCTGCACAAAATTACGACCAAGCGACGGCCGAGCAGATTCAAGATGCGGCGGGTGCGTTGTTTGTCGTCATGCTAGAAAAGCTGTAGGCAAAACAATAAGGCCCCGGAAACGTGGAGCATTTCCGAGGCCTTACCGTACGCAAGCGGGGCAGTGTGTTTTTAAGATGCCATCGCGGTGACGTTTACCTTCTTGGCCAACTTCGAGAGCTTCTTGTCAGCCTGTTCTTCGTCGTTCAGGTTTTCGCCCAGAAGTTGTTTGGCGTTTTCGTAGCCAAGAGCTTTCGCCCATGTGCACAATGTGCCGTATGTGGCAATTTCGTAGTGCTCGACCTTCTGCGCCAAAGCGATCAACATAGCGTCCATTACTTCGGGGTCAGCGTCTTCCTTCATCTCTTCGGAAGCTTCTTCGATCAAGCCTGCCATGGCCTCGCACTTCTTGGCTCGGGCCGCTTTGCCGGTTTCCTCGAATGCCTTTTCGGCCCGTTCGACGTGCTGTTTGGTTTCTTCTAGATGCTCGCGGAAAGCTTCAGCCAAGTTTTCGTTGCTGGCCTTTTTCGCCATCTTGGGGAGAGCTTTCAGAAGCTGCTTCTCCGCATGAAAGATGTCGCGAAGTTCGTCGTAAAATGCGTCAGCGAGTGTATTCATCGCCATGAGGAAATCCTCCTAAGCTTGGTTAATCGAATAAACGAGTAACCAAGCCCTTTGCAAGCATTGTGCCAAGCCATGAAAGCGAGGCAATGCTTGCCAAAACCAAGAGGAACCTGCCAGCTTAACAACCAAAGTGATAGCACTTTGGCCATAGCCCATGATTGATTAGGCCCAGATCACTTCGATCGGGTACCACTGCCCTGGGGCGAGTTGGAAGATGATTCGATCGCCATCGATCTCGCACTTGGAGATGCGGTTGCCGTTGAAGTCACACAGGTGAGCTTCGGCAACGCGACGGAAGCAGCGAATCGCTCCTTTGGCGTTTCGTCCTTCAGTTTCCAGTATCTTGGTTTTGCAACCGATAATCTGCCCACTCTCATCCGTCAGTGTATCTAGGCTGGTGAGCTGAACATTTTTCGCTTCCAGATGAAACATCCACGACGATGTGCCAGGGGCCGGAACGGATGAGGCCTCAAAGATCGGTTCCGGTTGATATAGAAACTGCCGCGCGGCCGGAAGTGAGTAGGGTAGGTCGAGCCCAATCCCCAAACGAAACTTCCGCTGCGACTCTCCGTGCGGGATTAAAATGGTATCCAGCATGTGCCCGTGATTTCGGAGGTGGAAAGGGATGCCCCCAGTCAAAAGTGTGGTCTTTCCGTGCGAAGCATTGATCTCCACGTAATTCGAGGCTTCGATACGTCGTCCGCCACAGCGTGTACGAACCCATTGCACATCGTGATAAGTCAACGCCGACTCGTCGCCCCATGCCAGTCGACAGCAATAATGCGAATCCCAGGGAAGCGACTTTGGATCGACTTGTGGATCAAGTTCGATCTCAATTTCTAAGACACGCGACTCACGCCAGAGGCGATACGTCTGCTTGTATTTGGCCATCACTTCCCCTTCTTCGCCAATAAGATTCCCTTGCGTGCGAATCTCACCGAGCGCGGCTGAGTTGGTCGCGGGATCGATCTGCGTAACTTCCATGCGACTGTAGACGGCCGAAGCATCGGGGCCCAGGTAACGTTCCCCGGTCGCTTGCTTTTTGCCAGGCATGCGTAGGGAAAGCTGCTGCGAAAGGCGATTGCCTCGGGTTTTGTAATCGTAGATTGACTTGATGCCGCCTGTTTCGGGGTGAATATGAACTTCCATGTACTCGTTACGCAGGACATGGCCGTCTAGCATTGTCTTCTGCTTGCCAGGGTTTGCCTTGGCATCACCCGTGATCCATGCATAGCCGCTGCCGGGAACATTAATCGCGGCAAACTTTCGCGTGCTGTCATGTCCGCTCGTAATCACTGGAGCTTCGTTGACCGGTAAATCGGATAGCTGCGAAAGAAATACGCCTCGTGTCGCGGCCGAATTCGATGTGTTGAGCACCAAATATGCCCGTTGGTCCGACTGATCTACTCGCGGCAACGCTTCGGCCACCTTTTTGCTCGCCTGATCGACGAGAGCTTCCGCTTCGGTCGATCGGTCAGGCTGAGGGTTGGCTGGGTCTTGGATGGATCGCACATGCTCGTGTGGCTTGATCGAGGAAGGCGTGCCGGAGATCAGCTGCGACAGCGCCTCCAGTTTTTGTGCCGATTCGAGCTGGGCGTTGTAGCGTTCTCGCTGGGCATGCTGAGAGACTGGACCTTCCTGCCGACGAACAATCGACTGTTTCAGCCACGGCGTGCGGTAATCTTCTGGCTTGAAGTTGCCGTGATAGGTTGCCGTGTCGGTCACTTCGAAGTAATGCTCGACGGTAACAAACTCGCCCAGGCTGTTTCCGTAGCGAGCGATTGTGCGGAGATCTTCGTACCAAGGCGACGTCATCTGAGGCCAATGTGCGAATGCGAGTGTTGCGACATGCTCACCATCCATCGCTTCGCCTAGTTTGGAAAACAGAGAGAGAAACGTTTCCGGCTTGGTCGCATCCAGCGGAAACTTGGCCAGCGTATCGATCGTCGAACCGTCGACCCCTTCCCATTGTGCTTTCCCTTGATTGCTGACAGGCAGCTTCCCTTCATCGAGTGTGGCATGGACCGCACCGATATATCCCAGTCCTTTCAGGACCTGTGGCAGAAACGCTGTCATACCGAATCGGCGGCGGCCGAAAACCTTGGGAGCCCCACCAAACGCTTGCTCGTAGGCAGTGTGCCCGCGATGAAAGTTCTCGAGCAACGATTCTGGATCGAGCAAGTTGAGCGGCCCTTCGACCAGCTCTCCACCCACTAACCCAAGTTGCTTGGCTTCAATCTTGCTAGCAATGGCAGCTTTCAGTTCAGGCTGCTCGTCAGAGATCTTCTTGGCCAGCGAACCGCTGATCCATAAATTCGTGGGCAGCTGGTCATTCACTTCCGCAAGAAGAGATTCATTAAGCGTCGATTCCGCGACCAACGTAAAGTCGAGCAAGCTGGCATCGACCGCATAATATTGATTGCGTTCTTCAAGGAGCACATCGAAACAGGCCTGAAGGTTCGATTTTGCTTCGTCCAGCTTGCCTTCGGCGGCCGCTTTAGCAGCTTCGATCGTTTTGTTCTCGAAATAGATCTCGTCCAAGCTGCTCGAATAACGCATCTGCCGCGTGAGGAGCTCAACTTGGAGGTAACAGTATCCCAGCGCATAAAAGTCAGGTGCTAGCTGCCGAGCTACCTCATGGACTTCGCCTAGGCGATCGAGCAGTTTGGTGACGATCTCTTGGCGGTCGGTCAAACCTTTGACCAGCGCCGCACCAGATTCCTTGGCACGCTGAGAAAAGCCAGCGGGAAGCTCTGATTTGCAGATCGAAGGAATCAGTAAAGCCAGGCCGTCCAAGTTCTCGGGCGGAGAGTCAACGCGATGCCACTGCGGATTTTTCCCTGCGGCTGCCAAAAAAGCTGGGTGCCACATCGCTGTCCAGTTGGCGAGCAAGCTTTGGGCTTCGTCCCCCGTGTGGTATGTGGGGAAGTCTTCGAAGCTGTGGCAAGGGAGTAGAATCGCGATTTCCTGAATCATCGTCCGTTGACCTGGGGCAATAGGGGGCGAATGAACGCAAGTGATTACCAAATAATAAGTTATAAGGTATAGTGTATTGACGGGGCTTCGCCAAATCAGACCTTATTATTAGGGGCTTCTGCGATGGTGAGGAGCAGGGGAGGCAGCGACGGGATCGGTTTGCCGCGACTGTCGGCCCCCATGTCGGGTAGGCTTTTTGAGCCCTATCTTGTTGTGAGGTAGTGGTTTACATAAAACGGTGGAAATTGCATTTTCGTTGACATTCTGGAGAAGTTCACACTAGAATGAAATCGTTGTCATTAAGGTGATGGAGATTTACCTTCGTGGCAAACACCCTTCTCCTTTAGTTTGCTTGTCTTAAACCTGCGATCTGCGGAGTGTGCGTTATTCGTTGGACGTAATTGCCGGAGTAATTCTGGCTGTTTCTTGCCAACAAGCACGGTGCGCGACGCAACGATTGCTGTGAGGAACAGAGATGGCTGTTGGTAAAGCCGTATGGGGCATCGACATCGGTCAAAGTGCGCTCAAGGCCCTCAAATGCCGTATGCACGAAGACGGATTTTGGATGGTCGCCGAAGCATTCGACTTCATCGAATATCCCAATCCTTTGAATCAGGCCGGAGCCGGATCCGAAGGATTGATTAAGGACGCTTTGCGAGAATTCCTTTCGCGAAACGATATCCGCAACGACACAATCAGCATCTCGGTCCCAGGCCAAGCCGGTCTGGCACGTTTCTTCAAGGCTCCGCCCGTTGAAGCAAAGCGTATTGCTGACATTGTGAAGTACGAAGCCAAGCAGCAAATTCCTTTCCCGTTGGAAGACGTGATCTGGGATTTTCAGCCGATGCCTGGCTCGCATGAAGAAGATGGCATCTCGCTCGAAACCGAGATCGGTATCTTCGCAATGAAACGCGACCAGATCTTCCGATCGCTGCAGCCCTATCTCGATACCGGAATCGACGTCGACGTCGTTCAGCTTACTCCGATTTCGCTCTACAACTTTGTGGCGAACGACCAGCTGACCATCAACCCGCTTAAAGAAGAGTACGATCCGACGAATCAGCCCAATTCGTACGTGATTGTCTCGATGGGGACCGAAACAACCGACTTGGTGATCACCAACGGTTTCCGCGTCTGGCAGCGTAGCTTGCCGATCGGTGGTAACCACTTCACCAAGCAGCTGACGAAAGAATTAAAGCTGACGTTCGCCAAAGCGGAACATCTGAAGCGACACGCTTCCGAAGCGGAAAACGCCAAGCTCGTCTTCCAGGCCATGCGTCCGGTCTTTAACGACCTGGTCACGGAAATTCAGCGTTCGATTGGCTTCTTCCAAACGCTGGATCGCAAAGCCAAGATCTCGCGAATTATCCCGATTGGTAACGGGATGAAACTCCCAGGTTTGGTTCCTTACCTGGGTAAAAACCTCGGTTACGACGTCGTTGAATTGGATGGCTATCAAAAGCTGACAGGGACCGAAGTCACGTCGGCTCCGAGCTTCCGTGAAAACATGCTGTCGTTTGCGACATGCTATGGTCTGTGTCTGCAAGGCTTGAAGAAGTCGGCCCTGCGTACGAATTTGTTGCCGCAGGAAATTTTGGTCGATCGAATCGTTCGCCAGAAGAAGCCATGGGCGGTTGCCGCGGTGGCCAGCTTGCTGTTGGCTTGTGCGTTGAATTTCGGCTTCCACTGGCAGGCTTACAATTCGGCTCACATTCCTGAGTTTGAAGACGCCGTCAGAAAGGTGACCCAGGTCGAATCGACCAGCAATAACTTTAAATCGACAGACACCCAGCTGATGACCGAGAAGGAAAATCTCGAGATGATTGGCCGGTATGTCGTTGGCAACGAAGAAAACCGTCGCCTTTGGCCAGAACTGATGAAGGCAATCACCACCGCATTGCCAAAGGATCCAGACGTCGCTCCTGGCCGCGTTTCCGAAAAACCGATCGATCAGCGACCTGATCTTCAGGTTGAAGCGATCGAGTCGCAGTACTTCCCTGATCTTTCAATGTGGTACACCGATGCGGTGAAAACCAAATATGCGGTGACTTTGGAAAATCGCAAAGTCATTCTGCGTCGTCTAGAAGAAGGGGAGGAAGCTTCTCCGGCGATCGATGAAGATCTTGCCGAAGAAGCGGCAGCGGAAGCCGCCACAAATCCTGCGGCGGCAAGTGCCACTGCGGAAGAGACGGTCGTCGAAGAAGGATCTGTCGAAGGAACCGCTGCTGAAGAAGAGGCGGAAGTCAACTTGGACGAGATCGAAGGTGAAGCCGATCCCGAAGACGAACTCGCGGGGCCAGGGGAAGAAGAAAGTGGCTGGGTCGTACAGATCACCGGCTATCACTTCCACAACAGTCCTGCCGCTCGTGAAAACATGGGTGCCCAATACGTGCGTAATACGCTGATCGATCAACTCGATCGGGGTAGCGTCGAACTGATTAACGAGAACAACGAGCCTGAGCTTGTGACGATGAAGGAATTGGGTATCTCCCATCCGATCATCGCCATGGACGAAGTTCCTCGGACCGTGCAAATTCCAAATCCAAAGTACGAACCGCCAGCACTCGGTGGTCAAGGTGGAATGGATGAGTACGGCGGTTTCGGTCCTGGCATGGGAGGCGATCCTATGGATCCTTCACAGCCAATGGAACCACCCACCATTAAAGTCAAGGTTTATCGGTTCACCGTCCAGTTCTGCTGGCGTGAATCCCCTCTCTCGAAACGAGAGGAATTGCGACGTGCTGCGGAACTAGCGGAAGCGGAAGAACAAGCTGCGAATGCAGAAATGGAGAACTTCTAAACCATGGACAAAATACGACCTGTCATTGCGTTTTTGAAGAAGTATTACTTCTGGGTCTGCGCCGTCATTATTCTTCTGGTCGGCGTCGGTGGATGGTACATGTCTACCAGTTCGCTGGATGAAGAATATGCTTCGCGAAAATCAGAAATCGAAACGCGTCTAAGCTCGGCGCGTCAGATTGCCACGACGCAAAACCATCCCAACACCCAGTACGAAGAAGAGATGAGTACCTGGTTGACGCAGTATCGCGACGACATCGATCAGGCCTGGCAAAAGAAGTGGGAAGCTCAGCAGAAAGTTCTCACTTGGCCATCCGAATTGAACGTCGGCCGAACGAATTTTTCGGACGCCGTTAACGGAATTCTTCTGGGCCGTCCGATCGAAGCGTTGACCGAAGAAGACAAAGAACTGCCGGTTCGTCTTCGGGAACTTTACCGCGACTATATCAAGGAAGAACTGCCTAAGCTTGCCGAGATCATTCATGCCCGCTGGGCACCTTCCAGTAATGGAATGGGGGGCGGCGGTGGCGACAATTTCGGCCTCGGTGGATTCGAGGGTGGCGGACTTGGGATGGGCGGCTTCGAAGGAGGCGGTCCCGGAATGGGCCTCGGCGGACAGAACCAACTGGAGAAGCCACCACTAGTGATGTGGAATCCAGCAAATCAGACCAACATTCAGTCCAAAAGCTTCGACTGGTCCGGCAACAACGCCGGCAACATGGGCGGAGATGGCTTGGGTGGTCCCAACGGAGCAGCCGGAGCCGGTGGACGAAACGTTCCAACGACTAAGGAAGTGCTTTACGCCCAGGAAAACCTGTGGGTGCTCGAGAACATCATGAATGTGATCGCCAAGACCAATGGCGAAATCAGCAGTGCCCACCAAGCCACCATCAAAGGTATCGATACGATCGAGTTCGGTCGTGAAGTGATGCCGATTCGTTCCAAAGTGGTCACGCCTCGTTCCCCGCTTGCTGCTGCCGATGGCATGGGCATGGACGGAATGGGAATGGATGGCATGGGCATGGACGGGATGGGTATGGACGGCATGGGCATGGAGGGAATGGACGGTATGGGCATGGATGGCATGGGGATGGGGCCCGATGGCATGGGCATGGAAGGGATGGAAATGGATCCCGGCGATTACCGTTACGTCGACAAAGACTACAAGAAGCTGATGGTCGAAGACCTTCGTGCTGCGACGACCGAACCAACCCAGGAAAATTACTACCTCTCGGTTGCGAAGCGTTTGCCCGTGCGTCTGCGTCTGCTGATGGACCAACGCGAGATCGATAAGCTGCTTGTCGAATGCGGCAATGCCGACTTGATGATCGAAGTGCGTCAGGTTCGCGTGAATCCTCAAACCTCCGGTGTCGGTGGCGGCATGGACGGAGGAATGGGAGGCGGCATGGGAGGCGGCATGGGCGGCTTTGAAATGGGCGGCGGTGGCCTCGGAGGCATGGGCGGAATGGGCGGCATGGAAATGGGTGGCCCTGGCATGGGCGGCCAAGATAGCCAGGCCCTCGACCAAGCCGAAAAGATCTTCGACGCGCCAGTTGAAGTCTACGGCATCATTTACATTTACAACCCGGTCAATCGCGATTTGCTTTGGCCGGATGGCAGTGCCAAACCTGAAGACGGTAGTTCGCCAGACGAGGATGCGACCGAAACCGCCAGCGTAACCGCAACGACACGTTAAGCGGTGGCGCACCTACTCTTCTTTTCTCACACTCGGACGGCACGGAACAGAATAAGGATGACACCATCATGAAGAAGCTAGATCTACAAAGCGGTGGGATCAAAACCAAATTGATCCTGCATATCGAAAAGATCGTCTTCGGATTGGCCATCGCTATGGTGGCTGCGTTCGTCTACTTTGGGACGCAGCAGCAGTCGATCACTACCAAGCCAGGCGATCTTGAAGATCAAGCTCGCAAGGCCGAAGAAAACATGAAGAAGGCGACTTGGGATCAAGTCGAAACCGAGCGTTGGGTCGCTCCGGAATATCAAACGGCGGCCGTTCGTGCGAGCAAGCCGATTCCGCTGAACCCCTACGAAACGCCTTCCAGCTTTCGTGTGCGTCACAAGGAAAGCATCGAGAAGCGGCCCGATCCAACTCTCTTGACCGTCACCGACCTGGAAGTCACTCCTGGCTTCGCACCGCTGGCATATCTTAGCCCTAATCAAGTTGGGCAGGGGGGCCAAATGCGCGGCGAAGGCATGGGCATGCCTGGGATGATGCCGGAAGGGGGTGGATACGATATCTACTCCGGCGGTGGCTATGGCGGCGAAATGGGCATGGCCGATCCCGACGCTCCACCGACGTTGACTCCAGAACAAGCATTGGAATTAGGTTCGCCGCGTGGCGCTTCCGGTAGCAAGATCGAAGGCAAGTACTTTGTTGCCATCACCGGTCTGGCACCATTGAAGAAGCAGTTAGATTTGTACGACGCTGCGTTCAAGGATCGTGCGAACTACATGGAAGGCCGCGACTATCCACGCTACGTTCACTTCGCGGTCGAACGTCGCGAGCAGAACCCAGATGGTTCGTGGGGCGAATGGGAAAAGTCGATCAATGTGAATCAGCAGCGTGCCGTGGCTCGCTATCGCTGGGCGTTTATGCCGGACGAAGTGGCTCCGCCTGAGTATCTCGACCCGGTTCTCAGCTTCCCAATGCCACCGATCCTTCTTTTCAACCCAGGCGACTGGGGCCGTCATTCGTCTGTCCCTGAATACGAACCGCGCGATCAGTACGGTAACGAAGGGCAGATGATGGGCGACGAAATGAATCAGCAGATGATGCCCGAAGTTGGTGGTGACATGCCAGGCGATATCCCTGGATTCATGGACCCCAACGGCATGGGCGGAATGGGTGGCATGGAAGGCAACATGTATGGTCGACCTGGAATGATGCCTGGCATGATGGGTGGTCGAACGAATCAAGACATGTTGACGCCACCACCAGGCATGATGCGAAAGCGAACCAACTCGCGTGGCGGTGGCGGCATGAGCCCTCGCGGTATGGAAGGTGGCGGCGGTATGTATGGTTCTTCGGCATTCGATGCTGAGAACAAAATGTTCCGCTTCTACGATACTTCGGTGATGCCGAACAAAACGTACCAATACCGCGTGCAGCTGTGGCTCGAGGATCCCAACAATCCTCAGAACTACCAGGAAGCACCTCCTGCACGTGCTTTGGAATCGACCGTTCTCACGCGTCTGAAGCCAGAACGTGACAAGATCATGAAGGCCATGCAGACCCAGCAGGGCGGCATGCGAGAAATGCGAGGTCAGGGGAACACGCAGACTGGACCACAGTTCCAGTTCTGGAGAACCACTGAGTTCAGCGAAGCAAGCCCAGCGGTCCGTGTTCCTTCCAGTTCGGACGTGGTCGCTGGTTCGGTCGATGCCGGCCGAACGGTGGTCAGCCGAAGCGATCGTAGCAAAGTGCTGCGAACTTCCGATCCAACCGCGAAAGTGCTCGCGATGAAGTGGGATCCGAAGGAAGATGTCAAAGCCTTGGTGACCAAGGAACTGCAGGACGTTACCCGCGGCTCGTCGGTCGAATACAAGGGTGACTTGTGGGTCCTCGATCCTGGCACGTACCAGTTCCGCAAACCTTATCCGCTCGATGCGGATAAGAGGGATCAAGAGTACACACTGAAGACAGGGTACACCGTGCTCGATATTCGGGGTGGCCAAGACACCGTGGGTCGATTTACCACTGAAGAAAACGAGAAGCTGAAAGTGCCTGGCGAAATCTTGGTGCTCGACGACGCGGGGAACATTCACATCAAGTCGGAAATCGACGAAGTGAAGAAGTTCGCTAAGTTCAACTTCTCGAAACCGGAAGTCAAAAAGCCGCGTGGCGGTCGATCTCCGGACGAACTCATGATGGAAGGTGGCTACGAAGAGTATGGCGGCGGCGAAGGTCGTGGCCGCCGTGGCCGCGGACGAGGCGAATAGCCACGTTGCTTCCTCTGGTAAAGATCATTGAATGAAAAGGGCGTTCTTCGGAACGCCCTTTTTTCTTACGAAACCGTCCCAAATATCTATTGAGCCATTTCTCGGTTCCCAGTACCGTACTCGCCGGCGATTTTGCGCCATGAGCCTAGGAGAAAACCTGTGCTAGCAGCGCGACCGATCAGTTTTCAGAAAATAGTTGGGCAATACCACAAACCGGTATTGACCCATATTTTTGGAACCGGTATTTAACCGCCTCACCTAGAAATGCAAGGATGCAGATTCACCAGTGCGCGCGACGCGTGGACACTGCCAAAGGACCCGTTTGGGACCGTTGGTGGATGTTCCCTTGTCAGAAACGTGTCGGCGTGGGGGAAGGATAGGAACACCATGAATCATTCTCGGACGATCCCAAAACACATGGATCGCAGGCTGCCACAAGTTCAGACAAGGAGAGTCGCGTTGAATTTGGCCACGCGTGTGCTTACAGCCGGTCTCATTGCCGTGCTGTGCTTCAGCACTGGAAAAGGGGTCGTCGCTAACCCGTTGACCGAGATTGAGCTCGTCACGACCATGACGGCGACCGGTCAACAGCAGGGTTCGCTGTACGATCAGCAAAAGCAGGAAGAGGTGCTTCGGAACGCTCGCGCCGCGATGCGTGCTGGAGACTACCAACGTGCTGGCTCGCTGATCGAGCAAGCCAAGTCATTCAATGCTCCTGGCGATCCCGCCTTCAGCAAGTTCCGCGACACGCCTGAAAAGGCTGCCCAGGATCTTGCCGATCTGCAGGGTGCCAAAAGCAATCCCGACTACGTCGGCCAGAAGTTGCTCGGTCAGTCACCTGACATGCAGCAGCAAATGGCTGCTGAAGCTCTGGCTCGGGGCAAAGCAGCCCTGGAAAGCGGCCAGACGATGTCGGCGTTGAACTACTATCAACAAGCCGCCAAAGCCGGTCCTAACTTTCAGTCGGCCGGTTACTCGGTGATGGCTTTCCGCCGCGATCTGGAACAAGCGGGCGTTCAAGGGGCAATGCTCGGTGGCGATGTCGCTGCCGCACCGCAGGCCACCACGCCAACTCGCTTGCCAAGCGTGAGCGAAACGCCGGAACCATCGACGACGGCAAATCCTTACATGGCTGCCAGCGGCGCCCAAGGCAACGCCGAAACGGCTCGCCGAATGCTGCTTCAGGCTCGCCTCGAACTGGCTCGCGGGAATGTGGCACTCTCCGAGAAGCTCGTTCGCCAGGTGAATGGCTTGGGTCTGGTTTATCCGGCTCACCAAGATTCGCCTGAGAATGTTGACTACTTGATCCGCAAAGTCAATCAGGTTTCCGCTTCGCCGGTTGGTCCTCAGTCGGCCTATCAGTTTGGTGAAGTTCTGCTGCAACAAGCCGAAGGCCTGATGCTTTACGGCCAATACGATCTGGCCGAGCAAATGACTCGCCAGGTGCAGTCGATGAACCTCGACTTCCAGCGTGCACGCGTGACGCCTGACCGATTGATGACGGAGATCACTCGTCGTCGTAGCGGTCAGTCGGGCGGTCAGCAGGCCTCGCCGCAGGTTCCTGACAACATTGCAGGAAACGCCCGTGCGAAAGAACAAGCCATCCTCGTGCAAGCGAAAGCAGCTTTGGATCGTGGCGACATCGGCACTGCCGAAGCGTTCACCAAGCAAGCCAGCACGCTCGGCAACGGAAGCTACCAACAAGGCGACCTTCGCCCTGACCTGTTGATGCTGGAAATTCAACGAGCCAAGGCTTCCAGCCCAGTTCGTCATGCCAGCGGAACGCAGAGCCAAGGTGGTGCTGGATTCCCAGTCGCTCAAGGTCTCTACAATCCTCAGAACGACGATACCCGCAACATGCCAGCTTCGGCTCAGCAGGGTGCGACCGGTCAAGCCGGCATGCGTTACTTGCAGGAAGGCGAACAAGCCTTGGCTGCTGGTGACAAAATGAAGGCTCGCAAGTTGTTCGAGGAAGCTTGGAAGTACGAAAACCAACTCGAACCAGGTGCTCGCCAGCGTCTGCAAGACTTCCTGCAGTACCAAACCAATCCTGTGACCAGCGGTGTCGCTCAAACGAGCAATCCTTCGCCACTGGCGGAAATCGACGCTCGTCAGCAGGTCCTTCTGCGTCAGATGATCGCGGAAGTGACTCGCGGACAGTCGCAAGCCGATGCCATGCGAGAAGTCGATCCGAAGGGTGCTTTGGACAAGCTGAAGACCGTTCGCAAGACGGTTGACGAGTCGGCCATCGACGCCGTCGGTAAGAAGCAGCTTCTCTCCCGCGTCGATCGTAGCATCGAATCGCTGGAAACCTACATCGACATGAACAAGTCGCAGATCGAACTCGACGAGCGAAATGCCGCTCTGAAGAAAGAGATCAAAGACGAACGCGATTACAAGCTGGAAGTCGACAACAAGTTGGCTGAAATGGTCGAGCAGTTCAACGAACTGATGGACCAACAGCGATGGCAAGAAGCGGAAGTGCTCGCTCGCCAGGCCCGCGAAATGGATCCGGAAAACCCGGTCGTCCAAACGCTGATCTGGAAATCGAAGTTCGCTCGCCGCACCTATCAGAACCTTGCGTTGCAGGACCAGAAGGAAGAAGCCGTCTGGGCAACGCTGCAAGATGTCGAAAACTCGGCCATCCCGTTCAACGACTCGAACCCAATCCGGTTCGGTGACGCCAAAGAATGGGCTGACATGACCGAACGTCGTCGTCGCTGGTTGGCAGAGAACTCGCAGATCTCGGAAGACGAAGTCGAGATTCGCAAGGCTCTCAAGACCAAAGTCGACGTCAAGTTCAACAAGCAGTCGCTGCAAAGCGTCATGGAAACCCTCGGCAGCATGGTCGGTATCAACGTGATGCTTGATCCACGCGGCCTGCAGGCAGAAGGGGTGACTTACGACACCGAAATCACCATTAACATGCAGCAAGCGGTTCGCTTGGACAGTGCTTTGAATCACATTCTGCAGCCACTGCGGCTCAGCTATGTGATTCGCGACGAAGCCCTGGTCATCACCAGCGAATCGTTCCGCAGCCGCAACGTTTACCAGAAGGTTTACAACGTCGCTGACTTGGTGCTGCCGATTCCGAACTTTGTTCCGAGCTACAACATGGGTTTGCCAGGTGCCATTAAGGCTGCCTACGAAAGCCAAGGTCTTGCCGGTTCGCCAGCAGGTACCATGGGCGGAACCAACCCGATGTCGCTGTTCGCTCAAGGGGAAGACCTCAGCAGCTCGAGTGCTTTGGCTCAGGTTCCTAACGGATTCATCCCTGGCTTGTCCGGCGGTGGTCCTCCTGTCAGCGGTCAAGCTCAAGGCAACATGGGCTTCGGTCCTGGTGGCGGTGTCGGCGGAGCCGGTGGCTTCGGTGGTGGCGTTCAGCCTGACTTCGACTCGCTGATCGAACTGATCACAACGACGGTGGAACCAGAATCGTGGGAAGAACTGGGGGGTCCTGGTTCGGTCGCTCCATTCGCTACGAACCTTAGCCTGGTTGTCAGCCAGACTCAGGAAGTGCACGACCGACTCGCCGACCTCTTGGCTCAGCTGCGACGTCTGCAAGACCTTCAGGTCACCATCGAAGTTCGCTTCATCACGCTGACCGACAACTTCTTCGAGCGTATCGGTGTCGACTTCGACTTCGAGCTCAACGATAACTCGGACGGCCCAAGCCCAACCGGTAGCCCTAGTGTGACGGTCGGTTTGAACGAGTACGATCCTGTGAACGGCCCTGTGTTCACGGAAGACTTGGACCTTCAGTTCACACAGCAGATGTTTGCTAACACGGTTCCTGCGGTCGGTGGTCTTATCCAACCGGCAGGTGCTCAGTTTGGCTTCGCCATGCTGTCGGACATCGAAGCTTACTTCGTGATGCAGGCCGCCCAGGGTGACTTGCGATCGAACGTGATGCAAGCTCCTAAGGTTACGCTGTTCAACGGTCAAACGGCATTCGTGTCGGATACCACGCAAACCCCGTTCGTCACGAGCGTGGTCCCTGTCGTGGGTGACTTTGCCGCCGCACAGCAGCCGGTCATTGTGGTTCTCAACGAAGGTACTTCGCTCAGCGTTCAAGCGGTTGTCTCGCCAGACCGTCGCTTTGTCCGCCTGACGCTGGTACCATTCTTCAGCCGTATCGGAAACGTCGAAGAGTTCACCTTTGAAGGAACGACCAGCAGTCGTACCGACTCGACGGTGACCGATCCTGACGCTCCGGATGGCGGTTCGACCGAAGATGAAGAGGAAGAAACCACTTCCGGTACCACGATTCAGCTGCCGCAGTTCTCCTTCGTGACAGTGAGCACGACGGTGAGTGTGCCGGACGGCGGTACGGTGCTCTTGGGTGGTATTAAGCGTCTGAGCGAAGAACGTCGCGAACGCGGTATTCCGGTCTTCAGTAAGCTGCCGTACATCAACCGACTGTTCCGTAATGTGGGTATCGGCCGCGAAACCCAAAGCCTCATGATGATGGTGACTCCTCGAATCATCATCCAAGAGGAAGAAGAAGCCAAACTCGGCTTCACCAACTAACGCCACAGTCGGCAATCAAGCTATGACCTCCTGCCGCCGTGGAATGTCTTCGGACTTCCACGGCGGTATTTTTTGCGCGCTGCTCGGGGGTTGGAATACAATGGGGTTTGCTCCGTGCTGGCCTTGGAAGTTGACGTGCCGATCGAAGTGTTCAGTTTTCAGTGTTCCGTTTTCAGTAAGAGGGAGGAAAGACGAATTGGCTTACCAGTCGTTTGAAGACCTTGAAGTTTGGAAACGATCCTGCAAACTAGCTGTCGAGATCTATGCGTCATTACAGGCCTGTCGCGACTTCGCACTCCGAGATCAAATGCAGAAGTCGGCTGTGTCCGTGGCCAGCAACATTGCCGAAGGTTCCGAACGGGGCGGGAAAGACTTCATCCGCTTCCTGAAGATCGCCCAAGGCTCGGCTGCTGAGTTGAGAACCCAATGTTACATTGCCGCACGTGTGGGGGTGATCTCTCACAAAGACCAAACAAGATTCGTGTCAGAGCTAAAACGATTTCCCGTATGCTAACCAGTCTGGCACAATCTCTTACTGAAAACCGAACACTGAAAACTGAAAACTAACAATGTCCAAATTTGTCTTGTTTCTAGGCGTTCTGTTTGCCCTTACCGCGGTCGTGGCGGGAGCGATGGAGCATATGGTTCGTGACATGATCGTGGAAGCAACGTCCAGTGGCGAGCCTGCCGAAGGAGAGCTTTCCGATCCGGCCCCCAACGCGGAAGCGGCTAAGCGGCTTTCGCAGTACGAGACCGGGGTGAAGTACCACATGTACCACGGACTCGCGATGATCGGGCTGGGGCTCACCATGGCCGTTTCCGCCAGAGGTCAAGTCATCGGCTTAATCGCCGCATTGGCCATGGTCGTCGGTGTGAAGCTTTTCAGTGGAACGCTCTATTTGATCTCCGCCCTCGGCATGACTCAATTCACGATGATCGTCCCTATCGGCGGTTCGATCATGATTTTGGGATGGATCCTGTTTCTGATAACCGTTCTATTGTTCGAACCATTGGTCGACAAAGAAGATTTGGAATAAACAAAGAGAGTTCCGTTTTCGAATTTCTGTTTTCAGCAGGAAGGAACTGCCGTTCCATTATGATGTTTGCGTTTTCCGTAGTGTCGCCCCCTCACCCTAACCCTCTCCCCAAGGGGCGAGGGGACTTATCTATGGGAGCGGAAGCTCCCCTCTTACTGAAAACTGAACACCGAAAACTGAAAACTCCCCCTAAGAAAGCATCTCATGTCTCGATTTGATGTCATTGAAACAGACATACGGCGACAAACCATATGCCTGGCCATTGGGGTTGGGGTGCTTGCGTTGTGGACGCTTTACTGGCTGCAGTCCGTTTTGATTCCCTTCGTCATGGCGATCTTTATCGTCAGCGGACTGACCCCGGTCCTTTCCGGAATTCAAGATCGCCTTTCCACCACGCGGCTCGTTGCCGTGTTGATCGCTTCGATGATCGGCTTCGCCCTGGTCTTTGTGTTGTGGAGCATTATCTGGGTCTCCGTCGCACAGCTTCGTGAAGATGGAAAGAAGTATGTCGAAGGTGCCAAGGCCTGGCAGGCCTGGATACCTGAGTTTGTGATGAAGCCCGAGTTGGCCATGCAAAGCATCACGTCGTGGTCCAACAGTTCGACCGATACGGCCCAGAATGGTTCCGAGCCAGATGTCGAAGGAGCGGCGGTGCAAGAAGCGGGCAGCCTCGAACAACAAACGTCTCAAAAGGACGGGTTTTCGGAGTTTATCCACAACTTTTCGACAGCCGCACTTCAGCATATGGTTGGCTGGACGTGGTACTTGCTGCAGACAGGAACGATGGTCGTCATCTTTCTGTTCTTTTTGCTACTAGGAAGTTCCGATGCCACGTTGCCGGAGGATACCTGGAAAGAGATCGATCAGAAAATCCGCGAGTACATTTTGACGAAATCGTTGATCTCGTTTTTCACAGGCCTCGCGTTCGGGTTCGTACTTTGGCTGTTCGGAATTCCGTTGGCGGCCGTCTTTGCCCTGCTGGCGTTCCTGTTTAACTTCATTCCAAACATCGGACCGATTTTCGCTTGCTTGTTGCCGTTGCCGCTGATCTTGCTCGATCCGGAAATGGCACTTTGGAAAATGGTCCTGGTCATTTCGCTCTCTTCGGCCGTGCAGATCATCAGCGGCAACGTTATCGAACCACGCATGATGGGCGATTCGTTCGACGTTCACCCGATTGCGATTCTGTTGGCGTTGATGTTCTGGTCGCTTGTCTGGGGCATGATCGGCATGTTCCTGGCCGTTCCAATGACCGCGGTAATGAAGATCTTGTTTGCCAAGTTCGAGATGACCAAACCTTTGGCCGATCTCTTGGCCGGAAGAATCGACGGCCTGAGCATGCAGTCGTTCAACTTCAGCAGCGGCGATTCACCCGATTCCGCCTCGGCAGAAGCACAAGCTTAGCGCGTGCTATTCAATGCAGCAAATGGGTACTAACGCTAAGTCCTGGGGAAGGACGCTTATTCGTTAGTACCCATGAGCATTGATATGCTTGATAACTAGGAAACTCGGTGATGTGGCTAAAAGCATCAACTGCTAAAACGGGTCGCTCCGCGTAAGCTGAAACGTTGCCGAGCAACCATCGAGTACCACGCCGTTGTAAGGCGCACCACCTCCAGGGAAGATGACGGAACAGTCCCACTCAGTCACGTTAAGTGGAAGATTGGTGAGGTACAGCGAAGCTCTGCCTTGCACGTTGGTAGGAACAGAGTAGGAACCTATCCCTTCGACCGTAAACGTCACATATCGATTGTAAACAGCGTACCCATGTAGGTTACCACTCCATTGCTCGAAGTATTGCTGGAGTTGGACTTCCAGGTTGGCTGTCGTTGCCGTCGTTCGAATGTTGAAGTCATTCATCGGCTGAGGGTCAAGAAGATAACGGGGGTCGGTGAAAGTGGTTTCAGAAGTTGGCGTGCCAGATTGGGCAAACGCTTCGCTACACCAGCCACTCGCCAGCAGCACCGCCATGCAGCTGAGCAACAACGTTACGCTGCTGCGTGATCGTAGAAGAGACCGTTGGTTTGTGATTCCGCCTGCACTTACATTCATCAAGTCGTTCCTTATGGGGTGGAAATGGTAACGAGCAATAGATGGATGCATTGTTATTCCATCCATGCATGAAGAGACAAAGTAGTGTGGTTGCGACCTATCAAGAAATGATGTTATGTGTTCGCAGGATAAGTAGACGCCGTTACGTAAATGATGGTATTAGGCATCCGTCATGTGAGGCATGGTAGAGGGCGCGGGAGTCGCGTCAAAGAAATCGACCGAGTGAAGTTCGGTAGTCGGTCATTGGAATTACGTCGGCCGACGATTCGGGCAAACGCATCGCTCGCCTGAACATTGCGGCCTCAATGCAAAGCTCACCGACCAAGTGCGAGAAAGCAGATCGCAAGAGAAATAGCCTGGGCCGCAACCGACATGTTTCGACAGGACAGTTGGGTGAAAGAGGGAGACAGAAAATCTCCGCCTGGTTGATCGCGGGATATCGATAGATGATTGAAGATCGGTGGGTTAGACTTCTCGCGTTCCACAACGAGAGGACGGCTTCGATCGTTCCCCGAGAGGCTGCCCACTAACGATCGAAGCTGCCCTGCCCATTTGGATCAGAACAACATGGCGTTGTTACTTGTTCCGGCTATTTCGCGAGACTAGTCATCCCCATCGAGGCGATAGGCGACTTCGTCGTCATCTTCGAGTTGGCTGTGGCACTTTTCGCAAGTGATGCAGCCGTCGTTATCTTTCGATCCATTGACGATGCTGTTGCACTGCATACAGCGGTACATCAGCGAGAAGCAAATGGAGTCGGTATCGATCTGGAAACCTTGTGCTTTGACAATCATTTTGGAAGCCTCATTTCGTTACTGGCAGGCGAAGGGGCCTCGTCTTCCTTGCTTGTTTGCCCGGAAGAGGATTCGCGTCAAACGGGGTGATCTTGGGAGTGCTCTCTAAATTAGCGGAAAATACTTGCGCTAACAGGAACGCTACCGGAACGCACACGCAGGCATCCATCGAAATTGGGGGGAATCCCAAATCGTGAAAAGTTGGAGTGCCAAGCTTAAGTACGTCATTAGGGCGGACCCCATCTGACTCAGCCCCACATAAGTGGCAACCTCATCAATCGTTCTTCGATCAACGATGACCGATTTCTTTACGGCTTATCCCGTAAAGATTGATTTGGGGCAAAATGCAAAGAAAGGGGTGAGGGGAAGGGCAGGGAGAACCACCTTAGCCGCTGTGTTGATCGAGTCAGCAGAAGATGCAGAACGATTGCTGACTTATTGTAAGGTAGTTTACGAGTAGTATTGAAAGAGTATTGCAGAAGTGTACACGCGTCAATCATTAAATGGGACGATGATTAGCGCGTTTATTGCCGCAATGATTCCCATGCATGAATCAACAAGTCGGCGGCCTGATCGACTTCTTCTTCAGAAGTGTACCAGCCCAAGCTTAGCCGAATGGTTCCTTCCTTTTCCTTGTCGGAAGCCCCCATCGCCGCGAGCACAACGGAAGCGTTTCCACCACCGACACTATCGCCGCACGAAGTAAAGGCACATATCTCTGGAACGCGCTGAAGCAGCTTTTGTCCGGAAACAAAGGGGAAGTTAACGCAAAGAGTGTTAGGAAGTCGCTCGGCACGTGAACCATGAATGACAATCGGTTCCGGAATCGCCTCCATTAATCTTCGCGAAAACTGCCGCGTAAGTAGTGTTAGTTTCTCCGCCGCAGCATCAATGCTTCGTCCGACCAGGTTCGCAGCTTTGCCCATGCCGACCCAAGCCATGACATTTTCAGCACCACCTCGCAAGGAATGTTCCGCACCACTACCGTGAATCAAAGGCTGGATTGAGGTGCCGTTCTTTACATAAAGAGCTGCTGCCCCTTTCGGCCCATAGAATTTATGCGCCGATATGCTTAGCAAATCGACCCCCAGCTGCTGAGGGCTAATGTGAATCTTTCCGGCGGCCTGGCAAGCATCCGTATGAAATAGGATCCCTTTATCCTTGCATATTTCGGCCAATTCCTGGACCGGCTGCAGCACGCCTGTCTCATCGTTGGCAAGCATGATTGAGACTAGTTTCGTATCTGGACGAATGGCAGCCGCAAACGCGTCGAGCATCACTTGCCCGTTCTCGTCAACGGGAACAGTCGTCGCATCGCAACCCAGTCGTACGCAATGAGTTACGGTTTGCATGACCGCAGCATGTTCAATGGCCGAAACAATGATGTGGCAACGCTCTCTTTGAGCCAGATATTCACTGACTGCCCCTTGAATAGCCAAGTTGCAGCTTTCTGTACCCGTGGCGCAAAACACGATCTCATCAGAGGTTACGCCAAGCAGGTGAGCCACCTGACCGCGAGCATCTTCCAAGGCCTCATCAATAGCCCGACTTCGCGCATACATGGCATCAGGCGACGCAAAGTACTCTGCCATAAAGGGTAACATCGCTTCCTGAACGCTCGGAGCGATCGGAGTCGTCGCGTTGTAATCGAGGAAGATAGACTTCATCAGACTTTCGGCATCGATCCCTTAAACCCGAAGTCTGCAAAGGACTTAGGAAGAACGATGGCCGTAATTTTGAGGTAGCTGATTGATGTAAAAGGGATAATGACCTGGCGAGCCCCGATGGCATCAGGCGTTTGCCGCTGGACGACCACCATGTTGTCGTCGTAAGCGAAGCCCACGAAAGGAATTGACTCGTTGAGCTCGGTCATGATGACCCCTTTGTGAGGTACATCTTTAGGCCAACGTTCGAGCAGATCGAGCCAGATATTCTTCTCGGGATTCACGGTCGTACCTAAGTCAAAGACCACCAACAAGATCCCGCGCCGGGATGCATCTAGAAATAGAGTGTCGGTGTGGAAAAGGGAGCCTTTGCAAAAAACTTTCCGCAGCCTGCGAATCCGAAATGGTTGATGAATCCTGTAAAACCGTTACCTAGAGCCAGTTTGCGTCGCGCCCCCTCCGTTGACAAAGTACTCGACATTTGCACAGGAATGGGTGATACTTAGGGCTGGCCATGCACCTGAAAATAACGCTCGTCAGTGACTTCTCACGCATTAAGGATTTCCGGACATGATCAACCGCCGACACGGCTTCACACTGGTGGAATTGCTAGTCGTGATCGCCATTATTGGAATTTTGGCAGGGCTTCTGCTCCCAGCGGTCAATATGGCGCGAGAAGCAGCCCGACGCGCGGACTGCATGAACAACATGAAGCAGCTCGGCATAGCTGTGCAGACGAAGATGAATTCGCATCCCCGTAACGAAATGCCTCCGCATCGTTCGTGGTCGAAAGCCGTTGCGAATACGTCGGGTGCTAAAGGCAGCTACCAAGCGTACGAAATCGTCGGTTGGGTGGTTCCGTTGCTGAGCGAAATCGATCGCCAAGACTTGGCGGAATCGTACATTGCTGGTGATCCATCGAATTCGATCGTTGCTTACGATCCAGTCGTCCTCGATGGCATTATCATTCAGACGTTGGTTTGTCCTAGCGATCCTCTCGATCCCGCCGAAACGAATCCAGTCAGCTACTATCCCAATGGCGGTTTCTCGAACAACCTGGCCGACACTTCCGATCCTCTCGATCTTCCTGAAAACGGTGCCTGGAGTGACTACAGCAACCTGTGGGGGCAAGACGAAGTCAAAATCACTAGCTCGAAGTTCAAAGATGGTATGTCGAACACGCTGTTGCTGAGCGAACGAGTTCGTATTCCTGCGTTTGGTACTGCTGGTGCCGGTGTGAAGTGGAATGAAGAAATCAGCGAAGATGACGCAGCACTTCTTTGGAATGATGCATTTGCCACCGCTGGTGGTCCTATTTCGCTGGGCGAACTCAGCACGCCGCTGGGGGGCAACTTTCTGCCATCCAGCTATCACGGCGACACCGTGTTGACTTCGTTTGTGGATGGCTCCGTCAAAGTCGTTCAGACCGACATGGATTCCAATGTCTACGGACGCATTCTGACCAGTGACGGGCGCGATTCTCGTCTCAAAGGTGGTGCTTCGCCATACTTTGGCAATGGGAACACGACGTCCGGCAATTGGCAGCAGAAGTCGCTCAGCGAAGATGATCTGCCGTAAGGTCGTGACGATCTCGCCAAACTCAAGTACATTCAAGGGCATCCTTCCTATTGTGGAAGGATGCCTTTTTTGTTTCTCGGAAAGCGAGCGAGTGATCGATTCTGATATCCAAGGGCAATTCGACCTGCCTCAACTGCATCAGATGTTCATGCAGATGGCCCTGCAGCAAGCGGAACAGGCCGCACGAATTGAGGAGGTGCCTGTCGGCGCGGTGATTGTGCGCGAGGGTAGTATCATCGCGGCCGCTCACAACCAACGTGAGATGCTACGCGATCCCACTGCTCATGCGGAAATGATTGCGATCACTCAAGCTGCCGAAGCGGTTGGCGGATGGCGACTGGAAGACTGCATCTTATACGTCACGCTCGAGCCATGTCCGATGTGTGCGGGAGCAATCCTTCAGGCCAGAATTCCGGTCGTCGTTTATGGTGCCAACGATCCCAAGGCCGGAGCCGTTCAGTCGTTGTATCAAATGCTAGGAGATTCTCGCCTGAATCATCGCTGCGAGGTGGTGGGCGGAATCTTGCAGGATCGCTGCGGCCAGATACTGACAGAGTTCTTCCGGAAACGCCGGGCCGAAGGAAAAAAGTAGATTCCGATTAATTTGCCGCATCGTCCGGCACGGACGGTTTCGATGGCAAATAGCCGAGACGATTCAGTTGGCTGATGAAATTGGTTTCGCACAGAATCCGCCATCGCTTGGGATCAGGGTGAGAGATCAAAATCGCTTCGATCTCCGGCAGCCGCTTAGTAATTTGATCGCTGTAGTCGCATAGCCAATGCACCCAGTCCGTAACTTTCAAACCATTGGCGGCAGTTGCCGGCGTTTGTTCCTGGTACCAGGCGATCGCCTCAGGCTGTTTCGCGAGGGCGTCTTGCTGACCTTCTTTCAAAAAGAGAAAAGTGGCGTGGTTTTTGTCCCACGCGTCACGGATCTCGGCGATCACGTTTTCGACATCGGCGATGTGCAAAACCTGAACATTTGAATCCGAGTCAGTAAACGCGTGGTCCGCTGCGGCTTGCCATGGTTTGGCGTCTATGCCGTCGGTATTTAGCACGACGCCAAGATCGCGATGGCGAGCTAGACGGCGTAAGAATTCAATTGGTATTGGTTCGGTACCGACAGAGTCGACCAGGTGATGATCTGTACCGACTGCTTGGGCATGAAACGTCGCAAATTTTCGACGCACGAGATCCTCGAAGACCCAAGTGCGAAGTGTCGCATCCGGCGCGTCGGTGCCACCATCGATCGAAACATGAAATGTCGTTTGGCCGGCAATAAATGTGTCGCCGGTGTAAATGGTAGCGTAGGGAACTTGCAGGTCATTCAATCGCGTGCCGTTCTGACTTTGAAGGTCACGCAAGCGACAGCGTTTGCTTTCGCAATCGAGTCCAAAGTGGATACCGGAAATCGAACCATCACCCACGACGGTTACGTCAGCCATCTGATTTCGACCGACAATCACTGTCTGCCCAGGGCTCAACCAAATGTGGCGTTTGCCGGAAGCGTCTTCAAACGTCACGTTCAAACGATGGATACGTACTGAATCGGAACGCGTGGCGTCGATCGTTTCACTTGTTGTCGCGGACGATGCCTCTTGGTCTGCGTTAAGTCGCCGTGCGAGTTCTTCGAGATTGCTGCCGATATCGCCCGTCGATTCGATAGCCCGAGGGTCAACCGGTTGAGCTGAAGCGAATGGCATTGCCGTGGCACCATTCGCTGCGTCTCGTTGGCGAAGTTTTTGCATCTCGGGATACATCAACGGATCGACAACGGTTGTGTTGATTTCGCCATCGAAGCGGACCTGAAACTCGGAGTTTCCGGCCCGGATAATGTCACGATCGTGAAGTTCGACCAGATTAACTCGAATGCCGTTGACGAATGTGCCGTTTCGGCTGTTCAGATCTCGAATGCGGCAATTCGAGTTATCGCAAAGCAGGGCAAAGTGCAGGCCTGACAATGCGCGATCGTCAGCAATCGTCAAATCAGCATTCGCTTGACGACCGACTCGCAGCATGAGGCCTTGTTCGGCGGTGACAATTTCCCCTTGGGCAGGACCTTCCTGAACGGTCAGATAGGCACGCATGGCTCGATAGATATTACTCAAGCACGTACGAGAATCGCCTGCTGGAGCCTCGAAAGAGGTGATTCCGCAGCGAATTCTGGTGACGTACTTGCTTCCCCCTGAGTAAACGAATCAACGACTACCGTTGAGTATAGTCGTGCGCGTTACTCGCAACACTATTTCAGCCGAGGAAAGATTCGGAAAAGTTGATCTGACCAGTGATGTCACTGGAACGCTCGACCGATCCGCAGAGTAATTTCGG
Organism: Bremerella sp. TYQ1; assembly: GCF_020150455.1. Lineage (NCBI taxonomy): Bacteria > Pseudomonadati > Planctomycetota > Planctomycetia > Pirellulales > Pirellulaceae > Bremerella > Bremerella sp. TYQ1. The sequence goes on from NZ_CP083740.1 coordinate 6,045,611, forward strand.
TCGCTTTTAACCGAAACTATCGAGTCGCTGCCGCTTTAACTTCCTTAAGCTGCTTGGCCTCGGGAAGCTTTTTGTAGTATGGATCGAGCGGATAACAGCCGGAAACAATCCCATTTCGAGGGGCTGATGTGCAGTCGCTGAACGTTCGGCAGATCTTTTTGCGTGGCATCTGTCCTTCTTCCAGCGTTACTTGAGGAAGCTCCGGCAGCGAGAGCACCATGCGGCCTAAGCCAACGCTGTCGACCCAACCTTCGCGAACAACCGCTTGGGCAACATGCGGAATGTATTCCTGCAGGTAGGTATAGCCGGTTCCGACAAGCAGCATTTCAGGAACCGCTTTTTTGCAATCGCGAACTGCTTCAATTTGGCGAACAACGCCCACCAACGGATCTTCCGGCGGCGGATAGCCATCGCTCGGTGGGAAGATCGCAGGGCGTTGAATGTGCGGATTGTAATAAGGGCTGCCGGCCGAAAGGTTCACGGAGAACACGCCTTCCTGATGCAGCAGGCGAATTAATCGAATCGGTTCGTCGAGGTCCATTTCCAACGGGTTTTCGGCACTCACGCCAAAACCGTATTGATAAGGAAGTAGTTCATCGAACGGAACCGGCTCGCCTGCTTCCAGGCCTGCGTGGAATGGTACCATGTCAAAAACGCTCATCCGAACGCCAATCATCAGGCCCGGGCATTCCTGTTTAATGCGACGAATGATGGTCAGCAGAAGTCGCGAGCGGCCCTCGAAGTCGCCGCCGAACTGCCCAGGGCGAGAGCGAGCACTCAAGAATTCATGCAGTAGATAGCCGTGGCAACACTTCACGTCGACAAAGTGGAAACCAAGTTGCTGGGCGATCTTGGCCGATTGAACGTAGTTTTCGATCAGTTCATGGATCTCGTCATCGGTCCAAACGGCGCGATCGTCGTCGGGATCGATCCCGACTTTGGCGTCCAGTATCGGATGATGGTAAGCGATACGTGGCTCGGCGATGTGCTTTTGATTGGGACGGCTGAAGCGACCAGAGTGCGTTAGCTGCAAGCCCACCATCAAATCTGACGAATCGCCAATTTCAGCGCGATGAGTGTTGATCAGCGCATCGTAAAGTTTCTCGAGTCCAAAGCGATTCGACTCCGTACCCAACGTCTGATTAGGATTCGCGCGGCCATCTTCTTGAACAGCTGCTGCTTCGCCACCCCAAATCAGCTTCGCACCGCTGCGGCCGAAGTTTTCCCAGCGTCGAATGGTAAACTCGGTGGGGGATCCATCGGTGTTGGCGTCCCATCCTTCCATCGGATGAATACACCAACGATTGCCAATTTTGAACCCACCGGCATCGATGGTTTCGCCCATTGGCGAATGTTGCTCACGCGTCAGAATCGAATCATCGCAAGGTAAGCTCAGCCCAAGTTCCGCAAGCCGATCCCGAAAGGTCTCGACCGTTTTCAGCTGCGCGACTTTGATGTATCGATTACTCATGCAATAAGCTCAGTTCTTAGAGGCAGGTCGAAGTTCGGAAAAGGCGAGGACGAACTTCTTTTGTTCGCCGGTGACGAACTGAACGGTAGCCGTTCGTTTCGCCCCTTCGCCGCTCATGGCAATGATCTTGCCCAATCCGTATGTCGGATGCAGGACCGCCATGGATTGATGAAATTGATCCGGATCGGACTTAGGTTTCGCCGAATTCGGTCCCTTCACCATATCGGCTGCGGTCATCAGCATTTTAGACGACGCGGGGAGAGAATTACTTGGCGAGTCTTCAGAAAAATCGCCCGATTCGCCAACCTGATCGAACTCGTCCGGCGGAATATCGTGAATGTCTTCCCAATCGTCCGCGGGTGGGGCCTGCCTCCCCAGTGCTGCCTGAAAGTCCATTTCATCGCGTGGAAGCTCGAAGAGGAACTTACTTGGCACCGTCATCATTCGACGGCCGCGGAAATCGCGTTGGTTGGCAGTGCTGAGTTCTAGTTCTTCCTGGGCCCTGGTAATCCCCACGAACAATAACCGTCGCTCCTCTTCCAACTGAGCATCCGAGTCCTTCGAACGTTCGTGCGGAAGAAGTCCTTCTTCGATGGCCACGATGAACACATGCGGAAACTCGAGCCCTTTCGCAGCGTGAAGCGTCATTAGCGTGACGCGATCAAGTGCCGTATCGAATTCATCCGTTTCATTGACGAGTGCTTTGTCTTCCAGGTACTGCTCAAGCGTGCCATCCTCGGGATGCTGGAAGTCAAACTCGCGGGCCGAAGAAAGGAGTTCGTCGATGTTCTCCAGTCGGGAAACGTCATCTTCGTCGTCCGAGTTTTCAAACTGAGCACGGTAGCCGGTTTCGCTGAGAATGGCCCCGAGAATTTCTTCGACAGGTTCGTTGATCTTCAGCGACAGCCGATCGAACAGCGAGACAAACTTTGCGACGGCAACAGCGGCACGTTTGTTGAGCGTATCGATGACGCCAGCCTCGCGTGCGGCATCCATCATCGAGATACCATTATCGAGTGCGTGTACTTGAAGTTTAAGGATCGTTGTCTTGCCGATGCCACGCGTCGGAGTGTTGACGATTCGTGTAAAGGCAACGTCGTCGCGAGGGTTGTTCAGCAGCATGGCATAGGCCAGGACATCCTTAATCTCCTTCCGCTGATAAAACTCGACACCGCTGACAATCATGTATGGAATGCCCTGTTGTCGCAAAGCTTCTTCGTAAGCTCTGGAGAGTGCGTTGACTCGATAAAACAGGGCAAAGTCACGTGGTCGTCGTTTGCCTTGGGCGACTTGGGCCGCGATCCGAGTCGCGATGGCTTGGGCTTCTTCGTGACTGGTAACGTAGGTCAAAAGTCGGACCGGCTGACCAGACTCGCGATCGGTAAACAGCGATTTCTTCTTTCGCCGCTTGTTGTGTTCGATCAAGTGATCGGCGACCGAAAGGATGTTCGGCGTGCTGCGGAAGTTCTGTTCCAACCGCACCACTTTGACGTGCTCGAAGTCTTTCTCGAAATCAAGAATGTTATTTAGATTGGCTCCCCGCCAGCCATAGATCGATTGGTCAGGATCGCCAGTAACACCCAAGTTCGGGTGCTGCTGCGACAACGAACGCACCAAGAGATACTGAACCAGGTTGGTGTCCTGATATTCATCGACAAGGATGTAGCGGAATCGTTCGTCGAGCGCGGCCCGAAGATCAGGATTCTCTTGCAGCATCTGGGCGACGAGCATCAGCATGTCGTCAAAGTCAACTGCGTTCGCAGCGCGGAGCTGACGTTGGTATTCGGGATAGACGTCCCGCACGATCGAACTGATTGCGTTCGAGGAATTGGCCTCATAACGCTCGGGAAGAACCATGTTGTTCTTCGCCCAACTGATCGCGCGCGAAACTTTCTCCGGCGTGGCGTGCGACGTCGAGATTTCCTCGGTCTGCATGGCTCGCTTCAAGATCTGTAGCGAGTCGGATGTGTCGTAAATGGTGTAGTTTGGTTCGAGTCCGACTAGGTTGGAATAAGCGCGTAGCAACCGAGCGCAAAAGCGATGGAACGTGCTGACCCAAACGGTGCTTTCCGGGGCGAGGCGTTCGACGCGCGAACGCATCTCTTCGGCCGCTTTATTCGTGAACGTCAATGCGACGATCTGAGACGAATAAACACCACTTTTCAGCATGTAGGCAATGCGATGCGTCACCACGCGGGTCTTACCACTGCCAGGTCCCGCGAGCACAAGAATTGGCCCATCGACATGCGCAACCGCCTCGCGTTGACTTTCTGTCAGGCCTTCAAATAAGTGATCGGTCATCCATCAACCTATGTCATCGATGCTAGCCACTCGGGGCGTGCTGTCATCGCTAGCACCGAGTAGGTAGTTTCAGTAAATTTTTCCGAAACTGGTATTCAATTCTAAAGAAATGAGTATAGTAAACGCGATCGCGTCGCGAGACCCTTGGCGAGGACCCATTTTCGAAGCCAGGTTTCGAGCGACTGTGACTAGTGGTTCTAGGGATGAACCATGACCATTTTTACTTTTTCTTTTGCGATAGGGAGGGAACCCATGCCACGAATTCCTCTAAATTCGGCGGACCAACAGCACGACGATTTGTTGGCCAAGCTGGAAATGAGTACTGCGGAAATCGGATTGACTGTCCGCACTACGAATTGCCTTGAGGAAAAGGGCATCTTCACCGTTCGCGATCTGTTGAACTGCACACCAGCCGATTTGTTGAGCATCTCCAACTTCGGCGAAAAGACCCTCGACGAGGTCTACTCGGCGCTGGAAGGCGTTGGGTTCTATCGTCACACCCGCCAACTCGCTCGTGCCACGGCTGCTGCCGTTTAACGAGTACTCCATTTGCTTCACCGCAAAACTGGTAGCTCTGTCGCAGCGACTACGGAGTTTTACCAATCTGAAAACAGCGAATCGGTCCTCCCCGCGTGCCCGTTTCGCGAACCAACAAATAACCACCGCTCAGCGCAGGCAACGCACGAACGATGTCGTTGCTTGCGCGGAAGCGGCTGATCTCACTGAATTTCTTTTCATCGGGCAGAAACAAGATCGCGGTTCCTTCGTTGGTTACCGCAATCATCTTTCCATCGGCGTGAATCAGATGAGCCGTGCCTGGTAACGTTTCCGACCACATCACTTTTCCTGTGGCGAATTCTACGCAGCGAAGTTCCGGCGTACCGAGATCTTCCCGTCCATGTATCCCATATAAATAGTCGCCTACGAGCACCGGCGTGTTGTACTGACTCGAAAGAGAATCGTCGTTCTCCCAAATCGGTTTGAACTGATTTTTATCGAGCTGTACCAATTTGGCTCCGACACCATAACTGGCGGTAACGAAAAGCTTATCGCCGGAGACGATCGGAGTTGCGGCATTGACGGTTGGTCCCCGAGCGCCGAATGGGAATCCATAAATTGGGTTACCAGTGAACGGATCGACGATGGCGGTTTGCAGACGCGTCACGAACACGGCGTAGGGGCGATCGGCAATATTGGCCATTACTGGAGATGAATAGCTGGCTGCGTCATTGGTCGACTTCCACTGAAACTGACCATCTTCCAGACTGACGGCGACGATCCCGGCGCCATTGCGTCCACCGACATTCACGAGGACAGACTTGTCGAAAACAATCGGAGTACTTCCCGCACCAAAATATCCGTCCGGGGCGGCGAAGTGGCCAGCCAGATCTACTTCCCAGCGGAGTTTACCACTTTCGCGATCTACGCTTCGGAGGATTCCAGCGGCTCCGTATACAATCACCGCATCTTTGGTTACCACGGGAACGCAGCGGGGGCCATCGTCCGGGTTAATGGACGGTTGATACGAGGCTCGCATATCGCGGGTCCAAATCTTCTTGCCCGTTTTGAGTTCGACAGCCTCGAGAAGTTCCGATCGGCTTTCCCGGTGAAATAGATAGACGACGCCATCCGCAACGGCAGGTCCAGCGTATCCAGTACCGAGATTCTTTTTCCAAATTTCGTCAGGCCCTTTTTCTGGCCATTTATCCAGCAGCTTTTCCTCTTCGGCGTGCCCATTTCGGTTGGGGCCCAGAATTTGAGGCCAATCGCCAGACATGGCAATGCTGGGGATAATTGCCATGGCGACAGCTACCCCGAGGAAATTCCAGCAGAATCGGCGAGTAATCATGAGAGAAACCTGAGGGGAGTCGGTGCCGCGAAGTGTTGAATCCAGTTATATTTAGCATGGTATCGCGCAGGACGGTCTCGAGCCAATCGGCTGCTCCTGCTCGAGAACAGCTCGACTTGTCGCTTCGTTGGTTTCCAAAGAGACAGTATGCCTCGCTGGTTTCGCATCTGGGAGAAAAAACGCGGTTCCCGCCGAACCGTTTCGCGTGTCGTCGCCAGTGTTGGCGAGACCTTTTTCTTCTCTGCGCTCTTCTTTTTTGGTGTCATCTTCACGGCAATGACCATGGCATCGACGGTTCTGGAGACCTGGCCGATTCGGACCATGTTCCCGGAAGTTGCCTACGTGGAAGGGGAATGCACTATCCACGAGACACGCGTGGTTCAGACAGGTACCGATGACTACCCGCGTTATCAACCGGAAGCTCTTGTCGTACTGGAACTTCCTGATCGTCAGTACTCGCACTGGACACTGCGACGCTCGCCGACGGAGTATTCGACCGAAGAAGCGGCGTGGAATCGGCTTGATGGCTACGAGCCAGGCTGGATTTACCCTTGTTGGTACGATCCAGATAGTCCTGGACAAAGCGTCATTTTGGCTCGCACACCAGCGTGGGGGTTATGGGTCATCTTTCTCGTGCTGATCTCGTTTATTGTCATCGGCGGGATTGGTTTGATTTATACGCTGCTCTTGATGGGCACATCCGTTGAACGCCGTGCTGCGATCGCGAAGAAAGCGAAGACGCTAGATCTCATTCGCGAAGCGATGCCCCCAGCGACCTATCCGTCGATTCCAAACGATGCCAACTTAACGAACAGTCCCGGTGTCCGTCTGGCATTTCGCTTGCCGATTGAAGTCTCGCCGGGCTGGTGGCTCTTGGCGACGTTGATTTTCAGCCTGCTTTGGAGCGGCATGGCTGGCGTTTTCTTTATTGCCGCGTTGGGAAATCATATTGCCGGAAAACCTGATTGGATGCTGACAATCGTTTCGTTGCCGACGATCGGTATCGCATTGGCGGCGATTTCGCAGTTTCTGAGGGAAGTGACCGCTCATACGCGCGTCGGGCCGACTGGTTTGGAAATATCCAACCATCCCCTTTATCCTGGAAAGGAATACCGCGTCTTCGTTACCCAGGCAGGTAAGATGAAAGTGAAGCAGTTGCGGATCTCGCTGATCTGTGAAGAGGCCGCCACGTTCCTGCAAGGGACCGACGTACGCAGCGAAGTCAAGCGCGTGGTGGAAGAAGAGGTCGCAGTCGCTAAAGGTTTTGAGATCAAGCCCGGTCTGCCGTTCGAGGCCGATTACCAGTTGAAAGTTCCTGAAGGGTGTATGCATAGTTTCAAGTCGGATCACAATGCGATTCATTGGAAACTGCTGGTGCATATCAACGCCGAGCATTCCACGCGACTGACTCGCAGTTTTCCGATTGTCGTCTATCCGGCCGACGTGGAGATGGTGCGATGAGCCCGAATCCAAAAATTGAGATCACACTTGACCGGCCAAGTCGCGTTTACCTTCCTGACGAAGAACTGATCGCCAGTTTCGAGATTACCGGAATTCGTCCGTCAGAAGTACAAGCCATCGAGGCATCTGTGCTTTGGTACACCGAAGGAACTGGGGAAGAGGATCTCGCCACGCATGATTTCCGCCGTTTGCTTCCGCTCGACCGGAACGATGCCGACTTAACAAAACGTCGCAAATTCCAAACGCGTTTGCCGCGCAGTCCACTGTCTTACCAGGGACTAATCGTCAAGATACGCTGGGCGATTCGTGTGCGTGTGTTCATGCAGCAAGGCCGCGAATTCATGGAAGAAGTTCCATTCCGTCTCGGCGAGCTTTCTCCGGCGGTTGCCATTTCGGCGAAAGCTTCCAGCAGGAAACGAGCCGATGATGCAGCGTAATCCGTTTTCCACACGATTCACGCGTCCTGGGGCGATACCGTTTATTTTTCCGGATAACGACACGCTCGATTTCATTTTGCAAACGATGCGGAATCCAGGCACGCAGCGATCTATTGTCGGGCCGCATGGAAGTGGAAAGTCGACGCTGCTGGAAAGCCTTTCGAAGCATTGGGCAGAGATTGGCTTGAACGAGCAACGTGTCCGACTGACAGCATCGCGAAAGCGTGAGCCGATTCCGATTGGCACACTCGACGTAAGTTCGATTTTGGTGATCGACGGATTCGAGCAGCTTTCTTTCTGGCGACAACGATGGATACGCTGGCGCTGCCAGCACAAAGGGGCCCGGCTGTTGGTGACGTGCCATGCCGAGTGCGGCATTCCTGTGTTACTGCGAACCGAAGCAAAGCAAACGCTTGCATTGGAGCTCGCAAGAATGCTTTTTGCCTGCGACACAACGCCTTACGAAAAGTCCCTGGAAGAGCTTTGGGAAGAAGAGCCTGGCGATATACGTGCGTACTTCTTCCGGTTATATCACTGGTGCGAATCGCACGGAATTTATCAATCATCCGGCCAGACGGTGCTACCAGGCTGCTAATCTTTCGCTGATCGGAACGCTTTTTCTGGTCGACGTCGCTTCGCCGATTGGCACTTGCGACGCCGTGAGCAGGCGAAGTTGGGAAAATCGTTGCGATTTTTTCTGTTCTGACTCAAGCCTGTGATCTATTCTTCACCGTCCCTTTTTATCGATGCGAGGCTATGGAGGCCCGACTTTTGGAGGTTCGAAGGATCGACGACCTGATGCGTTTTCAACCGGAAGGATATTTCCCGGATGACTGCTTCGCCGATCAAGACCGTTCTTACGTTGGTTGTTTGCAGCTTGACTGTCTTTAACAACCCTAGCGCTGCCCAGGCTTGTTGGCTGACCGACTGGCTATGGGGTAACGACGAAGCCTATCCCGTTGCGCCCCCGGTGATCACGACCAACTATCCTGCATATCCCACCGTTCAGGCAAACTATCAGCCGTCGGTGTATGGTTCTTGTCCTCCTGGTACCGGAGTGACGACCGTTGGCTACGCGCCGGCGATGAACTACAACTCGCAGGTTCAACGTATTCCAACGACCGTTTATCGCCCTGTTCCGGTTTACCAACCGAATTCGGCAGGGGTGCCTGTCGTCGGCTATCAAGGCTGCACGACCAATCGATACCAAGTTCAGCGCGTTCCTGCGTTCGGCGCAGCGTCGGTGCCTGCATCGTCGAGTTGCGGTTGTGCTTCCAACGGTTACTCGGTCCCCGCTACATCGGCACCGAGTGGTACGATCACTTCGCCCCAGCCAGGCGAGTGGATGCCACGCAACGATCAGCCAGCGGCCCAGTACCAGCAGCCACAGCAACAATTTCAGGCAGCTCCTCAGGGTTCGACCTATTCGGCTCCGAGCTCGCAGTACTCGACTCAGCCAAGTCCCCAACCGCAGCAGTATTTAGGGCCACCAACTACGCAGCCAAATCAGCCTGCCGATACGCGTCCGGCGCTGCGACCAGAAATGGAAGGTCCTTCGCTGAACAGCTCGGGTGGCGTGACGATCGAAAGCTCGACAAGTGCGGCTCCGATCAATCGTTACATGCCGCAGCCGGTGACTAGCCAGCGACCAGCTCCTTCGGCAACGATTACGCCATCGTCGACCGCTCCGGCTCCAAGTGGCCAGTGGAAAGTGGCTCCGGTCACGCCGATTCCAGATCCTCAGTTTTCCAACTCGGGCTCGTCCAACGAAGCACCTCGCCTGCTTGATCCACGCGACAAGACGGCCGGTTTGGATCAGCGGACGCCTGTGATTCCGGCAAGCTACCAAATGGCAACCCAGCCACCACGCAACACCTATTCGCCGCCCAAGGCTTCAATCCAAGCGAACAACGACGGCTGGTACTCACTGGATAAATAGTCGCTTTCAGCGATAGAATATTTTCAATGAAAAGGAGCTCTCGAATCGAGGGCTCCTTTTTCATGCGCGGTGGGGGAGTTGATCGAATCGAATGGCAGTCGCTACGCTGAAGGAGGACACACGAATCACTTTCTTTGGCGGACGCCATGAACAACGCTCAAATTGCTGCCAAGTTCGATATGCTGGCAGATCTTCTCGAATTCCAAGGTGCCAACTCATTTCGAATTCGAGCCTACCGAAACGCGTCGCGGACGATTGAAGGCCTCTCGCAACAGATTAGCGACCTCTTGGAAGACAAGTCGCAAAAGCTGACCGACTTGGAAGGAATCGGCAAAGATCTCGCCGACAAATGCCAGGTGCTTGTCGAAACCGGAAAGCTGCCTCAGCTAGAAGAGCTGCAAAGCAAGATTCCGCAGTCGGTTCTCGCCATGTTGCGAATCCCAGGCCTAGGTCCAAAAAAGGCGGCCGTCATCTACAAAGAGTTGGGCATCGCCACGTTGGAAGACCTGCGCGAGGCCTGTCAGCAGGAGCGTGTACGAGCGTTAAAGGGTTTCGGAGCAAAAACCGAGCAGACCATTCTTAATGGCATCGATCTCGCCGCGACGGCTGAGCAGCGAGTTTATTGGGCGAAAGCGGACCAGTTAGTCGCTCGGCTGCGAGAACATCTGGAAAGTGTTGCAGGAATCGACAGATTAACGTTCGCTGGCAGTTATCGCCGCGGCAAGGAAACCGTGGGAGATATCGATATTTTGACCGTTGCCGATTCCGCTACCGCGGCAATGGATCGTCTCGGGGAGTTCCCGGAGCTGGAAGAGGTTATTGCTCGAGGCGATACGAAGATGTCGATCCGCCTGGTCAACAACATGCAGGTCGACTTACGCGTCGTACCAGCGAAAAGCTACGGTGCAGCGATGCAGTACTTTACTGGATCGAAAGAACACAACGTTAAGATTCGAGGGATCGCCAAGCAGCTTGGGTTGAAAGTCAACGAATATGGCGTGTTCAAAGTCGAAGAGAACGGAGACGAAACGTACGTTGCCGGAGAGACCGAAGAGGATGTGTATGGGGCCCTCGATTTACCATGGTTTCCGCCAGAATTGCGTGAGAACCGCGAAGAGTTCAAGCTCGCGGAGTCTGGTGGCTTTCCGGCATTGATCACCGTGGAAGATATTGTTGGCGATATGCATATGCATACCGACGCAACCGACGGTGTGAACACGTTGGAGGAAATGATCGAAGCTGCCATTGCAAAAGGGTATAAGTACATCGCGATTACCGACCACTCCAAACGTGTCAGCATGGCCAACGGTTTGAATGCCGAGCGGCTGCTAGATCAGTGGAAGACGATCGATCAGCTGAACAAGAAATACGACGGTCAGATTCAGATCCTCAAAGGGCTTGAATGCGACATTCTTGAGAAGGGGGGCATGGATCTGCCGGACGATGTCCTTTCGCAAGGAGATTGGATTATTGCCAGTGTTCACTACGGGCAAAACCAACCGAAAGAGCAGATTACTGACCGAATTATTGGGGCTCTAGAAAACCCCAATATCTGCATCGTTGCACACCCAACGGGAAGGCTGCTCAACCGGCGCGAACCGTATGAAGTCGACTTGGAGGCGGTGCTGCAGTGTGCCAAGGAGAACCGCAAGTTCGTGGAGCTGAATGCCAACCCGGCGCGGCTCGACTTGAATGACATTCAGTGTCACGCCGCAAAACAACGCGGCATTCCAATCGGAATCAACAGCGACGGCCACAAGATCGAAGGGCTCGAAGTGATGCGTTACGGAATTATGCAGGCACGTCGAGCAGGGTTAACCAAGGAGGACGTCGTGAACACGCGTCCTTGGAAAGAGATTCAAAAGCTACTTGGCCGAACTTAACCCATCGCTTCACGTAGTGTCTCGATGAACTTCGGGCACTCTTCGCGTGGATTTTCGTTCTCTTCATATTCCAGTACGACGAAGCCACGATAGTTGGCTTCGCTGAGGATGTCGAAGACTCGTTTGAAGTCGGTCGGGACCTTCTTTTTATCAGGGCCAGAGACCACCACTTTGATTTGCGCATTCAGTGCGTAGGGAGCCACTTGCGCGAGCTCGCCATAGATGTCATCGCTGTGGAAGTTGCCAGAATCTAGATTCACGCCAAACCACTCGCTATCGACAGCTTGAACAAGCTTCAGCAGTCCAGCAGCCGTGGCCGTGGGACCACCATGATTTTCCAAGGCCAGGAAGACGCCATGTTTTCCGGCATAGTCGCAGACTTCATTCAAGCCTTCGACCATCAATTTGTGTGTTTCTTCCGCGGAAACGCCCTTCTTTTGATGCCCGGCAAAAACGCGAATGACCGGAGCCCCAAGCATCGCCGCGTTTTCAATCCATGTCTTGGTGAGTTGGATTTGCTCGTCGCGTTTTTCCCCAGGCGGATGTCCAAAGTCGTTTCCGATTGCTGTTCCGGAAACGCTAAGCCCTTGGCGGAATGCGTGCGACTTCAAGTCATACAAATATCCCGGCGTCACATCTTTGGGGAAGTAATAGGATGTCAGCTCGGTTCCGTCGAGCTGCATCTTGGCGCAGTCATCGATGAACGTCTTCAGCGTCACGCCAGAGTTGGCATCTTGCAGCAGCTTGCGGTAGCTATAAGCGGCCAAGCTCAGCTTGAATTTCGGTGCCTTGCGATCGGCAATGGGCTCCGCGGCTGGCAAAGTTCCCGGCAACATACCGGCAGCAGCGAGACAGGACGTGCCAAGCATCAGCTGGCGGCGCGAAATGGTTCCGTGAGACTTCATCGAGGAGGCTCCTTCGCGGGAGGTTGGTTTTCGCCGGGAACTTCTAGGCTCCAGCGTTGGCAGGTTCGGCAGAGCGATCTGATTTCGACGTCGACTCGCTCTCGGCAGGGGAGGGCAGGGCCAGCGATTCCCAGGGAGAGAACGCGAAGCTCAGACCGATCATCAGGATAGCAAATTCCCAATGCCCAGTAACTAGTCCTAGCCCTGTCCAGTGCAGTACAGCCAAGGCGGTCAGCAGGGGACGCCAGATTCGGAACCAAATCAATAGTCCGAACGCGAGTTCGAAAAAGACCACCATGTGCGTCCAACCGAAGACGATCAGCCGAGTGCCTTCGGAAGCACGCAGGAATGTCAGATCAATCAAACGGTTCTCTGGCTGAGCGATCAGCCACCACATCGCTTCGCCATTCCACCAGACCGGGTTGCCAAGCTTGGCGAACGCCATCATCCAGTAAAACGCGACGAGGTGAACTTGGATCAAGCGAACGGCGATATGAGCACCAAAAGAAGGAGGAATCGCTTCGGTGTCCCCTTTTCGAGCTCGCAGCCAGGCATCGACCGAATAGTAAGCTCCGCAAGGAGCCAAGCACAAATAGATCATTACAGGGCAGAGCAGCGGTTCGAGCAATCCCATCAGCATCGGGGCTCTTTCGGCGTACGATAGCACGAAAATTGTCGCAGCGACTGCCGTAAACCGTGCTTGAAAACCGATGGTGAATAGCAAGATCGATACAATTGCGATGGCATGCAGCACGTACAGCTGGGTGGCGGAGTGGGCCAGCTTGAACAGCGACCATTGATAGACAGGAACTGTCGGGTCGTCCGCACCGATCAATCGATTGGTGCGATCGATCGGCATGATGCCGCCATCGGCGAACCAGATCGCGAGTTCCGATGTAAACGACAATGCATAAATCAACGCGACAACGCCAGCCACGATACGCAAAACGCTGACCGCTTTGGGGCTGTCTTTCTGAAACCAGAATCGATTCCAGCTTTCAGAGATGGTATCGGAGAACCGAGTGAAATAATTGCCAAGCACGCGTGGGGTTCCTGTATTACTCGACCGGCGCGACATGTTCGGTCGCCATTTCTTTGATCAGCTGGAATGAACCTTCCGAATCGAGGAGGACCGTGGCGCGGTACAACTCTGTCTCGTAGGAAGGATCTCTTGGGTTCTCGTGGAAAACCTGACCGTCGATTTGCAGTTCCATCGGCTGAGGACGTCGTCGGATACAACTGATGGACACTTTGGGACTGCCGGTCTGGCGAAGGAAATATTGGCCGATCCCTTTGGTAATTTCCGCTGGCAACGTGTCGTCGTTAATCTCGGCCTGCATGCCGACGATCTTCGCGAGCCGTTCGTAGCGGTAAGGGTCTTTCAGACCGGAACCCAGCATGGGGCCTGGCACTGTGTAGGTTTGCGGCTCACCTTCGGGAGACGTGGCTTCAACGCGGAAGAAGTGTTCGTAGTCGGTCGGGGTGCCGGAATAAACGCTATATGGCGAGGCTCGCACTTCAAGATTGAGCGGCTCGGTATAAAGCTGGAACAAATTTAACAGCTTCTCATGCAGCAGCGACGAATAGCCACCTCCGAGCGAGCTGGAAACGACGACCCATAGCCCAAACAAATAGACAAACAGAACTAGCGAAATAACGCTGCGAGTTTTCGGGCTGAGGCCGGCAAAGTCGGGGGATTCTCCGGCAGGAGGCTTAGTCGAAGGCATGCAAACGCTCTTAGAGTAAACGTCAGGTAGGACTACTTCTTTGATTGTAGTTCGTGACAGAAGGTGGTTCGAACGACTTCCACAAATTGTGGCTCATTCGGCCATGCAAATAGGCAAATAAAAAGACCCGGAGTTCCTGGTGAGGAAAACCGGGTCTTTTTTGAATCCTCTGAGGATCGCGGGCAACAGGGCAAATCCCGCAAGCCATCAGCAGACTTTCCCTTAGTGTCCGCAGGCCTGGTCCACTAAGAGAGAGCTAAAGCCAAATTAGGCTTCAGCTGGTGGTGCTGGAGGAGCTTCTTCCGAAGGGGAAGCAGCTTCAGCTGGCACTGGTGCTGGAGCCGGAGCGGCTTCAGGAGCAGCACAAGTTGGTTCTGGAGCACACGAGGTGCAACCGGTGTCACAACCACCACAAGCAACGGGTTCCGGAGCACAGCAGGTTGGCTCAGGAGCGCAGCAAGTAGGTTCTGGTGCACAGCAGGTTGGTTCTGGTGCACAGCAGCTACGGCGAGCCTTCAAACGTGCGAACAGACCACCACCGCAATGCTTCTTGTGCTTACGACCACAGCATGCTGGTTCTGGTTCGCAGCAAGCTGGTTCTGGAGCACAGCAGGTAGGCTCTGGTGCACAGCACGAAGCCTTACGATGACCGAAAAGACCACCACAGGACTTGTGATGACCACCGAAACAACCATGGCAACCGAAGCCAGCGTCAGCTTGACGCTCGCCACCGATCAAAGCCATACCGACGACCGCGAAAAAGATCGCGATACCGAGAGTGAAAACACGATTCATTTGAGAATCCTCCAAACTACTTCACTTACCGAAGTGCACGGGAGTAAAACACGAAGACGCCGTCCGACGTGATCCCCCGACCACGACGGCAAAACGTCGGAGGACATTACCCGATGACTTGTTAGGATCATCGGAAACCCCGCGAACCATTCCCAGATTACCCTGTTGTGAATCTGTGGTGATTACGCGGAATTTATGCGTTACAAAGCATAGGCCGTAAAATTACCAAGCCTGGAAGCCAAGTCAAGCAGTGCGAAGGGGATTTAGAGTGTTTAGAGAAGATTTTCCGCACACCCCTCACAACCGGAAATCACACGTGCTTGACCGCAAACCCGATTCGGTTATCCGTGGAAACTTAGCACAAGAAATAGAAAATGCCTTGCAATAACGTGCATTTTCGCACCATTGCAAGGCACTAGGTTGTCTTATTAGCCGCTATTGATGGTTTAGCGGTTAAGTGTCGAAGAATGCGAGGCAGGCATTACCTGTGAGTTTTCACCGGCAGCGTTTCCACGACGCGTCAATTCCAGCTCAGCTCGCTGTTGTTGAGCCAGCATGTCCAGTGGGTCCTCGAAATTCATCACGAGGGGAGCTTCTCCCGAAAATAATTCGGTAGCCATGCCGGCAACCGCCCATCCGGAGGGTTCTTTGCGAAGGATCCAGACAATTTCGTATGTCTGACGTCGGCCAGCGTCATCGACGTCGGTCCAGTTCGACTCAACGTGACAAATGTCTCGTGCTTCTGTCGTGTAGATCGTTTGACCGACGACAAACTTAGCTGTTGCACTTCCTGGCGGACGAACCACCATGTCGTGCTTGGCGGTTTCCAAGCGTGCTTTGGTCGTGAGCAGACGGCTTGTCGTGGCTGCATCGCCTTGGCGTAACGAGATCAGGAACAAGTCCACTACCGCTTTCGGGTTTTGGACTGCCTTTTGGACATCGTCCTGAATTTTCTCGACGACGATGTTTTCGTCGGTCGCTTCAGGAGACGTGCTGTTCTGGGCCGTATCGGATGGATTGTTCGATTGATTGCAACCAACAAGAATGGTCGCAGCCAGTAACAACCACGCGTACTTGCTTCCGTGCATGACGCTTAATTCCTTACTGATAATTCGCACCGCGGCAGCCATTTGCTGCCCGGCTTTAACGGAGAACAGTTGGGAATTTCCCAAAACAGGGAAGAAGTGTCAACGTCGATTTTTGGTCAATTACTAACCGGCCCCAAGTCCGCGATCAAACGCGTCTTGTTCGCGAAGGTACACCGCCAAAGTCGACTCGAACGTCTGGCTGGAAATCTTGTAGCTCGGATCCTGGTCGGTGTAGTTGTTGCAATGGGCAACCAGCAAACGATACAGGAACTTGAACAAATGTCGCGGCACGCGAAGCTGGCGAAATGCCTCGAAAATACGTTGTTTCGAGATACTTTCGTCAAACATGTCCTGCAGGGAAGGGGCCTCGCCGTTGGAGACTGCCTGCACGCGAGCACTTGCGACGTCGTACAGTGCTTCGCTTGTCCACTGCAGCGACGGAATCATGTTCTGCTTGTCGAGACGTGCTCGTTGATAGAACTCTTTGTTCTCGCGTTCAACGAACTGCTGCAGTTCAATTGGCAGCAGCAGTTTCACGCCGATGCCTGATTGCTTGAGGAATTTGTTGTCGAGCATCGGCCAAAGCAGCAGACGCATCAGTTCCGGTGAGCCGTTGATTAGATGGGGTTCGTCCACTCGGTCGACAATCACAATAATCCCAGTCACATCCAGGGATCGCAGAATGCCGTTGAACTTGTTCAGCATCGCATAGCGATCGTCGGTGCGAGGGTGCATCGGCAACGGCTGCGAAGAAAGCTCGCTCATCGGAAACGTCATCAACGTGCGAGCGAGTGGAATACGTTCGTGATTGCTCACTTTCACATTTCGATAGATTCGGTGAGCCTTCCACACGGCTCGGGTTGCTTTGATAAGCCATGGCATCCAGCCAGCGATAAACGCGATCAGGTAGAGCCACCATGGGCCGACCAGATCGCCGCGACCGATCAGCAGCGAAGCAATCACGGCCACGAGCACCACCGAGGTGACCACGCCGATTGAAAACGCTCCCCACGATTGCAGCGACCAGACGTTCAGCTTTTTACGCAGCGCAGCCCAGCGGGATTTGAACGTTTCGGTGGTCGATTCGTCGTAACAAGCGGCTAGAAGAAGCAAGTCGCGAGCCTGGTTTTTATCGAGTTTCGCAACGCTACTGTCGCTGATGTCGCAGCCTGGGGTGGCCATGCTGTTGCGGGTGCTCAAGATGCGGTCGATCAAACTGGTCACGCCAATCATCAGGATGGCGTCCATGTGATCCCACAGCATCCAACGCTTTAACGTTCGATCAGGGCGGCGACTACGTCCGATTTGGTGTTCGCGGAATCGATCGAGGTACGGATTGAAGTCGTCGTACTCGATGACGTAAACCTGTTGTGTCGGGTTTTCTCGGTTATAGCGGGCAATGTGGTCGACGATTTGTAGCCGCATAGCCGTTTTTCCGGCTCCTTTTTCACCAAACACAATCGAGGTGGAAGGATCTTGCGGGTCGCCAAATACTTTCTGCCAGGCAGGGTGATAGGTGGTATCGATGCAGCCACTTTTGAAGACGGTGTCGGTCTGGGCGTCCTCAACGGCGAATGGGTTCGATTGAATACCGTAGTGTTCCAGGAACTGATGAATCTTCATGGATGTCCGCGTCGGGGAAGAATCGACAAAATCGTTAACGTCGACGAAAACCTGGCAATCGATCGAGTCTTCGCCGTTTTACTCCACACTAATATAGCCCTGGCTACAGACGGGGACGATCAGGGACTCGATTTCCTACGATTTCGCGCCAGGCGTTAATTAAGTGCGCATAAAAAAGGGAGGCGAACGGAAAGAATCGCCTCCCTTGGCTGCTTCTTAGGGAATTAGGACGCCGCCTTTTTCACTTTCAGGCTCTTCACCATTTCCATGAACTTTTCTTTGTTCGCATCGACGGTTGTCGATGGACCGTAGAACTTCAGGAAGTAGTTGCCTAGCTTGTCGGTAGTGATAATCGCGGCCAGCATGGTGTAGCCTTCTTTGACTTCAGCTGGGGCGAAAGGGCCACGCTGGTCTTTGAAGTCACCCACGAGTTCGACGATGTGTACTTTCTGGTCGGCGATCGTGACTTCTTTGACCGAAGCTTCCTTGGTCATTTTCACGAACTGGCCTTTCCAGCGGTCGATGTTCGCATCGATGCTCCCTCCGGCCCCCATCAGCGTGACACGGCCAGCCGTTTCGTCCCCTTTGGCAGCAGGAACTTGCATTTCGACGTCGATAATGCCAACGCGTGGCTTGACCGACTTCCAGCCTTCAGGGGCATCCATTTCCAGATGGCCTTCCCCGAAGGAGATCGTTTCGGAGGCCTTTTTCTCGGCCGGCTTGTCCTCGGCGACAACGGCAAAGGCAGTCAAAAGAACCAGGCCGATAGCGACCGGGGAAAAACGTTTCATCACGTGTAGCTCCTGCAAATGGGGGCGAATTTCAACGAGAGGGTATCTCTCATGATATCCGTAAAAGTGGGTCAATTCATCCATCTTGCCAGTTTGACGGTGGCAGACTGCAGAATTTTACGACGAATCTAACGATTCAGTTCGGAAATTGTGCCCTGAACGTGCCGAGGATCGTCGGTCACTTACCGCGATAGTTGCTTGCGTTATCATAAACGGAATATTTGATACCGCCGATCCGCACGCCAACGTAACGCAGCGAGCAATCCTCATGGCCAAGCCTGCCAAACCGGACACTTCCCCCGACTCCGAGCATGAAGAAGAAACCGGCCCGTCTGAGATTGTCATCTCTGGCGAGTTCGGGGAATCGTGTACCGAGATTTACGAGAAAATCTTGGAAGTCCCCCTCGAAGGCGAATGCACGCTTTACTTCGATTCCCCTGGCGGAAGCTCGTATGCGGCCATCGGTTTGGTAACGCTGCTACGGCTACGGAAGATCAACGCGACTGGTATCGTGATCGGCGAGTGTTCTTCTGCCGCCATTTGGCCCTTCGCGGCATGTAAAAAACGGTATGTAACGCCATGGAGCGTGATGCTGTTTCATCCCATGCGTTGGCAGAGCGACGAGAATATCCCCGTGACCGAAGCAGCTGAGTGGGTTCGGCACTACCATCACTTGAATTCCGAGATGGATTCGATGCTGGCAAGCTTGTTCGGCACGAAGCAGGAATTGATCGCCGAGTGGACCCATCCTGGGCGGTTCGTCACTGGGAACGAACTTGCTGCGACTGGGCTGGCCGAGTTAATCGAGCTTTTCTGATTCATCCTGATCTCGGTACGATAGCTGAGACTCCACTTCTCGGGCTTTTCCGGATAACCCTCCCCATGCTTCGCTGCACTGTCGTACTGCTCTTGTTAACCTCTTTTGTGTTTTCCGTTGGCTGCGGATCGTCACCTCCGGCAGATCCCTACGGCGATGCGGCGACGCCGGCCGATTTCGGAGAGTTGAAGCTCTCGCAAACGGTGAACGACCCGCGGATCAAAGGGGAACTTGAGCGTTTAAAAGCTCAGCAGGCACTACCACCCCAAGTGGCCGATGCGTATCGAGATCGAACCGACGCTGTGAGCGGAGAGATGGTCACCAAGTTTCTCCGCGGGAGCGATCCGAAGTATGTCGAAGACGCGTTGATCGACAGTGCGCATTGGTGGAACCCTAAGTCGCCTGGACGCGACTTGTTAGTTTCGACGCAAGGGCAAGACTTCCTCGCCGAGTGGGATACCCAGCGGAAAGCTGGTCGCAACGTGCTGCTGCAACCGAAAGCTCGGTTTCCAGTTCATCTGGAAGAAGGCATTCTCGCCGATCCGAGTTGGACCTCCACAATGCACTGCTTGGCCCGGGCCGAACTATTGGAGGCAGCCAGGCAGGCGAGTCAAAACAACATGAGCGAAGCCGTGACAGCCGCCGCATACGCACTCGCCTATGCCGATCAGTTGAATCAGGTACCCTTCCTTCCGGCTCGGAACACGGCGATTGCCATTCGCGAAGAAACGCTCATAACGCTCCGAGCACTGCTCAAGCATCCCGAATTTTCGGCAAAGCAACTGCGCACACTGGAGACAGTGCTCAAGCAAACCATGCAAGGCTGGCCTGAGGACAAGCAGCTTTGGATCGCCGATCGTGCGAGCGGACTGCAGTTTTTGGAAATGATTCGAGCTGGGCATCTCGCTTCGCTTCTAACCCGCGAGGAATACGATGCCATGATGGCCAATGGCGAATTCGCCAAGCTGTCCTCGAAGATCATGAAGAATCTGACCACCGATCAGGCCTTTTATTTGGACGCGATGAAGAAGATCGTCGATTTCTCTTCGCAGCCGTACCATCAGCGGGCCCAAAAGCTGGCCGCCATTACCGACGCACTGAATGTTGCGGCGAACTCGGGAACGTACCCAACCGTTTCAGGCGACTTCCTCCTTAGCGGGATGCATGCACAGCATGCCGATATCGCCAAAGACAAATCACGCATGATGGTATGGCTGGCCGCCGTTCAGACGGCAAACGGGCATCCGCCCAAGGAGATACCGGTCAGCGATTTCTCGGGCCAACCGATTGTTATTCAAGACGATCCGAACCAAGTCGTAGCCAGCTTTGCTGGGTTGCCAGGCGAGATCCCAGATTTGGTCATCCCGAAGTTCCAAGAAGACTAACGGTAGCTCTCGTGACAAAGCGTGCAGGCCTGACCGACGTCACCGGTCGCTTTGCGTGCCTCGTCGGCGTTGTTTTCTTTCACCGCTTTAACGACACGTAACGCGGCATCTTGCATCTGCTGACAAAACGTCACGTAGTCTTCGTCGTCGTAGTACTCGAAGCCTTCCTTTTGCATCGCGTGGCCAATCGCCGCGACGATTTCGGCTTCATGCAGAATGTCTTCGATGTTGTCGTTGAACTCTGAGGCGCTCGCGGTCATCGGTTTCAAACGTTTTTGATAAGCGATTTCCAGACGCTGCATCAGTGGCGGGCGATCGGCGATTTCTTCCCAGGTTGCTTTGGGATCGGCTTCGCGAACATCTAGCGATCCGCCACGTACCAACTGTTCGAGATCTTCCGCACGAAGCTTGGCTTCTTTGAAAGAGTTGTCGGTGCCAACTTTCGAGTTGAACCCGGCCCGGGCAAAACCGTCGCGAGCGGTCAACGCGAATTCTTTCCAGCGGACGTCACCGTCGTGCTCGTCGATGATTTCAAACAGCATGGCCAGTTCGGTAAAGTCGCGGCGAGCTTCCTCGAAGCCTCCACCATTGAACTTCCGGACGTTCTGAACTGTTTCCAATAGCTGGTTGTTCAGGCGTTTAACTTCGTCCTGGATCGTTGTGGGGGAGATGATGTCGGCCCATTCGCCAGCTTCCCCACCCCCCGAGGCCGCGGGAGATGCCATTCCGCCACCGCCACCATTGGATGCCATAGCAGGAGCCTGACGGTTTTCGCTTAAGATCGCAGGGCGTTCCCCTTCCAAGGCTTCGGCGAAAACATCTTTGAAGAAGATGATGTTGGTTGTGGCCCCATTGAATGTTGGTGGCTTCGCGCGGCGATCCGAATCTTGAGCGACGACCGACGAAGCGGTGACTAGGCTGCCGAGAGTTCCAATTGCAAGGGCGAGAACCAATTGACGCATCGATGTTGCCTCCTGGGGAATAGCGTTCACAATTAGTATAACCCTGAACTGGAAACAGGGACAGATTTTCGACACTTACGCCCCGTCTGGGCTACTTCCGGGATGAATCGTGACGTCTGAAGAGGAAAGACTGGCCAGCCGCCGCAATTTTTTGCGAGGAAAAATACGCTCTCAAAGCGAAGCGGAGGCGGAAGAAGCCCCAAAATCGGGTGTTCAGGTTCCTTCTTCAACCGCTCCAGGGGCCTACTTGATCGAGCTTACCAGGAAGGCGATGGCGTGCCAGTTCGAGGTTTACTTGAACGCCATGGGGCCTGGCAGCGAAACCGAAGCGGCCGTCGGCGCGCTCGATCTTGTGACGCAGCTAGAGCAGCAGCTTTCCGCTTATCGCTATGACAGCGAGATCTGCATGTTGGGAGCGACCGCCTATCTCCGTCCCCAGAAAGTTGAACCGCGACTGTTCGCGTTGCTTCAGCTTTCCGTCCAGCTGTTTCGCGATACGCACGGAGCTTTTGATATTACGGCTGGACCGTTATCCAAAGTGTGGGGGTTCTTCGACCGCGAAGGAAAAGTGCCCGACGAAAACGACCTGGTTGAAGCGATGCAGTCCGTTGGCAGCAACAAGCTGGAACTCGACGCTGAGAACCAAACCCTATTCTTCACTCAGGAAGGCGTGGAGCTGAACCTAGGCAGTATCGGCAAAGGGTACGCGCTGGATAGGTGCCGAGAACATTTGCTGGACGCCGAAGTGGAAGACTTTCTAGTGCATGGCGGTACGAGCAGCGTTTTAGCCAATGGAACGCGACACGATGGAACCGGGCGCGAAGGCTGGGAAGTGGGCGTTCCTCATCCGTTGCGTCCAGATCGACGAATCGGAACGGTTCACCTGAAGAACGAGGCGCTGGGGACATCCGGGGCCGCATTTCAGGTTTTCATCCACGAAGGGAAGAAGTACGGCCACGTGCTTGATCCCCGCAGCGGACGACCAGCCACCCAAGTTTTGTCGGCAACGGTCATCGCTCCGAGTGCTGCGTTGGCGGACGCATTGGCAACCGCATGCTACGTAATGGGCCCGGAGGAAACCGAAGCTTTCCTGTCGAATTACCCCGACATTTCGGTTTTGCTCGTTCAAGCAGGCAAACGCCGAGGCTCGGTGGAAACGATCATGCTCGGCGGAATGGAAGAACGGTTCATGCTCGCTCCCGCACCCCGAGTCGACTAGCTCCGAATAGAAGGACTAGTCCCACCACCAATCGTGGTGCTTGATATCTTTAGGGACAACACTCGCTGCTCGGTCTGCTTTCATGAGACCGTAGTCGTCGACTTTCATGGCGTCGTCGGTCAGCATGGCGGTAGGGTCGAAGCTGACGCCTCCGCTCACGCCGGCTATGATGTGCTTTTTGTTGATGACACGCATGTTCATGATCGTGTCGACAACGCTTGGAACCGGGCCGGTGGTGACTTGATAGTTCCCTTTCGGACCGAAGTGAGTCATGCCCCAGTCGGCTTGATCGGCGACTCGCTCTTGTTCGATCAACGAGCAAATCATCGCCAAGTCGAAGATGTTTTTCATTTCGGCGTAGATCGGGTACTTCACCGATAACGCATCGTAGTTCTGCGAGAAATTACGAGCAAACGTCGCGTTTTCGGCGGTACTTTTGTTGGTGTGGATTCGCTTGCCTTGGTCGTCCAGCATTTCGTTCTCGCTGAGAACTTTCACACCAGGACCGGCGAGTTGGAAAGCATTACGACCTTCGTTGACGTTCACACTGCGATAGTCGAGCGTGAACCACCAACGTAGAACGTCCATCGGTGGAGCCGTACCGCCCGGCGGAATCGTAACCATGTCCAGGTAACTCGGCACTCCGGCTGTGCCCTCTTCCAGACCCATACCGATTCGCTTCATGTGATAGTCGGCTTCGACGATGATTTGGCCGACACGCGTTTCAGGGCTAACCCCATGAACGGTGATCTCTTGTGGGCCAACGGCGTCTCGTAAACCTTCCAGCCAATGGTCGCGTTGACGTGGATGCAGTGGTTTGTCGGACGTGGAGTCGAGATAGGCTTGCGCTTTCTTCAGGCCTTCTTGCGTCGGCGTGATCGCGCAGCCGAATTTACCTTGGTTGTCGATCGCGTTGCGAAGCAGCACGACGAAGTCGTCCAGTTGGAGAACCGGATGTCCCGTCGCTTGATTGACTGGGCGTCCTTCTGCATTGGGTTGCCATGGGCCTGCAGGACCGGCAATGACAATCTCGCCCGTTTCAGGATAGACGAGCAAATACTTGACCTCGTAAATCCCCGCTAGGTTCTTCATCGTGTCGTCTGGCTCGCGCCCAACGGCCCATAGCAGCTGCGATTCTTTTTCCAATCGCGTGAGCGAGACTTTTCTCAGCGGCGAATTGTTCGAAACGTTCTGGTTCGCGGTCGCAATCTTGGCCGCGTCGTGGACTTCGGAAAGAAGCGTGTCGTTGGTAAGCGTTGTCACGCGCTTCAGCGTTCCTTCAGAGTCGACATAAACCCCAGTCGGGAACGGTGAGATCGCCCCGGCACCGCCGAGTTCTTCCCAGGTTTCGGGTTCGACGGTGGTGGTGATTAAGTCGATTAGCTGATCGAAGTCAGGCGTAATCCCGCCACCCCTGGCGCCGGTCGTTTGGCTACGCTGCTGGGAGGCCTGCGTTAGTACGTCGGAACGCGTTTGATCGCTTTCGATATACGACGCGGTTTCGACGGCGGCATGAATTAGGCCGGCTTTCATTTGAATGTCGGCAATCATCTTGTGCCCGTCGTCTCGCAGCGATGGGTCGGTGACCTGCGAAAGCTCTTCGAAGGCACGCGTGAATTCGCCCACTTCGCTGAACGAGCGGACGCGCGAAAGCGACTGCTTCGTGGCGGCTTTTTCAGTGCCATCGGCGCAGGTAAGAGATGGATTTTGGATAGCAATAACGAGCGCAAAACTCGCCAAGATCCCCGCTCGGATGAGATTGAGCACGGGAGACTTCTCCAGAAAAGTGACTTCTCTATGTTCCGTGAGAGTTTAGGTTCACTTCTTTTGCGAGTTTCGTCAAGCGATTAGTTCCTCTGGGCGGTCAGATTGACGCTAATTCGGGAGCAATTGCCTGATCAGCCCCGTTTGGCGGTATCTTTTCCACGAAATCACCCATCTACACCCATCGCCGTTCGCCGATCGATGGGGCCCGGTGTCCCTCTTCAGCTACTTCCCGCGACGAAGCTCGTCGATGTCGGATTGCAGCGACGTGGCGACCTCAGGGGCATCACCCAGTGCCTGCGGTTCTACTTTCTTTTCCCGGGTATATCCAATGTGATTCATCCAGCGAGACGAGCGATGTCGACGAAGCTTGTCGACTTGTTGGTAAAGAGGATCCGCTTTGATCTCCGTAAGCGATTCTTCTGGAAGCGAGACTCCCAGGGAAGTCAAAATGGTTTGGGCCATCAACAAGTGCCCTTCCGCCCCTGGATGAACGCGATCTTTCGAGAACGGCTCGGTCCTCGCATCGCGGGCCTTCCGCATGGCAGTATGTAGATCGATCACTTCTACGCCGTCGATATCGAGCGACTTCTCCCACGCGGCATACTTGGTCATCACGTCGTCGTAGTTAAACTCGCCTGCCTTCGCTTCCATATCGTAGATGGGTGGAGTGACCAAATAGATCTGCTGCACCCCGGCCATCTTGCACTGGGAAATCAATCGCTGCACGCCATCTTGAAACGCCGCGAACCGTTCCGCATCAAGCGGTTGGTAGATGCCATCGTTGATTCCGTAGCAAGCGAACACGATCCCTGGCTTCACACGCTCGAGCAGGCGCGGTAACCGCTCGAACAAGCAAGGCCGAGGGAACTTGCCACCGGCATGGTTGTCTTCGCTGAGGCCTGACAACGTTTCGCTGGCCAGCCCCAGTCCGTAGATCTCGAAGCTTTGTTGGGGATAAAGCTTCTCGAGATAGTAATCGAAAAACGTCACATAGCCGCCAGCTTGGGTGATGCTATCTCCCAGAAACACGACCCGCTTACCGGCGAGACGTTCAACGGCAGAAGCTTTCGATTCCGCACCATAAACCGAGGGAAGAAGCAGAAAGAAGATGAGGCAAACAACCGGCGGGGAGGTTTTCATGAGGAGCTTTCTATCAAGGTGGGATCGCGGGACTTCATCATTGTGATGGAACGGGCAGGGCTCGTCCAACAAGTTTGCACGCGGCCGGCAATATTCGTAAACTACCTGCAGCTTTTTCCTTTCGGGAAGCATCTCCCAGGTTTTGGGGCAGCCGCAACCCAATGGATGGTTCGGAAATCGCGCATCCATTATTCAGACGCCAATTCAACCGTGCAAACGACATCGCATTCTTTTAAGCGTCCTAAGGCAGATCTTTCCATTCTCGAACTGCTCGCGCTGCAGTTTCCCAACGTCGATGCAGCCATCGCCGAGTCCGCTCGCCTGGCCGCCGTGCAGACGTTGCCCAAAGGGGTTGTGCATGTCATCAGCGACATCCACGGCGAAGATAAGAAACTGCAGCACGTCATCAACAATGCCTCTGGCACGCTTCGCCCTTTGGTCGAAGAAATGTTCGCCGAGACGATGACCGAAGCGGAGATGGAAGAGTTCCTCACGCTTACGTTTTATCCGGCTGAAGTCACCAAACGGGTCGGCGAAACGTTGACGAGTCCGGAAGAGATTCGCGCCTACGCACTGCAGATGCTGATGCCGCAGTTAGAAGTGTTGCGCTATTTGGTCTCGAACTTCAGCCTTCGCCTGGCGACGAACGTCTTTCCGCCAGAATACCGTGAATTGCTGCTCGAGATGATGCATGCCCCTTCGACCGAACGGGGGCCAGAGTTTATCGGGGCAATTCTCGATGAACTAGTCCGGCGCGATCGAGCGTTGCACTTGATTCATTTACTCGGCCGCCTGATTCGTAACCTGGCGGTGGACGAATTGATCATTGCCGGCGATCTGTGGGATCGTGGTCCCCGCGGCGATCGGGTCATGGATTACCTCCGCCTGCAGCCAAATGTCGAATTCATCTGGGGCAATCACGATGTTCTATGGCTGGCCGCGTCGCTGGGTCATGAAGCGGCCCTGTGTACCGTCCTCAGGGTCTCGCTGCGGTATCGCCGGATCGGCCAACTTGACGAAGGTTATAGCGTTCCACTGACTCCGCTCGAACACTTAGCACGCACCGTCTATGCCGACGATCCTGCCGAGTATTTCATGCCGAAAGGGCAGGGGATGCGCCCCAACGAAGTGGTTGCACGCATGCAAAAGGCGGCCGCGATCATGCAGTTTAAGCTCGAAGGGCAGATGATCGAGCGGAACCCTCAGTGGGATCTTGGCCACCGGCGATTGATGCACCGCATCAACCACCAGGAAGGAACCATCGAGATCGATGGCCATACCTATTCCTTGCGTGATACCTATTTCCCGACGGTCGATCCCGAAAACCCGTATCAACTGAGCGAGGAAGAAGAGGCCTGCCTGACTCGGTTAAGGAACTCGTTCCTCAACAGTCAAAAGCTACGTGAGCAAATGCGGTTTATGGTCGGGCATGGCTCGATGTATTTGAAACGGGACGAGTGCTTAATCTTCCATGGCTGCGTTCCCGTCGATTCGGAAGGAAACTTCCTGCCGATCACGATCGACGGCAAATCGTTGGCCGGTCGCGAGATGTTCGAGGCCATCGAAGCGGTTGTGCGTCGAGCGGTGGTCGATTCTGAACCGGAAGATCTCGATTTTCTGTGGTATTTGTGGAGCGGTCCACGCTCGCCGCTGTTCGGTAAGGATCGAATTGCGACCCTCGAACGAGACTTCATTGCTGATAAAAAGCCGCATCACGAGACGAAAGATGCCTATTTCACGCTGATTCACGAGACCGGGTTTTGCGACCGAGTGCTTGCCGAATTTGGCATGCATGCCGAAAGCGGCTTGATCGTGAACGGCCATGTGCCGGTAAAAGTCGAAGCGGGCGAGTCACCCTTAAAACGCAGCGGCAAAGCGATCACTATTGATGGGGCGTTTTCCGAAGCGTACGGCGACCATGGCTATACGCTAGTGCTCGAAACCGATCGGATCGTCTTGGCTCAGCACTCCCACTTCGAATCGGTCGAAGTGGCGATTCGTGACGGGGTCGATATCATCCCCAAAGTTCAGAACATTCGGATGTACGATTCGCCACGCAGTACTCGCGATACGGAACGCGGCCAGCGAATTGGTTTTCGTATCGAAATGCTCGAGCGTCTGATTGAAGCGTATCAGACCAACCGCCTGCACGAGCGTCCCGTCGTCAACTCTTAGGCATCGCGGCGAGAGCTTTGCCGCGGCAAGAAACAGAAAAAGCAGCCAGCGTTCCCTCGGGAAGCATCTGGCTGCTTTTTTCTTTAGGTCGATCGCAACCGCTGGTCGCAACCGTTACCGACTAGCCACAGCAAGTCGGTTCAGGTGCACAGCAGGTTGGCTCTGGAGCACAGCAGCTCGGTTCTGGTGCACAGCACGATGGCTGGCAGCACTTGCGGAACTTGTGCTTCAGGTGGTGGAAAAGACCACACTTCTTGGCACAAGGATCGCAGCAGGAAGGTTCTGGAGCGCAGCAGGTTGGCTCTGGAGCACAGCAAGTTGGCTCAGGAGCACAGCAAGTTGGCTCAGGAGCACAGCAAGTTGGCTCAGGAGCACAGCAGCTTGGTTCTGGAGCACAGCAAAGTGGCTTGCAGCAGCTCTTGAACTTGTGCTTCAGGTGGTGGAACAAACCACACTTGTGACCGCAAGGATCACAGCACGAAGGTTCCGGAGCACAACAAGTAGGCTCTGGAGCACAACAAGAAGGTTCAGGGGCACAGCCACAGCCGTGCGACGAGAAGCCGAACATACCGGCTTCAGCGGTGGAGGCAGCGGCAAAAAGCAGACCGACAACCAACAACGCAGGGAAAGCAAAACGGGCATTCATCGAGAGGACTCCAACTTGACTCAAATTTACCACCAGAAAAAACAAACTCTTGCGAGGCTCGTCGCTGTGCACACACCGGGAAAACAAACCCCAGAGCTAGCGCGTCGCCTAGCAAGTGACTTTCCTCGGAAAGGAACTATCACTCGCTATCGACAACCCAATTCGGAACCCTCTAGCAAAATGCCCAAATTGTGTAGTCGGAGTATCTTTACAGTTCCGGTCGTAACGGATCGCGCGGCTGTGCTATCACTGCCACCGTAGAGCACCGCAAATTGGCCTCGGAACAGGCTCCAATCGTGGGTTCGAAACCCACGGTTAATAAGGAACAGCAGTCAAGTTTGTTGCTGTTGCCATTTAAGTCATCTCCATTGAGTAGGGACTTCCTTCCTCATATAGAAAGTTGTGTGGGCAGAAACCAATGACTATGACCAATCAGCAGCCATTGATTTATTCCGAATTCGGCAACGACGAAGATCTGGGCGAACTGGTCGAAATGTTTGTCGACGAGATTCCTAATCGCGTGCAAAGCATGCTCGACGCCGCCGAGACCTCCGATTGGGAGCAACTCGGGCGGATCGCGCATCAAATGAAAGGGGCTGCCGGAAGTTACGGCTTCGGCGAGGTCACCTCGATTGCCGCGACGTTGGAACATGCGTGCCGCGAAAGTGCTCCGGCCGAGTCGATCCAGCGTGGCCTGCAAGACCTGGTAAGCATGTGTCTGCGTATGCGTGCAGGAACGCCAGACTAGTCCGCATCCCGTTGACCATGCGGTATTAGAAGTCCTATGATTCGGGAATCTATCGACGTTTCCCGAATCATCAGGTATCGATGCCGTTATCGACCCCCTTCGGCGACAATGCGACCGCGCAGTGTGATATTGCACCGCAGCTGGTCCTGGCCGACCTACAGTCCGACTGTCTTGCCGCGTCCGATTTCCCGCACTGCGTCGCTGCCGCTCTAGGCAGTCCGCAAAGCTTCCCCGATCTTAGCCAGGCCTCGGTGCCCGGCGACATCGTCTTGTTTGCCTTTGGCGAAGAGATTGAAGATGTCGAACCGTTCGTGGCCGGGGCTATCCAGTACATTCAAGCGGCCGAGCTGACCGATCGAAGTTATCAGTTTCTCTTGCCGCACGGTGCCATTCCGGCCGTGGTTGAAGCGGTCAAGCAAACCGCGAGCATCCTTGGCGAAAACGGCGAAGTCATCTTGCATCAGCCGCAAGATCAAAAGGCGAACTCGTTTCTGACGTCGACCCAGGAAAGCCGCGCAATCATCCTCAATCGATATCTGTGCGACGCCGACGTCGTTGTTCCTGTCGGGCTGGCACGTGCCGAAGGTGGTTTTCGTAACTTTGGGCCGTACGGTTCGCTCTACCCGACTTACTCGGACATCGACTCGCAAAAACGGTGGAATTCGCCACTGCATGTCACGCGAGTTCAGCGTCGTCGCCGTCGCATGGCCGAGATCGAAGAAATCCGGCAGCTGCTCGGCATCGCGGTGAACTGTCTTATCCTGCCAGGTCGCGGAGGCGGATTCGCTGACGTGATTTATGGCGAAGCGGAAGCGGTTCAAACGATTGCTTCGCAGCGTATGGCCGAGCAGTGGCAACCCAACGTTCCGCAGCTTGCCGGGGCGGTGATTGCCCTGCTGACCGGTGGTCAACTGGGGCAAACGTGGGAGAATGCCGCTCGAGCACTTGCCAACGTCGAACATCTCGTCCGACCTGGCGGAGCGATCGTCTTGGCGACCGAAATCCGCAAACGTCCCGGGGCGGCAATGGCTCAAATGGCAGAGTCGCTCGAGTTCACCGACTTCGAGACCGAAATGCGCAAGTCCCGGCACGAAGATGCGGCCATCGCGTTGCAGTTCGCTAAGACATTATCGCAGTGCAAAGTTTACTTCCGCAGCCTGCTCTCGGAAGAAATTCTGGATCAGCTCGATCTGATTCCGGTCGAATCGGACGACGAGTGCAAACGAATTTGCGAGCACTACCAAGATGTCGTCATCGTGCACGACGCACAGAATATGTCCGTGAGCCTGGCCGATACGACGCAGCCTTCGTAAATGTAGATGAAAGATCGGATCGTATGAGTATCACCCTTGCCTGGGCACCTTCTCCGCTGATCAGTCGCTTGGAAGTCTCTGGCCCCAGTCACGAAAGATTTCTGCAGGGGCTTTGCTCCAACGATGTCGTCAAGCTGGAAGTCGACCACGCGTGCGAAGCTTTCGTCCCGACGATCCAGGGAAAGATCCTCGCGCATGGCTTTTTAGTGAAGCAGGAAGATCGTATTCGTTTTCTGGGAATGGGACCGCAGAAGGACGATCTGCTGCCGCATCTGCAGAAGTATGCGATGATCGAAGATGTCGAAGTCACCGACCGCAGCGGCAACACCGATGCCGTTCTCGTCTGGGGATCAGACGCCGCCAATTGGCTCAAGCAAACGTTAGGTCTGGAAGCGGCACCGCAGCCACTTCAAGTTCTGTCGGCAACCGCGGAAGGCAAGCCGTTCGATGTATTCCACACCACTCTTCTCGGCGAACCAGCCTACGAAGTTTCAGGGGAGGGTGTCGCGTCGCTGCTCAGCGGATTCGAAGCGTGCGAAGAACAGCTGGAACGTTTACGAATTCAAAATCGCTTCCCACGGCATGGCGTTGATTTTGGTGCGGATCACCTCGGACAGGAAGTCAATCGCGACGATCAAGCGATCAGCTTCACCAAAGGTTGCTACCTCGGCCAAGAGACAATCGCACGCATCGATGCGATGGGGCACGTTAACAAGAAGATTGTGCCTGTTCGCTGGGCAGGGGAGGGTGCTCCTCCAGAGCTGCCGGCTTCGATTGTGGTCGACGGCAAAGAGGTCGGACGGCTCACGTCGCTGGCCGATATCGACAGCCAATGGATCGGTATCGCAATGCTCAAGCGTGGCATGAATGCCCCTGGCACTCAGTTGGAAACCGAGCTCGGAACGATTGACGTAATCGCTTAGCCTTCCTGCAGGGAAGTGATCCAGCTACTGACGTCGAAGCCGATTCCGGCTCGTTCTTCGCTCATGATCTCGCGGATGTCGTCGCGAGCGGCAAAGAACGCTTCGATCACTTCGGGGTCCCACTGCGTACCGGAACCTTCGCGGAAGATCTCGTTCACGCGATCTTCTGGCATCCCTTTGCGGTAAGGACGATCGCTCGACATGGCGTCGTAGGCGTCGGCAACCGCCGTAATGCGAGCCAGCTTCGGAATCGTTTCGCCGGCCAGTTTATGCGGATAACCATTTCCGTCCCACTGCTCGTGATGATGCAGAACGACCGGCAAAACGGCTTCCAGTTGCTTCAGACCGGAAAGAATATTGCAGCCCAGTTCTGGGTGCAATTTGATGTGTTCGTATTCGTCATCGGTCAGGCGACCTGGCTTACGAAGCACGCTGTCGTCGATGCCAATCTTACCGACATCGTGCAGCAGGCCTGCCATATAAAGCAAATTGAGCGTTTCGTTATCGAGACCCATTTGCTGAGCCAGGCGAACGGCCAGTCGGGCCACGCGGTCGCTATGACCGCAAGTGTAAGGATCTTTCGCATCGATCGCCGACGTCAATGCACGCACGACGCTCGTCACAAATTCGGACTGACGTCGGTACAGTTCGATATTGCCGCTATGAATGCCGAGGATCGTACCGACACTGCTCAGCAGGCTGGCTTCCACGGTGCCGAAGCCTTTGTCTTCGTTGTGATTGACGGCAAACAACCAGCCAAAGATGTTTTCGCTTTCGACCAGTGGAACCGCGATAATCTGGCGGATCTCAGGACAGGGCCAATCTGGTCGCTCGGTAATTCGCTGGTTCGCAACAAACGCCGAACGCTTATCGTTTAAGTTAAACTGCGAGATGATCTGCGAGAGCATCTGCGAGTCGGCGACACATTCGCCAGAGCAAAGGATTTGCGAAGGATATCCGGTTGCCGATTCGGTGGCTTGTTCCGACCGACCAGGCTGTTGATAGACGATCGACAGCCCGCGGCAAGGAAGCACTTCCAGCAACCAGTTCAGTGCCAGATCGCCCAATTGGCAGTCGCTGCTTGAAATGCGAAGGTTCTGGGTCAGGCCGTACAGCAGGCTGATTTCTTCGTAGGTGGTCGAGAGGCTGTCCGAGACTTTATCGATTTCTTCCGTAAGGCGATCGATCTCCGTGTCGGAACTCATCTTTCCGACGGCAACCGCGGCCAAACGTTCCAGTGCGTTGATCGTCCACTCGGACTGAGAATGGAACCATCGTTTGGCGTCGCCAGGCGAACTGGAAAGAACTTGTCCCATGCGACCGAAGTCAGGCGTGAGGCCGCCGGTAACTGCTAAACGGAATGGCGCCGTCGCAAGATAAGTCTGCGAACCGTCACGCAGCGGAATCGCCAACAAGGCGCAGCCTAGCTCTTCGGCGACGATTGCAGGGGTATTCTCACGGGCCAAGCCAGGGCACAGCGAAGCCATCAACGCTTCGTCACCATGGAAAGGGCCTTCCGGAGCCAAAAGGATTTCCCCGCTGTTGCCATCCCGAAAACAAAATGACGTTCCGAAGTAAGTCCGTAACTCGGTACCCATTTGTTTCAGCCGGTGACGTACCGCTGGCACAAAAGTTCCTACCGGATTCGCAGCAAGCGAAATTGCGGTTGGGGGCAACGACATAAGTAAATTCCTAACTACTGTTTCAACAGACAATCCGCGGGCAGTTCTTACACGCCTTTTTTAAATCTAGGTCACAAGCGAATAAGTGTTTGCGATTACCAAGGAACTGCGAGAGAACTCGCCAATTACGTGACGTGTTGCTCGAAACGGTTGGTCGCTATCCCCCCACACTGTTCTCGGCCCGACCAAACTAGGGCTATCGAATCGGAGAGAAATTCTTAATATGCGGGTTATCCCTTTTGTTCCTGCTCCGGTTTAGCCAGACTTGGCCTGACTTTTTGCTTCCTAGTTCCATTTCGCGATTTCAATTCTGCGATTGACGACGCTGATGGCGTTGCGTGTTTTGCGCAAACAGCCCTTTGATATCTATGTCTATTGGTCTTCCTATCTTGATAACAGGTGTCCCTGGTGTTCCGGGATACAACGCGCTTTACCACCTGGGGCATAAGTTTCCGGGGCAAGTCGTGGGGCTGCGGCCAACCGATAATTGGCGGTTGGAAGGAGAGCATATCGTTGCGTGCGATATGGAAGATATCGATTCCCTGAAGCGATTGTTCGACGAGTATCAGTTCAAGTCGGTACTGCACTGTGCCGGAAGTTGTGCGCTGAAGTCCTGCGAATTAGATCCCGCCATGGCGTGGCGAATCAACTTGGAAGGGACCCGAAACCTGCTGCATATCCTGGAAGGAACCGATACTCGGTTGGTGCATCTTTCCATCGATTTAGTGTTCAGCGGAGCCTCAGGCGAAGGGAACATGGTCGAAACCGACTCGACCGACCCCGTCACGGTGTATGGCAAAACGATGGCTGCCGCGGAAAGCCTCGTTTCGTTAATGCGTCCGGACGCAACCATCTTGCGGATTTCGCTCCCGATGGGGGTCAGCTTTAACGGACACGCCGGGGCGATCGACTGGATTCAGTCACGGTTTCAGAAGAACCGTCCAGCAACGTTGTACTTCGACGAAGTCCGCACACCGACTTATACCGATTGTATGAATCTGGCGTTTGAAGAGATTCTCAGCCGCGACATGCCAGGCATCTTCCACGCCGGCGGGCCTGTACGGTTGAGCTTGTACGAGATCGCCCAGATCGTGAATCGGGTCGGTGGTTACGATCCCGATTTACTGATGGGCTGCATGCGGATTGAAGCGGGACCGATCCCGCCCCGAGCCGGCAACGTGGCGATGAATTCCGAGAAATTGAGCGATCATCTTGGCTTTGGGCCGTTTCATAGCTGGCCGTACGACGAACGTTACATCCCCACGCACCGCGAGTGGCACTATGACCGCCCGAGCGATCAGCCAGGCGACCCCGAACTGCTGAAGCGGATTTTGTATTGCAATCCGCTTCGCAGCGAAGGTATCGTCCGGCCGCCGTTTAAATAGCGATGCCTACGTTAGCGGCTGGGGGAATTCAGGATTCAGGAAGCGACCGTTCTCGCTGATCAGTTCACCGTCGACAAAGATCTGACCGCCTTGGCGAAGATCGCACACCATGTCCCAGTGCAGACCAGACTCGTTGGTACCGCCAGATTCTGGGTACGCGGCACCGACGGCAGCATGGAACGTCCCGCCGATCTTTTCGTCGAAGAGCGTGTTCTTCGAGTACTGCTGAATCGCGTAGTTCGTACCGATCGCGATTTCACCGAGCACACGGGCCCCTTCGTCTTGATCGAGCATCGCCAACAGGAATTCTTCCCCTTTAGCGGCTTTCGCATCGACGACACGTCCATCCTTGAAAGTCAACTCGATACCGTCCGACTCGCGGCCGCCATGAACGGCGGGAAAGCTGTATTTCACGATGCCTTGGGTGGCGGTCTCAACGGGGCCGGTGAAGACTTCGCCGTCGGGGAAGTTCTCGTGTCCATCGCAGTTGATCCACTTGCGGCCTTCGATACCCAGCGTCAAGTCGGTTCCTTGCGGGGTGATGAAACGGATCTCGTTCTTCGTCATCAGGAAGTCGGCAAGCCGCTGCTGCTGGACGCTCAGCTTTTTCCAAAGCGCGACAGGATCGTCTTCGTTCAGAAAGCCGCCACGGAAGACAAAGTCTTCATATTCCGAAAGCGACATCTCGGCATCCTGGGCGGACGAATCGCAGGGGAACTGCGTGCCGACCCAG
The DNA here is from genome assembly GCF_020150455.1 of Bremerella sp. TYQ1. NCBI lineage: Bacteria > Pseudomonadati > Planctomycetota > Planctomycetia > Pirellulales > Pirellulaceae > Bremerella > Bremerella sp. TYQ1. The sequence goes on from NZ_CP083740.1 coordinate 6,080,776, forward strand.
TTCAGGGTTCCTTCGGCGGCGCGGCCGAGGAACTTCTTGAAGTACGTCTTGCGGGCCTGGCTTTGCAGCGTGCTCTTCTGGGGCGGAATGGTCGATAAGGCCTTGGTGTTTTTCTGGCCCCACAAACCGATCGAACAATCGATCGTGTCGACGGAGTGCAGTAAAAGTGGGCTCTCGTACGAAAGCTGCTCGTCGGAACCTTCTTCGAGCATGATCCGCTTGCATTCGTCCGGCACAACGCTGACTTCCGGATGGGCACCAGCACGCACGACTTCACGATAAACGGCAACAATCAGGGGCTCGGTGACGGTGGAACCGCTGATGCGCACCAATTGGCCGGGCTCGACTTTGGCGGAGTATTGAACAAGGACTTGAGCAAGCTTTTCCAGACGTGGGTCCATGCAGACCGATCCTTTCGGTTTTTTATCTTCGAGAAACTGGGCAGATGCTTAGCGCACCGCGAACTCTAATCGAGGCAATTCAAGACCGCGCGACAAGAATTGCCAGCAACACCCACGGGACCACCGCAATGACGACCGCAGCCATTTGGAGCGACTTGGGAGCGCGTCGCTTTCTTTGAGATTGCACGATCGGAGTCAAAACGCCTCCTACGCTTCCGGTGACAATCGCCGAGAAGAGCAGCAAGTCGGCGAATCCGGTCAGCGTGTTGCTGTTACCTTCCGCCGTTTGAAAGATGATCACCGAACCTCGTAGAAGCAGAAACACAACTACCAGAACCAGCGTGGCAAAGATGCACAATCCCCAAAAGACAGTCAGCGATTCGATTGCCTGGGGTTCGCTTTGAGGCGAATGAGCCTCGGGGCGGGACAGCTTCTTATGGCTACGCCGCTTCTTCGACACGTCGGGCCTACACTTACTGAGGGGGATGTTGCTTGCCTTCAGTATGCAGCCCAGCGGCCAAACGGTCAACGATATGAGCCCCTACGCGAAGTTGGCTTCGCGCATAAAAAAAGGACGCCTTTCATTTCAAGGCGTCCTTCTGCATCGATCAGGGGGCAAGACTACAGTCCGTAATAGTGGACGTCGATCTTGCCATGCTTCTTGAACACGAACTTGATCTTGAATCCGCAGCACCACTCGTACTCGACGATACCACGATGGAACATTCCGCAGCGGCTGTCGATCTTAGGAACTCCGGTGCAGCAGCTTGGCAGGCAAACGGGAACGTCCACAAAGCAGTTACAGCGAGGATCGATCACTTGCAGGTAAGCTTCCACCGGCGGGCCACACGCACAAGGGCAGGCCTTCTTCACGAACAAACGGTGATTCTTGTAGTTGAAACAAGGCTCGTAGCAGCAAGGAGTCGGCGGTTCCGGAGCACAGCAAGTTAGTTCAATGTGCTTGTTGGCGGCGGTTGCCTGGCCGACCGATACCAGCAAGATAGCAACGGCGAACAGGGCAGGGATGGTCTTGGTGAGGATGGTCATCGTTGGCAGACTCCGAAATTCCGGAAGGAAAAAAGCGCGAGGATCCTTCGCACGCGGTGCTCGCAATTCCCAGCGAGCGCAAACACTATACTCCAGCCTAACATCTCTTGTTGAATGAGCAACTGGGGAGTTTTTCCCGAGTTTTCCGCCTGGATAAGCCTGTGTAACCGCGGATTTGCTATCCGATGCGCGGCAATTTCTGTGGATTCTTTTGCCTCCAGGGTGGTTTCGACCTACGTTTTCAATGGCGGTTGCTGAACCAGAGCAGCTTCCTACCACCTATTTCCCAGGGAAAACCCGCGTTTCCCTTTCAATACCTAATTCCTTTGACTCGGAACTTGAAGAGGCCTTTCACCAGGGCAACGGTTTCCAGTCAATTCCCCTCCAACGATTGGCGGAAGGCAGGGTTGACGTGAATGCTCACGCAATGGCTCCCGTAGCGAGCCCCGACTATACGCCGCTCGATCAGGCACTCATGCAGCTTCGCCAGCATAACGGCGAACTGGAAAAGTTCATCGACCAGCTGCTGCAAGAGATCGCCAACCTCGGGCAAGAGGTAGAATCGCGCGCATCCGAACTCATGAGGGCACGTCGAGAAATCGACCAATCCTCCCAAGTCTCGACACAAGCCGCCGAGGAAAACCTCCGGCTGTCGCAACAAGTCGTGCAGCGCGAAGAAGAACTGAAGAAAGCCAATGCTCAGATCGAGCAGCTGCGCAGTCAGCTCACAGCAAGTTCCCAAGGGCAATCCAGCGACCCCGCGAGCCAGCAACGTATCGCCGAACTGGAACAGCAATTGCAAAATTCGCGCAACGACTCCGAAGCGGATGTCCAGTTGTTGTCCGAAGTAGAACAATTGCGTCGCGATCTGGCCGCCACCAAGTTGGAACTGATGCGTCGTGACGAAGCCCACACCATCGTGCGTGACGATTCCGACATGGACTCGCTCGTCGAAAAGAATCAGGCCCTCGAAGGGGAACTGCATCAAGCTCGCGGCCGCGCTATGCAGTTGACCGAAACGATCGATCAACAGCGCAAAGAGCTCAACCAGCAAAAAACAGTTTGGGCCGAAGAGATGCAAGCCATGCGTTCCATGATCGAACGTGGCTCGTCGGCACCTGCCCCCGCGGCAGTTACCCAAACACAGTCGTTCGCCGATACGTCGGTCATCAGCGATACGGCCACCGTCTGCCGAGACGAAGTCGAGTATCGCGCCAATAACAACAACACCGTCGTCGATTCCGTGATGGCCCAGTTCGCCAAGTTACAACGCGACGTCAACAAACGCCGTGGCCAACGCCAGTAAGGCGAATCCCTTTTCTCATCGTTTGCTTTTCAGGACACAACCATGAATCGCTATGTAGTAGGAGGAGTAGGTGTAGCCAGCGTCGTCGTACTGGCAGCGCTCACTTGGCTCTTCGGAAGTTTGCTTTGGGCGATGGTAGCTGTCACGCTCGGCCTCCTGTTGGGTGGCGGATTCGCAGGCTACCGACACTTCCAGCAAAAGTTCTCCTCTTCGCACGGCGCCGCGGAAACCTCTCGCGAATCGGCTCCGGCCAAATCTTCGACGACCGCCTCTCAGAAATCTCAAGCCAACGATTCTCAGTCGCTGGCCCGGCAAATGATCGACCAGGGACGCTACGCACTTCTTTTGCGTCCACAAATTGCTCAAAGCATTCCGCCGAAACTACTCGATCGCGCCCAGGCCCTGCTCGACGATGAAATGACCCTCGTCCCCGGCGGTGAAACCATCGTCGGTAAAGGAGCCAACGATTCGCCAGATCTGCCGGATCATTTGGATGGCCGCATCGTCCAAGTCGAAGGTTTCTATCTCGATCGATTTCAAGTCACCAACGAACAATATCATCGCTTTGTCGAAGCAGGTGGTTACGAACAGATCTCGCTGTGGGATCCCGAAATCGTCCCCGCACTGCTCGACTTTGTCGATCTGACAGGGGCACCAGGGCCCCGCTTCTGGAAACATGGCAAGTTTGTTTCTGGACAAGCCAAGCATCCTGTCGTGGGCGTGTGCTGGTACGAAGCGGCCGCCTACGCTCGCTGGGTCGGTAAACGATTGCCAACCGATCCGGAATGGGTCAAGTCAGGCAGCTGGCCGGTTCCACTACCAGGAGCTCGCCCGATTCAACGCAAGTTCCCTTGGGGCGAAGCGTTCGATCAAAACAAGTGCAACCTATGGGGAGCCGGGCACGATTCGACCGTTCCTGTCGACAAGTACGACGAAGGAATGAGCGTCGGTGGCGCGAACCAATTGATCGGTAACGTTTGGGAATGGACCTCCAGCCGCTTCGGTGCCTGGCAGTCGAGTTCCTCGCCGCTGGTGCTGGACGCTTCGATGCGAAGTATCCGCGGCGGTGCGTTCGACACGTACTTTGAAACGCAGGCCACGTGCGACTTCCAAAGTGGCGATAAAGCGGTTGCTCGAAAACGAAACATCGGTTTTCGATGTGCCATTGGTATTTGCGATTTGATTCCTGACGAAGCGATGCAAGCCGAACAGGCCCCCGCCCAGGTCGACCACCAAGAACTTGCTGAGGTAAGCCCATGACCAAGCGTGTCCTCGTAGCCATGGATTCGTATCGACTCGCCGAGTGCGCGGTCCCGTTGCCTTGCTATATCTGTGGGGTCGACAACAACTACAACACGGAACTGTGTCGTCACTGTGCCGCTCCGCTCGCTCTTTCGCATCAAGCACGCACCCAGGGCGTTCGTCCCCAAATGGTGGCGGTGCTCGGGACGGCTGCCGCTGGTAAGACCGTTTATCTCGGCATGCTGCTCGATATGCTGACGCGACAAAACAGCCGAGTCCAAGTGCTCGCTCGTGGTGCGTTTTCGATCACGCTCCAGCAGCGCACCATGATGGCAATGTCGAATTGCCGCTTCCCAGAGAAGACTCCTAACGAGCCAGATCGTTGGAACTGGGTGCACTGCCAGGCCAAGATCAACTCGAAAAAGAACCCCATGGAACTGATCATGCCGGACATGGCCGGGGAAGCGATTTTAGAAGAAATCGATCATCCCAACGCCTATCCTGCGATTCACTCGTTCCTGGAAAAATGTTCCGCCGTTATCCTGCTGGCCGATACCGATCGGATTGAACGAGGCGGGGCTGAACAGAATTACTTCCTAATGAAGCTGATCACTTATCTCAGCGAGCAAGACAATCGTCGCACACGCGGTAAGAGTAATCGACCGGTGGCGATTGTTTATTCCAAAGCGGATCGCTGCGAACCTTGTTTTGACAATCCCGAATTGTACGCACGCGAGAAGACGCCCAACTTGTGGCAACAAGTGCAGCAGCGTTTCACGAACTATGGATTCTTCGCTTCCGGCGTCGCAGGATCGGTCGGTTTCCGCGAAGAACCAGGCGAAGGAATGACTGCGGTACCGCTGCGGATCGAGCCGCGCGGAATTGTTGAACCGTTCGAGTGGCTTGTCCGCAAAGTATAACTTGGTGCTCAACCATGTCTCCTCTCTCGCCTAAAGATCTTCAACCTCGTCCCTCGCAAGATCCTCGTCCCGTTGGTACTGTTTCTGTCGAACAAGCCATCTTCACGTCGGCCCGTACGTCGCAGAAAGATGGCTACCAGTTGGTCGCCTGGAGTCCCGGGATCAGCAGCGAAGATGCCCGACAACTGGCCGTCTGGGGGCCTGCCCACGATTCGATGATCGTGGACGATCCTACCGACGTCAGTTTGAACTTCCATCCCTTGGGCGATGGCAAGTTCTGCATCTCGCGCACGATGCTTGGTTTGGCCGAATATAGCGGACGAGGTGGCCGCCAGGTCTACACGCACTGTTTCGTTTTGAAAGCCGACGCGTTTGCCCGCTTCCATAATGATCCGTTTCGCGTTCTTTCCGCAGCACTCGCCATCCACGATCTGCGACCAGGCGCGAAATTGCCGACCGACTTACCGACGCTCTCCATGCTCCCCTCCGGCGGTCCTGTCGACGCAGGACTGATCCGGTTTTTCGATTCGCCACTGCAGCAACAAACGCTCGTGGCGTGGACGCATCAAGCAATGACGTCCGAAAAGTTGATGTTCACCGGCAGCTATAACGATCGTTTTCTGACGGTCTTCTTCAACTTGCTGCCGGTTTCGATTCGTCCGAAGTTCTCGTTCTCGACAAGGCTGCGTTATTCGCCCCGTCGCGAGTTCCGCTTGATTGGCCTGGCCAACAATAAGGACGAGCAAAAGAAGGCCGCACGACAGGAAGGCTGCAGTGCGTTTCAGTTCGATCTTCCACCACGCACGCCGGAAGCCTCGCGACATCCGTGGGCCACGTGGGTGCAAGTCGCACTATGTCATCGCGAGCCTGACGAGACGGCCCGCATGATTAGTGAGATTCCCCTTTCAACGCGCCTGGAAGATTTGTCCGCGATCGGAAATCGGTTGCGAGTCGCGATGTCGGCCAAGCGAAAGAAGGGGAACGCCGAAGCGAAAGAAGCCGCTGCACCCGTCGTTGTACCGGAAGATAACACCGACCGTGACGAACTGCTGCAATTGGTCGAGAGGGCATTGGATGGCGACGTGACTGCCCTGGAGCGATTGAACGCCACGTGGTGTGCCCAGCCAGATCGGAAGCTGGAATCGTTGCGTCAGGACTGCGCGCGACATTTCGTGCATCTTTCCAAGCAGCGAAGTCATGCCCCAGGATCGAAGGAAGCAATCGCGGTTGAAATTCTAAGTTTGATTCTTCGCGCGACGCCCTGACGAAGGCTGACGCTGTGCCGCTTTCGTGCCCCTTAAATTCTTGCCCCATGTCAAAAGCTTGCCAACGCGCACTATTGTAACGAAGTATTGACCAAGCGTACAAAAAGTATTTGGTAAAAATACAGAAGTGTTGACGTTATGGTGTCGGTATCTGCGTGGTTATCGCCCTGGTCCGGTACAAAAATAAGGGCGTGATCTCCGACTTGCCTTTTTCACGCAGCGGAAAGAAGCGATAAACCTCGGGAAAAACGAGGTTTTCCGAGTTCGCTTGGACAGTGTGATATAATGCCAAGCGAGTCTCTTAAGAGGCCGCAAAACTAAGGCTTCGGCGGCTTTCGTTCATAGCTGCGTTCGATCTGAATAGCCTTCCGCCCCTTGAAGGCTCCGGCGAATGCCTGGAACGTTGGAGTGCCGTTGACGTTGACCTGAAGCGGCGTACGAGCATCTTTTTCGGTCGTGATGACGTCTCCCACGCGAAGATCGAGCAGCTCTTCCATGGTGATGTTGGTTTCGGCCAGGATGACGTCGAGTTCGACTTGCGCTTTGTCGAGATGAACGCCAAGCGAAGCCTTCGATTCTGGAGTTGCTTCGCTACTGCCGTAAGCAAACCAGGTGTTGGCGGTCAGCTTATTGCTGATCCGTTCGATCGAGTTGAACGGGATACATAGGTTGATCATCCCGCGAACATCGCCGATCGCCAGCTCGAAGCTGACCAGCACAACGACTTCGTTCGGCGGCACAATTTGAACAAGCTGAGGATTGCTTTCGACGCGTACGACGCGGAGGTCGAGCGGTAAAACGTTTTCCCACGCCTCTTTCAATTCGGCGAGGAAGAGGTCGGAGATACGCGAGACAAGCGTCAGTTCGATTTCGGTCAGTGGCCGACGCGAAGCAGGCGTACTTTCCTTACCACCACCGAGCAAACGATCGATGATCGGGTAAAGGATGGAAGGGTTGATATCAAGGATCAAGTTCCCTTCCAGTGGTTCGGCAACGAGCAGATTGAAGCAGCTGGGGTTTTCGAGACTGAAAACGAATTCGCTGTAAGTCAGCTGATCGACGCTCGTCAGTTTGACTTCGACAATCGATCGCAGAAGCGCCGATAGCGCCGCTCCGAAGTTGCGGCTGAAGCCCTCGTGCATCGACTGCAGGGCACGCATCTGGTCTTTGCCGACACGTTCAGGGCGTTTGAAATCGTACGGCGTGATTTTTTCGCGACCACGCATCGAGCGAGCAGGAGCCGCTTCGGCAGCCGCCGCGGACGGGGCACCAGCAGCGGGCTCCGCGCTGGTTTCCATCGCGTTGAGAAGGCTTTCGACTTCTGCCTGGCTTAGAACGTTGTCAGCCATGAATCACTCCTTTGATTCACCAAGACCGATCACGAAGGACGCTTACTTCCGTACGTGACCTTCCCCCATGACGATATATTTGTAGCTAGTCAACGCTTCGATGCCACATGGCCCGCGAGCGTGGAACTTGTCGGTACTGATGCCGATTTCGGCCCCCAGACCGAACTCGCCGCCATCGTTGAAACGCGTACTTGCGTTGACCATGACGGCCGAACTGTCGATCTGAGCCGAGAATTTTCGACTCGCGGCGAGGTTTTCCGTGATGATCGACTCGGTGTGTTTCGAGCTGTGCTGGTTAATGTGGGCGATCGCTTGATCGATGTCATCAACAACTTTCACCGAAATCGTCGGACCGAGGTACTCGGTGTAAAAGTCGTCGTCGGTTGCTGCGGTAGCGGTGGATACGATCGCACAAGTCGCGTCGTCCCCACGCATTTCGACCCCTTCCTTTGCGAACGCCTCGGCAATTCGTGGCAGGAAGTCATCCGCGACGGCCTGGTGAACGACCAGTGATTCGGCCGCATTACAAACACCGTAGCGATGGCACTTGCTGTTCACGGTGATCGAAACGGCCATGTCCAGATCGGCCGCTTGGTCGACGTACACGTGGCAGTTGCCCGCGAAGTGCTTGATGACCGGCATCGTGGCTTCGTCGCAAACGCGGCGAATCAGTCCTTCGCCGCCACGCGGAATGGCGACGTCGATGAATTGATCGAGCTTCAGAAAATGACCCACTGCCGCACGATCGGTCGTCGAAACCAATTGCAGAGCGTCGGCGGGAATGCCGAAGTCTGTTGCTTTGTCTTGCAGGATTCGCACGATAGCCTGGGAAGAATAAATCGCTTCCTTGCCGCCACGCAGGATCACAGCGTTGCCACTTTTGACACAAATGGCGGCCGCATCGGCAGTCACATTAGGACGCGACTCGTAAATGAAGAAGACGACGCCCAGTGGAACCTGGATCTTCTGAATGGCCAAACCGTTCGGGCGAACGGACGATTCGATGGTCGCTCCGATTGGATCGGGGAACATCGCGATTTCTTCCAGGGCGGAGGCAATGCCTTCAACGCGATCCTGGGTAAGTCGCAGGCGATCGATTTGTGCGTCGGTCAAACCATACTGCGGAGCGTTTGCGATGTCTTTCTCATTGGCTTCGGCGATGGCCGGGTAGCTCGCACGAAGGGCATCCGCCGAGGCGCGAAGCCAATCGTTCTTGGCCTGTCCAGAAACGGTGGCCAGAACGCGGGAAGCAGCTTGGGCTTTTTCCGCCGTTTCGCGGCAGTAAGTCGTTAAGTCGAGATCGTCAGCAATCGCCATTAGTCAAACCTTGAGAAACATTTCGTCCAACGTGGGATTATCCCCAGAACGGGACGCGGGGTCAATGCGAAAGGTTCGTTTTGAGATGACGGAGAAGATCGCTTAAGTTGTTGTCAGATAAACGTTTGCAGGCAGCGAAGAGGCTGCGCCGGTTAAGCTTCTGGCAATTCATGGGGGACGCCATCGACGCCTCCGCAAGCGACAAACGCGTCTAAAGCTTCCTTGGTCGACTTGATTTCATGCACTCGGATGATCTGAACGCCAAGTCGAGCCAACGCCAACGTGGCTCCCACAGTCGCCGCAGTACGGTCCTTATCCTTATCGCCAAGGATTTTCGCCAGAAAGCCTTTTCGAGAATGTCCGACGAGCAAAGGGCAACCCAGGGTGTGGAATTCGTCACATTGAGCCATCAGATCAAGATTGTGCTGATGGGTCTTGCCGAAGCCAATTCCTGGATCGAGGCAAATTTTGCTGCGATCGATCCCCGCATACCGAAGTTGACGGTAACGGTTTTGTAGGTAGTCGAAGATATCGAGCACGACGTCGTCGTACTCGGGGTTATCTTGCATCGTTTGCGGAGTGCCCTGCATGTGCATGGCACAAACGCCGACGCCTGTATCAACGGCAAGAGGGACCATCGCTGGATCGAATTCAAGTCCGCTGACGTCGTTGATAATCTCGGCACCAGCTGCGATTGCTTCCTTGGCAACGGCCGCTTTTGTGGTGTCGATGGAAATCGGAATCTGAAGCGATTCCGACAAGGCTTGAATCACTGGAGCAACGCGGCGAATTTCCTCTTCCTCCGAGACAGGATCGGAATAGGGCCGTGTGCTTTCACCACCGATGTCGAGAATGGACGCTCCTTCCGCTTCCATCTGCAGGGCTCGATCGACGGCGGCATTTTTATCAATCCACTTACCCCCGTCTGAAAAGCTGTCGGGAGTCACGTTCAATATGCCCATCAGCATCGGCGTACGATCGAAACGCAAAACCTGCGTACGAAGCTGCCACGTCAACGCGCGATAGGGATAACGCTGGGCGAGGGTCGTGCTATGCGGAGTCGATCTCATGGCAGAAAGTGTACCAAAAGAGGGGGGCGTGCAAACCCGGCTTTCTACCAGGGGGCCTGCATGTGGCGAACCACCTGGCGGGCGAATTCGTCGATCGCTTCCTGCTGGGCAGTGACCATCGATTGGCCTGGCTCGGGGTACAGAATTCCCGTGGCCGTAATGGTTTCGTTCATCAGCACTGGAGCAGTTCCCAGAGCCGCCGGCTGACGAACGAGTTGACCTCGCTGGTCGATCCATTCGTACTGAATCTGGAAGCTCTCCTGTAGAATACGCGGATCGTCGTTTCCGTTGACCCCTTGTACGAACTTGTCGTCGACGACCAAGCTGCCTCGCAAAACACTGTCTGCCGACTGCGCATCCACCACTTTGAAGGGAGTTGTCGATTCGATTTCTTTGACAACTGCCTCGGTAATTCGTTCACCCAAGTCAGGTCGAAAACTTCCTGACCGGAATATTGGAACGTGAACCGTACGGATATCAGGCCGGTAGAGACTGCGATTGCCGATCTGGTAATGAACGCACCCGATCTGACTGACGAGCGCGATGAAAGCTGCTGAAAGCAGGATGAGTCGAGTTGGATTTCGCAGATCGTGCATCAAATGTTTTCGTATTGCGAACCTAACGGGTTTCGGTATCGCCATCAGGACGCGTGGCAATGTTCTCGATCGGTGTCGCTGCAGCTTGTGGCAAGTCCTTCTTGCGATCTAGCCAGCTATACAGGAACTCGGCCGGTGGTGCGGGCGAACCAGGGAAATCTTTGATTTCAGCAATTCGTTCTTTGGCCGCGTCTGCCATGTTCGAGGAAGGGAACTTTTTGATGATTTCACTGTAGTAGTGATGAGCCCCTTGGTATTCGCGTCGTCGATCGTAAAAGGCTGCTTTGAACCACATTCGCTCTGCCTGAGCGGCGCGAATGTCGAAGTCGAGCTTCTCGATGACTTCCATGTTCTCTTGCGTTTTATCAGGGAACTGGCGCTTGATTCGAGTCAGCAGCTTTTCCGCCTCTTCCAGTGGTTTGCCGTCGTATTCGGCACCTTGGTAGACTTTCATTTTCGTTACCACACCCAGATAGTGAGCGGTGAACTGATGCTCGCTGGTTGGGAAGTTTTCGCGGAGGTCGGTATAGAATCGGTCGGCCGATTCAAAATTGGCTTCACGGAAATGAGCATTGGCCGCCGCAAGTGTAGCATCGTCGGCCAACTCGCCGGTCGGGTCGTCTAAGCGGATCAAGTCAAACAGTTTGATCGCATTGCCGAAACGATCGAAAAGTGGCAACTGTTCGTCAGTCAGGTTCGGTTGAATCGCCCATGATCGTTCTTGCGTGTGGCGATCGAGCCAGTAGCGAGCAAGCTTGAATCGTCGATTGCCGACGGCATCGAGGTGCTTGGTGTTGGGGTACTTTTTGACCAACTGGTCGTACTGTTTCGTGGCGTCAGGATAGTTGTCGAGGAAGAAGTAGCATTCGCCGGCATACATCAACGCGTCTTCTTCCAACGTCGACTCCTGATGATAGGTGCCTGCACGTTCAAACATGCCAGCCGCTTCGTTCAGTTTGGCTCGTTTGTCGGCACCATCGGATGCCATGCCTTGCTCGTAGAGGGCTTCCGCTTGCGAGAAGAGCTTTTTCGCCAACGCTCGATTTTCTGAAGCATTGCCAGTGAGCTCCATTGTCTTGGCACCAACCCCAGTTGGGTCCCACCACGACTTTTCAGAGACCTGTTCCGAGTCGGGCGATTGGCCCCGTTGGACGGATTCTTCTTCGTAGCTGACCTGCGAGATTTCGCTCGTCATAGGGTTGTAAGCCCCTGGCGGAGGAACAGGATCGCGCTGGCCGAAGTTCATGCAACCTATCGCTGACGTAGCCGACAGAATGCCGAAGGTGACGATCGTGGTGGTTTTCATCATCGAGGACTTCCTTGCCCTATGCGTGGTCCAACCCGTTGTTCAGATCGAAAGAATTCGGAGGAATTCTCGCAATCTGGGTGTCTTGCCCAGGGTATGGCTGAGGTATCGATTGACGAGTGCTCGGACCTCCATGGCCAAGCGTGATGGAATTTCCGTTGATTGCCATCGCTCGTCTTCTGCGGCGTAAATTGACAAAAGGTGAAGTGAATCGACCGCCACATCGATGACTTGACGATGACCACTTCGTGCTCTTCTCGACAGTACGCCACCGGCGAGTAGTCCAAAGGGAGTACGTCCCCGCTCCGGGATCGGTTCGCCAGTTTCGACACAATGGGTCAGTTCCGGCAGTTGTCCCAAATAGCGGAGCAGCATCATCTCGAACCGCAACACCAAAGGCGCGACATCCTGAAGGTTATTCAACCGATCTAATATTTCCTCGGCCAAGTGAAAGACTTCCGGATGGGGATCGGAGTGGTCGGTCATCTGCGTTAACAGCTCGGCCACGTAGTAACCGGCATACAAATGTTCGACACTCTTCTGCCCAGCTCGAAATCTTCGTTCGACCTTCGCTTCGGTCAACAAGTCCAGGCTGTCGCTTTTTTTGTGGAGGAAGACTATTCGACTTACGGTCAAAACGTCAAGAGCAGACTCGAACGAGCTTTTGGGACGCTTGCACCCCTTTGCTAGCGCCGTGATCTTGCCGAAATCCTCGGTAAAGAGCGTGACGATCGAGGAAGTCTCGCTGAAGTCGACGGTGCGAATGACGATTGCTAGCGACTTTTCCGCCGACATACGATCAAGAGTTTTCTACGGTGAAATGCTGGCAACTATGCCGGCTGGACTTTGTTTTGCCGTGATCGGACCAGGCGAAGCTGATGAATTCGACGACGGTCAGAGGCGACGACCTGAATGGAAACATCTCCCACTTGAAGCTGTTCGCCCGGTTTGGGGATGCGTTTCATTTCGTGAATCACCAAACCGCCGATGGTATCGTAGTCGTCTTCTTCCGGGAGTTCCATGCCCAGGATTTCGTTGATGTCCTCGACATGTGCTTTCCCGGTGACGTCCGCTTCTTCGTCAGAAACCTGAATGATCCCGTTGTCCGTTTCGTCGATGTCATGTTCGTCGACAATTTCACCAACGATCTCTTCCAACACGTCTTCGATGGTTACCAATCCGGTGACAGCATGATACTCGTCGACTACCAAAGCCAAGTGGGTTCGCTTGCGGAGAAAATATTTCAGCAGTTCACTGACCGTCATACTTTGTGGAACATGAATGACGGGGCGAGCTAGCTCCAGTAGCGACTTGCGAGTCGATTCCGGTCGAGCAAGTTCCGGCAACAAGTCTTTGACGTACAATAGGCCCGCGAAATTGTCACGAGTGCCATCCCATATCGGAATGCGAGTACGTCCCGTCTTCGAGATAAACTCGACGATTTCCCACCAAGGCGTCGTTGCCGCAAGCGAGTCGATTTCGCTACGTGGCGTCATAATGCTGGTGGTTTCGGTATCGTCGAGATCCATCACCCCTTCGATCATTTCTCGGGCATCTTCTTCAATATGCCCTTCGCGAATTGCTTCAGTGACAATCGTGCGGATCTCTTCTTCAAACTCTTCTTCCTCGTCGGCAGGTTCATCTTCGATGCCTGCGGCCCGCTTCATTACGCCACCCAGGAAGTCGACCCCGTACGTAACAGGATAAAAGACCGTGCTGACTGCAGCCCAAACCGGCCATGTGAAATAAATGAAAGCGGGGCCGAAGTGTTCTGCAACTGCCCAGGGAAGCCAGACCATTGCCGTCATCAAAACAAGCGTTACGCCAACGACATCGCCGATGAAAGTTACGGTGTCCAGCAATGATTCTTCACGAAATCCGAGAAGCCAAGCTTGGCTTGAAATTAGAAAGATTGCCAAGCTGAGCACTTGCAAGGCCTGCGCTGCAAGAGCAGCAAGTTCATGATTTTCATGGATCGTGCTGAACAGACGAGGTCGGTCTCGCTTTTCGCAAAACTCTTCCAAGTCGTGCCAAAGCATATCAGGCAGAATCGTAGAAGCGATCGATGACAGGATCAGTACCAGCAGACTGGAGGTAGAAAGCCAGACGAACAGCGTCGGTCCCATCACCTAGGTCGCTCCTGAATTAGGGGAACTTGTTTCGGAAGCTTGAGCGGCATACTCGATGCCCAACTTGGCCAGGTAATGCTTTTCCAACCGACGCATCTCGGCACGATCTTCGTCGGAATGATCATCGTAGCCGGTCAAATGCAAGCAGCCATGAACGACGTATAACGTCATTTCATGCTCGGCGGTCCAGCCATGCTGCTGAGCTTCTTCCGCGGCATACTCGGCGCTGATCATGATCTCGCCAGAAAGAAACCCATCGTCATCATCCATCGGAAAGGTAATGACGTCGGTCGGGTAGTCGTGCTGCAGGAACCGATTGTTGAACTCGTGAATTTCGGTATTGTCGACGACGGCAATGCCAACTTCGCCGCGTGGAAAACCTTCGCCAGAGAAAACCTCTTGGACTGCTTGCTCGAACAGTTCCATCGGTACCGAAAACTGGTTTTGGCGATTGGATAAATTGATTTCGTATTCGGAGGACATCAGTCTCGCTTTACGCAGGCTGCGAACTTGGATACTTCACGCGGCCATGATAGACCGCGGTCAGGCTTTTCGTCACGCTCGATTGGATCTGACGCAGTTCGCGAAGCGTCAGGCCGCACTCATCAAATTGACCGTCCAGCAGACGTTTCATGGAAAGCTCTTCGACAAGAGCTTCAATTCTAGCGGAAGTTGGTTCCACCAAAGTGCGGCAAGCACTTTCAACCGCGTCACAAATCATTAGAACCGCAGCTTCTTTGGTTTGCGGCTTGGGCCCTGGATAGCGATAGATCGTTTCATCGACCTCGCGTTCGTCGGGATTCGATTCGACTTTGGCACTCGCGACGCGGTAAAAATACTCGACAAGCGTCGTCCCGTGATGCTGCTCAATGAAATCGATGATGGCTCGCGGAAGCCGGTTTTGGCGTGCAAGGTCGGCACCATCTTTCACGTGAGCAATGATGACGAGCGTGCTGATGGCGGGGTTCAAGCCTTCGTGACGATTGTCCGAAGCGTTTTGATTCTCGATGAAGTACTCTGGCTTCATCATTTTGCCAATGTCATGAAAGTACGCCCCGACGCGGACCAAGAGACCGTTCGCGCCGATCGCATCGGCGGCAGACTCTGCGATCGAAGCAACCGTAATGGAGTGGTTGTAAGTTCCGGGAGCACGTTGAGCGAGCTTCTGTAACAACGGATGAGCCGCATCGCCTAGTTCCAAAAGGCTGATATCGGTCAGGATTCCATAAGCCTTCTCCACAAATGGCAGCAAGCCGGTCATCAGAAAACCAGAGCCTAACGCGTAGACCCCTTGCCATGCGGCCGCTTGAAGAAGAGCCATCGTTGCCGGCTGACCGGAAACAATGCTCACACCATACTTCGTTGTAAACGCCACGACACCGGCCCACATGCCGACATAGATCAGCTTGTTGCGGCTACGAATTCGATTCATCGATAGCGTTGCGGCACTGCAAGTGGCAGTGATTGTTACGAATGCAATTAGCCCGGTTCCGCTGGTAAGCACGATCGCCAAGCTAACGCATGCGGTGACTAAAAGGGCAAACTCCTGGCGATACACAATGGAAATTGTCATCGCTAAGAGCATCGCCGGAATCAATTCTGCCTGCCAACGATCGTCAAACCAATACCCGAGTGCAATCGCCGAGCAGACAGGAATCAGGAAAAGTAGGTACTCGTTGAGATCTCGCAAGATCGTGGGGCATTTGAACACCAGATAAATGGCACAAAGGGCCCCCAAGGCGTAATACATGCCAAGGATCGCAAGCGAATAGATCGTCTTGGAGAAGAAGTTTCGCTGATCAATATAGGCGCGGTGTTCTGCGTGCAGTAGGTCGATCGCAGGTCCATCCAGCGGCTTGCCTGGGAGTACGACCGCGTCTTTGGTTGAATAGATATGCATAACCGGATCGACGGCAGCCACCGCTTTTTCACGTTCTTTCGAAGTGGCGACTTTATCAATCGTCAGCGTGCCAGGCAGGTTTTTTTCGACCCAATAGTCAACGGCCTCGACAAGGAATTTGATGTTCTCCCCTTTGGCCAATTCTTCGAGCTCCAATTGAAGGCTCTTACGAATCTTCTCGAGGACTTGGGCTTTGAGGACATCGTTTTGGGAAATGATTTGCTGGTTGGCATTCGGCCCTGGCGTTACAACGATAATGCTGGCGGCTTGCCCCTGCTTTTCTTCTAGCTGCTCCGGCGACATGATCCCGCGCGACGCGTACGGCTTGAGGGCGGCCTCTATACGTTGTTCAAAAGCATTTAGCATGCCTTCGCGAGCGAACAGCGATTTAAGCTTCTGGAATTGCTCCTCCCTTTCCATCGGGCTGAGCGGAGCTACTTCGTCGTCTGCAATGGGAAAGAACTCGTTCCAGAGTCGTTCGACTTCTGCGTCGAACTGCTTGGCAGTCGTCAATTGAACAATGATCGACTGCAGCTTGGCGCGAAGCTGATCGAGTCGTGAAGGATCGTTTTGGTAAACCGACTTGGCTTCGTTCTCGGCATCTCGTTCTGCTTTGGCGGTCGCTAGTGGATCGAGCACCGAAAACTGAACGCGAGGATGGATCTCTGCTGGAGGAACAAACCCAGGTCGATATTGCATCGCCGGGTTCCAGGCTCCCGTTACGAGCCAAAGGGCGACCGCCGCGAAAAGCGCGCATGCGAGATAAAGAAGCTTGTCGGGATGCGATAGCTCCGAGATAAACCTGCGGAACGTTCCCGGGGGAAGCTCTAGTGTTGCAACGTGTTTGGCACGTTTTTTCGTCTTGCCTGGCTGAGCCATGATTTAGTTGCCTTCGCTTGCGGGCTCGTTGTCCGAGTCCGTTTCGTAGGCATCCACGATCTTTTGGACCAGCGGGTGACGCTGGATATCTGCGTTGCTTAACTCGACGCGAGCGATTCCTTCGATATTGCGAAGGCGATACAGGGCATCTGTCAAACCACTTCGCACGCGAGGTGGCAAATCGTTCTGGGTGATGTCACCGCTGATGACCATCCGCGAATCTTTACCCATTCGCGTGAGGAACATTTTCATCTGAGCGCTGGTCGTATTCTGGGCTTCGTCCAGAATTATGAATGCATTCTTTAACGTACGACCACGCATGAACGCCAACGGGACCACTT
This sequence comes from Bremerella sp. TYQ1, assembly GCF_020150455.1. Classification (NCBI taxonomy): domain Bacteria; kingdom Pseudomonadati; phylum Planctomycetota; class Planctomycetia; order Pirellulales; family Pirellulaceae; genus Bremerella; species Bremerella sp. TYQ1. The sequence goes on from NZ_CP083740.1 coordinate 6,097,844, forward strand.
CGATAACATCGGTCGCCATGTACTGGGTAATCAGATTCGGCTCCATCATTTCCGTGAGCGAATCGAGCATGGGCCGCAAATATGGATTGATCTTTTCATACAGCGTGCCTGGCAGGAAGCCGAGCTGTTCGCCAGCTTCAACGGCCGGTCGTACGAGCACGATCTTACCGATCCGGTTTTCTAGTAACGCTTCGACCGCCATGGCAACGGCCAGATAGGTTTTACCGGTCCCCGCAGGACCGAGCGCGAACACCATGTTGTGATTGCGAATTGCTTCAACGTAGGTGGCCTGGCCAGGGGTGCGGGGCTTGACCGCTCCACCCTTCTGAAAAGTGGAGATCGGAATGGTTTTGCGAGGAATGGGCCCGCCGTTGATTTCGGCCAAAGCCTCGTCCAGATCTTCCTTCAACAACGCACCATTGCGTTCCAAGCGATGACGCAGGTCTTCAACCACTTTCATGGCTTTGACGACGTTGCGTTCTTCGCCAGAAATGCTGACGCGCTCGTCGCGATGCGTAATCGTTACGTTCAGCGAATCACGGATACGCCTAAGGTGCTGATCACGGCTGCCGAAAAGTTGAAGGACCGATGCGTGGTCCAAAAATTTGATCGTCGCTTCGTACATCGATTGGGCAATACCTATTGCCTTATCCTGGGAAGAAGGATTCCTACGTCAAAATATAGACAATGTTTCTCGCCTGGGAATGATCAATGTCTTCAGGCGAATTGTAACGTGTTATAGGGTAAAGAGTTAACTATTTGTCGTTAATTGGCAGGCAGCCGGTGGATTCTACGCATTTTGCATAACTTAACGACTAGGACCGACAATACCGAGTTCCCAGCACAGAAGTGCGACCGGAGCTCCGAGCAGCATCGAGTCGAGAACGTCGAGAACTCCGCCGAGGCCAATCAGCCATTTACTGGAGTCTTTCGTCTCCATGTCCCGCTTAAACATCGACTCTGCCAGATCGCCCAGCATGCCAGCCGGCGAAACCAGCAAAGCAAAGAGGAGCCAGCCAAATGGGATGCCTCCGACGGGGCCGCCGATCATCCACGGTCCCACCCACTCGAACATGACGTAGCTACCCAGACACGAAGCCGCGAGGCCGCCGAGGGTACCTTCCAGCGTTTTGCCAGGCGATAGGCGTGGGACAAGTTTCGTACGTCCGAAGTTCGAACCAATAAAATAGGCACCGATATCAGAGATCTTCACGACGACAATCATCGACAACAGAGCAAACATGCCGAGTGCGTTCGCCACATCGGTATCGTCTCCGACAAGCCTCAAACGAATGATGAAGCTGAGCAGGCCACCGACGTAATAAATCGCGAAGATCGTCAATCCTAAATGGATCATCGAATGCCCTGGCTTTTCGTACCGGCGCATTTCTCCCAGGATCGCGAGCACCGCCCCAAACGCAAGCGTATACAGAATCCATTTCGCCTGTTCGATTAAGGACGGAATGGTTGAGCCTGGCCACCAAATCGGCAAGCTTGCCGCGAGAAGCACAAGGAAAGAACCGAGATGGCATGACCAGCCAATGGGATGCAACTGCTTGGCGCGAAGCAGATCCAGGATTTCTTCTGCAGCTAAAACGCCTAGCAGAAGAACGAGTGGCAGCAGCCACAAACCGGGTCTGCCAAAGTTGTATTCATAGTCGAGCCAAGAAAGTCCGCAGAGAGGCAGAATTATGGCAATCGATCCAATCAATCGCCACTTGAGCACGTGTCGCCTCCTGAGGAGTCTTGATTGGTAAGTCCGCCAAACCGGCGGTCGCGTGACGCAAAGTTTTCGATCGCATCACGCAGCGTTTCTTCGCGAAACTCCGGCCAGCATAAGTCGGTTACCCAAAGTTCGGAGTAACTGATTTGCCACAGCAGGAAGTTGCTAATCCGCATTTCTCCGGCTGTGCGAATCATCAAATCAGGATCAGGCATTCCCCGCGTATAAAGATGATCGGCGATGGTCTCTTCCGTGACATCGTCGGCGGACAGGCTGCCGTTCTTTACGCTTTGGGCAATGCATCGAACCGCGTCGACCATCTCGGCGCGTCCGCCGTAGTTGATAGCCAGGCAGAGCGTCGTGCCGGTATTTTTTGAGCTTAGCTCGATGGTCTTGTCCATCTCGCGCTGGACCTGATCGGGAATTCCATCACGACGGCCAATGATCTTCACGCGGACGTTCTGTTTCATGATCGTCGAGCGTTCTTCGATCATGTACTGCTCGAGCAGGTGCATCAGGAAGTCGAGCTCGTGCTGAGGACGTTTCCAGTTTTCACTAGAAAGACAGTACAGCGTCAACTGGCTGATCTTCAGTCGGGCACATTCTTCTACGGTGGCCCGGACCGAATGCACACCACGACGGTGCCCTTCAATCCGTGGAAGTCCCTGGCGTTGCGCCCAGCGTCCGTTGCCATCCATGATGACGGCGATGTGCTTGGGAAAACGCTCCTGGGGAAGGTCTTCGATAGGATGTCGCGCTGTCGTTGCCGTTTTGGACACGTCGCTCGTAGGGGCCGTTAGGGACAGAATCGGGGTCTCGTATGCTCGAGACCCTATTATGACTCGTCTTCCGCTTGCATTTCAACGCGGGTTTGGCCGAACGTTTTAGGTGGCAGCCAACTTCAGAACGTCTTTGGTGAAGATCGTTTGCTTGCGATCGGGACCAACGGAAACGACGCCAACAGGAAATCCAACGAGCTGTTCGATGCGGCGGACGTAGGCCAGAGCGTTTTCAGGCAGATCGTCCAGCGAACGTGCTTCGGTGATTTCTTCCTTCCAGCCTGGCAGCGTTTCGTAAACAGGCTTCACGTTGCGAAGATCGTCGACATGTGAAGGGAATCGCGTAATTTGCTCGCCGTCCAGTTCGTAGGCCACACAAACTTTGAGTTCGTCAAACGTCGAAAGAACGTCCAGCATCATCAACGAAAGGACATCGATACCGCTGATTCGAGCCGTGTAACGAACAGCAACAGCGTCGAACCAACCGGTTCGGCGAGGCCGGCCGGTGGTGGTACCAAACTCGTTGCCTCGTTTGCGGATCTTCTCGCCGATTTCGTCATGAAGTTCCGTGGGGAAGGGACCCCCACCGACGCGAGTACTGTAAGCTTTTGCCACGCCGATCACTTGATCGATGTGCTTCGCAGGAACGCCGGCCCCTGCCGATGCACCCACGCCAGAACTGTTGCTGCTGGTCACAAACGGATAGGTACCATGGTCGACGTCGAGTAAGGCGCCTTGGGCACCTTCGAACAGGATCGTCTTTTGATCGTCGACAGCGTTCAGCAGCACGTCGGTCGAATCGCACACAAACGGACGAAGGCGTTCGGCATAACCGGCGAATTCTTCGTAGATTTTCGCGGGATCGAGTGGCTCGAATTGGCCGTCTTCATACATGCTGGCGATCGTGCGATTCTTCTTTTCGCAGATCATAAAGACTTTGTCTTTGAAGTTCGGTCGCATCATATCGCCAAGGCGAATTGCGTAGCTGCGGCCAACTTTGTCGCGATAGCAAGGGCCGATGCCGCGGAGGGTCGTGCCGATATTCTCGCCGTCGGCGGTTCCCTGGTTCATCGCGCGGTCTTCGGCAATGTGCCAAGGGAAGATGATATGCGAACGATCGCTCAATTTCATGTTGTCGATCGTCACGCCGCGATCGGTCAGCCCGTCCATCTCGCCTAGTAGGATTGGCGGGTTGATGACCACGCCGGCGGTGATGACGTTCAATACATCGCTGCGCAAGATACCGCTGGGAATATGGTGCAACTTGTAGACGTTTTCTCCGTCCACCACCGTATGGCCGGCATTCGCACCGCCCAAAAATCGGGCGACGATATCGTGTTGCTGGGTCAAAAGATCGACGAGTTTCCCTTTGGCCTCGTCACCCCACTGCAAACCAATAACACACGAACCAGCCACAAACCTTCTCCAGTGATAGCAATTAAATCCGGACGAACCCAACTAGTGTAGCGCGAAGCGGGGGAGATGGTCAACGAGGCACCAATGCGGTGTGGCGCCATTCTGGGGGAATTCGACTTCATTCTCGCGGGGCAAACCGATACACTCCCCAATGTCGGGCAATTTTGACGTTTGGCCCGATTTCAGCCCTTTTTCCTTCTTTCCCACCTTAGTACCCGCCGAAATGTCGTCCATTTTTGTTTTGACATTGCTGATGGCCTTGCCGGGAGCTGCTCCTGAGGAAGGTTTCGATACGCTGGTCGTTTGTCCGGAAAGCTATGTCGAAACCATGCGTCCCTGGTTCGAATACCGGATGAATCAAGGGCATCGAATTGGGGTAGTTACCGAAACATCTTCAAAGGAAAAAATCCGGGCCTCGATTCGCGAGGCGTCGGAGAAGGGCCCGCTGAGTCAGGTCTTACTTGTGGGAGACGTAATTAGCGACCAGTCAGATGGCGTCGGTATTCCTGTTCATTATCAGAAAGCGGTCGTCAACGTTCACTTCGGTTCCGAGCCTGAGATCCCGACCGACAACTACTACGCCGACTTAAACGACGATCAAGTGCCGGATATTGCCGTCGGGCGGTTTTCGGTTCAAAACAAAGAGCAACTCGAAGCGATCATTGCCAAAACGATTGCCTATGAAACCAAGCTTGCCAGTGGAGATTGGCAGCGGCGTTTGCATTTCGTGGCTGGGCTTGGGGGCTTTGGTTCAGTCGTTGATACGATGATGGAAACGGTTACGAAGAAGTTTCTTACTGACGAAATTCCCCCGCACTTCGATGCCGTAGTGGCCCAGGGAAGCTGGCAAAGTATCTATTGTCCTGATCCACGGGAGTTCCGCGACGAAGTGGTTCGTCAGCTTAACGATGGGGGATTGTTTTGGGTCTACATGGGGCATGGCCATGTCGAACACCTCGATTACGTCCGTGTACCAAACGACGCGTTTCCGATTCTTTCTACGAAAGATACGCTTGCATTAAGGAATGAAACGTCCAATCCGATTGCCATATTTCTTTCGTGTTATACCGGGGCTTTCGATGCTCCGCGCGATTGCCTCGGCGAACAGCTGCATCGCGCTGAAGGTGGTCCTGTCGCGGTTTACGCCGGTTCCCGGGTAACGATGCCATACGCAATGAGCGTGATGGGGACCGAAATGCTGCAGCAGTATTTTCAAGAAAAACAGCCCACGCTCGGCGGTTTGATTTTGCAAGCTAAGCGGGAGTCGGTTCGACTCCAAGGCAAAACTGGCAACCGTAAGATGCTCGACACGATGGCCAGCTTGATCAGTCCGAAACCAGAGTTGTTGAATGAGGAACGCGCCGAGCATTTGGCATTATTCAACTTGCTCGGAGATCCGCTACTGCGATTGCCGCATGCATCACCGGTAGAGCTTACGCTTCCTAAATCGGCAGAACCTGGTGGTACGATCGAAGTTGTCGGCAAGACATCCGTTCCGGGCAAAGTGCACATTGAACTGGTTTGCCGTCGCGATGGCTGTGTTGTCCCGCTGCAGAAGCGATCGACGTACGATCCACGGCACGATCTGCTTTCGCAGTACACCGATGTCTATCAATCGGCCAACGATCGGCTTTGGCAGGTAATCGACTTGGAAGGTATCGAGAGCGAGTTCTCGGCTTCGCTGGAGATTCCCGAGGATTGCCATGGCCCATGCCATGTGAGGGTTTGGGTCGAGGGCGATTCGCAAGTTGGGTTGGGGTCCCAAGATATCTCGATTCAACCAATTCGACTCGCCGAAGAAGCCTCGAGCGAATAAATCCCCGGTTTTCCAGGCATTTATCTAGGCACTTCACTGATACAGTACGTCTTCGCTGTAGTTTCTAAGAAATCATTTCTTCAAACTCTTGATCGATGGTGTAAGATAAGTGTAGAGTGATTTGCAAATCGGGCATTGCTTGCTCGGTATGCCAGTCGGCACTCGACGTGTTGGCTGCGATCTCGCTTTCCCGCCACCTTGCCAACCTCCCCTTCCTTGGGATGTTCTCATGACTTCGCTACGGTTTTGTAGCATCGTGCGATCGATGCGTTACTTCGCGGTTTGTTCCGCGTTGATGGTAATTCCTCAGATTGCTTTCGCGGAAGAGTCCGCTGAGATTGATTTCAACCAAGATATTCGCCCGCTGCTGTCGGATCGGTGCTACTCGTGCCATGGTCCTGATGAGAATCATCGCGAGGGGGGCGTTCGGTTCGATTTGGCCGAAAGCGTTCTGGGGGAAGCTGATTCCGGCATGATCCCCATCGTGCCAGGCAAGCCAGACGAAAGCGAAATGCTGGCTCGAATCCTCACGAAGGACGCGTCGATGCAGATGCCTCCACCAGACTCGAACAAGAGTTTGAACCCGGATGAGATCGCCAAGATCAAGCTGTGGATCGAGCGAGGAGCCAAGTTTCAATCGCATTGGTCGTTTGTCGTTCCTGAAAAATCAGATGTGCCAGAAACCGACTTCCCTGAATGGAACCAAACCGAGATCGATCGATTTCTGGCCAGCCGTCTCAAAAAGGAAGGGCTGACTCCCAGCAAACCAGCCGACAAGCTTTCCTTGATTCGCCGCGTTACGTTCACGCTCACTGGTCTTCCGCCGACACCGGAAGAGGTCGATGCTTATTTGAAAGACGATTCGCCGGAAGCGTACGAGAAATTGGTCGATCGCTTACTGGCTTCGCCGCAATATGGCGAGCACATGGCTCGGCATTGGCTCGATGCCGCTCGTTACGCTGACACGCATGGCTTGCACTTGGATAACTTCCGCGAAATGTGGATGTATCGCGATTGGGTGATTCAATCGTTGAACGACAACAAGCCGTACGATGTCTTTCTTACGGAACAACTGGCGGGCGATTTGTTGCCGAATCCATCTTGGGGGCAGCAAGTCGCTTCAGGGTTTAATCGCTGTAATGTCACGACGAATGAAGGCGGTTCGATTAAAGCCGAAGTGAAGATGCGAAACGTGAACGATCGCGTTGTCACGACAGGGACAGTCTTCATGGGACTGACCATGGACTGCACCCGCTGTCACGACCATAAGTACGACCCGCTGAAGCAAAAAGACTTCTACGCGATGTACGCGTTTTTCAACAGCATCGATGGCAACCCGATGGATGGGAATGTCAAAGATCATGCTCCCATGGTTTACTCGAAGGAAGCTGTCCAGGAGCTTGCAGAACTCGACACAAAACTGGCTGAAAAACGCGAGGAAATTAAGTCAACTCTCGCCAAAGTCGAGTATGAAGATCCAGGAGTAGAGGTCGATAATCCCGAAATTGAGCCAGAAGAAATCATCTGGCTCGACGACGAAATCCCAGGTAAAGCGACCGTCAGTGGTAACTATGGCTGGGTCACGAAGCCGGAGCCAGTCTTCAGCGGTGAAAAATCCGCCAAGCGTACCGCCGAAGGGAATCAGCAGGTCTACTTTATCGGTACCGATCAACCGATCACCGTTTACAAAGGGGATACGCTTTTCGGTTACGTTTATCTCGACCCTGAAAACCCTCCCAAGGAAGTGATGTTCCAGTGGAATGACGGCGATTGGGATCAACGGGCCTACTGGGGTGAAGACCGTATTCCGTATGGCAACAACGGCAAAACGAAGCATCGTATCGGTGACTTGCCTGAGACTGGGAAGTGGGTTCGCCTTGAAGTACCGATCGAACAGATTGGCTTGAAAGAAGGGGCCAAGATTAACGGTTGGGCATTCACGCAGTGGGACGGTACGGTCTACTGGGATAACGCCGGCTACGTGACGAAGTATGGCAAAAAGCCAGAGTTCAAGTCGCTCGCTGCTTGGACAGAATTCGCCACGAAGTCGCCAGCATCTCTAGATCCCGAAAACAAGCCTGTCACCGCGATCTTGAAAAAGGATGCGGACAAACGAACCGAAGAAGAAAACGGCAAGCTTCGCAATTACTTCCTCGAATACGTTTGCCAAGACACGCAGGAAACATTCGATAAGCTTCGCGGTGAATTGAAATCGATGACCGACCGCCAGGCCGAGATTCGTAAGACTTCGCCCACTACGCTTGTCTACAAAGAAGCTGCTAAGCCGGTCGCCGCTCATATCTTGGAACGTGGCGAATACGATCAAATTGGCGAGGAAGTTACTCGGGACGTCCCTGGCTTTCTGCCGCCGATGACGGAAGAAATGCCAAAGGATCGACTCGGACTTGCCATGTGGTTGCTCGACACGAGTCATCCGCTGACGGCTCGTGTTGCCGTGAATCGATATTGGCAGCACGTCTTCGGAGTCGGCCTGGTAAAGACCTCCGAGGACTTCGGTTCGCAGGGCAGTGTTCCGAGCCATCCCAAACTGCTGGATAATTTGGCGATCGAGTTCCGCGAAAGTGGTTGGGATATCAAGAAGTTGATGAAGCGGATGGTGATGACTTCCGCGTTCCAGCAGTCGTCGCAGTTGACGCCTGAACTGGTAAGTAAGGACCCCGAGAATCGTTTGCTTGCTCGTGGCCCCCGCTTCCGTTTGGATGCCGAAGCACTTCGCGATCAGGCGTTGGCCATGAGTGGATTGCTGGTCGACAAAATCGGCGGCCCATCGGTGAAGCCACCACAGCCAGATGGTCTGTGGAAAGCGGTCGGATACTCCGGCAGCAACACGGTGCAGTTCAAAGCTGACGAAGGGCACGAGAAAGTTCATCGACGAACGCTATACACGTTTATTAAACGAACCGCATTAGCGCCGCAAATGAGCACCTTCGACGCCCCGAATCGTGAGTCTTGCACGGTTCGTCGTGAACGAACGAATACACCGCTTCAGGCGTTGTTGCTACTAAACGATCCACAGTACGTGGAAGCTGCGGTAGCACTGGCGAAGCGGACCATGGATGAAGGAGGTTCCGATCCTACATCCAAAGTGACCTACCTGGTTTCGCTGACGTTGTTGAATCCCGAGAACGAAGTGCAGCAGAAAGAACTGGAATCGCTTTACTTCGATAGCTTGACCTACTTCCAGAAAAATCCGGAAGCTGCCACCAAGCTGGTTGGCGAAGACGAAACACCAGCCGAGCTCGCAGCTTGGGCGATCGTTTGCAATACGATCCTCAACCTCGACGAAGTTGTCACTCAGCGGTAAGCCCACTTTGAATTCCTCCAAGGACCACCGTAATGGATCCTCATAGCGAATATATCCAAGCAATCACACGCCGGCACTTCTTCCAAAAAGGAGCTCTTGGGCTGGGCGCTGCAGCGTTGGCTTCGATGACCAATCTGCCTGCCGAAGCGGCCAAGCTGCCGAGTTCTGGGATTGGCGGATTGCCCACGCTTCCGCATTTCGCACCGAAGGCAAAACGGGCTATTTACCTTTTCATGGCGGGTGCTCCATGTCAGATGGACTTGTTCGACTACAAGCCGAAAATGGCCGAGTGGTACGACAAGGATTTGCCGGAATCGATTCGGCAAGGGCAACGTCTGACCACGATGACGTCCGGGCAAAGCCGTTTTCCGATTGCTCCTTCCAAGTTCAAGTTTTCGCCCCACGGCGAAAATGGCACGATGGTCAGCGAATTGCTGCCGTACCATGCGAAGATGGTGGACGACATCGCGATCGTGAAATCGGTTCATACCGAAGCCATCAACCACGATCCGGCCATCACATACATCTGTACCGGTAACCAATTGCCTGGTCGGCCAAGTCTTGGATCGTGGTTAAGCTACGGCCTCGGTTCAATGAACGCCAACTTGCCGACTTTTGTCGTGATGACTCCAAATTGGAGCGGACGTCAGCAAGCTCAGGCACTTTACAATCGACTATGGGGTGCCGGTTTCCTACCGTCGAAGCATTCGGCGGTGACACTTCGCAAGTCAGGCGATCCGATTCTGTTTCTCTCCAACCCGGAGGGGATCGATGGTTCGCTGCGTCGGCGAATGCTCGATAGCGTCTCGAAGATCAATCAGGAAACGTATCGGCTCTCTGGCGATCCTGAAACGCAGTCTCGTATTTCGCAGTACGAGATGGCATTCCGAATGCAGTCTTCGGTGCCGGAGTTGGTCGATCTCTCGAAGGAAACTCAAGCTACGCTCGATATGTACGGACCCGAGGTCAGCAAGCCTGGCTCGTTTGCCGCAAGTTGTTTACTTGCCCGACGGATGGTTGAACGAGATGTGCGTTTCGTGCAGATCTTCCATCGCGGATGGGACCAGCATGGCAATGTGGCCCGCGATCTTCCGGCTCAGGCCAAAGATGTCGATCAAGCTGCATGGGCGTTGATTCAAGACCTGAAAATGCGAGGCATGTTAGACGACACGTTGGTCGTATGGGGTGGTGAATTTGGGCGTACGATCTATAGCCAAGGGGGATTGTCCAAAGAGAATTACGGCCGCGATCACCATCCTCGCTGCTTCACCGTTTGGATGGCTGGCGGGGGAATCAAGCCAGGTCTCGTTCACGGCGAAACGGATGATTTCAGTTATAATATTGTCAAAGATCCAGTCCACATTTCGGACATGAACGCGACGATCTTGCACTGCTTGGGCATCGACCATCGAAAGTTGTCGGTTCCGTTCCAGGGACTCGACGTCAAACTGACCGGGGTTGAAGAACGGCACCCGGTCAAAGAGTTGCTTCTATAGCGTTGGCCGGAATTTTCGATTCCGGTCAAAGCCGCCGACATTTTTTCTGGGCTTGTTCGCTTACCGAGAAGAGGAGAGCCACGGTTTGCCACGGGCGGCAAGCGAACGTCCCATTGTTTAAGCCACGGTTGTCGGCGGCTTATCGCACTTGGGGCGGATGCACCGCCGAGCTTACTTGGCTCGGCTGATGTACATCGGGATCTCGACTTCCGGCTTGGAAGCTTCGATCATCTGCTTGGCACGATCCTTCGCGTTGACCAACTTGCCGGAGTCTTGCGGAGTGGTCATCTGACGGAACTGCGTGGCCAATTGTTCCACCGCAGGTTGCATCAGTACGATCTCGGCAAGTTCCGATCGAAGGTCAGCCGAACTGCCCAGGACCGCAACCATCGTCTTGTTCAAACCCGTCACCAGGTCAACGTTTTCGACCAAAGCTGGGACGCAGTCGTCCAGGCGAACCACTTGGTTTTCGATCTCGTCGATCTTGTGCAAGTTCTCTTGGGCTTTGGCGATCTTGTCTTCCTGCGAGTTCAGGAAGTCAACGAGCCAGGCCATTTCGTCCATGTTCTTCGTTGCCGAAGTCGTTTGGTTACGCACATCTTTGATGCGAGTGTTCAAACGAATCGCTTCGTAGGAAAGCTGCGTGGCAGCGTCGAGCGTGTCGGCCAGTTTCTTGACTTGCAAGTCCATCGATTTCTGGTCGTGCAGAATCGACTGAACGTTTGCGAGAACCAGGTTCGACTGCTCGGTGTCGACGGCCAACTGTTGGACGCGATCTTGATTGATTGCCAGCGAATCGATCGCACGACCAGTGGCGCCCGACTGAGCAGCGAGGTCGCAAATGGCGTTTTGCAATTGCCAGTGCGAATCGACCGTGGCGGTCAGTTCCGGCATCAAGCATTGCTGGTTAATCAGCTGCTGCTGCACAAGTTCCAGCGAAGCCAAAGCATCTTGGGCTTGATAGATGTCAGCGCCATTGCGGCCAAGTCGAGCGGCGAGCGATTCAAGCTCGTTCACTTTTTGCTGAGCGGCGACAAGCTTCAAGTTGGCTTTGTCCAAGTCGCTTTGCAGCGTGCTCAGCTTCTTAGCGGTCGCTTCGGCCGAAACAAGCTTCGCCGACAAGCGAGCGATTTCGTCGTGCAGGTTGTCCGAACGCTGCACCGTTTGACCGGCCTTGTAAAGCTTGCTGCTTTGTTCTTCCAATCGAGACAACAGCGAGTTGGTTCGATTCGTTACGTCTTGAAAACCTGTGAGCTGATTGAGGGGATGGTGCGTCGCTTTGACTTCCTTACGAACTTCAGCAAGTTGTTTGACGACATCCTGTTGTAGCCAAAACTGGGTGATCCCCACACCCAACGTGATTCCTAGAACTAGACAGAATCCACCGATGATTCCCGGGTTGTGCGTGGCCCAACCAAAGTCCGAATCATCCCCATAACGTTCATTAATCGGCATATGAAACTCCTCCGTGTATAAATGGCAACGTCCGTGCTCTTCGCGAGCACTTATGTTATCGAAATGCATGACGTGTTCGGAAAAGTCATCCGCCAGCGATTCCCAAAGGTTTACTAGCAGGCCGCACCCATCACCCAAATAACCGACACAGCCTGACCGTTATGTAAAGAGCCAGTGAATCTCTTTACCTGACAGTCAACTTCTCACATTTTGCTCCTTCGACGCCGCGCTAATCGTCCTAAGCAGAACAATCGCCACAGCTTCCGGTGAGCACTTTGTGACCACTCGGGTGGGGTGGGCTTTGCGAATCGTATACGGATTCGACTGTAAATAACTTGTAAGAGAATGCTAAGAAGTTTGTGTCCAACCTACAACGAAAATGATTTCCTTTATCGCCCGCGTCATGCGCTGCGTTAGCGATTGCCAAAATGCCACGGTCAGATTGCGTGCAGAAGCGAGACGCGCCCATGTATAGAACATCAAGAGGTCGCGAATAATTGTTGTACGCTTGGTCAATACTTTCGTACAATGAGCGCGCGGCTTCGCTAATCGCACGCTTCACGCCCTAAAACTCTCGATGCATTGGCAAACGATCACAGTCCTGGCGCTATTGGTTCTGGCAGGTTGCCAAGACGAGCCGGAGTTTCAAATCGTGGAAACTTCGTTCGCTACCGGGGCAGATACTTTCGCTTGCCGCATGGCGATCCCCACGCGGACGTCCTCGAACGCACCGCTGATCGTTGCCTGGCATGGCATCGGTGATTCGGCCGAATCGATGGCCGCCTATTCGCAGCTCGATCATTTTGCCGCAAAGCAGGGAGCAATCGTCGTCTATCCGGACGCAGCAGGAAAGCTATGGCAGGTTCCACGGAAAGAAGTCCCAGACGCCGCTGACGATCGAGACTTACAGCGGTTCGATACCATCGTCGACAATATATCGCGTCAATATAATATCGATGATAGTCGTATTTATGTGATCGGTATGTCGCACGGGGCGACGTTTGCTCAGTGGTTGGCCGCGAAGCGAAGCACGACGATCACCGCCGTCGTCGCGCAATCCGGTCCACCACCTTCCACGATGCCCGGCAATGAACTGAACGTGCCGGTCCTGCTAATCGCGGGGCAAGACGATCCTGCCCACGATGCCATCCGCCAGGCTCACCAGCGTTATCAAGCCGCAGGAGTGCCGACTCAATTCATTTCGGTTCCCAACATCGGCCATGCCTGGGCGACTTCCCAGAACGACGCAATCGCCAAATTTCTATCCCACGCTTCGCGGTAGTTTACTTCTGACGGCCTCAATGCACTTGGTGATATCACGCGGCGAAGCTTTGCGTTTGCAAGCGTAGAATTGGACTTCTTTCCAGATCGTAGCCAATTCTTTTCTGGGGAACCATTCACTTTCCTCTAAGCCGAGATTGAGCCTGACCCCTGCACGCAGTATGCTGAGGCTATCGCCCCGTAATTTCGTTGGGCCCGTGAGCCATTGCCTGGGAAGTATCGATGAAAGTTGCCAAGAATACGGTTGTTTCCATTGCCTACACGTTGAAGGATTCGGAAGGGAATCTGCTCGATTCGGCAGACGCGTCCGATCCGTTGGCCTATCTGCACGGCGTCGGCAATTTGATTTCCGGGATGGAAAAAGCTCTCGATGACCGCAATTCGGGCGAATCGTTCGAAGTCGTGATTCCAGCCGCAGAAGGTTACGGCACCATCGACGAAGATCTCTTCTGGGAACTCGAAAAGAGCCAGTTCGCCGAGTTGGGCGACGTGGAAGAAGGGACGCAGTTTGTTCTGGAAACGGAAGACGATCAGGTCTTAGTCACCGTCATCGAAATCCAAGACGACATGGTTGTCGTCGACGGTAATCATGAACTGGCTGGTGAAGACTTGCACTTCGAGATCACCGTGGTCGATGTCCGCGAAGCGACCCCGGAAGAAATCGAGCATGGCCACGCCCACGGCCCTGGAAGTGCCCACGATCACGACTAGTCGCTGCGAATAAAGCTGGGAAGATGTTCTCAGCAAATGCAGATTCTCGCAGAATGGCTACGCTTTTTGAGGCGATAGCCATCTTCGTGCCGTATAAGATGGCTGTCCGTCAAAGATGGCTGGTAGCCATCCTGCGTATCTAGTGGGAATCGAAATTGGGTAACCCGCGAAGCCGAATCAAGGTTTCAGTGTTCGGGGCAACCTGGTGATGACCTCTATAGCTTACGCTGTTTCAACCTAACTCGAAGGTTGGGGCTTGTTGCGAACGGGGAGGCTTCGCGGTAACCTCCTTGGATTGCGAGTCGAGCGGGCTCGCGTTCGCGTCTTCCTTCCCTCAAGCACCGATCACCACTTATGGGCTATCGAACGCTCCGCGCTTGCGTCGACGACTTGCAACGAAATGGGCACCTCGTTGTTCTTGAAAACGACGTCGACGCTCATTTAGAAATCGCCGAGATTCAGCGACGTGTTTACCTCAACGGTGGACCGGCTGTTCTTTTCACGAACGTGAAAGATTGCCGCTTTCCGATGGTCGGTAACTTGTTCGGATCGATGGAGCGAGCCAGGTTTATCTTTCGCGATACGCTGGAAACCGTTAAGCGGTTGATCGAACTGAAGATCGATCCGAATCAGCTGTTCAAAGCTCCCATGCGATATGCCACGGCGCCGTTGGGGGCACTTTCGATGCTGCCGAAGAAGGTCCGCAGCGGACCGATCTTTCAGAACGAGATCAAGCTGACCGACTTACCGAAGCTTGTTTCATGGCCTGACGATGGCGGCCCTTACGTAACGCTGCCGCAAGTTTTTACGGAAGACCAGCAAACCGGTGGCCTGGCTCATTCCAACCTCGGCATGTATCGCGTACAGATCGCAGGCAACGAGTTCGACCCGACCGGCGAAGTAGGGCTGCACTATCAAATTCATCGCGGCATCGGTGTGCATCATTCCGCCGCGATCTCCCAAGGGGAACCGCTGCGAGTCAATATCTTTGTCGGCGGCAATCCGGCGATGACGCTTGCCGCGGTGATGCCGTTGCCGGAAGGGCTTTCAGAACTTGGCTTCGCAGGCGCACTCGCAGGGCACCGAATACCAATGGCGACTTCGCGATCGAAACTGCCGATCTATGCCGAGGCGGACTTCTGCATCAGCGGAACGATTCATGCTGGGGAAGAAAAGCTGGAAGGGCCGTTTGGCGATCACCTGGGTTATTACAGCCTGAAGCATCTTTTTCCGACGATGCGTGTCGAGAAGGTTTATCACCGCGACGGGGCGATTTGGCCGTTTACGGTCGTGGGACGTCCGCCGCAGGAAGACACGACGTTCGGCGAACTGATTCACGAGATCACCGGGCCGGTCATTCCGACGGTGCTTCCAGGCATCAAAGAAGTGCACGCGGTCGATGCGGCCGGAGTGCATCCGTTGCTGTTGGCGATCGGCAGCGAACGGTATGTCCCGTACGAAGAGCGGCGGCGACCGAAAGAATTGATGACGCAAGCGGCGGCGATTCTGGGGCAAGGACAAATGTCGCTGGCCAAATATCTGTTCATCGCGGCCGAGCAAGACGATCCGAGCATGGATTTGCACGAGATCTGCCCCTTTCTGCTCCATATGCTGCGGCGTGTCGATTGGCGGCGTGACATTCATTTCCTGACCGAGACAACGATTGATACGCTCGACTATTCGAGCGGCGAATTCAACCATGGTTCGAAGGCGATCATTGCCGCAGTCGGTCCACCGCAGCGCGAGTTGCCAACCGAAATCCCAGGCAACTTGAACTTGCCGGATGGTTTCCGCACACCAAAAATCGCCATGCCAGGCGTGCTGGTCGTCAGTGGCCCGAAGTACGAAACGGCACGCCAGGAAGTCGAACCATCGATCGAGCGTTTCGCCGCGTTCTATTCGCCGAGCGATTCGATCAATACGTTCCCGCTGGTGATCATCGCCGATGAAAGCGAGTTCACTGCCCAGACGCTAAACAACCTGTTGTGGGTCACGTTCACGCGAAGCAATCCAGCCGCCGACATCCACGGCATCGGCAGCTTTACCCGACAAAAACATTGGGGCTGCGAAGGCTCGCTAATCATCGACGCCCGAATCAAACCCTGGAACGCCCCGCCGCTGATCGAAGACCCCGAGGTAACCGCCAAAGTCGACGCCCTGGCCGCCAAGGGAGGCCCGCTGGCGAAATATCTGTAATGTCTTGTTCCCCAGGAAGACCGAATTGGGTAGCCCGGTTAGGCATCTTCGCGAGGCGGAACGATTTGCTTAGTCCTTCAACGGATTGAACAAAATCTGTGTGCCGTCTTTTCCGGCGACTACGACATCAATGTCTCCATCGCCGTCGATGTCGGCGGTGCGGATTTGAAGGCCGATGCCGACTTCGCCTCGGTTGATGGTCTGTTGGGTGAAGTTCAGTTCTTTGTCCCAGGTATAGTAGTTCAGCACCGGTGGTTCTTTGCCGCCGGGGTCGTTGCCGTTGTGGGCACGCACGCGTTTGCCGGTGATCAGGTCGTCTTGGCCGTCGCCGTTTAAATCAGCCAGATGAAGACAGTGGGCCTGGCTGAAGGTGTCGTCGATCATCTTTTGTTCGAACGTCAGCTTGCCGTCCTTATCGGTTCCGGTAGCCAGCCAAACCCAAAGCCCAAAGCCATGCGCTTTGCTGGCGATAATGTCGTTTTTGCCGTCACCATTGACGTCCGTAACGAGCATCGGGCAGGGGAGGTGTTCGTTCCAATCGGCATGAAACGCCCACTCGCTCGACCAGGGACCACCTTCGGGGCCTTCGTACCAGCCTTGGCCGACGAGGATATCCAAACGGCCATCGTTGTTGATATCGCCAACGCCGATGCCGTGCCCGTTCTGACCGCCGATCTTGAAGGAAGTCAGCTGTGGCTCGCCATTGTCTCCCTTCGTAAAGCGGCAGGCCAACAGTGGGTTCTTAGGGTTCCACTGATTCGTGACCCATTCTTCGATACCATCGCCGTCCAAGTCGACCATGATCGTCGCTTCGTTGGTCGTCAGCTTGGTATCGATCAGGTTGTGCTCTTTCCAGAGATAACCTTGCAAGTTCGCAGGGGAACCAGGGTTCTCGTACCAGTTGACTTTCCCTTGGAAAAAGTCCCCGGCGATCACGTCGACATGGCCATCGCCGTTGACGTCTTGGGCGAAATCGCCGTTGGAATGCACGTAGCCCCCTTTGTCTTCAAACATGCGAACCGGACGAGGAAGCCAATCGCCGTTGCGATACCAGTTGCGTCCAGCGATGACGTCCAACTTGCCGTCGCCATCGAAGTCGGCGATGTCGCAGCCTTCGTTGGCATCGACCCCAAGGACTTTCACGGTGAAGTTCTCCGGAGCGGCAGCAAAGCTCAAGCAGGGCAACGCAAGCAACAGGGATAGGCTCAACAGTCGACGCATGGCAAATTTCCAGGGGTAGGAAGTCTTGGGGGGAAGGGGCGTGATGAAAAGGAACAGGGCGAAAAGGATAACGCCGCGTGTTCGGTAATATTGAGTATGGATTCCAGGGAAGCAGTTATCAACCGGACAAACGAATCCCTGATTTTTCCCGGGGTAGAGTATACTGGTAGTTGGTGGTGTTCCGTATTCAGTATTCAGCAGGAGGGTGAATCCTAAGTGAAAGTACACCTCTTGCTCTTTCTAAATAAAAACCGAACACCGAAAACTGAACACTCTACTCCGATTTATCCATGCGTTGGCCGTTAATCTATCAAGTCACTCTTCCGCTGACGCTTTGGACGTTAGTGACGGTCTTTGCGCTTTCGCTGTTGAATCTGTGGTACGCCCAAACGGAAACCGGCGAGGAGGTCGAAGCGCGCCTGGCGGCGATCAATCAGCAACTGACCGAGGTACGTTTTCCACTGTCGCAGCCGGTGCTGGAGCAAATTCAAGGACTTACCGGAACACAGTTGGCGGTGACCGATCGGCAAGGGGAGCTGATTCGTTCGACGACCGAAATCACCCCGGAGGAACTGCTGACACTCTTGAAAGATGACGCCCCAGGCGTGGTCGATCTGAGTGAAGTGATTCAACTGGCCGGGCAAAGTTATTTCCACAGCACGACAACTTCGCGGTTTTCTGGCAGCGGCGAAGTAACGGTCCATTTGCTATACCCGAAAGCAAATTACGATCGCCGCGTCGCGCAGTCTTTCTGGCCCCTAATGCTGCTCGGTCTGACTGCGGTTGGACCAATGTTGTTGGTTGCTTCGTTTCTGACGGTACGGATCACACGCCCCGTAACGCGGCTGCAAAAACAGGTCGACCGGATTGCGGAAGGAGACTTCGTGGAAGTGCCGCCAGGAAAGACCGACGACGAACTTCGCGATCTTTCGCTGGCGATCAATCGCATGTCACAGCAGTTGGAGTCGTACGAAACCAAAGTACGCACCATGGAACGTGCTCAGGTTCTCGGGCAGATCGGCGCTGGCTTCTCGCATCAAATTCGCAATGCGATGACCGGTGGGCAGTTGGCATTGGGGCTGCATCGTTTGGATTGCAGCCAGCCTGATTGCGAGAGCCTTCAAGTTGCCCAGCGGCAGATGGCGATGGTGGAACACATGGTGCAGTCAATGCTGCGATTGGGGCGGAAACAGGGTATCGAGCATCGCGAGATCGACGTCCCGCAGCTGATCGAGAATACCGTTTCGATGGTCGAACCTCAGGCCCAGCATCATCAGCTGGCGATTCGGCAGTCCGTCAATCTACCGGCGGGGATGACGATTACCGGTGATTTTGTTTTGCTGCAAACGTGCCTGATGAACTTGCTGCTCAACGGGATCGAAGCGTTGCAAACAGCCCACGCGGTACCAGGGTACGTAGCAGAGAAGGGGAGCCGAAAGGACGATTTGACGATCGAGGCGGTCACGCACGAAAACGAAAAATGGATTACAATCCGAGTATGCGACGAGGGAATGGGCCCGTCAGAAGACGTCGCGGATCAGCTGTTCGAGCCTTTGGTGACGACCAAACAGGAAGGAACCGGGCTAGGGCTTCCGGTGGTCCGCGAGATTGTCGAACTGCACGGGGGAACGATTGAGTGGTACCGAGTCGATGGGAAAACGTGCTTTCATATCACCCTTCCTCGCGCAGAGTCTGAATAGTCGTTCATGGCAAATATTCACGTAATTGACGACGAATCGAGCGTTTGCTGGGCCATCGAAAAACTGGGCACCAAGCTTGGGCACGAAGTTCGTGTCGCTTCAACCGCCGAACAAGGACTCGACTTGTTGGAAGAGAGTCGGCCTGACTTGATGTTCCTGGATGTCCGTTTGCCTGGCATGTCAGGTCTAGAGGCGTTGCCGAAAGTCAAAGAGATCGCCCCTGGTACTCCGGTCGTATTAATCACGGCGTTTGGCGACTTGGAGGTGGCCGTCGAAGCGGTTCGGCAAGGGACGTTCGATTACCTCGTCAAACCATTCTCTGTTGAAGACATTCAAACGGTCATCGATCGGGCATTGGCTCAGCAGTCGGAAAAGATCGAGGTTCGCCCTGAAACGGTCTCGGCCGACTTGGTCGGGACTTCGCTGGCCATGCAAGAAGTATTCAAGCGAATTGCATTGGCAGCCAGCAGTGTCGCGCCGATTGTGATTCAAGGAGAAAGCGGTACCGGGAAAGAGCTCGTCGCCCAGGCCATTCATCGATATGGCCCTCGCTATGAAAAGCCGTTTGTGGCGGTGAATATCGCGTCGCTGGCCCCCTCGCTGATTGAAAGCGAACTGTTTGGCCATGTCCGGGGAGCGTTCACGCATGCGATTCAAGACAAGCCGGGCTTTTTGCAACAAGCCAGTGGTGGCACGCTGTTTCTGGACGAAGTTGCCGAGATTCCGCTACCGACCCAAGCCAAATTGCTGCGGGCATTAGAGCAGCGGGAAGTGGTTCCTGTCGGCGGATCGGTAGGCGAAAAGACCGACTTCCGCATCGTGTGTGCTTCGCATCAAGACCTCTCGGCTTGCGTCAAGCTAGGGACGTTTCGGCATGACTTGCTGTTTCGCTTGAATACGTTTCGCATCGATCTGCCACCGCTCCGGGAACGCCGGGAAGACATTCCGCCGCTGGTTCAGCACTTCCTGCATTTGCTGGAAAAGGAGTACCAACAGCCGTTACGGATTGCTTCGGCCGCCCTGGAAGAATTGAAGAAGCGTCCCTGGTACGGCAACGTTCGTGAGCTGAGAAATGCGGTGGAGCATGCCCAGATTTTGGCTCGTAGCGGGACGATTGAAGTCGATCATTTGCCCCCTCCGGTCGAAAAAGCGTGGTTCGATCGTGACTCTCAGGATGGGGGTTCCGCGGAAAAACTAGCCGACGACATTCGAGATTGGACCAAAGAAGAGCTGAAAAACGGCGAATCGGAAAATTTGTGGGCTCGATTTCAATCCTTGGCGGAAAAAGAGATGCTCAAAGAGCTTCTCGACCAATGCGACGGGCAATATTTGGCAATTGCTCGAATTTTAGGTATCCATCGAACCACCGTAAAAAAGAAGTGCGAACAGTACGGACTCCTTTCCCCTGACCAGAAAGATGATTAGGCTGGAATCAACCGTTTACGAAAATGCGCATGTTTGAGCATGCCAGAGACCTCGTATCGCTGGCCGCTCGACGAATTTAACCGGCTGATTACTTCGCTATGAAATCACTTTCTCTGATCGCATTGTTCGCCGCCGCTTGCTTGGTTTCGGTGGTGAACAGCTCGTTGGCTTGGGCCGAAGAGGCCTTCTGTACTTGTCGCTACTGCGAGTCGCACGCCGCACGGCTGGGATTTGGCGTCGATCTTGGGGGCGACGGTCCTCATTACGCCCCAGTTCGCAAAGTAGATGTTCAGCACATCAAGTTGGATATCACGCCAGACTTCAAAAAGCGAACCGTGGGTGGAAGCACAACCATCCGGTTTGTGCCACTTCGCAAGCCGCTCGACGTGTTGAAGCTGGACGCGGTCGATCTTTCGATCACAAGCGTGGAAGCCTCGACTCCAGTAGATCAGTTCGACAGTACCAGCTCTGACTTGACGATTGCGTTTGCAGAGCCAATTCCGGTCGGTCAAGAAAGCTGGGTTACGATTGAGCATCATTGCCAACCGCAAGGTGGTTTCTATTTCCGTACCGCCGAGATGGGGTACCCTGAAGAAGATACCCACTGCTGGACGCAAGGCGAATCGCACTACGCGCGGCAATGGTTCCCTTGTTTCGATTACCCGAA
This sequence comes from Bremerella sp. TYQ1, assembly GCF_020150455.1. NCBI lineage: Bacteria > Pseudomonadati > Planctomycetota > Planctomycetia > Pirellulales > Pirellulaceae > Bremerella > Bremerella sp. TYQ1. Next base: position 6,119,055 of record NZ_CP083740.1, read on the forward strand.
TGAAAAGTCGACCACCGAGGTGATCTGCCATGTGCCGTCCGATATGACGGTCGTATCCAACGGGCGAAACCTGGGAGAAAGCATCGACCCGGAAACGAAGCTGAAGTCGGTGCATTGGCTGCAAGAGAAGCCGCACGTGAACTACTTGATCTGCGTAGTCGCTGGCTACTTCGACAAGCTGGAAGATCGCGCGGGAAACATTCCGCTTGGCTTCTACAGTCAGCCGACTCTTTCGCAGCATGCCGCTGGTTCGTTCCAAGACACGGCTTCGATCATGGCGTTTTACCAAAAGGAAATCGGTGTCGCTTACCCGTGGCATAAATACGATCAAGTAACTATTCGTGACTTCATTGCCGGGGGAATGGAAAACACGACGATCACCACGCTGACGCACAATACGATCTTCACTCCAGCGACCGAGAACATCCGTTCGTCACGCGGTCTCGACGCCCACGAACTGGCTCACCAGTGGTTCGGCGACTATGTAACGTGCGAAGACTGGAGCCATTTGTGGCTTAACGAAGGTTTCGCGACGTACTACACCCATTTGTATGAAGGGGAAAAGTTCGGCCGCGACGCGACGTTGTATGGACTTTACCGAGACGCCACAAACCGCGTGCTGCCACGTGGAGCGAACGACAAGCGTCCGATTGTCTGGAAGAAATACCGCAACGCTGGCGATCAGTTCGACTACCGCGCGTATCCCAAGGGAAGCTGGGTGCTGCATATGCTCCGCAGCCAGATGGGGGAAGAGCTCTTCCGAGAAGCGATTCAAAGCTATTTGAAAGAGCACGGTCTGACGACCGTCACCACGCCGGAATTGCAAGCCGCGATTGAAGAAACCAGTGGCCGCACGTTCGATCGCTTCTTCGATCAGTGGGTATATCATGCCCGACACCCTGACTTGAAGATTCGCTACCGCTTCGATCCAAAGTTGTCGCTTGCTCAGATCACGTTGGAGCAAACACACAAAGTGGACGACGACGTGATGTTATTCAACTTCCCCGCCACGTTTGCATTTTTATGCGACGGCGAAATGGTGCTGCACACTGAAGACATCACCGAAGCCAAGCATGACTTCTACGTCTCGCTGCCAGCCAAGCCCGAAATGGTGCAATTCGATCCAGAGTACACGCTGTTGACCAAAGTCGACTTCGACAAGCCAGAAGACTTGTGGATCAGCGAACTGGAAAACGCCGAGCGTGCCACCGGACGTATCTTGGCCATCGAAGCATTAGCCAAGAAGAAGTCGCACAAAGCGATTGAAGCGATTCAAAAGGCACTTGAAAACGATTCGTTTTACGGCGTGCAAGTTGAAGCGGCGGAAGCTCTCGGTAAGATCAACTCGACCGAGTCGCGTGAAGCCCTTCGCAAAACGGCAACGCCGAAAGATGCCCGTGTCCGCTTAGCTTTGGTAAAAGCGATCGTTGGGGAGTATCAACCGGAACAGCTGGACGAACTTCTGAAAGCGGCCCAGGCCGAACAGAACCCTGCGATTGTCGCCGCGTGGATCGATGGCTTGGCGAAGTACTCCGACGAATCGGTTTCCGATTACTTGCGAGCTTCGATCAAAAAAGAATCGTTCCGCAATGAAATCGCAGAAGCCGCCGTCGACGCGATGCAGAAGAGTGGCTCGTCGCAGTACGTGACATTGCTTTCGGCTCAGTTGGAAGACAACGCACCACAGTACACGATGCGGGGACTTTCCAAGCTCCTCAAAGCACTCGCAACGCTAAGCGGCGACGACGAGAAGCTGGCTTCGCTCAAGCTGATTGCCCCTCACTTGAACGATGCTCGTCCAGAAATTCAAAAAGGTGCCATCGAAGCGTTGGGTAAGCTCGACGCAGAAGAGGCCCGACCGATCCTCCAGTCCTACGCCGACGCTTCGCTCAACGAAGAACTGTCCAAAGCAGCAAGCTCCGCCTTGGCAGCCCTAACGAAAGACGAAACGGCCCAGCCCAAAGAGCTAATCGAGCTCCGCAAGCAAATGCAAGACCTCGAAAAGTCGAACGACTCGCTGCAAAAGAAGCTAGAGGAGTTGGAGAAGAAGCTGGAGGCTACTGAAGGTTAGATCTAAGTTTGATCCATTGAAATAGAAAAAGACGTTGGCTTAATTTGGCCAACGTCTTTTTTTGTAAAGTGGAGCTGATCGGGATTGAACCGACGACCTCTGCATTGCGAACGCAGCGCTCTCCCAGCTGAGCTACAGCCCCTGAAGGTTGAATTTATTTTAGGTGGCGATTCTGGGGTCGTCCAGGAAGTTTGCCTGGTGATTCGTGTTGGTTAAAAGGCGTTTTCGCCGATGCCTTGGCTGTTGCGGAATGCTTTGATGTGGGCTTCTGAGCCTGACTCTTCTGACAGTTTATCCCAGGCCTGGGCCGCTTCCAGCCAGATTGGTTCAATGTCGTTACCATTGGCCTGCATCGTTTTCTGCAATGCCTCACGGACGACGTCTCGGTAGGCCTCCCGATTGGGGATGCGGATCGCCGAGAGGTGGTGCGGAGCTTGGAGCCGTTCGATGCTGACCTGAGCGTATTGCCGCAGGGCCGTGCCAGGCAGGCCGGTTGGCATCCACGCTTCCGCCATTGGTAAAGAGGAGACGCGGCACAAAGTGGTTCGCTGGGAAGCAGGTGAAATCAGGCTGATCATCTCGGGGCCGGTCAGTTCCGCCAATAGGTTTGCGGCATTGATCGTTTGCCCGGAAAGAGCCGAGACGGAACCGACCATGCCGGAAGTGGATAGCAGGGGGATCGATTCGGCCTGGTTGCCCTGACGTGGAATCCACTGGTTTTCAGGCGTCTGGTACGTTTCCGTCGAGCCAGGAAGGGGAGCGAAAAGAATGTCTTCCGGCACCGAGTCAGGCACGATCGTATGCTTGTTGATCCAGCCGATCGCCATGAAGGACTTGCCGGAAAGAAATGCTTCGGCCGAAGCTTTCGGGTCAAGCGAATTGTATTCGTTGGGGATCGTTTTAGCGGTTGCTGCCAGTTCTTGGGCTGCTTTGGTAAAGCATGGCAGGTTGATGCGGGCCTTGCCGGTGGCAAAGTCGAAGTAGGTCGACAGATTCTCGCCATGTTTGACATAAGCGGCACTGCGTGCCAGCCAAAGGCTTGGTAGATAAGCACTGTCGAGCGGTTCCAACGTCGCGGCCGCGATCGTGTCGCTTTGGTTTAGCAGGTTGCTTTTCTGAATCTTATCGACCGCGTCGGCGTATTCCTGCCAAGTGGTGGGGACTTCTAAATCAAGCTGCTGCAGTAAGTCGGTACGGACCATCAGCATTAGGACAGGGCTACCGAGCGGCAACGCATACGGTTTGGCTCCCCAGCGTGTTTCGGTTTGAAGAATTCCGAGGGTAATGTCATTCAGTTGCAGTGCCTCGTTGCCCAGTGTTGCCGACGGAACGGGGACAATCCAATCTCGCTCGATCAATTCGCCCATCAAAGCTGGTGGGTAGATCAGAAGATCGTTTGTAAATCGTTTTTGGTTCAGCAGCACTTCTTCCGTGACGACATCGACGACAATCTCTTCTTCGGACCGTGCGGAAAGTTCTCTTCGGATGACTTCCGCTAGACCTTCCTCACCTACGATGGTGACGGAAAGGGGAGGCGTTTTGACTTGGGTAGGTTCCTTTTCGGCTGTATTGTTGCAGCCCAGGAAAGTGCCGAATGCGAGGAGAAGCAGAAGGGAAGTGCGAAATGTCATGAGATCTTCTTACGACCATCAAGGAGTCACGGCATGTTTGCGAACCCGCATCGTAGTCGTATTGCGCGAAGCCGACAATCGCTTGAGGCCGCGTTGCGGCGAACCTTAAGAAAGTAGAGCAGAATCGCGAACCACGTTATCGCTGGCGTCGTAATACCGTTTCGCAGCTATCCTTCGGGGAATTGCCGACAGAACTCGTACAGTGCCATGCAAGTCGCCGTCGCAGCATTGTAGCTGAATGGCATTCCATAGACAGGAATCTCGACGGTGGCGTCCAGCAGCGGCAGGATGTCGTCGGTGATTCCGAGCCGTTCGTTCCCGATGACGAGTACGGTTTTGCGTACGAACGGGAAGTGGTGAATGTTCTGCGAGTTGGTTGTCTGTTCCAGTCCGACGAGGGTGTAGCCCTCTTTCTTTAGGTCTCTTAAGACCGGCGGCAAGCTGCGATGACGCGAGATCGGGAGTTTCTCGGCGCCGTCGCGAGCGATCTTGGGATCGATTTTTACGTTGCCGCAGACAACCACTTTGCTGATAGCGCAGCAGGAGGCGGCTCTGACAATTCGCGAGACATTCACGTTACTGCGCATCGGACAACATGCCACGATCAGTTCGCGAGGCTGATCCAAAGCGGTAGGTGGTTTGTGCCGGAGATGCTCGAAATCGGAATCCATGGCAAGTTGGCTTAAAACGGCGCCCCTGTTGCTTGGGCCCCTTCGACTGCGATACAAACGAGTTGCGGAAGATCCTTTCGGATATCGTAATGCGTACACCTAAATTAAGGGAGCGGGGCGGAACATGAATATGCGTTGGTTATGGCTCGGCATGTTAGTGGTGGGTATAGGTTGCGAAAAAGGTTCGCAGCCAGCGATGACTCCTCCCGTTGCTCCAGGGCCGGTGGTTGAAGTTGCTGAGGAGGAAACCCCTACGGAAGTAACGACCAAGGTAATGGACCACGCAGGCATTCAAATGCTCGTCGAGTCGTACCGAGGTAAAGTGGTTGTTGTCGATTATTGGTCGACCGATTGCCCTCCCTGTATTAAAGAACTGCCAGGCCTCGTGCAGCTTTACGCGGCCCACTCTCCAGATGATGTGAAATGTATTACGGTCAGCTTGGATTACATCGGACTGCCCGATGAAGGTCCCGAGACGTACAAAGACAAAGTGATGCCAATCCTTCAGTTTGTCGGGGCGACGTTTGACAATGTGATTGCCGCGGACGATTCAGAAACGATGCTGAAGAAACTAGACCTGGCGGCACCTCCAGCGGTTTACGTTTATGGCCGCGATGGCAAACTGGCCAAACGGTTTGATAACGAAGAAGCTGCCAGCGAAGAGGAGGGTTTCACTTACGATGACGACATTAGCCCGCTGGTCGCGGAATTGGTGAAGCAGAAGTAGTTGGTGGCTTCACCGTCAAGAAATAAAAGAAGGCTGCCCGAGGACACGTTCAGGCAGCCTTCTTGCGAGCCTCATATTGAGGAGTGAAGGAGCTTAGTGAATCGCAACCGTTTGCGGTTCCGTTTCCAGTCGTACCATCGCTTCACCGAAGTCGATCTTGTCGTCTTCGAGCCCAGGTACTTTACGGAACAAGACTTCGGCGAAACGGCCGAACTGTTCCGGAATGACGCGATAGAAATTGTTCTTGCCGTCGCGTCGCGATTCGATCAAGCCGCACGTTTTCAGCAGGGCCAAGTGATGGCTGACCGCTGGCTGGCTTTGATCGAGCAAATCGCATAGCGAGCGAACGTTCAATTCGCCAGCTTGCAGCAAATAGCTGAGAATCTTGAGCCGAGTTTCATCGGCAAGCAGCTTGAACAACTGAACGAGTTGACGAGCAACGTCTTCGTTCAGTGCTTCATAAGGGGAAACGGCTTTGCCTGCGAGGGCAGGCTCCGAAACATGCGAGGGACTATCGTTGTCCGAGTAGTACCCTTTGGACAACGAGTGTCCATTGGCTGGAGTAGCCAAGAACATCATGGCAGATCTTCTCCGTGTAGTAAGGCTTGGGCCCCTACTGAAAAGTTAAGTGAACTGGCCCCAAAAACTGGATAAGTCACGCCCTAGGAGATAGCTTGACGCGGCCAATGCTTAACTCTCGCTCGCCCAACGACGGCGGAACGGAGAAAGGCAGGTTTCCAACGAAGACGCGTAAAGTTAAATCGAGTGGCGCAGAGCGAATCCAAAAGCTGGCAGGTGAACCAAGCGCTAACGGCTCTCTTACCGCAATCGAGCCTCGCCCCAACGTACGGTTGATGCGGCGAAGCGGTTCGCTCATTCTCGGAGTATCGAACAATTCGAATGAAACTGCAACATTTCTATCGAAAACACTGCTTCTATCTTGCGCCTTTCCGGCGACATGAGCCGTTTGTGATCAGCATATCGTCACATCCTGCGGAATTTGATACGATTGGGTTCGTGGATCATAATCTACCCTTGCTACCACTGAATCCAGCTCGAATGAGTGAGAAATCACCGAATGAAATGGTCACTACGAGGATTGTTTCCTTACTTCTTTCCACTAATCTTCGTAGTCGCTCTTTTCTTCGCGCTCCGGATGGGGTCACTCCCCCCCGCTGATTTCACTTTTTCTAATGGCACCGAGCCTCAATCGGTCGATCCTGCCAAAAGTACCGGGGCCCCCGAAGGGCGAATCATCGATGCGATCTTCGAGGGGCTGTATCGCAAGATGCCCGACCCTAACGATCCAGACGAGATGATCCCGCTGCCAGGAATGGCGGAGTCGCACGATGTCTCGGAAGACTTAAAGACGTATACCTTCCACATGCGAGAGGGAGCCAAGTGGACCAATGGCGAGCCGGTAACGGCTTACGATTGGACCTTCTCATGGCAGCGTTTCCTGCACCCAGAGTCAGGTTCGCAGTACGCCTATCAGCTGTGGTATATCAAGAATGCGAAGAAGTACACCAACCCAGGCGAATTGGCCGCGGGAGACCGCGTTGAAGTGGAAATCGCGGATCGAAAAGATGACGCCCAAATGTACCCGCGAGGGACGATCGTCTCAGGCATTCTGAAAAAGATCGATAGCTTCCCCAAAGATGGTGCGGAAGAAAGCGACGACGGCCATGGCGAATCGGACGGCGCAATGCATGTCTATACCGTCGATTGTGTACCAGATGTCGACGGAAAGCCTGACTGGGACGGAAACGCCACCCAGCGAGTCTTCTACCAGGAAGGTCTGCCGGAAGAGGCGTTAAAGAAGTTTCCCAAAGCGGAGTTGGCCAAACATGTTTTGCTCCACTTCGGTGAAGTGGGAATTAAAGCTCCTGACGAGATGACGTTGGAAGTCGAGCTGGAATCGCCGACGCCTTACTTTTTGGAGCTTGCTTCGTTCTATCCGATGCATGCGGTGAATCGAACGTGCATTGAAACGTTCGGCTATCCAGATTGGACGAAGCCAGAGAACATCGTCACCTGCGGCCCCTACCAGATGAAAGAGCGTCGTATCCGCGATCGAATTCGTCTGGTGAAGAATCCGATGTACTGGGGGGCGGATGATGTCAAACTGGAAACGATCGATGCGTTGGCTGTTCAATCGAATACGACCCAGCTGAATATGTTCATGAGTGGACAAATGGAATGGGCCACCGATATCCCGAACTCGGTTCTGGATGACCTCAAGATTCGTGACCAAGAGAAAAAGAAAGAGCCTGGTCGCGAAGAGGAGAGTGATGACCTGCAAATCACCGAGCAGTTGGCGACCTACTTTTATCGTGTGAACACCACTCGACCACCGTTGGATAATCCCAAAGTTCGCCAGGCATTGAACATGGCGATCAACAAGCAAGAGATCGTCGAACATGTAACGCGCGGCGGACAAGTTCCCGCCGGTTCGTTGGTGCCTCCCGGGATCACAGGCTACCAAGGACCTCCGACGGCATCGTACGATCCGGAAGCGGCCCGAAAGCTTCTTGAGGAAGCGTTGGGTGGCAAGAAGATGCGGCCGATTCAGATTCTTTACAACACGTCTGAAGGGCATAAGCAAATTGCCGAAGTGATCCAGCAGCAGTGGAAGAAGAATCTGCATATCGATGTTCAGCTGCGAAACGTCGAATGGGGCGTTTACCTGACCGAGCAGCGGGAAATGAACTACGACGTTTGTCGAGCTGGTTGGATTGGCGACTACCCTGATCCGAACACGTTTCTCGATATGTTCCTTACCGGCGGCGAAAATAACGAGACCGGCTGGAGCAACGCCAAGTACGATAAACTTATCGACGAAGCCCGCCGAGAAGCCGACCCAGAGAAACGGTTCGAGATGCTTCGTGAGGCGGAATCGATCTTAGTGGAAGAGATGCCAATTTTGCCGATCTACTTCTATGTTTCGATCAACATGGTACGACCCTACGTGAAGAACTTTTATCCCAATCTGCAGGACCTCCATCCCCTGCACATCCTTGAGATTGACGAAGAACAACGCGACAAGATTCGCGAGTGGGAGGGCTTGGAGTGATCCGCTTTTTGGGCAAGCGATTAGTGTGGATGGTGATCACGATGTGGGTCGTCTTCACCATTAGCTTCTTTTTGATGTGGACGGTCTCGCCGGAAGGGGCATTGCTGAGCGAACGCCAGCTCCCGGAAGCGATCAAGCGAAACTTGGAGGCCTACTACGAACTCGACAAGCCTTTGCACGAACGTTACTTCCGTACGATGGGCAATTACTTGGCGTTCAATCCAGGGCCAAGCATGAAGCTGATCGACAAGTCGGTGCTCGACATCATTTCGGAAGGTCTGCCGATCTCGATCTCGCTTGGGCTGCTTGGTTTAAGCTTTGCAATGCTGATCGGTTTTTCGACCGGCATCATTTCCGCGCTGCGAAGACAATCGCTGATTGATGTCACGTTCCGGATGATCGCTACGCTGGGGATTGCGATTCCCAACTTTGTGCTCGCAGGATTCGCGATCATGATTTTCGTGTTCGGGTTGAACTTGTTTCCCGCAGCCGGATGGGGACGTCCCATCAACTTGGTACTGCCGTCGCTTTGTCTTTCGGCGCCGTTTGCCGCGTACATCTCTCGCCTAACGCGAACCGGTATGTTGGAAGTGCTCGGGCAGGACTATATCCGAACGGCCTACGCCAAAGGCTTGATGCCGGCCACGGTGGTTTTGAAGCATGCTTTCCGAGGAGCCATTTTGCCGGTGGTTTCATTCCTGGGGCCTGCGACGGCTGGTATTTTGACGGGGTCGCTGGTGCTGGAACGCATCTTCTTTATCCCCGGACTCGGAAGCCATTTCATTGAAGCGGTTCAGCAGAAAGACCATCCGGTTAGTTTGGCCGTAGTGATGATCTATACGTTTCTGTTGTTCTCGATGAACACGCTGGTCGACCTCTCGTATGGGTTGATCGATCCACGCGTGAAGTTGGACAAGTAATCCCTCGCTGCGAAGGCCTAGATCCTTGGATTCCCTCGACAAGAACGATCCCTACGCCGCCGCGTTGCCGCCGATCGAAAAGTATCAGGCGATGTACAACGAGGCGAAGTCGATTCGTGGTATCTCGCTGTGGCAAGACGCCTGGCGACGCCTCCGCCGCGACTGGGTTTCAATGACGGCACTCTCCTTTTTGGTACTGCTGGCGTTGGCTGCCACGTTCACGCCACTGTTCCCGCTGCAGTCGCCGCGCGAGCAAGACCTGGCCAACCGATTCGCTTTGCCACCGCAGTTTTCTTCGACCACGATCCGAGCGAACGAGGATGGTGAAAAGGTAACGGTACCTGTCAGTTTGCATTTGAGTCATCTCGAAGGGGAAGAGTTCGAGCGTCGCGTCGGCGAACTGTGGACCGATCCGACAGGCTTCGACATGCTGCTGCTTAATACGCGGCTGGTCATCTTCGGGGATTATTGCTTGCCGAGTCTTTGCGGTACCGATTTACTCGGCCGCGATTTATTGTCTCGCTTGTTTTACGGGGCTCGGGTGTCGTTGATCGTCGGTTTGGTCGCAACGCTTGTCTCGTTGATCATTGGGGTGAGCTACGGTGCCATTGCAGGTTATTCTGGCGGATGGATCGACGACTTCATGATGCGGATTGTCGACATCATGTATTCGGTGCCCTTTATTTTCCTGGTCCTCTTTCTGATCACGATTCTGAGCGAAGACGAGATGAAGCAGTGGCTGGAAAGCTACGGCATCAGCCGAATCGTGATTCTGTATATCGTCATTGGGGCGGTCTATTGGCTGACGATGGCTCGCGTCGTGCGTGGTCAAATCATCAGTTTGAAGAACGAACAATTCGTCGATGCCGCACGGACGGTTGGGGCGAGTGGTTTGCGGATTGTCTTTCTGCACTTAGTGCCAAACGTAATGAGTATCGTCATCGTTTATCTGACGCTGACGATACCTGCGGTGATGCTCTTTGAGGCGTTCCTGTCGTTCCTGGGACTTGGTGTTGAAGCCCCGGCGGTTAGCTGGGGTGTGCTTGCGGAAGAAGGCCTCCGTGTGATCACGCCGGTGAAGATCTATTGGTGGTTGGTCGTGTTTCCTGCCTTGGCGTTGGCATCGACGCTCTACTCCTTGAACTTTCTGGGAGATGGCTTGCGTGATGCACTCGACCCGCGAATGAAGAATCGATAGGGATAACTTCGTGACTGTAGAAACAACCAACGCGACCACCCCCCAGCAGCCATCCGGCAGCGGCAAAGTCTTGCTGGAAGTCCGAGACCTGGCAGTCGAGTTTCGTACCGAAGATGGAACGTTCAAAGCGGTCCGCGGTGTCGACTTCGATTTGCGTGCCGGCGAAACGCTGGGCATCGTCGGGGAATCTGGCTCGGGGAAATCGGTGACGAATCTCGCCATGTTGGGGCTGATTCCTCAGCCGCCTGGCAAGATCACCAGCGGCTCGGCGATGTATAACGGCCAAGATCTTTTGAAGATGAGCGATAAGCAGCTCGCGGGCATTCGCGGGAACCGCATCGCCATGATCTTTCAAGATCCGATGACGACTCTCAATCCGTTTCTCACCATTGATGAGCAACTGACTGAGGTTACCCGGAAGCACTTAGGGCTGTCTTACCCGGAAGCACTCGATCGAGCAGTCGAAATGCTCGATAAAGTTGGCATTCCCGGGGCGAAGCGTCGCGTATTCAATTACCCGCACGAATTTTCGGGTGGGATGCGACAGCGGGTCGTCATCGCCATGGCACTCTCCTGCAATCCAGAAATCTTGATTGCCGACGAACCGACAACCGCGCTCGACGTCACCATCCAGGCCCAAATCCTGGAGCTGATGCAAGAACTTCAGCAAGAGCATAACACGGCGATTGTCATGATCACGCACGACTTGGGCGTGATCGCTAACATGGCAACCGACGTGTTGGTCATGTACGCAGGTCGAAAAGTCGAACAGGCAAAAGTTCACGATCTGTTCGCTGATCCGCGTCACCCTTATACCCTTGGACTTTTGAATTCGATTCCACGAATCGATGAAGAAGTGGGAGCCGAGCTTCGCCCTGTCAGCGGGCAGCCACCAGACATGAGCGAGCCCATCGTCGGCTGCTCGTTTTATCCGCGCTGCCCTTACCACGTGGACGAATGCCTGAGCATCGACCCGCCACTTGTTCAAGTCGACACCGGCACACTACATGCATGCATTCGTGATGTGACCAAGCTCGATCCGCCGGTTCCACAAACTGCCAATTCCTAACGTCTTATCCCAGCTATTGCCTCTATGACTCAGTTATTAGACGCCTCTCCCGTTCTCGAAGTCCGCGACTTGAAAGTTCACTTTCCGGTTCGTCGCGGCAATTGGTTCGCTTCGAAGACGGAAGTCGTGCGCGCTGTCGATGGCGTTTCGTTCGACGTTAAGCCTGGCGAGACGTTTGGCCTGGTGGGGGAAAGTGGTTGCGGAAAGTCGACCACCGCGCGGGCCATTATGAACCTGGTCAAGCCAACCGATGGGACGATCCATTTAAACGGCAAGCAGATCGATCATCTCTCGCCGGCCAGTATGCGGCAGCATCGCAGCGACTTGCAAATGATCTTTCAAGATCCCTACGCGTCGCTCAATCCTCGCATGACAGTGGGGACAATTATCGGCGAACCGTTGTCGATTTTTGGACTGAAGTCAGGCATTGATCGCAAGCTGGAAGTGATGCGTCTGATGGATGTCGTGGGGCTAAACCCACGATTTGTGAATCGCTATCCGCACGAATTTTCCGGCGGCCAGCGGCAACGAATCGGTATCGCGCGGGCACTGGCAGCTCGTCCAAAAGTGATTGTCTGTGACGAACCGATCTCGGCGCTCGACGTTTCGATTCAGGCCCAAGTGATCAATCTGCTGATGGATCTTCAGCAGAAGTTGGGGGTCGCGTATGTCTTTATTGCTCACGACTTGAGCGTCGTGCGACATATCTCGCACCGAATTGGCGTGATGTATTTGGGGCGAATCGTCGAGCTTTCGGAATCGCGAGAACTGTTCCAGCGACCGATGCACCCTTACACGCAGGCTTTGCTTTCAGCGATTCCGGTTCCCGATCCTGATATCGAACGAAAGCGTCAGCGGATTGTTTTGCAGGGGGAAGTTCCTTCGCCAGATACGTTTTACCCCGGCTGTCCATTCGCCGATCGTTGCCCGATCGTTCAACCTGAAAAGTGCACCTCGAGCGTGCCGCCTCTGGAAGGAACGCCTCATCCGGCCGCGTGCTTCTTTTCCGGAGAGATGACCGTCGAAGGTTCCGCGAGCAGCTAACCTGCTTGCGAACGTGACTTCGACTTCGAGATGTCTTGTGCCATCTGCACAATGGACGAGCCGGTGCGTAGTCTCCGCGATTCCATATAGAAGCGGACGATCGCTTCTACTTCCGGCTTCATCTGCCGACATGCCAAATCGATTGAGGCAAAACCGGCCAAGGGGGAGTCGTCTTGCGTCAGGTAAAGAATGACGCCTTGATCGTGAACTTCGTATCGCGTGATCTCTCGCCAAGGGGTTTTGCGACTACCTAGAAACGAGTTCTGGATGATCCCGCGGGGGCCCAGATCGATACGGATTGGAACGAACATCTTCCACGATGCAGCCAGGCAGGCGAGTACCACCAGCATGGCAATCCAAATACTGACCGTTCCAGAATACGTGAGAAACGCCAACACAAGAATCAGCACGAGCGTTGCCGCTTGCGCGATGTGATCGTCGCGGATCGGTAGCCGCACCAAGGATAGCTCCGGCGACTGTGTCTCGAATTCCCGACTGGATGGAGCCATATTTCGCCGATCAACGGTCCTTGATGATAAAAGGGATCTTGGTGCTTACTTCATGGGGCGTCGTCATCAAGTGACGCGGGAGGATGACTAGGTGTTCGCATTGCACCGGCAATCATTATTCCCACGCTCCAGTATAGGATACTTAAAATAACGGCACTCCAGATGACGATCGCCAGAAAGTTCTCGGAAAAAAGAATCTTGATAGGTGGTTCGTCGCTCCGTTGATCGGGTCGTTTGACCGGCGAAGGGATGGAATCTTCCCCTTGCGTCAACGCTTGGCGGAAATCGTTCCAATTCTCGGTCGCTTCTGCGGTTCCATAGGTTTGTAGTACCCACGCCCGAGTTTCGATAAGTCCCCAGCAAACGAATCCCAAAAGGACTGCATAGATAGCAGCCAATGCCAGCAGCGTCCGGCGATGCATTACTTCGCTTCCGGCTTCTTTTCAAAGAGTTCGAGCAGCGCGATTACCGTCGCCGTGACGCCGGTTTGCAGGCACGCTTCCGCGTCTGGATAGTACAGCGGCGAGTGCAGGGAAGGGGGCTCTTGCCCCAGTTGCTCGAAGCGCGCCAAACGCTTGGCATCGACCGAACCGAGGCGGTACATAAAGATGGGAACGCCTGCGATTCCGTAACGGCTGAAGTCTTCGCCACCCATCGAAGGATCGACGGGAACGACTTTATCGTCGCCGAAGGTTCGGTTGAAATTACGCACGATGCGCCACGTGAGTTCTTTATCGTTGAAGAGGCTTGGCGTCCCTTCGCTGATCAATATCTTGGGCTCCGGAGCACGATAGCTGATCGCAACCGCTTTCGCTTTTCGCTGAATCGCTTCGAGCAATTGGCGACGAACTTTCTCGCCATAGCTTCGCACGGTGAGCTGCAGATGGCATTCGTTGCCGATAACGTTGTGCTTTGTCCCGCCATGGATCGCCCCGACGGTGATCACGGCCGGCTCTGTCGGAATGACTTCTCGGCTGACAATGGTTTGCAGGTCGAGAATCAGTTGAGCAGCTTGAACGATGGGGTCGACGGTAGCATCGGGATGAGCTCCATGGCCTCCTTTACCTTGGACGAAGATGTCGACGCTATCGACGTTTGCCATGGCGTAGCCACTGCGATAGCCGACGGTTCCTGTCGGTAAATTCGGATCGACATGCAATGCGATCGCGTAGTCAGGTTTCTGAAAACGATCGAATAGACCGTCGGCCAGCATCGCTTTGGCACCTTCCCCCTTTTCCTCCGCAGGCTGACCGATGATCATCAGCGTGCCGTGCCATTGATCTCGATGCGACGCCATATAGCGTGCCGCACCTACGACGTTGGTCATGTGAATATCGTGACCGCAGGCATGCATCACACCACTTTTGGTGCCATCCTCCAAGGTCACTTCTTTCTGGGAAGCATAGATCAACTCGGTAGCTTCAGTGACCGGAAGACCGTCGAGATCGGTCCGCAGCATAACGGTTGGACCATCACCATTTTTGAGAATGGCCACCAATCCATGGCCGCCGATGCCTGGAGTGACGTCGTATCCTGCTTGCTCAAGGAGTCCGCCCAAACGCTGAGCGGTTTCTTTTTCCTCGAACGACAATTCTGGATTCGCGTGGAAGTCTCGATAAACTTCGATCAGCGGTTCCAGTTGTTGGCTGGTCCAAGCTTTGACCGGATCTGATTTCTGCGTGGGGGGCTCTGCCTGAAGAGTGGCGGGGGAAATACCGAACCCGCTGATCAGGAATAGTGCCGCGACGACTTGCCCAAATTCTCGAAACCGACTCATTGGCAAATTCTCAGAAATTAGACCGATTTAAGTCTTGCACGAATTAGCAGAATGCTTATCTTACTCAAATAGATTATAGCACGGTCTAATTTTATTCGAGCAGACGTCCGCGTTTCATCCAACGGCGTCTGCTTATTTTATTTCTTGGGACAGAAGAGCCTCGTTTTCGCTAAGCATGGCTTTCAGTTTCGAGACGAAGCTGCGCGTTGCTTTTGCTCGATGGCTGATCAAGCTTTTCACGGCCGGACCCATCTCGCCGAAGGTATGGTGATACTCTCGGATCTCAAACAGGGGGTCATAGCCGAAGCCACCAGATCCACGCCGTTGGGTGGTAATTCGACCGTGGCACTTGTCTTCGGTCTGCAGGACGACGACTCCCTGCGGATCGGACAAAACGATATGGCAAACGTAATGAGCCCCACGTTTTTCGGCGGGAACTCCTTCTAGTTTCTCAAGCAGTAGATCGTTGTTCTTTTCGTCCGTGGCGTCCTCGCCGGAGAACCGAGCCGAGTAGATCCCCGGTGCGCCCTTTAGTGCGTCGACACATAGACCGCTATCCTCGGCAAGCACCCATTCGCCGAGCGTTTGCGCCTGTTGAGTTGCTTTCTTGGCGGCGTTTTCCGCAAATGAAGTCCCATCTTCGACCACCTCGATGGCATTGGGAAACTCTTGAAGCGTCTTCAGTTCGATATCCAGCGGGGTCAATAATTTCTGTAGTTCGCTACGCTTCTTCTGGTTGTAGGTGCCGAGCACCATCTGGCGTTTCGCGGTCATGATGGAATTGTGTGTTGAATAAACCTTTGGGCGAAATACTTTGGGCCATCGTAACGAGAAACGTGCGCACAAAAAAGGTTCCACGCGGAACGTGGAACCTAATGGGGTTGGATCAGATGTCGACGTCTTGTCCGCCGAACCTATCGACGAGGCACGTAGTCGGCGGCAATGCTGACTTTGGGGACTTCGACAGGAATCGGCTGCACGTCGAAGATAATTCCGTTAAGCGACTTCGGCTTGAACGTAGGCGCGGTGGTCGCAGTGCTTGGTGCACCATTGCCCCCTTTGTAGCCATCGATGATGTGCTTGACTTGTGGGTTGATTTCAATCTTACCGTCACGTCGTGGAGTGCCGACCGATTGGAACGAGCCAACGGTAACGATGCTTTCGGCTCGATCGTGGAACGAGTAAGCTTCGACGCCTTGCTTGCGAAGTCCGGCGGCCAGCTTCTCTGCTTTTTCAGCGGCGACGGCCAAGCGACTTCCGCTGACAATGTTCTTTCGTTCGATCTCTTCGATCTTTTCCTGATCGATTTCCACGGCACCGCGGAACGTAGCGACGCGGACGGTGTACTTGCCGGGACAGTTCAGCAGGCTGTACGGGGTGTCCTTGTTCATGCCGAGAACCAACTCGTCGACACCTTTAGGGCGGAAGTACTCTTCCGGTAGAAGAGGATTGCGTGTCACGAAGGCATGACCCATGGGGCCTTTGTCTTGGTCTTCTTCCGAGCTGATTGCTTCGCGAAGTCGTTCACGCAGAGTTTTGATCGTGTCGTTTTTGACACTGTAGCCGGTTTTGAAAACCTTAGGCTTGGCGGTCTTGATCTTCTTCAGCGTGCTTTCGGCGCCACTTTCATCGTAAGCTTGGAAGTCGCCGACCATGACGGCGTAGCTGGTATAGCTGACGTCGTTCATGTAACGCATCTTCTTCGGGCCGCCGTAGCGATCGTATCCCTTGCCGACCACGGAGTCGGTGTAGTCGTACTTTTGCTGGTAGGTGTAAGCCTTCAGGCCGTAATCTTTGCGAAGCTCGAGAACGAGATCTTTCGCGTCTTTTTCGGCTCCAGCTCCTGTGAAGCTGGTTGCCATGATCAGCCAGGGACCGTCATCTTCGGTTAGTTCGTAAGACTTTTCGGCATTGGCTTCCACGCGCTGAAATGGAATCAGGCTAGACCATGGAGGAGCGGCCCAGGTCGTCGTGGTAACGGCGGCGACCAGGGCGAACGCCATGGCCAAACGCAAATTGGTGTGGACAAACATCCTTGCTTGTTCCCCTCATGTGACAACAAAAGCATCGACACCGGGCCCTTCCTGGACCGGCAATAGTCGGGGAACAGTAGCAAGACTGGCTCGGTCGCGACAAGGGGAATCTTGAGGCAAAATTTGACGAATCTCAGAATTCGTATTCGCCGTGCTAGCAACTCGCGCGGCGTGATGCCGAAATCCTTTAGGCTTCTACCATCTCGGAAAGTCCTACAAGCTGACGCGTCTTCTCCAGCAGCTCGCCGTAGCGAGGCTTAGAGACTTGAACGTCGACACCAACTTGGGCCCCTTTCTTTTGATTATCTTTCGAGACCAGCGACGAAAAGATGATGACCGGAATCTGGCTAAGTACTGGGTGCATTCGTACGTTCTTTGCCAGGCTGAACCCATCCATACGTGGCATCTCGACATCGGTAATCAAAATGCCCACTTTGTTGCGGATCGTCTCGCCTGATTCATCTTCGGAGAGCGATTCCAGGTAATCCCAAGCTGCTTGTCCGTCGACAAAGCCATGGATATTCGTGAAGCCGGCATCTTGCAGGTGATCTCGAATCATCTCCGAAATCATCCGCGAGTCTTCGGCGAACACGACGGGAATATCCGGGGCATCGATACGGGTGACGCTCGCTTCGGTGGTCGATTCGTCCGTGATGCCTGCCACTTCGGCACCAATCGATTCAAAATCGAGAATCTGAACAAGCTTTCCGTCGATCAACACGACGCTGGTGATCGGTGCGTTCATGCCGGCGGTAACCGGCAGAGGGCGTGTCGCTTTCCAACTGACGCGATAAATTCGATGTACGCGGCTGACACGGAATGCGAGAGGACGCTGATTGAACTCCAGCAGCAAAAGACAATCACCTTCGCGCGAAACCGCTTCGGGGATGTCTCCATACAAGAAATGTCCCAGGTGAATCAGCGTGACAACATCTTGGCGAATACGAACGACCCCTTCGATGGAAGGATGGCCTTCTGGCAAGCCTGTCACTTTGGTGACACCAAGGACTTCTTTCACTTTGGCAACGTTCACGCCAAAGGTTTGTCCCGCGACTTCAAACACCAAGATTTCTGCCTCGTTGGTACCCGCTTCGAGGAGAATTCCAGTGTTGATACCCAGTTTCCCGTTTTGTGCCGTCATAGCCGCTGCCCAATCGACCTAGTATCTCAGAATGAAATTCAACACTGCCTAGATCGGCAATGCTAGCACTCGATCGGGAGCAAAAAGAGTGCGCGCGGAGATGTGACGATTGGTCCAATTATCGGGGCGATTTACCCCAGAGACGTATCGCGAAAGAAGGGGGAGAGCAGGGCCGTCCCGGGGAATGCTTATACGAGCGTACCGAAAACCCGCTGCGATTCTGCCCGGTCGATCTTAACCTGATAACGCTGGCCAATTTCGACCTGGGAGCGATCGACCATTACTTGAGCGTAACGGCAGGAGGTTCCCGTTGCGTAATTCGGATCGTGACGATCTTCCGCTTCAATCAAGACATCGAGCGTGTCGCCGACCAAGCTACGGTAGTACGCCTCACGCGTTTGATCTTCGACTGCCGCCAACCGAGCACGTCGGTCAGACTTCACATCGCCAGGTATCTGGTCAGGCATCTCAGCCGCAGGCGTTCCTTTGCGAGGGCTGAACGGGAAGATATGAATCTTCGAGAAACCAACCGTTTCCGAAACACGACAGGTCTCTTGAAACTCTTCTTCGGTCTCGCCAGGGAAACCGACGATGATGTCAGTGGAAATCGAAGGCTTGTCGATGGAGTCTTGCAGCAGTTTGCAGCGATCGATAAATCGCTGGCTTCCCCAGCGGCGTTTCATTCGACGCAAAACGGAATCGGAACCGCTTTGCATCGAGATGTGCAGGTGGGGACAGATTTTGTCGGGATACTGGGCCATCACCGAAATCAGTTCCTTGGTGACTTCGGTTGCTTCGATGCTGGAAAGTCGAATGCGGAAATCAGCATCAATCTGCGAAAGCTGCTCCATCAGCTGGGCCAGACGAACCCAATCAGCTTTCGGCTTTCCTTTGTTGAGATCGACACCGTAGTGTCCCAGGTGAATTCCTGTGAGCACGATCTCGCGGAAACCGTTCGACGCCAGGCGAGCCACTTCGTCCACAATCTCTTGCGACGGTCGGCTATACATTTCTGGGCGAACGTAAGGGATGATGCAGAAACTGCATCGCAGCAGACAACCATCTTGTACTTTGACGTAAGCCCGATGCCGATCACCAAACCTGGAAATGCCGTCTGGAATGTCGATGACGCCCATGCGACCCAGCAGATCAGGAATTTCCCGCTTATCGGTGACCACCTCGGACACGTTGGGAAGCTGCTTCAGTTCTTCCGGGGCCCGAGTCGCATAACAGCCCATCACGACAATGCGTGAGTTGGGGTTATCTTTGGCTAGGCGGCGAATGGCTTGGCGACTTTTCGAGTCCCCTTCATTGGTCACCGTGCACGTATTCACCACGCAAACGTCGGCCGATTCGGTGGTCTCCGCATCTCGATAACCGCCGCGCGCAAGTCCTTCGCGGACCAGTTCGGTTTCGTATTGATTGACCTTGCACCCCAGGGTGAGGGTCTTCAGCTTGAGATCGCTCATCAGCAGATGGTCTGCAGGATGTGGTGGCACCCTGTCGAAGGCGGAGACTTACCAGGAATCCCCGATTTTAACACTCAGGCTCGATCGTGGAAGACATCGAGCCACGGCAACGAGCGATCAAATCGTCCTTACCGTACGCGTGAATCTGATCGCGTTTCAGTTCGGCGTGCTCTTTCGTGGTGGTTAAACAGATGGCTCGGCCGTCCGAGTCGACCGTCTTGGCGATCTCGAACCCCTTTTCCACGGCGTGCCCGAACAGTTCGTGCATCATCAAGATGACGTACTCGTACGTGTGGTCGTCATCGTTCCACAACACGACGTGGTAACGAGGCTGACGCTTTGGTTTTTGCTTCTTCTTAGGTGCCGGCTTGGTCGTAACCACAGTCGATTCCGAAGGTTCCGCTACAGACGTATTAGAGTCGCCCACTGTCTACTTCTCGAAAATTACCAGGTTCCTAGCCGTCGTAGCGTCCCTGTTTTGGTCGCTTGCGGCATGGGTGCAATGTCCATTTACTGCGAGTCGTATTATATTGTACGGCTTTGAGGGTCGGAAGATAATTTTGGCGTTTCAAAAGCCAAAGCACCAAGCGTCTGAGTCCAATTGGATAAGCCATGCCGGATCTGAAAACTTTTCTAGACGAGAACAGCGAAGCCTTTGTCGAATCGCTCAAAGAGCTGCTCCGTATTCCCAGCGTCAGTACCGATAGTCGACATAAAGATGACGTTAAGGCCGCTTCCGAGTGGGTCGCCAGCCGCTTTCGCGAGTTGAACTTCGAGACCAAGGTGATCCCTACCGAGGGGCATCCGATTGTTTATGCCGAGAGCCCACCGGTGCCAGGCAAACCGGTAGCCCTCGTCTATGGGCATTATGACGTCCAACCGCCAGATCCGCTGAACTTGTGGACTACCCCTCCGTTTGAGCCGACCCTGCGAGACGGCAACATCGTGGCTCGCGGTGCGACCGACGACAAAGGCCAGATGCTGACTCATGTTTTGGGAGCATTGGCTTGGATGAAGACTGCCGGCGAGTTGCCAATTCAGGTCAAATTCCTCATCGAAGGGGAAGAGGAAATCGGCAGCGCGAATCTCGGCCCCTTTATCGAACAAAACAAAAAACTGCTGGCCAACGATGTCGTCGTGATCAGCGACAGCAGCCAATTCGCCCCCGGCCAACCGGCGATTACCTACGGTTTGAAGGGGATCGCCTACTTCGAGCTGAAGCTGACCGGCCCGAACCGTGATTTGCACAGTGGTTCGTTCGGCGGCAGTGTTCGTAACCCGGCCAATGCTTTGTGCAGCATGCTCAACACGTTGATCGACGAGCATGGCTGGATTCATATCCCTGGCTTTTATGACGATGTCAGACCGATGACAGGGGACGAGCGAGGAAACTTTGCCGAACTTCCGTTCGATGAAGAGAAATTCAAAGAACAATTGGGCATCGACGCTGTCCATGGTGAAGAAGGCTACACGACGCTCGAACGTCGGTGGGCTCGACCAACGTTGGATATCAATGGGCTGACAAGCGGTTACCAGGGAGAGGGCGCGAAGACTGTCTTGCCGGGCGAAGCATCTGCCAAGTTCAGTTGCCGTTTGGTGCCGGATCAATGTCCTCAGAAGATCGGCAAGGCACTTCGCGAGCATCTCGAGAAGATCTGCCCCTCCGGCATCAAGATGGAATTGATTGAATACCATGGCGCACCTGGCTTCGTGGTTGCGACCGACAGCCCTTATATCCAAGCAGCAAGTGCCGCCATTGAACAAGGCTTCGGCAACGCCCCTGTTTTGATTCGTGAAGGGGGCTCGATTCCAATCGTTGCCCAATTTGCGGATCAATTGAAGTCGGATGTTCTGCTGTTGGGCTGGGGACTGGATGACGATAACACCCACAGCCCGAACGAGAAATTCAACCTGGCCGACTTCCAACGTGGTATTGCCGCAAGTGCCCAACTGTGGGCGGAAATCGCCAAGATCGAAAAGTAGAAAGCAGACATAGGGCCTGCGTGTCGCCGGTCCGATCGCTGCTTAAGAGAATCGATACATCAACCCAAAAGACCTCTACCCATGCTCGACCGGAAGTTTGTTGTCGAAAACGTCGAACTCGTTAAGAAAAACTGCGTAGATCGCGGGGTTCAAGCAGACGTCGATTCCATCGTATCGCTGGAAACGGCTCGCAAAGCCAAGCAGCAGGAAGCGGAAGAGTTCAACCGACAAGCCAACGAAATCAACAAGAGCATCGGAAAAGCTTCGCCAGATGAACGCCCTGGGATCATTGCCGAGGGAAAACGTCTTCGCCAACTGAAGGACGACGCTTCGAGCGAAGTCGACAAGTTGGAAGAGCAGATCGTTGAAATCCTTCGGGTAATTCCTAACCTATCGCACCCTGACGCTCCGATTGGCGAGGACGATAAGAGCAATCTGGAAATTCAACGTGGCGCGACCGAGCCACGCTCGTTCGACTTCCCTGTTCTTGATCATGTCGAATTGGGTGAAAAGCTCGATTTGATCGACTTCGAAGCAGGGGCCCAAGTCGCCGGGGCTGGCTTCTATTATTTGAAGAACGAAGCGGTCCTCTTGGAACTCGCGCTGCAGCAGTACGTTCTTGGCCTGCTGGTGAAGGAAGGGTTCGTGCCCACGATCACTCCTGACATGGCACGTACCGAAATCTTGCATGGGGTTGGCTTCATTCCGCGTGGCCCTGAAACGCAGATCTACAGCATCGAAAACACCGACTTGAACCTGGTCGCGACGGCCGAGATCACCTTGGGCGGTATGTATGCCGGCAAGACGCTCGAAGCGGAAAGCATGCCGCAGTTGTTTTGCGGGATCAGTCACTGTTACCGCACCGAAGCAGGCGCCGCTGGACGAGCGTCGCGAGGTCTTTACCGCGTGCATCAGTTCACCAAGGTAGAAATGTTCGCGTTCACGCTGCCGGAAGATAGCGAAGCAACGCTCAACAAGTTCCGCGACTTAGAATGCAGGATCTTCGATGGCTTGAAGATCCCGTACCGCGTGGTCGATACGGCGACCGGCGATCTGGGCGGGCCTGCTTATCGCAAGTTCGACCTCGAAGCTTGGATGCCAGGCCGCGGCGATGCCGGTGAATGGGGCGAGGTGACCAGTACTTCGAACTGCACCGACTATCAGGCACGCCGTTTGAACATCCGCTACAAAGTGAAGGGAGAGAAGGGAACCCACTTCGCCCATACGTTGAACGGCACCGCGATCGCGCTGAGCCGCGGTTTGATCGCCGTGATGGAAAACTACCAGCAAGCCGACGGAAGTATTGAAGTCCCCGAAGTCTTGCGGCCCTACATGGGAATCGACAAGATCGGCCCGCGTTAAACTTCGCACGCAGCGACAATTCTTCTTGGTCTTCCAACGGAAGCGTGTCAAAATTGCCTGCATGCGGGATTTCCGCTGCAGGGATCGACACACGAACCAAGGAGGATCGACGCCATGTCATGTTCGGCCATTGTTCTTTTGTTGTGCGGTGCGATGGGGCAATCGGATGTCATGCATCCATCAAAACCAGCCCCATTGCCTGCCGACGATTCACGGAACTGGCAAGCCATACAGCCTCAGCGGCCGGAGTCGGCAGCGGAAAAGTCGATCGCTCCTCTCGTGTTCGTCTTTTATAAAGACCACTCGCGGCGTGCGGTTCCCTCTCTGCTGGTGAATAGGAATGGAAAGACATTCGGTATTACCGCGAGTACGTCTGCCATTGTGCCGGATGGAACTCCGCCAGCCATCGATCGAATCCACGTCGAGCAATCCGGTGTACCGAACGTTGCGGTGGACTATTCCAAGCAGGCATCGAATCGTGATCTTTTCGTCTACGAAACCGATCGCGAACTGACCGACTTCACACTTCGCAAGATCGCTCGTGCGGATGTCGGGTCGCGAGTAGATGCGATTCCTCCGGCGTCCCGTTACGCGGTCGAAGCGAAGGTCGCCAACGTCATCGCGATCGATCAAACGTTCACGCTCAAGAGACCAAAGCTCGAGCCATTTGAGCATGAGGGATTGCTCGTTCTGGACAAAGCATTACCGGAAGGAACGCCCCTGTTCATCGATGGGCTCTACGCTGGCGTCGTCTTGATTGGTTCCCGCTTTGGTGACGAAAGCCGTTCCTATGCGGTTCCTGCGGAAAGGGTAAAAGCTGTCATTGATCGAGTTCAGCCGTAGCCAATACTACGCTGGGCCACTTCACGTTCCGCAATAAAGGTCAAAAGGAACTCCATGCTCAAGCGATTCCGGCATTCGATCAAGCGTGGTTGATGTCAAAGTTGATTGCCACTTTTAGGCAACTTTCCGTCGCCCCCTCCATTCGTGGCATAGGTTGTTAATAGCCTAATGATCTTGCCGCGTCGTCCTGACAAGATCGAACTCCTCATCGTTCCTTTGCTAACGGAACATGCCGATGGTTCTTCGCCGATCTTTCGTAGCGAGTTGGTTCTTCGTGCTTGCCGTATCTGTGGTCGTACGAGCAGGTGAGACACGAAATTGGATCGATAATCGAGGCAATCAAGTCCCTGGCGAATTGGTCGAAGTGACGGCCGACGATCAGGTGGTTCTGCTTGTCGGCGGAGAAAAAGTCAGCATTCCGTTCGCGGTCTTTTCCGAGTCAGATCAAGCATTCCTTCGCGAGCAAACCAAGGCGACCGAAGCTTCGCCATTGCCAGAAGAGGAAAGTCTGAGTGAGCCAGAAATGCCGGAGAGTGTCGCGTCGGAGCCGCCGGTCGCAAGTGAAGCTCCCGAAGAGGAAGATGGCGCAGAAGCCTATATTCCGCCGCGGTACGATTACTCCGACTCGCTGGTCTATTTCTGCAGCGGTTGCGATGGCGAGTTGCCGGCTGACTTGGAATTGGGAGACGCTTGTCCCCATTGCTTCAGCGTGATTCATTACACCGAAGATGAAAACGGCAACGTCACCGAAGGGACGAAGCCGCCATGGTTTGCCAATTTACCCATCCGCGGAATCGGCTTTCTTGTTTTCCTGGTGCTAAGCACTGTCTGGAAATTCCGCCGATACATTCCTGTTGGGTAGGACAGGAGTGACATCTGCAATGCCTGAGTAAGGACTACGTAGCGGAACTACTTCGCTTTGCTGTTCAATTCCAGCTTGAGATCGTCTTGTGGGCCTTCGATAGTTACTTCCAGCGGCGTAGTTCGTTCTGCCTGATACTGCGGCGGGACGATGCTTTCCAGCTTGTCACGTGTTGGGCTATCGGGCGTGTCGTACAGCTTTTCCTGACCAACCACTTTGTTGCCGACCACCAGCACTTTCTTGGGACCTGGCATCGTGAAAGCGGTGAACTGGCCATCTTTAATGACGCCACCACCGGTTGGGGCGGACTTGTCAGCAGCAATGAACGAGATCGATCCGTTGGGAATCGGTTCGCCGTCGATGGTTGCCGTTCCTTTGACTTCGACTTCGCCAGACTTCGATCCAGAGCCGCAGCCAGTAAGCAGCATTGTGCTGCTAAGGATTCCGATAATGGCTAACGCAGGGTAACGCATGAATTGTCTCCAGGAGATAAGCATAAGAGTCGGTGGGCAAAGCAACAGCCACGTGCGGCAGATCACGTGGCTGTTCACTTGATTGCAAACAACAGGCCAAGACTAAGGAGTTTCGACCACTTCGCCGCCAAACGTCGACAGCAAGCCTTCCCAGACCGATTGGTTGACCGTTTCCGAAACGAAGCGGACCGAACCGTCACACATGCTGACCATCACGCCGCCTGGGTGATTGCTTCGTGCGGCGATGTACGATTCGTGGTTTTGACCGACCGTCGAGCATGGCATGCGGCGGAAGTCGGCCGAAGTTGGATCCATCGTGGACGCTTTGCACTGACGGCAAAGGTCGGGGCTCGAAGAGTTGGGCGTTAGCAGCGACATGAAGCCAGGGCTGCCTTCGTTGTTCAGCATATCCCCACGCGTGTCGTCCAACGCATCCGGCGAGGCAATCAAGATTTCAGAGAAACAAGCCGTGTTGGATGTCCCGTCGGTCACTTCGCTTAAACGCGAGACGTGGCGGATACGGAATGGCGAGCCTTTCCAGGCCGCAGCGTCTGCACTGGTATGGTGCAAATGTGCATTTCCCATGTTGCCGACATAATTCCCCATGACGCGCCAGTACTGATCGCTCTTGTCTTGGGTTGCTCCCACTTTATCGGAAGGGCAGTAGTATCCATCGACAGGGACACGAAGCGTTTCGATGTTCGGCGATTGGTAGAACGGCTTGTTTAAATCGTACTGATCGTACAAGTTCGATTGTTCAATGAATGGCCAAAGCTGAACGGCCCAAGTAATACGGTGATACGAATTACCGTTTTGAACTTTGGTGGGGTTGTCGGTACCGTTCATGCCACCCAGCGGGAACCAATCGCTGTAGGTATCGATGTGCATATGCGTGGCCAGCGTCCACTGTTTCAGGTTGTTGGTGCACTGCATTCGTCGAGCTGCTTCACGCGCCTGTTGAACGGCTGGCAGCAACAACGCGATCAGAACGCCGATAATGGCAATTACCACGAGAAGTTCAACAAGCGTGAACCCCTTTTTCTGGGAACGG
Source organism: Bremerella sp. TYQ1 (assembly GCF_020150455.1). Lineage (NCBI taxonomy): Bacteria > Pseudomonadati > Planctomycetota > Planctomycetia > Pirellulales > Pirellulaceae > Bremerella > Bremerella sp. TYQ1. The sequence continues at coordinate 6,144,962 of NZ_CP083740.1, forward strand.
AAACGAAGCATGAAGAGGACTCCCTAGTTGGAAAAGTTGAATAGCAATGTGGCTTCTCGAAAACACTACCGATCAGAAATCGGTGAGGCAGTGTTAGGAAAATTCTGGAGTAGCTAACCGATTCTACTGTTACAGCGGAAGGGTTGAAGGCCAAATTGAGATGTGTTTCTTTTTTGCAATGGCCGCGTGACAAAATGAAAATCGCGTAATTTGGAATCGAAATATACGGAGCTTAATCAGAACCCTAAGAGACGTAATTTCTCGTGATAGACATCCCCTGAATACTGATTTAGTCAGAGGTGATGAGAATCTTTGCGGTGGCCGTATTGACCTGGCAGTTTATTAATTTTTGCCCAAGTCAATGCGGCCCGCTAAGATAGCCGCGACATTGTGATCTCAGCACGATTTACGACGACATTGCTCTGCGGACGCGAGGTAACGTGAGATGAAACGGTTTCGTTTAGTGACGTTTGCACTGCTAACGTTGGGTGTGGTATCAATTGGCTGCGATGCTGTGACCAGTGAAATCGACCCTGCATCGGGAGACGCTGAAAGTCACACCATGTCGGACACTTCGTCGGGAGAAAGGCCAGCGGAAAGTTCGCCTAGTGGCCAAACGGTGGAAGAGCTCGAAGGGAAATGGAAAGTCGTTTCGACCACCAAAGGGGCCGGTCCCATCGAATTGCCAGGGACCTATCTAAACTTCCAGAATGGCAGTGCCGAGCTGACATCCGACAATGGTGGTGTCATCTTCCTGGGAGATATAACTCACGTGGATCGGAACGCGACACCATCGCAGATCGACTTCACCAAGAGTGGACAGGCGAAACTCGCCATCTATCAGCTCGAAGGCAACCGGCTGGAAATATGCATCCCCGATACCGGCCTCGACCGTCCTAATGCGATGACCGGAAGTCAAACCTGCATCATCTACACGGCGGAAAAAGTCGAAGAGTAACGCATGCCAACGTGTGAGTCTAAATGCCTCGCAGCGTTCGTGTCGCCGCGATGCACATATCTTCGCTTTCATCGAACGACTTCGATTCGGCAATCACGCGGATGATCGGTTCGGTGTTACTGGCTCGGGCGATCAGCCAGCGGTCTTTCCAGGTAAAGCGAAGCCCATCCTCTTCGTTCAGATCGGCGTCGGCGTAGTGATGCTTGAGGCGGTCGAACCCTGCGGCCAGTTCTTCCGGGCTCATTTCGACTTTATGTTTAACGATTTCGTAGCGGGGCAGGGCATCGGCTAGTTTGCTGATGGGCTTTTTCTTTTTGGTCATCAGTTCCAAAATGTTGGCCATACCGACGAAGCTGTCCCGAATGTAGCCGACTTGGGGGTCGATCGGCCCGCCGTTGCCTTCGCCGCCGAAGACCGCGTCGCGTAGCATCATCTCTTGCGTGACATTCGCTTCACCCACTGCCGAACGGAACATCGAGCATTTAAACGATTTGGCCACCTCTTCGTTCATGCGGCTAGTGGCACCATTGATGACGACGTTTCCTTTTCGTTTGGCCAGCACGTTTTGCAGACACAAAGCCACGGTGTACTCTTCGCCGATGTAACGCCCTTTTTCGTCAATCACGGCCAAGCGGTCGGCATCAGGGTCTTGGCAGAATGCGACGTCGAACTTCCCGCCTGCAACCAGTTCAGAAATCGATTTCAAGTTTGTTTCGGTCGGTTCCGCTGGATGAAGAAAATGGCCGTTTGGATCGCCGCCGATCAGTTCCACTTCGCAGCCCAACTGTTCAAGCAGTTTCACGCCGACGATGCTGCCAGACCCACCGTTGCTGTCCAGTAAGACTTTGAATTTCTTCTTCGCAATCGGTTCCGGCGAAATCGTGGCGAAGACTTTTTCGATGTGGGCGGACGTCGTGTCTTGGCAAGGAGTGCTCGAACCAATCTCGTCCCATGGCGCCCATGTGATCGGTTGGCTTTGGTAGGCATCTTTGACCTGGGCACCCTTTTCGGCCGAAATAACTCGCCCGTCGGCTCCCATCAGCTTAATGCCGTTATATTCCGGAGGATTGTGGCTGGCGGAAATTTGGATACCGCCAGTGCAGCGATTTTCCCGCAGCAAGATACCCACTGAGGGGGTCGCCGCGATACCAACGTCAATCACATCCCGACCAAGCAGATTGATCGTTCCTTTTACGATGTCGCCAATCGCCCAGCCGCTGGGGCGACCGTCGCGGGATAGCAAGATGCTTCCCTCAGGCAGTTGTTCGACAAATGCCGCGACATATCGGCTGATCGTCTCCGGCGAAAGGCTCAATCCTAAAATTCCGCGTAATCCGGACACGCTGATGATCGGTTGTTGCATCTTGCTAGGTCGACTCGGCAAAGGTGTTATGGGCAGATCGTTCGGCGAAAGAGCGAGCTTCCCTACTATAAAACAAAATAGGCCAGCTTGCCGCGATCGATTTCTTCGGCACCGCCTGAAAGTGAAGAATTCATGCCCAGCCATCCGCCCCAATTGATGGCAGCACGGGGGTTCCTTTAAAATCGAGTTATTCTGGTAGACCTAACAATGGGGATGATTCATGAGCGGCAGCGATATCGATACCACGGCACTTCTCGAACAAGTCAAGCAGGCCACGGCCGACGCGAAGATCACGGCCTCTGCTGCCGATAACATCGAAATCTGGCTGACTGAAGACCGCTATGCCCGCTACGCCTCTCAGGTGGCCGAGCACATCAGTTCCGGCAAGTGGAAGGAACTGGACGACGCTTTCTGGACGATCATCCCCTTCGGTACCGGCGGACGTCGTGGCAAAATGTACCCGATCGGCTCGAACGCGATCAACGAACGTACCATTGGCGAAAGTGCCCAAGGACTTGCCGAGTACGTGAAGAGCAGCGTCGAAGGGGATCATTCCTGTGCGATCGCCTACGATACGCGTCACCGTTCGCGCGAGTTTGCTGAGCTTTGTGCCCGAATCATGGTTTCTAACGGATTCACCGTTTACTTCCTGGACGATTATCGCAGCACGCCAGAACTATCGTTTCTCGTTCGTTATAAGAAATGCTCGTGCGGCATCATGGTGACTGCAAGCCACAATCCTCCGAGCGATAACGCCGTCAAGGTTTACTGGTCGACCGGCGGTCAGGTCATGCCTCCGCACGACAAAAAGATCATCGACAACGTGATGAACGTCCAGGAAATTCCGCTGGGTGTTGAATTCGACGCCGCCGTCAACGATGGCAAAGTGGTCATCTGTACTCAGGAAACAGACGAAGCGTTCATCAGCAACGTGGCTCAGCAGAAGTTCGATGGCCCTCGCGACTTGAAGATTCTTTATTCGCCACTGCATGGCGTTGGGGCTTCGGCCGTGATGCCAGCGTTGAAGGCCGATAACTTCAACGACATTTCGATCTTTGGTCCGCATGAAGAGCCCAATGGCGACTTTCCCAACGTGCCAGAGCATGTCTCGAATCCGGAAAACCCAGCGGTATTCGATGCTATCATCGAACAAGCAAAACAAGACGGGACCGAACTGATCCTCGCGACCGATCCTGACTGTGATCGAGTCGGTTGTGCGGCTCCCAAAACGATGGATACCAAGGGCGATTGGGGCACCTTCACCGGTAATCAAATCGCAGCACTGCTGTGCGATCACGTTCTTTCCGAACGGAAAAAAGGTGGTGGCCTGACTCCGGAACATTACATCGTCAAAACGTTGGTCACCACCGAGATGGCTCGCCGCATTGCTGATAGCTATGGCGTGAAAACCTGTGGCAATTTGCAGGTCGGTTTCAAATGGATCGGCGGCACGATGGACGAAGAAGGACCGGACAAGTTCCTCTTCGGTTGCGAGGAATCGCACGGATACCTCGTTGGCCAGTATGCACGCGATAAAGACGCTGCTGTGGCTGCGATGCTGCTCGCCGAGTTGGCAGCCAATTGCAAGAAGGAAGGCAAGTCGCTGCACGAAAAGCTTGAGTCGCTTTGGTGGCAACATGGCTACCATGCCGAACGTCTGCTCAATCAAAAGATGCCTGGCAGCGAAGGCATGGCCAACATGCAAAAGCTGATGGGTAAGTTCCGGCAGGAACCACCTCAAAGCGTCGGCGGTTTGAAGCTGCTTCAAGTGCGTGATTACTTGAGCGACACCATCACCACCACCGACGGCAAGACTTCGCCCTTGAATGGTCCTAAGGGGAACATGGTGATTTTGGACCTGGAAGACGACAACTACGTCGCCGTGCGTCCGTCGGGAACCGAACCCAAGGTGAAGTTCTATATGTTCACGTACGTCGCTGCCGAACAGCTCTCGCTGCTGGACGCTGCCCAGGAAGAAATGACCGAGCGGCTTGATGCTTTCGAGAAAGACCTCAAAGCTTTCGCCGACAGTGTCTAAGTAATTTCGGCTGAAAATTCACTCGCCAAAAGACCGGCGCCAATCTTGGTGCTGGTCTTTTTGTTGCTTGACCTCTACTGAGTCAAGCGATAGATTTATCGTGTATCGACGATTAACGTTTGAAGAGCTTTGCTGTGCGTACTAAAGTAATCCCTGCCAAAACCGACCCGACCGCCGAAGACTTCGCGAATTTAGCGTGGGCGATCGCTCACCCGGCTCGTGTACAGATTGTGCGTTACTTGCTTGCCAGAAAGTCTTGCGTCTGCGGCGAGATCGTTGACCAGCTTCCTTTGGCTCAGTCGACCGTTTCGCAGCATTTGAAAATCTTGAAAGAGTCAGGCCTCGTGCAGGGCGAAATTGATGGTCCCAAGGTTTGCTACTGCATCGACCCCAAACGGCTCAAGCAGTTGAAGGCGTTTGTCGCTCGACTGTAGCCTATTTTTTGCGATTCAAAATCGTTGATCGACGATATTCGATTTAAGGGGATGGAACGCTTCACATTCCCGCGTTTCTCCGAACCATTAGAAATGAAAGCCCCATCATGAGTGATTCGTGCAACACCAACAACGTCCGCGAGCAGTACGCCTCGGTTGCCAAAAGCCAGCTCTCTAATGAGTCGGAAGCCGTGCGTTCCGTCGCGATGGCGTTTGGCTATTCCCAGGAAGAGCTAGAACTTCTACCAAGCCAGGCCAACATGGGCTTATCGTGCGGAAATCCTTTGGCGTTGGCAGGCGTGAAAGAAGGGGAAGTTGTCGTTGACTTGGGCTGCGGCGGCGGTATGGATGTATTTCTCGCTGCGAATAAAGTCGGCGAAACGGGCAAGTCGATTGGTATCGACATGACCGAAGAGATGCTGCAGCGGGCGCGGGAAAGCGCCGAAAAAGCTGGCCTCACCAACGTTGAGTTCCATCACGCGACAATCGATCAGATTCCCTTAGCTGACAATTCGGTTGACTGTGTGATCAGCAATTGCGTGATTAACTTGGTCGATGATAAGCCTGCCGTCTTTCGTGAAGTCCTGCGGATTCTGAAACCTGGCGGTCGCGTCGCGATCAGCGATATCGCTCTTAAGCAGGCATTACCTGAAGAGGTAAAGGGAAGCTTTGAGGCATACGTCGGCTGTATCTCAGGAGCAATCTTGGTGGATGAATACCATGCCAAGCTTGCCGAAGCAGGGTTCGACGCGGTAACCGTCACCGATACAGGTTCGGACTTAAACGCCTATGCCCAAGCCGCCGATAGTGGTAGTAGCTGCTGTGGTTCTTCGGAAGAGGAGAAAAGCGACGCATCGCTGCACGATGGCTTGGCAGACGTGCTGAAGAAGTTCGACGTCAACCAATATGCGGCCAGTGTGCGGGTACACGCAACGAAGAAGGCTTCGTAATCGCTCGTCGAGATCAGGTTCGGACTGTCCAAAATCAGGGCTCGGGTTAAAATCAAGTGATGGAATCTTGTACACCCTAGCCCTTGTGGATCATGGCAGAGAATCTCGAAGAAGGAACACCTTCCGACTCCCCCGAACCGACGCCAACCGAAGGCCGACCGGCAGAGCATGTAGCGTTTACGGTGACTGCGGACAAAGTCCGTAAATTTCCGACTACTTCCGGCGTTTATATTTTCAAGGACGACAAGGGCCGCGTTATCTACGTTGGCAAAGCGAAGAATCTGCGCTCGCGTGCCAGCAGCTACTTTTTGGCGGAAGCGGCCGTCGATCAACGCACAGGGTACTGGGTCAACGAAATCGCTGACGCCGACTTCCTGGAAACGGAAAGTGAAGTCGACGCCCTGCTGGCCGAGTCGCGGCTGATCAAAGATGTCCAGCCGAAATACAACAAAGAGCAAAAAGACGACAAAACGTTCCCTTATTTGATGATCACGCAACGGGAGGATTTTCCCCGAGTCGAATTTACCCGGGAACCGCAAGATAAGAACGCCAAACTGTACGGGCCATTCACCAGTGCGAGTGCCCTACGCGGCGCGATCCAGGTATTGCAGCGGATCTTCAAGTTTCGTACGTGCGACTTGGATATCGACGAAAACGACGAACGCTGGAAATGGTTTCGTCCTTGTCTGTTGGCCAGCATCGATCAATGCACGGCTCCTTGTAATTTGCGAATCAGCAAGGAGGAGTACCGCAAAGACATTCGCCGCCTGCAGATGTTTTTGGAAGGCAATCGTACCCGGCTCGTAAAGCAGCTGCAGGACGAAATGCTGGAGGCCTCGAAGAAGCTCGAGTTTGAAAAAGCGGCCAAGCTGCGTGACGAAATCACGATGCTCGAACGGCTTGACGAGCGAGGCGAACTGGAAACACACGCTCAGCCGGAAGTCTTTTACGTTGATCCCAAGAAGGGGCTCGCTGGGCTACGGAAAGTGCTCGGTTTGGCGGAAACACCACGAACGATCGAAGGGGTCGATATCGCCCATCTCGGCGGCAACGATACCGTGGCGAGCCTCGTGCAGTTTCTCGACGGCCTACCCTTCAAGCCTGGATACCGCCGCTTCAAGATTCGCGGTGTCGATGGCATCGACGACTTTCGTAGCATTCACGAAGTTGTCGCGCGACGTTTTAAACGCCTAAGCGATAGTTCCGAGGTCTTTCCCGATATCTTGCTGATCGACGGTGGTAAGGGGCAGTTGAATGCCGCGATGGCTGCGTTTCGCGATCTGAGAATTGAACCGCCGACCGTCATCTCGTTGGCTAAGCGGGAGGAAGAAATTTTCCGCCCTGGCCAAACCGAACCAATCCGGCTGAGCCGTCATTCGTTTGCGTTAAGACTGCTGCAGTACGTACGCGACGAATCGCATCGCTTTGCCCAGCACTATCATCATCTGCTTCGCGAAAAGCGAACGTTCAACAAGTAGCTATTTGGCTCGCTCTCACTTTTCAAGCAGCAAACGAGTGGTGAATGGCATCGGCCGATGCGGTTGGGTACACTTGGAAAACTGCGGTTCACCGATTTGGCACGGAGGCAAACAGCATGGCACGCAACGAGCAACTCATTCGACAGCACAAGATTCTGCAGATCCTCGAACGGTACCGCTACGGCTGCTTGTTGGAAGAGATCCGTGATTCGCTGGTCGACGAACTGGGGCTTTCTTCGCTGCACACACGCACCGTTCGCCGCGATATTGAATCGCTGCAAGCAGCAGGGCTCGATATCGACGTGCACGACTCTGGCCGCGGCCGCGTCTGGAAGCTAGGGGCCAGCGGTCGCGGGATGCACAAGATCACCGCCACCGCCACCGAGTTGATTGCTCTTTCGCTCGGACGGGACTTGCTGTTGCCCCTTTCCGGCACACCATTTTGGGTCGGCGTCGAATCGTTCTGGTCGAAAATCCAAGAGCAACTTCCGGAAGGAACGTGGGACCATTACCGCAAATATCGCCAGGTGCTGTACGTTACTGGGCTCGCGTCGAAGAACTATTCCGCCCAGGAAGGAACGCTGAAGAACTTAAACCGCGCCATCCATCAACATCGTGTCGTGGAAGTCGCCTATCAAAAGCCGGGACAACCTTCGCCGAGTCAACGTCGGCTCGAACCGTACGGCATCGTATTTCATCAAGGCAGTATCTACATTGTCGCGGCAGCCAACGAACTGCCCGAGGACGATCCTGACCGCATTCGTCACTGGAAGCTCGACCGATTCAAAAAGGCGGAAGTGACCGACGACTATTTCAAAGTGCCGAAAGACTTCGATCTTGAAGAGCATCTCGGTGGATCGATCGGAATCTTCGCGGCTCATGAATCGATGGACTTTAAAATCAAAGTCTCCGCAGTAGCCGCCAATTGGGTGATCGAAGACCCATGGCACCCGGAACAAAAGATCGATCGCCACGACGACGGCAGCATCACGCTCACGGTGAAAGCAGCCCACGAACTGGAAATCATTCCCCGCGTGTTAGCATTGGGACCGGAAGCAGAAGTGCTCGCTCCGAAATCGACCCGGGAAGCGATCAAAGCACGCGTCGAAAAGATGGCCGAAGTCTACGCGAAACGCTGAGAATTTCCTGTCCAGTTGACCATTCCTTGGTTATCCGCAGGGACGGCCTCGTAGTTGGGCAGGATTGGTTTGTTGAAGACGTACGTTGTTGCTGTGATCGGTTGTCCATCGAGCGTTTCGCAGTCGACCGCTTCCCGCGTGTACAGCGAAGGATAACCTTCGACTTCGTCGAGTACATCGAGCACGCGTTGTTCCTGCTTCGCTTTGAACAACCAAATCTCGCCCAGTACGCGTGTGTCTCCTTCCAGCTTCAGTCCTGGGTAGTCGGCCACTTGCCACAGTGAGCCTGGCGTCGATCCACGCAGCACCGCAACCGGTCGACAGGGCCAACAGTTTTCACGGACTTCGCCCCGCTTGAGCGTGCCATAGGCAAAAAAGGCTACCAATTCGTCGGACATATTAAAACAAGCTTGGCGTCGAGGATTTGTCGGGCGACTTCTTACGTTTTGTCTTTGGCTTTGGGGAAGCCTCGGCGACGGCCTGACCGTCGATCCGGGTTACTTCAATCGCATCGCTCAGCGATTGAACTTTTTCGATCAACGGTTCATGGCATGTCAGCATGATAATCTGGATTCGCTCACTGAACTGCATCAACACTTTCAGCGTGGCCAGCTGTCGAGCGTCATCGAAATTGACCAAGATGTCATCCATCAAAACCGGGAGCGGCTGAGCCCCTTCGCAGTAATGCTGAATGTATGCCAGGCGAATGGCAAGGTAAAGCTGTTCCCGCGTCCCGGTACTTAGCTCGGCCGGTTTCCGCCGCAAGTCGTTCGGGCCGCTCAAGATCAGTCCCCCTTCCTTGTCGGGATCGTGCTCCACCTTCGTATAGCGTCCTTCGGTCATCTGCTCGAGCAACGTTGTGATGATCGAAAGTAGCTGGCCGGAGTTCTCTTCGCGAAATGCCAACATCGCACGGTCCAGCATCTCGCGGGCGATCAACAGCGGTCCCAGTCGATCGAGACAATCGGAAAGCTCGGCTTGAAACGCTTCGATCTTGCCTTGGGCCATTACCGCGCGGCTGGTTTGGTCAACATCGCGAAGTTTGTGCTTGAACTCGCCGAGCCGCTGATTGACCCGCCCTTGTTGTTCTTTAGTTTCCGCAAATTCATTGGTCGCCGAAGAAAGATCGAGCGTCAAACCGTCGACGTCTAACTCGCTCAGCGCTTTCTCGAAAGCGTCTGCCGGTTCCGATTCGCGGACGATCGCCAAGTTGTTTTCCAGCACCGCAAGTTCTTGCTGCAACTGTTTTTGCTCGCGAACAATTCGCGAAACCACTTCCAGCTGATCGTCATCGGTCGCATCGATATGCGATCGCCATTGGGCCAGCCTCGCTTCGATTTCGGCGAGCTCCTTCTGGCTTGTCTCCAGCGATCGAGCACGCTCGGTACGCTTGATTTCCAGTTCTTTGCGACGGCCTTTTAAGTTCTCCGCATCAGAGAGAAGCGTGCCGAGGCGTTGGGCGGATGCCTCAGGAGAAAGGTCTTCCACAGACTCTCCGGTCGCGGTGACAACCGCTTCCACTTGATCGGCGAACTGAGCGAGCCCCACTTCCATGTCGGCGATTCGCTGCTGCATTCCCGCGGCGCTGGCCAACTTGGTTTGCACTTTTTCGACGGCTTGAATCAAGTCGGTCGCGGTTTCCAGATCGACCCCGCCGATGGCTTCGAATACCGACAGAATTTCGGTGGCCTCGGCTTGGATGGAAGCCAGCTGCTGCTCGCGGGTTTCATTCTGAGCGAACGTCGCGGCCCTGGTCTCCTGATTCAACTGCAATTTGTTGGTCAGTTGATCGCGTCGCTGCTGTTCCGTGTGGGTGCGTTTAAGGAAGGACTCGATCCAAGCGGCTGCTTCTTCTGCCGACGTGTCTGGATCGACAAGCTCTTGCTTTGTGAGAAGCTGTAGCGTGCTTTCGATGCGATGATCGAGCGGTTCGATCTCTTCGCGTTGTCGAACGATTTCGGCTTGAGTTTCGACCAAGGAAAGATAATCTGTTCGCCAAGGCAACATCTCTTGCGGCGACTTCGGAACGATATCCGCTGGTTTCCATTCGTCGGACCAGGCCTGCCATAAAGAATCACGTTGTTCTTTTAGCTGATCAGACTGCTTCTCTCGGACAGCCAGACGTTCTTCCAGCGAACGAAGCGTCGCTTGCATCGACTGCTGGTCGGCAAGCATCTGGGCGTACTGGTGCCGCTGATCCGCGAGGTGGTCGGACTGGTGAAGCTGTTGCTCGAACTGTTGGGCGTGCGTCGTTTCCTCGGCCGGAGACTGAAGTTGTTCTTCCCCAAGCAACTTGGCGCGAATCGCTTGCCAAGAGGTATCGCGAGCGGTGCGAGCCGATTTCAATTCCTCTTCAGATACCAGCTGAGCACTTTGTTCGAGCCGCCGCAGTTCTTCTCGTTTAGCGCTACATTCATCGGCTGTTTCGCGGACCGACTGCTGGGCAGTCCGAATTTGTTGATCGAGCGTTTGCAGCTCGCCATCGAAACGACGAATTGTCGGTTCGAGCGGAATCGGCAGTGGCGATGTCAAATCGAGCGATCGACCGGCGACAGCATCAATCGCGACACGCATTTGCTGCAAATCGGTTTCGAGACGGCGTTGTTGGGCTTGTAGTTCTCCCTTGCGAGCGATTGCCTGACGCAGAGGATCGAGGCTGGCTTCCAGCTTTTCTATCATTTCGGCAGACGATGGTGGAAGCTGATCGATGGCCGCTTCTAGTTCACGAATCTCGCGATCGAGCCGAGCCACTTCCGGTTGGTGCGAAGCAATCTCGGTCGTCAGCCGCTGATACGTTTTGGTCAGCTGCTGGATCTTATTTCGCTGGGCCAACGTCAGCTCGAACTTGTCGATCTGGTCGAGCTTCAACTTCGGATCGATCCTCCGCAAAATGGCCGCCGCTTCGTCCAGATCACGCTGGCGTTCCTGTTGCCGCAACGGGAGATCGCGGCGGAAGCCTTGCATTTCTTTGATGCCAAACAGTAGCGAACGAATCGCTTCGCTTGACTCGATGACCGCTTCATTGAACGTGATCCCGCCGATCTCTTCATCCAGCTGGCGAAGATCTTCGGCGAGCGTTTCGACCTCCGTGTTCAGCTTCGCGGCTTGGCGTCTCGTTTGCGTTAGTTCTTCTAAGGCATCGGCGGGGAACGACTCGGGCGCTTCCAGCTGAGCCAGTTGTTTCTGCTTCGACTGTCGCTCGATCCAAAGTGGATGGGCCTTCTTGAGACGGTCGAGGTGTTGTTGCCGACGATAGACTTTATCAAGCGACGCGTTCAGATGCGTTAGCTCTTCCTCGCAGCGCCGCGCTTCGGTCAACCACTCTTCGTATTCGGCCGGACGCAGCGAAGATTCCTTAAGCTCTTGCTTGAGTGATTTGATGTCTGAAAGGATGGCGTTGATCTTTTGCTTTTGACCACGAACTTTGAACAGGCTTTCTGTTTCTTCGTCGATGTTTTTCAGCAGTTGCTTGTAGTCGTGCAGGCGACCAAGTCCGCCGCCGAAAAGGGCTTCGTCGAGATTCGCTTCCTTTAAGCTCTCTTCGCCGGTGGCCAACTCTTTCAGCGAGAACCCAAAGACATGCTCGTACATCCGCTGATCGGCCCCGCTGATCAGCTGTTGCCAATGCTCTTCGTCGATCTCGGTATCGCTGTCGAGGTATTGTCCCGACAAGGTGTTTTTGTTGCCTTGCCGACGAACGATTTCGATCTCTTGCCCATCGGTCAGGACGAACCGGGCCGTCGCTTTCATCTTCTTTTTGGTCGAGTCCGGCGCGAACGGATTGCTTTTGGCATGCTGAAAGCCAAAGAGAAGCTCGCGGACCGCTTGCAGCAGCGTCGACTTGCCTGCCTCGTTGCGGCCGTAGATCAGCTGCAAACTATTCGGCTGAAACGGAAAGCTTTGCTCGACATGGATGCCGTAGTTTTCGAGATCGAGGTTGCGTAATTTCATGCGTTGTTTGCCCCCAGTCGGCTACGCAGAAGCTGCTCGGCCGCTGCCATCCATTGCGGCATTCGCTCGTCGAGCGTGCCATCGTCGGTCAGGGAAATATGCTGGGCACTGACTTTGTCGAGCACCGGTTTGACCAGTTCTTCCAGCTGCTTCAGTGCGTCAGGGTTATCTTGGACTTTGTCGAACTGCTGAGCGATCGAGCCCCATAAGTCATGGGCATCATGCAGCACGGCTTGGTCGTGTGGCTGTGTTTCAAAGCGAATCTTTTCGATCCAGATTTCGTCGTCGATCGATTCGGCGGCGCTGTGCAGTTCCTGCAGAACCTCCCCTCGTTTGATCAAGTCGGAAAGTTCCTCATGGACTTGGGTCGACCCACGAAAAGTCAATCGAAACGCCGAGCCGAGGCCTTCGTGCTGATGATGCCCCGTGCGGATGACGTCGCCTGCTTTGGCGATAACGCTGTCGAGGCTTTTCTCACCGGTCACGTCGAGGACCAGCTCTTGCCATCGCAGCGAGTCGGTGGCGTGGAACGTCACGTTCTGCAGATGTTCGCCATCGATTTCACCGATCAAGCATCCCTTCGCTCCAGGCTCGCGGATGTGTCGGCCTTGAGGGTTGCCGCTGTAGGCGACATACGGTTCGGTCGAAAGGGGATCGGCATTGCGAAGATGAATGTGGCCGAGTGCCCAGTAGTCGTACCCGCGGGCACGCAGTGTTTCGATGGTCGTCGGGGCGTAGGTGTCATGCTGCTCGCTACCGGTCAAGCTGGTATGCAGCATGCCGAGATTGAACATGCCATTGACTCGCTGTGGGTACCTGGCCGCCAGGTCGATGGTGACTTCGCGATCGGCGAACCCTTGGCCATGCATTGCAACTCCATGATCCTCTAGCACGATCGTCGCTGGTTCGTCGTGTGGAAGTTCGACAACGTTGTCCGGCCAGCGAATCTTCCGCTGAATCTGACTGACCGCGTCGTGATTGCCACGAATGTAATAGACGCCGATGTTGGCATCGGCCAAGCGGCGAAACTGTCCGGCTGCCCACTGGCCAGAGTGCATGTCTTTCCAATCGCCGTCGAACAAATCGCCTGCGATGACGACGAACGCGACTTGTTCTTTCAGCGCCAAATCGATGACGCGCTCGAGGGCCGTTCGCGTGGCCCGTTGCACGCGGCGCATCATCGCTTCGTCACGTACGGCCAGCCCGCGTAAGGGACTGTCGATGTGCAGATCGGCTGTGTGGATGAATTTCGTCATTCGTTTCCTTCCTCCCGCCAGCAGATCGTCTGCGGCTTATGCACGAAGAACAACGTGCCGCGAATGGCCGCTGCGGGAAGCTTGAATATCTGGGCCACCGCCCCACGATAGGCATCGACTTGGGGACGATAGTGCCGGACTTTATCTTTCAGCTGTTTGGCGTCATCGAAGGTATCGGTTTTGAAATCGATCACGTCGGCGGCGATGACCTGGCCGTCTCGCTTGACCAACGCCAGGCGGTCGATTGAACCTCGCAGCACGCTCCCTTGATGCGTGATTGCGAAAGGGAACTCACCGTGAACACTTACCGTATCATCTGGCTGGGCATTGTCCCACCATGGCTTGCCGAGGTACGTCTGTTGACCCAGTAGTTCAATCGCGGCGTCTGATTGCAGCACGCTTTGAAAGTGATCGAACGCATTGCCGTACGCAAAGTCGCCGTACAAAGTTCGCGCCGAGGCTATCATCGTATCGCGATCGGCATGGAATGTTTTCTGCCAGGTTACCGACTCCATCCAGTGATGCATGGCCGAGCCATACTGCATGCCAGCCGATACGGTCTCTTCCTTCAGCAGGTCCTTCACGCGGCGAAGTCGACCTCCTTCCAGCGATGATGGCGAGACAAACTCGCCCAATGCGTCGACGTCGGTTGGCTTTAGTTGAATGGGCAATCGGGTCTCGGCGGTCGACTTACCTCCCTCTTGCTCGGTTGCTTTTTTCTCGACCGATTCAAACCAGGCCGGATTCCCTTGGCTGTACAAAAGCTGTTGCTCCAGCGGATAAGGGATATCGGTCAGGCCGTTCAAAATGATGCCCGAGAACGACTTCGAGGGGCCGTCGCCGCCACTTTTCGGCTGCGGCCGGGGCTTGATGACCATGTGCAGTCCATGCACCGCTCGCGTCAACGCTACATACAAAACGCAAAGCGACTCGACAACGTTCTTCTGCTGTGTTTCCTCGAACATCCCTTGCACGGCGGTCGGCAGCATCGGCTGCAGCGACTCCGAAACGTAATGGGTTACTCCGCTGATCGGGCCAATCTGATCGTCGCGGCGAATCACGAAGCTGTCGGTCTGGGGAGGAATTCGGTTATCAAGTTCCGGCAGAAAGACCGCGTCGAACTCGAGCCCCTTCGATTGGTGAATGTTCATCACGCGGACGGCGGCACTCGACGAGTCATCGACTCGCTGCGATTCGATGAAACGGACGAAGTCCTGCGCCCTCAGTGTCGCCTTCGATTGATAGGCAAACGCCAAACGCTGCAGCTGTTCCAGGCGGCGAAGTTCCCGCGGAGTGCACTGCGAGTGGAGCAACTTCGCCCAGCGGCTGATGGCGGCGCCGTAGCCGTCAACGAGCAGTTCGCGGCGAAGCTGATTGGCCACCGCTTCCCACTCCGAGTCGCTTTTGGGTAGCTTGCCGAGCAACGCTTTCAGCGGCGACTCCGCTACATGAAAACGAGCGGCCGTATTCCCCGGGTGATCGATCCACTGCACCAGCGACAGCATCAACTGGACGGCGGCCGAGTCGGTAAGCGGGTTACCCCCTTCTTCACTCGCCATCACATCGAGCTCGCGCAGAAGATAAATCATCGAAGCGATTGTCGCGTTGCGGCGAACCAACACACCAATAGAAATGTGCGGGGCCGAGCGATGCAACTCGGCGACGCGACGAGCGGTCAGTGCGATCACTTTATCGTCGCACGGTTTTCCTGCAGCATCGTTCGCAGCCGTTTCCAGGGTGATGTGGCCTGGCAGTTCGGTTCGGGCCGTCTCGTGCGGATGAAAGAATTTGAGCCAATGATCGATCCCGTTTCGCATTTTTCCCGCGGCAGGAAACGCACTGAGGTTGCCGAAGATCCGGTTGACGGTATCCATGATCAGCGGCGACGACCGATAGCTGCGGTCCATGTCTTCCGGATGGATGCCTGGCAGCGAGTTCTGCACGGCATCGAAAATCTCGGCCACGCCTCCACGCCAGGCATAGATGGCCTGTTTCATGTCCCCGACGCAAAGGATTGAACGATCTTTCGGCTGATCGGCAATCTTCTGAGCCACAGGACGAATCACTTCCCATTGCACCGGCGAGGTGTCTTGAAATTCGTCGAGCAGCAGATGTTCAATCTTACGATCCAAACGAAACTGGTTCTGCACTTCGCTACTGTTTTCGAGGGCTTCGCTCAGTTTGCGGGTCACGTCCTCGAAACGGTACCCTCGCTGCTGCCACTTGAGCCGTTCGTAGTGCGTGTGAAAACGGTCGAGCAGTTGATAGGCCCCGCGGTTTTGATCGACGGTTCGACCGATGAGAATTCCTTGCACGTAACGCACAAGCGTTTGATACACCTTCGTCACATCGTCCGGAATCGGCTTGCGGAAATAGGTGTCCGCCCCGGCGATAATCTTCGGCGGCAAGCCGGTGTCGAGGAACTTTGCCCACTGCTGACCGCGGAATCGCTCGACATCGGCGACGATTGCCTTCTTGAGGGCTCTCGGTTCCGGCGGATAGCTGTCGAGCATTTCAATCGCTTCTTCAACTTCCTTTTCCTTCGGCGGCGCCGCCATCGATAAGACCTGCCACGACGACTCGTCCGACTCGAGATAGATGCCGTACAACTCGTTTACCAGGTTCATCACCAATCGCGAAACGCTCCGCTCTGAGCTACCTTTGCTCAGCAAATGCAGCAGCTGGATCACTTCCTTCGTTTCCGGATGAGCTAACACGCGGTTAACGGCATCCATCCGTAAACGTTGGTCGTCGACGTCGTCGATGATGGTCCAATCAGGTGGCAAACCCAATTCAAAGCTGAAGCACTGAGCCAGGCGAATGAAGTGGCTGTCGAGCGTTTTGACTTGCAGGCGATGCATCTGCTGCGGAATTTTATGCAGCGTTCGCAAGCAGTCTTCCTTGGTCAGCGGCTGCCCTTCGAGCGAAGCGTTCAACTCTGCAAGCTTGGCCGGATCGGCGGCGGCGACGGCCAAACGCATCATGATTCGGTCGAGAATTTCCCCGGCCGCTTTGCGCGTGAACGTTGTCGCGAGGATTTCATCCGGTCGACCACTGTGGGCGACAATCCCGAGGTAGCGACTGGAAAGACGATAGGTCTTACCACTTCCGGCCGAAGCACGAATGAGCGTATTGGGAAAGGGAGTCAGGCTGGTGTTCATGTGGCGGGCTCCCATTTTCCGAGGACCGAATCTTGGCAGATTCGCGAGAATTCATCTTCGTAACGAACCGCAGCAGGCGGGAAAAACTTACCGGAACGGATGTCGCGAATGACACGCCGGATGGTGGCGTCCGCTTCGTCGAGATCGGCCTCTTTCCACTTCGCTTGTCGAAAGCGAACTTCTTCGCCCAGCTTGGGCAGCGTAATATACCCGAGCGAAACTTCTCCCCGCACGCCGACACTTTTCACCAGGTGACGATAAAACGGCAACTGCACGCTGACCCATTCCTTGGCATCGCGTGGGCCGGTTTGATGGTCTTTCTCCGGATCGCTCACGCTGTCGCCTGTTTTATAATCCCAAACGGCCCAATCGCCGGTTTCCGGATTGTGGTCGATGCGGTCGATACGCCCCTCCAGTTCGATCTCGACACCGTCGACTTCGATGGTCGGATAGGGCTCGGTGACTTCCGCTTCGCAGCGATGAATGACCCAGCCGTTTTGCCGGTGCTGGGCTTGTCCGGTCGCGAAGGCCCGGAGTCTCAGTCTTAGCTGCTCAATCTGCAGCTTGATCGTCGCAAGGGGACTTTTGCCATAACGTTTCTCGGCCAAGTCTGTGAGGGTGGCGGAAAGGAAGTCGAAGATGACTTTCTCGTCGGTCGAGTTCTTCACGTCGCTCGTGCCGAACTCTTGCAGCGTGTCGTGTGCCAGGTTACCGAACGCTCCGCCATCCAGTTCGGTGGCCCAGTCGTCTTCGCCACGAAGGCCCAGCACGTAACGCAAAAAGAAACGGTAAGGGCACTTCAAGTATTGATTGATTCGAGTGGCCGAGAACCGATCCCAGGGAGGCATTTCGACGATATCAAGATCGCCTGGCTGTGGGATCACGATTCGTTGTTGGTGGTCTTGCGATTCCTCGCTGGCTACTTTCGCGGCGTTGAGAGGGTCTTCCGGCGTGCCGAAGAACTTCTGCACTCGCTGGGCCAAGTCGTCGGTGCTGCCGGTGAACAGTAACCGGCTGGGGGCGAGCGGATCGCCGTCGGCACTTCGCTTGGGAACAACCCACTGCACTTTCTGACGCGTATGCTGAATGACTTGAACCTGGTAGGCATCACGCGCGTAACGCAACGAGTCGTCTTCCAGCCCCAACAAATTTCGCAAGGAATTCGGCAGGAACAAGTCGGCCGAGTTCGAACTGGGGATCAAGCCGTCGTTGAAGCTGGTCACCACGCAGACAGGGGCATCCATCAGCGGCAGTTCGAGCCAACCGAGTGCTTCGACCGCTTCGGCATCATGCTCGGCGGGAATCATTGCCGAACCTAATTGGTTTCGCAGCACGCGGAACATCTCCGACGCCCCGCACGGCTGCGAAAGCGATTCCGGGATCTCGCTCCACTGGGCCATCGCATCGTTGATCGCTTGCAGCGGTCGGGCCAATTGAAAGTTGGCGGAGGTATCTAAATCGATTGTTTGCGTGCCATAAACGCTGAGCAAAAGCTGTCGAACCTGATCGGCCCATTCCGGCAACGAACGCTTTTCGCCGCTGAATGGCGCCGCGAGGGCGGCCAGCTTGGTGATTGCTTCCGCCATCTCTTCATTTTGAAGGGAGCTGTCGACCACATCAGGCAAGCGGTTATTGAACCAGTTATCGAGCTTTTCGACCCCGGGCTTCGCGAACTGCAGTGTCTGGAACAAGTCCGGGTGCCGCAGCGCCGAAGCCAAGGCATGGTATTGCCGCGTCTGCGAAAGCTCGATGACGGTTTCGATCAAACGAAACGGTAGCGTACCTACTACCGAATGCCCCGGACCGAAGCGAACCTTCAAGCCATGCTCGTGAAAGATGCGGCGAACTTCCCCCAGCAGGTGTTCGTCCGGCAGGCCGACAATAATATCCTTTGCCGAGTAATCGTGTGCGACTTCCGCGATCAGCCCCGCCGCTTGATCGGCTTGCTGCGTTGGACCGTCGACAATTGCGACCGACTGCCATTCGAGATCGATCGCCTCGTCGGTCCATGCATCCGCTTTCAGGCAGCCATACTCGTCAAAGTGGTTTTCCCATTGCGCAGGCGCACCGACAATCGCGGTGACTCGGCCTGCTTTGCCAGCGACTTGATCGAGCATCTGCCGCGTCGCGCGGTTCAAGTCGACGGTGGCCAACAGCACAATGTGGGCATCGCTGTGGCATTCGTTATTCTTAATGGCGTACAGCCGCGCCGACTGTTTGTCCCACATTTCCAGTTTGTCGAGCCGTGCCAGGTAGGCACTCTGTAGCTTCGCGAGCACATCCCAGCGGTCTTGCTCGGTAAAACCTTCCAGCGAGTGAGCCTTCTGCGCGACTTCGGTGAAGTCGAGTGCTTCGGAAACCAGTTCCCGATAAACCCGACGAACTGAATCGCCGTAGTCTCGCCAGGTACCGAAGTCGGTCACTTCCGGGGGGAAGGGGATCAGCGGCTTGAGCGGTTCGGGGCCAAAACTTCGCAGCGTTTCCCCCCAGGCAAACTGCTGCGTTAATTCCGACGCAAACGGCAGCTTGGCTTCGTACAGATGTTCCGGCAGCAAACCGACGGTGATGACTTGCGGCGGAATTAAAGATTGTCCGGCTGCTTCGACTTTTTGGACAAGAATTTCGACCAATCGGCGACCAGCCAAACCACCCGGCACGACAACCATACAGTCGGAAAGATCGACCAGAGGTAGGTCTTCCGGCGAGACCGTCGCCGACTGAATCAGCCAATCAGCCGCTGAATGCAGGATGGGGCGGTCCCAGGAAACAAATTCGCGTGAAATCACCATCGGGCCGTCCATGGGGAAGGGAAAGTTCAAGCCATTGGTAGGATACAACTCCTCGCTCCAGAGGAGAAGTCACCCCACCCAGTTGGCGATACTTTCCTATTCTCGTCCGACGGCGTGACACGGTTGGTCACTTGGCGACGTTGCAGCAGACGCTTTGCCGAGAATCTGGTCGTAAACCTCGGCGACGCCCCGGGCCATGGCTTCGTCCGAGAACGACTGGGCATGCTCGACGAGTGCCGTTTCGCGTATGGCTCGCCAATCTTCACGGCCGGTCAAAACGGCCTCGATCCGCTGAGCCAGATGCTCGGCGTCGTTGGGGCGTGCGATAATTCCACTTTGCCCGTCGACGATCGCTTCGGTGACGCCTTCCACATCGGTCGCCACCACGGGCGTTCCCGCCGCCATCGCTTCCAGCACCACCATCGGCAGGCCTTCGCCGAACAGGCTAGGCAGGACGAACAGATCCATCTTTTGGAACTGAGCATTCACGTCCCGCGTGAAGCCGACCCAATCGATGGCGTCTTCCAGTTTCAACTGGCGAACTTGCTCGTGGATGGCGGCTTCGTATTCAGGCGTTTCAAACGGACCGACCGCACGAAGATGAACTTGATGCCCTCGCTCGCGCAGCTGAGCTATCGCTTGCAGCAATACTTCCAGACCCTTGCGAGGACGGAACAGAGCCACCGTTCCGAGCGTCCACATACCGAATGGCAACTCGCGCTGCGGCACGTCGGCCACTGTCGGCACACCGTTGTGAACGACGGAAATCCGGTCTTCACCCACGCCGAGCGTTCGCATGTGGCCTGCGAGACTGTGCGAAACGCAAACCAGCTGAGTTGCTTTGGCGATCGAAGTTTGCTCGATCTTTTGATTCATCCAGTTCTGCCACTTGCGTGTCGAATCGCGCGCGGTGGGACTATGCACGTGATACACCAGCGGAACGCTGGTTAAATAGGAAGCCCCCATCGCCAGCATTGCGGTCCGTGGAGTATGCGCATGAATCACCTCGAACTGTTCCTGTTTGACCAGGTCGGCAAGTTTCTTCGCTTGCCACAAGTCAAAGCGATGACGCATCGGTAGATCGAAAATAGGACTCTTTCCGTCCGCCCGAGCCTCAGTGAATTTTCCAGGCTTAACGCAAACGAAACTGGCATCGTAGCCATAATGAGGCAGGCACTTGCCGAGCAGATCTTGCACACGTTCGGCCCCGGAATAATGCTCGCCATTGATCACGTGGACCACCTTCGCATGACCAGCGGTAACGGCGGAAGAATCGGTTTGGTGTGACAGGGAAGCGGGCGGAACAATCACGTTCGACATGCGAGGGCCTTCAAAGCTTGAGTGCGGTTTCTCAAGCCTAGGTTTCCCTCACGCGGTCGGTCGTGACAATCGATCCAAGCCGACTGTTTCGTTGCAACCAATGTAACGGTCGTAACGATTATGCGACCGTCGAAACCCAACATGGGGTGGTGCGGGTTTACAAACCCGGACCAGCCATTGTCGACAGTTGCTTAGCCCAAACCGAACAACGCGCCGATTTCTGGGAACTTCGCGTAGAACAAGTATCCTCCGGCGATCAGCATGCCAAACGACGAGACCCACAGCCCTACGTCCCACAGCAGGCCAGGCCGCAAACGTGGATCAATGCGGAGGTAGCGGTAATAAAGGGCCGCGATCGAAAGCATCGGCAACATGATTGCCTGCATCACCCCGCTCAGCAGCACCAACTGGGCAGGCTTCGGAATGAACGCGTAGACTGTGAAGCAAAACAGAGGAAACGCGATGTTGAACGCGGAGACTGTTTTGTGCAGCGCCGTTTTCGTCGGCCGAATGAAGCCAAACAGTCGCACACCATCGGCATCGACGCGTGCGTGACCCGCGTTGGCGACAAAGAACGTCGAGTACAACACCGCAAACGCGCCGAACAAAAACAACGTCGGAGCGACGCTGCCGAAGACCGGCTCGTACATGACGCTCAGCGTGCGAATCAAGTCGGACTCCTGCGGATTCATTCCGGTGCGTCCCAGAATGGCCGCCCCCAACAGGTAAAACGCGATCGTCGCGAACGTGTAGACCAGCATCGAACCCCACGCGTCCCACTGCATCACGCGTAGCCAACCGGTTGCACGCCGGGCCCAGCCGTCGCTTTCGTCTCGTTTGCCGGTGAAGCGAGCATAACCTTTTTCGACGCACCAGTAGGGGTAAGCGATCAGTTCCGCCGATCCGACACCAATGATGCCGAACGTTGCCAGCGCGGTGATCACCGGAGTGGTACCAGCGATGGTCGGGTCAGGCAACGTAAAGCTAAGCCCTTTTAAAACTTCGCTGCCAGAGATGGCCCAGTCTGGCGAGAACTGCAACGCGAACAGATTGCCAATGGTAATCAGCGTGAAGCCAGCCACGAGCACTGTCGAGAAGTTTTGAATGAAGTGGTATCGACCCACGTAGAGCAGCATCGAAGTGATGATCGCGATGATGCCTGCCCAGATCTTGTCGTCGAGACTGACAACGGACGACTTGATTTGGCTCAGTTCGTCGCGGGCCGTTTCAATACGCGTGGCAATCGGCTCGGCGGCCGATTCGTCGGAGGCTTCTGCCAACGCGGCTTGGTCGGTTTGCACTTGTCGCCGCAGTTCCAAGTAACGAACTGCTTCTGGGCTGAGGCCAGACTCCAGCTTTTCGAGTCGTCCCTGGGCGAGTGCCAACGCGTCGTCGTCTCCTCGATCAGTTGCCAGGCGTGCCAATGTTTCCTGCACTTGAATGTCGGCTTGGGCTTTGGCGAACTCGTTATAAGTGCGTCCCTTTTCGGTCAGGGGAATGCTGATTTGCAGAGCTTGACCGACACTTCCGACGATACCGCCCAGCTGTGCAAGACTGGCCAGCGTCATCAGCAGCCAGTAGATCATCAACCAGTTCACGCGATACCGTTGACCCCAGGCCCGAAACGAAACGGCCGGACCAGGGATTTCGTTGAGCCCATCGAGGGCTGTCTTACCAGAGGTGATCGTATAACGGCCGAACTCGACTTGCACGAACACTTTGATGATGCAGCCGAGGATGACCAGCCAAAGCAGCGCGAAGCCTGCTTCGGCGCCGGTCTTTGTGGTCGCGATCAGTTCGCCAGAGCCAACGATCGAACCAGCGACAATCAGACCAGGACCAAGCCAGGAGAGTGTCTTGAAGAAAGTGGTCGGTGGATCGACGGTGGTGACGATGTCGTCGGTCGAGGAATCATCCGGCGCGGCACCGGACGGAGGCGTAGCTTCGCTCATGGGGCAATGAAGTTGAGGGGATGGGATCGCAGGGGGATGACGGAAGAGTCGGGCTACAAGCTACCCCATTTTGACGGGCTTGAAAAGAAGCGGCCGTCTTCGTGAACGACGGACGAACGTGAGAATGTTCGCCGTAATTTTATACGCGATGCGAGCCCTTTATTTTCAGAAACGGACCGTTTTCGCTGGGACAAGAGAAATTGTAAGGAAGTATTGTCCAAGTGTACGGCAATTGTTTGTCACTTATGCGCTGTCGAGAACGTTTGAAGGTCGTTTCGAGCGATAGTTTGCGCGTCTGAATTGCGAAAAATAGAGGCGTTCAAAGTTACGCAGTGCCTTCCGCGCAAACGCAAAGTGCGTAACTCTCGGGAATTACGCACTGGTTCAGAAACTTTTCAGAGTGCCTTGGACAGCCTGATACAATGGCCGTCGAGTCTATCTACGACTGCGATTCATCGTAATAAATGACTTCCTCTTCGATCACTTCCCCCTCGACTTCGACCGGGGCCGACTCGGTAATGACCGATTGGGTGCTGTAAGGAGCGAAGGCCGAGCCAGCGCGATGACCGCTCATTTGGGCTTCGTCGTAGGCCGCGTAGTTGTAGTCGAACGGGTGACTGCACATCGAGCAGCCGACGTTGGCCAACAGCGAGATCGAGGCGAGTAGGGTAAGCAGCTTTTTCATGGCATCGCAGCCTTGCATAGGGAGCCAATCGTCCGGGGAGTTACGGTGTCAGAATCATCATCGTCCGGAGAGGCGTGGTAAATTGAGTCGAATTTGACGATTGCTCCGGTTTTGCGGTCTTAGAGTGCTAGCAAACAAAAAGGGACGCCGTAACGTCCCTTAGGTTGCCAACTGATTGTGTGGGGCAGGTTTAGGCCACCAAGTTGTTGCGCTGGGCCATACGATTCCGGATGGTCGGCTGGGTATCGATGATTCGCACGACGTCTTGCCACTGCAGAGCGTCGGCACCCAATGCATCGACAATGGCGAGCAGCTCTTCCCAGTCTTCGTCGTTGGAGACCGAGAAGCGGAGATCGCCTCGGTTCAGCGAATCGGGAACGGGAAGCATTTCCAGCGAGAACATTTCGGGGTAGTTGAGAAACGAAGTGTCCACACGATAGGCGTCTTCATTCGCTTTGACTTCGGCATTGGCTTTGGCCAACGCGGATGAACGAATCCATTCCGAGAACAGACCGATCGAAGACTGCGAAGCTGGGCAGCCATCTTCGAGGTTGTAGCCGATGTAGTCCTTTTCGCCGTGACGTTGGGCGGTGATGAGGAGCTGATCGATCAGGATCGGATCGCAGAACGGCGTTTCCAAAGGAACGCGAACAATAGCCTCCGACGGATAAACCTTCGAAGCATCGGCCAGGCGAGCAAGCGGGGTTTCCTTCTTGCTGAAATGGCAAGGAATGTCCAGCGGAATCAAACCGGCCAAGTCGTGATAGGCCTGAGTGTCCGGCATGACGACCACAATTCCGTCCACTAATTCCGCTTCGGAAATACGACGGACGAGCCATTCGACGAGAGGAGCCGAATTCAGTTTTCGGGCCGCCAGTTTGCTGGGAAGAATTCCGGAACTGGTAGGGGTACCGGGAGCCAAAGCGATTTCGTCGTCGATTTGGACGATGGCGAGATTTTTCATCGCGTCAATCCTTTTTGCGGGGGAGGGCAGTGTCCGACACTGTGCGTAATGGGGGATGCACCCCTGCAGTTTAAAGGGGGGCTTTCCGTTTCGTCAATCGACTTCGGCAGAATCTTGATTTCACGTACTATCGACGCGAAATAGATTAGGTTGGCAATGGGATTTCCAGTAGTTCGTAGATGCGACGATCGTGCAGCGTATCGGCAACAAATTGAGCCCCATCGAAGGCATGTTTGCGACTATGGTCGCCAGGTACGGCAATGGCATGCGTACCAGCGTCGATTGCCGCTTTGCAGCCCGTTTGGCTGTCCTCGAAAACGACCAGTTGATGGGGAGTAAACCCGAGGCGCTCGGCTGCGGTTAGATAGATTTCGGGATGAGGTTTGCCATGTTCGACCTCGTCGCCACCAATTACAAATTGTAGATCCGGCGTAATATTAAACCGGCCTAATAAGTCGATTGCCGTGTCGCGCCGAGCACTCGTGCAGACAGCAATGGGATAGTCGGCTTCGACAATCGATTTGAACAGTTCCGTAAAGCCAGGCATGAGGCCGAGTGACGTTTCCAGGATGTCGGCGAAAATTTCCTCCGACTCAGCCGACAGAGCTTCGATGGAATCGGCTAAGTCGTGCCAGTCGATCATCACTTGAAAAGCGACCGGAGCTGGACGACCCATCATGGCATCGGTTAGTGGCTGGGTGAGCTGGAGACCCCGCCGGCGAAGGATTTCGGTAGAAACTTTGGGATAAAGCATCTCCGTGTTGAGGATGGTCCCATCCATATCGAAGACAATGGCATTCAATTCAGGCATGGCAAATTAAGCAGTTAGAAGCGAGCGATATGGGGTCAGGTAAATGGGGTGACCAGGCGGTTTCCTTTACCATTCGGTTTTCGCATCTTTATGGCAACTGCCCAAGAGGGGGCCACGTTGCCAACGGTAGGGAGGTCGTGATATACTTCTGATCTTCACTCGCAGTGCTCGGAAATTAACGAGCATTGATAAGCCAGGGGATGTGGCGAAACTGGCAGACGCGCTAGATTTAGGATCTAGTTCCGCAAGGAGTGCAGGTTCGATTCCTGTCATCCCCACTTTCTTTAATCGCATCAGATGCAGTTTATCCGAAAGCATCTGCTACCCCCGTTGGGGTAGGTTCTGGTGATGGCAAAGTAATTTTCAACAGGCGCGAGTATCACTTTGCGCTTTTCAAACTTTTCTAGCTTTACCCCCGCATGCAACTAAACGGTATTAACCACGTAGGAGCATGTTACTTCAATGTTACGCAAGAACTTGCAAGTATTGTGCGGTTTCTGTAGGAATTGCCGAGCTGCTGCTTATAGAGCGGCTATTCCATAATTGATGTAGCTGTATATTGACGGATTACCAATGGCTCAGCGGTTTCCACTAAGAATTAGCTGACCGTAGTAACAGAGTCGAAGATCCGTCAATTGCGGTTTAACGGCAATCTGATATTCAATCGTCGACGATCTATCAGTCGGCGTATAGACTTGAATGTGGGCCTTGGGCAAGGCATATCCAAACAGTTGAACCAGCGTTCAAACAGAAAAGTAACTAGTATGGCAAAACGCGCTACCAACAAACCTTCCAAAGCAGATGCTATTCGCAACTATCAACAAGAGAACCCAGAGGCTTCGCCTTCGGTGGTTGCAGACGCTTTGAAGAAGTCTGGATACAAGGATGTGACTCCCCAATATGTGAGCACCATCAAATCGATGGACAAGCGAAAAGCTCAGGGACCAACCAAGACCGGTAAGATTACAGCCGAAGATCTTATTACGGCAAAAGAATTTGTGGATAGCTTAGGTGGCGTTGGCCGTGCCAAGCAGGCCATGGAAATGCTCTCGAAGCTGACTCACTAGTCAACTTCCAAAAGCCTTTCATCTAGTAATTAAGGCTTGCACTCGCGGACTGGGATCTGTTGCCATGTCCGCTCTTAAACGTCTTAAAAGTCGCGGATCGGTCGAAGTAAGCAGGGCCGCCGCGGCTCCGTACCGGACATCCGCGTCGGGATCTTTGGTCATGTAGTAGAGCCAGTCTTTTCGATCGGCTCTTGGCAACGATGGTAGCCGCTGTACCAGTTGCAATCGTATGGCAACATCTGGATTAGTGAGTTGGGCCGCTAATGCCAAGTCGTCCTCGTTGAACCTGCGTTCGATCAACGTTTGACGTGCCAGATCTGTAATTTGTGTCGACTGGGCATGCAGCTTCCACATGACTTCCAAAGTCGTGAGCCGGCTGAAATCGATTGTCTTATGGGGAGGCCGAATCTCGCTATTAAGCTGCTTGGGATTGTCGATTAGTGTAGGAAGTTTCAGAGGCTGCCCGATTGATACGCGTCGGTTGGCAGGAAGTACCTCTGAATCGTTATGCACGATGGTATTCGATTCGATTGGTTTATTGTTCTGCGATGGTGTCAGGCTCGGAAGTCCTGTTGTAGTCCATGGCAACCCATTGTTTAGCTCGATTTTGTGATGCGAATTGAACTCCGCAGTGACCTGGGCGGTGAGATCGTGCGAAGAGATAATGTTCTGATCGGTAGCTGCTAAATGTTCACTTAGCATCGCATCGTTGGCTGCCGTAGCGTTGATGGGAACGGAACTCTTCGTGCGTCGAATGAGATCTTCTAAGGCTAGTAAGATTTGTCCACGTTCAGCAGTGGCATTTCCCAGATTCCAGCCGGCTATCTCTTGGGTCATCTGATGAATGCGATGACGCGTTGCTTGTGGATATTGATCGATATGATGCTGTAAGGCATCTAAAAATGTCATTACTTGTGGTGCTATCTGAGATGCTGGTTGGGTTTTCCAAAGTTCGATTTTGCTTTCAGCTAGATGCGAAGCCTCGATAGCAATGACTGCCCGATCCGATGCCATCCACTTGGCGAGATCTTGAAAGGGTGCCTGAGAATGATCGAATGCGTGGCCCATACGCTCCGAAATTTCTGATTCCGGCGCATCGAGCATCAGTGTCTCAAAGCGATCAGGGATCCAATAAGTCTTTGTCCAAAAACTACCGACGCCGATTGCTAGCAAGATTGCGCCTGCCAGAATAACAACGCTTCGGATGGGACGGGTCGGGTTTTCCGGCACTATAGACATGGGAAGGGCTCGGCTAGGGTACGCACCAATCTGCGTTTTTACGGCAAGTGATTCAGTGCTAGCAGGGCGTTCGGTTTAGGAATCTGAGAATGATTGTGGCGATCATAGCGATTCAACCGAATTAAGGGTAAGGCCATCTCAGCCATCGCAACGCCAAGGGGGAATGCTTGCATGCCGATTTTTCGACAATCAAACCATCCAACCTGCCTTCCCCGAGTTTCGCCACGTTTTTCGTGCGCCGTTTCAGCATTCCTCTGTACCCTGTTGCTGATGCTGGCATCGCCGGCTTTTGCTCAAGAAGCGACGGTTTCTCCCGAGGCGGAACTGGTCAGCTTCAGCCGGGAAGAAAAGCAAGATGCGCTGCGGCAGATTCCATTCCGGCAATTGCGACAACAAGACCAAAACCGTGTTTCGGAAGTGGTGAAAGATCCGAGCATCTTCCGTCGCCTGCCAGTTCAAGTGATTGACTGCGACCCTGAGCTTTACGCTTTCCTGGTCAGCTATCCGGAAGTGGTCGTGAATATCTGGGAGCTAATGGGAATCACCAACGTTCAAGTGCAGCGCAGAAGTCCCACCTCGTTCCATGCCAACGACGGCGCCGGCACCGTCAGCAATGTGGACATCATCTATGCCGATGGGCAAACGAATATCTTCTTTGCTCAAGGGTATTACGAAGGTCCGTTGGCACCAAAACGAATCATGGCCAACTGTGTGCTTGTCTTGCAGTCTGGTTATACGAATGCGGCCGAAGGTAAATCATTTGTTTCCAATCGGCTGGATGTATTTGTCAAATTCGAGAGCCGTGGAGCTGACTTCCTGGCTCGAACGTTGCATCCACTGATCGGCAAGACGGCCGATTTCAACTTCGCGGAAACGTCTTCTTTCATTGGCAAGATCTCGAAGAATGCCCAAGACAATGTTACCGGAATGCACAATCTGGCAGGTCGGCTAGAGAAGGTCGATCCGACCGTGCGAAAGCAATTTAGCGATGTTGTGACACGCGTTTATCAACGCAAAGTGATCGCCGACCGCGGGCTTCAGCAGCAGTTAACGCAGCAGGGTGAAGAAGAACCACTTCCGTTGGCAGCAGCTACCGTGAGCGAGCCGGCATTGTTGCCTAGCGGCAATCAAACGCTAGCCGCGAAGCCATTGGAGCGTGTCGCTGTCGAACCGCAGACCGAAGGTGATTCATCGGTCGCATTAGGGCCTGTGCCCCGCAAGCGATTTGCAGAACTACGACGTTAGTTCGATTCGGTTTGAGAAGTTGCCTCGGATCCGCTTGCGGAAAATTGAGCGTTGGCAGTCTCCTTTAGCCCTCGCAGGTCAAGCTTGCCGGTTCCGAGAATTGGAATCTTGTCGACTTCCATGAAGCTGTCTGCCGACGGAATGTAAAGGTTCGGCAAGCCAGCTTGTTTCATCTGTTGGCGAATCTCTTCCGGCTTTTTGTCCAAGGCCGTGTGGACAACAATAATCCGTTCTCCCTTGGTCGGGTGCTCGACAGCGGTGACGGCAACCGTAAGGTCTTCGCTTTCGCTTGGCCCTAGGATTTCCAGGATGACTTCCTCGATACGGACGTGCGGAATCATTTCGCCGCCGATCTTCGAGAAGCGGCTCATTCGTCCGGTGATCTTCAGGAAGCCGTCTTCGTCGATCATCGCAACGTCGCCGGTCTTGTACCAACCGTCATGAAGCACGGCTTCCGTTTCTTCTGGCATGTCGAGATAGCCCTTCATCACGTTGGGGCCGTTGATCCAGAGCATGCCTGGTTCGTTCACACCTTTTTCTTCGCCGGTATCGAGATCCAGGATCTTCGCGGCGACATTCGGAATGGGGCGACCGACGGTTCCTTCTTTGCGGTCGATCTGAAAGTTATCGATCGAACGTGCCGGCGGGATGTTGACGGAAACCAATGGGGAAAGTTCCGTGCATCCGTATCCTTCGACGGGACGAACACCGAACTTTTCTTCATAGCTTTGACACAAGTCGATAGGAAGTTTCTCGGCCCCGGCCACGACAATTTCCAGCGTCTTGAAGTCGTCCGCTTCCACTTTGCGGATGTAGCTTCGCAGGAAGGTAGGGGTGGTGAGAATTGCTGTTCCACCATGCTTCTTGGTCAGCTTGCCGATGACTTTCGGTTCAAGCGGGCTGAAGTGATAGGCAGACTTCACGTCGATGCCCAGCAGTGTCCAAAGCGTGACCGTATATCCAAAGGAGTGGAAGAACGGCAAGATGCCGATGATCACGTCTTTGCGATTGAGGTGAACAACTTGCTCGATCGCTTGAACGTTAGACGAGACGTTCGCGTGGGTAAGTTGAACGCCCTTGGGAGTGCCTGTCGAACCGGAGGTAAAGATAACCGTGAGCGTGTCGTTCGGGCCAATCTTGTTCAAGCCGTACGCACGATCAAGGATCCAGCTCGGCACGACAAACGCGGCAAACAGGCTGCTGATTTTGTCCCAAGCAGTCGGCTTATCTTTGAGGTCTTCGAGGTAAACGACGTCGCAGTCGAGATCCCAGTCGAAACGTTCCATAAACTTACGACTCGTTAGCACCGACTTGATACCACACTTTTTAATGCAGTAGTTCATCACGTCGTTGTCGGTCGTGTAGTTCAAGTTGACCGCGATACGACGATCGAGTGCCAAAGCAGCATTCGTCGCCGCGCCACCTACCGAAGGTGGCAGCAGAACGCCCACATATGGCTCATCTTTTCGTGGCTTCAGAACGTGTCGATTCAGCAGGCGATAAAGCACAAGGATGCGTGTCAGGAAGATGCCGCCGGACAGATCGGCACCAGTCGAGTCCGCCACTTTTGATTTGAATAGGCGTCTCTTACAGATTCGGAGCATTGTCTTGGCTGGAGGAATCACTCGATCTACGCGTCGCTGAAAGGCGACTGCTCCTAGTTGTTGCACTGCCTGGCGAATGACGTGAATCCCGTAGGGAGGCTCGATCGGTTCGCCAAAGTGAATGGAGATAGGGGTTTGCCAGGTGCGAGGAATTTTCCAGAAGAATTTTCCTTCGCTAAAAGAAAAGATACTTCCCCACAACTCGTCAATAAAGACCGGGACAACCGGAGCTGATGTCCCGTCGACCATCTTCAGGAGCCCAGGTTTGAAGCCCTGGATCTGACCGCTACGCGTAATTCCGCCTTCCGCGAACACACAGACGAGTTCGCCGTTTTCGATCGCTTCTCGCCCTCTTTGCAGAGCCCGTTGAATTCCCTTAGGCCCCTTATCGATCAAGATGGCCCCGTGGTACTCGACAAATTTCCGGAACCATTCGCTCTTAAAATTGCCGCCCCAAACAAGCATTCGAACTGGGCGACTGCTTGTCAGCATCAGTAGCACACCATCTAGCCACGATACGTGGTTGGAAACGAGAAGGGCTCCCCCTTCTGCCGGCAGGTTTTCGCGATCGTGGACCCGAATGCGGTAGAACGTTTCGCTTGCCAGCCAAACAAGGAACCGCAGCGAGTTCTGCGGAAGCAGATAAAGGATGTAAAACAAAATCGGAATGGTCACCACGCTGCACAGCAGGAAAATCTGCCGCGAACTGAGCAGCGGTAAGTTGGTGGCTTGAAAATAGATTTCCGCCACAAGCTGTTTGTGGTCAGGGTATTTGTCGATGATTTCGCTTCGATCGATCGGATTTTGATCGACGAACGCTTGGTGCAATTGCGTCATCAAAAGCGAGGCAAACGCGTACGTCTTTTCTGCGTCGCTCGAGGAAATGCCATCGGCGATTTCTAGTGGTGTTTTGTTTTTGCGGCCAGCGACGATGTCGTTTCGGAACTGCGTAGAGCGTTCGGTAACTTCCTCAGCAAACTCAGGAGAAACTTCCAGTTGGGCGATTTGATCGATGTTGCGGACATCTCCCTCGTAAACTGGCGTTCGCAGAATCGAGAAGATCACCGAGACCAAAAGAATGCCGCCGAACGTGAGGAAGTTGGTCGCAGCCAGAATGGTGCCACGTTTTTCCGCAGGCGCACGGTGCTGCAGGAACGATGCAAGGGGAACTTCAAAGAGGCCCGCCGACGTACCCATTAAGAACAAAAGAACGCTGGCAATAAAGAAAACAAAGTTCCAGTTGCCATCAGCACCGACGATGGGGGATGGACAGAGGAACAATAAAAACGAACAGACGGCCAGACCAGTTGCGCCCAGGGGGAGAATTCCCATCTCGACGTGCCCTTGCGACCAATAGCCGGCAAGAATGCACCCCACTGCAGTCCCCACGACAAGCACCGCAAGCAAAGGGCCCACGTCGGCCTGAGTCGTCGTACCACTTTCGGCAGCGAATTGATCGATGTTCAACTGAGCCAATGCGGCCAGCGTCCAAAAGAATGCGCTGCCCATCGCAACGTAGAAAATGCCGCTGTTGACTTTTAAAGCCTTCAGGTCTTTGACCACGCTGCGAAATGGGTTCCAGGGAAACTTAAGCCCCGGCTGATTTACCGGAAGTTTCTGAATCCACAAACTGGTCCCGATACCGACGATAGCGAACCCGACCATGATCAGGCCGGCCAACCATAAGTTGGTCTCTCCCTGGTGGGTCCAGTCGCTCAGGAGATTACCGACCACGGTCCCTAGTGCCGTCGCAACGACGGTAGCCAGACCGATTATGCCATTTGCCGACGAGATATGCTTTGTCTTGAGAATCTCGGGAATGGCCCCCAGTTTGGCTGGGCCGTACATCGCACTTTGGGCACCGAGGAAAAACACGACGCTGAAGAGCCAGAACAGTTGCCCGCTCCAAGCCAGCATGATGCCGAGGATCATGATCACGATTTCCGCGATCTTGCAAGCCACGATCACGCTTCGCTTGCTATAACGGTCGGCGAAAAAAGCTGCGTGCGGCGCAAAAATCAGGTAAGGAGCGACCATACAGGCCGTTCCTGCCATTAGGATGGTACCGACATGCTCTGGTTGCTGTTCTTTTCCGATGCCAATGGCGAACCAACGAAAAATGTTATCGTTCGCGGCACCAAAGAATTGCGTCAAAACCAGGCCGATAAAGCTCGTCGACGTCAGACTGTTCAGTTCGTCGTCGTGTTCTCGGATGGTGGGTTCATGGACGCCAGGGGCCATACGTCTATTCCGCGCGATGCTTGCGATGATTGCAATTCCGTAAGACTAGCGGATTTGCGGCGTTTAACCAACGCCACAAGCCTGCTATCGGCATCAATTGCCAACGCTTTCTACGCGTATTTTCTTCTCACGCATGGCAGACACGTAAGAGTTTTCGGGAAATCGACTTGAGATGTTTGAGGGACTTTCCCGTCTGGCTCGCTTTAGGTAGGCAGATTTGCATCGACGAGGCGTCGCATCGTTTCCTGCAGTTGTTCAGGCAGGAACGGCTTGACCATGAAGTCTTGAGCTCCTTTTCGCACCGATTCCGCTACGAGCGACGTTTGGTTTAACGCACTGACCATGACAACTTTCGCGTCTGGATCGAAATTCATGATCTGTTCCAGGCCGAAAATGCCATCGTGTTCGGGCATCACGATATCGAGTGTGACGACATCTGGCTTCAGTTCCTGGTATTTCTCGACCGCTTCTTGGCCGTTTTGTGCTTCGCCGACGATCGTCCAACCGTCTTCGGTAAGCGAATCAATCACGAGTTTTCGCATCAACATCGAGTCATCGCAAACAAGTGCCCGACCGCGGGATGGTGTGGATGTGCTCATAATTTCTTCCCAGGTGAGATAACTATGTTTCGTCTTCCTGAGGAGTCTCGCCCCTCAGGTTCCATTCATGGATAGGTTGCAGAATTCGATATGCAGCGCATCTAAGTGAACATTTCAGCTGACAAATGGGGGTAGGAACTGGTTTGACCGCATCAAACCGAAAGACCCCTACAGTCGAAGCATTAGGCATAGCAGCAAGGATCTGTCCGTTAGAGGAATCGTTGAACTGGCCGGACGTTTCATCACGAAGAAAAGATGTGACGGGTCCTTCCGTCATTTACACCCAACCTAAGAGTTTCAACGAATCAGCGGAGCTGACCGTGGAAATCAATCGCAATCAATATTTCATGATCGGGGTCGTTCTGCTGGCCCTCGGCATTCAATTTCGAATGGTCGACTCGGTCACTTTAACGCAAGAGGCGAGTCACTTCCTGGCCAAACGCTTTGCCGCCAAAAAAGCGGAACCGAGTGATGTCCCGACCGCTTTCGTCGCTGCAGCTGAAGATGCCAACGTCGTTTCCGCAAAGAAGACCATCAAGCCACCCCAGTGGCTCGGTTGGGCTTTAATCTCGATGGGAGCGGTTCTCGTGCTGCACAGCTTGGCGATGCCCAAGCCTGGTTAGCTGCATTGCAGCACTATTGCGCCAACCCTACGGAGTTACATAGGGAGCGTAGCGAGGGTTTTCGCTTGCTGGATAACGAGGATTCCCCCGCAATTCATTGGCATCGCGAATCGCACTGTAGGGTCGTAAACGAACGTCTTCCATGCTGGTCGTAAACGTACCTTGCCCGGGGACGACCAACTTTACGACAAGCGTTCCTAACGGGGAGATACTACCGTCGTTCGCAGGCGAATTCGATTGGTAGGGAAGTCGTGCCACACGAGAATCGTAACGAGCAAACGTCTTGTCGAGTGGAATGCTCCAGCTTCCAATCTTGATGAATCGCGCCCCTTGTCCATGCGGAACAGTGTCGAACGTGGCACTTTGGAACGCGTATAGTTCCGCCTCCAAATGACCGCGAACGGTCGTCGGAAGACCTTGGGCATCTTCCGCATTGAATGTCACTTCAAGTCCATCCACAGACGGATTGCGGTCCCAGTTCTTGAACGTCGCCCAGGCGGAAAGATTGCTAACCGGAGCACTCTGCGGCTTTATCTCTTGCCGAGGTTCTGGACGCTCGCTGAAAACAGGTTTGGAAGCAGGGCCGACTACTAGATAGCCAGGCGTTGGTTCTTTGCTGTTGTCGTCTTGCTGAACTCTCGCAATCAGCGTTGCCAGTTTCTCAAACGATGCTGGCGATTCGTTGATGGTTAGTTCGCGAATCGCTGTCCAGGCAATCGGTCTTGAGATCGACATCGAACCACGTGATGTGACAACATGTACAGTGCTGAAATCGCTTTTTGGGGAAATCGACCCTCGAAAGGTGCGTCCGCTGGCGGTGGTCAATTCCACGATGGCAGATGAGCTGAGGTCTTGTGCCATCAAATGCCCCGACGCCAACGTCATAAAGCCACCCAGGACGAACAAAAACGCCACAAAAAATGGGGCAAGTGAAAATGAAGTCGCGGTATCGAGCATGATCGTCTTCTTGCCTGCAATGAGTAAGGAGTAGGGCTCCATTTCCATTTGCAGACGTCATGCCAGCACAGGGAAGAGGATCGTCAAGTTCGATCTAAGTTGTTTTCTAAGTGCGGGTTATGCGTTGCATCGGGATAGCTCGAGATGTCTTTGTTAGCGATTGCTGATGTTTTTGGGCATCATGATGCATAGATAAAGCAACACGTCGATTTGCGAGCTACACTTTTCCGGAAGAGGGTCTGTGAGTTCCAAAACGAGCGCGAGAGTCGTGGCGATGAATCGAAATGTGCCTGGGGTTTTATTGATTTTTGGC
Organism: Bremerella sp. TYQ1; assembly: GCF_020150455.1. Taxonomy (NCBI): domain Bacteria; kingdom Pseudomonadati; phylum Planctomycetota; class Planctomycetia; order Pirellulales; family Pirellulaceae; genus Bremerella; species Bremerella sp. TYQ1. The sequence goes on from NZ_CP083740.1 coordinate 6,180,099, forward strand.
GTCGTAATCGTGGCCTACGCGACCATGATTGTGCCACCTTCGGCTGCCCAATCTGAAGAACAAACCGCTCCGATAACGGACCGCGAAAAACTGGCCCAGCAACAGCAAGAGAAAAAGCACCGTCTACGGGAAGGAGCCGAGATTGTTGATGCCAAAGGTACGTTCGAGTGGATCGGCGACCGGCTTAGCTTCATTCCGGATGACGATGGAGTTGTTGTCAAAATATTAGAAAATCGGATGATGGAGCGAGTTGTCCAATCTCAGGAAACCTCGACAGGCGAGCTCGTTTGGATGGTATCCGGGGTCGTTACGGAGTACCGTGGTAGCAATTATCTGCTAATGAAGCACGTCGTTCTGAGCGGCAAACGCGGGGAATAAACAGTAGGACGCTAGCCTGACATCTCCTTTTGTCGTTGACAGTGCGTAAGTGAAAAGTATTATAGGGTTTAGCGTTTGAGACGATTCTGGCGCTGTCGTGGCCTGTAAGATTCTCAGAATGCGTATTTTTCCTTTGTGTTCGCAATTCCCGCTGCATTAGAATTCTGCGAAGTCTTCAGGTAAAGGAAACAAAAGCAATGTCGGACCATAAACGCCTCAAAGTATCCGAGGTGGAGGACGTTACCGTTGTCGAGTTCAAGGATCGCAAGATCCTGGATGACGTCCAGATTCAAGAGATTGGGCAAGAGTTTAGCGATCTGGTCGAGGTCGATAAGAAGCGAAGCATTTTGCTGAACTTCTCCCACGTCGAATTCCTATCGAGTTCTGCGTTGGGCAAGCTGATTAGCCTCGATAAACAGGTCAAACAGCAAGATGGACACCTTAAAATGAGCAACATTCGACCGGAGATTATGGAAGTATTTGCCATTACCCGGCTGAATAAGCTCTTTGATATTAAGGATGATGTGCCTGATGCATTGGCAGCCTTTCGTGGTTAACAACGATGGTGTTGTTTCCAGCGATTGGTATTTAACGATAAACTAGTGCTATCACCCGTCTTTTGGCGAGGTGTCTAGCGGCCAGCGGACATCAGTCAGGAAGAAGGCGTTTCTGATTGGCTTTTCCGGTAATACTCCTCCCATTCGTGATTGCGCTTAGTTATGGGCGACGACAACAACTGGCTGTGGTCCAACAAGGAAACCATTCCTAGCGATACGGCGGAAGGTCAGCGTCTTATCAAAGAACTGCTATCGCAATTGGACCGCGCTGAATGGGCTTCGCACGATTCTTTCGGGATTCATTTGGCCGCGGAAGAAGCGATTGTTAATGCAATCAAGCACGGGAACAAACAGGACCCTAACAAGTCCGTCGAAGTCGACATGCGTGTTGGCAAAGAACGCGTCATGATTCACATTACCGACGAAGGGCCTGGTTTTAAGCCAGATGCCGTTCCGGATCCGACCCTGGACGAAAACCTGGATGTCCCGTCCGGCCGCGGTGTCATGTTGATCAAAGCCTACATGAGCGAAGTCGAGTACAACGAAAAGGGAAACTCGATCCGGATGGTAAAAGTCCGTTCGTAACCACCATTTTCGGCTGCCAAGCAGGTGGAAACCGCGAACCTCTGACTCGGCTCCCGCCTCCATCGATACAAACCTACCAGCCTAAGTAAAGACGCCCAAAACTTTCCTCTTAGGTGCCCTTGAAAGGGCGAAGGAAAAAAGTAAACTTAGCTGTTCCTCTGATCCCCTGTAGCTCAGTTGGTAGAGCAGGCGGCTGTTAACCGCCTTGTCGCAGGTTCGAGTCCTGCCGGGGGAGCCTTTCTTTTGGGCGGATTTTCCGCCGACAAACCAGTTAACGACGAACGCCGAGAGTGAGAGCTCTGGGCGTTTTTTCGTTTGGGGTTATCTGGTAGCGAGTTGCGTCTTGGCGGGGGCTCGGGGAGAGTTCTCTATCGATCGCACGGACGCGGCTGTTAAAGACAATCTGCCACTCTCGGCGGATAGACTCTCGCGCTCTCTCTTGGATAGCCTACTTGGGTTAACTGCCGGGTTACCCGAAGGTTCCGGGTGGCGGTCTTGGAGATTCAATTGGCAATATCTTGGATTATTTGAATTAGGTCATATGAGCACTAAGAACAGGGCTATATTGCGTGTCTATTCAGAAACTTTGCGGGTCGACGATATTTCGTCGTTGATAAACGCCGTACCTAGCAAGGCGATTCGCAAGGGAGATCCGATAAGTAGACAATCAAAGAATAGTAAAACTCACGAAGACTCAATTTGTTTTTTTGATGCCGAGACTTCGGATCCCATGGGGCTCGATAAGTGTGTAGAAACACTATTGGAAATACTTGAGAATTCCAAAGTGTTGGCACTTAATGAATCGTGTGATTTGAGAATGGATATTATCTGCTACTTAGCGGTAATTCCCGGTCGTCTTATAAATTCTTGTTGCCTCGAGCACGAATTGATCACTAGATTATCGCGGTTACCAATCCATCTAATTATCAATGCTGTACCAGAGTGAGTTTGCGATAGCCAAGACTTTCGGACAGTGGCGCAAGCATGAGCGCAGCAGGGGGCACGGTGGGTAGGTTGATTGTCGAGGAGGATGAGTCTTCGCGAACGACTTCACCCCGCTTGGCGTTGATTGTGTTTCAGTACACCGCCCAGACGTTCGCGACAATTGACGGAGCTGATCGATAGAATGCCAGCCGTAGGCACATCATCCGGAATCAGCAGATCATTCTCTTTAACCTGGTGCGGCCGCTCCTCGTGATAGTGTGTTACGAACTCCTGCACCAGGTGGTCCATGTGCTGTTCGCCAAAGACGATGAAGTGATCCAGACATTCCGTCTGCAGCGTCTGCATGATTCGTTCGACGTAAGCGTTTGTGTTGGATGACCGGTAGGCCGTGACGTACTAGGCTTGTCTACCTCTACGCTGATCTGGCAAAATCCAGGACTCACCTCGCTTTGCTGCTCACCATCTCGTTCCATTGATGTGGCTATTTTGGATACTTTCGGGACCACCTCTTGCTCATGCTTTTTCGTCTTAGTGCCTTAATTCTCTTAGCTTTAGCTATTCCTTTAATTGCCGTGCTTGTGGGGCCATCACTGAGGACGCCGTTAGATTCTGATGAACTCTACTCGAAAATAGACTCATACAGTCCTTCGGAATTGCCCTTCGAGTACCAGCCTACTCAGGCGGAAGTCATGGGGCTTCCCCAAATCACAAATGTTCAAATCGTTGACTTCAATAGAGATGGAGTTAACGATTTGCTGGTATGTGATGCCCTCGGAAGTCGGGTCCTTCTGGTTGAACGTGATAACGATGGCAGCTGGATTGAATCGACGCTGGTTGCCGATGTCGCCGCGCCGGCCCACGCGACGGTCGTCGATATCGATCAAGATAACGACAATGACCTTATTGTCTCGGTTTTAGGTAATATCATGCCTGACGATCATGTCATTGGCCGGGTCGAATTGTTTGAGAACATCGACGGGGAATTCCGCCGGCATGTGATCCTCGACGACGTGCGGCGTGTTGCCGACGTGCAGTTTGGAGACTTCGATGGAGACGACGATCTCGATCTTGCGGTGGCCGTGTTTGGGTACTCTCGGGGAAGTGTGCTTTGGCTGGAAAACCAGGGAGATTTCAAGTTTCGCGATCATGAACTTCTGAGCGGGCCTGGCACCATTCACGTACCGGTTGGCGACTACGATCAGGATGGCGATCTCGACATTGCCGCGATTGTGACCCAAGATGAAGAAGAGCTATGGGGCCTGGAGAACCTAGGAGATGGTGAGTTTAAAAAACGACGACTCTGGATGACAATCAATCCTGACCTGGGAAGTGCCGGGTTGGTTCAATGCGATCTGGATCAGGATGGCGACTTGGATTTGGTTTTACCGGTAGGAGACAACCTGGAAGACTTCGATGCCTACCCGCAGCCATACCATGGTTGCTACTGGTTTGAAAACTGTGGTGATTGGCAGTTTGAACCTCATCGCATATCCGATTTAGGGGGCACTTACGCCGCTGCTGTGGATGACCTTAACGGCGACGGAAACGAGGATATTGTGTTAGTGAGCTTGACCAATAACTGGCTTGAGCCGAATAACGCCAGCATTGTCTGGTTGGAAAATGATGGGCAGCAAAACTTCAAGACTTGGCAAATTGCCGCGGCCCCTCTGCACTTGGTAACTGTTGCTACGGGGGACCTGGACGGTGATGGACTGCCTGACATTGCTGCTGGCAGTCTCAATGTTCGACGCCCTCATCGGAAGTTGGGGAGAATCAGTACCTGGCTCAATCGCTTTGAGGCTAAGCCATGAGGGTTTCTATCACAATTCTTGTTGCTATCGTGTTGGTCGAATTAGTGGCAGCAGGCATTTACTTACGGCAAGAGGTAGCCACTACCATTCCGCTGTTGCCCAAAGAGCAACTTAACGATCCTTCAATCATCCCACAGCTTGAAGTGCTTGCGGATGATGCGCAGGATGGCAGCGTTGATCAATGGTATCGCTTGGGTGAAGGTTTGCTGGGAAAGGGATTTTACTCTCATGCCGAGTTGGCCTTTCGGCAATCGCTTCGAGAAGATCGTTCCCATCTAAAGTCGCAATTCGGTTTCGCGTTTTGCCTCGATAGGACTGGCCGTATGGAGGAAAGCAATGTCGCCTATGGCAAGGTCGTACAAGGGGCAGCGCTGACTCCTGAAGAGCAAGCGATGCAAGTCTATGCTTTGTATGCCATGGGGCGAAACTCGCTTCGAATGGAGGATGAAGAACAGGCCCATCTGCTGTTTCAGCAGAATTCAGGCTATCCGGCAGCCGATTATCAGCAGGCAAAGCTATGGATTCGCTCCGGAAATGCCGAAAAGGCGCTGCCTTTGATTCGCGAAAATCTGGCAAACATTCCGTTCTCCCTAGGGTTTCACTTTCTCGACCAGCGTGCCCAAGATGCCCTGGGCGATCGACGAGCCGCTTTTAAGGCCAAGTCAATGGTGGACCGCTCTGCCTATCTCGTTTCGCTGAACTTCAATACAGACTACGTCGCTCCGCTAAACGCTCAGACCGGAATCGATGCCCGTGTTACCGATCTGACAGAAGCTCGCGAAGATGAAGACTGGGACCGGGTTGAAGTCATTGCTCATGAAGTGTTTTCCGTGATTGGCGATTCAAGCGTGTTCGCTGCCAAACCGTTTGTCGATGCCATGTTACAAGCAATGATCCATAAGCAGCAGCCGCAAGAGGTTCTCGACCTCGTGGCGAAATTGAAATCCGAAGGCCGAGTTGACGCGATTACCTTAGAGGCTGCTGGCGATGCCTACCTGTTGTTGAATGACCCAACCCAGGCCATTGAATGCTGGCAACGTGCGTTAAGGCTGAATCCAAGTATTTCGCTTCACGAGAAGCTTGCCGATCACGGAAGTGTAGGGCAGAGCTTCCATCGCAGTCAGGTGGCATTTAAACAAGGTCTGGAACACTATCGTCGAAACCGACTCCGCTCAGCCATTCCCAAGTTTCAACAAGCGATCGATATCAATCCTGACTCTGCCGATGCATGGTATTACCTCGGAGAGATGTATTTTCATTTAGATCAACTTGATGAGGCCACGAAAGCATATCAGAAATGCTCTGAGCTCGATCCACGGCATGGGAAAGCGCTCGATAAGATCAATTACCTAAGACAGAGAGAATAGCAAATCTCGCATATCACTAACTATGCGTCTATCAGGCCTGACTTGCCGGAGGCAAGGCGGTTTTTTCATACTTTACAGGTAATTCCGATTGAAGTACTATGGTATGGCTCGACCGTACCCTTCTTGCGGTCTAAAGTTATTTGCCCTGCCGTTACGAGTCTCACCCCATGCAGAAGTCAGCATTTGTTTTCCTTTGGTTTCTATTTGCGATGATGTTCCATCAAGGCTGCGCCAGTCGAGATGACAATCTGCCTAACCTCGGAGAAGTAAGCGGAACCGTCACCCTGAATGATAAGCCTTTGGCAAATGTTTCCGTTTCCTTTGAATCGGAAGGTGGGCAAGTATCGTTTGCCAAGACGGACGAACAAGGGCACTACGAACTCAAATATCGTGACGGAGTGATGGGTGCCGAAGTTGGTACCAACAAGGTTCGAATTGAAACGGTTATGGATGCACCTCCGGGACCGGGATACCGCGATCCCATTCCTCCGAAATACAACCGTGACACGACTTTGACGGTCGACGTGACGGAGGGGGAAAACACCCACGATTTTAGTCTCGTCTCCAAATAGTATGTGGGTTACGACCGTGAGGCGAATGCCCATTGGATGAAACATGGGCCTGATTGTCTCGCTCAACACATCACTTTATTTAGTTTACTCCCACCCTGCATCCCAGCTTTCCATTGGTAATTACCCATGAACGTCCCAACACAATGTATTCCGTCTAGGAAACTTGGCTTCACCTTGGTGGAGCTTTTAGTCGTTATTGCCATTATTGGTGTGCTGATCGCTTTGCTCCTACCTGCCGTTCAGCAGGCACGAGAAGCCGCACGTCGAATGAGCTGTACGAACAATCTAAAACAGATCGGTGTGGCAATACACAATTATCATGATACGTTCAACATTCTGCCGCCTGCGTTTGTTGACACAAATCCAGATATGAATACCGACGTTGATTCGGCCAATAATCGAAACGGGCTTGCTTGGAACGTGCTGATCCTGCCTTTCATTGAGCAGAGTGCATTGCACGATCAGATTGGTACGGAAACGGGCGGGTTTGCTTTCAACTGGTATGACAAGAATCATGACGACACCCTGAGCGACCCGATCGACTCGTCGAGAATCGGATTGGAGGCATACAGTTGTCCCTCAGATACAATGCCGCTTCTGAACAGCCGCCGCGGAGGTTTCGGTAAATCAAACTATAAGACCAACGCCGGTAACAACGCGGCTCGCGACAAGAAAGGAGTAATGTGGGCGGATTCTAAATTAGGTCTCCGTGATATTACCGATGGGACGTCCAATACGATGCTGGTTGGCGAGGCCTGTGCCACGAAGCAAACGGGAACCACGAACTGTGGAGGTCAGGTCTGCGATTTTTCCGGTGGTCTATGGATTGGGGCCCGTAATGCTAGCAGTGCCCAAACATGGCATCCCGGAGTGACGTCTCACGACATTGTCAGCTTCGGTGGGTCGGGCGCAAATATGCTTATCAATCGATCTGGTGCTACTTGGGGGCACGACTGGATCAGCAGTAGCACGCATCCCGGAGGGATCATGTCGGTCCAATGCGACGGATCGGTTCGGTTTCTACAAGAGACGATCGAACTGGCAACTTATCGTCGCTTACGCGATCGAAGCGATGGCGAAGTATTGGGCAAGTATTAACCGCAAGACCAGCGGAAGTCTTGCCGCCCGTTGGTCCATCTTCATCAGTCAAAACGCCGAGAGTGAGAGCTCTGGGCGTTTTTTCGTTTCTTGGGTGTATGGTTTCGGCGAGAGGTTTGGACTTACCTTTCTCCGCGTGCTCCCAGTCTGCCGGTTCCTGTTCCAAATCTATCATTGTTCTGTGGCAGATTGAGGTAGTCTGCCGTTTTATGCGATTAGTGTCCCAAATGCGAAATGGCGTTGGGGACGATGTTGTTGCACAACCCAATCTGAAGTGCCCAGGCCTATGTGAGGTACGGAAGCAAGCGTAACAAGCGAAGATACTCAGGTGGATTATTCGAGGCTGCCTGGTCGGGCTGCGACAAGCAGCATTCTATTGGCACCAAAACGAAGAGCAGTTTCTCTTTGATTTCAATTAATCGCGTGTCGCATTTGTACCAATACCGGACAGGACCAAACCATTTTGTTGGGTTTTATCTGTTTTTTGTTGACGCGTTCTGAACTCTTCACAGAATGCTAGTCAGGTTTTATGAGTTGGGTTGCAAATCGGGCAAATGGTCTCGGATTTCCCACTCGATGCCTGCATTTTGCTTCTCTCTGATCTGACTATTCTCCTTCATTCATCTGAGGTCCGTTTATGAGTCGTCGACCATTGGGATTTACGCTCGTCGAGTTGCTTGTGGTAATCGCAATTATCGGGGTGTTAGTCGCTTTGCTTTTGCCCGCGGTTCAACAAGCACGCGAGGCCGCTCGTCGAATCCAGTGCAGCAATAATCTAAAGCAGCTCGGACTGGCAATGCATAACTATCACGATACGTTTCAGCAATTTCCCTATGCACAGTACAACGACGTGCGAGGAAACCGAAGTCACCCGAACCGTGGCACGTGGTATCCAACGATGTTGCCCTTCGTCGAACAGGTCGCTTTGTATGACCGCCTCAAGCCGTTCTTTGGTACCAATGCTGCGCCGGACTGGGCCACACTCGAAATCCGTTCCACGATTGTCGAAGGGATGGTATGCCCATCCGATCCGAACGGAGGAAAGCAGGGCATACAAGGTTTACAAGGAAATTATGTCGTTAGCGCTGGCTCAACAGATTTCGCAGGCGGCGGAACAAATTTGAACGGAATCTTCTACGTTCGCTCGGCGAACGATTTCGCTGACATCACAGACGGTACTTCCAATACGTTGCTGTTCGGTGAGGTGCTGCAATCGCCGGCCGTTCTAACCGGTTCTGAGCGTGATTTAACCGCGAATTATTTCAATGGCTACGATATGGAAATCGCTTTCAGTAGTTATCAAGGCCCAAACACAACAGCCCCCGATGTTGCCTATGGAGGAGGATGTGGATCGATACTTCATTCGCCCTGTGTGGATGACTCAGGCCAGACATCGGTAACGTATGCCCGTAGCATGCACCCCGGCGGAGTTCAATTCACTTTGGCTGACGCATCGGTTCGATTCATTGCCGAGACGGTCAATATAACGACCTATCGAAACTTGGGTGCCCGGAACGATGGTAACCCCGTGAGCGGTTTCTAGGCCACTTCTCAACTTGCTGGCGTCATCTTTCGACTCCTATCTCCGCGCTGCAAGGTAGGAATGATTCATCAAACCCCATTGGAATTTTAACCATGCGTTTTGGAGCTCTTGTTGGAACAATGTTTCTTTCGCTGCTCGTCGGCTGTGGCAGCCACTCTTCTACCGCTCACATTTCTGGGCAAGTCTCGATGGACGGAGTTCCTGTCGAAATGGGACAGATTTTCTTTGAGCCGATTGAGGGTAACTCGGAGATAGGAGTTGGAATCATCGAGAATGGTGAGTTTGAGGTCGTTTGCCCACCCGGTAATTACAAGGTTTTGATTACAGGAACGCGTAAGATTCCAGGAGCACCTCCGATTAGCAATATTCCAGGGGAAGAGATCGAGGCTCGTGAGCCCATCGTCCCCAAAAAGTACAACAGCGAAACAACGTTGCAGCAGGAGGTGGCAGCGGGTGAGCACAACATCGACTTTCATCTGAAGAAGTAACCGCCACTCAATTGAGATAATTGAGAAACCTCGCATTCGGCATAGACTCAATGCGAGGTTTTTTTATTAGGTACTGTCGAGTTAGTATCGATTACCGAATCGATTTTCGTAAAGCTGATTCTTTACGGAAACGAGCAGGCGTCACTCCGGTAATGCGTCGAAAGGTCTTTGTGAACGCGCTTTGATCGCAAAAGCCATGTTGCTTGGCTACTTCTGAGATCGGAGTCTCGGTTGTCTGTAGTTCGTGGCAAGCACTTTCGACACGCGTCTTAAGAATGAATTCGTGTATGCCGGTTCCCATGGTCTCACGAAATGCACGTTGCAGTTGTCGTGGTGAAAGTTTGGCCAATTCCGCCAATTCACTAATAGCGATCGTGCGGCGAAAGTGCTGGCGTATGTGTTCTATCGCGGCACTGACTCGAGAAAATGGCAGCAATTCTTGCTTTTTGCCTTCGTAGCTGTGGACGGTTCCCATGACGCCGATTGGGCGGCCAGATTTGTCGAGAACCGGAAGCTTGTTCGTGACAAACCAATCGAGAATACGCTGCTCGCTGTACCAGATCTCGACATGATTCACCATCGCTCGTCCTGTTTCCATGACTTTGCGATCGTCGCGAACGAAGTTGTCGGCTATCGAAGGAGGAAAGAACTCGTAGTCGGATCGGCCAATAACTTCGGCTTCTGAGTCGACGCCTAATCGCTTTTGAATCGCTCGGCTGGCGCAGATCATCCGGCTCTTTTCATCTTTCATGAAAAAGAACGTGCCAGGCATAAGTTCAAACAAATGGCGTAGCTGCTGATCACCGCCCATGCGTTGGAAGAAGTCGCTTTGGATTTGTTGCCAGTCGGGAAGTTGTTTGCCTGGCGATTCAGGGCTACGCGATGTGGTTGATTGGATCATAGGTCGATTCGATTGATTGGGGCGTTTTTCAGACGAGTAAGACATGAAGTACCACGCATAGCGAGGACTTCGTTGGTCCTCGAAGACTACTTCAAAGAGACGTCAAAATTAAATTCGTTTTCATTACCAGGCTGGACATCCGCGATCAGCTCCGTCTTGTCATTGAATCGGCGAGCGACTTTTAGCTTGGGGTCTTCTTTCTCGCCTACAACCATACCTTCTTGGTTTGTAATTTCATGGACGACTTTAATCTCAACACGATATTCGCCAGGCACGACAGATTCTTTATTGCGTACTTTCAGGGTGTACTTGCCAGACTCGTCAGTGCGACCTCTTGCCGTCTGGCCGGGCGTGGATGGCTGAGGCTGAAAAGTCACGCTCGCGCCAGGGAGTGGTTTTCCATCGAGGGTGATAATCCCTTGAACGACGGACTGACTGGAGTCAGAGGAACATCCAGTCATACCTACAAGTGCTAAGCCAATCAGAATGGACAATGAGATTGAGGGAGTTCGCATCGCCAATATCCTCGAAACACATGTTGGGGAGATGAGTAGAAAGAAGCGGTTGTTGCCAGTTAATTTCGCTGCCGATTACATGAACCAGCAACAACCGTTCGCCATGGATTGACCTCGAACTAGAACTCGCCCAAGACTTGGCCGTCGTTGCGAGACAGCAAGTATTCATAGGTAGAGTTTGGCAGAACATCGTTGGCATGCTGGATGGTTTCGGCAACGAAGCGAACGGATCCATCGACTAACGCGAACTGGACGCCACCAGGGTGTCGGCTTGAGGCACCTTGTGGGAATTCCCAAATAGAGCAATCGTTGATTCCGCCGTCGCCATTAAACGTGACGTCGTTAGCACTTCGCCAGTTGGTCGATCCGGAGCCTCGCGCCACATAAAGCAAGCCGGCTCGAGCAACGTAGGGAACGCCACTTCCATTGGTTCCACATTGAGGGCCAAGGTTTTCAAAGACCTTTTCGCCTAACAGGATTGTGTTTGAGGTTCCGTCGGTTACGTCACGCATGCCGAACTGAGTGCCTGCGGCCATCATGCCGGTTTGCAACTGCCAGGAACCGGTTCCCCACTCTTTGTAGTTGTACCGTTCGTGAGTCAGGTTTCCGACATAGTTAGAAAGTGCCGTCGAGTGCTGACCACTACTGGCACTAACTCGTCGAACATCGTTGATTCCGCTACTTGTGTCGCTAGGGCAGAGAAATGCGTCGACAGGCTGAGCCAAGACGGCCCGCATGGTCGTATCATCCATTGCCTGCAGTGCGGTACCTTGTGGGAAGTTGACGGCATCTGTCGCATTGCCGTTTTCAATAAACGGGGAGATAAACGCCCCCCAGGCCCAGTTTGGCTGATTACTATCAACGTCGATATCTTCTCGAAATGCAGGCGGGAATTCTCCGAACGTGTCGTGATGGTTATGAAAGCCGAGCGCGAGTTGTTTCAGGTTGTTACTACATTGCATCCTTCGCGCTGCCTCTCGAGCCTGCTGAACGGCTGGCAAAAGCAACGCGATCAATACTCCTATGATGGCAATGACCACCAATAGTTCTACGAGGGTGAAAGCAGATCGATGACGTGAGATGGGCATGTCTGAAAGATCTCCTGAGTGGAAGAAAGTTCGAAGAAGAGCGATAGAAAAGTCATTGTGAAAAAGGGATTCCGGTAGATCGCCAATCGCGAAAAACGGAAGGGCTGTTGGCATTGTGAAGAGGCGAACGGTCTTTGGTGAATTTGAGGCAGCATGAAACCTGGCTGCCGTCCTTTGCGTTGGATCGTGATCCAACGCAATTCATCGTATCCATTCGTAGAAAACAGAAGTCAGGAAAATATTTGCAACGGTAAAAATTGTCGAAGCTGGTCGAGCTTTGGTGAAAACGCGACATTTAGGAATCGTTACTACGAGATCAATTCCGGTATGAGTTGTCCACCGAATTGACTTAGTTGCTTGAAACGTCCTCCGTGAAAATAGGTGAGCTTGTTGTCATCGAGCCCGAGCAAATGAAGCAATGTGACGTGCAAGTCTCGAATCGGATGAACACACTCAACCGCCGACCGTCCCAGTTCATCGGTGGCACCGACAACCCCTGGTCGAACTCCACCGCCGGCCATGAGCATTGTCATCGCTTGGTTGTTGTGGCCTCGCCCCAACGAGTAGACGCCGCCACGTTTGTTGTTGTCAGGCGTACGTCCAAACTCCCCAGTCCAAATCACCAAGGTATCCTCCAGAAGTCCTCGCTGTTTGAGATCGCGAATCAACGCAGCGATCGGTTTGTCGACACTCTTGATGCGGGAAGTGTGTCCCCGTTCTAGGTAGTCGTGACTATCCCAGCCGCCACTGAAAACCTGCACGAATCGCACTCCTTTCTCCACGAGCCGACGCGCCATCAAGCATTGTCTGCCGAAGGCTTTCGTTTCCGGCTGGTCCAATCCGTACATTTGGTGCGTTGCCGTTGTTTCCCCGGCAAGATCGATAACGTCTGGCACTTCCGATTGCATGCGGAACGCTAACTCGTAACTTTCCATGCGTGCCAGCAATCGCTTATCGTCATCACTAAGCGACTGTTGATAGTTGGAATTTAAAACTGCCAATTCATTTAACGCACGTCGTTGGTGCTCGCGGGTTTTGAAAGAAGGAGGGGCTAAGTCGAGAATCGGGGATCCTTCTGGTCTTAATCGCGTCCCTTGGTAATTGGGGGGAAGAAAGCCATTGCTCCAGTTGCCAGGGCCACCTTGGGGCAATGCCAGTTCAGTCATCACCACATAGCCAGGCAGGTTTTGGTTTTCAGTTCCTAATCCATACGTTGCCCAAGCCCCGAGCGCAGGATCTCCACCGAGGCGGCTGCCGGTGTTCATGTGATAAAGAGCTTCGGGGTGATTGAGCGATTCGGCCTGGCATCCGCGGTAATTGCAAAGCTCGTTCACGACGAATGGGTCGGCCAAGTGCTCCCACTGATCGCACATGGAGATTCCATTGTCGCCAACTTGTCGGAACTTGAAGGGGCTACCGACGAAAAACTTAAAGCCTTTCTCCAAGCCGCCGGTCAGCTTTGATTCTTGTTTGTGACGTTTGCTTAGCTCCGGCTTAGGATCGAAGGTGTCCATGTGACCAGGCCCACCTTCCATGAACAACATGATCACGTTCTTCGCGCGAGCCGTATGCATGGGCTTTTTAGGTGCGAGCGGTGAGTCCGAAATGGTCGATGCCGCCGAGTTGCCAGCCAATATCGTTGAAAAAGCAACGCTTCCTAGCGAAGCACCCAACCCGCAAAGAGCCTCGCGGCGTGTGATATTTTGATGATACATAGGATTACCTTCCGCGCGGTTCCAGTTCACTTAGTCGACGTACATGAATTCGTTTGTGTTGAAAAGTAGCAAGCAAAGGTCGGCCAATGCTCGTGTATCTGGAGAGACGTCGGCCGGCTTGGTGTCATACTGATATTCTTCAAACGCAGGCAGTATTTCGGTGTATTCAAAGGGCTCGCCTGAGAACTCTTCCACCAACGATCGCGTGATCTCTTGAGGGTAGGCGACTGGTTGCGGCTGAGACTTCGCATGATAGTTCTGCATATCGGAAACGTAGCGAGAGAGGCGATGGAGTTCATCCTCAGTTGCATGGCGAGCGAGAACTAAACGAAACGCTAAGTCAATTTGCTCGTCTAGGGAGTCCTCCATGGATTCCAAGCGAACAGCCAGTGCAATCGATCGATCGATCATGGTATCGCTGTTGAGTAGTGTGAATACTTGAGGGGTAACCGCCGCCGATTCTCGCAGTTCGCAAGATTCGTTGGGATTGGGTTGATTGAATAGTTCTGTGAACGGATCGGCCTGGCCGCGAACGTGATAGGCGTAAATTGTCCGGCGGTTTCTCTCTTCTGGTGTTCGAGATGGTTGATACGCAGGCGCCAACGAGAATTGAATCATCCGTGGCTGGAGAGCAACCTCCATATTGATTTCCGGCATGACAGGCAATCCGCCGTCGCAATGGACCAACTCGCCGGTAATGGAAAGAATGCCGTCCCGAATTTCCTCGGCACTCAGTCGTCGTCGTGGGAAATAGGAAAGCATTTGGTTGTTGGGGTCGAGCTTCGCAAGTTCTTCCGATGGGTTCGGCGTTGATGATCGCTGATAGGCATCCGAGAGCATAATGGCGCGATGCAAACGCTTGATTGTCCAGCCGTTGTCAACGAAATCCGCTGCTAAGTAATCGAGCAATTCTGGGTGCGATGGCTTGCCACCTTTCGCACCGAGATTATTGGGATTGGCTGCTATCGCTTGGCCGAAATGATATTGCCAGATGCGATTGGCGATAGCTCGGGAAGTGAGGCCGTTTTCGGGATGAGCAATCCACCGGGCTAGTTCAAGTCGACGGCCATCTATTTCTGAGGAAACAAGGTAAGGCGTTTCGCTGGAAGAATTGGTTGGAAGTCCAACGGCACTCAGTACCCCAGGTCGAACGATGTCACCCAAAGCTGTTAGAGATCCGCCAATGAAGATATGTTGGGCCAGTTTGGATTTGGCTGGCTTGGTTCGCTTAATCCGAAGTTTACGGGCAAATGTTCCCCCCGACTGAGACGCCGAGTCGTTGTAAACGCTTTGCGCCATAGGCTCGAAACGTTCCAGGCGGCGAGTCCAGATCCATTCATCCTGCTCTCGAACTTTAAGTTGTCCTTGCTCGACGTGATCCAGTCCGCAATGTCGCGGTGGCTTTTCTTCGTCTGGTAGATTTCGACGTTCCGATTCATTCTTGTACGGTAAGTTACGTTCTTGAAACCACTGCTTGGCGACAGCTTCCCGTTTCTCAACAAGCTTGGTTTTCTCTTGAACGGCGAAGTCCAACATCTGCTGAACATGATGTTTTTCCTCGGTGAATCGGTCTTGATTCTCCTCCGGGAGAAATGGCACGTTTCGTTCGGCCATATAGGTCGTCGAGAATGCTGAGTACATTCGGTAATAGTCGCGTGTTGGTAACGGATCGAACTTATGGTCGTGGCATTTACAACAACGCATCGTCTGTCCGAGGAAAGCTTGGCCGGTGATGTTGACCAGGTCGTCGAGATAGATTTGTCTCGCTTCTTCTTTTTCGATCATCGCGTTATCCCATGCGCCAAGCCTTAGGAAACCAGTGGCGATAATCCATTCCGATTCTTGTTCGTTGTAATTGCCATTCTGTTGGGCGCGATTTACTTTGTCTTGGTTTCCTTCGTTTCGCTTGCGTACAGACTGGTCGGCTAGTTCATCGCCGGCCAATTGCTCTACGACGAACTCGTCGTACGGTTTGTCTTCGTTGAAGGAGCGAATCACGTAATCTCGGTAGCGCCACATGTTGGACCGCTCATAGTCGTTAGCCATTCCGCCGGTGTCGGCATATCGCGTCACGTCCAGCCAATGACGAGCCCAGTGTTCGCCATAGCGAGGGTTTTCAAGAAGGCGATCGATGAGTTCTTCCCACGCAACCTCCTGATTTTGCGAGTAGTCTGCCTCGAAGCGATCGATCTCTTCGGGCGTCGGGGGTAGGCCAATCAGATCCCATGTTGCACGGACAATCAGATCGCGTGGTTCCGCCTGCTCAGCAACAGGTAAATTGGTCTCAGCTAGTTTCTTCGAGATGAAATGATCGATAGCATCCGAGAGTGTTTGGTTTTGTGGTAGAAGATGCTGCTTACTGTGAAGCTTTTGGAAGGCCCAAAGGTCCTCCGGTGCATAGCGACGGTTGGTCCATTCTTCCGACGTGCCACCGCTTGTTCTAACAAGTTGGCCCTCTTCGTTGGTTTCGTCATTCCATTCGGCACTGCGAATGGCTTGCTGACGATCGGGTGACGGCCAAGGGGCTCCGGCAGAAATCCAACTGTGCAAGTCTTTAATCTGAGCATCACTAAGTCGGTCGTTTTCCTTCGGGGGCATTTCGTACCCGTTCCACAGGACGGCTTGATACAGCGAGCTTTCTTCTGGTTTGCCAGGCACCAACGAGGGCTCTCCTGATTCACCGCCAACAAGCATCTCTTCGCGTGTCAGAAGATTGAGGTCGCCGCGTACCTGAGCGGCATCGCTCCCATGGCAGCCAAAGCACTTCGACTGTAAGACAGGGAGTACCTTCAAGGTGAACAGCTTCTCTGCTTGTTCTCGTTCGGTTGGGGGCAGCTCCGCGGCGACGGCGTACTTCAGCGATAACCAACTTCCGAGCAGTGCAAGAGTCAGCACAACAGGAAATATAAAAGTCTTAGGGTTTGCCATGGTCGTAGATGTCTTGAATTTCGGCGGGCGTTAGTGCAGAAGAGAAAATCATGAATTCGTCGATACGGCCGTTCAGGTTACGTACGACGAACTTTGTGTCAGAAAGCGTCGGTAGTTCCCAGTTTCCGATCGAAGCAGCTCCGATCTGTGCGGATAAGGGCATTTGTTCCGCAGGCACGATGTGCCGACTGAACTCACGGCCATTGATGAAATGGGTGATCGTTCGTGAGTCCCAGTCGCATGTGACGGCGAGATGAATCCACTTCCCTTGCAACGTTGGATTCCAAAACGAGGGAGAAATTGCTTTGAAGTCTTTTGGGCCAGTTTTCTCAGTCCGATCGACTGGGCGAACCGAGAAATAAAGTTGGCCTGAATCCAGGATCTGCCAGTGAGGTTCTCCCATGTCGTACGAATCGGTGAGGAACAGTGAGTTGAACATCCGATCCAAACTGTCGATGCGTGTCCAGCATGCGAATGTAAGTGAATTGAACTCGCCTGGGATATCGACGCGGACGCGATCGCCCGGCTGCTTAAATTCGAGCGAGCTCTTGCTTGGCCAGCGTCCTTCGACCACTTTGGCTCCGATAATAGCCCCATCCAAGTCACGGTTCACAGGCTCCAAGCTGCACGGTAAACGTCGCTGCCAGGCATCGAGTTGATCGAAGGTATAGTACGTAATCAGACGCGTGTCTTTCCGCACCGCATCGGACCAACTTTTCCAACGGGCATAACGTTGATCGTCTTGTTGCTCGCTAAGTGACTCCAGGTCGTCAATTCCGATGAAGTTATCTGGCTGCATCGGAGTATCTGCGAGATCTCCGCTGTTCCCCATCGTTACGCTTTGCCCGGTTGTGATTCGTCGAATGGCCTTCGATTCAGGGTGAAGCTCTACTTCTCCATCAAAGACTTGGATGTCGACCGAATCTGCAGAGACCGACATGCCGAATTCCGTTCCGAGGTCGACTACGGTGATCTTTTCAGCATCGAGAGAAAACCCGCGTGCTGCAGGCGGAACGATTGCTCGTATTTTTCCGCGTCGAACGCGAGCTTGTTTAGAAGACTGCAATTCAATATCGGCTGGGCCTTCCAGGACGATTGTCGCACCGCAAAAGAACTCGATCTGCGCGATGCCACGATCGAGACGAAAAGGGCCCGGGTTCAGGGCATCGCCTACTTGCTGAGTTGCGTTAGAATTCGGCCAAGCCGGGTCGACCAGTCGTGTTAGCAGGGCAACTCCTTGCGAAGTGACCTCTTGGGTAGGTTTACGTTCCGTACCAGGAGTTTGATTCGCGATCGGAGCGTGTTTGTCACCACTGCCGTTGCCCGAAGAGAAGATGGACCAAGTTATAAGTGCGGCTACTAAAATAGAAGCAGCCAAGGAAAACGTAGCGAATGTCGCCCACGTCTTGACGACGAATCGATTCCGTGAGACAGGAAGCGAATGGCCAATTAGATCGATGTCGCTGGAAGGTACCGCATCCGACTCGACATCAAACGCGGCCGACAGTGCTTGCCATTGCAGGTAATAGTTTCTGGCTTCTGGGCTTTCTTTCAGAATCGCTTGAAGCCGAGTTGTCTCCGCATCGGAAAGGGTACCGGCCTCCCATTCCATCAGCAGTGATTCGAGTTCGGTGAATTCGTTATTCATGCGTTTCCTTCAGCAGTCAATCGGTGTTGAATGCACTCGGCCAAGCGTTTGCGGACTCGGAGCAACGCGACTTTGATTGCGCCAGAAGAACGATTCGAGTCTTCTGCCATCTCGTCTAAGCTTTTGGCCTCGAAATATCGGCGCTGGATCAGTTGGCGATTCGTAGAACTCAACGTCTGGAGGCATCGTCCCAGTGCCTCTCGGATTGAATCAATCTGGCCCGCCATCGCTTCAGCTTCGCCGGACAACGACTCGACCAATTCGGAGTCGAGCAACATGCGGTCTCGTTTGCGATCACGAAGATTGGCCAGCACTTGAAAACGAGCGATCGAAAATGCCCACGGAAGAAATGGCTTGCGTGGATCAAATTGATCAATCTTTCGCCACAGGACCAAGTTCGTTTCCTGTAGGACATCGGCTGTGTGACTTCGATCTCCAATCAGTGAAAAGATGTAGCTGTAAAGCCGATTCTGATTTTCGGTAAGCAACTGAATGAATTGCTCGGTAGGGCTTAATTCCGCCATGGATTGTCCTTTCCAACGGTATTTACCGGACGAACGTGCCTGGTTACAGAAAAAAGCGAAAAAATGCGTTCGTTCTCAGTGTAATAGGAAGTGAGTAGGTAAAAGCTCGGTAAGCATGGCGGAGATGGACAATCGTGTGACGCAAATGCACCAAGTGGCTTTCGGTTTCCCGACGTCGAAGTTTGTTTGCCCCCTCTTTCCGCGCGGAATGATAAATAGGACAGTGGCTTTATAGGTATTGGAGATTTAGCCCGACGCTTCGCATTTTGGTTGTCACGTGGAATGATAAGCAACGAATTCGTTCTCGATCCCGAGGTCGTCTTTCTCAATCATGGTTCGTTTGGTGCTTGTCCACGAACGGTGATCGAGGAGTACCAGAAATGGCAGATGAGATTAGAGCGACAACCGGTTCGTTTTCTGCAACGCGAACTGCCAGGATTGCTCGCCGATGCTCGAAAACGGCTTGCGGAGTACCTTGGGGCAACGGCCACTGAAGTTGCCTTTGTGCCGAATCCCACGTTTGCGGCGAACACGATCGCACGCTGCTTGCCACTCTCTTCCGGTGACGAGGTGTTGATCACCGACCATGAGTACGGAGCGTGCCGCTTTGCATTTCAATTTGCCGCCGAAAAGAAAGGTTTTCGAGTTGTCGAACAAGCAATTCCTTTACCAGTGGAATCGAACGAAGCAATCGTTGATACCTTTTGGAAAGGTGTGACAAAGAATACGAAGCTGATTTTTATCAGTCACATCACATCTGCGACGGCGCTGGCATTACCAGTAAAAGAGATTTGCCAACGTGCGCAGGAAGCTGGCATTCTAACGATGATCGACGGGGCCCATGCGCCTGGGCAGATCGATATCAACCTACATGAAATCGGTGCCGATTTTTACACGGCCACTTGTCACAAGTGGATGTGTGCTCCCAAAGGATCTGGCTTGTTCTATGTTCGCGAAGATCGTCAAGCGATGATCGAACCATTGGTTGTTGGTTGGGGATGGGGCCCTGAGAAGACGTTTCATCGGGAAAACGAATTCCTCGAATATCACGAATGGCTGGGCACGCACGATCCGTCTGCCTACCTTTCCGTAACCGCCGCCATGGACTGGCAGAAAGCTCACTTTACTGAGGAAGCTCGGCAGCGAGCACGAGACTTAGTGCGACAGGCAGTCTCGTTATCGTCTGAAATTGAGGGGATCAAACGGGTGCATCCTGATTCCTACTTCTTCCAGATGGGGTTGATCGATATCACAGCAAAACAACGTGATGCCGCCCAACTGAAAGCGGAGCTCTACGATCAGCACCAGATCGAAGTTCCTGTAATTCGGTGGCAAGACCGCACATTTATTCGGGTTTCTGCCCATGCCTATACCACCGAGAAAGATATTCAGACGCTGGTGCAAGCCCTTGCCGATCTACGCTAGGTGAAGGATTCGAGCGGCTTCCATCTGTTCCTTGCGGTCAATTCATCTTTAGAGTCGGCAAAGCTGGATAAGGCTTCCGCATAGAAATCCTTGCGTAGGTAAGCCTGTCGCTCTATATTCTGATGTATGTAAGAATGTAAGAGCGAGTTGCAATCTGCCCTGCAAAAGGACATTCCCGAATGAGCAATCCCTCATTCAATACAAATCGCCGTGACTGGCTGAAGCGAACGTTTGTCGGTGCCGCCGGGCTTGGAGCGATCGGACACGCCGTCAATGCCGAAGAGCCCGAAGCCATTCGACAGCCAAGCCTCGAGTATGACTTTACGGTCGCATCGCCAGCGCTTCAGGCTGATTCTGTTGTCCGATCGGCTTGCCAATTCTGCAATTCGTTGTGTGGATTAGACGTCCACGTGAAAGCGGGACAAGTCATCGACATCCAAGGCGTCCAGTCGGATCCGGTTCAGAATGGCGTGCTGTGTGTCAAAGGTCCGATGATGACCGAACTGCTTTACAACGAGCGAAGATTGCAAACGCCGCTTCGTCGAGTAGCTGGTAAGAAGGGAGATCGTACTTCCCGATTCGAGGCTATCAGTTGGCAAGAAGCACTAGAGGCGATTGCCGACAAGTTGATTTCATTGAGAGACGAAGGAGCAGCACACACGATCGTGAGTCGAACTTCGGGACGATTGCCTCGAGGGGTTGGCTCGCTGATTCATCGAATGTTTCAAATGCTGGGGAGCCCGAACGATACCGACGTTGGCCCAGTATGCAACGATGCCGGCGGCAACGCTTTGGCAATGACATTTGGATTAGGAAATTTTACCAACGGATATGGTGTCGACGAATCGACAGGAAAAGAAGATCTCGGCAGTTCCGAAATGTTCCTTTTCTTTGGGACGAATCAAGCTGAAACGCATCCCGTTACGTTTGCCCATCTTCTTCGCCAGCGGGATAAAAGTAATGCTCAGTTGGTAGTAGTTGATCCTCGAACCACGCCGACGACATCGTTCGCCGATACACATCTGGCACCTAAACCTCATACCGACATGGCACTGGTTTGGGGAATGATCCGGCATATCATCGATCACAATCTCTACGATAAAAAATTCGTGAAGTCATGGGTGTTAGGGTTTGACCAATTGGTCAGTCATGTCCGCGTGCAGGGATACACGACCTCGTGGGCGGCCGATGTTTGCGACATACCAGAAGACGCAATCTGCGCTTTGGCGGAGCAGTACGCGAAGGCCAAACCTGCAGCGATTTTCTGCAATGCGGGGATCTCTCATCAACTTAGCGCATTCGATACGTATCGAGTTCTAGCGATTCTGGCCGCAATAACTGGCAACGTGGGGGTGCCAGGCGGAGGCTGCAACTTCATGCACAACACTTGGCCAGGCGGGCTAAACTTGCCTCCTATGTCGACTCCGACGCCACCCACAGAAGTGCCAGCGATGCCTGTCGGACCAGACTGGTTTGCAGAGTCGATCTTGCACGACCGTCCCTATCGCATGCGCGCTCTTATCGTGATGGGCAACCCGCTGCTTTCGAGTTCCAGTACTTCCAAAGTGCATGCCGCGTTCGAGCAGCTCGAGTTTTTCGTCTACACCGGCTTGTTCATGGAAGAGAGTGCCTGGTATGCCGATATCATTCTCCCTGTTTGTAGCGGTCTTGAAATGGATGGCGTCTATATGCGTCGCGATGATCGTGCGATTCGATGGCAGAATGCAGCCGCATCGCGCGTGGGACAATCTAAGCCCGATTGGGAAATTTGGATCGACTTAGCACATGAGATTGCCAAACGGGATACCAGGCACGATGCTTCGTACTGGACCGAAGCCTTTCCTGGTGAATGGAGAAACTATGAAAACCTTTGGCAAACGTTTGTCGAAAACACGCCGGGCATGGGCGGAATGACGGCTAGCCGAATGCGTTCCCGCGACACGCCATTGCAATGGCCATGTCCGGCGGAGTCACATCCCGGTGTCAGTACGCTGTATTCAGATAGCCCTGCATGGTACGAAGCCGCAACATCGTTGGGGCATCCTGGAAAACGCTTTCTTACCCCGTCTGGAAAGATCGAAGTTTACACCGAAGCGATCGAACGCGAGCTTGCTCCGAGTGGGCATCACGCCTTGCCGAAGTTCTACACTCATCCAGAAGTGACAGGACACCATCCTGTATTGACGAAGAGAAAGCGTTTGATCGTGAATCCCATTCATCGGCATGCTACGACCGAAATGTCTGTGCTCGAAAACGCCGACAATACGAAGCTTCACGAAGCGTACCCGTTGATGGGAATCATCGGTCGTCCGAGCGTGGTTCACTTCGCAGGCATGACGCAATGGACACGAACCGGAAAACAGCTCAATGGAGTTCGATTGATTCAGCTTCATCCGTCCGTTGCCGCGGCGCTCGATATTTCGCAGGGAGATCGCATTGCCGTCGAAAGTCCACATGGGACAGTCCACGGAACGGTATTGCTCTGGGAAGGGATTCGCGCTGATACGATTTTCGTTCCCAATACCTTCGGCCCTTCCCAGGATGTGGGCGATGTCTTTGGGGTTCCTCGCTACGAAGTTGCCAATCATTTAACAGACGATTCCCACTACGACACCCTTAGTGGACAGCAAGCGTACAAGTGCTTTGCGTGTCGTGTTCGTCCAGCCTAAGCACTTTAGTTTTGCTGAGCAGCCTTCTGGGAATGCGATTCGGCACGCAGGCGAACCTCGACCGGTTCTTTCGCTTGGGTAGGCTTTGCGAGTTGATGTTCGGTCAGGCACCTAGCGAATTGTGCATACGTTGCATTCAAAACCGTGCATAGATATATCGGCAAGTCTTTTGAGGCGATCGAATTGGCACTCACACTATAAAGCTTTCGAAAGGCAGATGCTTGAAGCGATGAAGGGTTTTCTCGCATATCTCGAAAGAGCTTCGTCATCTCCGTTGCCGTTAGTGCATTGACTTGGTAGGTCGCCTGACCGTCGTACTCGCGCTGCCATTTTGGCTGCGATTTAACAGAGCTTAGTGGAAGATAACACGTCTCCCAGTTCTCGATGACGGACGATTGTTGGTTAACTTGAAAGACTTGAAAAGCAGGATTGTTTCCAAAGATCGGGCTCACTGCCGGAGCAATCTTGTGAAGTAGGACTGGATGATCATTAATTTGATCGATACGGTAATCATCCATGTGAGTGTGTCCTGTGAACGAAGCATGCAGGATGTCCTCATACTCTTCGATCAATTGCAGGTAGCGCGTCATGAACTCTTGTTTCCACATCTCTGCCGCCAAGCTATGCCCGTTGGCTTTTTCCTCGGCGTAGCTATCCAAGCCTGGGGGAACATGCATCAGTAGCCAAACACGTCGATTTTGTTTTCGAGCTCGTTTCAATTCAGCTTCGAGCCAATCCAACTGCTGGTGTCCTGGATTAGTTCCCCCGTTAGTGCATTCGCAGCAATTGCTTTTCTTTGGCGAGAAGTAATTCGTACAGTAGCTGCCTGACCAGAGCACCGTGTTCAGCACAATCACGCGGTCAGCCGAAAGCTTGGGAATATCGACCTGATAGACGCCTAGCTTGTTGAACGTCATTTCAAACGCTTCCTGCGAAAGAGCGTCGTCAAGCATCGGATGCCAGGTCTGGGCGAAACGGGTCAGAAAATCACCATTGGGTTGGATCCAGTAGTCGCCACAAAATGAGTCATCGTTCCCAAGTGTTGCGATCACTGGAGTCTTCGGAAAACGTTTTTTGAATTCGATGGCGATCACTTCGATGGCCGTCATAGTGAATTCGCGATACGCCTTCGGATTCTCGGCGATCGATTCATCCGCAAGTTGGTCGTAATCCTCTTGCCAATGGTGGGCAATAAAGTCGCCTGGATAAAGAATAAACGCTGGATCAGGCACTCTCTTCTTCGCTGCATCTAACGCAGAACTCATGAGAGCAAAATTGCTGTCGCTGCCTGGACGGCTGGGTGTGTCGTTTCGTTTCAGCAAAAACTCCGGCCAGTGCTCGGCAGGAAGATCTTGCAGCACTCGAAACTGCTTCTGGTTCAAGTCGGCAAACGGCTTGAAGTGAATGTCTGAGACGACCAGGAATTCTTCCGCAATCGCCAGCGTTGGCAGAACAGTAAGACAGGCGAAAAGCGAGAAGACAATTCGAGCAAACATGGCAGCAGACTTTGTATCGGTCATTTCACATCTTGAAGTTTCGCGAGAAGCTTTTCGCGCGATCCGGCGATTCTTCAAAATATAGCGTATCGATACCACGGTGATCGGACGGCCGGCTTGTGCCTCAGGGTAGGCATACAATCCGAAACTTCAGTTACCAGACCAAAAGGCATTATGGAGGATAGCATACCTTTGGGGCTTTGTTACGGATTGAAACAGGAGGTTGGTTGAAATATATTAACAAAAATCGCAAAAATCTAGGCGCTTCATTGTCGGGAGAGGTTCCGTGTCTTATCGCTTTTCTTACCTCAAGCGAGGTTTCACCCTAGTAGAACTCCTGGTGGTGATTGCCATTATCGGAGTGCTTATCGCACTGTTATTGCCGGCCGTACAACAAGCTCGTGAGGCTGCTCGTCGTATGCAGTGCTCGAACAACCTAAAGCAGGTCGGGCTGGCTTTTCATAACTATCACGATACGGTCAACACGTTGCCGCCGGGGTCACTTCGATTGACTGGACATGGCAACTCGTCCTGGGTTCATATTTTGCCGTATATGGAAGCAGGCAATGTCTACGATCGAATTCCTGCGATGCAATGGTTCTGGCTGGGTAGCACGAGCACCAGTTCCGCGGCAACGCGTGCAGCATTTGCCGATTTCAATCCGGTATGGATCAATTGTCCGTCGAGCGCTTTGCCGGATGTGACCAATCAGCAAGGGACCGACATTGTGATCGCCGACTACATTCCGATCGCTGGCGCTGAAGGCCACTCAACATGCGATCCGAATAACACACAAATGGGGCTTGTGTGCGGTGGGGGCATGCTAGTTCCCAATACGGTACATGGTTTCCGTGACGCGACAGATGGCACGTCCAATACGTTACTTATCGGCGAGAGTTCGGGACGGACATTTAACAGCAGCGGCGCGATTGTCGACGCTCGCAATAGCCGAAACAGCGGTTTCCAGATGGGCAAGAATTATGCGACATCACCCAACGGTGCCGATACCTGGTACAGCGGGCACGACCACAGTCGTCGCTGTTACAACTTCACAACAATTGTTTCGCCGATTGGAACAAACACCTACAACGGTGCCACGATGGGGAACGATCGCTGTAATAACCCAATCAATTCAGAGCATCCTGGTGGCGCTCAGTTCTTGTTCCTCGACGGAAGCGTTCACTTTTTGCCAGAGACGACCCAACTGGCATTGCTTCGAAACCTTGCCAATCGAGACGACGGTAATGTCGTTACGATTCCGTAACTTATCCGCTTCTCCTGAAAGGTTTTGAAGACCAATGAAATTCAATGGATTATCACAAGGATGGATCGGAGCCCTGCTGGGAATCGCTTTTCTTGCGGGGGCTCTGGGGTGCAACGATCCTGCAGATCCCGCGGGTAAGTTGTCTGGTACGGTTTCCTACAAAGGAACACCGCTTGATGACGGGATGGTTTCGATCGTGAACTATGAAACAGGCGTGCGGATTGATACCGAGATTCAAGCGGATGGCACATACCTGGCCACG
This sequence comes from Bremerella sp. TYQ1, assembly GCF_020150455.1. Taxonomy (NCBI): domain Bacteria; kingdom Pseudomonadati; phylum Planctomycetota; class Planctomycetia; order Pirellulales; family Pirellulaceae; genus Bremerella; species Bremerella sp. TYQ1. Next base: position 6,205,878 of record NZ_CP083740.1, read on the forward strand.
ACGCATAAGGGAGGCTTGCCACCGGGCGAATATAAGGTCGTCGTCTTTCCTCCTGAAATTACCGACCCCAATCCCCCTCCGAACTCTGAGCCTGGGATGGTTTTGAAAGAGATGGACAACATCCCGAAGAAGTATCGTTCGCATCAGACGACACCGTTGTCGGTTTCCATCGGAGCAGGTGAGAATAGCTTCGATATCGAGATGCAGCCGTAGCTGTTACGCGGTGATTCCCCACACAGACAAAATAGAAGAAAAGCCTCGCATTGTCGGGGCTTTTCTCGTTGATAAGCTAATCGTTGTACAACAAGCCGAGTAGAGCATTGGGTGACTAAACCTCGAAAGCTTAGTCACGTTCTGGCCACAATGTTTCTTCTTCCGGAAGCGTTTGGACTGGCCAGCTGGAAGGAAAAATGCGGACGATCCGCCCAGGTCGATAACCTTCCAGCAGCAGCGACGGTTGAACTTGGATTTGCACTCCGCTGCTCCCCGGCTTAGGAGCGACATCGGTCTTGCTTAGAATCGGGCCAGATTTGCGATCGTTGACTTGATCGTAAATTTGCAACGTCGGTTCGCTAACAACGACAGCGGCCGAAGCTTTCACTTGGAGGTCGTCTAACAGCGCCGGATCGACTCCACCAAAAAGTGTGACGGTAAGAATGCGTTTCTGGTTATCAACGGCGTCGATAATACCAGCCAGGCCTCGGTCTTTCTGGTGAAGGCGATGTTGAGCCAACTGCTGACCCGAGGCGACTTGGCGGCTTTCTTCATCGAGCCACAAGTCCGTACAACGTCCAATCCCGTAGAGTGTCGCCCAAGTCAGGTTGAACAAAACCTTCTGGCCCGGTGCTAAATCGTTCAGCGTACCAATTTGCTTGCCAAGATAAACACGAGTTGCCGGATTCAAATCGAGCTCGATAGTTTCGCTGTCGCTTTGATCCTTGGGGGCACTCGTAAGAGTTAGTTTCATCGAATCAAGATCGATACGATCGACCGTCCATAGTTGCTTCTTGTTTTGGTAGTACGAGAAGTCATCTTCCAGCCGAAATGCCTTCGTGAAATCGGATTCGATGCTTTTGCGGTTGTAGAAGATAGAACGCGTTTCTTCCCCTTCGTCTTTGACGTAGAACCAGCCATGCAAATGCGTTCCGATAGGAATGTCCTTCAACGCCGCAGGCGCACCATGGTAAGAGAGCGAGCCATAAGGAAGGAGCCGTATGTTGATTGGCAAGTCCCAGTGGCTGCGTCGCTGGGCATCGGTACGCGATACGCGAAGCGTCGCCGTTCGATGGATATGATCCTTCCCGACTAGTTCACCCGAGAAGTAATGGGCGGAACCTTCCGGTGGAAACTCTCCGGGAACGGTTTGAAACCAGGGAAGCTTTTCGTCGTTGTTGGCATCGGTGCGAAAGTCTTGTTGGGCGAATGCTGGCGAAGCGACGCACGCCAGCAGCAATACCGAAGCTAATTTTACGTATCGCATTAATTACCCCAACAACTCGTTCATGACACGATGGCTATCGCCGAATCGATCGACAGGGACATCCATTCGCTGGACCATCGTCAGCAGCAAGTTGCTCAGCAATGCATCGCTGTCGACGGGGCGTGAGCAAACCTGGTAATGCTTCTTCGCTTCGTCCATGTTGTATTGACCGAGGCTCGGCAGATTGAAGTCGATATGCTTTCCATGCTGGAAGCCCATCGATGATCCGCCAGCGAGAACCATTGGTAAGTTGGCATTTCCGTGACTGTGGCCGTAAGCCATGCCGCTGCCAAAGAGAACCATGGTACGGTCGAGCAATGTTTCGTTATCTTCCTGGTAAGACTTCAAACGATTCAGGAAGTACGAGAATTGCTGAACAAGGAACGTGTCGGTTTCGGTCAAACGACGCAACTGTTCTGGGTCACCATTGTGATGCGAAAGCTCGTGACGCGTCTGGGCCACACCAATCTCAGGAATGGCTAGACCGTTGCTTTCGCTGCCGCTCATGCAGGTAATCACGCGCGTCATGTCGGTACGCAGCGCCAGGACCATTAAGTCGTAAATCGTGCGATATAAGTCGCCAGCGTCGGTGTTGGGAATGTTGCGTGTCAGTTTCGCTTTGGTTTCCGCGGCGACTTCTGGCTTGGGAATTTCCAGCCAATCGTACGAACGCTGCGTACGAAGCTCGACGTCACGAACTGCGTGCAGATACTCGTCCAGCTTGTTGCGATCTTCGGTGCCGATCTTACCACGGAAGTCTTTGGCATCTTCCAGGATGGCATCGATCACGCTCCCTCGGCGATTAAGGTTCTTCTTGGCGACTTCGAGGCCACCTTTTTCTTCGCCGAACAATCGATCGAAGATCGCTTTCGGGCGTCGCTCGGCTGGCAAAGGGATCCCGTCACGCGACCAGGCCAGCGTCCCTCCGGTGACGGCCAGTTCTAACGAAGGAAAACGCGTATGTCGCGACGTGGCTTCCGCCATCAGTTGATCGGCTGAAACCGAATTGCGAAACGCTCCGCCCTCTTGGCTGATCTTTGCCGAGGTAAGCCAGATCTTGTCGCATTCGTGAGCCTGCCCCAAACCGTTGGGATGGTGCAGTCCACTGATCGGCGTGATCTGTTGACGATGCTCTTCCAGCGATTTCATCGGACCAGACAATTCATATTCGGCCCCGGCATTTTGAATCTGCCATGTCAGCGTATTCACGCCATTGGGGACGTAAATGAAAACGGCTCGCTTCGGCTTGGCGTTGCCATCGGCTTCGACCGCTTTTTGTTCGGCCAGAAGTTGACTGGGATCCATGCATTGAAGAAGTGGCAACGCCATGCTGGCACCCAGGCCCCGCAGGACGTGTCGGCGGTTGATCTTCCATCGTCGTGAGTTGAAGTAGGCCATGGGTCACCGTTTCTGAAAAAGGTCCGACAGAACAAACGTTTCTAGAAGATCTCGCACGCGGTAGTCGCTGGCCTGACTTTCGGCAGCGATCGCTTCGAGATCTTCTCGATCGTCCACCGTCATGGTGCGACGAAGCGTATAGGTGGCAAGCTTCTTGATAAACGTATCGTTGAATTGATCCACATTGGAACTCAGCAGCTGACGAAATTCCTTCGGCCCCGCAAACGTTCGCCCGTCCGGAAGAACTCCGCTGGCGTCAACTTTGGGGTTCGCCCCAGTTCCTTTCTGGACGACCTCTTCGGTTCGCCAACGGCCGATTGCGTCGAAGTTATCGAAGGCCAATCCCAGGGGATCGATTTTGCGATGACAAGCCGCGCAGTTGGCGTCATGCTTGTGGGCTTCCAGCTTCATGCGAATGGTCGCTTTGGGAGAATCAACCGGGTTCGGTTCGATCGGATCAACATTCGCTGGCGGGGGAGGAGGCGATTTTCCAAAAATTGATTCCATCACCCACACGCCTCGATGGACAGGGCGGTGCCGCGTGCCATCCGACGTAAGCGAAAGAATGGCCGCTTGCGTTAGAAGTCCGCCTCGATGGTCTTCCTCGTCAAGTGAAACGCGTTGGAACTCGTCTTTTTCGATGTCAGAAATTTCGTAGTGCATTGCCAGACGTGGATTGACCATCGTCCAGTCGGAATCGAGGAACTCACCCAAGCTCAGGTTTTGATTCAACACCTCTGCGAAGAAGGCCGTCGTTTCGCCTTGCATGCTTCGCTCTAAGTGCGAATCGTAATCCGGATAGAGCGTCTTATCGGGCGGAAACATGCCAAGCTTGTGGAGCTGCAACCATTGTCGAGGGAACTCGGAACTGAACTTTTCGGCACGAGGGTCGTGCAGCATGCGATCGAATTGCTGCTTAAGAACTGCTTTGTCACGAAGCTTTCCTGCTTTTGCCAACGAAAACAACTCGTCATCCGGCATCGTGCTCCAAAGCATGTACGACAAGCGATTGGCGATCTCGAAGTCGTTCAGCGTCGTGACCGGTTCATTCGCATTGCCTTCCACTAGGAACAAGAAGTCTTTCGAGCACATCACTGCCAGCATCGCGGTTTTCAGGGCGTCGCGCATCTTAGTGCCTGACTCAAGCTCCGCTGCGGCAATCGCGAAATAACGATCGACTTCATCGGTAGCGACAGGCCGTCGGAACGCAGCCTCGCAGAACCTGGCCAGGGATGCTCGTACTTCCTCACGCGGTGCCGCATCGTCGGGCATGAAGAGGGCTCGCTTGGCTCGGACATCATCGGGAATGATGGGACCTTCCCATTCAACCCAATCGATGATCAGGAAGGGATAAAGCGGTACACCTTCTTCGTCCGTCAGTTTGATTTGCCAAGGAATGCGTCCTTCTTTGAGGCTGAAGAAGGGCGTTCTTCCGGAGCGACCAGAGCGAGGTAAATTGGAAGGGCCAGGCACATCGTTGGTAAGATCGAACGATGTCGTGCGAGGTGGAAGATAGCACATATGTTCGACAACAATCGGTTCGTCTTCGGGAGCAAGGATGTCTTGCTCGAAAATGAGTCGATCGATTTTCTCCGCATAGAGCGTCAGGTGAGGGGCTCTACCCCCGGGCGGTTTCATGCCGCTGGCTTTAATGCGGACTTTGAAGTAGCCGCCGTTGTTAATCATCTCTCCCTTGGGCCCAGGGCGACCCCCTTGCAGGCGATGGCCAGGCCACATGTCGACGCGGACTTTATCGGCGAGTCCTTGCTCTTCCAGTTCCTTGCGTTGCTCGTTGCTGGGACCGCCGCGGAGATCGAGGGCCGTTTTGCGAAGGATGGTGCTTTCGACAGGCTTGTCGGGATAGGCCTGATCGAGAACTTCCTGGGCCGCAGCGTAGTACTTTTCGATGTGCGATGCGGACAGCGAAAGGACCGAGCCTATCCGATCGAAGCCGTGGTACTCGGCGTCTTCGTTGAGACCGCCGGGGTCGGCAACACCGTAACGAACGCCAAGCAGGTCTTCCACCGTGTTGGCATATTCGGTACGTGTTAGTCGGTGAAACGAAACTGGCTGACGCTTGGCCATTCGCGCCGATCGACCTTCCTCGATTCGAGCGGCCAGCCATTCCACGATCTTCGCCCCTTCCTCGGCCGAGGGACGATTGGGCTCGTCTTCCGGGGGCATCTCGCCGCTGTTGATCTTCTCCATCACTTCGCGCCAGCGATTGACCGAATCGCCACCGCCGACATCTTCCGAAAGCGTATCGACGCGAAAGTCCCCTTGCTGCGAATCGGGGCCATGGCAGTGAACGCAATTCTTTTGGATGTAAGGACCTACGGAATCGCGAAAGTTGGGAGGCGACGCTTCGGCCGCGACGAGTGAACGCAGTGCGAAACTGCAGATCCATAGCGAGAAAGCGACACAGGCGAGCTGTCGAATCATCATCACGCGGCAGGGGTAAAGGAGGGCTGAGAGGAAGCACGCATGCTCCCAAAAGGTGGGGAGCCCTTATGTTAGATCGATTTTTGGTGATGCGTCAATCGAAAAACATGCTATTCGGGCTAATTTTACCCTTGGGTATATGCTAATGCGCAGATCATGAAATTTGACGGGCGTACATGAAACCGTCAGAATACGTCTCACTTACTTTGAACATGCTTGCACGCATGAACGACCTGCCAACATTTCTCTTCAATGGAGCATTCCATGTCGTCTTTCAATCGTCGAACGTTTCTTCAGTCGACCGCTGCTGGTGCTGGACTGATCCTGACGGGAACTGCCGCTTCTGGGGCCGTGCAAGGGGCGAATGATCGCGTCCGTATTGCCGTCGCAGGTCTCAATGGCCGTGGTCGCAATCACATCGATGGTTGGTTGGGGCAAGATAACGTCGAGATCGCTTACCTGATCGATCCGGATGAAAAAGTTCTCGCGAAAACGGTTAAAGCGGTCCAAGACAAAGTGGACGGCAAGTTCAAAGTCAAAGGCGTCCGCGACTATCGCGAAGCGTTGGACGATCCTAATCTCGATGCCATTTCGATTGCCACACCGAACCACTGGCATTCGCTGATGACCATCCAAGCGGCGCAAGCGGGCAAGCATGTTTATGTCGAAAAGCCGATGAGTCATGACGTCGCCGAAGGGCGTGTCGCGGTCGCGGCACAAGATAAGTATGGCGTCGTCGTGCAACATGGTACGCAGCGACGAAGCGATTCCAAGATTGCCGGTTTGCATGAAGCGATTCAATCTGGCAAATGGGGCAAGCTGAAAATCTCGTACGGCTACTGCTGCAAGCCACGCGGCGGCATCGGAGACAAGTCGGTCTCGCAGCCGCCAGAGCAACTGGATTGGGATCTGTGGCGCGGTCCTGCCGATATCGCTGAATTCCACGGCAACTACCATCCGTACAACTGGCACTGGTTCTGGAAAACCGGCAACGGCGACCTCAACAACCAGGGCACGCACCAACTCGATGTCGCTCGCTGGGCGATCGATAAAGATCAAACCCATCCCGTTCGCGCGATGGCAATCGGCGGCCGCTTCCAATGGGACGACCAAGGCGAAACACCGAACACAATGTTCGCCATGGCCGAGTATCCCAATGGCCAGTATGTCTTCTTCAACGTGCGAAACGTGAACTACAAAGGATACGAACGTCAGATCGAAAACGAATATTACTTCGAAGATGGTGGTCGAATCGTGCGTGGTATGTACTATCCCAAAGGCAGCGACAAGGGTGAAAAAGTCAGTACCGGCCACGGCGACGTCACCCCCGGCGGCAACTGGGGTAGCTTCATTGCCGCGGTGCGAGCGAACGATCCGGCCATGGCCAACGGTAACGTGAAGGATGCCCATTACGCATGCGTCCTGGGACACCTGATGAACAACTCGTACCGCTTGGGCGAAGAGGTTCCGTTCAACGCCAAAGCGGGCAAGTTCGGTGACAACGCGGACGCGGCAGAACACTTCGGTCGTCTTCACGAAATCATGGATAAGGGCGTCGGCGTGAAAGACAGTGCCAAGTACACTGTTGGGCCAATGCTAACGTTCGATCCGAAGTCGGAACGCCACACCGGCGATCATGCGGAAGCTGCCAATGCATTGCTGAAAGACAAAAACCGCAAGGGATTTGAGATTCCCGATGCGGCAAAAGTTTAAGTCGCTTGAGATTTCCGAACAATTCGACAACTCGCAAACGCCGAAGGTATCCTTCGGCGTTTGTTTTGTTATGCTGCCAACGGAAAACGGTCGGCCCTTGTTTTCGAGTCAGGCCCCCTCGATTTGATGGATGCTTTGGGTACGTGGGCGATCGTTTGGTGAATAAGTCGCGTAAAGTTGTTGTAGACTGTGCGCATACTTCGTTATAATTGAAGTCGCTAAAGCGATTTCTGCCGTCGCTTGAAATGAATGGCCTTCTTTCGGCCATTCTCTCTCCCCCTCAGCCCCAGGTTCATCGATGCCTCGCTCTTGCTACTGGTTTGCTCTTATTGGTCTCTTGGCAGGGCTGCTTCCTGTCGGTTTGGTCTTTGCGAAGGATGCTGAGCGAAGCGACTTGATCCTCGCCGACTTCGAGCAAGCTTCTTATGGTGACTGGACCGTCGAAGGCAACGCGTTCGGCACGCAACCTGCAATGGGTAGCTTGCCTGGTCAGATGGCGGTCAGCGGCTTTCAAGGAAAGCGGTTGGTCAACAGCTTTTTTGAGGGCGACAAATCGACCGGTACGTTGACTTCGCCAGCCATTAAGCTGAATCGTCGCTACATCACCTTTCTGATTGGTGGCGGTGGCTACGAGGAAGAGACCTGTTTGAATCTGCTGGTCGATGGGCAAGTCGTTCGCACGGCGACTGGGCCCAATCGGAAGCCTGGCGGATCGGAACGCCTGCAACGTGTTTACTGGGATGTGCAAGACATGCAAGGAAAGTCTGGCGTTTTGCAGATCGTCGATCAACGCACCGGGGGATGGGGACACATCAACGTGGACGACATCCGAGCCAGCGACGAAAAGCAGGGACGACCTGCCGAAGATATCTTCAAAGGGCCAAACCTCAAGACATTCGCGTCGTACGAAGAGGTCGGCTACGACCAAACTTATCGGCCGCAATTTCACTTCACTTCGCTGCGAAACTGGCTCAACGATCCTAACGGTATGGTCTATTTGGACGGTGAATATCACCTATACTTTCAGCACAACCCTGTCGATACCGTTTGGGGAAACATGACTTGGGGGCACGCCGTCAGCAAGGATATGGTGCACTGGAAGCAGCTGCCACATGCGATCTTGCCTTATGACGAAGGGACCATTTTCTCTGGCACTGCGGTGGTCGATCACAACAACAGCCTCGGCGTTCAGCAGGGGGATAACAAGACGTTGGTCGCTGCGTTTACCTTCGCACGCAGTCCGTTTTATCAGGCACTTGCCTACAGCAACGACAAGGGCCGGACGTTCACGCTGTGGGACGAAGGGAAAGCGGTTGTCCCGAATCAGGGGTACGACGACGGCGAACGCGATCCCAAAATCTTCTGGCACGAACCTTCGCAAAAATGGGTGATGGTGTTGTGGGTCAAGCGAGCAGAGCCTGGCCGCGTGCTCTTCTTTAACTCAGACGATCTGAAGACCTGGACGGAAGTCAGCCAGTTTGATCGTAACTGGGTCTTCGAATGCATGGACTTGATCGAGCTGCCGATCGACGGCGACGAAAACAACAAAAAGTGGGTTTTGTACGATGCCAGTTTTGAATACGAAGTGGGCGACTTCGACGGCAAGCAGTTCACCACCGACAAAGTGGTTCATCGTGGCGACTATGGCCCCAACTTTTATGCCGCGCAGACGTTCAACAACAGCCCGGATGATCGGGCGGTAATCATCGGGTGGATGCGGGGCGAAAACGTTCCGTTTCGTCGCGAAAATATGCCGTTTCATCAGCAGATGAGCTTTCCGCAAACGATGCAGCTAAAGACCACTGCCGACGGCGTCAAGCTGTTTCGTTGGCCGATCGAAGAGATTGAAAAGCTGTACGGCGAAGGACTCACGCTTGAGCGAACCGACGTGCAAGCCGCCGCCGCGAAGCTGGAGAACTTCCAGGCTGAGCTGATCGATTTTCAAATCGCTTTCGAGGCTGACGCGAAGACCCAACTGCTGATCGATCTGCGTGGGCAGCAGCTGATGTTCCAAGACGGCCAGGTCGATTACCAGGGACATCAAGTGCCAGCTCCTGTTGTCGACGGCGTGGTGAAGCTTCGCGTTTTAGTCGATCGCGCATCGATCGAGCTCTTCACCAACGATGGCGAGTACGTTGCCACGTTCAACGCTGAGATCGATCCGAAGCAAACGACGCTGTCGATCAAGTCGCCCGGAGTGGTGAAGATTGACTCGCTGGAAGTCCACCGTTTGAACTCGGCCTGGTAGGACGAACCGATGCGACGAGAGGTTTCCAAGCAACGTTAGCCGTACGCTAAGACCTCCGTTCGGCTTCGCCTCCCCAGTTTGCAAGCAAACCGGGCTACCCGATTCGTTTTTGTTAGCCACCATTCGACAAACGATTGATCCAACACTCTTCCCTCGGTGATCTCTGTGTCCTCTGTGGCTAAAACCTCCTGCGATCTGAAACGAATCAATTTCGATCGCCCACATAAAAAATCCCTGCCGAGCTTGGGCTGCGGCAGGGATTTGCGTTGGATCGGGGCTGTTCGGGCAAGGGTTACTTGTCTTGGAACAGCTTGTCCTTTTCGTCTCCGCCAGCAAGGACGAAGGCGGTCAGGTCGTAGATCTCTTCTTCGGTCAGCCAGTTCAGCATTCCGCCAGGCATGATTGTCGAAGCGGTGTTGGACCGTTCTTCGATATCTTCCTTCATGATCGTGACTGGTTTGTCTGGCTGTTCCGGATCGGTGATCAGGACTAGGCGATCTGGTCGATCGGCAATTGCCATTCCGGAAATCACTTTGCCGTCGATCGTCAGGACGGTTTGCATCTTGTACTTGTCGTCGATCTTCTTGGCCGGATCGGCGATCGATTCCAAGACATGCTCGGCGGTGGCCTTCTTTTTGCCTAACCGGGTCAGATCGGGGCCGAAGTCGCCACCCACTTCTCCGATTTTATGACACTGGGCACAACCGAGGCGATTGAAGTAGACCTGACCGACGACGAAATTTCGCTTCTTGGCGGCGACCTTCTTCGGATCGAGATCTTCAAACGTCCACTGCTTGACGAACTTCGGTACCCAGCTGTCGCCGGTCGCTTCGATCGGCTTGCGGCCATCTTCCAGCGGGTACTTGGCCATCAAGTCGTTGACGTGCCAGAACGTTGCGTCACCGCGATCGATCGCACGGATTTTCGCGACTTGCGACGCTTCGACTGGCTTCGCTCGGTTCGACCACGAGTTCCGCACGTAAGTCAGCACGGCGGCAATTTCCTCGTCGTTGAGCAGCTGACGGAAACCGGTCATCGGTGGCAGTGGAGGGCTGCTGTAAGTCTTCCCTTTCACTTCGATGGTGCCGTGCATGCCGTCCAGTACCATCGAGATCAGGCGATCTTCCGAACCAGTCGTCCAGAGGCTGCCATCGATCGGTGGGTAAAGATTCGGCATCCCTTGGCCATGGGGTTGATGGCACGTGGCACAGTGGCTTTCGCGAAGGAAAATTTCCTTGCCCATTGCCATGACCTTCGGATCGGCCTTCACAGGAATGCTGTTCCGCAGATCGACCAGTTGGCGATTGAGCGAACCACTGTTCTCGGCCATGCTTTTGGCGACAAGTGCTTCGCCGAGGCTAAGCAGCTTGGCGTACTGCTTGGTTTGCTTTTCAACCGGCGAAGCTTCGCTGGCTTTGGCAAGCAGCGTCGTCAGCACGGTGGCCTGACTGTCGGCGGGAAGCGTTTCGGCAACCAGCTTCGGCGACAATGTCGTCAGTGCGGTCAGACCGGCCGACTGTAGCGGCTCGATCGTGGTCAGCTTGGCGAAGTCAGCCGCTTTCGGCTCTTCGTGACCAGGCCATGCCGAGATGGCTTGAATGGCGGCGATACGAAGGTCGACGTTCCCCGCGGCGCGAAGCACCGAAGCGGGGATGGCCTGCTTCTTGATACCTGGGCCTGCCCACATGACTCGTAGTCCATCGTTGCCACCATTATCGAAATAGGTGACGACGATTTCATGCGGACCTGCGGTGAGGCTGGCTTTGCCGTTCTTTTCGACCATGCCGTGCAGGCCGTCGTTGTTGATCAGCAAGTTGCCATCGACATACATCCGCGAACCATCGTCGGACGTAATGAAGAAGGTATATTCGCCAGCGGCAGGGATCATGATCGAAGCGGTTTGCTTCGTCGCGAAGACATCCTGCTTGCCCTTGGGAACGTACTTGTTGAAGTTGTCCATACGGCCAGAGAACGTCGCCTTGGTTGCGTTCAACGTTTCGATGGCCACGTTCTTGGCCGGAGCTGGTTCGTAGTAGTCGAACGCCACGGCAGGCCCTTCGGTGACCGTTGAACCACTTTCCGGACGCAGGTTCGAAGGCAGCTCGAACATCAGCGGGCGAATCTTGGCATACAGCGAAGCCGCTTCGGCCGACTTGTTGGTCGAACGGGTGCTGTTTAGCAGATCGGCCAGCAGGGCAGGGGACTGCGTCGCATGTTGCCAGGCCGCTTCCGCTCCGCCGCTTTGAATCCACGCGGTGTAAACGGCGCGGCGAACGACAGGGGAACTGGTCGTCGAAGCCAGCTTGGCCAACTGCGAGTGCGACTTGGCCAAGTCAGCTTTGCCAGTTTGCGGAAGCAGACGAGCCAGATCGTTCAAGCTCGGCAGGTTCTTCCCTTCGGCGGTCGAAATCCACGTGACCAATTCGTCCAGCGAGGAACGATTGTTGGTGGAAGCCAACGCGGCGATCGCTTCCATCCGCGGCTTGGTGGCGATACCCCCACGCGTGAGAATCGCTTCATAGACGGCTGGAGTGCGATCCATTTTCAGCAGCAGATCGGAGCTGGCCTTCTGCAGCGCGTAGCTGGTCGCGGCAGGGGAAAGCTTCCGGCCAGAGCGAATGGCTTCGGCCAACATGTTGTCGACGTTGATCTGGCTTTGAGCGTACTGCAGAACTTTGGTCAGTTCAGGATCCATCTCGTGCGAAGCGGCCTCGAAGACTGCTTCGGCTGCAGCAGGACCGGTAAACGCAACGGCCGACTTGATCGCTTCAGCTCGGACAAGCGGCGAGTCGTCTTGGGCGGCGTCGAGCAACACGGGCTCCCAGCCTTCGATCGAATCGGCCCAGTGGCCGAGCGTTCGGATGGCGGCAGCACGCACGCGTGGTTCGCTTGCTTTAGCCACCGTTTTGACCAGTTCGATGTTCGGCAGACGATGTTCTTCCAACACCCACAAGCAATTGAGCATTGCCATGGCGTCGGCTGGGTTTTGCACGTCTTTGTCGGCCACGAACGTTGCGATCGCGGACTGAACTTCTTCCGAATCGCGCCCGCTCAGTTCGATACGAGCACGATATCGTGTGGCGTTGTCCTTGGCGTAGAACGCGCTGAGGACTTCCGGCAGCGGCTTGTCTTTCAAGCGAACGGGAGTCAACAGTGGACGATCCTTGGCCGTGACGCGGAAGATGCGTCCATGCTGGTGATCGCGGTTCGGGTCACGCATGTTGTGCTGCATGTGCCCGATCAAAGCATTGGCCCAGTCGGCGACATACAGGGCACCATCGGCACCGATTTCGACGTCGCTCGGTCGGAAGTTGGGATCGGACGAGACCAGGATGGGTTCGACTTCCTTGGCACGGATGTCGGCTCCGTTGTACTCGATCTCGTGATTCAACACGCCGAGGAAACCGATGCAGTTACAGATCAGGAAGTTGTCTTGCAGATGTTCCGGGAAGTGGCTGCTGGCGATCAATCCGGTCGCAGCGACGGGACGAACACGCTTATCGAACCATTGTTTATTGCCGATCCCTTTGCCGATGTTGACGTACGATCCGGTGCCGGACGTGCCATCGTTGGCGAACTGGTAACCCCATTGATCGAAGACGTCACCGTGCGGATTCGGACCGATCGGGAAGTGGAATTCCATCTCGAACGTACGAGGATTGAAACGATGGACGCCGGTCCGAGTAGATCGGTAAGTTTGCGTTGGGGTTTCCATGGTGGCGACGTTAAAGACACCGCGAGACCAATAGAGCCAACCATCGGGGCCGAGCACCATAGCGTTGGCCGAATGGTGCGAGTCGGCACTGGAAAGCCCTTGCAGAACGCGGATCTTTACGTCGGCTTTGAGGTCGCCGTCGGTATCTTTCAGGAACCATAGTTCCGGCAGCGCGGCGACAAGCATCCCGCCTCCCCAGAACTCGAAACCGGTCACGCTGTTCAGTTCGTCGGCGAAGACCACACAGCGATCCGCGACACCGTCGCCGTTATCGTCCGGCAGGCAAACTATCCGATCGAGACGTGGTTCGGTGGGGTTCCAGTGTGGGTAGCTTGGCCAGACCGAAGCGTACATGTGCCCGTTAGGATCGACGGCCAGTTGCACAGGGTTGATCAGTTCGGGGAACATCTCTTCGGAAGCAAAGATATTCGCTTCCAAGTCTTGGTGCAGCTTCAGTTTTTCAAGGCCTTCTTCGGCGGTTCGGTACGAGAAACTTCCGTCGGCCATATCCCCTTCGCGGTTCGACTTCACAATCAGTTCTTCGGGGATGTTGTCGTCTTTGACTTCCAGATCGCCCCCTTGGGCAGCGGCCCAAACCCGCTTGTCGCGGTTGGCGGTCATGACGTCGAAGATTTCCATTTCACGCAGCATGACGTCAGCATTCGACTGCCCGAACCAGGCCAGTTTCGAGCGGCCACCGAAGACGTTGTAACCGTCGACCACGCGATATCGACTGAACCAATAGTAGTTCTTGTCGAGTACGACATCGCGAAGCTTGGCGATTGCATCCGAATCGGCAGGAGCCTCTTGGCCGAACAGCTGCGGAATGATGACTTGGGCGATTGCTTTGTTGCCGTGGTCCAACAGGTGAACGCCATTCATGGTGAGCGGCTTTTCAGCGTCGGCGTACAGCTTTTGCGAAGGCGTGAAGAGGTCGACGAACAAGACGCCCTTTTCCTGGCAGACTTGCTGCATCGCTTCGGTATACAAAGCCAGATTTGGGTTGTTCTTCGATCCATCCGGCAGATGGCGGTTGTACAGATTCTCGTGCGCGATTGGCGAGAACATGACGACCTGCGGAGCTGATTCGCCGTTGTACTTCTGGGCCTGCATGCCGTCGATGGTTTCGGCGAGATCCTTCTTGAAGAGGTCGACCGACTCTGGTCCCTTCAATGCTTCGTTGTAACCAAAGAAGCCGAAGACGACGTCGGTTTCGTTCTTCGCGAGCCACTGATCAGGGCTGCCGAAGTTGTCCTCGCGGGGACGCAGTTTCAGTTCGTCGCCGGGGAACGCCAAATTGCGGAACGTCAGATCATGTTCCGGATGCAACGCGTGGATGTAGGTTTCCAGCCAACCATGGTGTTGCATTCGATCGGCCGTATTATTGCCGATGATGGAGATATGATCTCCCTTTTCCAATTTCAACGACTGAGCTTGTATGTGGCCGGTCCAAGCCAACGCGAGACCGACAACAACTGGCAGGATGAAGTTTCGCATAGGATCCTAATTATCGAGGTTCGACTGTTCTGTTCCGGAGGTGGGTAATTCTGTGGGAGATCGAAGATGAGAAGCGCGGGTTTTCTACTAAACTAACTATAGTGTCCGGCGACGCCTAGGCATGACGTCAAATCGTACATTTATTTTTCGAGATTGATGGCTCCGCAGGCGAAACGACTTAAATAACTATTGAAAGTTTCTACCAGCCTCGTACGCTTCACGAATTTCTGAAGCGGACAAAATGCGGCCGAATAAGCCAAATTCATCGATGCGGCCGCGCAGTTCACGCTCGAAGACAATCTTGCCGTGACGGTTGGTGTAACCATAAGCGCCGATGCTGCTCGGTCCGTATCGAATGGCGCGTCCGGTGCTCCAGTTGTACCGAGCGATCTCTTCGCCGTTCATGTAATAGACCGACTCTTTTGCCACGCTGTCGAGCTGCGCAGCAACGTGCGTCCACTGAAATTGCGGGATCGATTTCGGAGCGGTGTGGTTATATTCCGAATTCACACCGATGCGGTAAGCTCCATTCCGTTGCAGGTTCCAGTGATGTTCGCCGGGGTCGTAGTTGATGGTGTTGAACAACGACTGCAGTGCGTAATCGAAGCGATTCATCTGCACCCAGCCCATGATGGTGACCTGGTGATAGGTGCCAGGAATGTCGAGCTCGATACGATCGCCGCGGTTTTCAAACAGCAACGCCCCTTTCTCAGGCCAACGTCCGGTGGCCCAGATGCCGCCATTGAGAAAGCCATCCGGCACGACCGTCGATTCGGCCAGGTTGACGACTTGGGTGCTATCACGCGAGTCGGTTTCAAAGTCGAAGTAAAAGAGGGCGGAAGGATCGCTACGCAGCATGCGGCTATGATCGAGCCAGCGGCGATAACCGATCGACGTGCTGGTCGCAAAGGCGCGATCGTCAGGCGAAATCGAACGTCGTTGGCTCTCCGCATTCCAGGCCAACGCCGAGTTCTCGGTGAGCAGTTCTGAGGCTTGATTGGGCTGTTTCAAGCGAACTTCGCCGGCGAAAACGTGCAGCTCTTGGTTTTGTTGTTCGTCGACAAACACACCGAACTCGGTGCCGAGGTCTTCGACTTCCATCGTCGGTGTGGCGATGACAAAACCATGCCCTGTTTCCGGAACGATGGCGCGGGCCCGTCCGGTTTGCAGTTCCATATGCATGCCGTCGATGATCGAGAACTTCGCAGGGCTTTCCACCGAAACAGCCACTCCATTTTGGAAGTCGAGCGTTACAGCTCCTTCCGTCAGATGGTAATCGCCGGGGAAGAACTCGTTGCCTGCCGGGCCAAGGCCTTCCGCGAAGTGTTGATTGTGGCCGACATCCAGCATGGCAATCGCCGTTGATGTCGCTGGCGTTACGTCTGGGGCAATCTCTTCCGGGGTAGGTCCGGCAATCGGATCGGAGTCGATCGGCTTCGCTTGCGGCCAATTCCAATACGCGACCGATGCTGCTATTAACAAAGTTGCGGCAATCGCGAGCGTCCAGCGGGAAAGCGGGGACGATACCGGCGAGCGATGCGGTGGCGGAACGACTGGAGGTTCTTCACCGCTTGATTCGTAACGAAGTTGGGCATCGATCTGAGCAGCGCGTCGGAACCGAGCTCGGGCCTCGGCATCTTCCCGCAGCGCATCGATCAAGTCGGCTTGTTCCTGGCGGGTAAGCGAATTGGGATCGAGAAAGTAACGCTCGATTGCTTCGTGAATTTGCTGATTCGATGAATGACTCATGAGGTAGCCGCCAATTGGAGGCGAACGCAATCGTGAAGTTTGACGCGAAGTCTGCCTAAACGCTTATATAAACTGTTGGCCGTTTTGCCGGCCGCTTCTGCCATTTCTTTGACGGCTTCGTCGCGGGTATACGGGGCGAGCAAAAGCTTACGGTGTTCGGTCGGAAACTTATCTAAACAGGCGCGGATGGCTTGGCGTTGCTCTTGAACGACCTCGGTGGCATCGTCTTCCGCTTCCGAGGCAATCAGTGCGACTAAATCGTCGTCCAAAAGTAAGCGGTCGCGGCTGCAGCTGCGGCGATACTTGAGGACTTCGAATCGCAGGACCATCCGAGCCCACGGGATGAATTCGTCGTCGGCTTGCAGCTGATCGATCTTCCGCCACATGACGAGGCTGGCTTCCTGGAGCACATCGTCCACGGCATTCCAGTCTGGCAAAGCAGCCCGCGCGATGCCGGCGAGCTCGCGTTCATGCTTCAAAAACAGAGTCAGGAATCGATCTTTTTCCACGGTGGCGACCTTTGCGACCAGAATTACCTAACTAGTTACTCCCCACGATCGAGCGACCTGCCGGTATTTCTTTTTCTCGATCGACATTTACAAAAATGCGCGGCAGGTTGTTGGCATATCGGGAGTAGAATGGTGTCCTACCTCCTGATTTCCCAGGGAAGCACGATAAGGAATCCCACCTTGAGTTTATGCCATTTTGGGCAGAAAGTCCTTCATCTTTTCGGTTTGGGGATCGTTTTGGTCTTCATTTCGACCGCTACGGCTGAGGAAAAGATCGACTTCCGCAGTCAGGTTCGGCCGATCCTCTCGGACCGTTGTTTCCATTGCCATGGTCCGGATGCCGCAAATCAGGATTCGGAGTTCCGTCTCGACACGCAGGAAAACATCCTCGCGGATCTTGGGGGGTATGCGGCTGTGGTGCCTGGCGATTTGGAGGCAAGCGAGCTGCATGCGCGAATTCATAGCGACGACGAGTTCTCGCAGATGCCGCCGCCGGACAGCAACCGTTCGCTGACCGAAGAAGAAAAGCGGATCTTGGACTTGTGGATTAAGCAAGGGGCCGAGTACCAGCGGCACTGGGCCTTTGAAGCACCACAGCGACCGGAGGTTCCGCAGAACGATCTTTCCGCCGCAAGGTGGTCCAACGAGCTGTCCCAAGAGTGGTCCACCAACCCGATCGATGCATTTATTGCGCGGCGACTCATCGCCGAAAAATTGCAGCCTACCTCTGAAGCCGATCCAGCCACGCTGCTGCGACGTGCTTCGTTGACGCTGACCGGCTTGCTTCCACCCCGGGAACTGCAGGAAAAATTCCAGGCCGATCCGACGGAGGCCGCTTATCGCGAAGCCGTCAACGAGTTGATGGGCTCGATGGCTTACGCCGAACGCCAGGCTCTTCGCTGGCTCGACGCGGCACGCTACGCCGATACCGATGGCTACCAGAACGACAACGAACGAACCAATTGGCCGTGGCGTGACTGGGTGATTCAATCGATGCACAACAACATGCCGTTCGATCAATTCACGATCGAGCAGCTGGCCGGCGATATGCTTCCGGAGGCAACCGATTCGCAGCGGCTCGCGACCGCCTTCAATCGAAACCATCGACAGAACGCCGAAGGGGGAGCACTCGCGGCGGAGTTCCTTGTCGAGAACGTGATTGATCGTGTCGAAACGACGTCGACGGTTTGGTTGGGCCTGACGATGGGATGTGCCCGGTGCCACGACCACAAGTACGACCCGCTCAGCCAACGCGAGTTCTACCAGTTCTACGGCTACTTCAATAACATTGGCGAAAAAGGAATTGGCCGCGGGATCAATGCCAATCCGACGATGACGGCCAGTTCTCCATTGGCCAAGGTTTCTGCTGCGACGCTCGCCCAGCAGGCGGAAGCGAAGCAGCAGCTAGAAACCGCCGAGTCTGGTCTCGACGAGCGCATGAAGCAGTGGCTCCGCGAGTACGATGCTTCGCCATCGAACGATGAAGTAGCCTGGCAAACGGCCACCGTTCAAACGGCCCAGCTAACGGGGGACGGCGATTTGGTGGTCGATAAAGAGAACACCGTTCGTTACTCCGGCGGAAAAAAGGGAGGCGATATCGTCTACGACGTGCAGCTGAAGCCAGGGCTGAAGACGTTAACGGCGATTCAGCTGGAAGCACTTCCCGACGCGGCATTTTCCAAGCCGAGACAGCTGGCCCCCAGTGTGAACGGTAACTTCGTCTTGTCTCGCGTAATCGTGCAGTACCAAGGGACACCGGTCGCGTTGAAGTCTGCCACGGCAACGTTCGAGCAGGACAGCTACCCAGTTAAGAACATCCTCGACAACAATCCTAAAACAGGCTGGGCGATCTTCGGTCCAGACGTTCAGCCGGAAGCAGTCACCGCGACGATTCGTTTCGCCGAACCGATCACGCTCGACGACGACGCGACACTCAATGTACAGCTTCGTTTTGAAAGCCAGTTCGCCAACCATGCGATCGGCAAAGCGAGGTTCGCTTTCTCCGATCATCCCGAAGCGGGCAAGAGTGCTGAGGATGGTCTGACCGACGAAGTACGCAAAGCGTTGGCCAAGCCGGCGGAGAAGCGTCAGCCAAAAGAACTGCAGGCAATCGCCAAGTATTACGAAACGGTCGATCCTGTCTTGGCCGCCGCGGAACGGAGCGTGAAGAAGGCTGAAACGCAGCTACGCAAAGAGGCCGGGCCTGAGGTTAGCGTAATGATCATGCGCGAGCGTGACGGCGATCCGGCCCCGATCTATTTACTGGATCGAGGACAATACACCGATCCGGTAAAGGACGATCCGCTATCGCGAGGCGTTCCCAAGGAGCTTCTGCCGACGAAGGAGTCTTCGCAGCCAGGCAACCGTTTGGAGTTGGCCCAGTGGTTAGTCTCTCGCGAAAACCCGCTGACCGCTCGCGTGATTGTCAACCGATTGTGGCAAGATCACTTCGGCACTGGGTTGGTGAAGACGGTCGACGACTTCGGTCTGCAAGGAGAAATGCCGAGCCATCCGGAACTGCTTGATTGGCTGGCGGTCGAGTTCATCGAATCTGGCTGGGATATGCAGGCGATGCATCGCTTGATGGTTACCAGCGCCGCCTATCGTCAGGCCTCGAAACAATCGCCCAAGCTGAACGAGCGTGATCCGGAAAACCGCCTTCTCGCACGTGGCCCACGGTACCGCGCCGATGGTTATTCGATTCGTGATATCGCACTGCAAGCGAGTGGTCTTTTAAGTGACAAAGTGGGTGGTGCTTCGGTGAAGCCATATCAGCCGGCCGGACTTTGGTCCACGGTGGCGGCAAGTGCAGGGGTGCGTTACCGCGAGGACCAAGGAGAAGGCCTTTATCGCAAAAGTATGTACACCTATTGGAAGCGGGCCGTGAATCCGCCGCGGCAAACAATCTTCGACGCCGGTAGCCGCGAAGTCTGCACGGTTCGGTCGAATCGGACCAACACGCCGCTACAGGCCTTGGTACTGATGAACGACAAGACGTTTGTCGAAAGTGCCCGGCAACTCGCCCAGCGAGCACTCCAGTCGGAAGCCAACAGCGACGCCGACCGCGTTGCCGAAATGTATCGCTTCGCGCTTGCTCGTTCGGTTGATGACGAAACGTTGGCGATCTTGCTGGATAGCCTGACCTATTTCAAGCAGCACTATGGCGAAAATCCCAAGGATGCCGAGGCCCTTTTGTCGGTCGGAGCGACCTCGCGGGACGCGTCGTTCGATCCAGCGGAGCATGCCGCACTAACCGCGGTGGCCCATTTGATTTTGAACATGGACGAATTTGTCACGATCGAATAGCTGTCCGCGTTGCGACGTTCGCCACAATACCTACCCACGTGACATGCTCACGGAGTCTTATCGATGCAATCGAATAACGAAGCTAACGAAAACCGCATGATGATGACGCGGCGGCACTTCTTCGGCCGCTCGGCCAGCGGCGTAGGAGTCGCAGCACTGGCCTCGCTGTTGGGGAAAGACGCCCACGCGGAAACGTCGGCAGAGCTAACGCAGCCGACAGGTGCATTGAAAGCCTATCACACACCGCCGAAAGCAAAGCGTGTGATTTACTTGTTCCAAAGTGGAGCGCCATCGCAGCAGGAATTGTTCGATCCGAAACCGCTGCTGCGCGAGAACGAAGGTAAAGAACTATCCGACTTTGTCGAAATGACGCAGCGTGTCACGGGAATGACGGCGGGGCAGAAGTCATTCCCGTTGGCAGGCTCGCGTTACAAATTCACCCAGGAAGGCAAATCAGGCATCGAGATCGGTAGCGAACTGATCCCCCACATTGCTTCCTTAGCGGACGACATGTGTTTGATTCGTTCGATGCAAACCGAAGCGATCAACCATGACCCAGCGATGACGTTCTTTCAGTCGGGACATCAGTTGCCTGGCCGACCGAGCTTTGGTTCGTGGCTGCACTATGGCTTGGGGACGATCAATCAAAACCTGCCGACATTCATCACCATGGTGTCCCGCGGTACCGGACGCCCCAACTGTCAGCCCCTTTACGATCGCTTGTGGGGCAGCGGTTTTCTGCCGTCGACTTATGCCGGCGTGAAGCTGATGAGCGTCGGAGATCCGGTGCTGTACTTGAGCAATCCGGAAGGGCTCAATCCGACGGCCCGGCGACGTATGCTGGACGATCTCGCGAAGCTGAATCAAAAGAAGCTCGACGAATTCGGCGATCCTGAAATTCACACGCGTATTCAGCAGTACGAATTGGCGTATCGTATGCAGACGTCGGTGCCTGACTTGACCGACTTCTCGGACGAGCCGCAGCATGTGCTCGATGCGTATGGCCCTGACGTGACGAAGCGGGGAACGTACGCGTACAACTGCTTGCTCGCACGACGCCTGGCCGAACGAGATGTCCGCTTCGTGCAGCTGTTTCACATGGGTTGGGATCAGCACTTCACGTTGCCGAAGCAGTTGCCTGGTCAGTGCCGCGATACCGACCAGCCTACCAAGGCGTTGGTGAACGACTTGAAGCAGCGAGGCATGCTGGAAGATACGCTGGTCGTCTGGGGTGGCGAGTTCGGCCGGACTTCGTACTGCCAAGGAACGCTCAACGCACAGACATACGGCCGAGATCATCATCCACGTTGTTTCTCACTTTGGATGACAGGGGCCGGGATCAAACGTGGTTTCACGTACGGCAAGACCGACGACGTTTGCTACAACGTGGTCGAAAACCCGATGCACGTGCATGACTTGCACGCGACGATGCTCCACCTGCTGGGAATCGACCACGAGAAATTGACGTACCGCTTTCAGGGACGGTACTTCCGACTGACCGACGTGCATGGCCATGTGGTGAAGGACATTTTGTCCTAACGCATTGCCAAGTCGGAAAAGTCGATTTCTGGGGAGATAACCTGAGCGTTTCTTCCGGCTCGAAAGAGAAAATGCCCTTTCCGAATGCTGCGCGATAGAGCACAATTACTACAGGCGGCCATCTTGGCTTTTTGTAGGAATTTGTTGTGGCATCGAAGTCGGTCAAAACCGCGGAATCGTCGAATATTTCTGGCGAGCAGGCGTTCGTGGGCGTGTTCGATTTGTTCAAAATCGGCATCGGGCCTTCCAGTTCGCACAGCGTCGGACCGATGCGCGCGGCCGAGATGTTCCTGCAATCGCTGGCCGATTCAGACCAGATCCGTGATGTTCAGCGTGTGCAAGTCGACTTGTACGGTTCGTTAGCACTGACCGGTATTGGGCACGCCACCGATATCGCCGTTCTGATGGGGCTTCAAGGAGAAGTGCCGGATCAGATTGAACCGGAAACGGTCGCGGAAAAGCTGAAAGTCATTCGCGAGCAGCATCAACTTCTCTTTGCTGGCCAACGGAACATTCCGTTTACCGAGAAAGAAGACCTACTTTTTCATCGCAAGACCTTCCAGGCAGGGCACCCCAACACGCTGAAGTTTTCGGCGTTTGCTTCGCCGGACGATTCGCAGCCCCTTTTGGAGGAAACGTACTTCTCGATCGGAGGCGGTTTTGTTGTTCGTGAAGGCGCCTCAGGACAGGGGATTGCGCATCCGATGTCGGCGGTTCCGTTTCCATTTGATTCGGCTGCTGAGCTTTTACGACTTGCGGAAGAGCAAGGGTGCGGCATCAGTCAGATTGCATTGGAAAACGAAAAAGCGTTCCGTTCGGAAGCTGACATCCGGGATGGCTTGACGAAAATCTGGGACACGATGCAGCAGTGCGTCGAGCGGGGTAGCCAAAACGAAGGAATCTT
This sequence comes from Bremerella sp. TYQ1, assembly GCF_020150455.1. Classification (NCBI taxonomy): domain Bacteria; kingdom Pseudomonadati; phylum Planctomycetota; class Planctomycetia; order Pirellulales; family Pirellulaceae; genus Bremerella; species Bremerella sp. TYQ1. The sequence goes on from NZ_CP083740.1 coordinate 6,228,378, forward strand.
GCCGGGCGGTTTGAACGTCCGTCGCCGAGCCCCAAGCCTTTACCGCACGCTGTGCAGTCGACCGGAAGCGAACATGCGCGATCCGCTGAACATCCTCGACTGGGTCGATCTTTACGCGATTGCCGTAAACGAGGAGAACGCTGCCGGGGGACGTGTCGTTACCGCACCTACGAACGGAGCCGCAGGGATTATTCCGGCGGTTCTCTGCTATTTCGATCGTTTCTGCCCCGAGTCGACGCCGGAGAAGATTCAACAGTTTCTGTTAACCGCCGCCGCGATCGGGTCGCTTTACAAAAAGAACGCTTCGATCTCAGGTGCGGAAGTGGGTTGCCAGGGAGAAGTGGGCGTTGCGTGTAGCATGGCCGCTGGCGCGTTGACCGAAGTCCGTGGAGGCACTCCCCGTCAGGTCGAAGAAGCGGCCGAGATCGGAATGGAACACAACTTGGGCCTGACGTGTGATCCAATCAAAGGTTTGGTGCAAGTTCCCTGTATTGAACGCAACGCGATGGGGGCGGTCAAAGCCATCAATGCTTGCCGGCTTGCTTTGCGCGGAGATGGCAGCCACTTTGTTTCTCTCGACCGCGTTATCCGGGTAATGAAACGAACGGGAGCCGATATGTCTTCCCGCTATAAAGAAACTTCCCGCGGCGGTTTGGCGGTAAATATCAGCGAGTGTTAAAGGGCTACCCGCGATATCACGCGGCGAGATGCCAGACGCTTTCTTGAATTCTTCTGCGAATTCACGTAACCATCGTGCTCTTCAGGGCATAGGGTAACGATGCTCGTCTGTTCTGCATGCAAAAAAAGTCAGTTTTTGCGGTTTCCTCGTTATACTTAACGATATGAAAATCTCCCTCCTTTTCACTGCCTGCCTGGTAGGGCTTTGGGCCCTCGGTCTCCCTGGTTCGCATGTCTTCGCGGCGGAAAATGCCGACGTGCGCGCGTTCTTCGCGAAGCACTGTATCGAATGCCATGGAGCCGATACCCAGGAAGCAAGCATTCGGCTCGACAATCTACAGTTCCCGACGCCTGCCGCTGACAACGCCCATGTCTGGTCGCGCGTGGCGAACGCCATCGAACGTGGCGAGATGCCGCCAGAGTATCAGGATCAGCCGACCGCCGACGAAAAGCGAACGCTGATCAAGCAGGTCGTGCAAACCGTTTCGCGGTCGTTGGAGCAGCCGATCTCTTTACGACGGATGAATCGCCAGGAATATGAGAACACAGTCCACGATCTTTTGGGGATTGATGTCCCCTTGGTCGATCTACTGCCGGAAGATGGCAGCGTGCAGGGCTTTGATAAAGGGGCCGACGGGCTGAGTTTTTCTTCGGTGTTGATGGAAGAGTATTTGAAAGCGGCAAACGTTGCCTACGATGCAACGATCCGGCGGATCAAACCACTTCCTCCAGAAACACGTCGAGCCGATTTGATGGAGATCAAAGAAAACATCGACTCGGTGAAGAAGAAAAAGGGGGGCGTGATCGAAGTGGACGGCTCGCTGGTCAAGTTCACCCCAGGGTGGCCGCCGGCTCGAATCGATGCGGCGCATCCGATCGAAGATGGCGTCTATCGCTGCCGCGTCGCAATCTGGCCCCACAATCCGAACGATCGCACCATCTCGGTCGCGCTTTACGTTGGTTCATTGTTTGGTCCCGATACGCAAGACTTCGTCGGAATTTTCGACGCCCATGGAACGCCACAAAAGCCGCGCATCGTCGAGTTCACCCGGCGGATGAAAGAAGGGGACACGGTTCATATCGTTCCACGAGTTTGGCCGGAGCATGTGACGTGGCGAGACAAGCACGAAGCACGCCCTGGCGTGGGGATTGCCTGGGTCGAAACGTACGGCCCGATCGATCAAGAGTTTCCTTCGATCGCGACCACCAAGCTGTTCGGCGATGACGATTCGATCGAAATGAAGGAGCAATGGCCGGTCTGGATGCGGCATCGTAAGAACGTGAAGAGTCACATCGTCGAGTCGTCGGAGCCAGAGGCCGATCTGCAGCGAATTTTAAAAGAGTTCATTCCCCGGGCCTTTCGGCGACCAGTCTCCGACGAAGAGATGCAGCCATTTATTCAGTTGGCTGTCAGCCGGTTAAACAACGGTCGTACGTTTGAACAAGCGGTCCGAACAGGCGTCACGGCTGTTCTGTGCTCGCCGCAGTTCCTGCTGATCAATCGCGAACCGGCCGTAGACGATTACGGCATCGCGTCGCGGATGTCTTACTTCTTGTGGTCGACGATGCCCGATCAGGAACTGTTGGATTTGGCCGCGGCCGGCAAGCTGAGCGACCCCAGCGTCCGCCATGCCCAAGTAGAACGGATGATCGCTGATCCGAAGATCGAGAACCTGGTGAACGATTTCACGGGGCAGTGGCTCGATTTGCGAGAGATTGAATTCACGACGCCAGATAAGAAGCTGTATCCCGAATACGATCCGCTGCTGCTGGAAGGGATGCTGGGCGAGACGCGACACTTCTTCGAGCATGTCCTCAAGGAAGATCTGAGCGTGATGAACTTTGTCGATTCTGATTGGACGTTCGTCAATCAACGAATGGCTGGCCACTATGGCTTGGACGAAGTAGAAGGGCACGAAAAGTTCCAGAAGACAAGTCTTCCTCCGGATAGCATCCGCGGCGGTGTGCTGACGCAAGCCAGTGTGTTGAAAGTGACCGCCAACGGCACGACCACTTCGCCGGTCATTCGTGGCGTTTGGGTGTTGGACAAGATGCTCGGCCGGCCTGCTCCTCCGCCACCTCCTGGGGTTCCCGCTGTCGAGCCAGACATTCGTGGCGCGACGACCATACGGGAACAGCTCGACAAGCACCGCAGCATTGCCGCATGTGCGAGTTGCCACAAACGGATCGATCCTCCTGGTTTCGCGCTGGAAGAGTTTGACGCGATCGGCGGTCATCGCGACTTTTATCGTTCGATTGGCGAAGGAGAGAAAATCCCTGGCCAGAAGTCGTATCGCAAAGGACCTGACGTTGAGTCATCGTTTGAGATGGCCGACGGCCGAGAGTTTTCCAATTTTCAGCAGTTCCGCGATTGCTTGCTGGACGATGAACCGCTGGTGGCTCGTGCGATGGCCGAAAAGCTGCTGGTTTATGCGACCGGCCGAAAGATTGGCTTAGCCCAGCGCGACTCAGTCGATCAGGTAGTCGCCACGTCGAAGAAGAACGATCATGGTTTGAAGTCGATGATTCATGCCGTGGTCGAAAGTGATTTGTTCCTTGCCCCGTAACTGGTTTCCGTTGCCTTGCGACGAAGGATTCGCCATGTCTCGCCAACTTAGCCGCCGAACGTTTCTTCGTGCCTCTGGCATTGCGATGGGCTTGCCCCTCTTGGGAAGCATGGGAGCAACTCGGCTGCTTGCCAAAGAGGGGGCCGGCGATGCGACTGACGTTCGCCGTATGCTGGCCGTTTGTGCTCCGCTGGGGATTCATACTCCGAATCTTTTTCCGAAGGAAGCTGGTAAGGGCTACGAGCTGACGCCATACCTAAAACCGATGGCGAATCTACGCGACAAGTTTTCGGTCATTTCAGGCATCATGCACCCGAACGTCGACGGGGGCCACGCCGCGGAAAAGAGCTTTTTAACTGGGGCCGCGCATCCTGGCCAACCGAGCTTCCAAAATACGATTTCGGTCGATCAGCTTGCCGCCGAGCAACTAGGCTACAAGACCCGCTTCGGCTCACTGACGCTTGCTGTCGACAACAACAGTATCTCGTACACGCGAAGTGGCGTACGAATTCCTGCCGAGAATCGTCCTTCAAAATTGTTTGCCAAACTGTTTTTGGAAGGGACGCAACAGGAAAAAGAAGAACAGATGCGACGGATCGAAGATGGTCAAAGCATCATGGATCTTGTTCAGGATCAAACCAAAAAGGTGACCCGAAAAGTTGGCCGGGAAGATAACCAAACGCTCGATCAGTACTTCACCAGCGTGCGAGAGCTGGAACAGCGACTGGTGCAAGCGGAAGCGTGGGCCAAGCGTCCCAAGCCGGAAGTTGATCGCAAACAGCCAGAAGATATCCAAGATCGTGCGAACATGACCGAGCGGTTGCGTTTGATGTACGAGATGATCTTCCTGGCAATTCAAACCGACTCGACTCGGTTCATTTCGCTCGTCGGCCCTGGCGGCAACGAAGTGGTGTCGCTCGATGGTGTCGACGACGGTTGGCACAACCTAAGCCATCACGGCCGCGACCCCGATAAGATCGAGATGCTAACGATCATTGAGCTGGAAGAGATGCGTTTGTTCGCCGAACTGATGCAGAAGCTGGACAATGTGAAAGAAGGAGGTCATTCGCTGCTGGATCAAACGGCGATCTTGTTTGGTTCGAGTCTGGGGAACGCTTCCAGTCACAACAATACAAACCTGCCGATCATCGCGGCAGGCGGTCACTTCCGGCATGGGCAGCATATCGCTTATGAAGAAGGGAATGCTCCACCGCTGTGCAATTTGCTGGTGAACTATTTGCAACATGTGGGCGTCGAAACCGATCAGTTCGCGTCCGGTACCAGCACGCTGACCGAGCTTTCCGCCGTCTAACGCGGCTTGAGCAAACTGGGGTCGATCCCTTCGACCGTGTCGATGCGGACCGACCACCAAGGGAAATGAAATGTCTCTTGGCATTTCCGACAGGTCACACGCTGTCCGAGGAACTTCATGCCGCCATCGCTTTGCCATTCGCAACCTGGGCAGGTGGCCAGCCACTCAACTTTCTCCAAGTCGATCGTCTTTCCTTTGAGCGGTTGATACGCGTCGAGGGGGATGTCGGCGACGTTGAATTCAATCAACGCTTGCCGGGTAATCGATCCTTCCGGTAACGCGGCTAAACGTTCCGAGTGAAGGCCAACTGCGCGTTCAAAAACATTACGGGCAAACCGAGCATTGCCGAATCGTTCGTCACGTCCGTGATATGCTGCGGTGAACAAGATACTTGTGATCGCTCGCGCTTCGGTCGTCAGTTCGTATTCGGCATCGGTACAGAACTTATCAAAGATGCGGCATAGGTCGGCCACGGCATAGTCGTCGAAATCGATATAGCGCGTGAAGCGGCTTTCCAGTCCAGGATTGGTTTCAATGAACTCTTGCATCAGCCGTGGATAGCCGGCAACGATGACCACCAGTTGATCGCGATTGTCTTCCATCCGTTTAAGCAGCGTATTGATCGCTTCCTGGCCAAAGTCGTGCTGCCCCGTAGGATTCGACAATGCGTAGGCTTCGTCAATAAACAGCACGCCATCCAAAGCGGAATCGATCAACTTGTCGGTCTTCAATGCGGTTTGGCCGACATAGCCGCTGACAAGATCGGCCCGATCGCCTTCGACGATTTTGGGAGTTTTCAAAATCTGAAAGCCATACAAAATCTTGCCGATGATCCGCGCGACGGTCGTTTTGCCGGTTCCAGGATTTCCTTTGAAGACGAAGTGCAGCGTTTGCGACGACTGCTTGAGACCATGTTCGCGTCGCTGCTGCTGAATCTTCAGGTATGCCATTAACCGTTTCACCTCGGTTTTCACACCATCCAAACCGATCAGACTATCTAGTTCGGCCTGGGCTTCTTTCAGCACTTCTTCTGGTTTGCCGTAGTCTTCTAACGTTTTCGCCTCCGGCTTGGGTGGTTCCTGCGGTTTTAGCATGTCCAGTGGCGAGCTTGGCCGACCGCGACGATCTGTCCGGCTTGTATAAGAGTTGCCAAATCGGCAGGCGGCGAAGATGCGATCGATCTTATCAACTAAGTCTCGTTCAACATCGGTCGAGGCTCCCCATTGAAAGACCGATCCGACGATAGTGCGAATCATCCGTTCGTATGTTGGAAGCAAATCGGTACTGCCACTCAAGTGATGTACGATCATGCACATCAGCAGGCTGACGTTTTGGGTTTCCGGACAGTTCCCGCCGAACCACTCGCGATCGTTCATGAACGCGCTGAGAAACGATTCCCATTGATGTCGATCGAGATTCGCATAGCGTCGAAAACGAGGAAGCGTGCAAAGTGTACTGCCAAGCGGTAACGCGGTCGTAAACGAAAGATCGAACTCACGCTCTTCGATGCGATGATCGGCGAGAATGGCCAACCCCAGGTAATGCAGGCAGTCGCTGGCCAACGCCATACGGACGAGCGACTCCGGGTATTGCCCTTGGCGTTGGTAGGTGGCGGTGATCTCCCCCCAGGGGATATTCAGGAACTCGTTGAATTCGCCTTTAAAATCGATCTTTACCGACGAACCATCCAGTTCGCGGCTGATCGCGAGGAACAATGTGTTGAAGTCGTTATCGATTTGGGACCACAAGTTCGCCACAGGTCACCATTCCTTTATTTGCTGGCTAATCAATTCGCTGCTGATTTTATTCGCCGTCACGGCTGACTTCTACGTTGTGTTGCCGCGATAACGGGACGAACTCCACGAATATTTGTCCGAATCGGCCAAGTTTTAGGATCGATCCGCCATGATTCGTTTTTTCCAGGGAATTCCCCGGCAGGTTTCTTGTTCGACGTGCGGTATGGCGATGGACTATGCTGAAATAGCCCTTATCCGCGCGATCGTCTCGGAATCGCTGACGGCAACCTTCCCATCCCCACCTAATCCCCCAAAAAAATTCTTATGATTCGCAACTTGCTGCTTGCTCTTGTCGTATCTGCGTCGCTCGCTTCCGCTGCTTGGGCCAATCCAGTCGTCTACGAAGGTGAGTCCGGTATTGGAAAGGGCAAGCACATCGTTTTTCTGGCGGGTGATCACGAATACCGCTCGGAAGAAACATTGCCGGCAATGGCGCGGATACTTGCCAAGCATCATGGCTTCAAATGTACGGTGCTGTTCACGCTCGACAAAAAGACCGGCGACATCTTGCCAGGCTCTAGCCACATGCCTGGGACCGAAGTGTTGAAAGATGCCGACCTGATGATCATCTTCCTCCGCTTCCAAGATTTCCCGAAAGAACAGATGCAGCCGATTGTCGATTACCTAAAGCGAGGTGGTCCTGTCGTTGGCCTGCGAACATCAACGCATGCGTTCAAAATCCCAGAAGATTCTCCCTACGCAAAGTTCAATTTCCGCTATGCCGGTAAGGACTTTCATATGGGTTTTGGCCGCCAGGTTTTGGGCGAAACCTGGGCGGGGCATTACGGTAAGAATCATGTCATGAGCACGCGGCTCGATCTTGTCGCACAGCAGAAAGATCACCCAGTGTTAAACGGCGTGAAGGATGCCTGGGTGGAAGCAGGCGGCTATTGGACCGAGCCACTGGAAGATTGCACCGTGTTAGCGATGGCTCAGCCGCTGCAAGGCATGAAGATCGATTCGCCGGTAGCAAAGGATAAGAAGCCATGCCCTGGTGTTTGGGTTCGTGAATATGAATACGAGCCTGGCAACAAGGGACGCGTTTTCACGACGACCTACGGAGCCTCGGAAGACCTACGTAACGATGGCTTTCGCCGCATGCTGACCAATGGCTGTTTGTGGGCGATGGGCCTGGAATCGCAAATCAAGCCAGACTTGAAGATCGATTTCGTCGGCCTTTACCATCCGTCGCGATTCAGCAATGGTGGGCACCGCAAAGGGGTGAAGCCTGCCGAAATTAAAGGATGGGATTCGCCAATCCTGCCGGATCATAGCAACGCAAAAGATAAGACGACGGCGATGAAAGCTCCACGCCGCGACAATGGACGCGATGCACGGAAGCAGAATGTTCAAGATGCGAAGAACAAGAAGCTGGAAAACCCGCCAGAACTGACCGAAGAAGACTTTTCTGCGTTCGCTATTTATGAAAAGACGGCTCCTCGTCCAGAAGCGGCCAAGCCGGTCGCCACTTCGTTGCCGCTGCCATTAAAAAAAGGGGACCGAATCGCGTTGATCGGGAACACGTTGCTGGAACGGTCGCAGGACTTTGGCCATTTCGAAGCGATGTTGCAGCAGAAGTTTCCACAGCATCAACTGGTCGTTCGTCACCTGGCTTGGTCGGCCGATGCGATCGATCAGCAACCGCGACCTGACAACTTCGCCGATACGCAGCAGCACTTAGTCCATGAAAAAGCGGATGTCATTCTCGCTGCGTTTGGTTTCAACGAATCGTTCGCCGGGCCAGGCGGCTTGGCTGACTTTCGCCGCAAGCTGGGCGATTACCTGACCGACTTGAAGTCGAAGGCCTACAACGGCAAGTCTGCTCCGCGCATCGTGTTGATCTCGCCGATTGCCAACGAAAACATCGACAACGTCCCAGCCGCGACGCTTAATAACGCGAACATTCAGCTTTATGTTGACGTGATGCGAGACGTGGCCGCGGAACAGAACGTCGGTTTCGCCAATGTCTTTCCGACGACCGCAGCCGAAATGGCGAGTCCCGGCACCGATTTGACCATTAACGGTGTGCATCTCAATGAAGCGGGCGATCGTGTCTTTTCTGCAGCGTTGTTCGAGCAGTTGTTTCAGGAAAAACCGCCTGAGATTCGTCAGGCCATGTTAGATACGATTGTCGACAAAAACTTACAGTTCTTTCGTCGCTTTCGCCCACTCAACACGTTCTATTACACCGGCGGTCGAAATAAGGACTATGGCTATCTCGACTTTCTCCCGGCGATGCGAAACTTCGACATGATGGTGGCCAACCGAGATCAGCGGATCTGGGATATCGCCCAAGGTAAGTCGGTGCCCGAGAAAGTCGACGACTCAAACGTTCCGCCGCTGCCGATGACCAAGCAAAGTCGCGGGGCGAATCAGTGGATGACTGCGGCGGACGAAAAACAGGCGTTCGATATGGACCCTCGCTTTGAGGTGAACCTGTTCGCTGGGGAAGAAGAATTCCCCGACATGGTTAATCCGATTCAAATGCGGTGGGACTCAAAAGGGAGACTTTGGGTCAGTTGTTCGACGACTTATCCGCATGTCTATCCCGGGAACGAACCGAACGACAAGCTGGTCATCTTGGAAGATACCGACGGCGATGGCAAAGCGGACAAGTCGACCGTTTTCGCCGACGATCTACACATTCCCCTATCGTTTGAGTTCGGCGATGGAGGCGTTTATGTTTCCGAACAGCCGAACCTGACGTTTCTGAAGGACACCGACGGCGACGACAAAGCGGATATTAAAAAGACCGTCCTGCGTGGTTTCGGCACGGAAGACTCGCATCACTCGCTGCATGACTTTACCTGGACACCGGATGGTGATTTGATTTTCCGTGAGTCGATCTTTCATCATTCGCAAGTTGAAACACCCTATGGGCCTGTGCGTCAGCAGAACAGCGGTTGGTTCCGTTTCGATCCGAAGACGCAGCGATTGATCAGCTTCGGAACGTATCCTAGTACAAACCCTTGGGGCGTATCGTTTGATCGTTGGGGACAGCACATGGCAAGTCACCCGGTCTACGCCGAGGCCCATCATGCGGTCGATCCTCCTTACCCGCTTCAGAACGATCGCCCGAAAGGCTTGCAAGCCTATTCCGGCGTTTGTGGACATCACATCGTCGACTGGAATACGTTTCCGGAGGAACTGCAAGACACGTTCATCAAAGTTCGTTATAAGCCAACCAACCGCGTCGAAATTTTGAAGTGGAAGGAAGGCCCGTATGGTTTCACCGAGGAATATGTCGGCGACTTGCTGTTCTCGAGAAACCTCAGCTTCATCCCAGTCGATTTGCAGTGGGGGCCGCGGGGCGACTTGTATGTGTGCGACTGGTACAACCCAATTAAAGGGCATGCCCAGTATTCGCTGCGAGACGAGCGTCGCGACCGACACTCTGGCCGTATCTGGCGAATTACCGCCAAGGATAAGCCGCTGCAAGAGGCACCAAAGATTGCGGATGCCTCCATTCCCGAATTGCTGGAGCTGCTGAAGCGACGCGAGTACGCGATTCGTTTCATGGCCAAACGCGAGCTAGGCGAACGAGACCCAGCCGAAGTGAAACCGCTGCTCGACGCATGGATCTCCGGTCTGAATGCGGACGACCCTGAGTTCCGCCATCACCAAGTCGAAGGGCTTTGGACATATCGTTGGATCGATGCGGTGCCGATGGTGCCAGCGACGGACGAAACACCCGAAGCGGATTTGGCTGCCGCCGTTGGTGTGCTGGAAGATCTTCTGGCGTGCGAGAATCATATGGCGCGTGCAGCCGCGACGAAGCAGCTTCGATATTGGTACCCTTACGTTCCGCAGTGGCAACAGCGACTCAAGGATGCGGCTAACGATGAAAATGGTATCGTCCGCATGCAGGCAGCCGTCGCGGCAACGTACATCGGCAGTAAGCCAGCGTTTAATGCCGTGCTGGACGTACTGAAGCATCCTCGCGAAGGGCATGTCGCATATGCGATCACGTGTGCGTTGATGTCAAAACCGATGCGGGCGCACTGGGAAGGAAATCCTCGCTACAACATTGCCCGCATCCTGAAACAGGCCTCGCAGGACGCAGAAATCAAAGAGCCGAAGCCGACCGTCGCCGAGGCTAAGTTCGATGCCCAGAAGAATCTTCGCGAAGTGAAGATCTCGTGCCTCGAAGAGCGAATGTTGTTCGACGTTAAGCACTTCATGGTCGTGCCAGGACAGCCGCTCAAGATTGTCTTCACCAACCCAGATGCGACGGACCACAACTTTGTAATCGTGAAGCCCGACGCCCTGGCCGACGTGGGTATGGCCGCGAACGAAATGGCCAAAGATCCAACCAACGCCGACTCCGATTTCATTCCACGCGAAAAGATGGATTTGATTATTCAGAACACGCCGATGATTGGCCCGACACGTTCGGCCCAGATCGCCGTACTCCGTTTTCATGCTCCGAAGGAAGAAGGCATTTACCCATACGTTTGTACCTTCCCAGGGCACTGGGTGGTGATGAACGGGGTGATGGTGGTTGCCAAGGACGATGCGAGTGCTCAAGCGTTGATGGATGCGAGCGTTCCTCAGGTCATTAAAGAATGGACGATGGCTGACTTCGCGGATTTCGCCCAGCATCCTCGCAAGAAAGATGACGCAACGCTTGTCCGTGGAATGACCGCATTCGTAAAGGCACGCTGCAATCAGTGCCACGTCGTTGCAGGTCACGGGACCAATCTCGGACCAGATCTGACGGAATCGGTCAAGAAGCTGAAAGGCAAAGACCTCCTTCAGCAAATGGTGGATCCTTCCAGCCAGATCAACGAGAAGTTCCAGAACGTGCAGTTTTTGACCATTGGCGGACGCGTGATTACCGGCGTGGTGGTTAACGAGGACAAGCAAGCGTTTCACGTGGCGACCAATTTGTTGACGCCCAACAGCTTGACGATCATTCCGAAGGATGACGTCGAGCAGATGGCCCCGTCAAAAATGTCTCCTATGCCAGGTGGCTTGCTCAACACGCTGACGAAGGAAGAGATCTACGACCTGCACAGCTACCTCGAAGCTGGTGGGTACGAAATGCCTGAGCATTTGAAGCATCTCCATAATCATGGCGATCATGCTCATGGCAAGGAAAAGTAAACGCAAAAAAGCCCTGCCAGGTTTCGGTGAGGCCTTGCTGCTTAACCTCACGTCGGCCTGACAGGGCTTAGCGATTGCTCGCTGCCCTTGCTTGTTATTCCCAATCGGCGAAGACCGCATCGATGTACGCCGGATCACTTACCAACTCGCCGATTACCTGCCCAAACATCGCGGCCGAATCATAGTTTTCAGCCGTGATAATGCGTCCGTCGATTACTACGTCGTCTTCCGCGGTGGTCGGATCGCCGATCGAACCAGACTGCACCATTGTGCCGCCATTCATTTCGATCGCCTGACGAGTGGTGTAAATTGGTTGATCGGAGCTAGGGGCCGAGCCTGCCCAAGCAGAAACCGTCGTTCCTTCCAATAAGCTCGTGCCGTCGACTCGGGCATATGCCAGAACGGAAACGCCATGGCAGATCGCGGTGACATATTTGTCTTGTGCGACGAAATCGTTGATTAAGTCGTTTACGGTCGCCTTCAACGCATCGGTGCTGTTGTACACGCCATGGTTGTAAGTTCCCTCGAAGGCGTATTGATAGCTGGACGATCCCCAGCCGCCGACGAAGACAACCGCCGAGTAATCTTCCGCTTCGACATCAGCAAGTGCCAAATCTGGCGTGACGTCTCCATTGCTGGAACCTTGCCCTGAGTTGGCATGTGGGCGGGAGACTTCGGTGGTCGTCGCCGCCACAACAACTTCCAGGCCCTGGGCTTCCAAAGAAGCTCGCGTGTCGGAGTATTCCTGGTAGTAGAAGTCTTGGTTGGCAATCACCATCAGAACCGGCATCGGTTGTGCGTCTTCTGTAGGAGGGTCGCCGGTCGGTTCATCTTCATCCACCGGCGACTCTGTTACGGCAACCAAAACTGTTTGACCGGCGGACTGAGTACCATCGGTTGCTCCGATTTCGATCTGAAAACTTCCGGTGTAGTGGGCATCTGGCGTAATTACGAGCACGTCGCCATCCATGCGTACATCGGCATCAATCGATTCTGGTTCCGCAATCAGATCAGGGTTGTCGTAGTGCGTCGAATCGAAATTGGCCAGCAGTGTGCTACTGCCGAATGAGCCTTGCCATTGATAGAACTCGCCATTTTGCAGCACATAGAACCAGCCACCGTGGGCAGAACGAATCCAACGTTCGTTGTTGCCCAGGCAGTTGGTGTGGTAGTCGTCCGACTCGACCAAATCATATTGAGAGTCGAGCTGCTGTTCGAGCGTCGGTACAATCGAAGCGGTGAACAGCAACGCATCGGAATCGACATCGCCACTAACCGTCAATATCGTTTCAAGCGACTGTCCGCTATTCGCCTCCAGATCTGCAACTGTGTCGAGCGTCCATCCGGCGTCCGCTGCAGGATTGATCGTTGATGTTTCGACATACTCAGCCTCCAGCGGCGGAAGGTCTGCTTGAACCAAGTCGCCAGCCATCATGCGGCGGTCTTCGAGGCCCTGTAAGTTTCGTCCTACTCGGCGCCGATTGCGAGCCGATGACGCGGTCTTGGTGCGTTTATGAGAAGTGAAAAGGGCAAGTCGTGACATGTCGTTTCTCCGAGTCTGTTCCGAATGAGATGGTGGTGTTTCTGCTGGCTGCCGTATAAATGGCAGCCCAGCGGAAAACCTTTCACGCAGAACAGAAAAAAATCGAAGAAGTCACTTTTCGACGGAAAAGGAAGGCAGCAACATTAGTTCGAAATGGGGCGAATTCGGACTTGATGAAATGTCGTGTCGCTGTCGTAAGCTCCTAACCCCAAAGACTTTTCGGGCAGTTCCCAGAGTTCAAGAAGGGATAGATCTGAGCCATCGCCAGAGTGGGACGTCAGCAATTGGTCATCCAGATAAACTTCAACTCGATCACGCCGAACGTGAACTTCGGCGGTGTAACGACGCCCATTTTCAAGCACTACACTGTCGACACGCGTCGGATTGGTTCGCATATCGCGGCGGGCAATATTTTGAATGCCGGCCAGGTTCTCGCTCCATCCATCGATATCGAACGAGGCGTTACCGTCTCCGTGAAGAAAATGCAACGCGATCGATTGTGTCCCATCGTTTCGCGTGAACTGCACCTCGTAGTCATACTCGCGTGGCGGATGAAACGGAATCATGATTCGGGCCGCGGGACCAGACTCTACATGCAACTCGCCGCTTGAAGTAACCTCCCAGTTGCCTGCCACCATGTTTGCTGGAAGGTCGAGTGTAGGAATCAGATCGACCCACCCAGCCTGGTTCGGTAACGGTTCGTTGGAAGAGACTGCGTTCGATTCCGCTGGAACTACGCCAGGCTCGTTTGGGCGATCACGATTTCCAAAATCTCCAAAAATGAGAAAGGCAACTAGCCCGCCTAACAGTGCCGCAACGCTCCCAACCGCCCAGCGGTTGTTGCGAATCCAAGTAACGTTGCTGGGAGGACTCGCATGGGGCTTGGACTGGGTAGGACGTACCGCGGGTGGTGAAGTGACCTTTGACACTGATGTCAAAGTCTTTGGCATGCTGACATGGGGCGTGGTTTGCTCGGTGGCGAATTCCGAATCGGGATGGCCAAAAGGACGCAGCGCTTCGACTAACTCGGCTGGGGTTTGGTAACGCTGCTCTGGCTGTTTCTCCATAAGCTTTACGACAATCGCAATCACTTCCTGGGGAATGTCTTGCCGAAAGTTGGTCAGCGACTGCGGTTCGCGTTCGCAATGCCCAAGGACTTTCTCGAAGGCCGTTCCTTGCGGAAAGGGTGGTTGCCCGGCGAGCAGGAAATAAAGCGTGCAACCGAGGCTGTATAGATCGGCACGGATATCGGCTCGCTTGGAATCACGAGCTTGTTCCGGCGCCATGTAGTCCGGCGTACCCAACGCGGTAAAGTCAGCTGTAAGACCGGGATCGTCGTGAGCTTGCTCTGACTGCGTCGCAAAACGAGCAAGTCCAAAGTCGAGGATCTTAATCGTCCCTCGGTTGGTTCGCATCAGATTGTGTGGCTTGATGTCGCGATGCACCGTACCGCGTGAATAGGCATGCTGAAGCCCCTGCGCCGCTTGCATTACGTAGTTGCATGCATGCAACACGGGCAGCGGTTTTCGTTGGGCGACAAGCTGATCGAGGCTGATTCCTTCAATGAATTCCATCACTAAAAAGTGCAAGTCACCGGCACGCTCCGCATCGTATGCGGCGACAATGTTGCGATGCGAAAGCTTTGCTGCCGCTTTGACTTCTTGATGGAACCGTTCTACGGCAAGCTCGTTTTTCATCAACCGCGAGCTAATCACCTTCAGCGCGACGGGACGTTCCATCATCTTGTGCTCGGCCTGATAGACGACTCCCATACCCCCGCGTCCAAGTTGCCGGATGATTCGATAGCGGGGATGGTCGAGCAGGGCAGAAGGAATGGTTCCAGCGTCCTCCTCGTCGAAAAGTGGTGTTCGATTGGAGATGGAGGTCACACCGTCGTCCACGCTGCTTGTCGCGGCATGAATTCGTTCGACAAGTGGATCATGAGGCAGCGAACGCAGCACATCGCAGCAAGCATTGCACTTGGCAACATGGTCTTCGACTTTCTGTCGCAGCGATTCTTCCATCGTTCCGTGAAAGAACGACGCAAGCTCTTCTCGCGTGGGATGCGTGATTCGGGTCTCGCTCATGGACAGTTGCCGGTCGTCGTTGCGAAAGGTGTTCAGTCGATAAGGCCCAACCCTCGTTGCCGGAGTCGCGCAAGGACGCGCGACTTGGCGACAAAGACTGCGTTCACGGAAATGCCGAGCTCTTGGCTGACGTCATCGGCACTTAAACCATCAAGGGCGAATCGTTGGAACGCAGCCCAGGTGTTGTCGGTAAAAGCAGGCCGGACTTCTTGCAGCAGATATTGTATCACG
Organism: Bremerella sp. TYQ1; assembly: GCF_020150455.1. Classification (NCBI taxonomy): domain Bacteria; kingdom Pseudomonadati; phylum Planctomycetota; class Planctomycetia; order Pirellulales; family Pirellulaceae; genus Bremerella; species Bremerella sp. TYQ1. Next base: position 6,243,698 of record NZ_CP083740.1, read on the forward strand.
TGGCGATCATGCTCTCGATTCCATTGAGCACTCAGCCCGCTATCGGGATCTTCCAACTGGGCGACGACCTGGCCGAAGTCGCTTCCGCCGACGCCTGCCGGCTGCTTGTTTTTCTTTCGCCAATGATCGCGCAGACAATTCGCCGTAATGGTTCGCAGCCAGGCCCGGAATGCGCCCGGACGAGGCTCGCGACGAAATTCAGGAAAGCGTCGAAAAACAACCGTCAAGACTTCCTGGGTCACGTCTTCAACATCGGCCAACGACGCCCCGTTTCGCTTCAGCCATCCTTGAATGAGGGGCGAGTACATACCGACCAAACGGCCCCACGCCTCTTCGTCGGCAGAGTGTTGAAGCGAGTCGAGAAAGCTAACAGAGGTTTCCATGGTGGAAGCGTTTTAACCAAGTTGACGAATCAAAATCGGTTCTATCGTACACTTCCGATCGCATCGCTGCCGCCATAAGTCCTTTAATTTTTAACGAGTTGGGCGGAGATATGGGGGTGTGGCCAGATCGTGACAGTTAAATCGGCACACGATTCGCTGGATCAAGGGAAGCCCCATTGCCCTCTTCAAGGAGTCGTAAAATGCCCAGTTGGACAGCCAAAGACGATCGGCAGTATGAAAAGATTCGCGACAGCAATCTCGATCGCGGGATGAGCAAAAAACGAGCGAAGGAGGTTGCCGCGCGGACGGTGAACAAACAGCGTCGGCAAGATGGAAAGACGCCGAACAAAACCACCCAAGGGACCGGCAACCCGAATCGGTCCCTTGAGGATCGCACCAAGGACGAGCTTTACAATCTCGCCCAGGAAAGAAACATCCGCGGCCGCAGTAAAATGACCAAGTCGGAACTTATCGAAGCGATACGTGATCGCCGTTAACGAAGTACATCGCCTTCGACATTTAGTAGCTGCGAGTTGGGAGCCGAATTGCCGAAGATGTCGAAGCGATCGAATTGCCAGACAACCTTCTTCGTTTTCGGATCCACTTCCACGAGTAGTGGGTTTTCGGGACCTGCGTGGCAGTTGCCAATCACGTAGTTTCCGTTAGGCAGAACTTCCAGCGTCGTGACCCAAGCCAACGTGATGCCAGGTAAGTCGTTCTGGGCGATCTTCCAAACGACTTCCTTTTCAGGCGTCACTTCAATGACGCTATGTCCGTTGCCTGTCGCGACGAGCGTGTTGCCATTCTTCAAGCGAACTGCCGCGAACGCTTTGTTCCCAAACGCTTCCGGACCATGGCCGCCGCGGGACTCTTCGCCGAACATGGGGACTTCAAAGTCCCAAACGACCTCGCCGCTCTTGCCATCATATTCACGAATGTGGCCATCGTTTTCGTGCGCTACCAGATAGTTGCCGTTGTCCAGCTTGCGAACGAGACGGGTATCGGAATGCGGATGCGGATGGTCTAGCTTCAGCGAAATCTCCTTCAGCAATTTGCCGTTTCGGTCGATCTCGATGATTCGTCCTGCGCCAGATTCGGCGATCATCACGTTCCCATTTGCGAGGGGTTGGAAGGCGTGCACTTCAATGCGTTTTCCCTCGTTGCCGTTGCTCTTGGCTGAATCGTACGACCAGACCACCTTCTTCGATTCAGGATTGATTTCCGCAACGCTCGCTGCACCTTGCTGAACCATGATGTGCCCGTTTTCCAAAACGTGAATATCATGGATACCACCCCATGGCATCTCCCACTCGATCTCGCCATTTTCCGCGACGATGGCCAGTTTGCCGTTGCCTTGCATGACGAGGCGAAACGGCCCAGCGACAGCCGGAGAAGAGGTAAGTACCAGAAAGCCAGCGGCCAGAAGGACATAGGTAAAGCAGCGACGCAACATATTGATCTCCGGGGATAGGCATGGGGAGGTAGGTCAAGGGAAAAATTGAGTATAAACGTCGCCACTAGCCGAAGCTGGATAAGAAAAAATTCTCACGGCAAAAAGAGGCTTCTTTCCCGAAGAAATCCGCGTCTTTCGAGGTCAAATTGAGAGTGGTTGCGGATCGTGCTGGATTGGCCAGTTGTGACGCGGCCGATCCTGCGTGGCTTGGATAAACTTAAGTGGCAATCTTGCAAGCAGTTGTGGCGTTTGAGAGAATGCGGTTCGCCTGGTAATGAGAGTCTTAATCGGGGGATTACGTCTCGTACTGAGTTGCCGCGACTACCTTAGACGCGTTGCGCCCTTATATCTAAGGTTTCCCCGCTTTGACGATCCCGCCTGATTTGCGTTCGTCGACGATTGGATTATATGGCACATGCTGAATCGACCGGGCCAGCCGGAGGTGATCACTCGTCTGACCGTTCGCGTCCTCCTTTTTCCATCGTAGGAATCGGAGCGTCGTCTGGCGGACTCGATGCGCTGAAGAAGTTCTTTGCATCGGTCACGCAGCATCAGGGAGTGGCGTTTGTGGTGGTTCAGCATTTGATGCCGGACCACGAAAGCCTTCTGCCAGACATCTTAACGAAACATACCAAGCTGAAAGTCGTTCCGTTGGAGAACGGCCAAGTCGCCCAAGCGGGGCATGTCTATGTTGCACCGCCGGGACAAGATGTCAGCATCCACTCGGGCGAATTTCATGTTGCCCCCTCGGCCGAGTCGCGTGGGTGGCGGCACCCGATCGATTACTTCTTCCGAAGCCTCGCCCAAGATCAGCGGCAAAATGCGGTCGGGATGATTCTCTCCGGCAACGGCAGCGACGGGACATTGGGCATTCGAGAAATCAAAGAATGCGGCGGCATGGTGATGGTTCAGCATCCGCACGAAGCATCGCACGATTCCATGCCGCTCAATGCCATGGAGACTGGGCAAGCCGATTACGTTCAGCCGGTGGCGCAGTTGGCGAAGTCGCTGGAAAGCTATGTCGATCATAACTCGTTGTTCGACGACGCAGTGATCGATCCGATTCAGTTTGTTTCCGAACTGGAAGAGATCCAGCATCTGCTGAAGTTTCATGCGGAATACGACTTCAAGAATTACAAACACACCACGCTGCTGCGGCGAGTGCAGCGACGTATGGGACTGACCGGCGTCTCCGACATCCGCGAGTATGTCCATCTGCTGAAAGATCGCCCGGAAGAAATCGACGCCCTCGCGCAAGACTTGCTGATCTGCGTGACGCAGTTTCTACGAAATCCAGAAGTCTGGGAATCGGTTGTTGAAAAGGTGATTCCTAAGCTTCTGGAAGACACCGGGCCGCGCGAACCGATACGGATTTGGGTACCAGGCTGCGCAACAGGAGAAGAAGCCTACACGCTGGCGATGCTGCTGTGCGATGCCGTTGGCAATCGCCGAGACGTTCGCATTCAGATCTTTGCAACCGACATCAGTAATCATGCCCTGAAAACGGCTCGTGCTGGCGTTTATCCGGAAACGATCGCTGCCGATATCAAGCCAGAATGGGCAAGGAAATACTTCACGCGCGAAGCGGACGTATTTCGTGTTTCCAAGACCATCCGAGAAATGGTGGTCTTCGCCGCCCATGACTTGAAGGGAGATCCTTCATTCTTTCGGCTCGACTTGATCAGTTGCCGAAACCTAATGATTTACCTCGAACCGGAAGCTCAGGCCCAGATCTTGCGGAAGTTTCATTTCGCATTAAATCCCGAAGGCTTTCTACTGCTGGGAAGTTCCGAAACCGCAGGCAGGTTCGATCCAGGGTTCACGGCCATCGACGCGCATGCACGTATTTACCAGCGTGCTGGAGATGTCGGGTCGACCGAAATGGCGGTTCCTTCCACTTCGATGCCACGTCGAGTCGTGCCGCAGCGCAAGTGGTTTCGTGGTCCACAACCGCCGAGCCTCAGAGAACTCGCGGCAGAACAGTTTTGGAAATCGACGAAGTCCGTTGTGCTGATCTTGAACGACAAACTGCAGCCTGTGTTCGTGGGGGGCAGTGGCGATCGATTTCTCAAGATTCCAGAAGGAGAACAGCGGTACACCGTTTACGAGTTGGTGCGACCAGGCTTGCATTTGAAGCTGCGTGGTGCCATTGGACGTCTGGACGGTGAAGGCAACGCATCCTTCGAGCGAGTCAAAGTGACGCAAAGCGATGGCTCAACGCTGGAAGTACGTGGTGAAGTTCGCAAGCTGACCGATCCTGAGAATAAACAGCGGATGATCTTCGTCTCTTTAGAGGAAGATCCCAACGGACGAAACCCGCTGGAACTGAACGGCGAACTGATCGATGGAGATCTTTCCAAGATTAGTGGCGACAATCAGGAAGAAGTGGTCAAGTCGCTAGAGCGGGAACTGCTCGAAACGCGCGAAGAACTGAGCCACACCATCGAACAGCTCGAGCAAGCAAACGAAGAGTTGCGTGCTTCCCACGAGGAAGCAATGAGCGTCAACGAAGAGCTTCAATCAGGGACCGAAGAACTTGAAGCGTCGCGTGAAGAACTGCAATCGCTCAACGAAGAGCTCACGACCCTCAATGTTCAGCTGGAAGACAAGCTTGCCGAACTAGAGGCGACCAACAACGATCTGGATAACTTGATTTCCAGCACGCGTATCGCCGTTGTGTTTCTCGATACAGAGTTCCGTGTTCGCAACTTCACCCCGGAAGCGATCGATCTGTTCAGCCTGATTCGTACCGATATCGGTCGACCGATCAGCGACTTGGCCCACAAATTCACTGACGGTTCTTTCATGGACGATGCGCGGGAAGTGCTCAAAACGCTTTCCCCTGTCGAGCGAGAGGTGAACACCGATCAAAATCGAATCTTCGTGCGACGACTTTTGCCATATCGTACGTACGACAATCGAATTGAAGGGGTCGTTGCTACCTTCCAAGATATTACCGACTTGAAATCGATTCAGGGCGAACTGACTCTGCAGCGGCAGCAGCTTTCGCTCGTGGCCGATGCCATGCCGGTTCTGATTGCCTATGTCGATCAAGACTTGAAATATCAGTTCGCCAACGCAAGTTACGAAAAGTGGTTTGGCGTACCGATCGCGGATGTCGTGGGACGGCCGGTATGGGACGTTGTCGGGCAACATGCGTATGAAGTCGCCTTGCCGAAAATCGAACAGGTCATGAAAGGGGAGCGGGTCGTCTGGGAAGGAGAGCTGCCGTACCGCCACGGCCCGGCGAGATTCGTCCATGTCGAATACATTCCGCACGCTAGTCCCGATGGCCAGGTGATCGGCTACTACGCTTTGATTCAAGATATTTCAAAGCGTTACGAAGCAGAAAAAGCCTTGCATGAAAGTGAGTCTCGCTTCCGCGACTTGGCCGATAACATTTTGCAGTTGGCTTGGACGTGCGATGAACTGGGGCAAGTGACATGGTACAACCGCCGGTGGTATGAATTTACGGGGCAAACGCCCGAAGATGCCAAGGGAATGGGTTGGGCCGACGTCCATCACCCGGATCACGTTGAACGTGTTAAAGAGATCATTGCCGACTGTGCCGCCAAGGAGTGTATGTGGCAAGATACCTTCCCGCTGCGTCGGCACGATGGCGTTTACCGCTGGTTCCTTTCTCGAGCCGTTCCCATTCGTGACAACGAAGGCAACGTGATTCGATGGTTCGGAACCAATACCGACATCACCGAACAGATGGAACTGGAACACGCTTTGAAGGAGGCCGATCGTCGCAAAGATGAATTCCTGGCGATGCTGGCCCACGAACTGCGAAATCCACTGGCTCCGATTCGTAGCGGTATCGACTTGCTGATGATGGATCCGCGCAGCCCTCAGGAACCGCTGGAGGTGATGGAAGAGCAAGTTCGGCACCTCGTCCGCTTGGTCGACGACTTGCTCGATGTTTCTCGCATCACCCGAGGAAAAGTTGAGCTCCGCAAAGAAAACGTCCAGCTTCAAAAGGTCATCCGCAAAGCGGTTAATTCGATCGAACCGTATGCCGAACAAAAGAACATCAGTTGTACGGTCGAGCTGCCTGAGGAGCCGATCTGGCTCAAAGCCGATCCGGTGCGGCTCGCGCAGATTTTTGAGAACCTGATTATCAATGGCGTGAAGTACACCGAAGAAGGGGGCCAGATCGATGTCACCCTTCGCCGCCAGGAATCGAAGGCGATTGTTTCAATTCAGGACAACGGCATCGGTATCGATACCGAATTGATGCCGCGTGTGTTTGAACTGTTCGCCCAATCGTCACGTTCTTTCGATCGCGAGCCTGGCGGGCTCGGCATTGGTTTGACCATCGTCAAAAGCCTGGTGGAACTACACAAAGGTTCCGTCGACGTAAAAAGCGAAGGACTTGGAAAGGGAAGCGAGTTCATCGTTCAGCTTCCTGTCTTGAAGAAAGCACCGGGGGAAAACTCAGCCGTGACCGCGATCGAGAGCAGTAACGAAGAAAAAATCTTGGTTGTCGACGACAACAAGAGTGCACGTCATTTGCTCTCACGTTTGCTCGCCGCACTGGGCAATCACGAGATTCAATCGGCGGCCAGCGGTATGGAAGCCCTCGATATGGTCGGCGAGTTCCATCCTTCGGTCGTCATGCTTGACATCGGCTTGCCCATGATGGACGGGTACGAAGTCGCTCGCCGGATCCGTGGAGTTGATACGCAGAACCGAATTTTGCTTGTCGCTGTTACCGGGTATGGGCAAAGCGAAGATCGGCAGCAATCCGAGGCCGCAGGCTTCGATGTGCATCTGGTCAAACCGGTTGGTATTGAAGATCTACGCAAGCTGATGACGCACGAAAAGCTGCAAAAAGAAGAGTAACGGGCGTCACACTCGGGTAGGGAAGAGCATGACGCCCGCTCTGTCTGGTTGTTATCGGCAGATAAGCGGGACTAGCGGAAACGGCACCGGCGGGAATTGCTGTGGGCCATCAAGTTGCCTCGGAAAGGCCGTCTTTCCAGTGGCAACTAGGGGAGGGAAACGACAAGGCAGCGCTCTGATGTCGCGGCCGTTGCATGGTTGCGAATGCGGCTCACTTAACGGCGAAGCGAAGCGACAAACTCGTTGGCAGCGTCGTCCGGAACCGTGACCGGAGTTCGCAGCGTGACAGGTTCTTCAAAGTTCTTTCGAACCAATTCCGCAACCGAATCAATGATTAAGTCGGGCTGGTACGGATGCTTCGGAATATCTTCCAAACGAGTCCCACCTGAGAGAACCAGAATCGTCTGGTACCCCATCTGCACGCCACCCAGGATATCGGTTTCCATGGTGTCGCCGATCATCACGGTCTCGGAAGTTTCCAAGCCGATTTCTTTACGAGCCATTCGCATCATCAGCGGGCTAGGCTTGCCGATGCTTAAAGCCTTTCGGCCGGTCGCTTCTTCCAGAAAGGCGATCGTTGCTCCTGCTCCCGGGCGCGTACCGCGCGAAGTGGGGCAGTTGGGATCGTCGTTCGTAGCAATCAGCTTGGCACCATCCAAAATCATTTGGGTCGCCGTTTCCAACTGGTCCCAATTGAGCGTGCGACCTTCGCCGACGACGACAAAGTCGGGGTCGTGGTCGACCACCGAGTAGCCATTCTGGTGAAGGGCATTCAGCAGACCCCCTTCGCCAAGTACGTAGGCCGTACCGTTTGGCTTCTGGCTGGCCAGGAAACGTGCGGTTGCCATCGCACAGGTAAACACCTGACGCTCTTCTACTTCAATGCCCATGCGGGCCAGTTTCGTCACCACATCGCGTCGCGTGCGTTGGCTGTTGTTGGTGAGAAACAGAAACGGAGTACCGTCTTCGCGCAGTTGTCGGATGAACGTATCCGCGCCAGGGATCATCTGGCCGCCGCGATACATGACACCATCCATGTCGATCAAAAAACCCTTGCTCATCACTTACCTCTTAAGGGTAAAAGTCACGGCTCGCATGGCTCACCTCCGGATCAGCCAAATGCGAACGCAAAACCTCTTTCAGTTCCACCCAACCCCTTGGCAATGGCCGTGCCAAGAAATGGATAAGGGAAGAGTCTTTTGTGACCACAATCAAGGAACGCGGAGAATCGTGATCGCGAGTTTGAATAGTGGTAGAGAATCTCACTTACGCAAAAAAGTAGGTTTTGTGAAATAGAATGATTGCCGTGGCTGCTAATCCTCTGTGCGAATCGGCTGCTGAAGGAGGCAGCAACAGCTGAGCAGCACTTGTCCATCGCGCCCCTATTTGAGGTGCTAGCGAGTTTTCCAGCAAAAATCGGTTCCCAATAGTGACAACAATTGTGAACAGTTCGTTAGCGACTGATGGGAAGTCGATAAGGAATCGATCGCGAGATTGCGTCGATTAGGTAGACGGCGTTGAATCAGCCGTTAGAGAATTAAACCCAAGATTGTTTCTTTCGTGCGTCGTCGAATAGCGTGCAAAAAGAAAAGACAGTACGCCGCTGGGGACATACTGCCTTTTCGAGTTACAACAAGTTCACGACACGATCGGCGAGACCCTTCTCGCCTAGCACGACGTTTAGCTTTCCACCGGCTGCGATCTTCTCGAGAACTTCCAGCTCTCGCAAACGCATCAGCGTTGGGCTATCGGCGAGCATCTTGGCCGTGTTGGCCTGGCTACGCATCGCGGCCGTTTCTTCGCGACGCGAGATCAAGTTGGCTTCCGCCGCCTTCTTGGCTTCGGTCACCTTGTTCATCAGGTCCTTCATTTCGCCTGGTAGAATCACGTCGCGAATTCCTACGCTTACTAGCTTCAAACCAAGCTCGTTGGACCGACCACGTACGGCTGTGTCGAGTTCTTCCGCCACGGCTTCCTTATCGGTCAGAAGGTTATCCAGTTCTCGGGCACCCACAACGCTTCGCAGAGCCAACTGCACCTCGCGGTACAATGCCTGCTTCACATCGTTGGTCGCCGTCACGGCCTTCTTGGCATCCAATACCTGGTACGTCACCACGGCATTCATCCGCAGCGTTACCTTATCCAGGGTCATGATGTCCTGACCAGAAACGTCGATCATCGTTTCGCGCAGATCGACTTCCACAATCCGTGCGTCGGCTGGACCTCGCCAGAACGCGTACGTACCTGGGCTCAGCGTTTCGACGTAACGGCCATCGACGAACAGCACGCCGGCGCATTCACGCTCGACGTCGCAGATGTCCAGTTGGATCAGCGCCGTTGGCTCGTGCGAGATCGACTTCAAGTCTGCGTGCTCGAAGCGCACGTCCCGTGCATCGAACATTTCTACATGCACATCACGGAACGTCGTCCACAATGCGTAAAGACCAGGCCCCAACACACCATCGAATCGGCCATCGATCCAAACCAGCGCACGCTGGTGCTGCTTCAAGTCGACCACCATTGCGCGGTCCTTTAGCACGCCTGACTTCACGATGACGTCTAGCTGCTCGTCATGAAGGTAAGGATCGCGCTGCGAATACACGTCGACGTTGATCTTATTCCAAGGATCGAAGAATCGGTGCGTACCAGGTTCCAAAGTGCCCACGAAGTTTCCTTCGCGGAACAACAGCCCGACTTCAAAGTTGCGAATCTTGATCTTCTTAAACAACCACATTGTTGCACCTCCTTGGGGTACAACCCAACAAAAATAGGAACGACCCAACCTGGGGCCAAATCAGTAATACGTGTTATTGAATTCGTTAGAAAAATGACACCTTTGGCAAGCAGACGTTCGCAGCAGTCCCAGAAAATAACGCGGAGTCGTGCGTTCGCGTTCACGGAAAGCAGTTTCCTGAACTTTCAATCCGCAAGCAGGCAAGATGGCGCGGAGCGCATCTGCCGGCAAGCCGACTTCCGTTTCATTTCACTGCCTGCGAATGAAGGCGAACCGTCACGCTGCAGGGCGTATTTCACCTGGTGCTTTGGCCGACGATTCCTTGTCTGCGGCGTTGTCGTTTCACCGAAGTGATCCGGCCAACGTCGCTTTCGCAGAACCATCGAGCCAATGCCGACCGCACGATCGCCCGCTTACCGCCGGCGCTCATGGAGAAAGGCTTTCGCCTTTCGGTAGTCAAGGTGGAAAACCTTGGTGTCGGAACAGGATTCGAACCTGTAACTTCCAGATTAAATGTCTGGTGCTCTACCTTTGAGCTATCCGAACTGGGCCGCCACGTAGAACCCGTGCACGGGACAACCGCCGCTAACCTGCCGATAGCATGAGCGCGATTGCCGCCGGTAAGACGACCACAATCCCTTCCTTAAAAAGAAACATCGCTGGGAGTCGAACCCAAAGAAGCTGCCACAAAGACAACCGCCCAACCAAAGGGCATCAACGTTTCGTTGCTGAAGGAGACACGGCTTGCTGAGAGGAGTTCACGGAAAGTTGAACTCTTTTATGAGCCGTTGAGGAGGTTTCGAGATGGAAAGGAGAATCGTATCAAAGTCGCGTTAGATCATGCGTCAATCGATGAATCATTTCCGTCGGTGCATTCGTGATGTAATCGAATCCTGGAAATCCACCCCAGGAAAATGCGTGACGCAAATACGAGAGAAGGGTTAGGCTGCCGTGTTGCCCCACAAGTACGCTGTCGAATCGAGGAGCTGCACTGCTAATCGAGATGGGACCTCCCCCGCTTATGTTCGCCTTTGTCGTGTCATCGGGTGCTATCTCAATACAGTTGGAAAAGAAGTCGCCTTCTTTTGGCGGCGGATATTCCTCTAGGTCCTCAAGCATGGTTTTCGTCGAAACATCGAAGACGAGAGGATCGGTGTACCAAGGTTCCGTTTCATCTGATTGGTCGTCGTACATTCCTGCACAGCCGGTTCGTGGCCAGTCAGGGTGCGTCCCGCAAAAGTCGACACAGCCGACTTCGATAAGCCATGCTTGAAGCGACACCGGAACGTAGACACCCCGCTTCCAGAGTTCCTCGAGATTGCGTTTTACATTCTCTTCTGGGGGACAGAACGGATTCCGGTGCGCGAACTGGTAGCCGGATTCCGTGAGTCGGGCGAAAAGAACTTCCAAGTTCTGTCGCGCAAACGACATTACTTTGCAAGCAAAATCCAACGCATCTTTGCGCTGCTGCGTTTTTAACAATTCATCGGTAAGCGATAACTGCCAGGCCCAGTGCTCGTTGATTCGGCGACGACAATACGCGGCATCTGTCGGGGGCAACTTTTCAAGTTGATCACGCTCGAAGGTATGATCCTGCCAGAGGATTGCCCCAGATTTATCAACTGCTTCGACTCGAAACTTGCCTCCTGGCCACTGATCGATTACGACGCCAACGTCACCAACGTGGATATGGGTGATCCCGGTTTGAGAATAGCAGGAGGGGATCTTTCCTTCCGGAAGATTCACAATTCGAACGGCATCGAAGAGGGCGAGTGTTTCCGGCAGCTTGGGCATTCGTTCGCGTAGTCCTTCAATGGTTACTAGGGGGATCTTATGCAATCGTCAGATTAAACAATCTTAGGGCGGAACGGATCGCGACAGGGAGGTAGCAGATGTGATAGCGGAGAACTTTAACTCAACTTGAACGCACTCCAAGGGGAAATCATCTGTTTCTCGGCCCACTGAATGTTTCAGCAGATCGATTTATGTGATACGAACTTAGCCCTGCAAATGAAAGTTCTTCCAGCCATCGTCGAGACTGCCTTGCAGGACGATATCGTGCTCCAAGAAGATGCCGTCATCGTAGAAGACGAACTCAAAGCTTCGGTCAGGATAGACTTGAATGTGCCCTAGCATGATTCTTTTTTGAAGGGACTCGAATTCCAGAGGGGTTTCGCCGTCTTCCAGCCAGTTATTGTTCTTTAGCGGCAGTACCATGTCCTGGATCAGGTCCAGCATCTTGGCGTGCCAGCGGTCGGCGTCAGACCATAAGTGGTGGGCTACTGAAAGTGCTTCCGGGACTTCCGACTCCGTATCGGTGAATAGCGTTAGCTCGACTTCCATCTCGCGCCATTTCGTATCGGTGGCAAAGTGGTCGAAGTCGTCTAACTCGAATTGCCCGAATAAGTCATCATGAAAAGACATCGATGCCCCTTTACTCACCTCGATGTTGCTTCAGCAGTTGCAGGATGGCCGTGTTGGCCCCTTTCATATCATCGAGGTTCAAGAAGCCTTGGTACAGATGGAATCTCGGAACGCCGAGCGGGCCCTGGCTGTTCCGTGAGCTAAAGACCAAGCTGGGCGTTTCCTGAATGAGGCTGGCATAAGTCCATTGCTCAACAGAACCGGCTGGAATAGGATTCGGTAGGTAGCCGTAGCCGATCAGTTGATTGGGCGTCCATGTCTGCAACGGCGTCTGTTCCCAATGCACATAGCCGTTCCTTCCCCATTCGACCGCATCGACAGCGATTGCCCGGTGGGACGTAATCGCGAACACGCTTGGCTGTATTCGCTTTCGTTTCCGAAGTATCTTTCGCAACTGGGAAATGGCAAACACAAAGCACATTGTGATTGCCAACAGAGCGATCACTCCGCCGAACGTAAGCAGCAGGGCAGGGTCGGCTAGAAGCTCTTCCACAAAGCCGTAGGCCAGCAGGCTGCCGGTGAGGAAAAAGAATGGCACCGAAAGATAGGTCATCGTCCAAGTCTGTGCGAGTCGATCCGACAGCGATGTTCCGAGCCAATAAACGGTTTCTCCCGCTACCAAGTGGGGTTCGAGTCGCGGCCAGAGTTCGTGTGTTTCATCGACTTCGGAAGGCGCTGATGGTTCGTGGCTTTGGTAATCGTCCACGCGGTTCCACGTTGCGATCGGGATTAAGCGTTCGCACAAGGGAGGCACTTCCGTTAGTAGGTTGGTCGGTAGATAAATCCAATCCCCCGACGTCAGACAAACACTGACAAGATTCCCGAATTGGTTTGGGGCATCCAAAGGGGCCTTCGGCAATACCCAGGTAATTTGTTCCAAGGGAACCTGGTGCGTATCGCGAGAACGCCACAGTCGGTAGTGCAGCACATCTTCTTCGCAGCGGAACCAGGCCACCGCATTGTGCCATTTGTTAAAGACCCTCAGCCAGACATGCCCCACCGAGCAAGCCATACCGAACAAAAAGAATGCCCCCAAGATTAGGTTCGCCCACAGCGGAACGTGATCGAGAAAGACGATCAGTCCCATCCCCAAAAGCATCGTAGCGAACGCCAACCAGAGCCAGAAGAAAATAACGCTTGCGTCCCATAACCACTGCCAAGAAAGATTCCTGCGGTTCAGTTGTCCTTCGATCGTCTCGTTCATGGAGCTATTGTCTCGGTCAGATGCGTCGATTGTCTACTAAAGATTCGTGGGAACCTGGAAAACATTTCGTAGCTTCTGCCCGAAATCAGGTACCGGCCTCTGCCGGGGAATAGGAGCAAGCGTTTGCAGCCGCCAGTGAGAATGGTTCCGGTTGCCGAATCCAAGTTTGCGCCAAGTATACAGGTTGTGTGCAGGTAAAGTTGCTGGCCGTACACAAGGCCTGCGGGTAAAGGATCTCATACACTAGGATCGCTTCTTATGAATTGTTTGTGACTTGTACACTATTTCTAGATAATGCTCGATGCGTCTGTCTCGACCGCGAAAATAGCGGCTTGTCTCTGATTTTTCTTACAGGGGGAGCGTATGACCGGCCTTTTGGAAACGGGCATTTTCCGCGACGATAGAGGGATTCAAATTGAGGACGATTTTGTCCCCCAGTGCTCTCCATTATCTTCACCTGGGCCGAACTGCTCGGCCGCTGAGTTCTATGCCACTGATCACGCTGAAGAACGTTCGTCATTCGTACCACGATCGACCGCTGTTTACCGACGTTTCCTTCGTTTTGGAGCCAGGGCAGCGTGTCTGCTTGATGGGGCGTAACGGAGCAGGCAAGTCAACACTGCTGAAGATCCTCGCTGGCGAAGTGGTCCCAGATGATGGCGAGATCGCATTGGCCACCGGCCTGACGCGAGCCCAGATGGCTCAGACGGTGCCGACCGACGATCGAGGAACGGTTTACGATGTGGTCGCCGACGGCGTAGGCGATTTGGCCGAGATCCTTCGCGAATATCATGCCCTGACGCATCAACTGGCAGAGAACCCGACCGACGAAGCAGCGAAGCGACTCGACGAGCTGCAACACGAGATCGACACGCAGGATGGCTGGAATCTGCAGAACCAGATCGAGCAAACACTGACGAAGACCGGGCTCGATGGCGAGCTGGTTTTCCAAAAGCTTTCGGCTGGAATGAAACGCCGCGTGCTACTGGCCCGAGCTTTGGTGAACGAGCCAGATTTGTTGCTGCTGGACGAACCGACGAACCACTTGGACATCGACTCGATCATCTGGCTGGAAAAGCTGTTGATGAACATTTCGTGCTCGATCGTCTTCGTCACGCACGACCGGGCCTTCGCACGTAAGTTGGCAACACGGGTCCTTGATGTCGATCGCGGTCGTGTGACAAGCTGGTCGTGCGGCTACGATGATTTCTTGAAACGCAAAGCCGCATCGCTTGAGGCCGAAGAGAAAGAACAGGCCCTCTTCGACAAAAAGCTTGCTCAGGAGGAAGTCTGGATTCGCCAAGGAATCAAAGCTCGCCGAACACGCAACGAAGGTCGCGTCCGAGCACTGAAGAAGATGCGCGACGAGTACCGCGACCGCCGCAAGCATGTCGGTAGCGTGAAGATGGAAGCGCACGTTGGTGATCGATCGGGTCAGATGGTTTTCAAAGCAGATGACCTGGCCCACCGGTTTGGTGACCTACGAATTGTGAATGACTTTTCCACGGTCATCATGCGTGGCGACAAAGTCGGCATCATCGGTCGAAACGGGATCGGCAAGTCGACATTGCTGCGAATCCTGCTCGGGCAAATGAAGCCAGATAGCGGCCAGGTAAAAGTTGGCACGAACGTGCAGATCGCCTACTTCGATCAGCTTCAAGCTCGGCTCGATCCGGAGCAAACGCTGCGGGAGAACATTGGCGAAGGAAACGAGTTCGTCAAAATCAACGGCAAGTCGAAGCATGTCGTTGGTTACTTGCAAGAGTTTCTTTTCACTCCGGAACAAGCCAATCGCGCGATCAAGTTTTTGAGTGGGGGCGAACGCAATCGATTGCTTTTGGCTCAGCTTTTTGCCAAGCCGTCGAACGTATTGGTACTCGACGAACCAACGAACGATTTAGATTCTGACACGATGGAGTTGCTGGAAGATTTGGTCGTGAACTACCCCGGCACAATGCTGGTCGTCAGCCACGATCGAGAGTTCCTGAACAACGTCGTCACGAGCACTATTTCGTTTGAAGGGGACGGCATCGTTCTGGAATATGCTGGTGGATACGACGACTATTTGATTCAGCATAAGAAAGATACAACACCTCCATTCGAGCCGCCAAAGACTGAAGCTAAGCCTGCATCAGCTGCCAAACCGGCGGCGGAGAAGAAGGAAGCGAACAAGCCGCGTGGCCGAAAGCTTTCCTACAAAGAGCAACGCGAACTGGATAGCCTGCCTGAGAAGATCGAGCAGTTGGAAGCAGAGCAGGAAGAGCTTCAAGCCAAAATGGCGGAGCCAAGTTTTTATCAAAAACCGCAAGACGAGATCAAACAGGTTTCGCAGCGTCTGGAAGCGGTCGGCGAAGAGCTACTGGAATGCTTGGAGCGATGGGAAGAACTGGCCACCATTCAAGAGGCGAGTTAACGGGCCAGCAAGAAGGCCGCAAGCATTACGATCCAAACGATGTCTAGGAAGTGCCAGTACAAAGCACAGATATCGACGCCCCAATGCTTTTCATGATCGTAACCATCGGAGTGGGCTCGAAAGAGCACACCGCTCAGGAAAGCAAGACCTCCGACGACATGCAGTGCATGGACGAACACGAGGAAGAACATCAGTCCGAACTGTTTGGTCACTCCATCATTGAGTGCGTCGCGATGCATCTCTAGCAGGGCATGCAGACCGAGCGACTGGAAGACCAGGAAGATCACCGCAATGCCTGTCGCGGCGTAAAGCCAGCGTCGAAAGGGAACCTGGCGTTCTCGCCGAACATTGGCAACCGCCATGTGCATCGCGAAGCCAACACCAAACATGCTGAGCGTGCTGACAATCAAGCTCGGCGGAAACGATCCAATCGAGATGGCTGGAGCATCCGAAGCAAATCGGATGATTCCATAAGCGGCGATGCTTGCGAGAAAGAACATCGTCAGCGAGGCGATGAATAAAGCAAAGCCGAATTTGGCTTGGTATTCATCGCGACGCATGGTGACCGATGAGAAAGAAGACCTGAGCATCGCAGGAGACGTCTTGCCGATGAAGCGTGACTGACTTCATCGGCTTGTAAAAGGAACTAAGGCGTTTCGGTTGCGGTGACTACCGTCGTGTTTTCGTAGAACTCCTTGATCTGCGGCTGATACTGTTCCGAGTCGAGCAATGTAATGCTGAAGAACAGGGCCACGAATCCGAGGCAGAACAGGAAGAACAACACGTTGATCGGTTTGTCGTACCGCAAGTGCATGAAGTAAGTCGCGACGAGACCAGCCTTGATGGTGGCGATCGCAAGGGCAATCCAAATATCGATCTCACCAAGGTGTTGATCGGCCAGGAAGACCGTCAGTCCGGTGAAGAACAGCAAAGCCACGAACGTTCCGAGTAAGATCGGAATCGGCATGACGTGGGCCAAGCCATGTTCGTGATCGTCGGAATGATTGGTCGATGGATCGGACATATCAAAAATCCCCGTGGGGTTTAGGAGCGAATGAGGTAGAGCAGCGGGAACAAGTAAATCCAGATCAAGTCGACCAAGTGCCAGTAGAGCCCGACGTAGTCAACAGGACCAAAGTATTCGCTGCTGAAGTCACCGCGAATCGATCGATACAACAGCCAGCCGATAGCTCCCATTCCAAAGAGGATGTGAAAACCATGCAGGCCGGTCATCATGTAATAGATGCCAAAGAAAATTTGCGTGTTGCGTGGAGCATCGACGAACTGTTCCGGACCAGCATGCCCGTGCCCGTGCGAGTCGCCATGCGAGGCATGCGTATCGACATGCTCTTCGGGATGATCTTCGGGATGATCGTCTTCGTGCTCGGCTTCGGCGACAGCGTGTTCCGCTTCTTCCTTGTGCTCTTCCGCTTCTTTCTTCTGAGCGGCGAGCACCTCTTCATGCACTTCCTGATAATCGGCAGGGTGCTGAACTTGATAGATAATGTTCGACTTGCCGGTGTACAAACCGATGTCGAACTTATGGGTGTACTCGAAGTACTTAATCACCAAGAAGACGCCAGCCAGTGCGAGCGTAACGCTGAGCATCGCCACGAGCAGCTTCTTCTGCGAAAGCTGAGCCGCACGAACAGCCCAAGCCATCGACAAGCTGCTGACGATAAGCACAACCGTATTGATTGCACCCATCGTGGTGTCCAACTGCTTATGAGCGTACAGGAACACTTCTGGATGGTTGTACCGGTAAATGAGGTACGCACAGAAGAGGCCGCTGAACATCAGGATTTCAGTGAATAGAAAGAGCCAGATGCCAAGCTTACCTGCATCGAACTGCTGCTGCATTGTTTCGAAGTGGTGAGCCTGGAACGGACTGTGACCGTGATGGTCGCCATCCGCATGATGGGCCTGATCTTGGGAGTCGACGGCGGCGCTCATAGGGCAATTTCGTTTCTAAACGTCGTCACGTAACGGAATGAAGGATTGGAGGAACGGTTTAGTGATGGTCCTGGCTCGTCGATTTGACGGCATTCGGATCTTTCACATATCCACCCACTCGTTCGTCGTATTTCAAATCGCTGTAGTCGTAAGGCGAATCGACATGCGGAGCGTGTTCAAAGTTGTAATAAGGAGGCGGGCTGGTGCACGTCCATTCGAGCGTCGCAGCACCCCATGGATTCGCAGGAGCTTTGCGTCCTCTGAAGAGTGATACCACCAACACGGCAATGGCACCAACCATCCCGATGCCGAGTGTCAAAGCACCGACCGTCGAGAGAACGTGATAAACCTGATACTCATCGACGTAAGTCGCGTAACGTCGCGGCATACCACGCGAGCCCATCACAAACTGTGGCAGGAACGTCAGGTTGAAGCCAAAGAAGACCACCCCGCAAAACAGTCGGCCGAAGGTTTCGTTGTACATCACGCCGAACATTTTCGGCCACCAGTGGTAAAGACCACCGACAAATGCGATCACCGTTCCACCCATCATCACATAGTGGAAGTGAGCGACGACGAAGTAGGTATCGTGCAGGTGAACGTCGGTTGCCAAAGCACCGAGGAACAAACCTGTCAGACCACCGATGGTGAACAGGAAGATGAAGGACAACGCGTAGCACATCGGCGTGGCCAGGTTGATGCTCCCCTTGTACATCGTCGCGGTCCAGTTGAACACTTTGATCGCAGACGGAATCGAGACGCTAAACGTCAAACCACTGAAGATCACCGCCGCCATCGGACTTTGTCCGCTGACAAACATATGGTGACCCCAGACGAGGAAGCCGAGCAAAGCAATCGCAATCGAGCTGTACGCGATGAACGTGTAACCGAAGATTGGCTTACGGCTGTAGACCGACATCAACTCACTCATGATACCCATCGCAGGCAGAATCATGATGTAAACCGCTGGGTGCGAGTAGAACCAGAAGAAGTGCTGGAACAACACTGGGTCGCCACCCATGCTCGGATCGAAAATGCCGATACCGAGAAGGCGTTCGCCCATCAGCAGCAGCAGGGTGATACCGAGAACCGGGGTCGCCAAGATCTGGATAATTGCCGTGGCGTAAATGGCCCACATGAACAGCGGCATCTTGAACCAAGTCATACCTGGCGGACGCATCGTGTTCACGGTGACAATGAAGTTCAGACCGGTGAAGATCGAACTGAAACCAAGAATGAACGCACCGATAGTGGCCGCGATCACGTTGGTTGTCGTTTCAATACTATAAGGAGTGTAGAAAGTCCAACCGGTGTCCAAACCTGTGGTGACCAAGGCGATCAGGAAGAAGATCGCACCGAAAACCCATAGGTGGAAACTCGCCAGGTTCATGCGAGGGAACGCGACGTCCTTAGCACCCACCATCAACGGTAACACGAAGTTACCCAGTGCTGCTGGAATGCTGGGAATGATGAACAAGAAGGTCATCACCGCACCATGCAGCGTGAACAGCTGGTTATAGCGATCGAGTGAGATCATCCAGTCTGGGAAAAAGCCATTTGGCATCATCAGATGGAGTCGGAGTACCAGAGCCAGGACACCGCCCAGGAAGAACGAGGCGAAGATCCCGACGAGGTACATCACGCCGATTCGTTTGTGGTCAAGCGTGAAGGCCCACGACATGAACCCGGACGAACTGGTGAGGTAGTTCGAGCTAGGGTCGTCGTTGTGACCGATATCGATTTGAGTGTCTGGTGTAATCGTGGACATGGCTTAGGCTGCCCTATGCAAATTTCTACTTAAGCGACTTCAAGTAGGCGATGATCGCCGTGATTTCTTCGTCTTTGAGCAACTGCGGCGTGAACACGGTCATGCCTGGCTTGCGACCGACGACGATCTCGGAATTAGGTTGGCGGATGGACTTACGAACATAGTTTTCGTCCATGACGACCGTTTCGGGGGAACTCGAACCGCGGGGAATGACCTGACGTTCGGTCCCCCACTGGCCATTGAGTGCTGGGCCAGCGTATTTAGCGGAGTTGACGCCTTCGACCGAGTGACACTGTGCACACCCTTTTCGCTTGAAAAGGATTTCCCCAGCATCGACAGGTGTATTGTTCTCTAAGATGTTGGCGGCTTTTTCGGCCCATTGATCAAAGTCGGCAGGTTCATGAACGAAGACCTTGGCACGCATCTGAGAGTGCTTCTGCCCGCAGTATTCCGCACAGAAAAGATCCAATGGTTCGTGTGATGCGTCCTCGGAACCACTGCCGGTGGTCTCTGTTGCGTTAACCCAAGTCGAAGTGTAACGACCAGGTACGCAGTCCATCTTGATGCGGAATGCGGGGATGTAGAAGCTGTGTAAAACGTCCTCCGATTGCAGCAAGAACTTCACATTACGATCAACTGGAATGTGGAGATCATTCGATTCGGCGCCGTTTGGATAACGGAACAGCCAGTTCCATTTATTAGCAACTACTTGAATCTCGTAGGAGTTTTCCGGGGCTTCTCGGACGTTCAAATAGCCGGTAAAGCCGTAATAGAAAATCACACCCACCAGGAGCGATGGGATGATGCTCCAGGTAATTTCCAACGATTCGTTGTGGGAAGGCGATGGCTGTTCTTTGTGGCCAGGGCGTTGATAGTACCGCAGCACAAAGTAGATCATCGCGCCGACGATGAGCACGAAGAAAAACGCTGACAGGTAATAGATGAAATCAAACAACCCGTCGACACTCCCAGCGACCGTGGATCGCTCGGGCGGGAAGAACATGGTATCCGCCAAGATGGATTGCATGGTTGAGCCTATTACTGGGGCCATCTCGTTCTATCTTGTTTCTTGTCTAGGTCGTTTGCGAGGGAAATAGTCCACTCGCTGAATCGGTATGCAATGCGTGGGACTATCTCGTTTTACGGCGGAGAAGCCAAAACGGGAACAATCCAATTGCCAGGCACGTCACCGTGGTGAATGCACCTAACTGCATCAATTTGACGGCCTGTGGTCCGTAACGACCTGCCGTTTCATCGTACATAAAACACGAGAGGATTATCTTATCCACCGTCGTGCCAATCTTTCCTTCGCTCGCTTCGACCAACGACAAACGCAATGTTGGTTCGTCGAATTGAACGCCGTAAATGTATCGTGAAATTCGCCCGTCAGGAGTGCAAAGCATCAGCACTGCATTGTGAGCGTATTCCTTGCGTTCAGGAACGTAGCGAAACTGAAAACCGGTCGCCTTGGCAACGGTCAGTATCGACTTCGCATCCCCTACCAAAAAGTGCCAGCCGTCGGCGGTGCCTGGGCGAGAATATTCCTGGTAGTAACGTTTTCGTGTGTCGCTGGCTCGCTGGTAAGTTTCTTTGGGGTCGATGCTGATCGACACCACCTGAAAGTCTTCTCCCGCACTAGCCTCCATTTGGCGAAGGGTCATGACGAGACCATTGAGTTGCTGCTGACACAGCATGGGGCAGTTTGAGTAGTTGAGCGACAAAATGACCGGCTTTTCGCCGTCGAAGTAGTCACCCAAACGAATCAAGTTGCCGCGATCGTCCGTGAACTTGGTATCGAGAGGGAGGGGATCGTTGAGATGCTCGGTGACACCTAGTCCATCGACGGCGTCAGGCGTCTCATGAAGTTGAGCCTCAGCCGAGGTGCTCAGCAGTAGGCAGAACAGGCCTGCCCATACCCAACGAATTGTCCTCAAACCTCGCATTTCAATCCGTGTTAGCCCCGCGAAGGGTTAGTTCGATTCGTATTGATCGGCGACCACTTTCATGGCCTGCTCAATCGGCATGCCGATCGTTTTTGATTCTTTGTTGACCCAGCTGTATCCGTTGTTCAGCTTCGCCTTCTGAGCGCTGAGAATGCTGTCTTCCACCTCAAGTACCTGGTCGACAACTTTCTCCTGGTGCTGCTGCTTCTCGAACTGCAAGAAGGCTGCTTGCAGACCAATAATGCAGATGAACGTGACAACCGCGCTGATGAACCCGACCAAGCCAATCATGGGGGTGTTCAAGTCATCGTACTGCGGGAGTTCGTGCCCGTTGTGCGAATCAGCAACTGGAGTTTCGGTCGCTGTTTCTTGGGGTTCGTTTTCTGGTGTTTCTTCAGTGATTTCCGTCATCAAACCACCCTCTTAATGATTCTGTAGTGCCAGCGATTCGTCCAGTCGCGGATCCTTGACAGGAACCAGCGGCTTATCGGTGGCGAACCAGATCAACGAGCTAATGTATAAACCGCCAATTCCGACGATACAGCACACATCAATCAGGCCAAAACTTGGAGCGGCCGTTCCATGAGCCACTTGTGGCATGACAATGTAGTACAAATCGACGTAGTGCATAATCAAGATGAACACGGCCCAGCCGGTCAGAAGGTACTTGTTGCGGCGAATGTGCCGCGACATAACCCCAAAGAACGGAATGAAAAAGTGGCCGAAGATCAATAGGATGGCGACCGTGGCCCAGCCATTCTCTTGGCGACGCAGGTACCAGCCGGTTTCTTCCGGAATGTTGGCGTACCAGATCAGCAAAAACTGGCTGAACGCGATGTAACCCCAGAACAACGTGAAACCAAACGTGTACTTACCCAAGTCGTGGTAATGCTCCTTAGTCACGATATTCGCCATCTTTCCATCCTGCTGAAGCAGGAAGATAACGACCGTCATGAACGCAAAGAAGCTGAGAGCACTTCCAGCGAAGAAGTAGACGCCGAAAATCGTACTGAACCAATGTGGGTCGAGTGACATCAGCCAGTCAAAGGAAGCAAACGTCGCCGTCAGGCCAAACATGACCACGGCCAACGAACTCCACTTCTGCAGCTTAAGCGTAATCTCTTTGTCACCACTGGTATCTTGAGCCAGCGAGTTCAAGAAGAAGTAGCGAGCAATGCAAATCCACGTACCGAAATAAACGATCGCACGGATGGCAAAGAAGAACGAGTTCAAGTACGGCGACTTGTGAGCGATCAGGAAGTCGTATTGATCGGAAGCCGTATCGATCTTGGCAGCGTCGTTCCACTCGAACAGCGTGTGACTGCCGAACAGTACTGGAAACAGAATCACGAGGAACAAAAGCGCCATAGGAATGACGTTCTGCGTCAGCAGCTCAGCGACGCGACGCACCACGACGCTCCAACCAGCACGCGTCAGGTGATGAATCGGCACGAAGAACAATGCTCCGAGCGAAATACTGAGGAAGTAGACGAAGCTTGTCAGGTACGAATGGAAGAAGTAGGAAGAGCTTTCCTGCGTCAATCCAATGCCCATGGCCAACAGCAGCGCCAAGACGCCAACAGCCATCGCGACCATTCGCACCGACTGCCAGGCCGGATTGAGGCGGATCGTTTCGTCGTCCGTCACTTTGATCGTAGGTTTGTGGTGACCGCCCATGTTACTTACTGACCTTTAATTTCCAATTCTTTCATCTCGACGGCAGGAATCTCTTCCGGCGTTCCAGTACGCGTCTTTTGCAAAGCACGTACGTAGGTGACGATAGCCCAGCGATCTTCCGCAGGGATTTGATCGCCGTAGCCCTTCATCTTGCGAATGCCGTGAGTGATGGTGTTGTACAGCTTGCCGTCAGGCTGAGTGAGCAAGTAGTCGGTGTGAAGGTTCGTTGGTGGAACCCACGTTGGTTGTTGGAGTTCCAAAGCTCGCTGCGAAACAAGCCCGTCTCCATCACCAGCTAAACCGTGGCAAACCGAACAGTAGATGTTGTAGCGATTACGGCCTCGTTCGACGGTGGCTCGCGTGACTTTGATCGGAGCGATCTTCACCCAGTTTGGTTCTGGCTCTTCCGGAGCAGCCGCATCACCTTCTGCGTTTTCCGCAGCAGGTTGCTCTTCAGCTGGCTTGTCGTCAGCAGCAGGCTTTTCTTCTTCCGGAGCCTCTTCCTCCATTGGAGCGTCGTCTTCCGGCTTGGCTTCTTCAACCGTCTCTTCCATTGGCTCATCGGCTGCCGGTTTTTCGTCGGCAGGAGCTTCTTCCGCTGGCTTTTCCGCGTCCTCAGCTGGTGGTTCTTCTTCCTGTAGGAAGGCCACATTTTGCTGACCCACCTCAGGAACGATCCCAGTCAGCATGATCGGATCGGTCCATTCGCCCCGCGCGACAGTGCCAGGAATGCGAGGTCGCATGGTGCGGCCATCAGCAAAAACTGGGCTGATCGTTTGCGTGTCGCCACGCAACTGGATATCCATGTCACGGATCGGATTGATACGGGGAACGGTCGATGTCTGGTAATAGGCACGCCACAGCAGCAGCGGTGGAACCAGGGCGACGACAGCAGCCCCTACCCCAACGAACTTGATCACCTTGGGAAGTTCGTTCGGGCTAGGATCTTCAAAGACTTCGATCACCCCGGTCTGGCCGATGAAACCTTCCAGAAGTTCGCGAGTCTTGTTGGGTTTGTATTTCTCGTCGTTGACATCGATCGCCAGGAAGAATTTGTCGTCGGTGGCCCGAGCAAATTCTGGGACGCGAAACAATGGATTGGAAAACATCGGAAGCTTGTTCAACAGCAACATGCCGATAAAGACGGCGAAAGCTGCGTGTAAAATGACGAGCTCGAAGATGACCGGAATGTTGGCCGGTAAGCTGAAACGTGGCTTCGCCGAAATGATGAATGGATACCATTCGGCGTTGGTCATGAACTGCAGGCCGAGACCGGCAAATCCGCCCATGATGCCCAATGCCAGAACGATCCATGGCAAGATCGTCGGCTTGATGCCGAGAGCTTCGTCGATCCCGTGCAGAGGGAAGGGCGTGTAGGCGTCGGTCTTCTTGTAACCCGCTTTACGCACCTTTTCGCAGGCCACCAACAAGGAGTCGGGGTCGTCGAACTGTGCCATCAGCCCGATTAGCTTAGGTTCCGAGTTGTTCGCGTCTTCTGCCATCTATCTTTTGCCCTGCTGGAAGCCCAGGGAGGAGTTATTAGTTACGAGTGCTCGACTGCCGCGTGGTCTTCATCATGCACTGGGGAGTGCGGATGAGGCATCACCGATTTGACTTCTGCCATGGCCACGATCGGACCAAAGCGGACGAACAGCAGGAACAGGGTGAAGAACAACCCGAAGCTGCCGATCAGCATGCCGTAGTCGACCCAAGTCGGATGGAACATGCCCCACGACGACGGAAGGAAGTCGCGAGCCAGCGAAGTCACCGTAATCACAAATCGTTCGAACCACATACCGATGTTCACGAAGATGCTGATCACAAACATCAACCACGGCGTGGTGCGACACTTCTTGAACCAGAACAGCTGCGGGCTGATCACGTTACAGGAAACCATGATCCAGTAGGCCCACCAATAGGGACCGAACGCACGGTTAACGAACGCGAAACCTTCGTACATGTTACCGCCGTACCAGGCAATGAAGAATTCCATTGCGTAGGCGTAACCGACCATCGAGCCGGTGGCGAGCAAAATCTTGCAGACGTTTTCGAGGTGGCGGAGCGTGACGACATCCTTCAAGCCAAACAGTTGGCGAGCAGGAACCATCAGCGTCAGCACCATCCCAAAACCAGAGAACACGGCCCCAGCGACAAAGTACGGCGGGAAGATCGTTGTGTGCCAACCGGGAAGCTGCGAAACAGCAAAGTCGAAACTAACGATCGTATGCACCGAAAGAACGAGCGGGGCAGCCAAGGCGGCGAAAAGGGTGTAGGCCTTTTCGTATCGCGACCAAGAGCGAGCCGAGCCAGTCCAGCCGAGCGAGAAAATCGAGTAAACGATTCGCAGGATTTTGTTATTGGTACGGTCTCGCAGGGTCGCGAGATCAGGGATCATGCCGGTGTACCAGAAGATCAACGAAACCGTCGCGTAGGTCGAAACGGCGAAAACGTCCCACAGCAAAGGACTACGGAACTGAGGCCACATTGCCAGTTGCAAACTCGGCAGCGGAAACAGCCAGTAAAAGACCCAAACACGACCGATATGGACAGCCGGAAACACACCGGCACAGCAGACCGCAAAGATCGTCATCGCTTCGGCGAAGCGGTTGATACTCGTACGCCAGTTTTGCCGGAAGATAAACAGAATTGCAGAAATCAGCGTACCAGCGTGACCGATACCGACCCAGAACACGAAGTTCACGATCGGAAAACCCCAGTAAACCGGGTTATTGTTACCCCAAACACCGACCCCGGTGAAAACAAGGTAACCGATCAACGAGAAGAACATTCCCAATAGGCCCAGCGATGCAACGAACGCAACGTACCACGCGATGGGCGTCTTGCTTTCGTTGATCTGACAAACCAACCGGGTAATCGAGCCGTAGTCGTGCCCGCCAATCACAAGCGGCGTCCGGTTGCCCGGATCGTCGATCGTGGTGTCAATGACTTCGTTTACGGTGGCCATTCTTACTCTTGGTTATATGAACTTTAGCTGACTGCTGGTTAGGTGAATCGAACGATCGAAGAGCTTAGTGCTTTTCTTCTGCCGTTTCATGTTCGTGGTCATCGGCGTGCTCGCCTTCGGCATGGGCGTGATCATGATCGTCGCCGCCATGTCCGTGGCCATGATGGTCGGTTTCCTTCGGAGCCAACCATGGATGCGGATTGCGAATCTTGGCCAAGTAACGCGTACGTGGCTTGGTGTTCAGTTCCGCCAGCATTGCGTAAGCACGTGGATTTGCGTGAGCCTTGGCGACTTTGCTTTCGGGATTGTTCAAGTCGCCAAACTCGATCGCTTGTGCGGAACAAGCTTCCTGGCAAGCGACTTGAATTTCGTTCGGGCCGATCGCTCGACGGTCTGCTTTGGCTTCGATCTTGGTGTTTTGGATTCGCTGCACGCAGTAGGTGCACTTTTCCATCACGCCACGATTACGCACAGTGACTTCGGGATTGAAGATCAGCTTGGCGAGCTCTTTATTGGCGGCGTCGAAGCGAGTCTCATCGGCTCGCCAGTCGAGGTAATTGAACCGGCGAACTTTGTAAGGACAGTTGTTACCGCAGTAACGCGTACCGATACAGCGGTTGTAGACCATGTCGTTGAGGCCTTCGTTGCTATGAACGGTAGCCGCGACTGGACAAACGCTTTCGCAAGGAGCCGTTTCGCACTGATGACATGTCACCGGTTGCGAGACCGCTTTGGGGTCTTCCATGTCGCCGCTGAAGTAACGATCGACACGGATCCAGTGCATTTCGCGACCGACCGAAACCGCTTCCTTGCCGACGATCGGAATGTTGTTTTCCGATTGGCAGGCAATCGTGCACGCATTACAGCCGGTGCACTTGGTCAAGTCGATCGACATGCCCCAAGCGTGGCCGTCGTACGATTCCTTCATCCATTCCTGGTCTTCCCACAGGGACTCCAGAGGTGGATGGTGGACAACATGTTTGGCGAAGTCAGGATGATGTTCGTATTCTTCGACGGTGCCTTCGCGGACGAGTTCTTCCACGCGGCGACCAATTTCTCGCATCCCGAGCAAGTCGATTGCGAAGTGATCCTGCGTGGTAGCCAGCGTGAACTCTTTGCCGGTGCCATCCATGGTGACATCGGTGGCGAGCAGCATCGTTTCTTTGGTTCGCAGTGGGCTGACATCGACGCCGACTGGATCGATTCCGGCATCCGTATCGCCACCGACCGATCCAGCTTTCGTACGACCGTAACCGAGGCCTACTGCCAAAGTGCCGTGTGCTTGACCGGGTTGAATGTAAACAGGAACTTCAACCGTCTTGCCGTTAGCCGAAAGCGTAACGAGCTCTGCTTGTTTGACGCCTTGGTCTTGAGCTGTCTTAGGACTCATCGTAACGACGTTGTCCCAAGTTACCTTGGTGATTGGCTCAGGCAGTTCTTGCAACCAGCCGTTATTGGCGAATCGACCATCGAAAGTACCGGAGCCGGGATGGAAGATCAGTTCCAGGGCATCGCCAAGTCCGTCTCGCCATGCGGAGACCGAAACTTCTCCCAGTTCGAGATCCGACGATAGCGTTGCGGTGACCGCTTCGGCAGCCGAGTCGGCGATGAAGCCGTCGTGAAGGACTTTCGTCCATGCGGCATCGGTAGCAGAAGTCGAGAATGCGGTCGCAACCGACTGCTTCACGGCTTCCAGAGTTTCGGAAATCGGCGAGCCAGCGATCAGGCTCAGGAATTCGACCGGATCTTTGGTTTCAAAGATGGGAGAAATCAGCGGCTGAGCGATGCAGTAACTACCGTCGTAGGCAATCGCGTCGCCCCATTGCTCTAAGCCGTGCGATGCGGGCAAATGCCACGAGCAAAGCTTCGAGGTTTCGGTCTCGTAATCGCCGTAGTAGACCTGGGTCTTGGCTTTGTCCATTGCGGCCACGAAATCGAGGTCCGCAGGTGCATCGTAGATTGGGTTTCCACCGACGAACAAAATCGTTTCGATTTCGCCGCCGTTAAGTGCGGTGGTCAAATCTTCGATTGAACCGGTGTTGTCGCGAGCGAGCTTCGGTTCTTCGATGAAAGTAACCGTCTTGCCGAGGTTTTTCAGCTTGTCGTTAATTCGCCAGATGCGAGCCTGGGTTTCAACGTCCAGCGTTTCACCACCGACAACGAGGCTCTTGCCTTGATGGCTGACGAGGTCGTTGACCATGGCCGTGACCATGATGTCACGCTTATCAGCCGGAGGTTCTTTCGTTTCGCCGTTTTCGATTGCGCCGTCGAGTTTTTGCTCAAGCTCAGCAACGAAGCTGGCCATCTGCGAGGCGGCCACTGCCAGGCGATGATCGGCGGCAATTCCTGTCGAGGAGAATCGGCTTTCTACCACGTAAAGACGGCTCATCTTGCCATCTTCTGGCGTGCGATGCTTGGCGAACTCGCGGCTGTTGGGCCCGTGCGTTTGATGGCTTCCCAGAATGTCGGCGCTAATGTCAACGATGATCTCGGCTTCTTCCAGCTTCAAGATCGGTCGCAGCTTTTGACCGAAGGCAATTTCGGTGCCGAGCGTCGTGTTGCCGGTGATGGAATCGTATTGATACCACTTGGCTTGGGGAAACTTTTGAGCGATCGCGTTGAACTGAGCGAGCACGGTCGGCGAGTGATTCGCTTGGTGCAAAATGGCCAGCTTGGAGGCGTTGCCACCTTCCAGGGACTTGGCATGTTCTTTCCACCAAACGTTGAACTCGTCCCAGGTTCGCTTGAATTGCTGTCCGCTGTCGTCACGTTCGACAGGGTGCTGGCTAC
The DNA here is from genome assembly GCF_020150455.1 of Bremerella sp. TYQ1. Taxonomy (NCBI): domain Bacteria; kingdom Pseudomonadati; phylum Planctomycetota; class Planctomycetia; order Pirellulales; family Pirellulaceae; genus Bremerella; species Bremerella sp. TYQ1. The sequence goes on from NZ_CP083740.1 coordinate 6,272,253, forward strand.
GATCAGGGTCGTACAAATGCAGAATGGTGGCCTGAGCGAAAGTGTCCGCACCAGAGACCATTGGGTGCATCTGGTTGCCATCGATCTTGATCGGTCGGCCGTCGTAGCTCGTAGCGACGGATGGACAAACTTTGCCGGCGACTTGCAGGGTCGTGGCGAACTTTTGCGGTTTGCCAGGAATTCGGTCTTCTGGACGTCGCGAGAATGGAGCGATCTCTTCTTCCGGATAGCGGAAGCCAACCACTTCTTCTTCTGGGTAGCGGCAGCCAGCAGCACCCGTTGCCAGGGCCAGCGAGGCCCCCATCAACTGCATCCAGCGACGACGCGGCAACCCGGTTGGAGCTTCTTCAGCAGCTTCCGGAAATTCACGTTTCAGGAACTGCTCGAACTCAGGAGTTCCCTCGAGTTGATCGAGGCTACGCCAGTACTTCGGTTTTTCGTTATCAGGCTTTATCGATGACATGTCGAGCAGTTGGTCGATGGGTTAATGTTCAACTCTTCGCGAAGTTGCTGTCCGATCAGACGCTTTTCTTCGACGCTCAATTTGTTACCGCCAGCTTCCGTACCCCAAGCGAGATTCGTAACCTCGTTGGCAGGGCGGATTTTCGCGTCAGGATTGCGATGGCAGTCCAAGCACCAAGCCATGGAGATTGGCTCGACGACTTCTACAACATCCATTTTGTCGACGCGGCCGTGACATTCGACACAGGAAACACCCTGGGTCACGTGAGCACTGTGATTGAAGTAGACAAAGTCAGGCAGGTTGTGAACTCGCATCCAATCGATCGACTCGCCGGTAGCGAGGCTTTCGCGGACAGGTTCCAACGCCACGCTGTTGGCATGAACTGCCGCGTACTGCGTTGCACCACTCGAGTCTTGACCGCTGTGGCAGTTACCACACGTCGCCGTCGGAGGCACAGCCGCATGACTCGCTTTCTCGACGGTGTTATGACAATAACGGCAGTCCATCTTCAGACGGCCTGCGTGCAGCTTATGGCTGAACGGTACCGGCTGTTCGGGACGATAGCCACGGTTAAGAATCTGGGGTGACGAAGTCACAAAGAGTACGGAACCGCCGTAGGCTGCACCAACAAGGATTGCGCCCAGCATTAGCGGAACGAACTTATTTACCCATCTGGGAAATAGAAAGCGGTCCATGACTTTCTCAGTCGTTAGTGGTCTCGATGCGAGACGCGTCGACGGAAAAGTGCCTTACTCGAGAGGCAACCGGAGTTAGGCATCCGGCCAAAACTCAAGCAAAGCGGATTGTTGTAAATCGCAACGTTGCCAGCAACGAGAAGCAGCCTAAGGGAGGCTCGTTCTCGTTTGCTATCAGCGTGTAAATCGTAAAATAACCATCAGTTTCGTACGACGTGACAATAGGTCGCACTAGGATGGGGGGTGTCTTGTTCGGGCTGCTTACGGAGCCAGTTTTTTCAGCTTCCGTTGAAGCGTTCGGCGTGGGATATCTAACAGTCTCGCGGCTTCGGAAAGGTTGCCGCCACAGTCATTTAGCACGCGGTGGATGTGTTCCCATTCCGCCTCGGCAAGCGACTGGGGATTGTACGATTGCGGCTCTGCTTGGGGGGATGCCGCTTCCTTGTTCTCGAATGCCGCTAAAATTTCATCCGCGTCGGCTGGCTTGGTTAGGTAGTTTACGGCACCCAGGCGAACCGCTTCGACCGCATTCGTGATGCTGCCGTAGCCGGTCAAAATGACAGCTTGGGTGAGCGGAGAGACTTTGAGCAGGTCTTTGAGGATCTCGATTCCGGACGTCTCAGGCAATTTCAAGTCGAGCACTGCGCGATCGGGCTGAGCTTCTTCGGCTTGGGAGACAGCATCCTCTTTGGTCTTCGCGGAGTAAACGTCGAAGCCGCGGGACGAGAAGGCCCGCGTCAATCGGTTCCGCAAGATATCGTCGTCATCGACGAGGAGGATTGTAGGTCGCGACATGGATCCGCCGATTCCGGAATGCGTAGCTGGGCGATGACCTGACTAATCATGACGGCGTCAGAACGTCAACTATAGGGAATACCGTGAAGGATTCCTATGAGTCACTATGCGAGTTCGGTAAGGAATTTCCGTTATTTGTTGCAGGAAGTCGCGGAATGGTGACCGTCACTGTTGTTCCTGCGTCGGCGACCGATTCGATCGAAACATTGCCGTTAAGCTTCTCGACGACATTCTTCGCCAGGAAAACCCCGAGCCCGGTACCCGAGCCTGGCTCTTTGGTGGTGAAGAACGGTTCGCCAATTCTGGCCAGCACGTGGGGTGGCATTCCGGTTCCATGATCGCGGATGGTGATCACCAGTTGGTTGGCATTGGTCGACAGGTCAAGCTGGATCGATTCTTTCTGCGGTGTCGCGTCGATCGCATTTTTGACGAGTCCCCGGATGGCCTGAGCCAATAGATGCAGGGGGGCTTCGATCTCGACCTCCGGCAAATTGGCCGCAACGTGAACGCGTCCGCGATGCTGGGTTTCGATTAGCTGCGTGACTTCTTCCACAAGTTTGGCGGCCGATATCCGTACGATCGGCTCGCCGGTTGCCTGTCCGGCATCGGTCGACATCTGATCGAGAATGGTCCGGCAGCGATCCAGCTCGCCACGGATGAGGGAGATGTCTTCCTTGATTTCCGGGGCGATGTCGCCTTGTTCGAGTTCTCGCTGGACTTCTTTCGCGACCACGGCAATGGTGGCCAGCGGGGTGGAAAGCTCATGGGCTGCTCCTGCGGCGAGCGTTCCCAGGGCTTCAAGCTTTTCGCTGCGGGCCTGTTTCATCTCATTCAGCCGAAGGTTAGCCTCTTTTCGCTGTAGCTCCACATTAAGCCGGGTCGTGAAGTAAACCACGACCATCGCACAAGTTACGAGAGCAATTGACGTCCCTGCGAGCAACACGTGGACTGGGATTGTGCTTGTCGCCAGATTATCGATTTGCCAACTGCCGAGAATGGGGACCGGAAAGCTGGCCAACAGTAAAAGTCCAACGCACCCGACAGTTACAATGGCCAGCGTACCGGTATATTTCGGGATCAGCACGATGGCCGCCAACGAAAGGTTCACCAGGTAGAAAACGGCAAATGGATTGGTAATTCCTCCCGTGAAATAAAGCATCGCGGTCAAGAAGCCTAGGTCCATCAGCATCACAACGAATAGCAATGCTTCCCATGCCGCGAGGCTTTTGAGATCGCGAGAGCGGAGCGATTCGAATAAATAAGTGAGCAGCAAGTTACTGCTGGCGGTTAGGAAAATAATGGTGGCCAGCGGTTGCCACCGGATCTCGATGCCCAGCAGAAACATGGTCACTGCGATCGTGATCCACTGCCCGAAAGCGGCCACCCAGCGAAGCTTGATCAGCCAGGCCGTGTTGATCGTAAGTCGCGCCTTCCGCCCTTCCAGGACATGCGGACTGTTATCAAAATGAGAGGTTTGCGCCATGAGGCGGGTAGCCGGCTGGTGGATTGGTAGCGAAAAATAAGAATAGAGACGGCGATTCCTGCCTGAGGACAGATTACTCCATGAACGAAAATGCTCAAGATCCCAACGAGTTACGACTTTCCAAGTTCGGACTTACCTGTTTTATGGCGATGGTTGTGATCCTGCCGATCTCGATGCTGATCTTTCTAGGGGTTTCGCTGCCGAAAAAGTCGGATAACCCACTACCGATCTCTTTGCGTGTGAAGGATGTCGACGCCACAAAGGCGGTCGTCGTGACGAATCACTCGGAGAAACCGCTGGCCAGCATCGGAATCACGCTAAACGATGCGTTTCATTTCTACAGTAAGGATCCTCTGCCAGGCGGCGAAGATCTTTCCATTCCGTTCGCACATTTCACCCGAAAGAACGGACTTCCTTTCAGTACTGAAAGCCACGAGCTGACCGAGCTAGGCGTCTATGCCAAGCTCGAGGACAACTCTCGAGGCGTCTTTGTCATCGAGTCCGAGCAACTTTTGGAAGACCTCGAGACTTCTTCGATCTCGCCGGAAGATGCTGAAACCGCCGAGAAAATGTGAAATTTCGGGGCGAAATCGGCAAAATCCGACCATCCAAGCTGAAATTTCTCGACACGGGCAATCAGCCGCCTAGGACAATTCGACGCCTTAAGACATGATAGAGGTTTCCCCTGATCGTTAAGGCGGCCCTAGTAGGCAGGATCATGCACCAGACCGACAACGTTAACGTCCACCGAATCGAAAAATTGGCTCCACCCAGTGCCATCAAGCAGGAATTCCCCCTCTCGGAAGCTGCTCAAGATTTCGTTTTCGATTCCCGTCAGCACATTCAGCAAATCCTTGCCGGCAAGGAAGATAGGCTGATTGCGGTGGTCGGTCCCTGCTCGATCCACAACGTCGATATGGCGATTGAATTTGGCAAGCGGCTGAAAAAGCTCGCCGATCAGGTCTCCGATACGCTGCTCGTGGTCATGCGAGTATATTTTGAAAAGCCCCGGACCACCGTCGGTTGGAAAGGGCTGATCAACGATCCCCATCTGAACGATACCTTCGACATGGCCGAAGGATATCGTATGGCTCGGAAGCTGCTGATGGAGCTCGCTGAAATGCAAATTCCAGCTGCCAGCGAAGCCTTGGAGCCGATCACTCCGCAGTACATTGCCGATCTGATCTCACTCGCTTCCATCGGGGCTCGCACGACCGAGTCCCCCACCCATCGTCAAATGGCGAGTGGACTGTCGATGCCGATCGGGTTCAAGAACGGCACCGATGGTGATCTGCAAATCGCGCTTGATGCGATGACCTCCTCCAACGCCCCGCACAGTTTTCTGGGCATCGATGGCGAGGGAGCAACATGTGTCGTTCACTCCAAGGGAAACCCTTGGGGACACCTGATTCTGCGTGGTGGTCGATCCGGCCCGAACTTCTCGAAAGAATCGGTCGCCGAAGCGATTGAAGCCCTCGAAAAGCGGAATCTGCCGCCTCGTTTGTTGGTCGACTGCAGTCACGGGAACTCGCTGAAGGATCATACCCGACAAGCTGGCGTTTGGCGGGATGTACTTCAGCAGCGGATGGACGGCAGCCGTGCGATCGCCGGCATGATGCTGGAAAGCAATCTCATGCCAGGCAATCAAAAGCTGACCGAAGATCCGAGCGGTCTGGAATATGGCATTTCAATCACCGACGCATGCATCGGTTGGGATGAAACGGAACAACTTCTGCTGGAAGCCCACGAGCGTCTTAAGTCGCTCGTCTCGGCTTAATTACGGCCTACGCGTGTCGCTGCGTGTACCGTTGGCCAGCGTCGATGATCTGCCGACCCACGGGGGACGGCTCGTAGTCGTCGACGACCAATGGATAGGGCTCTTTCAAACCCCCGAGGGCATCTTCGCGATCGATGCGATGTGTCCCCATGCGGGGGCCAACCTGGCCAAGGGGAACGTTTGCGATGGGGCGGTTGCTTGCCCGGTGCATCATTGGCGTTTTCGACTTTCGGATGGCCAATATCTGGATGCCGACGAGCCTCGCTTTAATGCCAAGGTATACGCTGTAAATGTCGAAAATGGCCGCATATTGGTCGAGCTTCCGTCGCAGCCTGATTCGATTCGATTAATCTGAAGACGCTGTGTTTCGCGTCGCTAGACTCATTGTGTATTCTACAAGAGTGTTCACGCAATTCGTGCGAAAAATGTAAGAACGTGATCCTCAGCGAAGATCTTTCACACATTCAGTGCGCGAAAAGAACATGGCAAGAATTCTGCCGCTAAATCTTGCCGAAATGAACCGGTGAAACCGACAACCTTTCTTCGAAAACCTCAATGGTTCGCGCAAAGTTGTTGTACACGTGTTCAATAAAACCGTAAAATGGCGCGCGGAAGAGCAAACTTCTCAATGGTGCCATTTCTACGGCGTCGGAAGCGGCGTTAAGCCGCCAGGAAATCGATTACTCGTTCGCCTTCTTGACCGCCGCAGCGACGGCGTCGTGCAGGGGACCGTTGGTGGCGATGATCCCTTGGTTCTCCGAAAGCAAAGCCCCGCGTGAGAAGTCGAGCGGGTGACCATGGATGTCGGTGACCGTTCCGCCCGCTTCTTCGATGACAAGCGAGCCAGCGGCGTGATCCCAGATTTTTTCGACATAGCCTGGCTTCGTAGGAAGTCGCAGGTAGATTTCCGCTTCGCCACGGGCGACAACCGCGTATTTGGCCTGACTGTCCAGGCGAACTGAATCGCGCGAGATGTCGAGATGCTTGGCGATTTCGGACGACCAGCTGTGGTCGCTGTGACCTGACTCGACCGACTCGCAGAAGCGTGCGTCTCTCGAAATAATGCAGCCGGAAGTCTCGATTCGGCGGCGATCTTCCGGGTCAGAGAGCGGAGCCACATAAGCTCCTTCGCCACGCACGGCGGTGAACAGATAACCGACTTCATCGCTTTCGATCGTGCCGAGGTTGGGGCATGCCAACGCGGCAACTTTGACCTGGCCGTCGACCAGCAGCGCCAAAGCAATCGCGTATTGTTCTTTTCGCAGGAAGCCTTTGGTGCCGTCGATTGGGTCGAGCGTCCATGTCCGTGGTGCTGGATCGCGCGAGATGCCTTGGTCGATCCACGAAAGGACTTGCTCCTGCGACGCGTCTGGAATGACTTTGCCCACTTCCTTCACCACGCGGCTGAGTACCGAGATTTGATCCGGCAGGCGAAGCGCCGCGGAATCTTCCTCGGCGATCATTGGATCTTCCGGAAATGCTTCGTGGATCGCTTTGCAAACGACGGCCTGACTGCCGAAGTCTGCCACGGTCACGGGGCTGCGATCGTTCTTGGAAAGCTCCGCGAAGTCTTCGGTCGACTGAATGTGGCGGCAGATCTTGCTCGCTTCCACAACGGATTCAATGGCGACGCGAAGTTCCTGGGCGTATTGGCTATCAGGCATGGCAGGGCTTTTCAGGGGATGAAGAAGGCTATCCTTGCCGATCGTGTCGCAGGGACATACCATCGGCGGTAAGCTTGTTTTCCAAGCAATCTTATAGTGTAAAAAGTCTTCCCAGCGGATCACAACACCCCACAAACTACGGGAAAAAGGCCCAATGCAGACCTACGAAGCGAAATGTGTCCTCGATATTCAAGCCACTTTGGGGGAAGGCCCTTCCTGGGATGCGGCCACGAAAAAGCTGCTGTGGGTCGATATCGAGAACAGTCTGGTCAATCGCTTCGACCCTGAAACAGGCCAAAACGAGTCGTGGACGGTCGAGCAGGAATGTAGTTTCGCGATTGCTTCGACGAAGGGAGATATCATCGTCGGCACACGAGACGGGGTGGTACGGCTCGATCCGCTTTCGGGCGCCATCACCCAAGTGGCCAATCCCGAGACCAATTCCGAAACCAATCGATTTAACGACGGAAAGTGCGACCCGCGGGGTCGGCTATTCGCGGGGACGATTTCGGACACCCGAACCCCAGGCGATGCCAATTGCTACCGTTTTGACTCGCAATTCCAGTACGAAACGGTCGTTCCTGGTGTGGTGAACAGCAACGGTTTGTGCTGGTCGCCGGATCAAAAGACGTTCTATTACATCGATACGGCGACACGGAAGGTGGATGCGTTCGACTACGATATCGAGAGCGGCAACATCACCAATCGCCGCACGGTGGTCGATATTCCGGAATCGCTGGGCATCGGCAAGCCAGACGGCATGACGATCGACAGTGAAGGGATGCTGTGGACCGGCATGTGGGGTGGCGGTGCCGTTTGCCGTTGGAACCCTGAGAGCGGCGAACTGATCGGCAAAGTGGAAATACCCTGCCCCAACGTGACGTCTTGCTGTTTTGGTGGCGAAAATTTCGATCAGCTGTATATCACTACGCCACGAAAAGGGCTCGATGACGAGCAGCTGAAAAAATACCCCAACGCCGGCGGCCTGTTTCTCTGTCAGCCAGGCGTCCGCGGTGCCGCGACGACTCCTTTCGCCGGGTAAAATCGCCTTGGCGAAATAGTGTACTGGTGTATACTGTCGGCTGGAAAGAAAACCGGTCCCGCTTGGTTTGCGCGAAGCGGGGGCCGGGGGAAGGATTTAGCCACAGAGATCACCGAGGAAAGAGCCGGGCCGTTAGCATAACCACGATTCATTTCCATTGGTTAGTCTTGCCCCATTGGGTAGCCCGGTTTGCTTGCAAACCGGGGAGGCGAAGCCGAATCGAGGTCTTTGTGTGCGGCCAACCCAATGGAAAGACCTCTATTCGCTGCGCTCCCCAAGTTGCAAGCAACCATGGGCTACCCGGCGAAGATGTAGGAAAGTCTCCGCCTCGGTGAACTCTGTGTCCTCTGTGGCTAAATCCTTCTTCTGACGGTAAGTCTTCCAGTCACCCAGCGAAGCAGGCAGCTTGTAAGCGGCAGTATTGTTTAATGGACCCTATGCGGAAAGCGATTGGCCGGGGAACGAGTGAGAACCCGACGAATCGGTTCGAGACGTTAAGCGTTTCCGACGATCTGGAGCATTTGGATCGAACCGATGCCAACGAGTTCGCCGCGCGGAAGGTGCCGACGCAGTATTTCGCCGATGCGACACAGTCGTTGGTGACTAAGAACGACAGCCCCGACATTCCGTTCACGTACAGCTTGAACCCTTATCGAGGGTGTGCTCATGGGTGTAGCTACTGCTATGCCCGGCCGTATCACGAATACTTGGGGTTCAGCAGCGGGCTCGACTTCGAAACCAAGATTATGGTCAAGCGAGATGCCCCACAACTGTTTCGTGACTTCTTGAAACGGAAGACTTGGAAGTGTGAAGTGATTGCGATGTCTGGCGTCACCGATTGCTACCAGCCGGCCGAAAAGGAATTCGAGGTCACCAAGGGGTGCTTGGAGGTGGCCTTGGAGGCGCGGCAGCCGATTGGAATCATCACGAAGAATGCATTGGTCCTGCGCGATCTTGAACTGCTGCGGGAAATGGCTCGGCATCGGCTGGTTTGCGTGAACTTGAGCATCACATCACTCGATCAAAAGCTGACCAGGCTGATGGAACCGCGCACGTCGAGCCCTGCGGCAAGACTCAGGGCGATCGAGCAGCTGACCGCGGCCGGCATTCCGGTGAACGTAATGGTGGCGCCCATTATCCCAGGGCTGAACGACACCGAAGTTCCGAATATCTTGGAGGCAGCCGCGGCGAAGGGGGCCCTGAGTGCCGGATACACGCTGCTGAGATTGCCGCACGCCGTGAAAGAGATCTTTGTTGCTTGGCTAGAGGAAAACTTGCCGGAACATGCCGAGCGGGTTCGTTCGCGGATCGAAGCTTGCCGAGGTGGGCAACTGACCGACTCACGGTGGGGAAGCCGCATGCGGGGCGAAGGCATCATCGCTTCGACGATTGCGAAAACATTTTCTATCTTTCGTACGCGTTACGGACTAGAACAAAAGAAGGTCGCGTTAGATACGACACAATTCCGTGGGCCTACCCAAAATGGAAAGTCGCAAATGCGAATGTTTTAGCTGAACCGATCTTGCTTGACTTCCGTAGGAACGAGTAAAGAATGCTAAGGCATTTCCCTTTCTATTAGCTTGCAGAGACCTCCTTTCACGATGCGTTCCTTTTTGCAAACGACGATGATCTTTGGCCTCGCCCTGCTGTTGGCGATCGGTCCGGGGTGGTGTCGTATGCATTGCCAGGCAGCTTCCGCTTCAGGAATCGCCGGCTCTGGAAACTTCGCGGTGGCTTCCTGCTGTCAGTCAAGCCGTGCCCTGGTATCGAGTACGGCGGCATCGAATACGGCCGAACATCCTTCCCCCGGGATTCCGTCCAGCGAAGATTGCCGCTGCCAGGTTCGGCCGGTGACCAACGAAGTTCGTTTGGTTACCGTCGAGGTTCCGTCGTTGTTTCTGATCGCAGATTGGCTGTCGGTCGAACCGCTGGGTCTTGGGCTGCTGCCAAAGACGACGCTCACGCAAACACACGAGACGCCTCCCGTCCCGATTCACGTTCTGAAGTGTGTCTGGCGCTGTTAACGTTCTGCCGTTCTCAGCCCTTTCTATTGCCAACTGAAGCTGACGTGCGCGGAAAGTCCGTGACGCGCCGGCAACTGCTACACACTTAATTACTTCTATTTGAAATTGAAAAGGACGTGATGATGATCACTAAACTTGTTTTTGGTTCGTTGGTTGCTTTGGGTCTTGGTTTCGGTGCGATGTCGGTTCCTGCGACGACTGCCTCGCAGGCACCTCAGGCCGACTGTTGCACGCTGCAATTGGAATGCTGTGAAACGCAGGAAGCTTGCTGCGACGACGTGAAGCCAACGTGCTGCGAAGAAGGTCAGGCATGCTGCGAAGAAGTCGCCGCGTGCTGCAGCAAATAGTGCGATTGCTCGCGTTATGATGAATTAAACGTGGCCCCTTTTCAGGATTCGCCTGGAAAAGGGGCTTTTTATGCGCTTTTGCAGGGCGGTTGGTTGAAGCGTGGCAAGTGGGGAAGGATAATAGGACACCCTCTCCAAAACCCCATCCTCTAACTCAACCTAGGAGTTTCCTACCCATGCAGAAATCTTGGCTGATGTTTGGCTTGTTGATCTTTGGCTTCGCGGCAACGGCCCAAGCGGAAGAAGGCTGGGTCGAACTGTTCAACGGTAAAGACCTGAGCGGCTGGACCCAAAAGAACGGCACCGCCACGTACGAAGTTAAAGACGGCACCATTCTTGGCACCACCAAGACCGGCAGCCCTAACTCTTTCCTGTGCACCGACGAAGAGTACGGCAACTTTGAACTCGAGTTCGACGTGAAAGTTCACGACAAGCTGAACTCCGGGGTTCAAATTCGTTCGCAGACCAAGGGCGACACCAACGACGGTCGCGTGAATGGTCCTCAAGTCGAAATCGAAGCTGGCAAAGCGGAAGCTGGTTACGTTTACGGCGAAGCGACCGGCCGCGGTTGGTTGACTCCTAAGGAACGTCTCAAGCCACATTCGCACTTCAAGAGCGGCGAGTGGAATCACTACCGCGTTGTTGCTAACGGCCCACGTATTCAAACGTGGATCAATGGCGAAATGATCGAAGACCTGAACGACGAAGAGATCTACAAGTCGCATCCGAAGGGATTCATCGGCCTGCAGGTGCACGGCATCGGCAAGCAACAAGGTCCTTACGACGTCGCTTGGAAAAACATCAAACTGAAGAAGCTGGCCGACTAGTTTTCTAGTAGCTTAGCGCCCAAATCTTTAGGTGGTCATTGCTTAGGTGATGACCACCTTTTTTTGTGTGAACCTTCAAAAGCCATCGTGATTGCCGCACGACCACCACGGTTAAGAACACGTAAACCGGCCACCATTTCTTCTTGAGCGGTTGTCAGCGAATTCTCGGCAAATCGAGCCGATAAGTCGCGATTCTACGCGTCGCTCCGGTTTTTCTATCGCATTCTTCCAGGTTTGGCATAGTGCTTGCCATGTACCTAAGCCAACAAGCAATTCGTGGAAGATCGTCGTACCCATCGTTCGACGAGACTCGAATACGTCGCCCCAAGTCCGAACACGTATTCGCGAACTTGGAAGTTCCCCCTCAATCATGAGAAAGGAAAGACTATGAAAATCACGCCAAGCAATTGGATTCTAGGGCTGGTCGCAGCGACCGGTTTGGCACTCGCTGGTACGGCCAACGCTCAAGACCTCGGCGGTGTTGTCGAATCCGCTGGTGAGGCCGTAAGCGGCGCCGCTGATGCAGGTGCCAATGCCGGCGCTAACGTTCAGGGTGCCGTTGAAGGTGCTGCTGATGCCGGAGTTCAAGGCGCCGTCGAAGGTACTCGTGGTGCTGTCGATGCTGGTGCTGATGCAGGTGCCAACGTTACACCACCCGCAACGCCTGCTACGCCTGACACCCCAGCACGTGGGCTGACCGAATCGATCGAAGGTGCTGCTGGTGATGCGGCCGCTGACGTTGACGCGAGTCTAGACGCACAAGCTCCGAACTTGAATGACGCTCCGAATCCACCTCAAGTGGGTGCTGACGTCGACGCAGATGTCGATGCCAACATTAACAGCAACCGTCTAGATGCCGACGCACGGATTAACGCCGATGGTCGTGTTGATGCCGATGCTCGTATGCGTGACCGAGATGGTCGCGATCGAGATCGTGACTTCGACCGTGGCGACCGAGATCGTCGTGATCGCGACATGGACCGTAACGCTCGCTGGCGTTTCAAGAACCAGAACGGTACCTGGTGGTACTGGACTCCAGCCAACAGCTGGATGGTTTACCGTAACGGCGGTTGGGTGAACTACAACGGTCCTGGTTACGGTCACGGTGGTGCATGGTACGACAACTACCAACCACGTCGTACGACCGGATACCGTGGTGGTGACTACCGAGATGGTTACTACTACCGCGATAACGACGGCATGCGATTCTACTACGATGGTGGCCGACGTTATTACTACGACAACGATGGTCGATACTACTTCGACGGTGCCAACCGTCGTTACGATCGCCGATTCGCTGATCCAGACGTCCGCCGTGGTGCTGGTATCGGAGCCGGCATCGGTGGAGCCATCGGTGGTCGAGAAGGTGCCCGAATCGGTGCTGGTATCGGTGCCGCTGTCGGCGACGCCGCTGACTAGTCGCTAGTCGGCAATCAGCTAGATGCTTAGGGACAGAGCCCCGCGAGGCGAAAAGCTTCGCGGGGCTTTTTAATGCGCCGGCTAGAACGCTATAGATTGAACAAAGCCGCTCAGTCTTGCATCTTCAGCGAGAGTGTTAGCGGTTTGGTTCCCCGGACCAGCTTGACGGCCACCTTTTCGCCGGGCATGCAGTTTTGAGCCGCGTAGGCGAGCAAGTCGGTTTCGCGGGCCAGATCATCGCGGCCGTCGTATCCAACGATAACATCATCGACGCGAAAGCCGGTGTTCTTCGCCAACGCATGCTTGCCATATCGTCCTACGAAGCGAACACGCAGAGCCATCTTTTCCGGATCGGTAATGCCTGCTTTTCGTCGCTGTTCGGCCGAAGCTTCCTCTAAGACAAGACCACCCAGCACCATCCCACGCATGGGCCATGCACCGACACGCCAGGAAAGATCGTCCTGTTGTCGCCAGCCTTCGGTCAGCGTGATCGATTTGGCAAGTTGTTTGCCATCTCGAACGATCACCGCGGCGAGGGTGTCTTGCGGTTTCGCGTGGTGCAACACCCACTGCATATCGGCAATCGAAAGCATGACTTGGCCATTAAGGGCGAACACCTGATCGCCGGCCTGCAGACCTGCTTCGCTTGCAATCGAATCTTCCGTTACTTCTTTGATGGTGTTCATCGTGCTGGGGTCGATCACCATCCCGATCGCTTTGGGGTGAGGATACGGAAAGAGAAACTCGGTGGGAATTGCCTGACCGCGGCTCCGGAAGAAGTTCTTTTGGGCGTCACCGATTTGATGGCAATGAATGCAACTTTTGACGACATCCCCTTCGTAATTGAGCGTGTCGGTGAACTTGTCTTTCAGCGACGGAAACTTCTCCGGCGAAGCGAACAGCGGCTTATCGCCATGCTTCCCCTCGAAGTACGACTTATTGCGGGGGTAGTTGGCGTGCAGCTTCAGGCCGGCATCGAGTGCTTCCGTCAAGCCTTCAATTGAAACGTCGCTTGTCCAGTCGGTACGATGCGATCGGGTACCGAAGCGGCCGTAGATTGTCTTGTCGGGGTTCATCAGAAACACGGCAAACGATTGATCGTAGTCGTACTGGAACAAGTCCAAGTCTAAGCCGTTGGTGCCGACAATTCGGACGCGGACATACTTGTCCAGCAGCGGACGCAGGACGGGATCTTTCTCCATGATCTCTTCGTCCAGCTTGACGCACTCTTCGCAAGGAATGCAGCGTAGGACGACCAGCAGCGGCTTGCCGGTTTCTTTCGCCTCGGCAATTCCTTTTTGGAAGTCGTTGTAGATCCAATAGCCTTCCGAAAGAACTTTTTCGCGGTCGCCGCGAACTTTCTCTTCGCGTGTCAGGCTGACTGGTGCCTTTCCGTCTTCCGCGAGCAGCGGGACACTGCTCAGTACGCATAGCAACATGGCGCACCAGGAACGTGAAAGCTGAATCATGGGATTCGCTCCGAAATGAAGTGGGTGATTAGAAATCGCAGAAAAGAGAACTGACCGTCGTACTTGCGGCAAGCTTGGATGCCGTGGGGCAAGCCGTTGGCATCCTATCGCAAAGCTCGACGATCTGAGTAACGGTTACTTCGGGTTACGGAAGCAGTACAAACCATTGACGCTGCGAAGGTACAACGCGTCGTCCATAGGCACCCCGGAAGCTTGAAAGCCCGAGGGGAAATCGGCCTGGCTGACTTCGATGTACTCTTCCGGCGAAGCTTTGAACACAGTGGCATGGCCGTCGTCCGTCATGGCATACAAGTTGTCTCCTGCACATACGAGCGAGGCTCGGTAGTTGCCGCCGATTCGTTTGATCCAATCGACATCGCCGGTCACTGCATCGCGGCACGAGACCACGCCGCCATCGTCCAGCATGAAGATTTTGTCGTCAATAAAGACAGGACCAGGTCGCAGTGGTACCCCTTTGCCGGCAGTCCATTTGATGTGCGTGCTTGTGACGTCGCCACTGCCTGAGGGATCGACGGTGACGATCAAGTTCTTACCATGTCCGGGGAAAATGTAGATGAGCCCGTGCCGATAGATCGGTCGAATGGCCGCGTTCATCCCGCCATGCTGCACGCTCCATAAGATCTTGCCGGTCTCGGGATCGAACGACTGGGTTTCATATGCACTGGGATAGATCAACTGCCGGCGGCCATTATGGTTAATCAGCAGCGCGGTGCCGTACGCTTTCATCCAGTCGCCATTATCGGTGTTGTACTTGATATTGCGGTCGGTCTTCCAAACGGTTTCGCCGGTCGCTTTATCGAGGGCGACGACATACTGCACGTCGAAGCCATCGAACGCGACGTATAGGTTTTTGTCGTCCAGGATCGGTGACGAAGCGGGCCCGCGATGATGTTGGCAAGGGAGATCGCGACGCTGCCAAATGATTTCGCCCGACTTCGTATCGAGACATGCAGTGCCATATTTACCGTAGTGCAGATAGATGCGACCTTCTTCAATGGCCGGCGTACACGATGCGTAGCTGTTGGTGTGGTGGGCTTCGTCGACTTCTTCGTTTTCAAAGATCAACAGGTCGTGCAGTTTTTCGCCGGTGTTGCGGTCGTAACACAATGCGTACTGCTTGAGTCCATCTTCGGTTGCGGTCGTAATCCAAAGTTGATCTCCCCAGATGACAGGGGACGACCAGCCTTTGCCGTGTGGCTCTGCTTTCCAAGCGATATTGGCAGGGTCGCTTAAGTCGGTGGGGACTTTGGCCGCGAAGTTCGCCCCGTTACCGTCGGTGCCACGAAACTCAGGCCAATTGTGTTCAGCGGACAAAATGTTCCAGGAAAAGCATGCAAGGCAGAAAGAAAGGAAAATCGGCAGACGCATTCTGCAATACCCTTAACGAGGTTCGAGCGGGGAGGATCGTTGCGCTAGGCGGCGGGAGGCCCCATTATCGTCCGCTGCGGTAAGCCGCGTCAACTCAAATGCCCTTCATTGCCCCGACAGAGCATCTACAATAAGCAAAACCTGAGAACAGGCAGAAAAGCACCACTAAGAGGCAAAATCGTGCAATTTGAAGGTTATATCTTCGACCTGGATGGAACGCTGGCCGATACGATGCCGGCTCACTATTTGTCGTGGCGTCAGGTCACCGAGAAGCATGGCTTGGAGTTCTCGGAAGATCGGTTCTACTCGATGGGGGGGATGCCGACCGAGCGAATCTTCAATATTCTCGCCGAAGAGCAGGGCGTCACGCTCGACGCATTGGAATGTGCTCACGAGAAGGAAGACGCATTTGTCGAACTGATTTCCGAGGTCGAGCCGATCGAGCCGGTCCTGGAAGTGGTTCGGTTGAATCATGGCAAAGTGCCGATGGCGGTTGCCACCGGGGCGATGCGATGGGTGATGGATCGCATTTTGAAAGAACTTGAGATCCGCGATTACTTTCAGGCGTTCGTCTGCTCGGAAGATACCGAGCGGCACAAGCCGTTCCCGGATGTGTTTCTGGAAGCGGCCAAGCGTTTGAACGTCGCCCCCGAAAAGTGCTGCGTTTACGAAGATGCCCAACTCGGCATCGAAGCAGGGCAGGCTGCCGGGATGCACGTTGTCGACGTGCGAGAATTTCATACCCCTCGGCGGATCACCGCGGGGGCGTAGGGTACCGAACGTTTCATGCTGACGAATATCTACCATCATAAAATCGATGTCGTGTCCGACGATATCGATGTGCAAGGGCACGTAAATAACCTGGTCTACTTAAAGTGGATGCAGGACGCAGCCGTGGCCCATTCGTTGGAAAAGGGCTGGGGCCAGAAGCAATACGACGAACTCCGCTGCGGCTGGGTCGTTCGTGCCCATCAAATCGAATACCGCTGGCCAGCGTTTGAGAACGACCAGCTGGAAGTGGTCACGTGGGTCGACTCCTTCCGCCGGGCCTCGTGCGTCCGTAAATACGAAATCCGCCGCAGCCGCGACGAAAAAGTGTTGGCCATTGCCCAGACCAATTGGGCATTTGTCGACCTCGACAAGCGGATGCCGGCGAAAGTCCCCCAAGCCATCATCGACGCGTTCCGCAACGAAGACGTGGCCCAGACGTCGTAGATTTTGGACGTTTTGGCCTCCCCCGGACCGTGATAACCCGCATTTTTTGAATTCTGGGGCCAAATCTTGGTGCCGGAGCTAAGCGGTTCGTATACTTAGGGATAGGGTTTTTCTCGCCATTTCCCACAGAGAGCTTGCCGGTGCGACGCCGATTGGTTGCCAAGACGTTCTGTACTTCCTTCATTGCTGCGGCAATGGGGCTGGCAGGATTCTGCGCTATCGCCGAGGCGGAAGTCTTTCACCTGGCCAGCGGTGGGACGGTCGAAGGAACGCTGCTGAATCCGGACGAATCGCCTCGCGCGACGTACCAGGTCAAAACCGATAACGGCACGCTGGTGCTTGGTAAGACGACCGTTCGCGACGTCGTGGCTTTCTCGGCTCAGTTGAAGCAGTACGAAGAGTTTCTGCCGCGCATGCCAGACACCGTCGAAGGCCAACTGCAAATGGCCAAGTGGTGCGATCAGAACAATCTGCCGGAGAAGCGGGACTATCACTACAACGAAGTCCTACGGCGCGAGCCAGACAACGTCGACGCACGTAAGGCCCTCGGCTACGAACGTTTTCAGAACAAGTGGATCATCCGCGACGATTGGCTGCGACAGCAGGGATACATTCGCGATGGGCGTCGCTGGCGATTTCCGCAAGACCTGAAGATGATGGCCGAAGATCAAAAGATCGAAGACCAGCAAGTCGAATGGCGGAAGCAAGTCCGTAACTGGCGATCGTGGCTAAAGCGTGGCGGCGACAAAGCTCAGGAAGCGGCCAAGGGGCTGCAATCGCTGACCGATCCTAACGCTGGCTTGGCGGTGATCGAAGTTCTGGAAGATGAAAAGCACCCTGCGGTGCGCGAACTGCTTGTTGAAGCATTGTCCGGGATCAAGACACCCCAAACGACGATGACGTTAGTCAAGATCGCCGCAAACGACCCGGACGATTCTCTCCGTGATCGAGCCACCATCGCACTCGAGCAGCGGGAAAGCCAACTCGCCGTCAGCTATTTGATCACTCAGTTGAAAAGTGACGACAATACAGCGGTCAATCGAGCCGCGATTGTGCTAGGGCGTTTGAAGCATCCCGCGAGCGTCCTACCGTTGATGGATGCCCTGGTAACGACGCATAAGTTCCAAGTGAAGAAGGGAACTCAGCCTGGCCGTACGAACGCCGCGTTCAGCAACACCGGCGGTGGCGGTATGTCGTTTGGCTCGGAAAAAGCCCAGATCATCGACAAAGACATTCAGAACCGAGGGGTGCGTGTCGCGCTGCGTCAGGTTTTGGACGAAGAAGTCGATTTCCAATTCGACGAAGCCGCCTGGAAAGCTTGGTACGCTAACAAGAAGATGCCACTGAGCGTCGACCTTCGCCGCGACGGTTAGTCCACCGCTATTTACCGGCGAATTTTCTCGCTTGTTCCCGCACGCCGACGCCGACCATTTCTTCCCAGGTCTCAATCAGCTGTTTAAAGATCGGGCCTGGTTTGCCGACACTGATCGGTTTGCCGTTCCATTGATTGCACGGCACGATGCATGGCGACGTGCTCGTCAGCAGCACTTCATCCGCTGTGGCGAAATCTTCTGGCGTCAATTGTTTGTGCGTGACAGGAATATCGAGCTGTTTGGCCAGCATCTCGAGCGTGGCGATACTGATGCCTGGCAACACGAGTTCGGCCGGAGGAAGTTCCAATCCGGTGTTGGGGTGGTACTTGGCGATGTTGGCGGTTGTGGCTTCCATCACGTAGCCTGCTTGATCGAGCAAAACGGCTCGCGCGGCGGGATCTTGCTTCTTCGCTTCCAAGTCGGCCAGGTAATAATGCACGCGCGAGCGAACTTTCAGTTCACGCGGCCAACACTCGACCGGGGTCTGACGCGTTTGCGGGACGATCAATGCCTGACCAGCTTCGTAAAGATGGGCAAACGTATCGAAGGCGACCATCTGCGTGTGAACGGCCAGCCGACCCGTTTTGTGTGGCTTGTAGACCTGATCCATCGAGCCGGGGGTGATGAAGATTGTCACACCCAAATCGGCTCCGGCTGGAAGTAGCGGGTAATTGTGCTCGATAATTTGATGAACGACAACGGTCAGCGACTGCTTCGATTCCGGCGACTGGACGTCGACCATTTGCAAGCTGTTCCAGAGACGATCGAGATGCTCGTCAAGTCGAAAGATCTTGCCGTTGAACGTGCGACACTGTTCCGCGACGGTGGTCCCCAGTACGAACCCGGCATCGCTAAGCGGAATGGTCAGTTCGCTGTGAGGTATCCAGGTACCTTCCCAGTAGGCGATTGGCCCTGCCATGGGGTGTCCTTCTTCAAGCGGGAAAGAGATCGAGCGGCGCGTTCTGGAGTGAAGCGGCGAAGATTACGTTCGCTGCGAGCTTACCGCAGAAGTCTCGTCAGGGGAAGTTACCGCGTTGTCGGTCGGTTCGCTACTGGTCAGCTGAATCAGATTGCCACCTTCGGCGGATTGCTTCGAGCCACAACCGCAGCCCCCGCAACCACCTCCGCTGCATGCCGATGCCGCACCCAGGATGCTCCGGTAAATGGCCCAGCCGATATACCCAAACGCCGAGCCAACGATCAGAAGCACGATTAAGTTTTGCCACATGGGGAAACTCCTTGGCCTATCGTTGCGTGTTCGGGGGGAAAGTCAAATGGAGGGGGCTTCAATCTTCGATGTTCAGTTTTCAGTGAAGACCGATGGGGGTAGCTAAAGCGTATCATCGGCAGATGGCCCCGCTTCAGCCAGCAATTTTAACTCAGCAGGATTGCGGCGGAGACTTGGTAGGTGATCAGGGCTCCGACGTAGGCCAGGACCGTCATGTAAACGAACGTGAAAATGGGCCATCGCCAGCTGTTGGTTTCGCGTTTAATAACGGCCAATGTCGCAGCACATTGAGCACATAACGCGAAGAACACCATGATCGACAACGCGACAGGGATGTTGAACACTTTGTCCTCGCTGCCGTCCCACGTGGCTCCCTTGATCGTTTCTCGCAGCGGTTCGGACTCTTCGTCTTCATCGCCACCTAGATTGTAGAGCACGCCCATGGTACTGATGATCACTTCGCGAGCCGGGAACGAGGCAATCGCGGCACTGCCGATCTTCCAATCCCAACCCAACGGGCGAACAACGGGCTCGATCCAATGTCCGGCCATGCCAAGGAAGCTGTGTCGCAATAAGTTGCCGTCGATCTGGTTGTTGATTTCGCCCAAGCGAGCTTCGATTACTTCTGCTTCTTCCTCGTTGGCGTTTTCAAGCTGGGCTTCCAATTGAGCGATCTCATCCGCGAACGGTGCCGTGGCTGCTTCTTCGTTGCGAGGGAAGTACGACAACGCCCAAATAATTACGGTCATCGCAAAAATCAGCGTACCGGCTCGTTTGACGAAGGCCCATCCTTTTTCGACCATCACCGTCAGCACCCCAACAATCGATGGAAACTTGTAGCTGGGAAGTTCCATCACGAACGGAGGCGTTTCGCCCGGCAGAATGGTTTTGCGTAAACAGAACGCGACACCCACCGCGGCGATAATTCCTAGCAGGTACATGCTGAGCATTACCAACGTGTGCAGCGAAAGGACGCCGCCGAACGTTTCATCGGGAATGAACGCCGCGGTTAGCAGCACGTAAACGGGCATTCGGGCACTGCAGCTCATCAGCGGAGCGACCAAGATCGTAATCAGTCGGTCGCGGCGATTTTCAATCACACGAGCCGCCATAATGCCGGGGATGGCACAAGCGAAGCTGGACAGCAATGGAATGAACGACTTGCCGCTTAGGCCAATCTTGCTGAACAGGCGATCCATCAAATAGGCGGCCCTGGCCAGGTAACCGCAATCTTCCAGGATCGCGATGAAGAAGAACAAAATGCAAATCTGCGGCAGAAAAACCAACACGCCGCCGACGCCTGCGATGACACCGTCGATCAATAGCGACTTGAGAGCACCATCGGCCAGGTTGGCATCGACTACCCCGGCGATCAACTCGAAAAACGCTTCGATCAATCCCATCAAGTTGCCTGCAACTAAGTCGCTGAAGACCGCTTGAAACATGAGTGTCATGATGAGAATGAAGAAGATGGTGCCACCGAAACGGTTCGTTAGCACACGGTCGATTCGATCGGACAGCGTGACTTTTCGCGTCGCCTCGCGGGTGACGATGCCATCGAGGACACCTTGCACCCATTGATAGCGGGAAATGGCTTCGATCGCTGGAACCGGTTGCCCCAGTTCGGCAAGCTGATTGCGTGATTCGACAATCCAGTTGTGCAGTTCCTGTCCGCCGCCGGCGACTTCTTTTTCGAGGTAGCCGCTTGTGTCGAGCAGCAGACGCTCGGCCAGGTAACGAGGAGCATCGACGTCGCGCTCTTGTAGCTTGGCATGTAGCTGGCCTACTTTGTCGCGGAATTCGTCAGGGAAGGGGCTCTCGACCGCAATGGAATCTCGCTCTAGCAGGGCGACGATTGTATCGCGAAGTTGATCGAGACCACCTCGGCGATTGGCCTGGGTCGCGACAACCGGCAGCCCGAGTCGTTCTTCCAGCTTCGCGACATCGATGGTGATCCCTTTGTCTTGGGCGATGTCCCCCATGTTCAGCGCGACAACCGTCGGCAAGCCGAGTTCTTTGACCTGGCTGACGATGTACAAGTTTCGCTCGAGGTTGCTCGCATCGACGATCACCAACACGGCGTTCGGCTTGGCTTCGTTCGCTTGACGGCCTAGCAGCACATCAACGGTCACCATTTCATCCGGCGAACGCGGGGCAAGGCTGTACGTCCCAGGCAAGTCGATCAGTTCGACTTTTTGCCCGTTGTGGGTGAACGAACCATGCTTCTTTTCGACGGTCACGCCGGGATAGTTGCCGGTCTTCTGGCGGATGCCAGACAATGCGTTGAAGAGGGTCGATTTCCCAGTGTTGGGATTTCCGACAAGGGCAACGTTTAGCGTTCTGGCAGGTGCGTCGACAGACATGCGGCTTGTTGTTTCACTTGGGCTGTTCGAGGAATGCAAGAAGGATCGCCGGGGGCGAAAAGCGGTCGGCGAGAACGGTGCGCACTAGGGAAGGATTAGCTGACCAGTTGGACTAAGTCTGCTTCGGTCTTACGCAGGCTGAGGTGGTAACCGCGAATCTCCACCTCAAGGGGATCGCCAAACGGTGCCGAGCCAATCATCTTGACGGCACAGCCTGGGGTCATGCCCATTTCCAACAGTCGTACGGCCGCCGTGTTGGTGGCATCGATCGAAGCGATGACCCCTTCCTGGCCAACCGCAAGTTCCGACAGCTTCGACATTATGTCTCGTCCGTATTCACCAGAATGTTGAGGATATCGGACTGCCGAAAACAAAGCTTCGACTGCCCCACGCGAACTATGCAGGGACTGCCGCTTTGCAGCATCTCGACTTCCGTTCCCGTTTGCAGCCCCATCTCGGCCATCCGCTTGACGTCGTCGCATCCGCCAACGATCTGCGAAATCCGCACCACGGACCCTGGCTGCACCATGCTAAGGGGAATGTCGGGAAGCATCTATTGCCTGCTAATTGAGAGTTGTTCTCAGTACGAAAATCTTAACTGAGTGGCCGCTTTGTGGCAAGATGGTGGCGGGTAGGTCCGTAGGGTCGATTATGGACCGAACGACCATTGCCAAACGGTCGTGACGGTTTGGAAACAAGAGATCACTCAGCGTATCGAAGAGTTGACTGCTTAGAAGGGCCTTGCCGTTAACGACGATCTATTCCGATGAGTCTTCAGGCGGGTTCTCTTCGATAAAATCTTCGAAGCCGGCGAGAAACTTGTGTAGCGAAATCTCGGAAATAGAAACGGCATAGGCCAAGTTGACTCGTGTTGTCGTAAGCTTGATTTCAACGGCAGCCTCTTTTCGGAATCGTTCGAGGACCTGTTTTCCGGCTTCATGCGATTCAATCTTTGCAACTGCGTCTTCCGTGGCGAGCAGTTTTTCAGCGAATAGCTTGCGATTCCATTTGTAGAGATCGTCCACATCGCGAGGATGCTCTAAGCGTACCCAACTGGCAGGGCCGAAACTGGCGATACGAAACAAGCGTTGGCGAGCTCTCGGCTCGAATGGCTGGCCATTAATGCGATCGACAGTCGTTGCGAAATCGATCTCATAAACGGCGCCCTGTGCGAGAAATTTCGTGCCAGCGAAAGTCGACTGAGCCTGTAGGCTAGACGACATCGCGATCAGGAACAGAAACATCAACGGAATCGAACGAACCATTTCTAAATTCCTTGCTGCTCAAATTGATAAATAGGCAATCACTTCCCTGGAACCATCGTAAGCATTGCTTGCCCGAAAGCGTTACCAATTTGAAAGAACGTGTCGGCACGTCCGTAGTAGTGGTAGCCGCCGTCGAATGACTCACCATCTTTGACGATGTAGGGGCTGGTCTTTACGAAGGCGACGTTGCCGCGAAAGTCAGGCAGCTTGGTGACGTCCTCTTGGATCTTGCGAAACTTGAAGTGCTTTTCTGCGTAACGTTTCTCTGGCTCGACCCCTTGCTGGCCTAGTTCGCCAATGACGAACGGGAGGTTCGGGGCGTCCAGATCTTTACGAACGTCACGAACGAGGTTCTCCAAGTTTTGGCCATATTCATCCATCTTCTTTTGATCGATGATGTCGTTGAAGCCCTGAAAGAAAACGAATCCAGAAAGTTCGTATCCTTGCTGTGGATCGTAGTTCGGAACGACGTTTTCGATGTTGGCTAACGTTTCCTGGACGATACGAATCGTGTCTCGGTAAGCTTCGCCATACGTTTCTTCTGGGAGAGGTTCAATTTCTTTCGTTTGACGATTTCGCTGGGTGTAATTTCCTGGGCCGGAACTGGGGGGACGAAAGCGAACCGCCATTGCTCTTCCACCCCAGGCACATTTGATGATGAGGACTTTTTCGTCAAAGGCTTCGCCGACAACATGGCCGAACTGAAGTTCGGGACCAAATCGATTGGTGGGCGTCCCGTAACCGACGGAAAGCTTGCCTTGCCCGCGATCGTCGTTGTATTTGATGAAGACGTCGTCTCGTTCGACCCAGCCGCTTTTATCCTTCAGATGCTGATACGTCTTCGCGGTGGCAGGATCGGAGAGAAGTTGTTCAAGGTGTTGGATCGCCCCTTTGCCTTCCATGTTCGACTGACCACACAGCACGAATACTTTTACTGGGGCTGCGGCGGCGTGGGACAACAGACAGACGCTGACGCACGCCGCGAAGATGAAAAGAAAAGACTTCATGAGGAGAACTCCCTGAAGCGAGTGGCTACCGATTGGTATACGGTTTCGGTTTGCCAGCGGGGGTTAGTTGCTGACCATCTTTTTCCAAACGTGTTTTCAAATCTGAATATTGAAGGTCGTGCAGGCTAATGTTCTGATCGATCGCCAAGACCGCGGCGGTTGCCGAGCTTTGACCTAGGATCATGAAAACTGGTTCCATGCGAATGCTGCCGAATGCAATGTGCGAACTCGACAAGCAGCAGGGGACCAACAGGTTGGTCGCTTCACCTTGCTTGGGGATTAACGAACGGAAACTGATCGCGTAGCTACCGCCGGTGGCGACTTGCACATCGCCTTCATTCTGCACGGTGCCCTCTTCCGTGACGAATCGCTGAACGTTGTGCGAATCCATATTGTAAGAGCCGAGCCCGACGCTGTCGTCACAAATTCTCAGTCGGCGACAATCGCTTTCGGTCTGAACATAATCCGAAACCATTCTCCGGGCCTCGCGAACATAAATCTGGTACGGCCAATTGGCGTTGTCGACGAATTCGTCTTTGGCGAGTCCCCACTTTGCCATCTCGTCACGCACCTCTTGGGGAACACGAGGATGATTGGCCAGCGTCCACATGAGCCCTTGTTGGTAGTCGAGGTGCTGCTGCAGGATTTGTTTTCGCTCCGCATAACTGGCCTCGGGGTAATCGTAATTCATTCCGATGTTGTCGGTCGAGAACGCGCCGTTGTTGTTGGTGTCGGTCTTGCCGTTGGGGGCAGGGGCAGGGTGCAGCGGCACACGCATATCGCCAGCTTCATAGTTCCGGAAGAGAAGCTCGTAGACGCTTTCGTCATAGTTCTTGGGTTTGGGGAACGGCACGCTGTTCTCTGGCACACGCGACATACACATACGATAGCAATAGGCTTGCACACGATGATCGGCAGAACCTTCCTGGCCAGGCCCTTGGTTGTGAACGCCCCAAACCACGCCGCTGTTCGGATCGCCTGGCTTGATGTAGGGATCGACCGATACGCGGAAGCGATGGTTCTTAATGTTCTTCGCCACTTCGACTCCGTTGCCGATCTCGCCGTATTTATCGTTGCTTTCACGACCAACGGTAAACGTGACGCCAGCGGCTGCCATCAGGTCGCCTTCGTAGGTGGCGTCGATGAACATCTTGCCGTGGAACGTCTTGCCGGAAAGGGTGCTGATCGCTGCGATCCGCTGACCATCCATCCGAACTCCATCCATACGATCGAGCCATTCGTCGCGCAGGACTTCGATGTTGTTTTCGCCGATGAAATCTTCAAAGACGTTTTCTGCAACGTGCGGCTCGAAGACCCACCAGGTTTCGTTCTTGGAATCTGACGCGCCGTGGGCTTCACGCTGGGCCAAGTAGTCTTTCGGGTTCTCGTATGGCCAGGAATCGCTTTTGGCGTAGTGCTTGTAGATGCGGTGATAGAACTCTTGCGAAAGTCCGCCGATCGCATTTTGGCGACCACTATCGGTTCGCCCGAGACCGCTGCTCGAAAGTCCGCCTAAGTGTTTGTCAGGACTGATCAGTACAACGGTCTTGCCCATTTGTTTCGCTTGCACCGCGGCAATTACCCCGGCACTCGTCCCGCCGTAAACGACAAGATCGTACGACTTCGTTTGCTCCGCTACAGCGCTGCTGGCGAAGATAGAAAGAAGGGCAGTTATTGCGGAAAAGGCGAAGATGTGACGTGGTATCATGGGTCGTAATCTTCCGGAAGGGAATGTGATTGGCAAAGGGGAAGGAGCAAAGAGTGGAACTATCGCCAGCTGAAATTGGGATAGACCCAATCAAATATCGTAACGTATTCGACGAGCAGGGTTACTACATAAAATCCGACGAGCCATTCCAAGTATCGAAAGAGGAACATGTTGAAATGTTTCGCGAGGATCACCCCTAGTATCAATGACGCGGTAATCGGAATGGCGGGCAATAACAAAACGATCTGCACGCTACTCCACGCAGGCCCGGCCGGAACGAGTTCCGCCAGTTTCATTAGTAACGGCAATACCACGTAGGGAATGAGCAGCGAAACCAAGCCGATCGATCGTGAGGCGACTCTTAAACCAATTTGCCCCGCCGCAGATTGTGGCGGAGCAAATGGATTGGACTGGCCTTCCGATCGATCCTCTGGCATCGCGTCATTACTTACGATTGAGCCAGACGTAGCGAACTTCGATGGCACCATCGCCAGGGATTTTAGCGGCGGAAAGGGTGAGTGTCCCTTGCCCTTTCGGTAGGTCCAATGTGCCCAGCGAGAAGGGTTTGAAGTCTTTCACCGGTGACTCGGAACCACGATCGAAGCGGTCACTTTCAGGGCCATAGCTTTCGGGGTCATGCACTTCGGAGATTGTCGCCGATGTCTTTTGACCGAGCAGATCCGCTTCGATTTCGACTCCCACGTTTTCTTTCGGGCAGGTGTAATAGACGATCGCTTCGTACTCGCCAGGCTCGCTCACTTCGACGTCCCAGGTAATCGTGCCGTCGGTATTCTTCCAGTTGGTGAAGTAGGAGCAATTCGGAGCTCCGGCACTCCGCTTGATTCCGCCATGGCCGTTACCATCTCGAGCCGGAAGAGGCGTATTGGTCGAATAGCCAACGGTGAACGGCCGCTTATCCTCGTTGGGAAGCATCTCGCCGCGGTATCGTTTAGCAACTTCTTTCAGCTTGGCAGTTACTTGAGGATGCTCCTTGGAAACATCTTTGCGTTGTCCTCGATCCTTGGTGATGTCGTACAGCTTGCCGTCGGCGTCGAGCCGATATTTCTGGCTGCGAACGCTTACCTGGTTTCGACGCGAAGCAATCAGGTAACGGTCTTCGGAAGCTTGGGCGTTCTTTTCGGTCAACAGCGGTTTGAGGCTAATGCCATCGATGGGCTTCGGGAATTCCTGCTTGATACCAGCGAAGTCCAAGAGTGTTGGCAATAGATCGACTGCGCCTGCGATCGGTTCGATCGTTCGCCCAGCAGGAATATGCTCAGGCCAACGAATGATGCATGGGACACGAGTTCCTCCTTCATCGAGCGAACCTTTGCGCCCCTTCATGTCGCCGTTCCAGCGGAAACTGTTCGGTCCGTTGTCGGCGAAGTAAATGACGATGGTGTTATCGGCGAGGCCGAGTTCGTCGATCTTGCTTACCAACCGGCCGACGTTCCAGTCGATGTTTTCGCACATTGCGAGTGCTGCCCTGGTCATGCCGAGCTGTTCTTTATTGGGATCGCGATTCTTCATCTTCGGATCCATGTCGGCAAACTTGTCGTAAAACTCGTCAGGTACTTGCATCGGTGAATGAGGCGTGCAGTACGGAACATAGCAGAAGAATGGTTTGTCTTTGTTCTTCTCCATGAACTGCATCGCGCGGTTGGTGAAGTCGTCGGAAACATAGCCGTCGCCACGCACCAACTTGTTGTTGTGATCCAATTCTGGGCTGAAATAATGTCCCCAGTGGCCAGAGCAGAATCCGTAGTATTCATCGAAGCCGCGTGCATTGGGATGGTAGGGAAACTGCATCCCGTTGTGCCACTTGCCGAAGGCCCCGGTCGCGTAGCCAGCTTCTTTGAAGTACTGGGCGATCGTTTTCTCGTCGAGATTCAATCGTTCCTGTCCGGTCGAAACGCCACGAACGCCAGTGCGTCCGTAAAAGCGGCCGGTGAGCATTTCGGCGCGAGTTGGAGCGCACAGATGGCAGACGTAGAAGTTTTCAAACAGGGCACCTTCCTGGGCCAACTGATCGATCTTGGGTGTGGCGAGATTCGTGTTGCCGTGTACGCTGAGATCGCCCCAGCCTTGATCGTCGGTGAGAATCATCACGACGTTCGGCTTAGCGGCATCTGCTGCGTGAAGCGCGTGAGGAAGGAAGAGGCCGATGGCCAACAATGCGAGGGGAAAAAGACGGTGCATGATGAAACCTTACGTCGAGGAGGGACATACTTGGGTGGGTCTCAAAGGTGATCCATATTGTCCTCGTCCTGGGCCTGTCGGTCAAATCGGGCGCAAGTTTTGGCGATTAGTGTGCGAATCGCCCTGTTTTTCTCGAACGAATGGCCAGATTCATGATACGTCTGCTACTTCTGATCGCACTGGTTTGTTTGGCCGGGACAAACGTCTGCGCAGAATCGCCCATCGAGCTGATCGATACGAAGTCTAAGCTAGGCGGCTGGACGTTCGATAACGGCAAAGAATTTCCCGGAGCGGTCGGCCGGTTGGAACTTGTGAAATCGGATCCACCCACGCTAAATTTGCATGGCGATTTCTCGGACGGCGGAATGTACGTGCAAGCGGCGAAACGCCTGCCGGAGTTGCCGATCGAAACAGTTTCGTTCGAGATCAAGGTACCCAGTGGCGTCGGTAAAGTCACCACGCGATTGATTGACGGTACCGGGCAATGCCACCAACTAAGCATTCGCTTGAATGATAAAGGGGGCTGGCAAACCTACACGTTCCCTGTGGCAAGATATTTCACGTCGCTGGAGAAAGGGGCCCCGCTCGACATCGTGACGAACTACGAGAAGTGGAGCGGTGCGAACGATGGGCGGTGGCATCAGCCCGGCAAGTTGTTCGTCATATTGGCCGGTCGCGAGGCACTCAGCGAAGGAAGTATCGCAATTCGGAATGTAACGCTGACACCTACGCCACCGAAAGTGGATATCACGACAACGGTTCGCCTGGACGAGTTTGCCGAAGGAACAACAGGTGCCTGGCAGTACAACAATGGCAACGAATTCAAAGGAGCCGAAGGTGGACTCACGTCGATTGACGGCGCTACCGCCGAACGTTCAGGCTTGCGGTTGAAAGCCGACTTCTCAAGCGGCGGACGCTATGTGGGCATGCGAAATCGTTTGGACGAATCGGATGTGAAACGAACCACAGCGATTCGTATGCAAGTTCGATCGGAGACTGTGAACGAGTTCTCTCTGCGGTTGGTCGATGACAGCGGTCAAACCCATCAACGACACGGTTTTAACGTCAACGCCGATGGCCAGTGGCACCTTGTCAGCATCGAGCCAGAGAAGGTCGCGGGAGGCGAGCATTGGGGTGGTGCCAATGATGGCAAGTGGCATGGAGGTGTCAAACTGATCGAATTGATGTTGAACACGCGATCGTCCGATTCGCCCATGCAGCTTGACTTGGCTGACTTGCGGATGGAAGCGATTGTCGAAGGTCAGCTTTCGCAAGAGGCCTGGCAAGAAGACTTTGACGAAGTGGAGGCATTAAAGTGGCAGACCAGTGGAGATGTCTCCTACGATTCTATGCTGACGATGCGACGAACGCTGGAAACAATCCAGCAGCCAACTTCGGCAAGTAGTCCACGACTCGCAGTGAAGGAGGGATCGTGGCGCGTTGCGTATCGATGGAAGTCCGACCTGCATTCGCCAGACAATTCGTTTCATGGCGCTGTCGAACTGAACATCTACGACACGAACGATCAAAAATTGACAACGTTTCCGCTGGCGATTGGGTTTGGCCAAAACGATTGGACGGAAGTCGAGAAGCAAATCCGTTTGCCGGATGGGGCTGCCTATGCGAGGTGGAACTGTCAGCTGAATAAAACGTATGGCCATTTTTCGATCGATGATCTAACCGTAGCTCGATTGGTCGTACAGCCCGCGGTGCCACGGATTGAGAGCATTCGGATTGCTTCGGAAGCGATCGGCAATTTGTTTTACCCTGAGAGGCCAATCGCCTTTCAGATTTCGGTTCCCACCAATAAACCGCTCGCGAAAGAAAATCAACTCGTTCAGGCAGAAGTACTTGACTATCGCGGTGACATCGTGCTTAGCCAGATCGCCGTTCCACTTTCACAAGTGGAACGGCAAACGTACGACGGGCGAATTGAACTCGATCGAAGCAAGCTAAACGTTGGGCAGTTTTATGAATTGCACGTGACGATTGCTCAAGGGGAAGGGGAACCGGCAACGGAGTTTTCCGGCTTTGCAATCTTGCCGGAAGCTATCAGTAAGCAGTATAAGCCGGAACAGATTCCCTTCACGATTCGGAATTGGGATAGTCGCTTTCCCGATTATTTTTATCTAGCGGATCGGCTTGGCTTGCGCATGATGGGAGTCTGGGGTGGCTGGTCGAATGAGCCTCCGTATCGGCCGAAACTGCCAGGATTGGAGATTGTCAAAAAGCTCGACGCCAAATGGGTCACCGGAACGCCTGCGTCTAAGGTGGAAGATGAAGGATTCAAGACGGTCACCGAAGAGTCGCTTCGCCAAGGGATAACCAATTTTCTCAAGGATTATGCGGATCAAGGATTGGCGATGATTGCCCTGGGCAACGAACCGCATGGAAAGGGGAAAGTCGTTCTCGACAACGTCAAAGCATACAAGGCCGTCTATGAAGCGGTGAAAGCGTATGACCCTGCCATCCATGTGATCGGTACTTCGGTCGAGCCGAACAAAGAGTACTTTGAAGCAGGCTATCAGAACTATCTCGACTCGTACGATTTTCATATCTACGAGCACTACAGCAAAGTTCGCCGCACGATGGCTGAGTATCGGAAGTTGATGGAAAAGTACGACGCCGTAAAGCCGATTCATTCGACCGAACTAGGGCTCAATAGCCAAGGGCAAGCGCGACTGGCGGTGGCGATCGAGATGATCAAGAAGTGTACGGTCTTTTTTGCCGAAGGAGGCGAAACCGTCAGTTGGTTCACGATCATGTACCCCGACAAAGATGGCAATGCCCGGGGGCAATTTGGTGATGCTCACTGCGTCTTTGACTGTAAGTTCAATAACTACAATCCGCGGCTCGATGCGGTGACTTACTATCACCTGATTAACAGCTTGGGCGTGAAGAAGTTCGTCGAAGAGAAGCAGTCGCCTGATGGAACGCAATCGTATTTATTTCGCGACGATGCAGGAAATTGCTTAAAAGTCGTTTGGAATGACGAAGCCAAAAAAATTGTCGACCTTGACGTCGCAAAGGACGCCAAGGTCGACGTGATTCGCATCGATGGTCTGAGGCAACACATCGACACGAATCGGGCATTGGTTCAGTTGGAAGTTTCGGACGAACCGCTGATGCTGCTTTACTCGCAGCCGTAATAGCGTGGGCGGCTATGGCTCGATAATCGCAGGACGAAACTCCATCGATCGTGACTCTTCATATTCGGTAGTGGCAGGCATCACGTCTCGCTTCGGTTTGGGAATTGGAGTGGCGTCGTGCGAGATGACGGGAGGAAGTTCCGCGACGGAGGCCATGATGTTGCCATGAATCGTTTGCGATATCTGATCGAGCGGTAAATGATTCAGGCGACGCTTGCTGAATGGGTTTTCCAGTTCGACACCAATTTGATCGAGCGCCAGTAATGGATACGCCACCAAGAAAACAATCAACGGCGTTGCCATACCTGCTGCATCGACAATCGCGATTGGTAGGAAAATGAGATAAAGAAACAGGAACCGGCGAATCTTGATGGAAAATGCCGAAGCCAATGGCGTACGCAAAATCCGTTCGCAGGCACCAATGTGATCGATGAGCCGGGCACGTTCCGTTTCCGCTTGCAGAAAGAAAAAACGATCCAGCTGCCCGTTGTCGACCGACTCCTTCAAAAGGTCGGCCACGCGGCGAATGACGTACATCGGCATGTGTTCGGCCTGGGAGAGTCGACGCGTCTCATCGGTACCAACGATTTCGCATAGACCAGAAATTTCGTCGAACTTATGTTCGCTTCGCAG
Organism: Bremerella sp. TYQ1; assembly: GCF_020150455.1. Lineage (NCBI taxonomy): Bacteria > Pseudomonadati > Planctomycetota > Planctomycetia > Pirellulales > Pirellulaceae > Bremerella > Bremerella sp. TYQ1. Next base: position 6,303,787 of record NZ_CP083740.1, read on the forward strand.
GCTATGGCAGCAAGTCGCCGAGAATGCGGAAACCCAGCGGGCATACGACTCTCGCCATTTCGGATCGGAACTGCCATAGATCAGTCCAATCTGGGCAAGGTTTCGCGATTGATTGACGATGCCGCCCCAAATTTTGCGAGCTTCCCACCAACGGTCGTAGCCTGCGTTGGTTCGAAGTACCAATAGCAATGCGAGCACGACACCAATGTACTCGTAGTGAGCTGTCGCGAGACCGTTCTTGAGATCGAAGATTTGAAACAGCGTATAGATAGCCGCGCTGAAAGCGGTAAATACAAAAAGTCTGCCAGCGATGTAGGGGGTTACGGAACCTTGTAGTTTGAAAACTTCGGTCCAAAATCCTTCGCGAATCATAAATCCTCTTTACTTCTTTCCGTTGCCTGCGGAAGAAATGTTCTCTTGTTCCAGAATGTGGATGTCTATCCCATTAAGTAAAGATCGAGCTTCGTCTGTCGCAGCACGACGAGCGACAATTGCCCGACCCAGCGAGACCAAAGGCCCAGCTGGCTGGGAATTCCCATCACGACGACATCCGCTTCCCACTTCTGGGCGTACGGAATTAGGACCCTGCGAACCGACCCTGTCAGGTAACCTACTTCCACGTCAGGGCACCGCGACTCGCAGTACCGACGCATCGAAAGTAGTCGATTAGCACACTCGTTGGCGGCCGCTCCAACACCAAGCAGACGACACTGCGGCATTTCCAAGGGAGACTGACTGAGAAACGTGCGAATCGCTCTCGCGGCTGCGACGCTACCGTCGTAAACCAGCAAGACACGGCGCGGATCGGTCTTTTCACCTCGCGAAACATACAGGGGCTGCCGACTTCGCGAAGCAAGTTCCACGTGCTGCCAGGGATCGAGTTCGCCAGGAGAAAACTGGCTGCCGATCGGACAGTATCCGACAAGCAGATCATGAAACTGCGATTCACGAGCCAACGTCCGGATAGGATCCCCTTCGAGCCCGAGCGAATCGAACTCGAGTTGGTATCGCTGACCCACCTGGCGAATCTGATCGTGCGAGATGCTTTGCCGCCGCTCCGTGTGTGCAAGCCGAGTGGTTTCGCTTAACGTATGAACGGCCGATACCAGGTGTCCGGTGTTTTGAAGCGATCTGTTGTCGAGTACCGAGAGACCTTGCAGACGGGCGTTGCAGCGCTGTGCGATCCGAGCACCGAGTTCAATCACTTGGTCCGAACCGTAGCAACCGCTGAGGTGAAGCAAGACGCTCTTTAGCATTCGATGCCCTCTTCATGGGGAATTCGTTTGCATCCGCTATCAACGAATGCATGGCTGAGGACCGTATTCCGTGGTCCTTTGCTGGAATGTTTATACGCATTTCGAGCCTCGAAAGTCGCAACAATCTTTCATCACTTTGCATTGAAAATCTCTATGGTGGCGTCTGTCTTAGTAGTACATTGAAATTTTCTATGCTGACGCAGGCGGCGCGGAAAAAATATGACTTTCTTATGTCGGAAAGAATATCTGCCTGCGGACAATTGAGTGCGTATCGCTAGAATTGTGCGACACACCGCAACTATCCCCCGAACCTGATTCCATGGATGTTTCGCCCCACGAAACGTAGGGATTACAGGATGAGAAGGTTTGATGATCGATCGTCTCCAAGAGCTTAATTTTCTACATCTGTTTTATTTTTGGGTGGCAGTTCGGCAGGGAAGCATTACGGCTGCTTGCGACCATCTCCATCTTTCTCAGCCGACCGTTAGTTCGCAGATTCGTAAATTAGAAAAGTCACTTGGACATGATCTGCTGGACCGAAGCGGGCGAGACCTACAGCTCACCGACGTCGGCTCGACCGTGTTTGAGTACGCTGACGAGATTTTTTCGACAGGAAGAGAGATGCTTGGCAGCCTCAGAGGGTTGCCCAGCGATCGAGCGTTGCGACTGAGCGTTGGCGTGCCGATGTATGTGCCGAAACTGATTACGTATCGGCTATTGGAAGTGGCATTACGATATTCTCGGCCGGTTCAAATCGACTATCACGAAGCGCCCATGGAAGAACTGGTCGCCGATCTTGCGCGGCATCAACATGACGTGATTATTTCGGATCGACCGCTTTCTTCGAATCGACAACGACGCAGTTTCAATCATCCACTTGGCGATTGTGCGATTGCGTTTTGTGCGGTCGGTTCGATGGCCGAACAGTTACGGGCCGACTTTCCCAAGTCGTTGCAACGTGCGCCGTTGCTGTTGCCGTCGCCCAATACGGAGTTGCGGCGAAGTTTGGATCAGTGGTTCGACGAGAATGATATCTGCCCCAAGATTGTCGCCCAATTCGACGATAGTGCAATGCTTAACGAGTTTGGCAGCGGTGGCGCTGGGGTCTTTCCCACTCCGGCGGCGGTGCTGGATCAAGTGCGGCGACAGTACGACGTCGAACTGGTCGGCACGCTAGAGGACGTAAGAAGCCATTTCTTTGCTATCACGGCCCAGCGGAAGCTATCGCATCCTGTGGTGATGGCCATCTCGGAAGAAGCACCGCGAATTCTGTTTGACATGCGAAACGGTACGAACCTTTCCGCCGAGGGAAAGCAAGCTCGCTAGAGGGCGACACGCGGCTCTTCAAATCTTAATATCCCATGCCACACGGTTTGTTAGACTCATGGTCTGGGATTGGATGATAGGAGCTTGAGAAAGTCGACCACAATGAACGAATTTTCTTCGGAATTCGACCAACAGCGTTTGCACGACGAAATCATCGACTCGTTGGACGAGGAGTTCGAGGCGGAGTTAGAAGATGCGATGATGGACCGTGTGGCGACACGTCCAGAAATTGCAACAGACGAACCACTACCTCGCCGAGTCTATTTTCGAGAGTTGCTTCGCCTACAGCGCGAGCTGATCAAGCTTCAAAGTTGGGTCGTCGAGCATAAAGCCAAAGTGGCCGTTTTGTTTGAAGGACGAGATGCCGCCGGCAAAGGCGGAACGATCAAGCGAATCACGCAGCGGCTGAACCCACGCGTTTGTCGAGTCGCGGCACTTCCCGCTCCGAGCGAGCGTGAGAAAACGCAATGGTATTTTCAGCGTTACATTCAGCACTTGCCCGCAGGTGGCGAGATCGTTTTGTTCGATCGTAGCTGGTACAACCGAGCCGGCGTCGAACGGGTGATGGGGTTCTGTAACGAGCAGCAGTTGGAAGAGTTCTTCCGAACAGTTCCCGAGTTCGAGCAGATGCTTGTGCGTTCCGGAATTTACTTGATCAAATACTGGTTCTCGATCAGCGATCAGGAGCAACAGTTTCGATTTCAGTGCCGTATCGACGATCCATTGAAACAGTGGAAACTAAGCCCGATGGATCTCGAGTCACGTCGCCGTTGGGAGCAATACACGGTCGCTAAGGAAGAGATGTTCTCGCGAACCAATATCCCGGAGGCGAACTGGTGGGTTGTAGAAGCAGACGATAAAAAAAGAGCCCGGCTCAATTGTATTCATCACTTGCTGCAACAAATTCCCTATTCGGAAGTATCCCAGCCCTCGATCTCGTTGCCGCCTCGCGAACATGAGGAAGGCTACAAACGGCAGGTCCTGCCCGAGGACGTATTCGTGCCCACCGTCTATTAAGTATTTACCACCGCGGCGCATAAAAAAGCCCACCGAATCGCATTCGATGGGCTTCGTGTTTATTAACCGTGACTTATTGGTTGATGGTATTGATCTCGCCACCAGCACGGCTCCAGAGAGCATGCCACGCGTCGGCGTTGACGGTGTCAGGAACGAAGCGGACACTGCCATCGACCAAACAAGCATTCACCCCGCCGGGATGAAAGCTACGTGCACTGTTAGCCTTCGACGAGCGATAGGTAAGGTCCGGCGCTGAATTGTTTGGCGTCAAAAGGCCATTGAGAAGTGGACCCTGAGGAACACTACCGCGTAGCCACATCAAGCAACGACCACCGTCCCAGCTTCCGCTGCTGACTTCGGACTGAACGCCAGCGATACCACTTGCATTGGCTCGATTGCCGTAGTCAACGAAATCGATGCTAGAGCTTGGGGAAAGTCGGTAGATTCGAACGTCTGCATCCGTGGTCGTTGGTGAGTCACCAGTACCGGTAACCGTTTCCGAGAATAGCAACGTGTTTGTCGTGCCGTCCGTAACGGACGCAAACTTAATCTTTGCTTTCACCCAGCACATACCGTTGTTAGCGGTCGTACCTGCGTGGAATGCTGCATCAAGTCCATTACCAGCATTCATACCGTAGCTACTACCTGCAACGGAAACGGTATCGCCCGATACCGAATCGGTAATTTGCTGAACTTGCGGCGTCGTAGCACTAGGGCAGAAAAACGAATTTATTGGATATTGAATAATAGGGCGAATTTGAGGAATGATCCCGTCTCTGCCGGGATGTCCCATGAAGAAGCCAAAATCGATGAGATTCTGGAGATTCTCTTGCTCCATATAGGGCAAGATCTTAGCCATTGGCGAATAGTCACTGAGATAGCCATTAAGCGGTGACGGATCCGCAGGGCCGTCCCAGCCGGCGTTTGGAAACGCACCTTGGTAAGTGTCCGCATAGTTATGCGTGGCGAGCCCGATCTGTTTCAGGTTATTCGTGCACGACATTCGACGTGCTGCTTCGCGGGCCTGTTGGACGGCGGGAAGCAGAAGGGCGATCAGGATACCGATGATCGCGATCACAACAAGCAATTCGACAAGCGTAAAACCTTTACGCGTACGCATGGGGAAGACTCCTGTTTATTGTGCATTGCCGGGGAAACGTTTGTGCCGAAACGTCACAAGGGCAAGCACCGCGCTGTGGACCTAAGTGGTCCGTTCTCCGGGGGAATGTCCGAATACGGGCATTGGCGAGTCGCGCGTGACGGGAGAGTGTCGAAGAAACCGCACGCCTTAGCTAGAGTTACCGCATTCCTCTGTTAATTCCGCTGGCGAAAGGCTTGCGGCGGCTATTGAAACATCGTCTCAATAGAGAATGTTAGTGTAGCGAGCTATTTTTTTATAGGCAACCGACTCTCACCAAAATTTCGGGAGAAATTAATGGATTAGTTCAAGTTTGGCCTGAGGGGATCATCATGCATCTGATCGCGCATAAAAAAAGCCTGCCGAAGGGGAACACTTCGACAGGCTTTGGATTTCAGCGGTACTAACGTCGATTAGTACATGTCGTCGTGGCTGTGGCCACCCTTCTTGTCAGCCTTTGGCTTTTCAGCGATCAAAGCATCGCTAGTCAGCAACAGCGTGGCGACCGAAGCAGCGTTTGCCAGAGCGGTTTTGGTGACCTTGGCAGGATCGATAACGCCCGACTTGACCAGGTCTTCGTAGGTGTCGGTCAGGGCGTTGTAGCCCTGGTTGCCCTTCGATTCCAAGATCTTTTCGCAGATGATGCTGCCATCTTTACCGGCGTTGGTGGCGATCGTGGTGATCGGAGCACGGCACGCACGGATAACGATGTTGAAGCCGATTTCTTCGTCGTGGCTCAGATCTTCAGTCTTCACCTTGGACGAAGCACGGAGAAGGGCAACACCACCACCAGGCAAGATGCCTTCAGCAGCGGCAGCACGCGTGGCGTGCAGGGCGTCTTCGACGCGAGCCTTCTTTTCCTTCATTTCGCTTTCGGTAGCAGCACCGACGTTGACTTTGGCGACACCGCCAGCCAACTTAGCGAGACGCTCTTCCAGCTTTTCCTTGTCGTAGTCGCTGGTCGAGTTTTCGATTTCGCGACGGATCTGGGCGATACGATCCTTGATGTTCTGGGTATCGCCGGCACCTTCGATGATCGTCGTGTTGTCTTTGTCGATGATCACCTTCTTAGCACGACCCAATTCCGCCAAGCCGAGGTTTTCGAGCTTGATGCCGAGGCTTTCGAAGATGGCAGTACCACCGGTCAGGATGGCGATGTCTTCCATCATGGCTTTACGACGGTCGCCGTAGCCAGGAGCCTTCACAGCGGCACAAGTGAACGTACCACGCAGACGGTTGATGACCAACGTAGCAAGTGCTTCGCCGTCGACGTCTTCTGCGATAATCAACAGTGGCTTGCTCTGCTGAACAACTGCTTCGAGAACCGGAACGAGGTCCTTGATGTTACTGATCTTCTTTTCGAAGACAAGCACGTAGCAGTCTTCCAATTCGACCTGCATGCTGGTCGGATTGGTCACGAAGTAAGGGGACAGATAGCCGCGATCGAACTGCATCCCTTCGACCCATTCGACTTCGGTGGCAAGCGACTTGCCTTCGTCGACGGTGATGACGCCGTCCTTGCCCACTTTTTCCATGGCGTCGGCAAGCAGTTCGCCGATTTCACGATCGTTGTTGGAAGCGATCGAGCCAACGTTGGCCATTTCTTCCTTCTTCTTGATCGGAATGGCCATGCCGTTCAGTTCGGCCGTGATGGCGTTGACGGCTTTTTCGATACCGGCTTTCATTTGAATTGGATTCACGCCGGAAACAACCGCCTTCAGACCTTCGTTGAAGATCGCCTCGGCCATCAGCGTGGCGGTCGTGGTACCGTCACCGGCAACGTCGCTCGTCTTGCTGGCAACTTCACGAACCATTTGAGCGCCCATGTTTTCATAGACGTCTTCCAGTTCGACTTCCTTGGCGACCGTGACACCGTCTTTGGTGACCGTTGGGCTGCCGAAGGACTTTTGGATGATGACGTTACGACCCTTTGGGCCCAGCGTCGTTTTGACGGCTTTCGCCAACTTGGATACGCCGCGGCGGATAGCTTCGCGGGCTTCCTGATCAAAGGCGATGATCTTTGCCATCGATGAATACTCCTAAAATGTTCTTAGCGTCAAACGTTGTGTTTACGGGGAAATATCAGCGAGCGCGAGACTAGCCTTCGATGACAGCGAGGATGTCGTCTTCGCGGATCAGAATGACTTCGTCGTCACCAATGGTGAACGTATCGCTACCGGCATAAGCGCTGAAGACAACTTTGTCGCCTTCTTTGACCTGAAGTTCGCTACGGCTACCGTCTTCCAGCAGTCGACCGTTGCCAACGCTGATGACGACGCCGCGGGATGGCTTGTTCTTAGCCGTTTCCGGCAGGAAGATCCCACCAGCGGTCTTTTCTTCCAGCTCGTCGCGACGAACGACAACGCGATCGCCCAGCGGCTGCAAACGTTGCTGGTTGCCGGATGCCTTCTTCTTTTTCGTAGCCGTTGCCATGCTCTTGCCTTCCTCCAGAAAACTAGGGGCTTGTGTCTCCCTTTCACAGGAGACGCCGATGCGGGATATGAACGGTTGGCGATCGGCACGCGGTAAGTCTGAACCGGGCCCGACTGCCATTGTTGCGCGAACAATTGCGTGGACCGTCCATGTTGCAACTGGTGTGCCAGAAAGTGTCCTTTGTGCCGCAAGTGTTTTTCGGGTAAAGGTTTGCGGCGAAAAGAATTTCGTGCTTAGCTGTCCGTTTTGTCAGAGAAGGCTTGGGCTGCCAATATGACAGAAAAAGGCCGCCTCCGTTGAGAAGCGGCCTTTTGATGATTTCAACTTAGTCGGCGTCGCTTATTGAGCGACTAATTGGTCGCCCATCAGGACTTGGCCAATGATGCCGAGGATCATGCTTCCAACGATACACCCCGTCCATACCAGCATCAGTTGGCTTGCGCCGTATTTGCCAGCATTAACCCAGCCCATTACAAAGGTAATGAGGCCGCCGAAGCCGCAGAAGATGGTCGTCAAAATACAGATGATGCCCAATGTCGAGTCGTCATTCTGGAACATTTTGACGATGACCAGAATGAGGCAAACCAAGCTCACAATGCTTAGCAAGCCGGCCAAACCTAGAAAAATAAAACCCATGGTGTAGACTCCCCCGTCTGACGAACGAACGCACGTTTCCCATCGAAACGTTGTTAAAAGTGGTTGTAATCTTTGAAGTTAACGGCAATCAAGTATTTTTCGTCAGCTTTCAGCGGCAAAATATTACGTTTGTGATCGTAGGCATCTCCTAGTCCCTACAAATACCGCAAACGGAGTAATTTTATGTCGCGTCAGCGCCTGGAGCCATCTTTGCTGCCGAATGCCACATCGAGCAGGCCAAAAATGACTTCCAGGGCCAATTCAATAAGTGAAGTGGCCAATTCAAACAGAGCCGCAATGGCATCCATCGTCGTTTCCTCAAGCAAAATGAAAGTTGCCTGAGGGTGTTTCGTCGTTTCGGTCGCAATCTTGGGACTCCCCAATAAATCGCAACCGACCTAATGGATAAGTCCTTCGGCCTGCATCTGAATCAATCCATACGCCATGCCGAACATCAGTTGGGCAAAGCAAATCGCCGTCCAAAAGCCCATTAGCCGAAATGCGTCGTATTTGCCGACATAGACCCAGCCGGCAAAAAAGCCAATCAGGACGCCAAAGCCTGAGCAAAATGTCAGTAGCAACGACAGTCCCGCCAGCCCGATGTCCTCGTGGCAGCACATCTTGACGAGGACCAGGACAAAGCAGACCAAGTTTATGGCCCCCAAAATCCAGCAAAGGCTCATCAATACGAAGCTCAGCCCAGCCATCGAAGGTCTCTCCCGTCGAGAACGCTCGTAGCGAACGCTCCCCCGGTGAAACATTCGGCTGTAGCTATCTAGGTTGCCGAAATCGCGCAGTCAAGCAATCTACGTTCAGAAAACAGAACATGGGCGATGGTCTATGGATAGCTCGGAGCCGGCCGCGGCAGCCAAAGTGGGACAGAAAGCAGGAGTCCCACGAAGATCACCAGTGCGATGGTCCACGTGACCATCACTTTCATGGCGTCGTACTTCTTCACATCGATCCAGCCGACGACGAACGCGATAATGCCCCCGCCGAAACCAAAGAACGCCAGAACAATACATATAAGTGGCAGCGCGATTTGATCTGCCTTGAACATGCGATAGATGATCATGCAGAAGCAAACAATGCTGACGATCCCGGCAATTAGGACCTGGCCGGCGCTGATCATCGGAAGCACGTACATGTATGTCCTCTTTAAACTCGGACAGTCTTCCCTTTGGCGACCGAATCGGCTTGTTTTTGGCACAGCACCAATGCGTCGACGGCAATTTCACCACCTAGGATATCGGATGGCTTTCCTTCGAGGATGCTCTTTTCGACTTCTTTCAACTCGGCGACGAACGAATCAACCGGGTCGCCTCCTTTGAGCTTCGGCTGCTTCGACTTCCCTTTCTTGGGCAAAACGGTTAGCGGCATCGAAACCACGGGAGCATCATCGATTACCGCGAAGTCGAGCATTAACGTTGCTTCTTCAAAGTGAATTTCAAAACCATGCGTGAAACTCCGAGCAGCCTGGTGAAGCACGCCGCTGGTCGCAGTGACGACATAGTTGTCTTCGCCGAAGCCGTACTGCGAGGTGAAGTACTCGACGCAATCGCCTCGCATGCGTCCAACGCTACTGACACTCTTAGGCATGCCAAACATCAGGCGAATAAAGTGAGCATCGTGGATGTGCAAGTCGAGGAGTGGACCACCAACTTTCTCGAGATCGTAGAAGTCAGGAATCCACGTAGGATCGTTGATCAAGCGCTTGAAGTGTCCGCCGAGCAGGTTGCCAAACTTGCCACTACGTGCCGCTTCCAACGCAAAGTTGAATTCCGCGAAGAATGGCAGCACGTGAGCGGTTAGCAAAAGCTTGCCGCTCTTTTCGGCTGCTTTCTGCATTCGTTTGGCCGCGGCAGGATCGAGAGCAATTGGCTTTTCGACAAGGACATGCTTGCCCGCTTTCAACGCTGCAATGGTTGCTTCTTCATGTAGCGCCGGCGGAAGGCAAATGTCGACCATGTCGATCGAGTCGTCCGCGAGCAGTTCGTCTAACGTTGCGTAAACGGTCATCTTCGAGACATCGATCTTCTCGCCGGGAGGGCCAAAGTTACCTTTGATTCCTCGCCAATCCCCTTTTTGCTTTTTAGGATCACGCGAGCAAAAGCTGGTAACTTTCATCCCTCGCACCTTCTGGTAAGCAAGGTAGTGAATCCAGCTCATAAAACCGACGCCGACGATGCCAACTTTGATCATGATGTTTCTCTTCGAGAGTATTTCGTTTTTTTGTATTGCGTTCCCAGTTAATACGAAGAGGCCGCTTTTTGCACCTGCAAGCGATTTAAAAAGCCTCTTGGAGAAACTTGCCGCTTAAGCGTCACACATCTTTTCGAAGCGAGGGAATGCGTCGTCCCACATCGTTGGTGTTTTCGGTTCGTAAGTCACAACTGGGAAGCTGTTGCGAATCACTTCGCGCCCTTCAGCCAGGCTTCCAATGTCTCCCGCAGCGACCGCTTGCAGCATGAGGTTGCCAATCGCCGTTGCTTCAACCGGCCCAGCGACGACCTGGCAGTTGCAGGCATCAGCAGCCATTTGGCAAAGCAATTGGTTCTGGGTGCCGCCACCGACGATATGGATTGTGTCGATCTTGGCTCCAGTTAGATCTTGGAGATTACGATGGACAACGCGGTATCGCATGGCGAGGCTTTCCAGGACGCAGCGAATTACAGCTCCGTCAGACTGCGGAACCACTTGCGATGTCCGCTGACAGAATTCGCGAATTTGGGCCGGCATATCTTGTGGAGCTGCGAAGTCACCGTGGTCAGGATTCACGAACGAGGCCAACGGCGTTGCTTCCTGCGACATCCGGACCAAGTCGGAATAGCCATACTCATGACCGTTTTGCTTCCAGATGCGACGACACTCTTGAACTAGCCACAGCCCGGCAATGTTCTTTAACAGCCGCGTAGTGCCGTACACGCCCCCTTCGTTGGTGTAGTTGAGTGCGGCGCACTGCTCGTTGATGATCGGGTGTGGCGTTTCAACTCCCATCAGCGACCAAGTTCCGCTCGATATGTAGCACCAATTGGGCATCTCGCCGGGGGAGCTCTTCGCGGGAACTGCAACGACGGCCGATGCCGTATCGTGTGTGCCAGGGCGAACGACTTTCGTTCCTTTCAGCCCAATTTGGTCCAGCACCGATTCGCGAAGAGGACCGACGACCGAGCCAGGATCGACGATTTCTCCGAAGATATGTCCTGGAAGTCCAAAGCCTTCAATCAGCTTCTGCGACCACTGTTTGGTAACCGGATTGAACAGCTGCGAAGTGGTGGCGTTGGTAAGTTCGTTCCCTTTTTCTCCCGTCAGAAGCCAATGGAACAAGTCAGGCATCATCAAAAAGCTTTGAGCGGCGTCCAGGACTGAACTGTTCGCCTTCTTCATGGCCAGCAGTTGATAAAGCGTGTTGATCTCCATGAACTGGAGCCCGGTCTCGGCGAAGATCTCTTCTCGGCTGACTTGAGCGAATGCTTCGGCGAACATTCCGTTGGTGCGTGGATCGCGGTAGTGGTAAGGATTGCCGAGCAGCTCGTCGTTTCTTCCCAGCAGAGCAAAGTCGACCCCCCAGGTATCAACACCGATACTGCTAATTTGATTTCCAAACTTGGTTCCCGACGCAGTCAGACCATCTTTGATGTTTTGCCAAAGCTTGAGCAGATCCCAGTACAGATTGCCGGCAAACGCCGTGGGGCCGTTCTCGAATCGGTGGACTTCTTCCAGCTGTAATTTCTGGCCATCGAAGCGGCCACCAAGAACTCGACCGCTGGAAGCACCTAAGTCGACGGCAAGATAGGTCTTTTCGGACATCGTTTTGTTCGTCTGGGGTGAAAGAGATGACGGAGTAGGGTAGGGCGGATTGCAGTGTAATAGACGCAAGCACGCACAACAATCATCGGTTTCTGCCGGGAATCGGGCGATTCTCGGCGTTGACCCAATCGCTAAAACGGATTCGACGTGTAAAACTAGTGGTACCGGCAATGATGTACGCACCTTCGCCCTCAGCTCCAGGGATTAGGACCTGTGGAACCGCTTGAGATCCTGGCACTCAATCTAATCATCATTCTGGCCGCTGGCTTCGTGTCAGGGGCCGTCTGTCGGTATTACCATTTCTCGTCGATTGTCGGCTACCTGGTTGTTGGCGCAATTATCGGCGAAGGTGGATTTCAGATTCTGCAAACAGAAAACCACGATCTTAAGCACCTCGCGGAAATGGGAGCATTGTTCCTCCTGTTTTCGATCGGTACCGAAATTTCGTGGGAAGAGCTGAAGCACGTTGGGCCGTGGATCTTGGTGGCCGGGTTTATTCAGCTGATCGCAGTAAGCGTTCCCTCTAGCTTTCTGTTCATGATGATAGGTATCCCATGGCAAGGAGCCGCACTTCTAGGGGCTGCCGTCGCATTGAGTTCGACAGTCCTGGTGTTTCGGGCCCTGCACGAGCTAAACGTTGCTTCCTCCCCGGCAGGTCTGCGAAGCGTCGGGATTTTACTGTTTCAAGATATGGCGATCGTTCCACTGATGCTCGCCGTTCCGCTGCTGGCCGCCTCGGATGGACATTCCAGTTTCGAATTCTTTCGGTTGGGAATTGTTTCGCTACTGTTCGTGACGACAATCCCTGTCCTCGCGTTCGTGACGCATCGCTTCGCTTTGCCGCTGTTCTCACTGCTGAGAAGTCGCGAACTGCTGCTCTTATTTGCGTTGGCACTGCTGGGCGGTGGCTGCTTTGTTGCCCATATTCTGGGCCTTCCCGCGGCCTTCGGGGCCTTCGGGGCAGGTCTGATTTTGGGAGGAAACCGTTTTACGCAGCAAGTCGATGCGTTGACGCTTCCCTTTCGCGAAAGTTTTGCGGCCGTGTTCTTCATCTCGCTCGGCGGTTTGCTTGATATCCAAGCACTGCTTCGCGATCCGATGCTGGTGCTGATTGGTTTTCCACTGATTATCGCGGTGAAAACCCTTGGTGCCGGGCTGGCTCTGAAGCTCTCGGGAATGCGATGGAAAGTCGCTTTGATCATGGGATTGGGGCTATCCCAGGTGGGGGAATTGAGCTTTCTGCTGCTCTCCGAAGGGATGGAGTCCGAACTGATCAATAGCTCGCATTACAATCAAATGCTGGTCCTGGCGATCGGGACGATGATCTTAACGCCGGGCCTGATCAAATGGGGCGTGCGAAAGCTGCGAGACGATACGGTCCTGCAAGTGGTCAAGGAAGAAAAAGCGATCGAGGCCCGCGAAACGATCCGCGAGGCTGTGATCATCGGTGTCGGGCCTGTCGCACGCCAGGTGGCATCTCGCATCGAGACATCTGGCGCAGACGTACGCTTTATCGATCTTAATTCGGTGAATACCTACCCTCTCATTCAAGCCGGATTTCGTGCTGTTACCGGAGATGCGACGAAGCGGAAAACGCTGGAAGAAGCCGAAATTATCCATGCTAATTTGGTGCTCGTTTCGGTTCCTGATGACGAAGCTTCGGTGCAGATCGTCAAGAATGTCCGCGGAATGAATCGGCATTGCACCGTCTTGGCTCGCTGTCGATATCAGCGAAACCGTGAACGGCTTCACCTGGTTGGGGCCGACTATGTGACGGACGAGGAATCGCAAACGGCATTGATGCTGATCGGCATGATCGAAAAGCTGGCCGAGAGCGAGTCGTTCTAAGATCTGGGGCTTCTGCCCCGAATCAATTTCTGCGGTCGAAGAGTGTTCTATTTCTCTTTTCGAGAAATGCCAAAAACGTCGATGCTCTGCCACAATCGTCAAAACCGGTAGGATTTGCCCTGGAGTTAGGTAATTGCTGTAACCGATGAAAACTCACGGCATCGAACCCATTGTTGACTAAGTTGGTCATGATAGTTAACAATGAACCCACAGGGCGCGTAACCCATGCAACTGACTAGCCTTACCACGGACGTCCCGATTGAAGTGAATGCCATGTCGGCCGGTAAAGTAACCCAAGAACAGCAAACGACTTCCGAGATGCTTCAGCCTACGCCAGAGCTTATGGCGGAGCTGGAAGAAGCTTCCCAGAGACTCGAAACGGCTACCCCAGAAGAAATTATTCGCTGGGGGGCGGAACGTTTCGGTTTGAAGCTGACGATGGGAACCGCTTTTGGTCCGGAAGGGTGTGTAATTCTTTACCTGCTCTCCCAGATTGCCCCAGATACGCCAGTATTTAATTTAGATACGGGGTACCAATTCCAGGAAACGCTCGACGTTCGCGATCAGATTCGCGAAAAGTTTGGGATCGACGTCGAACTTCTGAAGCCTGAGCATACCGTCGAGGAGTATGAGCAGATCCATGGCGGTCCGCTTTACAAAACCAACCCAACCCAGTGCTGCTTCGATCGCAAAATCAAAGTTCTCAAGCGTGGCGCAGCCGGCAAACATGCTTGGATCAGCGCGATTCGTCGCGATCAGAGCGAAGACCGCGCGAAGGCCAGCATTGTCGGTTGGGATAAAAAGTTCGGATTGGTGAAGATCAATCCGCTTGCGAATCAAACGAAGAGCTGGGTCTGGCGAATGATCACCGAGCATGGCGTTCCTTACAACGCTCTGCACGACCAAGGCTATACCAGCGTCGGCTGCTGGCCGTGCACGCGAGCCGTCCTGGCAGGCGAAGATGAACGAGCCGGCCGCTGGAGTGGTACGGCCAAAACCGAGTGCGGTTTGCACACGATGGAAGACGATAGCCCCAACGCCTAAATCGTTATGACAGTCTCGGCGAAAACCGAATACGCATGTATCGCAATGATCGAACTGGCGGCCCGCTTCGAGGCCGGTCAACCAGCTCGACTGCGCGAGATCGTCGAGGCTCAGGGGATTCCGCAACCCTTTCTCGTGCAGATCATGTCGCAACTCAAAGCGGCCGGTTTGGTGCTGAGCACACGCGGCGCCACCGGCGGCTATCGGTTAGCCCAAGCCCCTGATCGGATAACGCTGGCCGACATCTTTCAGGTCATCGAAGGCAACGGCGATCAGACCGAATCGAACCTGCAGAAACCAACGCCAGCCACGGAAGCGTTGTGCGGAGTCTGGGGGCAAATATGCCAGGCCCGTTCGCGAATCCTGGAAGAAGTGACGCTTGCCAATCTGGCAGCACGCGTTGCTGAACAACCCGACGAAATGTTCTACATCTAGGCGGTGTCTATGAGCGAGCAAACTGTTCCCAAAGAGTGGCTCACCGAAAAGACGACGATGGAAGAAATCGTCGCCACGTGTGCCCATCCTGACCCGCAAATTGCCGTGGTCGCAAAGCATTACCTGACTCAAGCCACCGGTTTCGTCGATCAGATGCAGCCCGGGGACGAGCTTTGGAACTACTCGACGCCGGACAGTTTCTGGGCCAGTAATCAAGGGGACGCCGGTCTGGCGATCGTACGCGACGACGAGATCGTCGAAAGCGTCTGCATGGTTCGCAACTGACGCCTACGGCAATCGGTGCCCCATTTTGTCTCGCTTAGTATCGAGATACTTCTGATTGTGGGGATTGGGTTCGGGATGAATGGCGACCTGATCAACTACTTCCAAGTCAAACCCGCCGTAGATGAACGCATCGGTTTTCTTCGGATTGTTCGTCAGGAGGCGAATCTTCGATAGGCCCAGGTCTTTCAAAATCTGAATGCCGACGCCGTAGTCACGCATATCGCTCTTAAAGCCCAAAGCGTGATTGGCTTCGACCGTATCAAGCCCTTGATCTTGGAGGGCATAGGCGCGAATCTTGGCTTTCAGCCCAATGCCACGCCCTTCCTGCGGAAGATAAATCAATGCTCCTACGCCTTCTTCACTGATCTGTTGCAACGCCATCTTCAATTGATCTCCGCAGTCGCACCGCAGCGAATTGATCAAGTCTCCGGTAAAGCAGCTGCTGTGCAGTCGGACCAGTGGGGCTTCGACTGAAGTGAGGTCTCCCATCGCGATCGCCACAGGTTCCTGCGATTCGTATTTCACGTCGTAAACGATGATATCGAACTCACCGAATGACGTTGGCAGCTTGGCTTCAGCGCCACGTTCGACAAGCTTCTCGTTCACCCGGCGATGCGAAATCAGTTGTTCGATCGAGATGATTTCAAGGTTGTGTTTTTCGGCCAGTGCGATCAATTCGTCGCGTGTGGCCCGATCACCCTCTTCGTTGAGGATTTCGCAAAGCGATCCGGCCGGGGTGAGACCTGCCATGCGAGCCAAATCGACGGAAGCTTCAGTGTGACCTGCTCTGCGGAGCACGCCCCCTTCTTTGGCTAGAAGCGGATAGACATGGCCAGGGCGGACGAAGTCGTCTGCGGTCGATTTTTCGTCGACCATGCTCATTATGGTCTCAGATCGCTCTTTGGCCGTGATTCCAGTTTTGGCGTTCTTATGATCGATTGGCGTGGTAAACGCAGTCCGAAGTGGCGCGTTGTTGTTTTCCACAAGTGGCGTCAATTCGAGGCGTTCACAGACGTCCGGCAGGCACGCAGCACAAAGGAGTCCACGTCCCTGCGTAATCATGAAATTAACGACTTCGGGGGTGGTTTTTTCCGCTGCGGCGACAAAATCCCCTTCGTTTTCCCGGTCTTCGGCGTCCACAACAATGATGACTTTGCCAGCTTTGATCGCATCGACGGCCGCTTGCACGGTAGAAAAACGGTGGCTCACGGGAAGCACTCTCCTGAAAAGCACGGGGCATCGCCGATGGAAAAAAGGATACCCTGCACGGTCCTTGGGGTTAATATTGGGCAATGTCGGCGGAATAACTCATTATAGGACCCGCGATTGCGCGGCATAGTTCACCTTGACGGAGTCCGATGTGGCTGGTTGGAAAAGTTCCCTTTTGACGCTGCTCGTCTTTATGGCGGTCGAAACAACCGTTTTCGCAGAGAAACCGTCGGTGCGTTTGGTGCCGAATCAGGTTTTTGCCGAGCGAGAAGACAAGACGTTAAAGGCCGATTTATATTTGCCGCCCGGAGAAGGTCCTTTCCCCGGGATCTTGATGATTCATGGTGGAGCTTGGGCAGGGGGCTCACGGAGCCATATGGCGACTCATGCCATCTTTTTGGCCAATCATGGCTATGCCGTCGCGACAATCACCTATCGATTCGCGCCGACGCACATCTTTCCGGCTCAATTGGAAGACTGCCAGGCTGGGCTTAATTGGCTACTCGAGAACGCAGATGAATTCGATATCGATACCACACGAATCGGCGGCTGGGGCTACTCAGCTGGTGGACATCTGGCTTGTCTGATGGCTGCCATCGAAGCGGAGCAGGTCGAAGGAACGCCTCCTTTAAAAGCAGTCGTTGCCGGTGCGGCGCCATGCGATTTCACAAACGAACCATTACGAAGCGAGCGTCTAAAGTTCTTCCTTGGCGGATCTCGCTTGGAGGTACCGGGGACTTACGTCGATGCTTCTCCATTGGCCCATGTGACGGCCAAGTGTCCTCCGATTTTCTTCTACCATGGTACCGAAGACGACTTGGTACCGATGCGAAATGCCGAAGTCATGCACGACAAGCTGTCTTCGTTGGGTATTCCAACGACACTGTATAAGTCGCAGGGCAGGGGGCATCTAGGGACTTTTATCGATGCCCAGGCAAAGCGAGAGGCATTGAAATTCCTGGACGGACATCTCAAACTCGGGAAGTCGTAATCGTGCCAGGTTAGCGATGAGCCTGGCGTACTTCCCGCAGCGAAAGATGTTTCACAAGCATGAATGACGAGGCGAATTCAAACGCAGGCTTGGAAGTTGAAGAATATGTCGAGCAGCGGCATCTGTTCGAAGGCATTCAAACGGGCCTGGCAGACAATCGCCCGATGCAGGAGATCTTGAAGTCGGTCGGCGACGAGATTCTGGTCACGACCAAACTGCCCATGGCGATCGACTTCCTGGCAGCGGAACTTCGTCATAGTGGTCTGTTTCATCCCGCGATGAAGCGGCTTTCGCACTATTTCACAGGGTTTCAGACGTTTATTGTCGAGTCTTCGGAAGATGATCGAGGCCGTTTCGATTTTCAGACTGGCCTGGAGATCTTGAAACTCGAAGTCAAACTACGCGCTGAACATGCGACACCGCAGTCGTTGTTTCTTTACCAGTTCGAGACCATTTGCCGCCATCGGTTGAAGTACGACCAAGGCTTCGCAGCAATGGCAACCGATCCGATGTTCGACGAGCATTGGCGGCGATTTCTTGAGATCAATCGACGACGCATTGGTTTGATCGACATTGCGGACATGATCTATACGCGGAGCGAGCATTACATCACGCAGCAGATTCGTCGCGGCGGAAAAATGCCGGGGTCCGACTTTCCTCCCCTGTTCGGCGAACGCGAAGGCCGCATCGCGCTGGCCAATCGCAAGCGAGATCCGCTACTTCTGTTTTCTGCTTTACAGCGACAACTTGGGTATCCCAAGGTTCCCTCGAAGAAAAAGATGGAGGAGGATTTGTTCCTGATTCCGCAGATGATGCGGCGGATGGAGCGGCTCGAAGCACGGATCAAACTGTTGGAAGAAGAGAATCGTGGTGGAATCGATCTCTCCAAGTTCTATGAGAAAGAAAAAGGCTCTTCCACGCTGGATGATCTCGACGGGTAATTTTTCTGCGCGAAATGAGTGCTCGCCGATGTCGTTGCAGTCATAGAGACTACTTTCGCTGGATTAAATCAGATCCAGATGTCTTATTTAGTGGGAAATGCGGTAATTTCTCCCTATTTTGCCCGGGTTTCGTGCGTCGTCTTGTTCTACCGATTTGGGGAGATTGTTAGACTATATGGCACGCGAACCCCGAAAAATCGGCATAACCGGCAAAATTGCCTCATAAAAATGCGGGGGCCTCGTCGAAATTTCAATTAGTTAGCGCAGTTGCGCGAGGCTTTTTGAAGTTCGGAAATCAACAAACAGATTGAAGGCGGATCCGCTGTCATTGACAGCAGCGATCAATCGGCTTTGTCCCAGAGGCCATGAAGTACCAAGTGGAGTCCGTTCGGCCCTTAAAGGCTTCTCCGATCATCGAGAACCATGTTCGGCAGGGTACACCACGTGTCGGCTTTGCCCTGGTTACCCGATTTGCGGCCCGCACCAAGTTTCGTACTTGGCATTCGCTTTGTTCCGGCAAAACGCCTCTTTTCTGCCAGCTGACTTCCCACTTCGGGAAGGATGCCAGCCCAAACTGCGTGGCGGACATTCGTAACATTTGGTTGAGTATAGAGCGATGCATTTGTGGCGCTTTGAACACTCAGCCATCGTTGCCCCGGAAAACTGAAATCGAGCTGCCTCTGCGTAATATTTGCCGCGAGGCCATGAGACTCGATAATTCCCATAGAAACCCTGTTGTTGCTCGGATACCCCGATAAACCATGTCCACAACTACCGATGAAACCACTGTCGTAAAAGAGATTCAGCCGTTGGAAGAAGCGACCGTTCGCTTCTGTGGCGACTCTGGCGACGGTATGCAGTTGGCCGGTACGCAGTTCTCCAATACATCTGCCCTGGCCGGAAACGACATTGCGACGTTCCCCGACTTCCCGGCTGAAATCCGTGCTCCTCGCGGTACGCTGGCCGGCGTGAGTGGTTTCCAGATTCACTTTGCTTCTCACGATATTTTCACACCTGGCGAGACGGTCGACGCGTTGGTGGCGATGAATCCTGCCGCGCTGAAGACCAATCTGGGCGATCTCAAGCGAAACGGCGTGCTGATCGTCAACAGCAACGCGTTCGACAAGAAAGCCCTTGGCCAAGCCGGATACGAATCGAACCCGATCGAAGATGATTCGCTGAGTGGGTTTCAGGTCTTTTCCGTCCCGATGACCAGCATGACGCGGGGCGCGGTAGAAGGTTTGGATCTGAGCGTGAAGGAAGCGGATCGATGCCGTAACTTCTTCGCCATGGGGCTCGTGTTCTGGTTGTTTGGTCGCTCGATGGAGCCGACTTTGCGATTCATCGACGCGAAGTTCGCCAAGCTGCCGGCTATTGCGGAAGCCAACCGACGCGCTTTGAAAGCAGGTCATGCTTTTGGCGAGACCACCGATGCATTCCGCAGTAGCTATAAAGTCGACAAAGCCAAGCTTCCGCCAGGCAAGTACCGCAACATGACCGGCAACCAGGCGTTGGCTTGGGGGCTGATCAGTGCGGCCAAGCTGAGTGAAAAGAAATTGTTCCTGGGGTCGTACCCAATCACTCCGGCGAGTGACATTCTGCACGAGCTGAGCAAGTACAAGAACTACGATGTTCTCACCTTTCAGGCCGAAGACGAAATCGCAGCGGTGTGTGCCGCCATCGGTGCTGCCTATGGTGGAGAAATGGCCCTGACGACAACCAGTGGACCTGGGATGGCACTCAAGGGCGAAGCAATGGGCTTGGCAATGATGCTGGAACTTCCGCTGGTGATTGTCGACGTTCAGCGTGGCGGCCCAAGCACTGGGCTACCTACGAAAACCGAGCAGGCCGACTTGCTGCAAGCGATGTTCGGACGCAATGGTGAATCGCCCATTCCAGTGATCGCTGCACGTAGTCCTGCCGACTGTTTTGACGTAGCCATCGAAGCCTGGCGAATCGCCACTCGGTTTATGACACCAATTATCATCCTGACCGACGGCTACATTGCCAACGGTAGCGAGCCATGGCGAATTCCGAACATGGCCGATCTGCCAAAGATCGAAGTCAAACATCCTGGCCCTCGCAACGAAGACGATCCACCGTTCCTCGCTTACCAGCGAAATGACGAACTTGCTCGTCCATGGGCAATTCCTGGCACGCCAGGCTTGATGCACCGCGTTGGTGGTTTGGAAAAGCAAGACGGTACCGGCAACGTCAGCTACGACCCGCAGAATCACCATCACATGGTCATGACGCGTGCAAAGAAAGTTGCCGGCATCGCCGACGCTGTTCCGCCGCAAGAAGTCATGGGCGAATCGAAAGGCAAAGTGTTGGTCGTCAGCTGGGGCGGAACGTATGGTTCCTGTCGCACGGCAGTGGCTCGCCTGCAAGCTCAAGGTAAGTCGGTCAGCCATGCTCATTTGCGATACATGAACCCGTTCCCGAAAAACCTCGGCGAACTTCTTTCCAGCTTCGAGAAAGTTCTCGTTCCGGAATTGAACTTGGGACAGCTGCGCATGCTGCTTCGCGACGAATACCTGGTCGATGCGATCGGTTTGAATAAGGTCCAAGGAAAGCCTTTCACGACAACCGAAATCGCCGAAAAAATCGAGTCGCTGCTCGGTTAACCAAATACCCCAACCATTTGATTGCAAACCCTTCAATGATAGAGAAACGATCCACCATGGCATCTGCAGAACTGCCTGTATTGAAGCCCGCGGACTACGGTACCGACCAGGACGTGCGTTGGTGCCCCGGTTGCGGTGACTACTCGATTTTGGCCCAAATGAAGAAGGTCATGTCGACGCTCAACATGAGCCGCGAAGACACGGTCTTCGTCAGCGGTATCGGTTGTAGCAGTCGCTTTCCGTACTACATGAACACCTACGGTATGCACAGCGTGCATGGTCGTGCTCCAGCTTTCGCCACAGGGCTGAAGTCTTCGCGACAAGATCTGACGGTGTTCGTCATCACCGGCGACGGCGACGCACTTTCGATCGGTGGTAATCACCTGATGCATGTGCTGCGTCGAAACGTGAATTTGAACATCATCCTGTTCAACAACCGCATTTATGGTTTGACGAAAGGGCAGTACTCGCCAACTTCCGAAAAGGGGAAGATCACCAAGAGTACGCCAATGGGAGCGATCGATAACCCGATCAACCCGCTTTCGATTGCCCTTTCCTGCGAAGCGACGTTTGTAGCTCGTTCGATTGATGTCCACATCAAGCACTTGGCAGCTACGCTGGAGCGAGCCGTCGCCCATAAGGGTGTTTCGTTCGTCGAGGTTTACCAGAACTGCAACGTCTTCAACGACGGTGCCTATAAGTGGGCCACCGACAAAGACACCAAGGCCGACACGATTTTGGAACTGGAGCATGGCAAGCCGCTGATCTTTGGTAAGGATCGCGACAAGGGGATTCGTCTGAACGGTATGACCCCAGAAGTGGTCGATGTTGGCAAGGGGATCAGCGAAGACGATCTGCTGTTCCACGATGCGAAAACGAGCGACCCAACGCTGGCCTATCTGCTAACGCGAATGTCGCATCCGGAATTTCCGGAACCAATCGGCGTGCTGCGAGATGTTGACGCACCTTGCTACGATGACGCGATCAACTATCAGGTCAAAACCGCCAAAGAAGCCAAGGGTGAAGCCAGCTTGGATAAGCTCTTTAACTCGGGGGATACCTGGGTAGTCGAATAAACGGCTGCAGTTGCTCAACGACAAGAGTCATTTCACGCCCCTTGAACGGTTTGTTCATGGGGCGTGTTTTTGTTTCTTGTCGAAGTGGAAGCTGGGGCACTACCTGCGAGGTGTGATGAAAGATCAAATTGTAACGGTTGCTCGGCCTTCCCCTTTTCACGCTAGCGGGGCCCTGCATTCATGCCGATAACAGGGACAACGAACGGTTCGAATGCGTATTAGCGCTGCGGCTTGGGATGTATCTTAAGTCGAAGAGGAAGGCCGGAGGGAAAGAAGGAATTTTGCCATGTGGCGGTCGCTATTTTTGGCAGTCGGTATCACATTGATCATCGTCGGAGCGGAGTGCCTGATCGTTGATTCGGCCATGGTGGCCGCTGAGGGAGGCCCGAGGCCATTTACGCCTCCCGATTGGGCTCCGTGGAGCATGATGTCCAGTGGTGCGATTGTCATTCTGTACAGCTTTACCATTCCCAAGCGAATGAATGGCTAGACGCATAGCTCAATGAAAAACGGCGGCCCTGTGAGGACCGCCGTCTACGTTTTCAATGCTTGAGGAGGTTCGCTGGCTATCGCCCATCGCGAACCATGTCGAAGTATTCCTGAGCGTTCTGCTGGTGATCTTTGGACAGACGCGTTTCGGTAAGGGCGTCACCACCAAGTGACGATTCCGATTCCATGGCCTGCTTGATCTCGATCAGCGTTTGCCCGGCACGGTTTTTACCGTCAACGTAGTCAACGATCACGCCGCGTCCCTTCTTCGGATCGGCACGCACTTGAGAATCGTACGAACCGGTTTCATTTTCTTCTTCAGGACGGTCGCCCTCGCCTTGGCCTTGTCCCATACCGTTGCCCTGGCCTCGACCCATTCCCATCATGCCTTGCTGCCCCATCATTCCGTTTTGGCCACCCTGGCAAGCTTTGCACATCTGATTGCGAGCCGCTTCCATTTGGTCCATCGCTTCGTCCAACATTTCCAGCTCGTCGAGTTGGGCCTGGAGGTCCTGCATTTCATTGGCCATTTGGTTTAGCTGATCGGCCGCTTGCTGTTGCTGGCCATTTTGCAAGGCTTCGGAAGCTTTGGACAGCTGGTCCCCCATCTGCTGCATACGCTGCATCTGAGCGTCTTGCATACCCATTTGATCGAGTTGCTTTTGCAGGCGATCTGCTTCCGCTTGATTGCCGGCTTGCTGAGCTTGTTGGATCTGTTCCTGAAGCTTGTTCTTGGCTTCCTGATGAGCTTTGGCGATGTCTTGCATCTTTTGGCCCATCTGTTCCAGTTGTTTGCCCAGTGCTTCTCGCTCTTCTTTGGTCAGATCGCCTTTGTTCAATTTATCTTGCAGGCTCTTCATCGCTTCGAGGGCTTTTTGCAGATCGCCCTTCTGCATCGCCTTGGCAAGTTCCTCGGCCAAGCCACCTTTAAGAAGGTCTTTCAGCATCTCCAGCTTCTTTTTGAACTCTTCACTGGAGGCCAACTCGTCACGACGTTTTTTCAGTTCTTTGGCCAAGTCGTTCAGTTCCAGAAGGGTATCCTTCTGCGTGACTTTGTCTTTTTTCGAGATGTCCTTGGTGCCTTCCTCCAGCTTCTTGAAGAGCTCCTCGGCTTCTTTCAGGCCCTTCTCTTCCGCTTTCTCTTTGCGTTCCTTGAGCTCCTTTCGAAGCTCGTCAGCCGTCTTTTTCACGACTTTTGTCTGCTCTGGATCGAGCTGTGTTGGGTTCGCTTCGGCCGTGTTGGGGTCGACCACAGCATCGGGAATGAACAGAGCAATAAGCAGTGCCGCGATGATAATTCCCACGGGGGCTAGTCCATTCCACCCACTGCGTACCGGAAAACGCTCGTTGACGTCGATCCGCTCAACCTGTCGGGCCGCGTCTTCCATGAGGGCCTGTCCCCATTCGGTCTGACGTGAGTTTTCATCGAGCGAAAGTGAACTGGAAACGCGTTCCTTCAAGCCGAAACGGATATCCATTTCGATTGCCGCTGCAAGCGCCGACGTATGGCTGAGATACGTCCAAACGATCGAAGCAATCACGCCAAGGGCAGCCCCACCCCCGAGCCAGCTCCACATCCAGACGCTCCGATCGAGACCCAATGGCCAAAGTTTTGGCAGAATCACAGCAATCGCTGCGAGGGTCAATGTCACCGAAAGGCAGATAATCAAGCGAGCAACGAATTGCTGTAAGATCATGCGCCACTGGGCTTTACGGATATGTTTCTGAAGCGTGTCCATGGAACGTCGTCCTTTTGAATTCGACGGCACAGGAAAGATCCCGACTAGCAATTCGCCGTCTAGATCGGTTCATCTTCAAGTGTACCGGAAATGGGGCCTAAAATTCCACTGATTTTCCCCGGAAAGCGGAACTTATAGGCCTCCAAGTTGCAGTGGTATTGTTCCAGAAATTACGGGTAAACTAGAAACGATCAGGCGTTTCCTTCGCCAATGAGACGAAATCCTCGCATTTCAGGATTCTTGTCAGGCGAAGGTGAAAACGCGGAAAAGAGCGAGATGATGGCAACTCAAGCCGAAACACGATCCGAAAAATCTGCGTTGCCCCGTCCCGAGGCCAATCGGGTCACGGACGTCGTAATCTATGACGGTCACTGCCGAATTTGCACCGGAGGCGTGCGCATTTTGTATCGCCTGGATGTCATGAAGCGGCTTTCGTTTCTTTCATTGCACGATGGCGATGTCGCACTCGTGGCGCCTAATCTGACGCACGATCAGATGATGGAAGAAATGTGGGTCGTTGATATGCAAGACCGTCAGTACAGCGGCGCGAAGGCATTTCGCTATTTGACCAGGCGGCTTGTGCTGTTGTGGCCAGCGATGCCACTTTTGCAAATTCCTGGTTCCCTTCCACTTTGGAACTGGCTTTATCAAAAGGTCGCCGCCGCGAGATACCGATTTGGTAAGAATACCGAAGACGACTGCGGTGACGCATGCGCGATTCACTTTGGTCCGAAGAAAGATGCGAAGAACTCGAATTGAGTTCATTCGATAGTCCACCTCTGGAAAAGGAGTTCCAGGCAATGTTCGATCTTCGCAAGCATTCAGCTCATGGAAGTGGCATGCCCAAATCGATACGCAGGGCCGGCATGCAGAAACCAATCGTCGAAAGCTTTCAGGAATATCAGATCGAAATCACGCGGCGACCTGCGAGCCCGATCTCGAATCGAGTTGTCTTCAGCGTTAAAGTCGACGGTGGCGAACCGCTGCTGCAAGCTTACATGACAGGCTATCTCACAGAGAAGTCCGCCAGAGCAGCAGCCCACGCCGAGATTCAAAAGCTAGAATTCAAGTACGGCCAAAACCCATCCCCGATCGCAGGAATTCTCTCCAGCCTCAAACGACAAAAGGCCGCGCGGAAGCTACTGAGCGAATCCCAACGCAAACTTGCTTGATCATTTCATTATTCTGGATCATCGTCGGCAGCCAGCATCTTCATTTGATGTTCCGCCTCGAGAACCCCCAAGGCGAAGGAGGTGCCTAGCATGAGCTGACCGGTTGTATCGTAGTGAACCGTATCTGCTAGCAGCGGCATCCCGTCGGTTGGGACGTTCCATACGCCGAGAATGGCTCGCTCGGAACCTGATCGCATGTCGGCGTCTTCTTGAGCTTGGCGAATTTCATTGCGATGAGTGAAGCGTTCCATCCATGGAATGTGCGGAAGAACTTGGCCCATCGCCAGCGGAACTGGCCCGCTTTGGCAGTCTTCTTCAATGCGTGACTTCAGTAGTGCAATCGATTGGTCGTATTTCGTGGCGGAAACTTCCTGTTTGGCGTCTGCTTCTCCTTGCATCCAAGCGATTCCGCGCAGCTGAGGTTGTTTGCCAGATTCTCTCAATGCAGTAAACGCTTTGTTGAACTGATCACGTAGTCGCTTGTAGTGATTTCCCATGTTGGGGTCTTCCGGCGATGTCCCAGGATAGAACGTGTTGCGATTGGGCCCGGGCTCTTCGCCATTCCACTTCGCCCCATGGAAGCCTGCGTGCAGTGGCTGGCCACTCAAAGCGAACTTCACGACATAGATCTTCTGATCGGGATGAAGTGATGCCATGGTGCCAGCGAAGCCCACTTCGGGACCAAAGCGTTGGCCTCCATTTAAATTCAATGCCATGGGATCGAAGTCGACAAACTTTTTCCCGTCCCAGTACTGGACCGAAGGTAATGTCTTCTTCCATGCTTCCGGAAGTTGCGATTTGTTGCCACTGCCAGCCATGTTGGACTGACCGGAGAGGATGTAGACGTCTACTTTCTCTTGGCCGTTTAGACAGGACGCCGCGAATAGACTGGCTGAAAACACGAACAAAGATAACAAGCGACAAATCATGATGGCTCTTCAGGAGATATTCGAGGGGGAGATGGGTAGGAAGGCTTTATCGTACCTGGAAAAGGTCTTCGAAACAAAAAACGCCATGCAGGAAATCTCCGCATGGCGTTTTCTGTTTCAAAGCGGGTGAAGGGAATCGAACCCTCGTAACTTGCTTGGGAAGCAAGGGCTCTACCATTGAGCTACACCCGCGAGGCGTACTCTTAAATATAACGTGGGCCTGATTCGGAGCAAGGATCGACATGCTCGAATTTATTCGCCGGCCAGGATGAGCAATCGTTGATCGTATTATTCTGCCATCGCTTCTAGTCGTAGCGGTTAGTCGAGCTTTGCCATCTAGGGGCAACCGACGTGTCAGAAAAAGCTTTCGGGAGTTCGCGCAGGAAGTTCATCAGCGCGCACACTTTTAAAACTCTCCCGAGAATCAAATCACGGCCGGTGGCAATATGCTTCGAATTTGGAAGGAATCTGACCGCATCCTTTGGATGTTGATTCTGTTTTACCTGGTGGTCCTGATTTCTGCAGCGACGTCGACGCTGCGATCCGCCGTCAGCGCCTCGCAGCCAGCCAGTCTTGTCGAAATGGCGTGGGCCGCCGAAGGCGACCTTTCTGAAGAAGACCGAGCGGCCGCGCATCAAATCCTGGCCGATCATCTGGCGTGGATGCAAGATAATCTTCCCGCGCAATGGGGACGCTACTCATTCGCGGAACGAGCGGAATGGGTTTTTCAATCGATGCACGATCGATTGCTGACTGGGGAATACGACGAAAACCAAAACGCATTGAGCGTTGCTCTTCAGAAGGGGGATTACAATTGCGTCTCGGCGACCATCCTGTTCCAAATTTTGACGGAGCGAGCGGGACTGCCGACCGTTGCGATGCAGACACGTGGGCACGTTTGGTGTCGACTGTTGAGTCGTCCTGAATTAGATATTGAAACGACTTGTCCGACTTGGTTTTTATTGGAACCGCACGACCGCGATCAATCGCCGGCCGTGCAAGCCAGAAGCGAAGCGAGGGCTTTATCGGCACGCGGCCTGGCAGCCAAAATTCCTTATAACAAAGCCAGCCTGGCAGCCGCTCAACAAGATTACGCGGAAGCAATTGAACTGCTTAACTTTGCTTTGGCACTCGATCCTCAAGATGCCGCGTCACTCCGAAATCGTAGCGCGATTCTGAATAACTGGGCCGTTGCATGTGTCGGACAGCAGGACTTCGAGACCGCGCTCGACTTGTTGAAACGGATGGAACAGCAATCGCCTACCGATCCCGATTTAGACGAGAACCGTCGGAAGATCGTCGATGCAGTGATCGACCAATGGTGCCGTAGCGGACGCTATGCCGAGGCACTGCGTTTGTTAGATTGGCAAGCCGATGTTGCTTCGAGCCGTCATTCAACGCGATCGATCTACGAAAGCTGGATTGAAGATGCCAGTCGTCGTGGGGACTGGTTCGAGGCTAAAAATGCCCTACGATCCGCAATATCGGCATTGGAAGACGATCCACTGTCGGTGGCTCAATTGCGTCGACAATATCGCCAGTTCTCGCCTGGGTAATTCCTCGTTTTCTTTGCGGTTTTTCGTTACGTCGGTTGCAGGCGCTTGCCATCGTCAGATCATGACCTATTTATTTAAATAGTTCAGGGGCAAGCATCGTGAGGAAGGTCCGCGCAGACGAATCCGTTCGTCTGTCTGACTTGCGGCTGCTCTTGAGAACTTCCTCCTTATCCGCGTAAAGCCTTGTGGGCTGTCTGCACCACGAGCCACTATCTTTTCCGATGAGTTTTTTCTCAGGTTGAATCTATGGCTAGTTGCGCTACGACCTCGTCTGACTTTGTGTTCACCACGGTTCCGAATTGCTCTGATGAGAGTGAAACCAAGGTGCGCAAAGCGGTAGGTCAGCTGATCAGCCGGATTCTTCCCAAGAAGATCACCAACGAACGTCGACGCGACTTCCGTTATCCTTACCCGCACTTGATGTACCTGACTCCGGTGGATGCCTCAGGCGAGCCGCTGAACGATCTTTCGACGGTCGTGGTCGGTAAGAACATTACGGAACGAGGCATCGATTTCTTCCATCGCGAGCCGCTTCCTTATCGGCGTGTGATTCTTACGTTGGAAGCGGAAGATGGAGCTCGAGTTTCCGTAGTCACCGACTTGCTGTGGACTCGATTTACCCGGCAAGGCTGGTACGACAACGGCGGAAGATTTCTGAATGTGATCGCTCAGAACGGACCAGGCTAATACCATAGAATAAAAGCCCTGAGAAATGCTCAGGGCTTTTTTAATTGGTTCTAGCGGATCATCCGCATCACGGCTGGATACTGTTGGAAAATATCGATCAGCTCCTGCTTCGTGACGTTTTTGTCGCCATTGGTATCGAGCCGATCAAAGACGTTGCGTCCCTTCTCGGGCACCTCACTACGAGCGACGGTACCATCTTGGTTGGTATCGAATTTCGTGATCAGCTGATTCGCTTTGTCGAGTACTTCCTTTGAAACCTTTCCAGGCTGATCGGTTGTCGCGACTTCGCTCGGCTTTACGGGAACCGCGATGTCGAAATAGCCGATCATCATCTCGTCCCACGTTTGATCTCCCCAACGAACGGTCTTCGTTGGATCAGGATTAAACAGGTTACCCTTGGAATTGTCGTAGTGGGCGATTGCATGAATATGCGAGCCCTTGGTCATCTTCCTCGGTTCGGCAAGTTCGTAAGCCGTTTGCCAGTTGAAATCGTACTTGGGGATGTCGATCAGGATCTCTTCACGGCCATCCGGCCCGACGGCAACGTAGCGGAACGACTTTCCGCGTAAGTGCATATGCGGCATGAATGTCAGAAGCAGTGTATCGTCATCGTTGAATTGATCGGCGTCGGCTTCTTCCTTGTGGTTACTTGCGTGGGGGGGGATCGATAACCGCCGCCTCACCGCGCTGGTCGTTTTGACTTCGTAATCAATTTCCTGAGGATCTGCGAAGATTAAGCCGAGCTGACTTTGATCTTCCTGAGGCGAGCCAATTGGAGTGTAGTGCATTTGAAAGATCAATTTCGATCCCGCCGGAACTCGTTTAGCCATGCCTTGGGCATACTCGGTGGCATCTTTGCCAGGCACATAGCCGACCAGGAAACCGCGAGCACCACCTTCTTGTGGTAGATCACGAAGGTTGGCTCGTGGAGGCAACGCAAAGCACAGAATGTGATGCACAACCTGCAAGTTGCCTGGGCGAAGCTCGGCTGCTTTAATCCACTTGTCTTCCGTGAATTTCGGATCGACGACAAAGTACTTGTACTTCACTTCTCCTTCGGCTGGTACGGCGTACGGTTCGTCGGTGATGTTCAGGACGAATTCTGGCTTGCTCGGCAACGTCCAGCCTTCAACGAAAGTACTTGGCTTGGGTAGTTGCTTTAAGTCCCCTTGAGGTGCCCCGGCTTCGACCCACTTCAAAATCGTTTCTTTTTCCTTCGCGGAAAGATGACGATCGTTGGCGAAGTGGCCGTACTTCGGATCGGCGTGCCATGGTGGCATCCGCTGATCTTCCACGACTTCGGCAATCATCTCTGCCCAGCCAACCACCTCGTCGTAGTCGGTCAGCGCAAATGGAGCAATTTGGCCTTCGCGGTGACATTCAACGCAGCGATTCTGAAAGATCCTCGCGATCTGATTGGAATAGGTCACCTCAGCTGATTCGTCTGCTTCCAAGATACGGCCGATATGGCAACCGACTGGATCAGTTTCCGGAACGCTCACCTTCTTGCCTGCCAGGACTTCTTCGATAGCGATCTTCAAGTCATTCCGTGTCGCGGCATCACGGACATTGCCGACAAGAAAATGATCGTCGATCCGGCCTCGATACTGAATCGTCCGAGCCTGATCTAAGAGAACAACTTCAGGAGTTCGTCGGGCACCTACGTCATCGGCAAGGCGATTGGCGAGGTCTTTCAGAAACGGGATTTTCAGTGAGTGGATACGGGCAAATGCTGCCATCTCGGTCATCGAATCATGCTGATTGGCATCGACCGCAAGAATGGTGACTTGATCGTCGGCAAACTGATCGGCCAACTGTTGAAGCGTCACGGAGTAACGCTTTGCGACTGGGCATTCGCAGCCGATGAATGCCAGAACGACCACTTTGCTTTCGGAGTAATCCGACAGCTTGTGTGTCTTGCCGCGGAAGTCTTTCAAGTCGAACTCGGCAATGTGTTTCCCGATCGGCTTCGGCTCGACATTCGATTCCCGAGCCCACAGCGGCAACGCGGAGACGGCAATCAGCAAGAGAGCAAGGATACGTCGGTTCACGGGGGGGACACTCCTGAAAACAAATGCCAGGCAAGCAATTTCCTACTTCGTAAACTTTACCGAGCAGGAATAAGTTTCGCCTAGCGCGAATTTTTCAGGATCTTTCCCGGAAACCCAAGATCGGCCAATTTGCTGAGACTAGAACGTGCTCAAACGATTCACGCTGATGTTCACCCCCTGGAAGGGGACAACACCGTAAATCCCACGCGTCAGAACCAGCTCGATGAATTCGTCCGCCCATAAGATCGGGCTCTTAGGAACGACTACGATATCGGCATCACGAATCCAAATTTCGTCCGAAGGAGCAGGGCGGCGAGCATACAAAGCACCCTTGAGATCAAGCTTTGTTGCCACCAATCGCCAATCTTCAGCACGACGGAAAACGACCACTTCTCGTAGGTTCGCCCCAACATTCCAGCCGCCAGCCATGGCGATGCTTTGGATTGCCGTCGTGGGACCGGTCAGCTCGTACCGCCCAGGATTAGGAACTTCGCCTAGAACGTAGACATAGCTCGGAGCACGTTGGATCAGTACCGGCGTGACTTCGATCCCTTCGATTTCCTTAGCATAACGCTCGTCGATCTCCCGTTTCAGCTCGTTCAGCGTCATTCCCTGGGCAGGCACATTTCCGATCGCCGGAAGCTGAATCGTTCCTTCCGGCGTCACGCGGCTGCTGCGTCCTTGACCGCCTGTCCCGGCTCGACTGTCGACGGTGGCTCGCAGGTCTTCCAGTTTGGTGTTCACCTTCAGGGGCGTCACCGTGATCGCGGGAACTTTGTAGTACTCTTTGTACTGATCGTCCAACGCTTTTCGCAGTTCGTCGACGGTCCGACGCGCGGCATGGATCTGGCCTAATAGCAAGACGGTGATCGTCCCATCAGGCTGGATGACCAGGTTTCGATCGAGGTTCGGATCGGTCAGCGATTCAATCTGGACTTCGTCGCCCACGTTCAAGCGATATGGCTGCGTCGATTCCTGACGTGTGAGTCGGTAGACGAAATCGAGTTCGTCATCGACACGCAAACGATACTCCGGAACATGGGCGGTACGTGCAGGACCGACATATTCGCCCTGGGCAAAGACTTGCCATGGAATGGGACGACGCGCATCCCAGTGCGGTTCTCCTTCGCATGTCGGATCGGTTGAGTCGACACCTACAAGTACCTGACGATCGTGTGGATTGCAGTAAGGAGCCGGCGTCTGAGCCATTGCTGAAGTGGCTAGACTGGCGAAAAGAACACTGCTAAGTACGAATTTCCAGATATGCATGAGGTCGAGTCCTTGACCAGCGATCGAGTCTATCGGGTGCTTGTGCGAGTGCGGTTGGCAATCGGCTGACTGGCAGTCGAGCGTGCGGCTTGTTTCAGTCCGGTGTCCCCTTTGCCATGCTCCGCCATCTGTTCTGGGGAAACCCAGCGAACCGCTTCGAGCCCACCGTTGAGTTGAGCGAACTCACGTGCCGCATGCGCTTCAACGGAAGCTCGGCGTGCCATCTCGGTCTCGCCGAGCTTCTCGTGAACCGAAGCGAGGTTTTGCCACAGTTCTGGACGTGGCGAAGCTTTTACGCCTTGCAGTAGGGCCTGCTTAGCATCTTCCAATTGACCGTAGCGAGCCAACAGCACGCCTAGCTCGTTGGCGGCTTCATAGTTCTTCTCATCAATGGCAAGTGCTGTTTGGAATAACGCGATCGATCGAGGACCAATCAGCGTACGGTTGTCGCCGGTCGTGTTGTACAGGTACTCTTGAATGCGTCCCAAGCCAACGAGGGCTCGGCCTGTTTCCGGCATACCGCCACACGCTTCGGTCAACTTCGTTTGAGCATGCGAGAAGTAAGCTTGAGCAGCGGTTAACGCCGTTTCATATTCCAGGTTCTTCCCTTTCAGCACGGTCGTGCGATGGGCATCGACGACAAGATTCAAGTCAACATTTGCTTCCAGGCGAGCTCCAGAAGGAATGAACTCGCCAGCTTCTTCCAACGCAGCAATGGCTTCGGCCAAGGCGTCGCTGTGTCGGTGCGACTTTTCGGCAGTGTCGAGCGTTTGCGTGGCCAAGCGTAGAGCCTGAATGAATTCGGCACGTGCCGAATAGTATGCACCTCGCTGGGCAAGCACCAAGCCATGATCGACCAATGTTGCCATTCGTTCACGCACGGCAATCATCGCGTGGTCGACCGTGGCCGACTGGGGCGTGCTCGGCACGAAGGCGGGCGTCATGGGAACCATTCGCGGCATCGTAGGTCCGACATTCATCGGAGGGCCTGGCAAGTTGACAATCTCTTGCTTGGCAGGATTTAAAGTGCCTTCCAACGCGGGCTGAGCCGGGGCCAGACTAACAAACTTGGAAGGAGGTCCGGCCGGTTCACGCGGAAGCTCTACCGCAGGTGGTGATGGCTGTTTGGGCTGTGGGTTGCCGCTCAGGAAATTTGGAACGACTTGAGATGGTGGGATTTCACGCTGGGGAGCAACTGGCTGTCGCTTGGGTGGTTCGGAAGGCAACTCGATCTTGGGCGCGTTGAGCGCCAGGGGAGTTTCTGTCTCGCTCGGTTTGCGTGAACGTGCCACCTGTTTCTGCACAGGAGCCGGAGTAATTTCCGGAGTCGTTTTCAGGGACTGAGGTGCTGCCATTTTCGGTGGCGCCGAAGGTGCTGGTGGTTCCAGCTGTAACGATTGTTCCGACGGTGTCGATTTTTCGATTTTCAGCGGGAAGCGAATCGTTTCCAGAGGGGTAGGGTCCGCAGGTGTCTTTTCGCCCATCACCGGTGGCAAACGCTTTGGTGGCGTGTGCGGGTTGGTGATGATGTTTTCGTGTGCGTCGCTGATTTGAAGGTGGGCAGCCAACTGCGCCATCGGGCGAACATCTTCAGGCGCTTGAAAGCGGTGGGGTATGGCAACCGCTTCCGGCTTATCACCAGAGGGTTGGGCCATATCAGAGCTACGCGAGCAGCCGACGATCAGCAGTATCGTCAAACTCAGCGCAATCCCAACCAGGCTTGTGGAGTGCAGAGGTCGATCCATCGGTTCATCCGTGAAGTTTCGCATGATGCAGCGCATTCCGATCCGTGGAACGGTACATCGAATCCTAATAACGGAATCGACCAATCTAATTCGGTGCAATCACTCAAACCGGAACCAGAACAACGTCAACTATGCGAAGCGGATGGCATACCTGATACACGCCGTAGGAGGAGAACGTTTCGGATAATCGTTATAAGCGAACCCCATCGGCATGGTGAGGGTCAACTCCTCTCTTCGATAGCGAATATTGCTTTTGCCGTTCGGAAATTCGCCCGGTCGATAATCGTGTTCTAACCTTGGTTACTTCAATGAATGATGTGCCTCGGGGCGAGGTAGTGAAAGAGCACTAAATTGACATCAGAAACAATCCTGCAATCCGAACCCTGTTCGACGCCATGCCAGGTCCTGGTCGTGGACGACGATAGGCTTATTCGCACACTGCTTCGCGAGTTTCTAACGCGTGAAGGATATGATGTGGTCGTTGCGGAAAGTTGTATGCAGGCCCTTGAGATCCTGGAAGAAGGGAAGCACCAGTTCAAGTTTCTCGTTACCGACTGGGAGTTGCCGGACGGTTCGGGCATTGATTTGATTCGGCACGTGCGACACGTAGTCTGCTCGCACTATATGTATATCGTGATGGCGACCTCGCATGGCAATCGAGAGAACCTGACTCAGGCTCTTAACGCGGGCGCCGATGATTTTCTGGCCAAGCCGATCGATCGAGGCGAACTGATCGCACGAATGCGTGCCGGCCAGCGAATCCTCGATCTGGAAACACGACTGACGCACCTCGCCAATAGCGATCTCCTGACCGGTTTGCCTACGCGTCGCGTCTTCGAGTCGATGGTCGTTAAAGAGTGGAGTCGAGCGAGACGCTATCGACTACCGTTGTCTTGTGTCATATTCGATATCGACTACTTCAAGCGGATCAACGATGTCCATGGACATGCCGCTGGGGATGAAGTACTTCGCGAAGTAGGACGCGTCTTTGCCGATTCAGTACGCAAGTCTGACATTATTTGTCGCTACGGTGGGGAAGAGTTCTGTGCGGTTCTGCCAGAGACTTCCATCGAACAAGCTCGGCAATGGGCCGAAATTCTGCGTCAGCGAATCGGGGAAATGGATATTATCCTCGAGTCTGCGGTGGTCAACGTTACCGCCAGTTTGGGCGTCGCGGAAGTGCTTGCCGAAATGGAAGACATGGATCAGTTGGTCGAAATGGCCGACCATTGTCTTTTGGAAGCAAAGTCAAAAGGTCGAAATCAGGTCGTATCGATCGACAGCCTGCAGAATGCCATTCAAAGCGACGCCTCGGGGCAACTCGATTCCGTCTTCAGCGGAGCGGTTTCCGCCGACGCGATGACACCGGTAGTGAGCACGGTGACGCCGGACTCGAGTGTCGTCGAGATCAGCCAGTTCTTTTTGAACTACCGCATTCCGTCTGCTCCAGTCGTCGATGAAGATGGCGCGTTGGTCGGGATCGTGTCGGAGAAAGATC
Organism: Bremerella sp. TYQ1; assembly: GCF_020150455.1. Taxonomy (NCBI): domain Bacteria; kingdom Pseudomonadati; phylum Planctomycetota; class Planctomycetia; order Pirellulales; family Pirellulaceae; genus Bremerella; species Bremerella sp. TYQ1. The sequence continues at coordinate 6,338,994 of NZ_CP083740.1, forward strand.
TTATGTCGGTGGCCAGTCGGCCGAACCCGCACGAGATCACGATTTCGGAAGTGATGCGGAAGAACTTGATCTGCTATCCGCCAGACATTCCGCTACGGGTCGTTTGGGAATTCTTAAACCGCGTTTCGATTCGCACTGTTCTGATCACCGACAACAACAAAGCACTAGGCGTACTCAGCCGCCAAAGTATTTTGCGTTGGCTGGCCAACACCGCCTGGAAGCAAAACGGCCTTCCCAGCGGGACCGCGCATCCGTCTGGTCACACGACTGATCGGCTGGAAAACGCCGCCAAGTTGCTTGCCGAAACGTCGCGTCAGTTGACCAACGACGTCGAGGTGCGTTCCGAAGATGAACACGCTGCCATGGTGATCGGTACCGTGTCCAAGATGCAAGACCTGATGACCGATCTTCTGGAGTCGGTCGGGACGAGCAGCGGAGCAGGGGCCATGGGCCTAAGCAAAGCGGTCCGGATGAACGAGTTTTAACTCGTTAGCGAACCCAGATCTTATAACGCCACTCGATCGTTTTCGGGAACGGCTCGTGATCGAGCGAAGCATTCACTTCAAAGCCCTTGGCATTTGCCGGAAGCTCAGGCGTGGGATATTGCTCTTGTGCGATGACATCGACACAAACTTCCACGCCGTTGACGCTCCAGACCCAAGGGCCGTCTCGTTCTAATTTCGGCTTGGCGACTTCTTCCATTGCACAGCCATAGCGGCTGCAAATTTGAATCGGGTATCCCTTCATCCGGCACGCAACCGAGAAGTGAATGCCGCCGGGTTCGTCGAGCGGTTCGACAGCAGCCGACCAATGGCTATCGCCGGCCATGCCGACCAGCAACGCCACCATGCCATCGGTGCGATCTTCCATGTGGATCTCTTGGAACGGCGGGCTGGCCGGCCAATCTTCCTCGTCGGTCCCTTCAAGCGTGACGAACAGCGGCGTGCACTCGTCCCCTTGAATCAAGGCAACAACATGGCCGAAGCGGTCCTTTTGTTTGACGAAGCTGACAAAGATGCCAACGCCATCGTCACGAACCGATTCAACGAAATGATCTTGGGAATCAGGGGAAGACTCTGACACGAAATGCGTTCCTCGTTCTTAGTTCTCAGGCATGTCTTGTCCGACACGCCATCTTAGATAGGCATCGAAGAAGCCTTGGATCTCGCCATTCATCACACTGTGGAAGCTGCCCATGTAGTAGCCAGTCCGGGCATCTTTCACACGTTGATCAGGGTGCAGGAAATAGTTCCGAATCTGCGATCCGAAGCCAACTTTGGCCTGCGTTTTGTACTTCTCCGCTTGTTCGCTTTCGCGACGTTCTTCTTCGACACGCGCTAAACGCGAACGAAGCATCTTCCAGGCCTGGGCCCGGTTTTTGTGCTGACTTCGCTCCTGTTGGCACTGCACCACAATGCCGGTCGGTACGTGCGTCAAGCGAATCGCACTGTCGGTCTTGTTCACGTGCTGACCGCCGGCACCACTGGCACGGAACGTGTCGACGCGGACATCTTCTTCGTCGATGTCAACTTCTTCGCTATCAGGAATTTCTGGCGAAACGTCGACCGCGGCGAAGCTCGTCTGGCGTTTGCCTTCGGAGTTGAACGGGCTGATCCGCACCAGACGGTGCATGCCCGTCTCCCCTTTCAGGTAGCCATAGGCCATCGGGCCGCGAACGACAAACGTTGCGTTGTTGATGCCTGCTTCTTCGTTGTCGGTTCGATCGAGGAGCTCGACGCTATAGTCGTTCTGGTCTGCCCAACGACCATACATCGTCAACAACATCTCGGCCCAGTCGTTGGCGTCGGTCCCGCCATCACGGGCATTGATCGTGACAATCGCGCCGCAGTCGTCGTAAGGGCCGTCGAGCAAAGCCTTCAAAGCCAATGCTTCCAGGGTCGATTCTAACTGCTCGAGTGTGCCAGGCACTTCCGCGGCGAGCGATTCGTCTTCCTCGGCCATTTCCAGCATGACGTCGAGGTCTTCAATCCCCGCAACGCATTCGTCCAGCGGTTCGACCAGATTCTTAAGCGACTTCATTTGGCCGACAGTTTCCTGGGCCTTCTCTTGATTGTCCCAGAAGTCCGGCGCAGCCATCTTCGCTTCGATCTCTTTCAACTGCTGCTGTTTCGCAGCGTAGTCAAAGAGAGTCCTTTAGCTGTAGAAGTTGCTCACGAATGCTTTCGGCTCGATCGTAAAACTCGCGTTCCATGGGGGATCCGAGGAAAAGGATGGAAGAAACCAGGTAATCGCATTACCGGCGTTTCAATTTATCCGCTTCCCTCTCCACCGTCTGCGGGGGGAGAGGGGTGCCGAATGATCGACTTAGTCTTTCAGCTCGAAGATTGCTTCAACTTCGACCGTCATCCCGGCCGGAAGTGCGTTCACGCCGATGGCACTTCGCGCAGCAACACCGCAATCTTCGCCGAAGACTTCTTTCATCAGTTCGCTGAAGCCATTGATGACCGCAGGCTGTTGGGTGAAGCCATCTTTGCAATTGACCATGCCGAAGGTTTTCACCAAACGTTTGATCTTGTCGAGACTGCCCAGGTGAGCCTTCAAAGTCGCCAGCATGGCCAAACCGGTTTGACGAGCGGCGGCATTGCCTACGGCTTCGTCGACATCGACACCCACTTTACCGAGCTGCAGCGTGCCATCGGTGCTCAAGGGGCCATGGCCGGAAAGGTAAACGAGATTGCCAACAGTGATGGCCGGCTTGTACAAGCCCATCGCCTTAGGGGCTGGCGGAAGTTCAACGTTCAAAGCGTCCAAGTTGGCATCGAAGCTCATGCGTGATTCTTTCGGTTGGAATGAAAACGATCCCTTCCTTCTTTTTTAGAAAGAGGGAACCATCAGAAGACTATTTCTTATACACGTCGTCTGGGTTGACCAGACGTTGTTCAACAATCTTGGTTTCGGCCTGACCGACTTCGCGGAAGAAACAAGTGCGAAACCCTTCGTGGCAAGCGGCCCCTTTTTGATCCACTTTCAGCAGCACCGTGTCGGCGTCGCAGTCGACCAGAATTTGGTGGACTTGCTGCTGATGGCCACTTTCTTCCCCTTTTCGCCAAAGCTTGTTGCGGCTGCGGCTGAAATACACCGCTTTGCCGGTCGTAAGCGTTTCCTGGAAAGCCTCGCGGTTCATCCAGGCCATCATCAGCACCTGACCGTTGTCGGCATCTTGAGCGATGGCAGGGACCAGACCGCCAGCCTTTTCAAAGTCGGGCTCGCGAGGCAAGGAGATCGTCATCGCAAAAAACTCATCATGGAACGGGAAAAACAGGGAAACCAATCTGGTTTAGTGTGGCCGTTTCAACCGCAATCGGCAACCGGGGAAGGGGGCAGGGCAAACGACAGATCTGATCCAGCACGACCGATCCGACTTGTCGGAAGACATGGTACATCCGGACCCTGTTCGCTAGCGGTGTAGTCAGTGCAGTCGTTTTGCCGAATCGTAAGGTGTTCGGCCGAGTTCTCTCGCCAACGGTTTTCTTCGTAGCCAGCTATCATCGATTCCCCCCATGCATCACCGAGGTCCCGTTGTGAAAAAGTCTTTGAGTATTGTCATTCCGGTGCACAATGTTCAGTCGATCATTGTGGGGGAAGTGGATCGCCTTCTGGAAATCGTGGCCGATCTGACCAACGACTTCGAACTGATGATCGTCGACGACGGTTCCACCGATGGTACCGAAGAAGTGCTGTACGAAATCAGCTGCCGCTACCCTCAAGTCCGTTCGCGTCGTTACACGCCCAAGCAGGGAAAAGCGACCGCAATCGATCTCGGCCTGGCAGCTGCCGCTGGCGAAGTGGTCATGATTCAAGATATGGATCGCCCGCTTTCGACCGACGATATCCACTCGCTATGGGCAATGCACATCGATGCGTCGCTGGCCGCTCAGCCGCAACCGCAGAAAGCGATTGAGCCTGTTAAGCCGCTCTTGCCTGGCGATCCGCAGCCGCTAAATCAAGACTTGCTTGCGAAGCTGTCGAGTTGGGGTGCCGATATCAGCGAACTAGAATCGCTTACTGAAACAATTCAGCCCCAAGCGGCCCAGCCGCAAGCCAAACATGAAGTGGTCCAGGCCCCCGCTCCCAAGCTGAAAATGCCCCGTTTTCTCCGACGAATTCAAGAGTTCGCAACCGGCGAATAACAGGCAATCTGCGGAACATTTTCCGTTCGTCCAGATGGTGTCCCTTATGTCTGGCGTTGCGGTGAATTGTTTTCCGATAATTAAAGCAAACGCTTGATTCGATCGAAACCATTCGATAGAATCAGCCAGTGCCTTCAAAATGTTTCAGGCGCTACATTCGTCATTTTCTTACCTTAGGTGAACTTTCCGGCATTGATCGTCGGCGAGGGACCCCACGGCAGCTTCGGAATCATTCCGATGCTTGAAGCGTTTTCAGGCACACTTTTCATGAAGTTCGGTGACGTCCTGACTCTCCTCTTGGGCGGCGCTCGACTTCCAAACTAGGCTTGGCAGACGGGACTAGGCACCCCACGCCGATCGGCCTTTGATCGCGGTAAACGGAACAGACAAGAAGCATTCCAACAATACTCGCTCTCGGTGCCCGCGCGCTTACCGGTGAGGTTGCTGTCGTGTCGTCTTTGCGTTGCCTCCGACCATGGCCTTGAGGCAGTCGGTTAAGCCTCCGGAACAAGGGAGGACTTCTCATGGCAACGGTTCCATTCAGCATGGACCACGCGGTCTACGCGTACGCGCCTTCCGAGATGGGCAACAAGTCCCCTCGTAAGTTGCATCGCATCCGCGAGCTACGTAAACAACAGGGCGTTTCACTTCGCACCGCATCCCGGAAGTTAGGCATGCCGGCTTCTCAAGTGCGTGAAGAAGAAAAGCCTGACACGGACCTTTTGGTCTCGCAACTCTCGCAATGGGCCGACATCCTCGATGTGCCCATCGCCGACCTTCTGGAAGAACCCCAGAACAATCTTTCGTCCCCGATTCGTGAGCGTGCCAAGCTGGTCCGCATCATGAAAACGGTCAAAGCCATTTCGGAACGAACCCAGGAACCGAATATCGGAATTCTGGCCGAAGTGCTGACCGATCAACTGGTTGACTTGATGCCGGAGCTTGCCGACATCAACGCTTGGAATAATGTAGGCCAGCGTCGTTCGTTGAACGATCTGGGCCAGATCGCCGAACGACGCATTTCGTGCGATTCCATCGTCGGAGCGATGCGAGACTAAGCATCGCTCGCGCTTCTCCAATTCAGTCTTTCCCCTGGTCCCCAGGTCGCATTCGTGAGGCCTGGGGACTTTTTTGTGGAGTGAACGAAACGCCTATTCGACAAGATCTTTCAAATGGAAATGAAACTTGCCGAGCTTGCCACCGTAGTTGCCGGCCGAAATGGCGAGAACACCTTCGATGGCGGCAGCGTTCATTGCCGCTTTCATGCCGGCGGCAACCGCTTCTTCGTTGGTGCCATCCAGCACAATTTCCAGAACGCAGTTGGCACCTTCGACCACTTGCGAGTCGACCCTGCCGCGAAGCGTTGGGCAGTTGGTATCGGAAGTCGATGCACGCAGCGCTTTGTACTTCGAGCCCACTTTGCTCCCGCTGCGGGCGACTCCGCCGGGGAACGGAGCGATCACGTCCGGCAGTTCCGCTAACGCATCGACCGCACGTAGAGCCGCCGTCAACGCCGTGGCCTGGTCGACCGCTTGGAAGATAATGTTGCCGCCAGCTACCCCTTTCTCGATGCCAAGCGATTCGACGCAAACGAATTCGCCATCCATCACGGGGATTCGCCAATACCGGGTATCGCCGACCACTTTACTCTTCTGAAAGCCATCGCCGAAATAACGAAGCGACTTACCCAGTGGCATGCGTTTTTCCGAGTCCGGCAGGCCATCGAACAGAGCGGTCGAAGCACATGTCATCACGCACTGTCCGACCCGATTGCTGATCGCTTTGCCAAGGGCATCGGCTGAAAATCCGAACGCCAGAACGCTTGCCCCAGGGCGACCGTCCGGTGTTTCGTCGGCGGAAAGATGCCGTTCGACGCCTACTTCCGCGTCGCAGGCAATCACGCTGCTGCCGTAGCCGCACAGTTCGTTGGTGGCCGCGGCGAGCCAATGGTCGTCAAACGCGGTTAAGATCAACCGGGTATAGACCATCCCAAACGCTTCGGCGAACGTATCGACAATTTGCGTGTTGCCAATCTGCACAGCTACTTTCCCCGGAATCGGACGAAAAAGACGAATCCCTATCTTCCCCCGATCCGCAAACGCTGCCAACCCCGCCCTGGGTAACCATTTCGGCTTCCACGATCTAGAATAGAGAACACCCATCCCGCCAACGCAAACGGTAACCCAACTCGGATTGAATGACTGAAGAATCGAAAGCCGATCATCGCGTCGCCATCATTGGGGGCGGCATCTCAGGGCTCGCCGCTGCGCATCGCGTTCAGGAATTAGATCCTTCGGCCAAGATCACCCTCTTCGAAGCAGATAAAAAACTCGGCGGTGTCCTGCAAACTACCACGACCGACGACGGTTACTTACTGGAAAACAGCGCCGATAACTTCATCACCAACCTGCCATTTGCATTGGATCTTTGCCGCCGACTCGGCTTGGAAGAAGATTTGCTGCCGACCAACGAGGCGTTACGCAAAGCCTTCGTCGTACGGCAAGGGAAATTGCATCCCGTGCCGGAAGGCTTCGTGTTGATGGCGCCTGGCAAGATGTGGTCGGTCATTACAACGCCCATTCTATCCTGGTCCGGCAAGCTGCGTTTGGCCCGCGAGTTCTTTGTCCCGCGTCGCCAAGAGCAAACCGACGAGTGTCTCGAGTCGTTCGTCACACGACGCATGGGGAAAGAAGTTTACCAGCGTCTCGTGCAACCACTGATCGGTGGCATTTATACGGCCGATCCGACAAAGCTCAGCATCCAAGCGACACTGCGGCAGTTTGTGGAAATGGAACGAAAGCATGGCAGCTTGATCAAGGGAATGCAGCGTCGCGATCAGAACAATGGCAAGAAGAACGAGAGCGGAGCTCGCTACTCGATGTTCGTCGCGCCGAGGTATGGCATGCGGCAATTGATCGAACGTCTCGTCGAGCGACTATCTGGTCACGACCTACGCTGCGAAACTCCCATTCAATCGATTCGGCGCAAGGGCGATTTGTGGATGGTCGATACGGCCACGCAGTCGCTTGAGTTCGATGCCGTTATCGTGGCATTGCCTGCTCCGCATGCCGCGAAGACGTTGGAAGCGTTTTCGGTCCTGGCCGAAAACCTTCAGGCAATTCCTTACGCGGGATGCAGCGTGGCCATCTTGGCCGTCGACGAAAAGCAAATTCGCCGCCCAGTGGCTGGGTTTGGGTTCGTGGTGCCAGAGATCGAGAACCGCAAGATATTGGCCGGCAGTTTTTCCAGCACCAAGTTCCCCGGCCGCGCTCCGGACGGCAAAGTGGTTATTCGTGTCTTCGTCGGCGGGGCCTGTCACCCTGAGTTGGCCGATCTGCCGGACGACGAAATGCGACGCGTCGTGCTGCAAGAGCTGAACGAGTTGATTGGCTTGGAAGGGGAGCCCGAGAAGTTTCTGGTTACGCGCTGGATGGGCAAGATGCCGCAGTACCATCTTGGGCATCTCGATCGCGTTGCGACATTGGAAAGGGAATGCGGCAGTTTGCCTGGCTTGGAATTGGCCGGCAATGCTTACCGCGGCGTCGGCGTGCCGCAATGTATTCAAAGTGGTGAGCAAGCCGCGGCGCGCGTCGTGGAGTATTTACGCAGCCGCTAGTTGAATGCTTGCCACTTCGCCACCAACAAACGCAACATCGAGTCCGCCTGCCGATTCTTTCGCTTTCTGCAGCGCACTCAAAGCGGCCTCAGGATCGTCATTGTAGGACTGGGCGAAAGCTTGCTGATCGGTGGCTGCTTGAATGGCAGCCGTTTGCGCGGCAATTTGCGAGAGCAGGCGTTGCCCTTCTTCCGACTGCTGCAACAACCCTTTGGCTTGTTGTGCGAATGCATCACCACCACTCATCGCGATCTCGCCGTTAAGGTCGATGCGAAGCTGAAACGAATCTGGCAACTCTTGACCGGCCTGGTGAAACGTGCGTCGCAGCAGGTCTTCCAACTCTTCTAGCGAGCGTCCCAGTTGATCTTCCAAAGCTGCGGCGTCGGTACCCAATATTCCGGCGGAAGCCAGAAATGAGTCGAGCGTGTTTCCGCTGGAGGATTCGCTTTCCGGGGTTGAAGCTTCCTCGTTGGAAAACAGCGAGAACATTCCCTGCGACAGATTTTTCGCCGCGCCAGCCGCCATCGATGCGGCACCAATGCCAAGTGGTATTGCCGATGCGATATTCATGCGCGCACTTTCTGCGTTGATGACAGCCCCCCGTCCTTAGAAAGATCGTCAGCTGAGTATGCCGACTTTAACGATTTATCGGTCGGGGGCCGGAAGGATGGGGGAGTATGCCAAGCAAGAAAAAGAAAAAGTTCCCATTACCTACGATCGCTGTGCAACCGGCAACTTCCAGCTAGTACCTAGCGGTACTCTGCCCCAGGTGGAAGTTAAGGATAGGTAATGGGAACAAATTCTATCTTCAATAGTCACGTTATAAAAAACGGACTGCGGTTTCCCGATTAGTTAGGCGAGCTAACTGTTTTTGGGGTAGACAAGTTAAAAAGTTTCACCCCGTTAAAAACTATATCGTGTAGATTACCCCCCAGCTTGAGCTGAGTCAACAATAACCTCCCTAAATGGGCAATTATGAATCCCCATAACACACAGGGTACTCATTTTGGGGGTGATTGCGGTTAAGCCGCAACCAAGCGTGGCTCGAAAAGTTCCTCTTCCGGCAGTTCTAATACTTGGCGGTACATATCGACGTATTGGCGAGCTGCTTCCTGCCAACAGAACCGAGCCGCCGCTTGTTGCAGATCTTCGGCATAGTTCGGCTGGGCATTGTAAAGCTGCATGCCATTCTGATAGACGTCCATCAGGTGATTCGGCGTAAACGTGTCCCAGTAAAACGCTTTTTGCCCGCCAATCTCCGGCAGGCTTGTGCGTCGCGCTAAAAACACGGGCTTTCCGACCGTCATCGCTTCAATCGGCGGCAGTCCGAAGCCTTCTGTGAGGGAAGGAAACACGAACGACTCGCAGTTTTCGTACAGCCATTGCCGTTCTTCGTCGCTCACCGGACCAGGCATTAAAACCTGATCCGAGATACCGTACTGCTCGATCGTGGCTCGCATTTCCTGGGCGTACGGCGAATCGTTTTGCCCAGCGATCACCAACTGGTGATTGGGCAACTGTTTGATTAAGTCGAGCAGGACGTGGAAGTTCTTTTTGCGATCGATGATGCCGATGCTAAACAGAAACGGCTTGCTCGGGTTCAGCCACGCAGGCTGTGCCGCTTCAAATTGCGATATATCAGGTCGCCCGTTGTAAATGACTTGCAGCGGTTTGCCTTGCAAATCGAAGTAAGACTTCACTTCGTCCGCAACAAACTTCGAGATCACTGTCACCGCATCGCAGCGTTTGATCAGACGCTTAATACGGCGATGTTCGCGGTCGATCTTCGGACCAGCTTTTTCTCGCAGGTAATTCAGATCGTGAATCGTCAGCAGCACACGAGTTTTCGGGTTGATCGGCAAGTACTTCGCTTGCTGATGTGTCGCATGCCAGAGGGCGTGCTGTGGAACGCGTCCCCACTGCGACCAACGGTACCAACGCTGGAAGATTTCTTTCCGCCACAATTTGGCCAGTAAGAAGTCGGGCGTGCCGAATTCATCTGCTTGCGATGCCGCGACCAGCGGAACGGGTATCAGCCCGCGACGACTCATCTCGACCGTCAAAGCGTGACCGAGCTGGCAGGCAAATTGCCCTAGTCCCGAACATCGGTTCCGGGACTTCTCCAGATCGAGAACAACACTTGGCGTCGGTTGAGGCATGAATGAATTCAGCAGGAACGTCGGCAGGGCCGTCGATTTCGCCGCTATCGATGCTGATGGTATTTCATGGGTGATTAGCACGGCATCCAGGACAATCGGCCGCGCGCTGGTGATGCGATAGCCTATCCCCCGGACGACCAGAGAGTACCTGTTTCATCGGCGGGTGGGAAGAGTGATCTGAAAGGGCGACGGGAACAATCTGGGAATGGTACGTACTAACGAGAATGACAATGCCTGTAAGAAGTTAACATCTTGCGGCCGTACCCCACCCCCATACGCTTGGTTCGTCCAAGAAAATAGGGCAGAATAGGCCCTTCGGCTCGTCTTAAGTCTCCGTCATTATCCCTTAACATGCGCACCCCGTGAGGATCTGTCTCTGTGAATATCTACTTGGGAATCGACATCGGCACGTCCGGCACCAAAACCATTGCGATGACTGAAGAAGGTTCGATCCTTGCCGAAGCGTCTGCTAGCTACCCCGCTTCGCACCCAAAACCACTCTGGAGTGAGCAAGATCCCGAGCTGTGGTGGAAAGCGACGGTGAAGACTGTCAAAAAAGTTGTGCAGCTGGCCAAAGCGAAGCCGGCCGAAGTCAAAGCGATCGGTCTTTCAGGCCAGATGCATGGATCGGTCTTCTTAGACAAAAACGACGAAGTGATCCGCCCCGCACTGCTGTGGAACGATCAGCGAACGGCAGCCGAATGCGAAGAGATCGAGTCCCGCGCCGGCGGCCGCAAGAAGCTGATCAAGATGGTCGCCAACCCGGCACTGACCGGATTCACGGCTCCTAAGGTGCTATGGCTGCGCAACAACGAGCCAAAGAACTTCGACCGGCTGGCTAAAGTGCTGCTGCCGAAAGATGAAATCCGCCGCCGACTGACCGGCGAATATGCTACCGAAGTGAGCGACGCCAGCGGCATGCTGCTGTTGGACGTCGCCAAGCGAGATTGGTCGACCGAACTGCTTTCCAAGCTGGAGCTGGACGTCGACTTGCTGGGCAAAGTGTACGAGTCGGAAGATGTCACCGGAACGCTGACCAAGGAAGCGGCGAAGAAGCTCGGCCTGACTACCGACTGTGTGGTCGTCGGTGGGGCAGGGGACTGCGCGGCAAACGCCCTGGGCAACGGCGTGGTGAAGAAAGGGATTCTCGCCAGTTCGCTGGGAACCAGTGGTGTGATGTTTGTTCACAGCGACGAAATGGCCGCCGATCCGGAAGGCCGTTTGCATACGTTCTGTCACGCCGTTCGTGGCAAGTGGCACATGATGGGGGTCACGCTTTGTGCGGCAGGCACACTGGAGTGGTTCGTGCAGAAGCTGTGTGCCGAAATGCGAGGACCACGCGGCAAGAGCGATCCTTACTCGACGCTGATGAAAGAGGCGGAAGCGGTTCCTGTTGGCAGCGAAGGCTTGATGGTCCTCCCGTATCTCGCCGGCGAACGCACCCCGCATGCCGATCCCGACGCACGTGGCTGCTTCGTTGGAATTACGCTCAAGCATGAGCGCGCTCATCTCACACGTGCCATCATGGAAGGGGTTACCTATTCGCTGCGAGAAAGCCTCGAAGTACTCAACGAAATGAATATCCCCGTTCGCCAGGTGCGTGCCGGCGGCGGTGGTGCGAAGAGTGCATTCTGGCGGCAGATGCAAGCCGACGTGTTCGGTAAGAAAGTCGTTCGCCTGAATGCCGAGCAAGGCCCTGCCTACGGCGTTGCGTTGTTGGCCGCGACAGGGGCTGGGGCGTATAAAAATATACAGGAAGCGTGTGCCGCGACGATCAGTGAAGTCTCGGAAACGAAACCGGATCGAAGTGCCAAGAAGTACTACGATCAAGCCTTCCCCGTCTACCAAGACTTGTATCAATCGTTGAAGGAAGACTTCAAGAAGCTGGGCCGCTTGGGTAGTTGATTCCCTGCTGACATAAGGATGCCGACATGACGTGCCGATTTTATCGCGAGCAGGAAGTGACCGCACTTCTCGATATGGCTACCACCATCGAAGTGGTCGAAGAAAGCTTTCGTCAACTCGGCACCGGCGGCGCCGAAAACGTCCCCCGGCATCGCGCCACGGCGCCGGGGTTTGTCTTGCATGGTATGCACGCCGCCGCCGAATACCTCGGCTTTGCGGGCTTCAAAATGTATAGCACCACGCGGATCGGGGCGAAGTTTGTTGTCGGCTTGTACGACATCGACAGCGGTCAAATGGTCGCGCTGATCGAAGCCGACAAGCTCGGCCAGCTTCGCACGGCAGCTTCATCGGCGGTCGGGGCTCGTTACCTGGCCAACAAGCCGATCACGCAGCTCGGTATCTTCGGCAGTGGATGGCAGGCCGAATCGCAGTTGGAAGCGATGGCCACCGAGTTCGATCTTACCCAGGCATTCGTCTACTCGCGCGATCAAGTCAAGCGAGAACAGTTCGCTGAAAAGATGGCCGACAAATGCCAGATTGAAGTTGTCCCTGTTCACGACCCCAAGGACGCCGTGGAAGATCTGCCGCTGGTGATCACCGCGACGACCAGCAAGCACCCTGTCTTCGACGGCAACCTGCTTGCCGAAGGGGCGTTGGTTTGTGCGATGGGAGGCAACTGGGCTTACAAACGCGAGGTCGACGTCGTCACGATTCGCCGCGCCGACAACTGGGTGTGCGATTCGATCGAGGCTTGCCAGAACGAAGCAGGCGACTACCTGCAAGCGGAGGAAGAAGGCTACTTCGATTGGGACAAAGCCGTTTCGCTCTCCGATGTTATCGCCGGCACGGTCATCGGCCGAAACAATGCCGACAGCATCGTCGTCTACAAAACGGTCGGTCTCGCGGTGCAAGATGTCGCGCTGGGCACCAAATTTTTACAGTTGGCCGCCAACAACCCCGGCATCGGACTCGACTTGCCGTTCTAGTGGATTCCAGGCCGCCAAGGTCTCGGATGCCGAGAGGTTCCGATGCGAATCTCACATCTCCTCCGGGTGCCATGCCTTCGTCTTCGTAGGCATGCGAAGTGAGATAACGGTTCAAAGACATGCCCACGCGGACGAGGGCATGGCACCCAAGGCTTTTGAAATGAAAGCCGGTGTTAGCGAATGTCTTTGGCTGGGTTGAACGGGATTTCGGCCATCACGTCTTTCGGTTGCGGAGGAATGTTTCCTTCGCTCTTCGGTTCCGGTTCCGGCTCTGCGGAAACAGGCGGAGCGGCGATGACTCGCAGTTCGACTTCCGTCGCATACTTCGTCTCAGGCTTGGCACATTGCAGTTCTGGGCGAACTAGAAACTGCCCAGGGCCGCTCGTTTCAATCGTGACCGTCATGCGAATGCTCTCGCCAGGTTCGATCGAAACAGGCTCAAACAAAGCTTGCCCGGGAGCGATGCGGCCTGGCTGGCCTTCCAACTTGATTGGTTCGATCCCTTCGGAAAGGTTGATCACCACTTGGGCCATCTCGCTTGGCTGATCGCTCAAGTTCGTGACTTCGATGCCATATTTGACCGGCTTGCCTTGAACGACTACTTCGGCCGGCGTGAAGATTTCCAGCTTCAATGCGTCAACCGGATCGGCGGTCATGGGCTGTGGCTTGGCTGATTCGGCGACCATGGCTTGTTCGGTTTCTGCTTCCGCTTCCGCCACGACAGGCGCTTCCGGCTGTTTCTCTTCGGTCCAACCGATGGTGACCGATTCGTCGGCCAATGCGGCCAGCAAGTTCCAATCTTCTGCGGTGACCAGCAACGCGTTCGCAGGCGGCGCGACGTTGTCTTGATCGATTGCCACCGATACATCGCCAATCGAAAGTTCCATGATCGCTTCCACTTCCTTCAGTGTCAGCGAACTTGCTTCTGGTACCGTCAGATCATTCTGGCCAATCGAAATTCGCCCGGCATGCAGTTCGCCGACCGTCAGTCGGATTTGTTTTGCAGGCAAGTCGACATGCATCGCAACAGGGCCTTCGACAACTTTCACCGAATCGCCAGGCGTTGGGTTCTCGTCTTTCGACCAGCCGTTGATCTTCCGCAGGAACGCCTCCGGAATCTGATGATTCGCCGCGATCTCTTCCAGCTTCATGTCAGGTAGAAACGTCATCGCTGGCTTCGCGAGATGCTTGTTCGGGGCAAAGATCACCATTTCGGCCAGCTCGTCTCCCTTGTCGGTTACTTGTTCTCGCTGTTGGTCGGTCAAGTCGGCTCGCTGGGCAAGCTTGTTGATCTGCTTCAGCGCGGTGGCCAGCGTGAACGAGGCTTCCGACTTTTCGATCTCAGCCCATGCGTCTTCAAACGAAAGCACTTTCGGCGTTATGTCGGCAGGCACCATCGGCTTGGTTTCTGCAGCTTCCGCCGGAATCGGTTCGTCCTTCGGGGCTTCGCCAGTGGCTGCCGTAAAGCGACTTCCCTTGCCGTTGACCGGCTTCTTCGCAGAAACCGGCAGCACCGGCAGCGAGGCCGCGGCCGTTTCCAGTACGGGATTCGCGACAGTTGATTTCGGAGAAGCAGCTTCTTCCGGCGTGACGATGGTCGGCACTTCCTGAACGCTTACCTGGCTACGATTCTCGGCAAGTTCCGTAAAGGCTTCAGCCGAAAAGAGCGGTGCTTGCTCGATCACTTCTAAGGAATCGGCAGGAGATTGGGCGAGTTGGTTTCGGTATATAACGTACCCGTTGTACGCGACGCAGACTAAAAGTCCCACGATCAGAAGATTTCGAAGTACGGACACGGCATCCTCGGCTGGAGCGAGATTTCACGAAATAATTGCGCAAGTTGGCTGTGCTGTATCAAATTCGCGACATCGCATCCAGACCAATCGGGGGAGAAAAGCAGATCAATTCCGCGCAACGGCCGTTTGTGCGCGAATTTCCATGGCAGCATTTGTAGTCATCTTCTAGGATTAAAGAGTGAGTCATGCTTCTTTCCCTCCTTGATTGACCGACCTGCATGAATCGTCTTGCCATCCCTGCCCAAGCCTCGACACCCCCGCCGCCTGACGGAGATGGTTCGCTAGCATCATCGGAAGAACAGGACGTACCGCGCGAGTGGCTTCGGTTTGAAACGATTCAAAACTCGGCCTCGTTTCTGGTCTCGCTGATCTTCCATTTCTCGCTTGTGCTGCTGTTGGCGATGTTCACCATTGTTGAGCCTCCTTCCAAGCAGATCGAACTTGTCGTTATCGAGCCTGAACAGGAGGAACGCGAGCGTCCCTTGGAAGTCGAGCTGGACGAGTCGGAAAAGATCGCCGAGGAAATGACGATCGCCAATCTGACCACTCCAGAGCAGGGAATGGAAGGCTTAGTCGAGGCTTCGCTGAAAGCCCCACAATTGGAAATGCCCCCGACTGAAATCGCCAACGCACCACTCGTTTCGTTGCAGGCGGTCGATTTTCTGACGAAAGATACCGACTCGCTGATTCAAGACATGCCGGTCGGCACTGTCGGCTCGGTGCAAGCAGTCGTCGGCGATTACCAGGAAGCGATGGATCAGATCTCGCAAGAGTTGATCTGGATGCTTTCCAAAAACAAAGTCCTCGTCATCTGGCTGTTCGATCAGTCGGAAAGCATGAAGGACGATCAGGCCAAGATTCGTCAGCGGATCCATCGTATCTATGGCGAAGTCAGCCTGAGTGAGCATGCCAAGGGAGACGCACTGACGACGGGGGTGGCCAGCTTCGGCCAAGGCTTCCAACTGCATACCAAAGCCCCCACCGATGACTTGGATAAAATCGACGAAGCGATTGCTTCCGTCCCTGTCGATCCGTCCGGCGAAGAGATGTTCAGTTCGGCTGTTGCCGAAGCCCTGACACTGCATCGCCGCTACGCGAAGATCGCCGATCGCAAAGTGGCGTTGATTGTGGTAACCGACGAAAGTGGTAACACCGAAGACAACGAAAGCCGATTGGAGAAAGCGATCTCGATTGCCAAAGCGACCGATGCCAGGGTCTTTGTGCTAGGTCGCGAAGCGGTGTTCGGCTATCCGTTTGCCCATGTGCAGTGGATGCACCCCGAAGAAGGCACCATTCATCTCTTGCCAGTCGATCGTGGCCCGGAAGCGGCATTGATCGAACAATTGCAGACCGACGGCTTCGGCAAGCGAACCGACGCATTGTCCAGCGGATTCGGACCGTTCGAGCAAGTTCGCCTGGCCAAGGAAACCGGCGGCATCTTCTTCATGCTGCCTGGCGAAGAAGCGAACGTGAACAACGCCATCGATCGGCGTTACCAGGCCAAAACCATGGACATGTATCGGCCGAATTTGAATGCTCGACTCGAGCAAGTCAACGAAGTGAAAAACGATCCGCTGAAAACGCTGGTGACCAAGATCATCTACGATTTGAATCCATATCAGGAAAGCGTTGCCGACGTAATCGAGATTCAACAGGTCTTCAGCGGCGACTTGCGAACGTTCCGCCAGCAAGTGCGTCAGCAGCAAGCCAAGATGATTACGTATATCACTTACTTGGATCGCGCGATCGAAGTGGCGGAAGAGAATCGCAACTTGCGTGATGAGTCGAGTTCGCTCCGCTGGAACGCGAATTACGACCTGCTTTATGGCCAGCTTCTTGCGTACCGTGCCCGGGCTTTCGAGTATGGAGCGTATCTGACCAAGTTCGCTGAGAACCCACCAGCACCCCCCCAAATGCCTGCGTATATGGAGTTCCGCGGCTGGCGACTTGCCACGACCGACGAACTTTCCGCCCCGGAGAAAACCGAGGAGGATATCTCACTTTCGAAGGACGTGCTGATGTACGTGATGGAAGAGCATGAAGGGACGCCGTGGGCCACACGTGCGAGCTGGGAGATCAAACGCGGCTTTGGCGTGATGTTGGAACCGATCTTCTTCGATACGCGGAGGATCAATCGTCCTCGTCCAGCCCCCGGCGGAGTGCCACGGCCGCCGATTCAAATTCCGAACTTGTAACGCTTCAAGTTGTCAGAATGGGAATGTCGCTCTGGCTTCCCTTATTTCGGTGAAGGCCTCTATCCGCCGCCGTCGCCAATAATTGTACGCAAGTATTGTCCAAGTGTCGAAGAAAAGTTCACGAAGAATGTCGTAGTGTGCGCGTCTCGTGGACATGCAATACGCAAGGAAACGGCGTTCGGCGGCAGAAATAAGGGAAGCGATTCCGCCAAGGTTTTGCAGGGGCAAAATTCTAACAAACGGGTGGAAGATTGTTCACGAACTGTGCGATAATACACGACGAGTCTATTCGTCATCGTTCAGAAGATACTTCGCCGAAGACAAGCCATACCGCTGTTGGTTGGCCTCTTCGCGGGTAAGTTCTGATTCCATCTGCAGTTCTGACTCAGAGGGAAGCTCGGTCATCGTCGCATTGGCGGTCGCCGCTTCGTCGGAGTACCCAAGCTGCTGATGGAAGTATTCATCCGACATCGGAATCGGATCGCTTTTCGCCACCCCTACGACGCAAGCAACGTCCAAAATAGTCCCCGCAATAAAGCGACCAGGGCCCAGAACGGCGTAGTAGAACATCAGAGAACGGTTCCAGTCGTCCGAGATATGGAACGGATCGTCGACCATTCCGCCGAGCCAGCCCATGTTGTCGGTATTGGCTCGAGGAACAAAGAAGAATGCGAGACCGACATAGATAAGGACAATGCCTGACGCGACCGCTACGCTATGCCATCCGGTGAGGGGCAGGAAGTGGAACGGCAGCCAGAACAGTCCGGCTGTCATGGCGAACGCGGCAATCACTTTAAACAGCACCGCCCACTCGTTTCGCTGAGCAATGTGCTCGGTATTCAGCTCGACACTACCGACCGGTTGCGGATCGTATTGTTCGCACCAATATTCGTATAAGCTCATTGACACCATTCCCGCGATTGGTTTGTTGACGGCTCGGTCGCTACCCCAAGCGTATGCCACTTTCGCGCAGAGAGGCTGCGAAACATGCTTGGCGAGCCTCGCCATTTGGCCCAACTGTCCGGTTTTGAGGATTGTTTCGGCAGTAGCCGATTCCGTCGACGCCGCTAATTAGCGAATTGGGGAGGTCAAATTGTTAGACGGACTTTTGGGCAAGTCGAGAAAAATCGATCGATAGCGGAACCTCGGCCAGCCTGCGATGCGATTGGGTTACCGGGGATATCAGGATCAGCGATGTCCAATCGGGCAAATAAAGACAGGCCTCTTGAGAATTAAATCGCGCAATGGGGATTCGGACTGGGAAGCGGATTGACGTTGGTTGCGAACACTAGCAAACTGCTGTAGCTTAAACTGCTTGCCCATCCTCAACCCTCACCCAAGTACTATCCTCTAAGGAAATTGTTCTCCATGAGTCGTCATTGGATTCTCGGAATCGTACTGCTTGCTTTGCCGCTTTGCGTTGGCTGTCCTTCTAGCACGCCGACCGATAAGCCTGACGGCAAAGGTGGCAGCGCCGCAGCCCCGAAACCAGAAGCGGACGACCCAGAAGCCGTAGCCGCACTCGAGGAGTTGGGTGGCAAGCTGACCAAGGATGGCAACGGCAACGTGACCCGAGCCGACTTCTCGGTCGTGGTTGTGGAAGACGACAAAGTATTCGAGCCAATCTCGAAGCTGAAGCAGCTGCAGCTGATCAAGTTCTACGGTGCGGAAATCACCGACCAGGTCACCACCTACATGAAAGACCTGACCAATTTGCGTGACGTGACGTTTGAAAACGGCAACATCACCGACGAAGGTATTGCGAACCTGACCAACTCAAAAGAGCTTTCCGCGTTCGGTCTGCGACGCACGAACATCTCAAACAAATCGCTCGAAACGATCTCCGCATCGTTTCCCAAGACGCGTTACCTCGACGTCCGCTACTGCAACGTAGACGACGAAGGGATGAAGTCGGTCGGGCAGATGAAGAACATGGAAGTCCTGCGAACCGAAGGGGCTTTCATCAGCGACGAAGGGATGGCTCATCTGGCCGACCTGACGAAGATGCGATTTTTGAATCTGCGGGATAAGAAGATCACCGATAAGGGAATTGCTTACCTCGCTGGAATGAAGAACTTGCAGACGTTGGAATTGAACGAAGTGGCTTGTTCCAATGAAGGCCTGGCTCACATCAAAGATTGCACCAAGCTGACGAAGCTGCACTTGTTCCGCACCAAAGTCACCGACGACGGTATGCAGTACCTGACCGGAATGACCGAAATGGAAGATCTCAAGTTCCGTCAATCGCCGGTCCGGGGCGAGCAGATGGAAAAGCTGAAAGGCATGACGAAGCTGAAGCATCTGGACGTGAGCGAAACTCCGTTCGTTGACGACGGGGTGGCTGTTGCCGCGACGTTTGAAAACCTGGAAACGCTCAATCTTTGGAACACGTTCATCACTGACGATGGATTGGCTCCTGTCAGCAACTTGAAGAAGCTGAAAGAACTCGATCTGCAAAACTGTGCGTTGAGCGATGCCGGCGTGAAGCACCTGGAAGGGATGACTTCGCTGACCAGCTTGTCGTTGAAGGAAAACAGCTCGGTCACCAACGAGTCGATTCCAGTCATCAACACGCTGACGAACTTGAAGCGACTGACCCTCAATTTCACGCAGATCTACGACGACGGCGTCGAGCAGTTGAAGGAAGCGAACCCAAAGCTGGAAGTCAGCTTCTAAGCGATCTGGCAAAAGACGAAGCCTCTGAATGCATTGCGTTCGGAGGCTTTTTTTATGGCGTAATGGGTACGTGTTCAGCCGCTCGCTTTTTTGCGAAGCGTGCGAAGTGCACGGTGGGTAATTCGCTGGGTATGCTTCGAATCGGTCTCGGCGAGCCATCGCTCGCAAAGCGATTCGACAAAGTCGGGACGCGTTTTGCTGGCATCGTTCAGCCAATTCGCGACGGAGTCTTGCACGTACTTCGACTCGTCTTCGCGGCACAATTCAAGCAGCGACTTGGCGACTTCCGGCTGAGTTTTCAGTTCGGCAATATGCTTCGTCCAAACACCACAGGGACGAGAGAGTTCGATCGCAAATCGTCGTGCCAAATGATTCTTGTGGCTGGCGATCGGGTGAAGCCGTTCGATCTCGTTGACAATTCCGTCGGCCGCAGGCAGTCGAACGCACATCCATGCAATTTCGCGGACGCCCATGTTGGGATCGATCGCAAAGCGATGAGCTCGTTTCAATCGCTTGGCGAACGTCAAAGAAGGATCGGCCGCGTCCATGTAGGCGGCCCAGTTTCTAGGGATGTCGCTCGGGTGGGAAGCCAGGGCTTCGTAAAGTTCCTTGCGAGTCGACTTGTCGTCGATTGTTTCGTGCAGCAATTGCCCGGTAGACGAAAGCCGCTGCATGACCCCTTCGCTGGAGAGCTTTTTGAGACCAGCGGCTATGAGCTTCGCTTGCTGGTCTTCGAGCGGAAGCTGGGGACGAATGGCCCGGAATAGCTTGACGTGATCAACGGCGAGAAACTCGACCAGGTTGACCGTTTCGATATCGCCGCGATTCAAAGCGGCAAGGACGTTCGACGGAATCTCGCTCCGCCGAACGGCTCCTTTACGTGATCGTAATGCGTCAAGATCGACCACGGTTTTACCTTTGCCGAGGGTTAGCTGCCGACGGTCGAATCGAAGACGCGAACCGTTTCCCAGTTCTCTTTGTTCTCTTCGATGAACTGTACGTGTCGTTCGGCAACCTGGTAGGCGTTTTGCGATTCGAGGGAATCAAACACGACGTGCAAAGCAACTTGGAAGTCACGATCGTTCACTGGGCGAGTCAGTTCGTCGGTCAAAATACCGGCAGCGAAGAAGACACAACCAGGATGGCCAGTGAGATATTTCTGGCAAGCTTCGACCAGCTTTTGCTGCGCTTCTGGCGACTTGTCTTTCAAGGTGAAATAAACGTTGTGAGCGATCTGCTTAAGGTTGTCCATAAGAGGCAATCGGTGATTCAGGTTGAAGAAATGGGGAACGCATGAAGGAGTGCAATGTACTAAGCCGACGAGCGGCGAACAACGCAGGCGCATGAAAAAGGCCACGGCGAAATGCGTGGCCTTAATCGGATTTGTCTGCGATGGCGGACGAGATTAGTCTTCGCCGCGACGCCGCGAATTGCCGATCCCAGCTCGTTCAAGCAACGACTTGCCGAGAATTTCTTCCGCGATATTCGATTCGGCCGGAGGTGGTCCAGTCGCGCCGAGTTCGGTCGGATCGTAATGCAATTCGTACTCGTGCTTGGCAATCGCAATGATATTGCCGGGGTCGATCCGCTTGTCGGTGTCGCGAACGCGTTTTCCTCCGACCTTCGTTCCGTTGCGGCTGTTCTGGTCTTCCACGAACCAGTAGCCTTGTTTGACGTACAGTTGGCAGTGATTGCTCGATACGTTGGCGAATCGAAGGACGACGTCGTTAGACTCGCGACGGCCGACCAAGAGAGTCTTTTTGAGAAGTGGAATCGGATCTCCCCCGCCAACGGGGATCAATTCCCCATATTTCTGGGTCATTCAAGTGCCTCGTTCCGATAGTGGCTAGATGATAAGCATTAAATTGGTAAGAATGGCCATCACTCACTTTACCAATTCCTTAACACGAGTCAACGATCATCAGCAGGGGTTGATTTGTCCGCAACGGTCAAAAATGGATGGCGGGAGGCAGGCCTCCGTTATTATGCGTACAGTTGGTATCTTCGGCAGCGATTCGGCGAACGAGTCCAGAAGGTAAGCCTCGACGCGAAGTTTACCTGTCCGAATGTCGACGGCACCGTCGCCAAGGGGGGCTGTACGTTTTGCGACAATCGCAGCTTCAGCCCGAGTCGCCGAGAGCCGATCCGCGACATCACCGACCAACTTGCCAACGGCATGGTCCGGCTGAAACGCCGATACAAAGTCGACAAGTTCATCGCTTACTTTCAGCCAGCGACGAACACCTATGCAGCCGTCGAGCGGTTACGTCCGTTGTACGAACAAGCCATCGATCATGAAAAAGTGGTCGGGCTGAGTATTGGGACACGTCCCGATTGCGTCGAACCGGACGTGATGGATCTGCTGGAAGAGTTTGCTGGCCGAACCTATCTGACGGTCGAGTATGGGATGCAAACGATCCACGATCGTTCGCTCGACTGGATGAATCGTGGACATCATCACGACGCAACCGTCGATGCCATCGAGCGAAGCCGAGGCCGCGGTTTCGAGGTCTGTCTGCATGTGATTTTAGGACTTCCGCACGAGTCGCACGAAGACATGATGGCCACCGCTGCCGAAGTGGCTCGGCTGAATATCGACGCAGTGAAGATTCATAACTTGTACTGCGTGAAGAATACCAAGATGGCCGATCAAGTTGCGACCGGCGAAGTCAAACTGATGGAGCGGCAAGACTATATCAACACGTTGGTCGATTTTCTGGAACGCATTCCTGAGAATGTCTTGGTGGAACGTACTATCGGCGACGCTCCTCCGGATTACTTCGTCGGCCCAAGTTGGTGCTTGGACAAATCGGCCGTGCTGCGCGCGATCGATGATGAACTGGTCCGTCGAGATACCTGGCAAGGCAAACTGTGTGACGTCACGTCTTCTTAGAAGCAACGTGGCCAATGGTTGCCTTCGGTGACATGCCAGTGGTTTGGCATGTAGTGCTGCGAATCGTGCCGCATTAAAAGAAGCCCAAGTGGATCGGTAAGCCGGGTTCTGTTCTGCAACTTGTGCAGCGATAGCCATTCATCTAGGACGTGGATTGCTCCACATCTCAAGCAGCGTACCCGGCGGTAAATGACGGGCCGGACGAGCCCGTGCGGCGTTGTTGCCAACGCGTTTTCCGCCTGTTTGCCTTGCTCCGGGTGGGGTTTACCAAGCCAGTCGAGTCACCCCGACTGCTGGTGCGCTCTTACCGCACCTTTTCACCCTTACCGTTCCCAATGGACAGTGTCCATGAGGAAGTAGGCGGTTTGTTTTCTGCGGCACTTTCCCTGATCTTGCGACCGGTCGACGTTATCGACCACCCTGTCCTTTGGAGCCCGGACTTTCCTCCCGCCGACGTCAAAAAAGTCGTCAGCCGGCGGCTATCTGATCCACTTGGGCCAGTGTAAAGCATAGGTAAGACGGCCAAATTTGACCACGTACCCCTCGCAATGGCATGCCGTAAAGAGCGCAATCCGCGGGAAAAAGTTCGATCAACTGCGAAAAATACCCGCGAAAAGATTCACCAACTTCATTAGAATGAAGGCCTTGGACCCTCCTCCTAATCCTCTCTTTTCTCGGAAAAGTTGCATGATGCGCATGATCCACCTGCCTCTTGGGCTGGCCTGCCTGTTGCTATTGATGACGTTTATTTCTGCTGCCGAAGCTCAAAACCGCGTCTACGAGCTGCGAACGTATACCACCAACGAAGGCAAGCTAGAAAATCTGCATGCTCGCTTCCGTGACCACACCATGCGATTCTTCGAAGAAGCTGGCATGGAAAATCACGTTTATTGGGTCCCCAGCGATGGCGAAGGAGCCGATAACACGCTCGTTTACATCATTTCCCACGAAAGCCCCGAAGCTGCTGCCAAGAATTGGGAGAAGTTCCGGGCCAATGCTGAGTGGAAAACGGTTGCCGCTGAATCGGAAAAAGATGGCAAGATACTCGCGAAACGGCCAGATTCCGTCTACATGCAGCCAACGGATTTTTCTCCTCAGAACTTCGAGTCGGCCGAAGAACCTCGCTTGTTCGAGCTGCGTAAGTACACCACCGCAGAAGGTCGCCTGCCGGCATTGTTGCAGCGTTTTCGTGACGGTGAGCTAAAGTTGTTCGAGAAGCAGGGCATGACCAATGTTGCTTATTTTACCCCCTTGGAAATGCCGAATACATTGATTTACGTCGTTGCGCATAAAGACGCCGCCGCCAAGAAAAAGGCCTGGGACGGTTTCCGCAACGATGAAGAGTGGCAACAATTGTGGGAGAAGTCGACCAAGGACGGCAAAATCGTGATCCAAGTCGATAGCCAAGTCCTGCGGCCGGTGGACTATTCCCCCATGAAGTAATTCGATCTGTTTCCCCTGTTTGGAGGGGGAATTCGAGTGATTTTAACGTAGCGATGAGCGTCGTTTCCTAAGGGGACCTCAGGCAACGCCTGACCGGAACTAGCGAAAGTTCGCGTGCCGATGAAAATAGGATTTCGCTGTCGACATTGCCATCTAAAGCTGACAATCTCAGCTTCGGCTGCGGGTACCCACCAAAAGTGTCCGCGCTGTCTCGGAGAAATTGTCGTTCCCTCTCCCCCTACTCAGGTGCCTATCGAGCAACCAGGAGCCACGCAGCATCGTGGCGAACCACTTGGCGAGACTTCTTCCAAGGAAAACTGGAAGGCACCAGTTCAGCGGTCGCTCCGCCTTCCTACGCAGCGCGCCGAGCATTTCGAGAAATGCTCGCCCCTGAAAGTCCCCGAGTTCCCTGTCGAGGGGCTGAAGATCCTCAAGGCGTTCGGACCTCCAGTGGAGAAAACCGAACCGACGCTCGCGTACAAGATTGGGGTAATCGTCGTCGCGTTGGTGATGCTGACCCTGCCCACCATATACTTCACGTTCGTTGGCAGTATTTGCTACGCCACGTATTGGTATTTTGCCCAAGGGCAGTACCTACTGTTTCCCGGCATGATCGGACCGTTGCCGTATTTGGTTGGGGCTGGCATCGGATCGATCAGCGCGGTGGTGGTTTTCTTTTTGCTGAAACCTGTTTTCGCGCGGCCTGCGAATGTGGCACGTACGCGGAGTATTACCCCGCAAAGCGACCCGATGTTGTTCGCGTTCGTTTCGCGTGTTTGCGATGTTGTTGGTTCTCCGTTCCCATCTCGGATTGATGTTACCTACGACGTCAACGCTTCGGCCAGTTTTCGTTTAGGACTACGAAGCCTATTGAGCGGCAACGACTTGGTGCTCACCATTGGTGTGCCCTTGGTCGGAGCACTTACCACACGCCAGTTCGCCGGCGTGTTGGCTCACGAGTTTGGCCACTTCAGCCAAGGCACCGGCATGCGGCTGACGTTTATTATTCGTGCGATTAGCGAATGGTTTGCTCGCGTTGTGTTCGAGCGTGACGAGTGGGACAAATGTCTCGACATGCTGTGCGGTCCTGACTTCTTACCACTGTCAGTGATTACCTGGCCGGCGCGTTCGTGCGTTTGGTTGTCGCGACAACTACTTCGATTGCTGATGAACATCGGCTTGTTGGTCGGCGGTTTTTTGCTTCGTGAAATGGAGTTTGACGCCGACCGATACGAGGCCCGCGTTGCTGGGAGTAATGAGTTTGCCGAGACCAGCTGGCGAATCCAGTTGGCAGGCTACGCATGGCTGCACACTCAGTCGCAGATTTCTCAGTTGGTTGACCGAGACATCTTGATTGATGATGTTGCGTTGCTGGTGCGTCACCACATTTCCAGCATGTCGGATGCCATCAAAGAGCAGATTCATAAGGATATGAAGTCTGGAAAATGCGGGCTTTTTGATTCGCATCCGTGCGAAGCCGCACGATTTCAAAATGCCCAGCGAGAAAACGCCCCTGGCATCTTCACCCTCGAAGGAGACGCCAAGGATCTCTTCGCAGATTTCGAGACGATGGCCAAGAACGTTACTTGGGATCTCTACTGTCAGTATCTTCGCCGCAGCGTGAAGCGTTCGACGTTGCAAGATACTCAGTCTGTCTTGATGCGCTATCGGATTGGGGTAGGGACGGTCCGGCCTTGGAACGAGCCCGACTACTATTAACGTTTCGACTTGCCTACAATCCTACGAGTACGAGGCCGCCCTGTGGCCTTTTGTTGTTTTGCCGTCAAAGAGTTCTTTCCCGAGTAAGGCATGCCCACGAAAGCACAACCGGTCAAGCTGCCGATCATTGGGTGGCGCGAATGGGTGCAACTTCCCCAACTGGGAATTGCCAAAATCAAAGCGAAGATCGACACCGGTGCGAGATCTTCCTCGCTTCACGCCTACGACTTGAAGTACGAGGAACGTGACGGCAAGCAGTGGGTACGCTTTAAAGTGCATCCCCGCCAACGCAGTTCTGCAGGCCCCGTCTCAGCAGAAAGCGAAGTGCTGGAGTTTCGCAAAGTTCGCAGTTCCAACGGCCATGTCACCAAACGCCCTGTGATTGTGACAATGGTCGATATCCTGGGCGAGCTGTGCGAGATCGAACTCACGCTGGCCAACCGCGACGCCATGGGATTTCGCATGTTGTTAGGCCGCGAAGCGATCCGAGGCCGTTTGCTGGTCGATTCCGGCGCATCTTATTTATCCGGCATCCCTAAGCGGTTGAAAGTGAAGCGTCCCACTAACGGAACGCCAGCGAAGCGAGACTCGGCGAAAACCCAATCGGATGCCACCTAGTAATTCGGTTGTCTGACGTCAAAATGTCTTTACGATGACGTATAGGGGAGAACGTTTCTTCCTGCGGATCGCTCTGCCGTGCGAGAAGCCGGCGCACAAACCTGTCGAGATGGAAACGCGACGAAATGAAGTTAGGAATCCTTTCCTGCAATCGATTTTGCTACAGTACTCGTCGCCTGCGTGACGCCGCGGTGGAACGTGGTCATGACGTGAAGGTATTGAATACCCTCAAGTTCGCCATCGATCTCGAGAAGGGAGAGCCTGATCTTTACTTCCGCTCGAAACAGCTTAGCTCTTACGACGCCGTGCTGCCCCGGATTGGTGCTTCGATCACCTATTTCGGAACGGCCGTGGTTCGCCAGTTCGAGCAAATGGACGTTTTCCCGGCGAACAGCTCGTGGGGCATCACGAATTCGCGAGACAAGCTTCGCAGCCTGCAAATCCTTAGCCGACATCACATCGGTATTCCTCAGACGACATTCGTCCGCGATCGAGCCGACATTTTGCCAGCGATCGAACGTGTCGGTGGAGCACCGGTCGTCATCAAGTTGATCGAAGGCACGCAAGGTGTCGGTGTTATCTTGGCCGATTCGGTAAAAATTGCTGAGGCAATTATCGAGACGCTGCACAGCACGCGACAAAACGTGCTCGTCCAGAAGTTTGTCAAAGAAAGCCGAGGACGTGACGTTCGAGCATTCGTCGTTGGCGATCAAGTTGTTGCGGCCATGCGGCGTATCGCTCAGGGAACCGAGTTCCGCAGCAACGTTCACCGCGGTGGACTTACCGAAGCGGTTGAGTTGGACGACAAGTATCGCGAGACGGCCGTTCGCGCTTCTCAGATCATGGGGCTTCGTGTGGCTGGCGTCGACATGCTGGAAAGCGATACCGGTCCTCAGGTCATGGAAGTGAACTCTTCGCCTGGCTTGGAAGGGATTGAACGTTGCACCAAGCTTGACATTGCCGGGGCGATTGTCGATTACATCGCAGCCCAGGTCGACTTCCCCGAAATCGATATTCGTCAACGCCTGACTGTCAGTCGCGGCTATGGCGTGACTGAACTGCACATTCCGGAGGGATCGGAGTATTGCGGCAAGACGATCGACGAGTCAGGTTTCCCTGATCACGATATCAACGTGCTGACGTTGTATCGCGGCACATCTGTGATTCCGAATCCGCGTTTGAAGCGAACTCTTGAGCCCGGCGATCGATTGCTTTGCTTCGGGAAGCTGGATGCGATGCGCGGACTGATTCCTGAGAAGATTATCAAACAGCGCCGCCCGAAAGTGAAAAAGCTTTCCAAGTCGGCGCTCAAGGAATCTACTCGGACGGAGTAGACTCGATTTCCCGGATGACGCGGCACGGATTGCCTGCCGCGAAGACACCGCTGGGAATATCTTTGGTCACCACACTGCCGGCGCCGATGACCGTTTGGTCGCCTATCGTAACGCCAGGGCAGATGATGGCTCCGCCTCCAATCCAAACGTCGGAGCCAATCGAGATCGGCTTGCCAAATTCTTCTGATCTGCGAAGTTGGGCATCCATCGGATGTGATGCGGTGTAAATTTGCACCGCAGGTCCAAGCAGCGTGTGATCCCCAATTTCAACATGGCAAACATCCAATACGATGCAGTTGAAATTGAAATAAACCTTCTTGCCCAGGGTGATATTGCTGCCGTAGTCGCAATGAAACGGCGGTTCAATCCATGCTGTCTCCCCTCCGCGTCCGATCAGCTGTTTAATAAGTTCTTGTAGCTGATCGGCATCTTCCGGGGGGCAATCGTACATCGCGTGGCAGATCGTTCGTGCTCGCCTGCGCGACGCAATCAGGTCAGGATCTGTAGCGTCGTAGAGTTGACCAACCAGCATTTTTTCGCGTTCGGTGGGCACTGGGATCGGTTACCTGAGGTGTTGTGGCGAAGCAGAAGCTGTACGGCTCAACGGTGCGGGCATGAAAAAAGCCCGCAAACCATTTTGATTCGCGGGCCTTTAAGGTGGAGGATAACGGGATCGAACCGATGACCTCTTGCATGCCATGCAAGCGCTCTCCCAGCTGAGCTAATCCCCCAAGTTCAAGGTAAAACCTTGGGTTGAATGCTTTGGGCATTCACTATTTACTTTATCGGCACCAAGGCCGCCTGAGTAAAGAGATAAGATTACCAATCTGCTCCCAGGGTGTCAACAACCGGTCACGCATCTTCTGCGTTAAGTTACACTACGTAGAAGGTTTCCGCCGAATCCCAAATCTTCATCAACCCTGGTAAGGGGCTTTCACCTGCCTTTAAGGCTGAAATGGACTCGCGTGAAAAAGCACCTGGTTACCGTTTTAAGAATCCTCGTACCTGCTGGCATCTTGGCCTACCTGTTATGGACGATCGGTAGTAATCCGGAGAACGTCGAAGCGGTCCGTCAGATCTTTAGCGCGAAGACACGCTGGTGGAGCGTCGCGGTCGCGTTTGGTTTTGCGTTGTGTGCGCTCTCGTGCACATTCATTCGCTGGTACTTGCTGGTCATCTCGGTCGGAATTCCATTTCGCTTGAAAGATGCTTTTCGTCTCGGTTTCCTAGGGTACATGCTGAACTTTGTCGGACTCGGCGGCGTCGGCGGCGATCTTTTCAAAGGTTACATGTTGGCGAAGGATAATCCTCATAAGCGGCCAGAGGCGATCTCGACAATCTTCATGGATCGTTTGATCGGGCTCTACGCGTTGTTTGTCGTAACATCGCTGGCAGCTTTGAGCTTAGACCTTGAGGGAGCACAGCCAGCCATTCGTACGGTGACGTACGTCGTGCATGGAGCGACACTCGGTGGACTTGTCGGGCTCACTCTGATCTTTCTGCCAGGGTTCAGCAAGGGATCGATACGTGAGTTTCTGGAAGAACTGCCAAAGATCGGCGGCGCGTTCAAACGCATCTTTGAAGCCGCCGCAATGTATCGTCGCCGTCCGAAGTATCTCGTCTGGATCGGCTTACTAAGCTTGGGGGTCCACTCGTTGTTCTCGGTGGCAGCTTACTTTGTTGCCTCGGGATTGTTCGAGAAGCATCCTTCTTTGTTCGAAATGATGGTGATCACTCCGCTGGCTATGGTATTCGCAGCGATTCCCCTGTCGCCCGGGGGAATGGGCACGCTGGAGCTTGCAATCACCGAGCTTTACGTGACGGTTCCATCCGAAGAAATGAGCAAGGCCAGCGCGATTACGGTGGCCCTTGGCTTTCGTGCGTTGACGATTGGCCTGGCATTCATCGGGGCGATCTTCTACTGGACCAACCGGTCGTCGGTCGATCAGTCGATGGCCGAAGTTAGCGCCGAAGAGGAGACGCTGGAGCATCTTGCTGAGGCATCGGACGAAGAGTTTTCGCCGTCTCAGCAACCGGAGCATCGGTAGCTTCCTGACCATCAATGGTGATTTTGGCATCGTCGCGGAACGTTGCCGGAGCGGTATTTTCGAGCAAAGTCGAATCGACGACGGTTGTCTTCGAGAACCCTTCGCCTCGTAACTGTGCCGTGCCATTGTCGCCTAGCAGCGATTTGTTGAGCGTGGCCCGGGACGCTCCGCCGACCGAGACACCACTGCGGCCGTTTCCGCGCGACGTGATCTCGGCAAGCTCAATGTCGTAGCAGTTGCTATGAACGTTGATGCCGTCGAGCTGAAAACCTTGCACGGTCAGATCCAAAATCTTGACGTTTCGCACTTCATACAGCGTGATGCCGGTTCGACGAGCTGTGTAGGTCAGGCGATAACTGCCTGGTCCACGATCCTTTTCGGTGCAGAAAAAGATCATGCCATCGGTCAGGGACCATTCCAGTGGTTGAAGCGTATCAATCTGCTCGGTGCTTTCGAGCTTCACGCGTTTCGCGGGTCGATCGTCCAGGTAAAGCTGATGGTATGTCTTGTACGTGGGAGCGAAGCAGTAAACGTCGTTGACGACATGCTTCCAGCCATCAACGGGAACTTGCGCACGACCGTCGAGGATTGCTCCATTGCCAACGATGGTAAAGGGAGCGAACTCCCAGCCGCTGTTGTGACCACCTTGCAGGGTAATCGATTCGCGATAGGGGACCCCTTTGTTCGCGATGATGACTCGATCCCCTTTGCGTGCAATACGAAGCGCCTTAGTGATCGTCTCAATCGGACCGCTGCTGCCTTCCGATGCGTTAGCCGTCGTGCCGTTATTGCGGTCGTCGCCACTCACGTTATCGACGAAGATCTCGGCACCGCGTACCGGGTGGGCGAGAAGAATCAGAGCTAGGGCGAATGCGAAACGACGCATGAATGTCCACTCAATCGATGTAATCGTCAAATTCGGTCCAGATTTACACGCCCCATCATGCCGTGCTATCGGACCAATTTCCACAGGGGAATCGCGGTTAAAACCAAAAACGCATGCCAGAGATAAAGCCATTCAGCTCAATCCCCTCCAAGTTGGTGTATTGGTACCCCGCGAATAGTTCGGCCCGTTTCCATTGTGCGCCTAGGGTCGAGCGAATCCGAAACAGATCAGCCGATCCTACTTTGCCCAGGTCCATTTCGGTCGACCATATCCATGGCTTGCCGAGATAGACGTCGTATTCTGTCGTGAAATTGATTCCGAACTCGGAACCATTTCGATCTTCCAGCAAGTTGGCTCCCAAGCCGAAACGAAACTGGCTGTGATATCCTTGCGGCGCTCGAAACGTAAAGTTTAAGTCGCCGAGTGTCAGTTGATCTGTTCCGCCGGATGGGATGTTCTCGAAGTACTCATCCCATTGCATGTCGATACCCCAGCGGCTGGTCCCTTCGACGAGCAGCTTGGTGCCGACTCGCGATAGGTCACCGAAGTCGGTACCGTACTCCACCGATCCGCGTATCGACGTCGTCTTACCGATGCTGACCCACTCGTCACCCATCAGCATATAGCCAAACTCATGCTGATACGGGTAATCCGAAAAATACCCGGGCGGGCCATAAATCGTGTACGTGATCTCTTCGCCTGATTCTGTCATGCAAATGACAGTGCGTTTGTCAGGCACCATCGCATCGACGGTGGCAATCGTTCCATACAACAGCAAAACACCGAGAAGTTCGCCGGCGGCTGAGCCGATATCATCATCACAATCATGGTCGTGATGGCGGTCTCTGCGTTTCGGTGTTTCGCTGCGTGGTGGATCAGGATCGTCGGTCCGGCTCTCGCCGGCGGCACTCGATAACAGTCCTTCCGCCCCGACTCGTTTAGCAAGAAAGGGCAAACAGCCGATCGCCACGATCAGGCAAATTGCCAGCGTTCTTGCCATGTGAAAAGTCCTCGGCAGACAGGATTGCATCCGTTGCCGGAAACCTGTCGCAGTAACGGCCAGGATCCCGAGCGCGGCAACATTACGAAGCCGCTCCACCTAGGTCAAGGTGACTTTGCCAGCGGCCATCGCAACTGCCCCCTGGTAGCATCGCTGTCAGTTCCCAGTACGATAAAGACGTTTTCCGCTTCATTTAGTACGACCCAGCTTTATGGCACGCATTCTTCTAACCTCCGGTCCGACGAGACAATACATCGATCCGGTTCGCTACCTCACCAATGCATCGAGCGGACGGATGGGCTGTAGTCTGGCCGAGGCGGCCGTCGCTGCCGGGCACGACGTCGTCATCGTTTCTGGCCCTGTCAGCGTGACTTATCCGGCGGAAGCGACGGTACACTGGGTCGATACGACCGATGAAATGCTGGAAGAAGCTCGCAAGCAGTTTGATTCTTGTGACGGCTTGATCGGTGTTGCCGCCCCGTGCGACTATCGCCCCGAGTTCGTCCAAGATCAGAAGATTGCCAAAACGGGCCAACCACTTGTTCTTCAACTGATTGAAACGCCTGACATTGTGGCGACGTTGGGTGCGGAAAAGAAAGATCGCTGGGTGGTGGGGTTCGCCTTGGAAACCGAGGACCGTCGGTTCCGGGCCCTCGTCAAGCTGGAAAAGAAAAGCTGCGACTTGATGGTTCTCAACGGTCCGGAAGCGATGAACAGCGAAGAAAACCAGGTCGAAGTCCTCGCCAAAGATGGCAGCGTCGTCGCGACCATTCAGGGCAACAAGTCCGACGTTGCCACGCAGATCATGCAGATTGTGACCGAGCGGTTAGTCCAAGCGTAACACTTCCGGAATCTTTGTCGGCTTCCCTTCTCGGGTAATGCAAGCAAGCAGCGTTTTTCCTTCGACGACTAAATCGTCGTCGCGGCGAATCTCGTAGGCCAATTCGATTCTCGCCCCTTTGGCTTTGATTGTTCGCACCGAAACATGCAGCAAGTCGTCGAATTCGGCCGGCAGGTGATAGCGGCACTCGACATCGCGCACCACCAGCAGCAGGCCTTCCTCTTCCATCCGCTTGTAATTAAATCCGCTGGCGCGAAGCATTTCGGTTCGCGCAAGCTCGAAGTAAGTGATGTAATTCGCATGATGAACGCGCCCCTGTGCATCCGTTTCCTGATAGCGAACGCGAACTTCGATCGTGTGCTCTGTCAGCATCCCTGGTGAACTTTCTCTCATTTCCGTGGCTGATCTTTCCCCTCCAGTTGGGGCAATGATTGACCGAACCCTAAGCCTTTTTTATAGTTGCGGTTGTTACCTGCCAATTTCGTTTTAGCATGATTGGGGCATTATGAGTACGGGAGTCGGCTCCGGTACCAACTTCAGCACCATGCGAGGCCGCGATTACCCGTCGCTTCGTCAATTTACTGTCTTCCTGGAAAACCGGGTCGGTCAACTGCTGGAGATCGTTCGACGTTTCGAGGGAAGTAACGTTCGGATCGTGGCCTTATCGATCAACGACGCAACTGAATGTTGCTTTGTTCGATTTCTTTTGAGCGATCCCGAAGGGGGCCGCGAGATTCTGGAACGAGCCGGCTTGGCGTTGATCGAATCAGATCTAATTGGTGTCGAGCTGCCAGCCGAAAAGCAGCCACTGCTTCGTGTCTGTACGGCACTACTGCAGTCGGAAGTTAACATTGTTCAGGCCTATCCGCTGCTTTACACGCCGAACAACCGTTCGGCGGTCGCGTTGATGGTCGACAATGCTGACATCGCGATGGACACGCTGCTGTCTCGCAATTTCAAGGTCCTCACCGAGGACGATCTCAAGTTTGACTAGTAGTCCTGCCGGAGGGACTCGGTTGCGAAAAAACCGTTAAAATCGCTCTATCTCGTCGCGGAACTTCTGATCTGCGACGCTATGTTGCTGCCAGGGTGCCATAGATGGGGTGTTGTCCGATAGAATTCAGTGCACGCAATCGTGTAAGCACTCGATACCCCCAAACTCGCCATCGGACACTGGCAGCCGCATGATTCACGTTCGTGATCTCGTCAAGTCGTACGACGATCTGCAACTCGGCAAATTCACGGCAGTAGATCACATCAGCTTCTTTGCGATGCCTGGCGAGATCTTCGGTTTGCTCGGTCCGAACGGGGCCGGGAAGACAACCGCGTTGCGTATCTTAAGCACTGTTCTCGAGCCAACCGCTGGCACCGTTCAAATTGCCGGGTACGACGTCGTTACCGAGCCTGCCATGGTGCGGCATAAGATCGGCTTCATGTCGGCGAATACCGCGGTGTACGACCGGATGACGGCCTGGGAAATGGTCGAATACTTCGGCAAGCTGTACGGCATGCCTGACCATGAACTGCACGAACGGATGGAAGAACTGTTCCATCGTCTCGGCATGCGAGAAATTCGCGACGTCCTGGGAGCGAAGATGTCGACAGGGATGAAGCAAAAAGTTTCGATCGCACGCGCGCTGGTGCATGATCCGCCGGTTTTGATTTTTGACGAACCGACACTCGGGCTCGACGTGTTCGTCGCGCGGGCACTGGTGCAGTTGATTTCCGAGCTGCGAGAGCAAGGGAAGTGCATCATCTTTTCGTCCCATATCATGCGGGAAGTCGAGAAGCTGTGCGATAAAGTGGCGATTATGAATCGCGGTAAGATTCTCGCCGAAGGCACCATCGACGAACTGCGGACACAATACAACCAGCCTGATCTGGAGGAGCTTTTCTTCCATCTGATCGGGGAGCCGGAAGGAATCGCCAACTAACGGCAGCGAGAGCAAGGAATGAACTGGGACAACATCAAGCTGATTCTCAAGCGAGAATTGCGTGATCAAGCACGCGATCGTCGTACGTTGTTTTCGGTGATCGGTTTGCCGGTTCTGTTGTATCCCTTGATGGGCTTGATGGTTCTGCAGGTCATGCAGTTTCGTCAAACGCACCCGACGAAACTGCGCGTGATCGGGCTGAGCGAGTTGCCTGGCAACCCCGAGCTTTTCGTCGCGGCCACCAAGCCAAGCGAAGAAGAAAGCGGCGATAACCGATACGAATTCCCCGCCGCACTGTTGAAAGACGCAGGCGTTTCCAGTCGATTCGAGATCGAAGCATCCGAAGCTTCGGTCGATGCTGCGGTGGTCGAAAAGACGGCTAAGGAGACGCTCGAAGCTGAAAAACTTGACGCGATTATCTACTTCCCGCCAGGCTTTAAAGAGCGGATGGAGAGTTTTCAGGATGCCCAATCAGGGCCTTCCGATGGCGAAGAGATTCCTTCACCTCAGTTGATCACCAACTCATCCGACGAACGCTCCAAGCTGGCCGACAATCGCCTACGGCAGATTCTGCATTCCTGGCGAGAGAAACTGATTCAACGGAACTTGGAAGCGAATAAAGTTCCGACAGAGATTACCGACCCGTTCAGTTTCGGCACGCTCGATCTTTCTGAGAAACCGCTCGATCAATCGTCGTTCCTGTGGGCGAAGATCTTTCCTTTCATCGTGGTCATTTGGGCGCTGACCGGTGCGTTCTACCCGGCGATCGATCTTTGTGCCGGCGAAAAAGAACGGGGCACGCTCGAAACGCTTCTTTCCAGTCCGGCGCTTCGCTCCGAGATTGTCGCGGGGAAGTTACTCGCGATCATGACATTCAGTATCGCGACCAGCGTGTTGAATCTCGCGAGCATGGGATTCACCGCGAGCTTCGTGATGGGCCAAGTTGGCAGCGGCGAAATGGCTTCGCGGCTCAACTTTGGACCTCCTCCGATCTGGTCACTTGGCTGGTTGTTCCTCGCACTTATTCCGATGGCGGCACTGTTTAGTGCTTTGGCGCTGGCAATCGCGACAATGGCTCGCAGTAGCAAGGAAGGGCAATACTACCTTCTTCCGCTGCTGATGTTGAATTTGCCGCTGGTCGTGTTGCCGGTTCTTCCGGACACCGAACTGACGTTCGGCACGTCTTTGATTCCAGTTAGCGGGATGTCATTCCTGCTGAAGTCGCTGATGGAAGGGGACTACACCAAAGCGGCGACGTACACCCTGCCTGTGCTCGGCGTGACCGCGTTTTGTATCTGGGTGGCGATTCGCTGGGCGATCGATCAGTTCAATAACGAATCGGTTTTGTTCCGCGAGAGTGAACGATTCAGTCTCCAGGCCTGGCTGCGAAAGGTTTGGCGAGACCGTCAAGATACGCCATCGGCCGCGGGAGCATTCGTGATGGGGATCGTCCTGCTCGCGCTTCCCCACATGGTCGGCAAATACATCATGCCGGGCACCGATGCCGAAGGTAAGTTGGGTGCTGGTTCTCTGATTCAATACATGCTGACCAACCAGATTGTGTTGATTCTGTTGCCGGTGGTGATTGCCGCTTTCATATTCACGCGTAGCGTAAAAAAGACATTCCTGCTGCGGATTCTCGACCCGAGGGTTTTCGCCGCCATCCTGATGGCACCGATTCTCGCGATCTGTCTGCATCCCTATGCGATCTATCTTCGTGACATTATCCAGAACACAATTCCGATGTCACAAGACTTGCAGGACCAATTGCAGAACATGCTCGGCAGTACGGCCGAACTGCCGGTTTTCGAGATCTTCTTGTTGTTTGCGATTTTGCCTGCCATTTGCGAAGAGTTTGCCTGTCGTGGGTTTATCCTCTCCGGCATGCGGCACATTGGTCATAAGTGGGCAGCGATCAGCATTGCGGCCATTTTCTTTGGATTGCTGCATGGTATTTTGCAGCAATCGATTCCCGCGACGATCTTTGGCCTGGTGATCGGGTTTGTTGCGGTACAGTCGCGTAGTATTCTGCCGGCGATTTTATTTCATGCGACGCACAACAGCTTGGTCTTCGCTCAGGGGATGATTACCACAGAAACGATCCAGGCCAACCCATGGCTCAACACGCTTGTTGCTGTGGCGAGCGACATGCCTGGCGATGCTCGGTATCAACCAGTGCTCGTCTTCTTGTGCGGCATCGGTGCGGTGGTGATCGTGGGGATTTTGGCGAGAATGCCGGCCGAGCTTTCCTCGGAGGAACGTCGGCAAGCGGCGCTCAATCATCAAGGCGTCTTCCGCACCGCGATTGGAAAACGCAAAGACCGGACTTCCTCGTAAGCCTGGCTGAACGCGAGGCTCTATGGCTTTTCACTCGTCGCCCAGGTGGGCGCAGGGGCTTGGAAGGTGACCATTTCGGCCGTTTGCGGATGACGGAACCGAACTTCCCAAGCGTGCAAACACATTGGTGGTTCTTCGACGCCGAGCGTTTGCTTCTGCTGCATGACGCCCCCTTGCTGGTACATCGGATCGCCGACGATCGGGTAGCCGAGATGCCAGAGGTGCAAGCGAATCTGATTCGTGCGTCCGGTCTTCGGAGAAACTTCCAGCAGGGCAGTGCCGTCGTCGAATCGTTCCTTCACAAGGAAGTCGGTGCGCGACTCTTGTCCGCCAGCTTCGACGCGACGTCCACCTCCGGTTACGCGAGACGTGCCGATCGGTTCGTCGCAGATGAACTCGTCTTCCGCTGGATGCCCATGCACTAACGCCAGGTATCGCTTTTCGACTTTGCCTTGCTCGAACTGCGGCTGAATCTGGCGAGCCACCGCGCTGGTTCGCGAAAGTACGGCCACCCCGGTCGTATTCGCATCGAGACGATGCGCGATCCGCAGCTTTTGAGGATGATAAACTTGTTCGAGGAAGCTGATCAGCGAGTTCTTGTTGAACCGCCCGCAAGGATGCATCGGCAGCGGGGCCGGCTTGCTGACGACAATCATCCCCGAGTCTTCGTACAAAATTTGAATGTCGGTACTGACGTCAGGTTCGGTGGTTCCGGGATAACGCTGCTCGAAGAGTTGGCCGGCGTTAAGGGGCACATTAGGATCGGCCGCATGGAATTCCTGCAACCGCTCGTCCTGGTGATGGATGATCTCGACAAGCAATTGCTGAGCGACCATACGTTCCCAAAAGCCATGCGATGCCGCAGGGACTTTTTCGGCGAGAACTTCGTAAAGCGTTTTCCCTTTTTGTTCGGAGGAAACAAAAATCCGCCGCGTATTGGTGTAAGGGATACTGCCTGGCAACGGCGAAGTGACTTGTTTGAGTTTCTCTTGTCGCTTGGCAATTACTTCGGCCATCGTTTCCTGGGCCGATTTGAAGCAGTGAGGGCAAGACGTGCCGGGGACGTACAGCGGCGAGTTCTGTTCTTCGGTGGTTAATGGCGTTTGGCAGGCAAAGCATTGAGCCACAGCCGACTCTTGCAGCTTCGGATCGACTGCCACACGTTGATCGAAGACAAAACAGTCTCCTTGGTAGTGGTCGCCGCCGACGAGTTCAAAATATTTAAGGATGCCACCTTCCAGTTGGTAAACCTCGTTGAAGCCGGCTTGCTGCATGAAGGGGCCAGCCTTCTCACAACGAATGCCGCCGGTGCAGAACATCACGACAGGGGTCGACTTGGCATCTTCTGGAAGGCTGGCCACTGCTTCGGGAAAATCGCGGAAGGTATCGATCCCTGCGGGGACCGCCTTTTCGAACGTGCCGACTTTCACTTCGTAATCGTTGCGAACGTCGTACAACAGAAGCGGTTTGCCTTCGTCGAGCCACTGTTTGAGTTGTTGCGGCGGAAGCTTAGGGGAAGTCCGCTCGGCCGGTTCGATGCCATCGATCCCGAACGCAATGATTTCCTTCTTGATCTTCACCAACATCCGGCGAAACGGTTGATAGCTGGTAAAGCTCTCTTTCGCTTCCAGCTTTTCTAGCCCAGGAACTTTGCGAAGTATTTCCAGAAGTTTATGGACATTTTCTTCCGGACCGGCCACGAAGAGATTGATCCCCTCGGTGCTCAGCAGGATCGTTCCTCGCAGATCGAGCTTCTTGCAGGCGCGGCGCAGCGAGTCGCGCAGCGGCTTCAAATCGGTCAGCGAAGCAAACAAATAGGAAGAAATGTTCAGAACTGGCCCAGCATCGGGCACGGCGGTTGGCGTATTCATACCGCAAATTATCTTTGGTTACCCGATTTTCGCAAACGGGGGGATCACCCTGGCTCGCGGCTATTGCGGCATTTCTTCCAGGGTGACACGCAAGGGAAGGGCCCCTTTGGCTTTCATCACCGGGTCGGGACCGCGCGAAAGAACTTGCTCGCGCTTGAGTTCAGCCCCTTCCAATGTTCCGCACCACAGGAGGCTGCGTCCTTGCTCGTGAGCTTCCATCGTCAGATGAAAGCACTTTTCCAATTCGTAGCCGAAGACTTTGCGCAGCGTTTCGATTACGAACTCGAACGTATTGATGTGATCGTTGTGCAAGATCACGCCGTAGGGTGGCTGGCGTCTCGGTTTGTTTTCGACGATCGACTCGGGGGTGGCGACGACCGTATCTTCGCTACTCATCATATTTCAGTTGCTGCTGGGGAGATGACAATGTCCAACGATACTCATTGTTGTAATAACTAGATTCGTTGAAACCAAAGGGAAATCGTACTCGGATTTCCGCGAAAGGACACGAAAAAAGGGCCGGCAGGTTCGCTTAGCGAAAATGCCAGACCCTTTTCGTCCTCAGCCGCAATGAAATTCAAGTGCGCGGCCACCCATGCGGATGGGGTTCATCACGTACGAGTGGCGCGTTTGAGCGCGAGTGATGCCGGGCGGTGTGGGGTTCCAGCACGCAAAGTGCTTCCACCTGGCGAGGTTTTCTCGATTCAAGCCAGGCCGCGCTACCGTTGTCGGTGGCGGCCTTCGGCGGCTTGGATGCTTAGTCGTTCGGGATCATCGAATCGTCGATGACTTGAAGCAGCTTCGAGATGCACAGCTTGTTCATGCTGGTACGTCGCGAGTGAGCTTCGACGCGGAGTGACTCGTGCAGGCTCTTTGGCAGGCGCACGGTGATCACGCGAGTTGGTTCCTTCGATTCGTTCTGGACGTTGGTACGCTCACGCAGCTTGACGATCATCAGCTGGATTTCGCTGTACTCTTCCGACTGCTCGAACTTGGTGAATTCTTCCGGTTGAGGGAAGAGGCGATGAACGACGCCTTCCACACCGAGGATTTCACGGAAGTACGTAACCCAATCAGGCACGCCGCGGAAAAAGTCGCGAGCGATGCGAACGCATTCCGCCTTCTTTTCTTCGAAGGTGGCCGTCGGGGCGACATTCAGAGCTGGGCCAGCTGGAGCTGCCGGTTGAACGGGAGCTTGTGGCGTGCCGGTGAATGTCGGACGCGAAGTGGCGTAAGCACCTTCGGTCGCAGTCGGCTGGGGCGCGTGATACTGCGGCTGGCTGTGCTGCTGAGGTGGGAAGGTGGTATTTGGGTAAACCGGACGCGGTGCTGGCTGCGACTGCGGGTAAGGGTTCGTGCCTTGGTTGTATTGGGACATGTGCGAGGCTCCTTCCTGGAAACGACTGAGGACTATTGGCACCGTCATGGCTGTGTTCGCCATGCGATGTGTAACGGTATGCCAGAATCATTGGTTTCGAGTCAAGACCAGCGTAGAAGTGACTGCAGTGCAAGCACTTACGGCCGCCAGCATTGCATGCACAATCTGGTTGCAGTGACGCGACTTTTTTGGGCAGGGGTGGTCGTGCACAAGAATTAGGCAGCCTTCAATTTCGCATTCGAGGAGATGTCTCTTTGCGACCGGGTAATTTTTCCCAAAATAGTTCCAAATAGTTGCCTGAGCCGAGTTTTTCCGAGCAATTCGCGCAAAAGAAAACCCCGGGGCAGTTTCGCACCGGGGTTTGTTTTTGGTCTTCTGGTCGTGTTGGGTGCCACGCTCACGTCTTCGTGGGCGTGCCAGGTAGAGGAGAGACATGCCCACGCGGACGTGAGCATGGCACCCGAAGCTAACGTGCTAGCCTGCTAGCTTCGCTTGGCATTTTTCCAGAAGCTTGCGTGTCAGGACGATTCCTTCGATCTCGCCTGGGTTGCCCCCTTCCCATTCGACGCCGACATAGCCGTGATAGCCATGCTTGTTGACGACGATGTCCATCATCTTGAAGTAATCGGTATTGGTTTCCATGCCTTCGTCGTTGAAGTGGTGCGACTTGGCGCTGACCGCTTTGGCGAATGGCATCAGTTCGTCGACCCCTTTATAGCGGTCGTACATTTCGTCTTTGCTGACGCGGAAGTTGCCGAAGTCAGGCAGCGTGCCGCAATTGTCCATGTCGACCGTCTTCATCACCGAAGCAAGCCATTCGCCGTTGGACGATAGGCCGCCATGGTTTTCGACGATGACGTTCAGGCCCAAGCCCTTGGCGAATTCGCTCAATTGAGCCAAACCGTCGGCTGCCAGCTTGATTTGTTCTTCATAGCTACCACCGCTCTGGGCGTTGACGCGGATCGAGTGGCCGCCGAGGGTTTTTGCTGCTTCAGCCCATTTGTAGTGGTTTTCGACAGCTTTCTTACGTTTCGCCTCGTTCGGATCGCCCAAAGCGCCTTCGCCGTCGACCATGATCAGCAGTTGCTTCACGCCGTTATCGTCGGCTCGCTTGTTCATCTCGGCCAGGTACTTTTCGTCCTTGGCTTTGTCTTTGAAGAACTGATTGACGTATTCAATCGCTTCAATGCCGCATTCTTCCTTGGCGGTTTTGGCGAAATCGAGGTTATCGAGCTTGCCGCTGCGAATGGTGCGGTGCAGGGACCACTGGGCCAGCGAGATCTTGAAAGGGGCTGTCTTGTCGGCATCGGCAGCCAAAAGTGGCGAACCGAGGGTCAATGCGGCACCGGTGGCTGCCATCGATTGAAGGAATTGACGTCGGCCGAGTTGCAATTGCATGGGTGTCTTCCTTGGAAGGTATTGGGTAAATGGTGAACTTTTCGCGGGGTTTAACCTCTACTGTAGTTTAGAAGACGGAATATATCGCCGC
The DNA here is from genome assembly GCF_020150455.1 of Bremerella sp. TYQ1. Lineage (NCBI taxonomy): Bacteria > Pseudomonadati > Planctomycetota > Planctomycetia > Pirellulales > Pirellulaceae > Bremerella > Bremerella sp. TYQ1. The sequence goes on from NZ_CP083740.1 coordinate 6,380,269, forward strand.
TATTCCCAGGGGAAAAACAGGGCGAAAAATGCCATCTCTCAGCCGCAAATTCTTACCCACAGGGGGTGTGAAAGCATCTTCGCTACGCTGGCAGGGCTGGTTAGAATTAAAAGGACGGTCGCTGGACGGTAATCAGCAGCCGAAAACGTTTCCCGTGCCGCAAGTCATCTCTCGCCGCGGCACCGGCAAAGAAAGGAAAAGCAGGCACCGCTTGTGACAGAACGAGATCGTAAACAGAGCGTCGCTCAGGAAAATGCCATTCTGGTCAAATTGTTGGATCCCTCGGTCCAGTACTCGGACGACCCGCTCGAAGAATTGGACGGCCTCGCGACGACGGCAGGAACGACGGTGGTTGGAAAGCTGACCCAAAAGCGAGACAAGCCAGATCCTGGCTCTTATCTAGGGAAAGGGAAGATTGAAGAATTGACGCTCTGCGCCGAAGCTTCGGAAGCGGATGTCATTATCTTCGACAACGAGCTTTCCCCAGGTCAGACTCGCAACTTGGAACGCGAAACGAAGCGCAAGGTGATCGACCGCACCGAGCTTATTCTCGATATCTTCGCGACCCATGCCCAGACGCTCGAATCGCGTCTGGCGGTTGAACTCGCTCAGCTTGAATATTCGCTCCCTCGATTGAAGCGAATGTGGTCTCACTTGGACCGTATCAAGATGGGCGTCGGGATGCGTGGCCCTGGGGAAAAGCAGTTGGAAGTCGACCGCCGGTTGGTCGAGAAACGCATTCGCGATTTGAAGGACGATTTGGACAAAGTTGCCAAGCGTCGCGAGCGCGAAGTGGCCGCTCGAAAAGAGTCGATGACCATCAGCCTGGTCGGCTATACCAACGCCGGCAAAAGTACGCTGATGAATTCGTTGACGTCAGCCCAGGTTCTTTCAGCTGACATGCTTTTCGCTACGCTCGACACGCGGACTCGGCGGTGGCGTTTGCCGCATTGGGGGCCGGTTTTGTTGAGCGATACGGTCGGTTTTATCCGTGATCTGCCGCACCGTTTGATCGCTTCCTTTAAAGCGACGCTGGAAGAAGCCAATCAGGCCGATCTTCTGCTGCATGTTGCCGACGCAAGTAACCCTGAGGCAGAGCAGCAAATTGCCGCGGTTTACGACGTTTTAGAGGAAATCGGCATCGAGCAGAAGAACACGCTTCTTGTGCTGAATAAAGTCGATCGGATCGAAGATGCTCGGCGATTAGAGCAGCTGCAAAGCCGCTATCCAGGGTCGGTTCCTGTCAGTGCCGTTTCGCGCGAAGGGCTCGATAAACTGGCCATCGCCGTGAGTGACGCTCTGAGCAAATCGTTCTCGGATGTCGAGATCGAAGCGAACGTCGACAACGGCAAGTTGGTTGCCTATTTGGCGACCCACGGCGAGGTTGTTTCCAAGCGTTATGGCAATGAGAAGTTATTCGTGCATTGCCGCATTCCGACGGCGCATTTGGGGCGTATCGAGAACCAGAATCCGGACGCCGTGATTCGTCCTTACGACCCTGTATCTGATCAGGAAAACTCCGACACTGTCGGGGATGTTGCCTGATGCGGCGAAAGCTTGATGGATTGCGGATGTTGGTGACCGGCGCGTCGTCGGGGATTGGTCGCGCCTTGGCGGTTCAGGCAGCAGAAGCTGGCGCGAAACTGCTGTTAACGGCGCGGCGTGAAGAGCGGCTGGAAGAGCTTCTCGAGGTCGTTCACGCGAAGGGGGCTGACGCCGATTATCTGGCCGGCGATATCACGGATTCAGGTCACCGCGAGCGCCTTCGCGAGAAGGCGCAGCGTTCGTTTCAGGGGCTCGATGTGTTGGTGAATAATGCCGGCATCGGGGCGTATGGGGGCTTTGAAGATGCGTCCCCGGAACGACTTCGGCAGCTGATGGAGGTCAACTTTTTCGCCCCGGTCGAGCTCACGAGAATCTGCCTGCCGATGCTCGAAAAAGGGTGCACGCCGGCCATCTGTAATATCTCTTCGGTCCTCGCTCATCGGGCCGTTCCTGGCAAGAGCGAGTACTGTGCTAGCAAGTTCGCTTTGCATGGTTTTAGTGATGCGTTGCGGGCCGAACTGTCGACCAAAGAAATAGACGTCATCTTGGTCAGTCCGAGCACGACAAGCAGTGAGTTTTCGGCCTCGGTGATCGAGAAGCGGGGCAAGGAGCCAGCGGTCGGAAAGTTCGCTCGCACGCCCCAAAATATCGCCAAGCTAACGCTCCGTGCGATCCGTGCTGGAAAGCATGAAATTATCCCCAGTAAGACAGGCTACGCGATGGTTCTTTTGGATCGTTTGTGGCCTTCTCTGGCCGACTGGGCCGTGGCGAAATTTGGATAGTTTTGACGCGTCAAAATCTCGTCGTAGTTTTGATTTATCAAAAACTGGTTTGAGCCCGATAATCGTCGAGTCATTCGCCCTTGCTTGGCACGACATCTATCAAGGCATTTGCAAGGCTTTTGGAGCCTGTTTTCGACCGCTTCCGCCGGCAATCGTTGTGGGTCATGCCTGCCGGTCAGTAAGGAGAATTCGGGTTAGTCGGATTCGCGGTTTCGGAAAGCTGTGATGATCACCCTCTGTCAGGGCCGAAATAGTTGTCAGGATTTCTAAGTTTAGTTATCTTTAAAGCGGCTTCAGAGACATCTCTTTTCGGCTCATACCTACGAATTGCAACGCAGATCTGCGTCTTGAATTGGGTCGGTCCGACGAGTGCCCCTGGTAGTTCCCTCCCTCCCACCGCCCATCAACTCTTTTTCAACACAAAGGCAGATGCCATGACGATTCGCAAGACTCGCCGCGAGTTCCTTGAAGATTCCATGTTCGCCGCCGCGGCTGCTGCTGCGTTTGCGGCGCCGACTTCGTTGCTCGCCGCTGAAAAGCAAAGCAAGAGCCCTAACGAAAAGCTGCATGTGGCCGTGGTCGGTTTGAACGGCCGAGGTAACGCCCACATCGGCGGTTTCACCAATCGCGACGACATCATCATCACCCACCTGTGCGACGTCGACTCGAAGTTCCATGAAAGCAAAGTGGAAGGGGTCGCCAAGCGTCAGGATGGCCACAAGCCAAAGTTCGAGACCGACCTCCGCAAAGTGCTCGACGATCCATCGGTCGATATCGTCAGCATCGCGACGCCGAACCACCTGCACTCGCTGCAAGCGATCTGGGCGCTGCAAGCCGGCAAAGACGTCTACGTCGAAAAGCCTGTCAGCCATAACGTTAGCGAAGGCCGTCGCGTCGTCGAAGCGGCTCGCAAGTACGATCGTATTTGCCAGGCAGGTACTCAAAGTCGCTCGAACCCAGGCATGATCGAAGCGATCAACTTTGTGCACAGTGGCAAGATCGGCGACGTCAAAGTTGCACGCGGTTTGTGTTACAAGCCGCGCAAAAGCATCGGCCCGAAGGGTAAGTACCAACCGCCCAAGACGGTTGACTACAGCTTGTGGCTCGGCCCAGCTCAAATGCAAGACGTCACGCGTCCTCAGTTCCATTACGACTGGCATTGGCAAATGCCGTTCGGCAACGGTGACTTGGGCAACCAGGGGATCCACCAGATGGACCTCGCTCGTTGGGGCCTCAACGCCAATCAACTGAGCAATGCGGTCATCAGCTACGGCGGTCGCTTCGGTTATGAAGATGCCGGCACCACGCCAAACACCCAAGTGGTTGTGCACGATTACGGCGATAAGTCGCTCGTGTTCGAGGTCCGTGGCTTGGTTTACGACAAGAAGCTGAAGACCAGCAGCGTCAGCTACAAGGGCTCGAAGATCGGTGTCATCTTCGAAGGTACCGATGGCTACGTCGTGATGACCACGTATCACTCCGGTTCCGCCTTCGATAAAGATGGCAACAAGATCCGCGACTTCAGTGGTGGTGGCGATCAAAACCACTACGACAATTTCGTTCAGGCCGTTCGCAGCCGAGATGTGAATCACCTCAACGGCGACATTCTGGAAGGTCACCTTTCAAGCGCGTTGTGTCACACCGGGCTGATTTCGTACCAGATGGGCGACCATGTTTCTCCAGACGAATGCCTGGAACGAATGGAAGCGATCAAGACGACCGAAGACGTCCGTGCAACGATGGCACGCGTTCAAGATCATCTTCGCGACAACAAAGTGAATATCGATCAGGAAGGTGTCCAGCTCGGCCCAATGTTGTCGTTCGATCCGAAGAGCGAAACGTTCATCAACAACGACAAAGCCGACCAATACCTCAGCCGCGAATACCGCAAAGGCTTTGAAGTCCCCGCCGAAGGCAAAGTCTAAGCGACTTACTCGCTCAGTCAAAAACGCGACAACGCCAGGCAACCTGCCTGGCGTTGTTCTTTTCTTGGGAACGTTGTTTGGGAAGAGGTTTAGTCACAGAGGGCACAGAGATCTCACCGAGGAGAAAGCAGAACCAAAGGCGTCGTCACGATTCGTTCCCATAGGGTGGCAAGCGATGGCTATCGACTCGGAAGGCGCAGCCATCCTACGAAAGGTTGGAGGAATCTTGGGGCTTGGGCTCAATGGATTGGCGGTCTTGATAGCGGCGGAATCCGACGGCGAATTTGCCGCCGAGGTAGCCCAGCAGGAGTGTCCACACAACAAATCCAGTTCGTATAAACATTGTACCGGAGGGTGATTCCTTTATCTTGAGCTTGGATCCCCCAAGTGACGAAACTCTGCCAAGCTTCGTTCCGTCCTTGTCGACGACGGTTCTACCGTCCTCCAAGAAGGTTGGTTTCCTAGATTCTGGGATTAACTTGTCGTCCAAGTAAAAATACTCGCGGGTAATCGGCTCCCTCAGTTCCATCCATAATTTCGTAGTGGGAAGCTCTCGATCAAGACGAAACTCGGACGTTTCTCCAATTCGATGTTCAACAATCAAAGACAAAACAGCGTAACTAAACGCTGCTAAAGTGAAGCCGATCGCAAACGTCCGCGGTTGGTTTCTCGCTACGGCGATCACGATCAGATTGCCAATAACAATTCCCATAGCCACCAGCAGTGCCAAGTTCGAAACAATCTCGTGTGCCCACATCGCCCCCACGACAAGGCACCCTATCGTCAGTACGGTAACCAGTTCCGCGATAGAAAACTGCACGAGAGGCTTACGACCGTTCATTCTGACACCTCAAATATTGATAGGGCAGTTCGTTTTCATCGTCCGTAACCGTTGCGTTATTCGTTTGCTTTGCCGCGACCCAAGGACCTCGATTCAGCTTCGCCTCCCCAGGTTGCAAACAACCGTGGGTTACCCGAACAAGACGGTTCCGTGGCTAGGCTTCCTCTCCTCGGTGATCTCTGTGCCCTATGTGGCTAAACTTCTTTCCGACCACGCATTCGAAAAGAAAAATGGCGGCTTGTTTTCAAGCCGCCATTTTAGGTTGGTTTTATCTTGTGGGCGAGCGATTAACGTGAGGCCACGTAGATTCGCACGCTCCGTTCTGGCATCACGAACTTACCGGCCGCTGGTGGGCGTGGGCCGTTGAGATCGGGGTAGACGTCGCTCGGCGAGGTGGCAGCCGTGTCGACGAACATTCGCCAGCTCGTTCCCTTGGCCACTGGGGGCAAGATGAACTGTTGCGGCGAAGCACTACCATTCATCAACAGCAACACATCGCGTCCGATCGCTTCCGGGTCGTTCTCTTTGCTTGGTGCTGCCAACAGGCAGGAAAGCATCGAGTCGCCGCTGTCCCAATCGACGGCTGTGCCGAGATTGTTGTACCAGTTCACGTCGTACAGGCCACGTCGCCCGGTGGGGAAGCCACCCAGGAAGTGCTTCTGACGAACCGTTGGCTGGTCGCGGCGGAAGGCGATCAGTGCACGCACGAAGCGTCGCATCTCGTCGTTCTTTTTGACCAGTTTCCAGTCGAGCCACGAAATTTCGTTGTCTTGGCAGTAGGCGTTGTTGTTGCCATGCTGCGTACGACGAACTTCGTCACCCATCAGAACCATCGGCACACCTTGCGAGAGCAACAGCGTGCAGAACATGTTCTTGATCTGCTGGTTACGGATCTTCTCGATGCTGGCCCGTTTCGTGGGGCCTTCCACACCATAGTTGTAACTCAGGTTGTGGTTATCTCCGTCGCGGTTTCCTTCGCCATTAGCCTCGTTGTGCTTATGGTTGTACGACACTAAGTCGTTCATCGGGAAACCGTCGTGCGACGTGATGAAGTTAATACTGTGATACGGCTGACGTCCGCCGGCCTGGTAAAGGTCGCTCGAACCAGCCAAGCGAGTGGCCAACGCCCCCAGCTTGTGCGGCTCGCCTTTCCAGAAGCTACGGATATCGTCGCGGTATCGACCGTTCCATTCGGCCCAACGCAAGTTGGCGAACGAACCGACCTGATAGGCGCCCGCGGCGTCCCAAGCTTCGGCGATGATCTTGGTATCGGCCAACATCGGGTCTTCAGCAATCGCTTCGACCAATGGTGGATTTGCGACCAGGTTACCATTTCGGTCACGGCTGAGAATCGATGCGAGATCGAAACGGAAGCCGTCGACGTGGTAGTTGTGCACCCAGTGACGCAAACTGTTAAAGATCATTTCGCGAACGATCGGATGGTTACCGTTGACCGTATTACCGCAACCGGAGTAGTTCTTATACTCGCGGCCACCGTTGGCCAACATGTAATAGACCTGGTTCTCGAGCCCCTTGAAGCTGAGGATCGGGCCTTTTTCGTTCCCTTCACAGGTATGGTTGTAAACCACGTCGAGGATCACCTCGATGCCGGCCTGGTGAAGGGCTTTGACCATCTCTTTGAATTCGCGGACCTGACCGCCAGGCGTTTTGCTGGCGGCATAGCCACGATGCGGCGCGAAGAACGCCATGGAGTCGTAACCCCAATAGTTGCCTCGCGTCGGCGTTTTTCCGGTCACCATGTCCATGATCGGGAACTCGTGGATCGGCATCAGCTCGACCGCGGTCACGCCCAGGGACTTGAGATACGGAATTTTCTCGATCACACCACGATAGGTGCCTGGGTGTTCCACGTCGCTCGATTCGTGCGCCGTGAAACCTTTGACGTGCATCTCATAGATGATCGTCTCGCTCAGGTCTCGCTTTAAATGGCGATCCCCTTCCCAGTTGAAGCTTTCGTCAACGACCACGCACTTGGGTGGGCGAATGATCCCGTCGTCGGCCGACTGGAAAGTTCCAGCCAAGGCTTTCGCGTAAGGATCGATCAGCCGGGCACGACCGTCGAAGAGCATGCCTTCGTCGGGGTTGTATGGGCCTTCGGCTTGAAAGTGATATAGCTGACCGGCCGATAGTCCGGGGATGAAGATACTCCAGATATCTCCCCAGCGATCGGTCTCGCGGTCGAAGTCGATGATTTCGCTTGGTTCGCGATCATCGACGTTGTTGTATAGCAATAGTCGCATCGCCGTGGCGGATCGGCTGAATACAACAAACCGTACGCCGCGTTCGTGCAGAATTGCTCCATAAGGAAGCACATGACTAAATTGCAGCTCCGGATGCGGATGAACCATAAGCATAGGCGACTGTCCCGATCTAACCTCCTAAGACCTCGATTGAATGAGTGTGCTGAAACACTACCACCCAATTCGCGGCAGACCGGAGAAGACGCCCCTCCTAAAACCAATTTTTTTTCTTCAAAACACGTGATGCATCGTCTGGCGAAATAATAGCTTAGGGCTAAGGCGTAGGTCCTGCGTGGAGTTTGCTGATTCGAAGGATTTCTACCTGCCGCGTGCGCTTGTACGGGAACGGAGTGCCGTCCCGTTTTCGGTCCCCCCAGTCGGCCCACAGTAACCGCAATCATTGGGCCAAAAGAATGGAAAGCCTGCTTCCGCCTAGGAGCAAATTTCCCATTTCACCGATTTTGCCGGTTTATTTTAACCATGCCGACCCCCGCATTTGAACACAGTTCCCTCCGTAGATGCTAGAGCCCCAGGCAATTCTGCCCAAAACCTGAGCGAGCATCCCCCCCGAACGTTTTTCGTGACTTGTTGTAAGATGCCTACGTCTTCTGAGGCAAACGCCAGCGATTCAGCGGAAACTTGGCCAGGTAGCGAAGACAACGGCAACCATCCGGCATCGCCAGCGGAACATCCCTATCTTGTAGAGACGTGCGCCTAGCCACATCTTTGGGCTTGGTATTAGGTGCGTTGACAACTTGGGCGGTGGGTTCGAAAATCTTGGTCTCTGTTTGCTAACCTTCCGCCCCGATAGAAGTAAGTAATGGCAAAAGCCACCTATAAAGATGCCGGCGTCGATCTCGACGTGTATGCAGAATCGATGTCCCGTCTTCCACGGTTGGTTAAGCGGACTTTTTCGCCTCGCGTGATGCAGTTGGACGGCGGTTTCGCCGGGCTATTTAAGCTCGACTTCGACAACGCCCTGTTCAAGCGGAAATACGAAGACCCTGTCCTGATCTCTTGCACCGATGGTGTCGGTACGAAGATCAAGCTGGCCATCGATAGCGGCAAGCACGATACCGTCGGCATCGACTTAGTCGCCATGTGCGTGAACGATGCAATCTGCTGTGGGGCCGAACCGCTCTTCTTTCTCGACTATATCGCCATGGGGAAAGACGATCCGGAACTGCTGGAACAGCTGGTAACGGGTATCACCAATGGCTGCGTCGAAAGCGACTCGGCACTGATTGGTGGCGAAACGGCCATCATGCCTGACCTTTATAAGGTGGGCGATTACGACATGGCAGGCTTTTGCGTCGGCGTGGCCGATCGTAAGCATTTGATCGATGGCAAAGCAATTGCCGACGGAGACGTGGTGCTCGGGATTTCCTCCAGCGGGATCCACTCCAACGGGTTTAGCCTCGTCCGCAAGGTCGTCTTCGAGATCGCCGGGCTGAAGCTGGACGATCATATTGAAGCACTCGGGGCAACCGTCGGCGAAACACTGCTGACGCCAACGAAGATTTACGTTCAGCCAATTCGCAACGTTCTTTCGCATTACAAGATCAAGAACGTCGTCCATGGCATCGCCCACATCACCGGCGGCGGCTTGCAGGAAAACTTGGAACGGATCTTGCCGAAGAATGTCGACGTCGAGATCAAAAAGGGAAGCTGGCCACAGCTACCTGTCTTCCCCTGGATTCAGGAACTCGGCGAAATCGAAGAGGAAGAGATGGGCCGCGTCTTCAACATGGGGATCGGCCTGGTCGTCGTCGTCAGCAGCTACTATGCAGCCAGCGTGCAAAAAATGCTCGGCGAATCTGGCTGCGATGTCTTCGAGATCGGCAAAGTCAAATCAGGCAGTGGCCACGTCGAGCTGCGTTAAGCCTTCGCCCAAGTTCCAAAGCCTCGGCTGGCCGGCAAGCATGGCGGTCAGCACATCGGGACATTCGGCTCCGACCGGAAACGCCGATACCATGGCGCGGCGACCTGGCTGGATGGTGCCGAACTCGTTTTCCAAACCTAACGCAAATGCGGCGTCCCTAGTCACCATCGGCAAAAGCTGCTCGGCCGGAACATTGGGGAAAGTCTCGCTGACCGCTTGCACTTCTCCCCAGACCCCGAGATCAGGATTGGACGACCGCGAGTCGGTCCCTAGCACGACTCGAATGCCAGCAGCCAACAGCTTTTCAAGCGGATGGCGATCGTGCTGGAAATAGGCGTGCGTCCGCGGGCAATAACAAACGCTCATCGATTCCGCGTGCTGCTTGAGCAAGCCAATGTCGGCGTCGGTCAGGTAGTTGCCATGCACGACCATTGCCCGGAAGGCTGTTGAAAGCTGTTGGATATAGTCGCTCGCCCCTTTGCCGCCGGGGAAGTCAGCCTCGTCGAACAGGCCCATGTTCTCCAAGATCAATCGAAACGGCCCTGTTCCTTTCTCGAGAAGCTCAAGCTCTTCCAGCGATTCCGCTAAATGCATCACCAGGGGAAGCTGCTGCTCACGAGACAACTCGACGCAGCGATCGATCATGTCGGTTCGTATCGAATATGGCGCGTGCGGACTGAGTCCTGTCGAAACGTTGCGATGCGACCAAGGGTAGTTCGCATGATCCTTTGCCTGAGCGAGACGTTCGGCGGTGACCGCTGGATCGAGACCTAACACTTCCAACAGCGAAACGACATGCACGTCTGGCCGATCGTAGGCCGCTTCCATGAGCGGCAACGTGGCAATCTCGCCAACGACACCAACACCATGCTCGGCCGATTGCTTCAAACCGCTGCGAATCGCTTGAGCTTTTTCGACGGCCAGGTTCTCGCCGAAACCTTGGCGGTAACGAATGACCTCAGCAATCCACTGCGGAAACGGCATGCCAGCCGTTCCCAGCGGTTGATGCAAATTGCTGAATTCAAGATGCGTGTGCGCGTTGATCAAAGCAGGCAGTACGGCCCAATCACGAAGATCGACCGCATCGTTCCAGATCCCTGTTTCCTCGATAACGACAATCCGGTGGTCTTCAACGGTGAGCGTCGCATCAGGAATTGGAGTTCCACGCATCGTATAAAGCCAGCCGATACGGTAACGACGAATCATGCTTGTACCTCGTGGTTCAACTGCTGCTTAAGCGATTGCCAGACAGCGGACTCCTCCCATGCTGCCGGCAGTGGCGCGGTAACGTCCACCATCTCGTCGACCATCGGGTGACGAAACTGCAATTGCCGCGCATGCAGGGCGATATGCCGACGCCGCATGTCTTCCACCTTAGGCCCGAACGCTTCACCCGCTTGGTATAAGTTGTCCCCTAAAATTGGGAATCCCCGCTGCGAACATTGCAGGCGAATTTGATGGTACCGGCCAGTACCGAGTTCGATCTCGAGCAAACTATGCGTTTCATTCTGCGCGAGCACTTGAAAATGGAGCTCGGCAACTTTCGCGCCTTCGGCGTCCGCTTCAACGACTTCCCCCTGGGCAACATCCGGAATTTTCCGCACATGGTCGGTCCATTCCCCGGCCCCGTCGGGAACTCGCCCTTCGACGATTGCCCAATAGGTTTTCCGGACAGCGCGTTCCCTGAACTGGGCCGCCAGCCGCTGAGCCGCACGGACGTTGCGGCAAAAAACAATTGCCCCAGAGACCGGTCGATCGAGCCGATGAATGATCGCCAGGTAAATCTTGCCACTCTTTTGCTCGCGTTGCTTGATGAAGTCGCGAAGCTGGAGTTCCAAGTTGTCGATTCCCGGAGGTGCCTGAGTCAGCAGCCCGGCCGGCTTCTGCACACAGATGCAGGGGCCTTTTTCGTACAAAATGGAAAACGGAGGTAGGACAGAAGCATCATTCATCCTGGCCATTATATCGATTCCATCGAAGGTGCCAGGGGAAGAAGTTTAGCCACAGAGGGCACAGAGATCACCGAGGGGGAAGAAATGATAAACTGAGGATGGGTTTTAATAATTGGGTAGCCCGGTTTGCTTGCAAACTGGGGAGGCGAAGCCGAATCGAGGTCTTCGTGTGTGGGCAACCCAATAGAAAGACCTCCATTCGCTGTGCTCCCCAGGTTGCAAGCAACCATGGGCTACCCGTTTGCCGGAGAGGGAATCTGCTTTATGTTTCTTCCCTCGGTGATCTCTGTGCCCTCTGTGGCTAAGCATCCCCTTCAGCCCCAACCGGGTAAATGGGCTCTTTGCGTCGACCCGGGTAGCGTCTGCTTGAAGGCGATTCGGGGGAATGCCGAAGTCTGCTGGGGAGTGCGAAAGAGATTGTTCCGGGGTAGCTCTGCTGGGGGTAAGTGTTCGCAAAGTATTGACAAAGTCTGCGCGAAGTTTGCGCGTCCCGATTCGCCATTGCAGCTTGCTGAGCGAGAGACGGGATTATAACACACGTCGTAAAACGTTCATTTTTACGAGGGTTTTGATCCCCGGAAAAATATTGCTAGACAACTGTGCAGGAAAAACACAACAATTGCGAATGAGTCTGCTTTTCTTTCAAGCAAACGCCTTTCATGGAGCCCCAACATGAAAACCTGCTTCGCTTTACTGCTTGTGTTATTCATCTTTCCAGCGATCGCCATGGCGAATCGGCCGCTTGCTAAGGTAACGCTTTCGCCCGATGGCAAAGACTTTCGCCAAGGGGGTTCGGACGAACCGTTCTATGTTTGGGGCGTTAACTACGATCACGACCGCGACGGGAACTTGATCGAAGATTATTGGCACGATCAGTGGGATGTGATCGACGAAGATTTCGACGAGATCAAAGCCTTGGGGGCGAACGTCATTCGCGTCCACCTGCAGCTGGCCAGATTCATGAAGACGGCCGATCAGCCGAACGAAACGAACCTACAGCAGTTGGCCAAGTTAATCGAGCTGGCCGAGAAGAAGCAGCTGTATTTGAACCTGACCGGGCTAGGGTGTTACCACAAGCAAGATGTGCCGGCCTGGTACGACGCGATGAACGAAACCGATCGTTGGCAAGTACAAGCGAACTTCTGGAAAGCGATTGCAAAGACATGCAACGGGAGCCCCGCCATCTTTTGCTACGACTTGATGAACGAGCCAGTGGTTGGCGGGGGAGAAAATCCAACCGAGTGGCTAGTTGGCAAGCCTCTAGGCGGAAAGTATTTCGTGCAACGCATCACCAACGACGTTGCCCAGCGCGACAACAAGCAAATCGCCGCGGCTTGGGTCAAGCAGCTTACCGACGCAATTCGTGCCGAGGACAAGCAAACACTGATTACCGTCGGCGTCATTCCTTGGGCACATGTGTGGCCCAATGCCAAGCCTCTTTTCTACAGCGAAGAAGTCGCCGGTCCGCTCGATTTCGTCAGCGTTCATTTCTATCCCGAGAAAGGCAAAGTCGACAAAGCCATCGCCGCACTTAAGGTCTACGACATCGGCAAGCCGTTGGTGATCGAGGAATTCTTTCCGCTGAAATGTTCTCAGGAAGAAGCGGAACAGTTTCTGGCCGAAACGCGACCGTTCACCGACGGGCTCATCAGTTTCTACTGGGGAACCACCATCCCAGAATACGAAGCGGCCGGGACGATGCAAGGGGCAATTTTAGCCGGCTGGCTCAAGCGTTTTCAGCAAGGACCAGACGCAGCATTGAAGCGTTAGATACCCCCGTTTCGCGTAAAACCTTACATTGCAACAGCCCATGTCGAGATAAAACCGCGAGAAAAAATGATCCTTATTGGTAGGAAAGTGGCAAGGATTTCCGCAATGTCATCCTTTTGCGACAATTCCGGGCCCCGGTTTTGTAAAAGATCAAAGATGTGTTGACATTTGTACCTGATAGGTGTCAGATAAAAATCTCGTCTTTTATTTCCAACTCTCATCTGAAAGGCAGGTTGGATATGACATCTAAGCGCTTCGGTTTCACGTTAGTCGAGCTTCTGGTTGTTATCGCCATTATTGGAGTTCTGATTGCCTTGCTGCTTCCCGCGGTGCAACAAGCACGCGAGGCAGCCCGGCGGATGCAATGTTCCAACCACATCAAGCAGATCGTGCTCGCCACGCACACCTATCACGATGTCTACAATTCGTTCCCGATCGGATCGAGTCAGTACAACCACACCGGGCTGGTCGGCGATCGTGGTTTCATGGGCTGGGGAATTGGGATTCTGAATTACATCGAGCAACAGAATCTGTTTGAGCGGTACGACTCGACGCGGGACTCGCTTTCGTCGGTCAACGCCCAAGTCCGCGAGACACCCATTGCCACCTACAACTGCCCCAGCGACATCGACACAGGTCAGCTGCATACGCCAGAATCGGGAACTTGTTGCAGCCGCGTTTATGCATCGAGCAGTTACCGCGGAGTCTCCGGCCGCTCGGATGGATCGCGATACTGGGACGATGCGCGTCACTTCGGTGGCACGAATTCTCAGGACAAAGGGGTTTTCCCGGCGCTGTCGGACGGCGGCCGTCCAACCTATTTCGGGGAAGTGACCGACGGTACAAGCAACACGTTGATGATCGGTGAAGCACACACCACGACCCATCCAACGCGTGGCACGTTCTGGGCACACACCTATACATCGTACGCGTTGTCGTCGATCACGGTCGGTTATCCGGTGCCATCCTTCGGTATCACCGATTACGAAGTCTGTGCGACGACGGCGAATGACTTGGGTGTTTCGACCGATGCGTGCAAACGATTCTTCGGGGCAATGCACCCTGGCGGTGTTCAGTTTGGCCGCGTCGATGGTAGCGTCAGCTTCGTTCCCGAAACGATCGATCAAATCGTGTTGGGGAACCTGGCTACGATCTCGGGAAGTGAAGTCGTTCCTGGTGCCTAGTCGCAGTCGATCGATGAACGTAAACGCTCTGCGGTTTCCACTTCTCTGCGTGGAGCGTTGGCTCTTATTTATTCGTATCTAACTGAACTAGGGAAAAGCATGAATGTCTCATCCAGTTCTGTCGCGGTCAGAATTCGACATGCCGTATCTCAAGGGATGGTTGTCATCTTCGGCTGCTTGATGGTGATGTTGATTAGCGGCTGCGGAAGCGAAGCGTACGCGCCCGTCAGTGGTATAGTAAACTTCGACGGTCAGCCCCTTGCCGACGCAAAGCTCATCTTTGAGCCGATTGGCGACAGCACGGGGAACTCGAGTGGAAAGCCTTCCTACGGAAAAACCGACAGCTCTGGGCAATTCTCGCTTCGGTGTCCGCAGGAAGATGTTGAAGGGGCCGCAGTCGGTCAGCATCGCGTGCGAATCGTGACAACGAAAGCGCAGGAGTATTCCGAAAAGCAAATGACGCAAGCCAAGCAGCGTCTCGAGAAGCAAGAGGTTGCCAATGGTAACGAAAATCCAAACGTTACCGATGAGATGGTCAAAGCTTATCTGAGCGATGCGATTCCGAACATGTCGAAAGAAACATTGCCGGCGAAATACAACCTTCGTACGGAACTGAAATTCACGGTTGAGTCTGGCAAAGAGAATGTCGCCAACTTCGATCTCGAGGGGCGTTAGTCCGCCAAGAAACAAAAAAAGGACCGCACTAGGTAGGCGGTCCTTTTTTCTTTGCGGCGTTGCTATTTCAGTTCTTTGTTCAGCAGATCAAGCAGCATGGCCCACGACTTTTCGTCGGCTTCTTTGTTGTACTGCATGCCAGGGTTGTTGTGCTTGCCGGAGTCTTCCACGGTGAAGCTATGAACGGCGCCGGGGAATGCGACAAAGTTCAAATCGACCTCGGCATCTTTGAGCTTCTCTTGGAAAGCGTCGATCGATTCCTGAGAGACAAAGCCGTCGTCGGCTCCGTGGCAAACAAGCACCTTGGCTTCGATCGCTTCGGCTTGGTCTTCGCTGGGAGTTGGCAGAGCCGCATGGAACGTCGCAATCGCATCGACGTCGGCACCCGTGTAGCCAAGTTGCAGTGCCGTCGACCCACCAAAGCAGTAGCCAATTGCAGCGATCTTATCTGGATTGCACTGCGGTTGCTTTTTCAAAACGTCCAAAGCGACGGTGGCCCGTTTTTGCCACTCGTCGACGTTCGCTCGAACTTTACCCGCCATCGCGCCAGCATCTTTCGGATGATCAACAAACTGGCCGTCGCCATACATGTCGGCGGCGAACGCAACGTAGCCAAGTTCGGCCAGCATTGTGGTTCGCTTCTTGGCGTAATCGTTCAGGCCCCACCATTCATGAAAGACAATCACGCCGGGGCGTGGGCCTTTGATGGAATCGTCGTAGGCGAGATAGCCGTCGAACGTTTTGTCGCCGACTTGGTATTCGATGACTTCGGTTTTCACTTCGGCCGAAGCGACCGACGCAAGAAGTAGCAGAGTCAGAAGGGAAGCAGAAAGACATCGCATAGATGCAAACTCCGGGGGTCTAAAAAGTAACCTGGTAGACCGCGTTCCCTGCGGCATTCAACGTGAAACAGCCCTTCGTTATATCAGATCGTAAGTCATGATTCCGCGTGATATAGGGTGTCAGCTACGAAACTTTTTATAGGTATAAATTTCTTGACCTGTCTTCGTAAAAGAAATATACACAAACAAACGCAATAAATTCACTTGATTTCTTTTGTCTCCGTTTTCTCCTCCTCCTCGATTCACAACTCTGTCGTTTCTGCCTTCCTTTTCCCTTCCTCCGGAATACGAGAGTGTGCCATGAATGTCTTCTCCCATAGCCATGCGCGCCGTGCTGGTTTCACACTGGTTGAATTACTTGTTGTGATTGCAATTATCGGAGTGCTGATTGCTTTGCTCCTTCCGGCCGTGCAACAGGCCCGAGAGTCGGCGCGGCGCATGCAATGTTCCAACCGCATGAAGCAGGTCGGATTGGCACTGCACAACTATCACGACACACACGGAGCATTTCCGGCGTTACAAATGCAGGCCGCGCCGTCTCGCCCGAGTGGTTTCGTGGCGCTGCTTCCTTACATCGAACAAACGGCCGTATGGAATCGAGCTTCCGGGGCGGCGACACCGTTCGGAGCTGGCGACTGGAATCCAGCCGAACAAAATACGTTGATCCCCGAACTTCTTTGTCCTTCCGATCCCTATTGGTCTTCGCGAGCCGATGTCACCGGACGCAAGCCACGTAGTTACCATTTGTGCGTTGGCGACAGCATTCGTAACAACCATAACACCAGTTCATCGAAGCGAGGCTTGTTCGTCACGCAAACCAATCTGGCGTTTCGAGACATTGTTGATGGAACGAGTAACACGCTTGCCATCAGCGAAGTAGTTGTGGGTCCCAACAACATTACGCGAACGATGAAAGGGAACGTCGCCGTTACGCCTGGGATTAACACTAACCCTTCCAGTCCGGCCGATTGCTGGGCCGCGCGAGGTGTGAATGGTGAAGTCGACGCTGCGGTGCCGGTAACCGCGGAATCATACGTGCATCGTGCTCCCGGAAGTCGCTGGGCGGAAGGGCGCGTTTTCTTTACCGGTTTTAGCACCGTACTGCCTCCGAACTCGCCTCGCTGCACGATTGCTCATAACGATGGAAGTTGGGGGATTTGGACGCCAAGTAGTTTTCATCCTGGCGGAGTTCTCTGCGGTCGTGCGGATGGTTCGACTCAGTTCGTGCCAGAGACAATCGATGCCGGCGATCCCACTGCGGTCGAAGCGACCACCGGTCCAAGTCCTTACGGTGTGTGGGGAGCTCTTGGTTCGATCAACGGCGGCGAAGCATATTCTTCTTTGTAAACTCCTTACCCCGATGTGGAACTCATGCTTCGATATCAGCTTTTCATTTTGATTCTGATCGTAGGCACGTCTGGCTGTACGGCTGCGGACGATTCCGGCTTGCCCAAGCGCGTTCCTGCAAAAGCAGTCGTGATCTACCAAGGAAAACCAGTCGAAGGGGCCGCCGTTACTTTCGGTGGTGCAGACATCCGAGGGGCCGTTGGTAACACAGACGCCGACGGAGAAGTGACGCTGTGGACGTACGAACCTGGCGATGGCGTCATTCCTGGAACGTACACCGTGGCCATTCGCAAACTAGAAGTGCTGGCGTTGCCTGATCCTGAGTCTGTGAGCCCCGAAGAATATTCCCGGATGACTCACGAGATGAACCGAGCGCTGAGCGGTGCCCCCAACCATTTGGTTCCCAAGAAGTACGCCAAACCTGAAACCAGCGGCCTCACCGCCGAAGTAGTCGACGGCGGTGAGAACGTGTTTACGTTTGAGCTGGAGGATTGAAGAACTACTTCTTCACTTCGTCCAAACGCAGAACTTTGATCGCGAGTTCTTCCAACTGTTTGCGATCGACCGTGCTTGGGGCTTCGGTCATGAGGTCGGCCGCGCGTTGGGTTTTGGGGAACGCGATGCAGTCGCGAATGTTGTCCAGATGACCAAACAGCATCACCCAGCGGTCGATGCCCAGGGCGATCCCACCATGCGGTGGAGCACCATATTGCAGGGCGTCCAGCAGGAAGCCGAAACGCTCTTTAGCGTCTTCTTCGGTCATGCCCAACAGGCCAAACACTTTTTGCTGGGTGGCATTGTCGTGGATACGAATTGTCCCACCACCAGCTTCGCTGCCGTTGATTACCAAGTCGTAGGCCAACGCGCGGCACTTGCCGGGATCGCTGTCTAGCAAGTCGATGTCTTGCGGACGAGGCGCGGTGAATGGGTGATGCATGGCAACCCAGCGGCCTTCTTCTTCGTCGTAGTCGAACATCGGAAACTCGACAATCCAGCTGAAGTGCATCGCTTCGGGATCGTACAGTTTCAGTTCCGCACCTAGCTTCTTTCGCAGGCCGTAAAGCGACTTGCAAGTCACCTCGAACTTGTCGGCAACAATTAGGATTAAGTCGCCAGGCTCAGCCTCGAAGCGTTCTTTGAACTTCGCCAGCAGTTCCGGGGTGAAGTTCTTGGCGATCGGCGAGTTGAGCGTTCCGTCCGCTTCCACTTTGAACCAGGCCAGCCCCTTGGCACCGAAGTCATCCTGAACCATCGAGGTCATGTCGTCGATTAGTCGACGCGAGTACTTGTCGGCAGCACCCTTGGCACAGATACCTCGCACGCGATTACCAGCATCGGCAACCGCTTTGAAGACGCGGAATTCGGCTTCGGCTGCCAGGTCGGTCGCGTCCACAATCTCCATGCCGAAGCGAAGGTCCGGAGCATCGTGGCCGAAACGTTCCATCGCTTCGTCGTAGGTCATGCGGGGCAGGGGACCGTCGACTTGAATGTCGAGCACTTCCTTCGCAGCTTTCTGCACGAGCCCATCGATGATACCGATGATGTCGTCCATTTCGCAGAACGCCATCTCCATGTCCAACTGCGTGAACTCTGGTTGGCGGTCGGCGCGAAGGTCTTCGTCGCGGAAGCAGCGAGCAACTTGAACGTAGCGGTCGTAACCAGCCATCATCAAGATCTGCTTGTACAGCTGTGGCGACTGTGGCAACGCATAGAACTCGCCGTGGTGCACTCGGCTGGGCACGAGGTAATCGCGAGCCCCTTCCGGCGTGCTGCGGCCGAGGATCGGAGTTTCGACGTCGATGAACTGATGCTCTTCGAAGTAGTCTCGCATCAGCTTGATGATCTTGCTTCGCAGCAGCATGGTCTCTTGCATTTGCTGGCGACGAAGATCCAAGTAACGATGCTTCAGACGCAAGTCTTCACCAGGCATGTCTTGCTGGCTCGGGAAGAACGGCGGCGTCTTGCACTTATTGAGGACCGTCAGCTTCTCGACTTTGATTTCGATTTCGCCGGTGATCAGTTTGGGGTTCACCGTGCCGTCAGGGCGAGGATCGACTTTGCCGATCACTTGAATGACGTCTTCGTTCCGGAGGCTTCGCGAAAGCTTTTGCGTCTGCTCGCCGCTGTCGCTGCTGAAAACTACCTGGGTCTTGCCGTAGCGGTCGCGAAGGTCGACGAAAAGTCCGCCGCCATGGTCGCGGTACGAATCGACCCACCCCGCGAGGGTAACGGATTGGCCGATGTCGGATTTTCGTAATTCGCCGCAAGTGTGTGTGCGATACAAGGTTCTGTTCCTCGCAGGTGGTCAGGACAGCGTCGAAGTGTCGGGGGGAAATCGAGTATTTTAGACCGAAGGAGCCTTAGTGGCTAGATTGGGCTTTATCCTCCCTTAGTGTCCGCTGGGCGGACGCCGATCTATATACCGATTAGACGCTTTATTCCGCGTCCGCCCGGCGGACCCTAAGGGAGGGTTAACTGCCTCCATCTTCCCATCGCGGCCTCATTCAGGTATACCGGCGCTCATGAGTGAACTCCTTGAAATACCGGAAGTGGTTGGGCTGCAGTCTCGATCCGATGTGATTCGTATCCCTCCAGACTTGGACGTCCCGATGACCGATCGGGTTCGGCACTTGGTCGATACGGCCGAATTTCGCCGCCTTGTCCATATCAGCCAGCTGGGATTGGTTTCACTCGTCTTTCCGGCCGCTCATCACAGCCGATTCGAGCACAGTTTGGGTGTGTACCGCACCATGCTGCTCTACCTGCAGCGTTTGGCTCATGTGCCGGAGTTCGCGGAAGTCATCGAAACCGCAGATGCCGAGCTGATGATCGTCGCGGCGTTGCTCCATGATTTGGGGCATTGGCCGTTTTGCCATCCGATTGAAGACATGCGGCTGACCGGCGTTCCCCAGCATGAACTGTTCGCCAACAGTTTTCTGCTGGAAGGGGAAATTGCCGATTGCCTGCGTGACGACTGGGGAATCAATCCGCGTGACGTCGTCAGCTTCCTTTCGGAAAAAGGACGTACCGCCAAAATGAAGCTGATGCAAAGTGTCATCAGCGGGCCGATCGATGTCGATAAGCTCGACTATCTTCAGCGAGACAGTTTGCATGCCGGGGTTCCGTATGGCCGGAACTTCGATCAGCAGCGCCTGATCGCAAGTCTGTGCGTGAACGAAGCAGGCGATAAGCTCGCGCTGACCAACAAGGGCCGCACGGCCGCCGAGATGATGGTCTTTGCTCGGTATGTGATGTTCAGCGAAGTTTACTGGCATCATGCCGTACGAAGTGCGACCGCCATGCTGCAGCGTGCGTTCTTCATGTTGCGTCCTCAGTTGGAGCTTGACTCGCTCTTTCGTTTGACCGAACGTCCGATGATTGACGTCATGTTGGAAGCGGCCAGCAACGGTCCGGCTCGCGACTTGTTGGCAGGGCTGTTCGGCCCGACGCGAAGGCTGTACAAGCAATTGTTCGAGTACTCTCACTTCGAGCATCCGGAACTGTTTCATCAAATTGCTCGTCGGCCTTACGACTGGCTGGTCGAGCTGAGCGATCAGTTTGCCACGACATTGTCCCGACATTTAGGTAAGCGGGTTGCTCCGCACGAGATCTTGATCGATGCACCACCGGTGAAGTTGGAAGTGCAGTTCAACATCGACGTGTTGGATCAGAACAGCGGAAAATATCGCGGGCTTGGCGATGTCTCGCCGATGGTCGAGACGTTAGCGAAACGACAGTTTGACGACTACGTAAAGAAGGTTCGGATCTTCCTGCATCCGCGACTGCAAGATTCGATCGATAGCGACTCTTCGATTGAATCGCTGTTTGTCGACACAGTTCGCAGTATGTTTCCTGAGACCGGATAACGCGGTCTCGTTTCTTTCCTTGGCGTTTCCACTATCTGCGGCGGCACTAACTTGCCATGGCCGCTTGATCGTACCGAGCCAGGTACCAACCATCTCCGAGTGGAACGCTTCGCAGTAGATGATGCGGTTCGAGCAAACCACCGACGAAGGAATCAGGCTGGTTGCCATCGGGGTGCCATTCGAGCCAGACGCCTCGCTCGTTGCCAGAAAGCTGAAACCGAATTCCTCCGGCGTCACTTCGTTCGACACTGCTGAACGTCGGTCCTGATTTTGCGATCTCAGGCGTCGTCAGCAAAATAAGTGTCTTTGGCTTTCCTGCGGGGTAAGCCATAAAAGGGCCGAGATGATCTTGCTGGCCATCATGCTTAGGCCACGTGGTACGAAGCGAGTCGGCAATTGGCTCGAACGCGGCAACATGCGAATCGATTCGGAGTCGTTTGCCGACCCAGATCATTTCATCCCAGCCAGCCAGCAGACCCAGCCAGCCACAAGCCAATGAAAGTACGACCATCCATGAGGCAAGCGAGCGATATCCGCGCCCACCAAACATCAGCCCAACGGCCAAAGCTGAAAGGCTGAGCGTTGAAACGATGGCGATGGCAGCCAACGAGTAGATCTTCCAGCGGATGAAAAACGTGTTGGCGAACTCGTCCAGTGTAGAACTTTCACCGGCAAGCCCCAGTTCGTGTTGAAGGTGATCCCACGTTGAAGAGAACCGAGCGTCCCAGATGATCCACCCGGCCAAAAGCAGCAAGATGCCTGCGTTGATCAGCCAAAGGATCAGGGGATGCCGCATCGGTGCAAAGCGACCAGCCCAGGTGTTTTCCTGAGAAACGCGATTCGCGGTGGTGGGTTCAATGGGAGCGTGCATGGCAAAAAGAGAGTCCGCTCCTCTCGATGGTGAAGAGCGGACTCCGAGGGCAAGGCGAAAGCTTACTCTGCAGCATTAGCGGCAGGTTTAGAAGAATCAGCATCGCAGTAGGACAATGCCATCAGGGCGAATGCCGTTGCGAGGTTTTTATCGTTCTCGAACCAGCGACCATTTTCGTTGGCCCACGATCCATCTTCGTTCTGGCGTTCGGCCAGTTCGTTGATAAGATCTTCTCGCCAGTTGTGTGTGTTGCCTTCGGCGTCGGTCACTTCATTAAGACCTGCGGTCCCAAGACCGGCGGCGAACGTGTGGTAATAGTAGTACAAGCCGGCGCTGCCCATACCTGGGTTTTGTTCGACGCTGTAGTTATCGGAAACCCACTGTGTTGCGGCTTTCACGCGTGGATCGTCCTTCGTCAGACCAGCATAGATCATGCTCTTCAAGCCGGCATAAGTCATTGAGCCGTAGCTACGGACGCCGCCGTTTTCCGTATACCGTTCCGGCGAAGTCGAAGGATCGACTTTCTCACGAGGAATCTCGTAGAAGAAACCACCATCGTTAACTTTGCCGGCGACTTCGGTCGTGTTGTACTTGCTTTCCAGGTTCTGGCAACGCGACACGAACACGAGGGCACGCTGAATCGCTTCGTCATCTGCTTCGCTGCCGGTTTCGATGAGCGATTCAACGAGGTAGGCCGTGTTGGAAAGATCGGGACGGCTAGGACCGCCATACCCAACGCCACCAAACCAGACGTCATCCTTGGCGACTTTTCCTTCCGCGTACTGCAGCCCGGTGACGAATTCGCGAGCCTTCTTGAGCGTGTCGTTATATCGCCCGTCGGCGTTGGCCGCTTCAAAGCAAAGCATGCCAACACATGTTTCGTAGTTTCGTAAACGACCGTTGCCATAGATCCCGCCGTCTGGTTTCACGAAGCCTTCAAGCGCTTTCAAACCCTTGGCGACCACCGGATCGTCGACCGACTTGCCGTTGCGAAGAGCTCCCGTCACGGCCAAAGCAGTCAGGCCTGGTCCTGCTTGAGCGGTGAAGCTGCCGTCGTCGGCCTGGCCATTCTTTTCGAGGTAGGACAAACCTTTCGAAACAATCGCATCGAGCTTCTTTTGAGCGTCGCTCGAAATTGGGCTGTCGGCCGCTGTGGCCATCGAGCCAATCGCAAGAACCAAGCAAGGAGAAATCGCAACGAATACGCGACGGGAAATGTTCACGTTAACCTCTATGTATCTGTTGGGGGAAATGCAGGCGCGCGTCACAGGGAGTTGCAAAGAGCATGCCAGCAGACGCGAACGACGCAACCTACGGAAAAACACGTCGATTCAGATGATTGGTCATTGGTTGAGGCAACAGGCGTGTCGCACGAAATGACATGCGTGTCGCGCAGGTCGACATGGTTACTGCTCTTCGTCTTGCCGTCGTGTTTGCCGTTTGGCGTGTAGTAAGCGGTCGAGATAGCCTTGTTGCGAGTCCGTTTCGAGGCTCGGCTGAGTCGCTTCGGCCGATGCAGCAGTTTGCTGCTGTGGTACTTCGATCGTCTTAGGTGGGGAAGGATCCGTGGTCGATTCCTCCTGAGCAAACGTGTCGAGCCAATCCTGGTTGAGCTTCTCCTTTTTAGCCTTCAAGCGATTAAGCGACTCAGCCACAGGGGCTTCTTCAGCGGGACGATCGAGCATCTTCGCCCAGATTGGCCCGATCCAGGCGAAGCTCCACAAAATTCGACGATTGGCAATGTCCATGACAAATAAGCACGCGGTGGTAACCAGCACCAGGTACCAAATCGGTCGTTGGCTGCTGGCTTTCGGCAAGTCGTGACGGAAAGGGGTCGTTTCCAAGTTAGCGAGTTGTTCGTCGGTCATGTCGAGATTGAATACCTCGCCAGGTTGTCCGCCGGGGGGAGTCAGTTCGGCCAATCGCCGCAGCATAGGCAAGTTGTCGGAGCGATCGCGAAACTCTTGAGCATTCTGCACGTTCACACCGATTCTTAGCGGAGCTTGTCCCGCTTCGGGAGAAACGGCTAAGAAGTGTGCGCCGGCATGTTCCGCATCAAACTCCGCTTCGTATCGACCAGGAGCGACTTGCACGAACGCTTCGCTGATTCGGTCGGAACGAGGGCCGACGCCATTGAGTTGCGGCGAAGCGAAGTTGACGAAGTTCCCGTCATCGTCCAGGGCATTCAAAATCAGTTTTACTTTTTGCCCCTTCACCTCCGAGGCAATCAGAAAGTTGTCCGACTCGCTGGTGCTTCGCATGCTCCAACGAATCATCTGCATCAATAGTTTTTCGTTGCCTTCCCAGCCGGTCCAGTTGGTTGTCCAGCGTTGTCCTGCATCGCTCGTCCAGCAAACGCTTCGCCCAATGCCATACTGCCATGCGGCAAGCAGTGCGTTGGTTTGCCCCGATGGTTCAGGAGCCGTCAGCAGCACGTCGACCAATGGACTGTCTTTCGGCGTAGTCATCACGTAACCAGAAAAGGGAGGGAGCGACGTCGGTATCCCTTTTAAAATCTCGTGGTTGGCTGTGACTTGGGGAATCATGCCGTTGGGATTCTCGAACACCAACGGACGCGCAACTCGGCGAACTTCCTGCATGAAGATTCGCGGAATCGCTTTGGGAGAAGTGACCTGATAGAACTTGCCGCGTCCGATTGAAGCGATCTGATTCAGCAACCGCACATCGGCATCTTGCCCGACCGCGACCGAAGTAACGGTGATACCGACCTGTTGCATTTGTCTGGTCAGATTCGCGAAGTCCGCATTCGGCGTTTGGCCGTCGGTCAACACGATCATATGTTTCACGGCCGCTTCATTTGCTTGCAACTGGCGGAAGCCGTCTTCCATCGCGGGGAACATGTTCGTTCCACCCCCAGCACCAAGCCGAGAAATCATCTGCATCACAAACTGCCGATTCTTGGCTGCTTGAAGCGGAACTGTTTGCGTCGCCGAGGCATCGAACGTCGTCACGCCGATGTAGTCGCGTGGGCCCAGTGCGCGAAGAGCTTCTCGGGCGGCCGTCTTGCACCAATGAATTTTTTCGCCAGACATCGAGCCTGACTTGTCCATCACCAACATCAATGCGCCGACAGGAACGACTTTGGCATCTTTGATTTGAAACTCAAGCGGCATCGCTTCTTCGACGGGCGTGTTATGCCAACCGCCGGCTCCGAAGCTATCAGGCCCGCCGAGCATGACCAGGCCTGCCCCTAAGTTCCGGGTATTGTCTGCGAGCATTTGCATCTGGGCATCGCTAAACGCCGTCAGCCCGTTGGTGTCGCCGCTGCTGCGGGCAACGTTTGCCAACACAACGACATCGTAGGGCTGCAAGTCGGACAGCTTTGTGAATAGCTGATCGCTTGGCTGAACAGTTACCTTCAAGTTGTTACGACGAAGCATCTCGGCGAAGTCATCGAACTCGTCAGGGCGTGTCGAGTCGACGACAAGCAGGACTTGGCCGGACGACTCTATATGCGTGAACGACGTTGCACGATTGTTTTGCGTGAACCCATCCACTCCTTCACGATCGGGCGTAAACTCAGCTTCGTAGGTATAGAAACCTCCGTCCGGCAGCTCATCTTGAAAGCTGAACACGCGCGTCCCTGGCTCAAGTTCAATCGATTGCTCGACAACAACTTGATCGCGTCCGGCTCCTTTGCGAAGCACTCGAATTCGCCCCGGCACTGGTTCCTGAGCTGCGTTTTGATCCCAATGGACCCCAGGTCGATTGTTCAGCACCACTTGCACTTGAAACGGAGCCTTCTCGCGCATCGTCGCCGGCGAGGTAATCTTTTCGACGGTGATCTCCGTGCGAGCGACATCGGTAATCGGAACAACATCAATGCCGATACCTGCCTGGCTTAGCGATCGAGCAATTGGCAACGCATCCCCTAACGTCTGCTTGCCATCGGTGACAATCACAACACGTTTGGCCGCATCGACGGGAAACGCAGCTTGGGCCAGTTTCAATGCGGCTTCGAGATTGGTTTGCTGCGGATCAATGGTCGCTTCCAATTGCGACCGCAGGAACAAGTCGCCTGACCAAGGGGGGATTTCGATCGCGGCGTCGCCTCCAAAACTGATCACCCCTACGCGATCGTCTGGAACCGAATCGCGATAGGTGTTCGCGGTCGTTCGCACGTAGTCAATCACATTCTCGAGACGGTCCGCGGGAATACTCAGCGAGCGATCGACCAGATAGATCACCGTTAAACGATCGTTCGTCCGAACCAGTTCTACTTCGGACAGGGCGAGCACCACCAATAAGACGAGAACGCTTCGCAATCCGTTGGAAAGAAACCAACGCCAGCGATTGCCGATTGCGAGCCCGTTCCATGAAACCCACCACAAAGCCGGAATCAACGCCAGCAAAAACAGGAAGATTGGGCGTTCGACTGAAAACTGAAGATCGGTCATTCAGAGACTTTCCGGCAAATCGGCATCCAACAAAGCGACACGTTCATTCTACGCGAAGTGGTTCAAAAAACAGTCATCTTTGCAAGAAACCCCGGGAATTACGCTTAGTTGCGGTGGGCATCGTCGGACAGTCCGTTACGATGAAGCCACTAGGATCGGGAGATCTTTGCCTGAACGCGTCATGAAGCAACATCGGAGGCCGCATGAATTCCCAAGCACCGGAGGCAGATCAGCGGGGCACATTTCTGAAAACCGTCATCGACGGACTCGACCGTGTGGTCATTCCACTGGTCTGGTACAGCGTGATCATGCTGGCCGTGGAATGCCAGTTCTATCCCAACGATGACAGCCACGACACACCGATCTATTTCCTATGGTCCGAACGGATCGTCGCGCTGATATTTACGATGGAATATATCGTCCGCCTGATACGAAACTCAGGTCGCGGGTTTTATCCTTTCACCGCATTGGGCGTCATCGACTTAATCGCCATTGTCCCATTCTGGACCGGTTTTATTTTTACGACCGACGCTTTTCTGCACGCGATTCGTACGCTACGCGTGCTACGGATGCTGAAGTTCTTTCGCTACTCGCGCGGGCTGCAGTTGATGGCATTGGGGTTCTATCGTTCCTACTGGAACTTGCGACCGTTGATGCTGGCGACGCTGATCATGATTCTGTTTACCACGTTCGCATTGTTTGAAGTGGAAGGAATGCATCAGGAAGAGTTTCGCAGTTTGTTCACTGTCGTCTGGTTTCTGGAGGTAACGGGAACAACGGTCGGTTACGGCGATTTGTCTCCGGAATCGGTGCCCGGCAAGATCATCGTCATGTTCTATATGATTGGCGGTCTAGCGATTTTTATGGCTTGCTTCAGTGCCATCACGACCAGCTTCGATCAAGTCTTCCGTGAAGCGAACGACCCCGACTTTGATCCGCTCGATCAGTTCGATAAAGTGCGGCAAGAGAAAGAACAACTGGAAGAGCATTTCAAAGATACCGGAACGAGCGACGCCGAAGATGAGGCCGCCGAAGAAGAGGACGAGACGGAAGATCCCAGCGAACAGACCAAGCAACTTGGCGTTTGACACCCTTTACCCCACAGCAGTCGACAGGATTTCAGGCCATGGAACCGCGCGTCAGTTTAATCACTTTGGGCGTTGCCGATTTGGAACGCTCGTTAAAGTTCTATCGCGATGGTCTCGGCTTGCCGACAACATGGACCGGCGATCGTGGTGTTGTCTTCTTTCAAACGACCGGAACATGCTTGGCGTTGTATCCGCTGGACAAGTTGGCCGAAGATGTCGGCGAGGATTGGATCGGCGAAAAGCCCGCCAGGTTTACCGGGATAGCATTGGCTCATAACGTCCGTCAAAAGGACGAAGTCGATCAGATTCTACAGCAAGCCGAAGCAGCAGGTGCCAAAATAGAAAAGCCGGGGCAGGACACCTTTTGGGGTGGCTACTCCGGCTATTTCTCTGATCTTGACGGTTATCTGTGGGAAGTGGCTTACGGTGCCTTCGAGTTCAACGAAGATGGCAGCCTGCAAATTCCCTAGGGACGCTTGGCTCCCTTTTTCATTTCGTCGAGCGAAAAGTTGAATTCGTTGTCGCCAGGTTCAACGTTGGCGGTCAGTTCTGACTGCTTGTTGTACTTCGGCGGCAAGATCTCTGGTTGCCAGCGAGTCTCGCCGGTCTCGGGATTTTCAATACGGTCTTCGGTCGTGATGGCAACCGTATGATTGCCGACCAAAGCTCCCCATTCGCGTCCCATGAAATTCAACTTGAACTCTCCAGCCTCATTGGTTTTACCGTACGAAGGCCGTCCGTTGGCTGGTTGAAAGCGAACCGTCGCGTCACGCAGCGGTTCCCCTTGCAGCGTGACGGTGCCATGAACGTCGGCAAAGTCGAGGTCTGGCTTTCCGCTGAAACAACCCAGCATGGTGGTTAAGCCCACCAGCAACGCCAATCGATATGCCATGAGTGAATCTCCTTATAGCTAAGAATCTGGCTGAGAAAACGCCGCGGCTTAATATTCGCCGAGCGTCACACCATCAGCGCGATTCGAGAGATTCTGGTACGTGTTCTGGTCAATCGTTTCACTGATGAAATGAACGCTGCCGTCACCAAACGCGAACATCGCTCCGCCTGGATGAAGACTGCTGAACCAGTGTTGATACTGCCAGTTGGTGATCTGCGGCTCGTTGAGCGGGTAGCCTGTGCACCCAGCGACTTCCAGCGAACCGTAATAGCCACTGTTGTCTTGGTTGCCGTCGGAAGTCCCTGCCCACTGAGTCGGGGAATTTCGTTCGTTGTAGTTCGGGTGGAAAGCACGTTCGCCGACAACCATCGTGTTGGACGAACCATCGGTGATGTCACGGAATCCGTAACCATCAACGCGGTGCGAGAAAATACCCGACGCAGACGGCGTTGGGCCTTCGTCGTAGTAATAGGCGCGTGGACCATGTCCGTTGACGCCAGGATAGCTGGATAAGCCAAGATTCACGCCTGAGACGGCTCGCGGCGACGTATCGCTCGAGCGTGCATCGGAAGGGCAAGTGTAAGCTTCCAGCGGCAGGCCCAAGATGTCTTCACCTGCAGTCGTGTTGGCGGCATCGGCCAACGTTTGCTTGCCGACGCGTAGCTGATCGTAGATGTTCGACTGTTCCAGCATGGGCAAGATCAACGCACTCCACGCCCACGACGCATCGGTCGGGGTCGCTTCGCGAACGATCATCGGCGGGAAACTGCCATGGGTGTCATGGTAGTTGTGGAGGGCAATGCCCAATTGTTTCTGATTGTTCGAGCAAGACATGCGTCGGGCCGCTTCTCGAGCTTGCTGCACTGCCGGCAACAATAAAGCGATCAAGACACCGATGATGGCAATCACCACCAACAATTCCACCAGGGTAAACCCCGATGCATTTCGTTTCAGAGCCATAATTTTGTCCGTACGAATGAGAAATGAAGTCGCGAATGCGCATGACGGAGTGGGCAGCAGGGCGCATCAGCTAAGGGAAAAGGGGTGGGAAACGCGAAAGTAAAAAATCTCACAAACGTTGCGTTTCCAATACTTATTTATATAAAATCTCGGGATATCAACTAGGGAAATTCCCGGCAATATCGTGAAGTTTTTGAGGCAAGGGAGATTTGCATGCCCTTGGCACGCATTGCGGGGGAAGCGAGCGACAAGTCGAACGTCACTCGCAGGTAGGTTTGAGCAATCTGTTACTTCTTCGGTCGATCGATTACGACCTCGGTGCCCTCGCTAGTCATGGGAACCTGAATACTCAAATCGGTCGATCGATAATCCAAATAACGCTTATGGACGATCGGAGCGTAGTTGCCGGTAGCGTCTGGCTCTAACACACCTCCGAGCGTGATCTTGTAGGTCCCAGCCGGCAGTCCTTTCTCGACGGCAAAATTGCCTTCGCTATCAATCGGAGCAATGTCTGAGTATGACCCATCGTCAAAGATCAACTCGCCTTGGCTGAGAGGCGTTCCGTCGTCGTAATGGATCGTTCCATAGACGGCGTTCTCGGTTTGCTGAGAACAGCCGATTACCGCGCCAAGCAGTAACAAACAGGACAGTATCGATACGATTCGTGGCATGGGATTGCTTTTCGTTGAGAGGTTGCAGGAGGTGGAGGCGACGAGAATCATGCTTCGGATCGTCGTCGCCCTGGGCGAATGTCGGTCGGCTTAAAATTCGCCAATGACATTGCCATCCATCGCGTTGCCCAGGTTCTCGAGCGTGCTTTGCGAGATGTTCGTCGAGATCGGTCGCACCGAACCATCGCCAAGCACAAACTGGGTGATGCCAGGGTGCCAACTGCCGTGCCCCTGTCCACTGTCTGGTCGTGCGTTGTCGTTCGGTCCGCGTCCCAAGCGAAGACGAATCGAACTTGCCACGGCAAACTCACGCCAGCTGTCGGAGGTATACAGAAATGAACCGTCGGCCCCGGTTTCGCCACAGCAAACACCCAGTTGATCTTTGCCGATACCCTTTTCGCCGAACATCAGCGTGTTGCTCAGGCCGTCGGTGACACGCGAGAACGAATCGCGCGGACGAGCATCGCCACATGGGTTATTGTCGCCACCGTTGACGGGAATACCGACGCGAAGCATGCTCATCGTTTCGTTAACGTGCGAGCTGTCGTTGGGGTTGTAATAGAAGTTGAAGACAGGGTTCGATGAGTCGTAGCCGACGGCGCTATAGTCGCTCCAAGGCCCTTGCTGACCGCCATCCCCTTTCATCTGCACGCCACTGCGACGCGAAGGGCAAGTCATATACGAGATCGAACTGATCCCTTCCTTCTCTTGTTGCGTGAAGTTCTCGAAGATCGTGTCCTTCCAGTTATCGGTATTCACCGAGTGCAACAGTTCGTACTGGGCGTTCTGTTCGGCGAACGGCATCAGGTGAACCCACACGCTGTATCCTTGCTGGCAGTTCACCAGCGGCGGCATCTTCGTGTAGGTGTCGTGGAACATGTGCGCGGCAAGGCCGATCTGCTTCAAGTTGTTCGAGCACTCACTACGCCGAGCCGCCTCGCGAGCTTGCTGAACCGCTGGTAACAACAGGGCAATCAAGACGCCAATGATGGCGATCACGACTAAGAGCTCGACCAAGGTAAAACCAGATCGAATCCGTCTTTTATGCATTGTGAGGGGCCTTTCTACGTCCGCAGGAGTGGGCTGGGCAAAGCGTCGCATGGTGCAGGAATGGGGGTATCGATACCGCTCTCTCGGGATTGTGCAGCAAGATGCGGCATTGCTGACGCTTATCCTTAACAATAGATACGACGAGAGCCGGTCGATGTCTACAGCTAATGCCAAGCAACTTGCGAGGAGTTGCTGAGATAAAAAATAAGAATTAAGTAGAATACACCTGCAGTGCGAGATTGCTTCATCCATTAGAGCGATATCGCCATTGGCATGGACCATCGCCTCTTTTGTGCAGACGTGTTGCTACTACAGGGACATCAACCACTTAGAACGCAACGCCGCTGATCGCACCAGGTAACGCCTCACGATGGTGCATCGGTTAACCACAAATCGAACTACGCCAATCGAGCCGTTCGGTAAACCGCGAAAATGGATTCTCCACTCGCTGTGGATTGCCGAGTCCCTTTTGCCGTGCTGGACAACTGGCGAAACGTGAGACCATTTCGCTCGCTTAGGCCACATAAAAAAGGCCTCGATGGATTGCACATCGAGGCCCTTTTCATTTCGATCGATATCGTTCCGCCAACTCGGGTCGAGTGTCGTCGGCGTAGAATCGGAGACGTTACTTCAAGTCGAAGACAAACTCATTTGCATCGTTCGGCTTCACTTCTGCTTTCAGTTCCGTGGCTGCTGCCGCAGAATATTTGCGTGGCAACATTTCGACTAACGGTGGAAGCTCCATACCTGGCGGTTGAACCGATCCTTGTTCAGAAGCTTTGTTGATGGCATCCATCTTCTTGTCGTATTCCGCTTGCGTCATGCCAGGAGGCGGAATCTTCTTCGAGACCGTAACTTCGTAGTCTCCGGCAATGGCCCCTTCCACATCGGCCTGGCCGCTGAGATGGGTGGTCAAAACAAACTTGCCATCGGCGTCGGTCTTACCCAGGGCGATCTCTCCCTGGGCAATGTTCTTCGATCCACGGCTGAAGATCACCGTTGCGTTTTCAACGGGATCTCCCTTGTAGGTGACTTGGCCCGAGACTTTTTCCGTCTTCGGCAAGCCCGAATTATTGCAACCGTATAAAGCCGTCGATCCAAGTAATAAAAACGTCACGAAAGCGACATTCTGGACGTAGCGCATTGTTGCCCATTCCTCTGATAAGACGAGACAAAGCGAATAAGAAAACCGGTAATCTGCTGGCACAATGCTATGGAAGCGAAACCGTCTCGCCGCCAGCTTTGCTACCCAACGCTCCCCACACGCCGTAAGGACTGATTCCGCTTGTCGCCTCGGCGGCGGTCAAGTTACCGGTATCAATGGTTTCAGGAATGAACTGCACGGAAGCGTCGGCCATCAGTACCATGACGCCGCCCGGGTGATAACTGCTGGCGCTGAACAAACCCCAAGAGTCTCCCCAGTTGTCGCGAGCACACGAAGGACTGTTCGGAGGAAGAACGGTCGTCACGCCAGTAAACGCTGGGTAACCATCAAACCACTGAACCCCGACAGCGCGATCGGTTTGAACCGATTGCGAAGTAAGGTAACGCCCTTGGCTGGCAGTCGTCATGCAATCGATCGGCGATGCATTCAAGCCACTTACGTTGTTCGCGAAAAAGCCTTTGATGTTGCGAGTGTCGCCAGAAACACCAAACGCACGCTCGGCCATCATGATCGTATTGCTCGTTCCATCGGTGATCGAGCTCATATCGATTTGCGACTTCTTACCAGCATCGACACGACCAAAAATACCGCGTGGGTTTTCCAGGTTATGGTTGTTGTTAATCGAGTCGCCCAGGCTCACTGCGTAACTTCGAGCACCAAACGAGTTCCCCCAAATATTGGCAGGTGTCGAAGGATTGGATGGACAGACAAACGCATCGAACTTCGCCACATAGGGCGGATACCACGCTCGCTCGCGAATCGGACCAAACTCCAGTACGTCGGTGCTGTTGAAGGTGCCAGGCTTTGACATAATTTCGTAAACGGCCGGCTGCTCGATAAACGGCAGGATAAACATCAACCCGCTGTTGCGTCCTTCGTTTCCTCTCGGGTTCGTGCTGCGCGTTCCACCGTTGTTGTTTCGCAGGGCCGGAAAATGCAGGAAGGTATCGTGATGGTTGTGAATGGCGAGCCCCATCTGTTTCAGGCGATTCGAGCAGTCCATTCGCCGTGCCGCTTCTCGAGCTTGTTGAACCGCCGGCAATAAAAGCGCGATCAAAACACCGATGATGGCGATCACCACCAATAGTTCGACCAACGTAAAGCCACCCCGATTCCTCGGGAAATCTTTTGTGCGCATCAGTAAAAACCCTTTGGAAAAATAAAGAATGAGTCCATGCCAATGGAAGGAAACGGCACCACGATAAGAGTATGAAGGAGCGTTTCGTCACTGAGAGGTATCTGCGTACCCGCACAATGCCTAAACCCAACGTAGGCATTGTTAGCAATAACGACAAGAGAAATCCTGGAAATACCAGAGATTTTGTAGGCGGTTCGTTTTGTTAAAACGACCAGATTCGTGGGATGAGTACGATTGCGGTGATGGCGATAAGGATGGCCAGGGGAATGCCGGACTTGAGGTAGTCGCGCGGGGTGTAACCGCCGGGACCCATCACCATCAAGTTGGTTTGGTAGCCGATCGGCGTCAGGAAGGCCATCGACGCCCCGATGGCGATCACCATGATGAAAGGACGCGGACTGACGTCACCTTCTTGACCAATCGCCACGGCAATCGGCAGCAGCAGCGCCGCGACGGCAGTGTTGGTGATCATTTCGGTAAAGACGACCGTCATCAGGTAGATCACAATCAACAGCACGAACGGGTTCACGCCAACGGCCGAAACGAGTCCTTCGGCGATCATTTGCGCGGCCCCACTTTCCCACAGGGCATTGCCCAAGCCTAATGCGGCGGCAATGGTCACGACCACTTGAATATCGAGAGCACTACGTGCTTCGGAAGCGGAAAGGCACTGAGTCAAAATCATCAGGCCGGCAACCGTCAGCGCGGCAATCGCCGGGCTGCCCCAGCCACCAGCGAATTCGAGTCCAGAGAAGACCGACGTCAAGCAAAGCCATAGGATCAGCAAGATCATCAAGCTGCCAGACAGGATGGCTCGATCATGACGGCGCGGCTCGGCGTCGTCGACGCTACTGACCAAATAAAAGTCGCGGTTGTTACGATGCTGCGAAATGAAATCGCTGCGTGTTTGCAGCAATAGTGTGTCGCCAACTTCCAGCACGATGTTACCGATTTTGTTCGGCAAACGTTGACCATTTCGATGCACGGCCACAACAGCGGCGTTATACAACTGGCGGAAGTTCGCTTTCCGAACGGTCGTACCGATCAGCGGCGAAGAAGGACTGAGAACCACTTCGGTCAGGTGACGCTGAACACGCGACTGCGGATGAAACTCATACGTTCGATCGGCGGCCGGAATGAGCCCAGGGATTTTCTCGAGATCAACGATCGTGTTCACTAACCCGGTAAACACGAGGCGATCGCCGGAACGAACAAAGTCGCGTGGCGTGACCGGCGTAATGATGTCGCCGTCGCGATCGATTTCAATCAGAAACAATCCATGCAAATTTCGCAGGCCAGCCGCTTCAACTGTTTTGTCAATCAGCGGACAGTCTGGCTGAACCTGCATTTCGACTAAGTACTCGCGTTGTTGATCGCCCAGCTGCTCCATGATGTCGCGTTTGCCAGGCAAAAAGCGTTGGCCCAAGATCAACATGTACAAGCTGCCGACAAGGGCACACGGAACACCGATCCAACTGATCTCGAAGAAGCCCATCGGCTGAACGTTAGGAAGAACGCGTTGGCGATTAGCAAGTTTTTCTTGTAGCGCCGGTCGATCGGCATCGTTGGCCGTGGCAATCTGACTTTCCAGTTGGGTGATTTCTTCCTGAACGATCACGACGCTGTCGCGCAGCTTTTCATTGACGACCAGCGTGGTGCTGGTTCCGATCAATGTGCAAACGCCACCCAGGATGGTCAGATAACTGAGAGGCAGCAAGATTTTGGAAGGGGACAGATTGCGTTGCCGGCACCAATCGAGAATGACCGGCATCATCATCGCGACCAATGCAGTGTTCAAAACAAACGCCGCGGAAACGACGATCGGTCCTGTCAATCGGAGCAGGGCAGAGCGTTCGTCTGTCGCGCGGCCAAGGATCTTCGAGCCAATCCAATCGAGGACGCCTGTCTTTCGTAGGCCGGCTGAAACGACCAGCAACGCACTGATGGCAATCACCGCACGACTGGAAAACCCACTGATCGCGGTCGACGGCGTGATGACACCAAACAGCGTGACAAAGCAAAGCGCCAACAAGAACAGAAGATCGACAGGAACGCGCCGAGCGAACTGAATCGCCAGGAAGACAGCCAGCGTGGTCGCGATGGCAATCCAGGGATGAGCGGCTTGCAGAAATTCCATTGGTGGCGTTATTTCCAGACACGATCTGAGGTGTCGAAGGCATCGATGGGGGAAGGCAATCCATTTTCGAGAGGATTGCGTTGAGCGGTAGTAGGCCCCTCTTTCGGTTTTCGACCATCGAGGGTGCGGGAGGTCTGTGAAAAAAGGTGCGGAATGTGACGGCACCTGGTTAACGCATTTTGCCTGACTTATTCAATGGGCCTAATGGGTTCATTTTGAAGTCGACGATACCCTAGTCTAGCTAAACTACCTACCAAATACGCGATGCAAGGATTGCCTAAGTTTCCTAATCGCGTTCTATCGAGAATACTCTGGGAGGATACAGAGGAATGCACTGCCGCACGTTTGCCCGCTTATTTGCGTCACTAATTATAACTTTTTGTTGTACAAGCGTACAGGTAAAGGCCGCCGAGTCTTCACCAAGTATGCCCCTGGTGAGCGTCCAATTGACGCCAGAATTCCATCCCGAAGTGGAGTTCCGCATTGCGGAAGCGTTGAAGCGGCCGCCGTTCCAATGGAGCATGCTTCGCGATCATACGTTCGCGGAAATCTCGGAACCGGTTGCAAAGAAAGAGGTTGCGGCTGAGATGATCGCAGAGTGGGAGTCGCTTCTGAATAACCCGATTCACGTGGACTTCCAAGACACCGTCAACGCCCACTTACGAGCAATCATCAAGGCTGAATTCGAGTCACAAGTTGCTAACCTGAAATATGTTACGTCGCACGATGTGCTGTCGGAATCTTCCCCAAGCGAGATTCAGCTCGACCAGCTTCCGGATGTTCACACCGGTGAGGAAATCGTCGATCTAATCCAGATAGACAATCTGCCCCAAGTGCATACTGGGGAAGAGGTTATGGAACTGATCGCTCAGGACGAAGCTCAGTTTCCGCTCGATCCTTATGGCTATGCAGAGTACAACCACTACTTCGAGCCAGAGATCTACGATTGGTTCGTATTCGTAACCGATGACCTGACAGTGGTTTACGTCTACGAAAACAGCGACGAAATGCCAAGTCGCGTCGACCCGGTACTGCTCGCTGAAAAGAACGCTCAGCCAGACGTTCCTGAATCGTTCAAAGTTGTTGTACGAGAACAAGTTAGATCGCTGTTCGCTGGCGAATACTCATTATTTGAGATGGCCACGCAATTCCAGCAACACTGGACCAGTTTTACCCAGCCGATCTCGATTGCCTCGCTTAAACAAACCGAGCTCCTGCCAATTCACCGGGTATCGCATCTACCAGATTTGTTCTAATTTTAGCAAGTCGCTTCTAGATCGTGACTTATGATAGAACAGGCAAGGGAGCTACGGCTCCCTTTACGCCGTTTTCCGAGCGGCGAATCTCCCCAGTCAGGGGATGCCTGCAGGAACGACCCGTTTCATCTATTTTCTCAAAATGTTAATCCAGCTAAACTTAAGCGGATTCGCTGTTTTTTGGTGGCAGTAATTGCAGCCGGGAAATAGAATTAGGGTTCAGACTGGGACGCAATCCCTGCGCGGAGAACGTTTTCCGTCGGAAAAGTCCGTACATTTAGGGCTTGCCTGACTCAGTCGACCTGCGGCCGTTTCGGAACAGAGTCGCATCGAACAACACTTCTCACGATATCTATTTTGGAGTTTCGACTATGCCTAAGCGTGAGCACTTCGAGCAGTGTCTCTCGGCATTTTTGGCAATCGGGCTGGCCGTTCTTTGGGTAGCTCCGACGATGGCAGAAGACGCCACGCGAGTTACCACCTATCAACAAGCGGCCGGTCCTCGCTACTTCGCCATGAGTGTTTCTCTTGAAGAGAAGCCGGAAGCCAAGCCTTCAGAAGTCGTGGTGATGGTCGATACTTCTGCCAGCCAGGCGGGAATCTTCCGCACCGATTCAATCGCCTCGGCCAAAGCATTGATGAAAGCGCTTCCAAGTGATTGCCGCGTGCAACTGTTTGCCGGCGACATCATGGCCGTGCCGATGACCAAAAGTTTCGTGCAGCCTGGCAGCAGCGAAATGGCGGAAGCCTTCGCCGCTCTGGAAAACCGAACACCGCTCGGGGCAACCGACATGGCTGCTCTTATTAGCGACTCGGTGGCAGCATTCTCGAAGAGTGACAAGCTCAATCGTTCGATCGTTTACATCGGCGATGGCAGCAGCCGTGCAAACTTCCTTTCGGAGACTGAATTCAAGGACGTTATTGCGAAGCTTCGTGATAACAAAGTTGCTTTGACTTCGCTCGCGATCGGTCCAGATCGTGACATCGAAACGCTCGCTACGCTGGCGAATCATTCCGGCGGCATGCTGCAAATCGACACCCGCGAAATTCCTGCTGAGCAAGCAGGCGTTCAATTGGCTGCTTATGCAACGACCCCCGTTGTTTGGCCCGCTTCGGTCAAGTATTCGGCGAACGTGGCGGAAGCTTATCCAAGTCAATTTCCACCGCTGCGAGCGGATCGCGATTCGATCGTCGTTGGTGTGCTCGACACCGATGCTCCTGTCAGTGTGGAAGTGAAAGGAAGTGGTGCATTTGCTCATAAGTGGACCGCTAATCCTGAAAAAACTAATGAAGATCACGCTTACCTTCCTCAACTGATCGAGTTGGCGCAGAAGGATCAAGGCTTGAACCTCCCGACGGTTGGTTCAGCTGGTTTGCGTGAAACGGCCAGCGTGCTGATGGCTTCGGCCGACGAATATGCTCGCCTTGGAAGCCAAGCCCTTGCCGCTGGCGACAAGGAAGGGGCGGCTCGACTCGCGAAAGCTGCCATGGAAATCGATCCAGGCAACCCACGAGCCCAAGCAGTTGCCAAAGCTGCCGAGAAAGTGGAAGGCGATAAGCCTGCCGAAGAGAAAGCTCCTGTCAATCAAGGTGCTTCGGCTCGCCGAAATCCATTCCAGTTTGTCGCTTTCCAAAACGATGGTTCCAGTGATGCAGCTGCTCCTTTGAATCTAGGTGCGGATGACGGTCGTTTCCTCAACGACGTTGATCTCGATCGTGTTCGTAATGCTCGCGTGATCGAAGCGGAAGTGACCAACCGGCTCGCCGCTGCTCGCGAACAGATGAGCACCGATCCAGATGGAACGCGTGATGCCCTGAAGTTGCTGCTGGATAATCTGGAGCGTGCTCCTGACTTGAATCCAGACGTGCGTGCTCGTCTGCGAAATCAGATCATTGCAGCCATTCGCGAATCGTCGGCTCGTGCCGTGGAAGTGGAAGCTCGCCGTGCGGAAATCGCCGAGCGTGAAGCGATCGCTCAAGAACGCATTGCTCTTACCGAGCAGCTTCTGCGTGACGAAGAACGTG
This sequence comes from Bremerella sp. TYQ1, assembly GCF_020150455.1. Lineage (NCBI taxonomy): Bacteria > Pseudomonadati > Planctomycetota > Planctomycetia > Pirellulales > Pirellulaceae > Bremerella > Bremerella sp. TYQ1. The sequence goes on from NZ_CP083740.1 coordinate 6,418,812, forward strand.
CTCGCGTGATCATGGAAATGTTCGACGCGTTGATGGACGAAGGAAAATACTCGGAAGCCTTGGCAGGTGCCCAGGAAGTTCGAGCGATGGACCCTTACAACCAAGCGGCTGTCGCTGGCGTTGAAATCGCGGAAATCGTCGGTAACTACCGCTCGATGATGGCGATCAAAGAAATCCGCTACCAGCGGATGGTCGACACGCTCTTTGAAGTCGAAAAGTCGCACGTGCCGTTCCCGGATGAACCACCGATTGTCTATCCAGATGCTGAATTCTGGGAAGAGATCTACTACCGAAAAGAGAAGTACGGTTCGGTTGACTTGGCTTCGACAGGTACTGCCGAGCAGAAGATCTTCCAGCAGTTGGAAGCCGAAACGAAGATTCAGTTTATCGATACGCCACTGGAAGAAGTGGTCGGTTATCTGAAACAGCTTCACGGCATCGAAATTCAAATCGACAATCGTGCTTTGGAAGATGTTGGTCTTTCGACCGATACCCCAGTCACGCGAAACATCGAAGGTATTTCGCTCCGTTCGGCTCTGCGTTTGATGCTGAAGGAACTTGATCTGACGTACATCGTCGCTAACGAAGTGCTGATGATCACGACGCCTGAAGAAGCGGAAAGCGAATTGATCACTAAGGTGTATCCTGTCGCTGACTTGGTTCTGCCAGTTTCGGCCCAGATCGGTACGCTTGGCGGCGGTGGCAATGGTGTCAACGGCGGCGGTGGTTTCGGCGGCGGCGGTGGCGGTGGTGCCTTTAACGGCAACAACCAAGGTGGCTTCGGCGGTGGTGGCGGTGTCTTCGCTGTGGCCGACGAAAAGACCGTCAGCAAAATCGAAGACGTGAAAGCTGCACAACCAGCTGAAGAAGCAGAAGTCGATCCTGCTACGGCAGAAAAAGAGCCTTTCATTCTGAAGGTCAACGACGGCGAAACTCGTCTGCAGGCTTGGGAACGAGCTTTTGAAACCGAAGAACGTATTCCAGCGATTGCCGTGCGAAGCGAAGTTCGACGTGCCATGGCTGCCAAGCGATACAGTGACGTGACCGGTGTTATTCAGTTGGCACTGCGTAACGGACAACTGCAGCCTTGGATGTACGAAGCAATGGCGTTGGCAATGCAGCTTGATCATGCTCCTAAGCAAGAAATCGAACGTGCCCTGATGAGTGCTATCGATTTCTCGACAGGGCCGAATCACATGCTGGTTGTTGCTGCTCTGATGTCTCGTTTGGACTTGGACGCACGAGCTTTGAAGCTCTACCAGGACGTCTCGCAAATGGAACCACTTCGTCCGGAACCCTACGCGGCTGGTTTAGCGGTCGCGGAACGTTTGGAAGACGAAGATGCCATTCGCTGGGCATGCATCGGCATTTTGTCGCAGGAATGGCCCAAGGAACGACTCAACGTTCGTACGGATGCTTTCAACATTGCCAAGGCACAGTTGCAGAAGTTGATCGACGAAAAACGATCCGAGGAAGCCAAGGCCTTCAACGATCAAATTCGCGAAGCACTCGTGCGTGATGCGATCGTGAAAGTGACCTGGTCAGGCGAATCAGACTTAGACTTAGTCGTGGAAGAACCAAGTGGAAGCGTTTGCTCGCAACATAATCCTCGCACGATCTCCGGCGGGATCTTCCTCGGCGATGCAGCATCTTCGCTGGCGGATGCCGGGACCGACGGTGCCTACGAAGTTTACGTGTTGCCGAAGGGCTTCAAGGGCGACTACAAAATGCTCGTCCGAAAAGTTTGGGGCGACGTGACCGCAGGTAAAATTACCGTGGACGTCTTCACCAACTACGGAACCGACGAGCAGCACCACGAACGTCGTCAGTTGGAACTTGGCAAGGACGGTGCTTTGGTCACCTTCAATGTGCCAACGGGCCGCCGAACCGAAAGCCTCTCGGAACAGCAGGTTCAAGTGGCTGTCGAAACGCAAGCCGCAATGACACGTGAAATTGTCGCTGCGAAGCTAAATTCCGCTTCGGAAAGCTCGACTGCCTCGGAAGAATATGTTGCTGACGTCAACAACGGATCGAACGATTTCGTTCGCCGCGTTCGTAACTCGGTGGGTTACCGCCCAGTGATTACGACTCTTCCTGAAGGTACAAACTTCTCGGCATTCGCTGTGGTTTCGGCAGACCGTCGTTATGTGCGATTCAACGGTACGCCACTTTTCTCGGCGATTGGTGAAGTTACCTCCTACACGTTCTCCGGTACCAACACCGGGGCACAAACCGACAACACTGGCGGTGGTAACAACACCGGCGGTATCGGCGGCGGCGGTTTCTTCTAATCGCTGCGAAAGAAGATCAGACAAAATAAAAGCGGCCCAGGTTAATTCCTGGGCCGCTTTTTTTGTTTAGTTGCGAATCAAACCCGGCAACGCATCTAGTGAAAGATCGTCGAATTGTCCCGCTTTGATTTTTTCGATTGCGATGGCACCTAGGACCGCATTGTCCGTGCAAAGATGCATTGGCGCGATAAGTAGTTCACCGCCAGCCTGCGATACGGCTTCTTCCAGAGCAGCTCGGAATTTTCTGTTGGCTGCGACACCGCCACCAACGCAGATGCGTTCGATTCCGGTTTGTTGCATGGCCTGCATCGTCTTACCGACAAGGCAATCGACGACCGCTTGCTCAAAGCTGGCCGCAATGTCTGCTTTACGCTGGTCGTCGATCTCGAGTGACTTAAAGTCGACTGCGCCAGGGCCGGCAATCTCGTATCGAACCGCCGTCTTCAATCCACTGAAGCTAAAGTCGAGTCGCGACTTATCGTTCAAAAAAGGACGAGGAAACGCAAACGCGGCCGGATCACCATTCGCAGCGCACTTGGAAAGCGACGGACCTCCTGGGTAAGGAAGACCGAGCATCGATGCGACTTTATCGAACGACTCGCCAGCTGCGTCGTCGATCGTTCCCCCGAGTGGTTCAAAGTCGAAAGGGCTTTTACAGTGGTAAATCGTCGAATGACCGCCACTGATGATCAAGCCGATGCAGGGGAAGATTGGCTTTTTGAAGGCGACCTGACAGGCGTAGATATGCCCCTGAAGGTGATTGATACCAATCAAGGGTTTATCCAGCATTAGGGCCAGCGTCTTAGCTGCAGTGACACCTACGAGAAGCGACCCTGCAAGGCCTGGCATGTGAGCGACCGCAATCGCGTCGATGTCGCTAAGCTCGATCCCGGCTTTTCGGACTGCCTCGTCGATCACGGGGAGGCAACGTTCCAGATGAGCACGTGCTGCGATCTCTGGGACAACGCCGGCAAACCGTTGATGCAGTTCGTCTTGCGACGCAACGACGGACGAAAGGACTTCCAATTCGTCCGTAATAATCGCTGCGGCTGTTTCGTCACAGGTCGATTCAATCGTGAGGATTTTCATCGGCTTCGATGCGGATCAGGAGGATGAAATCTCCGCCTTCAAAGTTTCCAACCCCTTGCTGAGGACCGGATCGATGTCAGAAAGCTCCGGTAGGGGTGCTGGCGGGTGTGGAATGATCGTATCCTGATCCCGCATTCGGCGGTAGGTATGATAGGCGACTTTCTGTTCGCGGCTCATCTTCACCTCCATGCCATCATCGGGGGAAACACCCCACTTATCTTCTTCGGTATCCCCTTCAAAGCGGTGGATTTTCTCTCCACTAGGACGCTGATAGCCGGCGGTAGTCAGCTTCAGGGCGCTCTTGCCCTCTTCGAGTTCGATAATGTTTTGGACGCTGCCTTTGCCCCAGCTTCGCTCGCCGATGATGATCGCTCGGTCGTGATCTTGCAGGCAAGCCGAAAGAATCTCGCTGGCGCTTGCGCTGTAGTGATCAATCAGTACGACCATCGGGAAGTCGGGCAGAGTACCATCCTTTTCGGCGGTCCAGACACGCTTCGGGGAGTTGCGTCCTTCGGTGCTGACAATCTTTCCTTCGTCGATGAACATATCGCAAATCTCCACCGCCGAAGTCAGCAATCCGCCGGGGTTGGCTCGTAGATCGACAATCAGGCCTTTCATGCCGTCGTCTAAAAGCTTGGTGACCGCCTTATGAAGATCGTCGGCCGTATGGCGACTGAAAGCGGAGATTCGGATGTATCCAATCTTGTCACGATGATCGAACATGAAATCCCAGTCGCCACCCTCAAGGCGTTCGTCACCCATCACGGTTTCGATTTGGACAAGTTCGCGTCGCACCGTCAGGTCTTCGCTGGTGAATGTGCTGGGGTGATAAACGGTCATCGTCACACTTGTTCCGATGGGGCCTTTCAGCTTTTTGACGGCCTGATCGATCGTGAGGCCTTCCGTTTTTTCACCTTCAATATGCGTGATGCGATCGCCTGCGATGATGCCGGCTTCATAGGCGGGAGTACCGATCAGAGGACTCGTAACGACCAAATTGCCGTCGCGTGTCGAGACTTGAATGCCGATACCACCAAACTCGTTTTCCACTCCGGTTTTGAAGCGTTCGAGGTCTTCCGGAGCGATATAGTTCGAGTAGGGGTCTAGCTTAGTGATAACGCCGCGGATCGCCGCTTCCATCAGTTCTCGACGATCGATGTCTTTGACGTAGTTTCGATCAACTTGGTCCAGCGTGTCTGCGAAAAGCTGAATAAGCTCGACGTAGTCTTCGTCAACGTTCGCGTAAACATTGTCGGGGTTTGTGGGATCGTCGCTGGTTTCAATTTCGGCAGCTGCCAAGTTGGAATGGCAGGGAAGCAAAAACAAGATCGCGACAATGGCGGCATATTTCCACGGCATGGAGGTCGGTCCTTACCTAGGCGTTGACGAAGGTGCTCGCGCAAAAGGAAAGTTAAAACGCGAGTGATGATCTGGGGAAATTATAGAACCCCCAGAAAAATGCGGCAATTGAAACCTTGGGGATCCAAGATTTAGAAGTCGTACCAGATACCGAAGCCGATTTGCTGTTCAAACTCGTCGTAGAACGAGTTCTGCGTACTATCGCCGTTGTGATAGTGGAAACCGGTTCGTAAGGTTCGTCCGGGAATTTCGCCAACCCAAGCCCAACCAGCCTGAACGACGAAGCTACCACCGTAGTTGACTTCCTGACGCAAATGGGTGCCAACGGCGATAAATGGTTCGCCCCAAGGACCGGTTGCTTCGTTCGGGGCCCATTCCACGCCAAATTGGAATTCCCACGGATCTGCGACTAAGTGGTAAAACGCCCAGCCAACTTCACCATAAACGCGAAGCTTCTTCGTGAAGTAGAACGAATGACCAAAAATGAGCAGATCGTGAGCGTAATTCAGTCGATCAAACGTAGGGTTTTTAAGGAGGAATTCGTCCCCAAGATGCGAACTCAGGTGATAGTACCCAAATCGCGATCGGTGACGAGGATCTGCCGCGTAACTCCAAGTGAGCTGCGTACCAGCGCGGAAGTCAACTGCACGGACGTCGACATCTTCCGGGATGTCGAGTCGTACATGGGCAGAACCTTCCACATCCCACTGGATACCATCGGACAAAAAGGAAGAATCACGTCCATAGCGTAACACGCCGAAACGACCACCGAGGTTACCGTCCAGCATCCAATTGTCGTCCGTAATTTTGACCAGTTGGGCGGAAAGCCGCGATTCTTTCTGGCCGGCCAAGTAAGACTTGTAGACCATGCCCTTGGGAAGTATTGTCCAGTCATACGGCTCATTTTCATCGACCATCGCCATCGGTCGTTCGTAAACGGTTTCCCCGTAGCGAGGCTCTACCCACTGGACCTCTGCGCCGGGATCGATCATCGTCAGGTCATTGTGAATGACTGGTTGACCGAGCGGGCTATCGTAAGCAACTTGCGCGATTTGAGATGAAGGCTCGTCTGTGGGAAAATCAAGGATCGGCTGCAAATGCTGCGATCGTTGACCAGGAAACAGATTGGTCGGATCGGGCCACCCAAGTCCCGTCTGCGCGCTAAGCGATGACGGCAGCAGAGAGCTGCAAAGGATTAGGAGAACAGTAATCCGGGCGTTAAGTATCATCGCAAGGTGGGGAGAACCTGATAGCGTTGTAATTGATCCATCCGCGATAACCTTCCTTATCGGCATAATCGGCCACCGAGGATGACGGCGAAGTGTAGCGAGGTGGCGGATCGAGCCCAATATCAGTTTTCACCAAAATAGTGCATTAGTAAACTAATTAGATCGCTACGCCCTTTTAGACTAGAAAACAGGCCCAATGGTACTCTTGGAATTCAGCATGTCCCCGCTCAGCAAAGGGGATTCGGTGAGCGAATATGTTGCCCGAAGTTTGAAAATAATTGCTGCTAGCGGACTTGATTACCGCTTGCATGCCATGGGAACCATCATCGAAGGCGAAATCGATCAGGTTCTAACTGTCATGCAGAAATGCTTGGAAGCGATGGCGGAAGATTGCGACCGAGTTACATGCACTGCGAAGCTGGACTATCGAAAAGGATATCAGGGACGACTCGACTCAAAAGTGAGTAGCGTTCTATCCAAAGTCGATGCCCCTCTCAAGACAATCGACGACACCAAGCTCGATCCGAAGAATGGCCAGTAGGAAAGTAACTTGAGCATGGAGTCGCAGTTTGCTGATGTCGTAATCGTGGGTGGTGGTATTGTCGGTTTGGCGACGGCCTACCAGATTTCACGCCGGTTTCCCGATCACGATGTCATTGTCATCGAAAAGGAAAAAGTACTCGCTCAGCATCAGTCGGGTAGAAACTCCGGGGTAATCCACTCGGGCATTTATTACCGGCCTGGTTCGTTGAAAGCAATCAACTGCCGCGAGGGCCGCTTGGCGATGCAGTCGTTTTGCGAGCAATACGAGATCCCACACGAGATCTGTGGGAAAGTGATTGTCGCCACGGACGAAAAAGAGTTGCCCCGTTTGGTAGCAATTTTCGAGCGTGGAATCCAAAACGGGATTGAGTGCGAGCAGCTCGATGCCGACCAATTGCGAGCCCACGAACCATACTGTCACGGCATTGCGGCAGTCCATGTGCGATCGGCAGGGATTGTCGACTATCGACGCGTTTGTTTTAAGCTGTGCGAGTTGATTCAGGATGCCGGGGGAGAAGTTCGCACGTCGACGCAATTGCAATCGGTTTCCAAGCGAAATGGTGAGATCGTTGTCGAAACAAATAATGGAACGCTGCGAACGTCACTATTGATCAATTGTGCGGGACTTCAGAGCGATCGAATTGCAAGGATGTGTGGGCACGCCCCGGAAGTCAAAATCGTTCCGTTTCGGGGCGAGTACTTTGAGCTGACCGAGTCGGCTCAGCATCTTTGTCGCAATTTGATCTATCCCGTGCCTGATCCGGCGTTTCCATTTTTAGGGGTCCATTTCACACGAACAATTTTTGGAGGTGTCGAGTGTGGCCCTAACGCTGTGTTGGCGTTCGCACGCGAAGGCTACACCAAATGGGACATCAACGTTCGTGATTTGTGGGATTCAATCGGCTATCGAGGATTCCAACGGCTTGCGGCTAAATACTGGAGTGTCGGGATGGGAGAAATGCGTCGATCTTATTTTCGGTCTGCATTTCTGGCTTCGTTGCAGCGGCTGATTCCCTCGGTATCGGCTAAGGATTTGGTGCCTGCTCCGGCGGGTGTTCGAGCTCAGGCATTGCGACGCGATGGTTCTCTTGTGGATGATTTTGTCATCCAGAGAGAAGGCAATTTCATCCACGTATTGAATGCACCGAGCCCGGCCGCGACTTCGTCTTTGAATATTGGTTCTTTGATTGCGGAACAATCAGCAGATGTTCTGACAGGGTAGAAGCGAACCTTAGTACGATGAGCGGGGACATAGTTCTTCAAAGAGTGAATGAACTGTATTAAGAGGTCTTGTTGTGAATCGTCGTCAACTAACGCAATTGGGTGTTCCTGAATACGCTTTGACGGAAGCGGTGAAAGCTGTTTCGAGTGCTGCGACTTCGCACCAACTGCGAGGCGCTGCGTTGAAGCATCGTTTTAAGGAGGTTCTCGCAGGGCCGGAGCAATTCGTGGGTGATAACTGTTTTGGTGAACTTGCAACGCTGTTGACGACGGACCAGACCATCGAGCCATTGCACGAAAAGGTTTCTTATCGTACGTGGGGCGAAGATATTGATGAAATGGCCCATGCCCAAATGCGTGAGGCATGTAAGCTTCCGCACGCGGCTGGCGCTGCATTGATGCCCGATGCGCATCTGGGATACGGCTTGCCAATCGGTGGTGTGCTGGCGTTGGAAGGAGCCGTCGTACCATATGCGGTAGGTGTCGATATTGCATGTCGGATGAAGCTAAGTGTGCTCGATATGGAACTCGATTCCTTAGAGTCTCGCTTTGATAACTATTGCCGGGCCTTGGAGAAAGGGACGCGATTTGGTGTCGGCTCAACGCATAAGAAGCCGCAGCAGCACGATGTGATGGACGAAGACTGGAACATTAGTAAGGTCACGCGCCAATCGAAAGACAAAGCTTGGCAGCAGCTGGGAACTTCAGGTTCCGGAAATCACTTCGTTGAATTTGGTGTCCTGACGATTAACGAAGGTGACGCGACTGAAGAGTCGTTTGCGTTGCAGCCTGGACAGTATGTGGCCCTGCTGAGCCATAGCGGAAGCCGAGGCCCAGGGGCTGCAGTTTGTAGTACCTACAGCAACATCGCGCGAACGAAGTTGCCAAAGAAGTACGAAACGCTCAAAAACCTGGCCTGGTTGACGTTGGACAGCGAAGAAGGTCAAGAGTACTGGGAGGCGATGAACTTGATGGGACGATATGCTGCGGCCAACCACGAAGTCATCCACCGATTGGTAAGTGACATCGTCGGCGCGGAGATCGTAGCAGGCGTCGAAAATCATCACAACTTTGCCTGGAAAGAGATGCACGATGGACGCGAAATGATAGTTCACCGCAAGGGGGCAACTCCGGCCGGAAAAGGTGTTCTTGGCGTCATTCCAGGCTCGATGGGAACGCCTGGCTTCGTCGTTCGTGGAAAAGGAGAAGCTGCTAGTTTCGATTCCGCATCCCACGGCGCCGGTCGCTGTATGTCGCGTAAGAAGGCGAACGATACGTTCCGCATTCAAAACACGCGGCAAGAGTTAAAAGAGAAGGGTGTCCACATCTTGTCGGCTGGTTCCGATGAAGTCCCAGGCGTCTATAAGGACATTCACGAAGTCATGGCGTCACAAAGCGACCTGGTCGATATCCTCGGTCGCTTTGATCCAAAAATCGTCAAAATGTGCGGAGACGGGAGTCGGGCTGAGGATTAACTCGGCCGTGACTTCTAGTCGATCTCGGGAATCGGATCGCCGTCTTTGATTTCCTCGCCTTCCCAAATCGCAATTCCATCGGTGTATGTCAACACACGATGTTTACTGCCAGGAGCTGGCATTTTGCTTTTGGGCGGGAGGAACTTCGCGAGCTCTTCGATTATGTCAGCATGCTGATCGCTTCCTGCTAAGTTCGTCCATTCGTTGGGATCGGCCTGCATGTCGTACAGTTCTCTTGAACCGTCGGCGTACTGAATGAAACGCCATCGTTCCGTTCGTATTCCATGATTGTCATGGTTATGCGTTGTAATGGCAGGATGTGTACGTTCCGTCTGTGCGTCTTGAAGCTGAGGAACCAGCGAATGACCTTCCAAACCATCGGCTTTGGGAAGTCCAGTCAGATCACTGAGCGTCGGATAAATGTCGAGCAATTCCGCCGGTTGCGTGCAGCGTTGTCCTTGGCTGATTCCAGGACCTGCGAAAATTAAGGGAACTCGTGTTCCGTCGTCCCATAGCGTGTTCTTGCCGGTGATTTCTTTTTCGCCGATATGCCAGCCATGATCGGACCAGATGACTATGATCGTGTTCTCAGCATAGCCGTTGGCCTCCAAAGCAGCGGTGACTCTTCCAATTTGAGCGTCCACAAAACTGGTACACGCGAGATAGCTGCGAGTGAGGTTTCTCCATTCCTGCTCGTCCTTCAAAAACTTCAGACGCGGCTCAGGGAGTTTCCAATGGAGATACCAGCTAAAACGAGGTGTATCTTCTCGATCGTTTTCCATGATTTCAGGAACTTGCAGTTCATCCTCAGGGTAGAGATCAAACCATTTCTGAGTTGCATAACATGGAACGTGTGGAAGAAAAAAACCAACCGATAAACAGAACGGTTCTTTAGGCTTGTTGTTCAACGTGTCGACGGCCCACGATGCGACTTGATAGTCTCCTTTGTCTTCGTCTTTGTGAGGAAACGTACCCCAATCGACCAGGGGATGCGCGGCCGGAGTATCGACCAACTTCTTCTTGGGGCGTACCCCGACGGATGACGCTGGGCCTAAGACTTGAAACTCCGAGTCGTTCTTCTTTCGACCGTAGCCTCCGTGATAGATCTTACCGGTGGAGTAGTTCGTATATCCATTCGCGTGCAGATGCTGGGGTAATGTCACAATATCTGCCAGCTCTGGAACGCTTCTAAACCATGGCGAAAGTCCATAAATCCCTGTTGAAGAAGGTCGACGGCCGGTCATCAAGCTTGTGCGGGAAGGATTGCATAACGGAGACTGGCAATGAGCATTTAAGAAGACCGTTCCCGCTTCAGCAATCTTATCGATGTTGGGAGTTTGGGCTTGAGGATGTCCGTTGAGGCAACCAATCCAATCGTTTTGGTCATCGATTGAGATGAACAAAATGTTGGGCTTCTTCGGGTCTTGAGCGGACGCGAGCGAAGCGAACGACAATGTGCAAACGGTTGCCAAAAGCAGCAGGAAACGCATGGGGATCGTTCTCTTGATACGGAGGGGAAAGCGATGGGTGAGGTGAGAAGTGAATGTATTCTACTGGATACAGAGGGTAGATTCGAGCAATCTCGGCGGTTCTGTGTTTCGAAACAAAAAAAGCTCGATGCGTTGGAGCATCGAGCCTTTTTGAACGATTGAATCTCGGTACAGCTTATCGCGTGGAGACAGGCGGAGGAACGACTTCACCAGGAGCGTTCAACACAGGTTCGAGCTCAGCGTAGACCTTATCGAAGATTCGATTGGAATACGGCAGGGCAGGGTTTTCAACCCAACCGGCGGCACGTGCCTGTTGGTCAGGAATGTGCAGCATGTTGTAAGGGCGGAAGTAGTAGTACGTCTTTGGGTAAGCAACGTACGGGATGTGGGGAACCATGTTGCCAGGGGCGTGCCATGGGGAAGGCAGGCAGTGACGTGCATAGAAACCGCCGTGGCCGTGGCCGTAACCACATCCGTGGCATCCGCCATGACATCCAAGGTTACAGCCATGAGCCTTATGGCAACCACACGAATTGCCGCCGGTATCACACGAAGTGCAGCCACTATCGACGGAATCGCCACAGCCACAGCTTGCCGTGGTGAAGTCGTCTTCAGCGACATACGGTTCCACGAAATGGCTGTCTTGCTTCTCTTCTGGAAGCTGAACCGGGCTAGGCGGAGTTGGGATCTGCATAGGTTTCATCGGGCGTGGGGCAACACCGTCCGATGGCGAAGCATCTTGAACGAGTGAGAAGCCACCTTTGGCCGAAACAGCTGCGATTTTCGCGGACTTCGCGGTTTGCGGATGCTTCGTTTCATATCCAACCGGCTTAATCAGGCCGCCATTGGTTTTCGCAGCACTTCTAGGAGTGCTTAAAGCACCGAGGTCGACGACCACGGGCTGAGATTGTTCAGCAACCGAAGGCTGTTTCAACTGGACGACTGGGGCCGGAGTGCCGCCTTCGGCACCGAGCATCACGGCAGCAATTACGAATACGGTCGTCATTGTGGGTTCAACCTTTGATATTGGTTTACACGGACATCGAGTGGAGTTGTGCGGCGCATGGGGATGCGTCGTTGTTACGTTCGGCAGTTTCCGGGACCCCGCTACGAAAAAATCGACTCCTTCGGATCTCTTGACCCATCTTAGCTAAATTCACACTGTTTCGTGTCATTCTGGGTAAGAAGGCTGAAAGACGACTAGGCGACTAGCTTTTTACTGTTTCTCCAATTGAAGGGGTATTTCAGTAACAAATCGTAACTTAGGCAAATACGGCTCAACTCTCACAATCGGAACATCCGAAACCTTAGATGGTCCGCGGGATCGCCCTGTACGACGGGTGGTAGCCGGAGTCCCCATTATTGTTTGACGCAGTCTTGCCGATCACGACCGTTCCCAACCAGCGCATGTGGTGGTAGGTATCCATGAAAAGCTTCTTCCAACTTACAGTTCAGTACGGCGGGCGTGCCGTGTTTGCCGCTGCGGTGGCGGGTGCGTTTGCCTTTGTGCCGGCGCTTGCCCAAGCACAAATCGCCGCTGAGCTACCCAGCCCACGAGATGCTCAACTCATCGAGAAGCCCAATGAATCGGTCTTGATGAAAGAGTCGAACTTGATTCAAGAGGTGCTCGAGCCGGAACTGATTTTCCGAGTCGAACCTTCGCGATCGAAGATTCTCAAGACTAAGCTACCGATGACGCGGGTTGCTATCACCAGCCCAGACATCGTCGAGATCAATGAATTCAGCACAACCGAGGTAGAAGTCATCGGTTTGAAAGCTGGCGAAACGACGATGACGATCTGGTTCGCCGCTCCGGACGGAACTTCGACCGTACTTCGGTACCTGGTTAAAGTTGCTGCGAACGACGAAGAACAGCGTCGTGCTGAAATTGAATACGGCAAACTGGAAGCTCGCATCAACGAGCTCTTTCCTAATAGCATCGTACAGCTGATTCCTGTCGCAGATAAGCTGATCGTACGCGGTCAGGCTCGCGACGCTCAGGAAGCTGCTCAGATCTTGGCTGTCCTCGGTGGTCAATCGATCGACCAGTCTGGCAACTTGTCGTTGGGAGCCAATCTTGGTTCTGCAGCGTTGTTGCCTGGTGCCGAAGACTTGCGAACAACCAGCGTGATCGACTTGCTACAAGTTCCTGGCGAACAGCAAGTGATGCTGAAAGTTCGGATCGCAGAACTGCAACGAACCGCTGCCAGAAACCTTGGTTTTGACTTTAGCGTCAGTGGCGAAAACTATGACGTCTCGCACATTATTGGGGCCGGGGCTGGTAATCTCTCCGCAATCCTGGATGGTGGTGACGTCGAGCTGTTTCTGCAAGCGACAAGCACCAATGGGATGGCGAAGATTTTAGCCGAACCAACACTGGTTACGATCAGCGGCAAGTCGGCCAACTTCATCGCTGGTGGTGAGTTTGCTGTACCCACTGCCGTTGGTGTTGGCGGTATCGGTGCTGTGTCGACGACCTTCCGTGGTTTCGGTACTCAGCTCGCGTTTACACCGACCGTTCTGGACAAAGATAAGATTCGTCTGCAAGTTGCACCGTCGTTCAGCTCTATCAACAGCGACAACACGGTGGATGGAATTCCAGGCTTGGATATGCGAGGGGTCACGACGACAGTCGATCTTCGTGAAGGTCAATGGCTGGCGGTGGCTGGTTTGATTCAGGACGAACAACAAGGTAGCCGAACGCGACTGCCAGGTATCGGTGATATTCCACTTGTCGGTGCTGCATTCGGTCGACAATCGACCAACCGGACGGAGACCGAATTGGTCGTTCTCGTCAGTCCAGAACTTGTTCATCCGATGGAAGTTGAACAGCTCCCACTGTTTCTGCCCGGCACGGATGTGACCGACCCAACGAATAAGGAGTTCTTCTGGCATCAGCAAATCGAAGGACGTCCTGGTTACAACTACCGCAGCACTGTTTGGCCCGCGATGCGTCACCAGATTCATCACGAGAACCACGAGATTTTGAAGGCCCAACGCCATGCCCGTAAGGCGAGCCGTCACTATCACGAGTGCGAAGATTACTACATCTCCGGACCGCAAGGTTTTTCCAACTAACTAGGCCCAAGGTGGTAAAGCCCAGCCCCTTTTTCGTTCCCGTGACGAAACCAAATTGAGGATAGCCAAGATGACCCTATTCAATCGAACTGCTGGAGGCTTGACGCTCGCCCTGGTGGCGGCTGGCCTAGTTGGATGCCAAAGCTACGGTCGGATCGAGCCCGCTCCACCGACCATGTTGGGTGCCTCGGTCGATGAAATGAATCGTACCCAGGAACTCAACGCAGAAGCGGCGAAGTACGTTATCTACCAGCATGAATTTGAGCCCAACTTCATCGCCGGTAAAGGTGAAAAAGACGCTTGGAAGCTTAACGGCTACGGCGAAGATCACGTCAAGCAAATCGCTGCCAACCTGCTTCGTGGTGATGAACTGCCAGTCGTCGTAGAACGCAGCCAGACGTCGCCTAAGCCAGGCACCGATTACGAATATCCAGTTCACTTCAATGATGAGCTAGATGAAAAGCGTCGTCGCTGTGTGGTTGCTGCATTGACCGCCATGGGTGTTGCTGACGCAGAATCACGTGTCGTTGTCGCTCCGTCCTTCTCGGAAGGTCTGACAAGTGGCGAAGCGGCAAGTGCCTACCAACGTGGTTTGTCAGGCCGAGGCGGATTCGGCGGCGGCTACGGCGGTGGAATTGGCGGCGGTGGCTTCGGCGGATTCGGCGGTGGTTTCTTCTAATCGAGAAGAGACCTTTTGAAACGTGGATCCTATTTGTGCGATTTTTTGAGATGACGAGCCGAATGAACTATCGCTTTGTTCTTCCAATCGTAATGTTCGCAACTGGCCTGGTTCTTAGTGGATGTGCTACGAACCGGCCAGGCATGGGATCCATGTTTGCCAAGTCGGAAACCGTTCCGGTAAATAATTTCAAGCAAGAGATCAGCCTGGCACGTCTCTCTGAACGCAATGGCAACGGCACGACGGCTAAGAAAATTTACCGTCATATCTTGTCGGAGCAGCCAGAGAATCGCGTCGCCCTGCATCGAATGGGCGTAATTGCTGGCAAAGAGGGTCAATACAATCTTGCGATCGAATACTTGGCCAAAGCTCAGACCGCAGGTCAACCATCGGCGGAAGTGCTTTCCGATCTGGGGTACGTCTATTACCTGCAGGACAACCAAGAACAGGCTCAGCAGCTTCTTGAAGAAGCGTTGGTTGAAGATCCTGATTACGAGGCCGCACGAACCAATCTGGCAATCGTGTACGCTGAGTTAGGTCAATACGATCTGGCATTGCAACAGTTTCGACGCGTTGGGAGCGAAGCGGAAGCATTGTCGAACCTGGCTTACATTCAAAGTCAACGTGGCGACATTGCTTTGGCGGAACAGAATTACAGCCGTGCGTTGGATTTAGACAAGCGGCTTCGACCTGCTGCGGAAGCCTTGGTTCAAATCGCTCAGATGACTGGGGAAGTCACCAATCGCCCGAATGTTCGCCCACATATCGTGCCTCCCCAAGAGCAGCCACAGCAAGAGATGGTTGCCGAAACGTCGCCGATCGAACGGAATAAGAATTTCATCGAACAGCCACAATTTGTTGCTCAAGCCGAGCCTGTGAAAGCGAAAACGGATTCATCGAATCCGCTTCGCACGAACTCCCGGTTCTCGGGGAACCAGCCTGCGGTTCAACAGGTGCAGTATCGAAGTGAAACGCAAACTGCTGCTCAAACCACGACGGTTCCGACGCAAGCTCCGGCCAAGAGTGGTTTGACGATTCCTACCCAAAGTTTGGGAACCGGCCCAGCCGTTTACCAGATTTCTGATCAGCCCTTAGGTAGCAATGTTCAGCAGCCGCCAGCGGCATCGACACAGATTGGAGCCGTTCCATCTGCTTCGGCACAAGATTTCTCCAAGCAAGTGATCAGCGCATTGGAAACTGCTGCCGCCAAATAGTCGTTGGGACTTCTAGTTGTTGGCTGGCTGATTGCCGTTAGGGGCATCACGAACGGCGGAAATAGATGCCTGGGTGGCCGTCTGATTTAATGCTCCGCCAGGGGCTGTCTCACGCATCGAAAAATCTCGCAACTCCATAACCGCTGGACCTAGCAGTAGGACATAAATGGGCGGGGCGAGAAAAAAGATAACGGGGAAGAGCAACTTAATCGAAGTGCGATTGCCTTCTTCTTCTGCCCGCTGCCGTCGCGTTTCACGAATGCTGTCCGCGAACTCGTGAAATGCCGTCGCTACGTTTCCACCTAGTCGCTCTGCGTGATGAATTAATGTTGAGAGTGCGGTCACATCTGGCTCGTCGACGCGTTTGGCAAATTCTTTCAGGGCGTAATCAAGTGAGCGAGCCGAAGCTTGGCCTTCTAGGATGGTCAACTCGCAGGCTAAGTCGCGGTGCGAAGTTTGTAGCTCTCGGCTGACATGGCTGATGGCTCGCTGAAGCGGCATACCTGCAGAGACCGTCATCGTGATCATGTCCAATGCATCTGGCAAACCATAGCGAATTCGCTGAATACGCGAGGATGCAGACGAGGAAAGGATGATACGTGGAAGCCCCCAGATCAGCGCGAGCACGACAGCTCCGGTGATGAAATAGAACTGCTGAGCTTGTGCTCCGTCATTCATTGTCATGACTAATGCCGCAGCAACGAAGATCAGCCAGGCAAACACGGCCGCGTTTCGAATGGCCAAATAGTCTTCGGCCGCATACTTGCCGTAGTGGCCAGCTTTTACCAACTCGGCCTGCAGCTTGTCTCGGCTCTCGTTCGCGATTGGAATCATGTAAGCGAAGAGCTTCGTGAAAATACCAAGCGATTTACCACTGGATGCTTCCAGGTAGTCTTCGGCGCGGTTGCCACCTAGCCATAGCATGAGACTACCGACCAGAAACAGTAAGATACTGATTCCGAGAAAGGCTCCGACAACTTCTAGGCTGAATGGCATGGAATACTCTTCGGGATTAATAGCGACTTCGTAGCATTCGGCTGACGATGATCAAGCCGATGACTTGTGAAACGGCGGCTGCGATTAAAACAAGCCGTCCGGTCGGGTCGTTCCACAGCGAACTGCTATATTCAGGTTGAACGAAGAACAAGTAGAGGAACAGCAGTGGACCTAATGCCGAAATGATTGTGGCTGTAACGCGTCCGGCTCCCGTCACGCTTTTCAGTTGACGCTGGTAGCTCATGCGATCGCGGATCACGTTGGCCAAGCGTTCCAATGTCTTAGGTAAATTACCGCCAGCTTCGCGATGAACGCTGAGTGCCGATGCAAAGATTCGCACGTCCATGGTTGGTACACGGTAAGCAAAGCTCTTCATCGCAGCAGAAAGTGAAAGCCCCATCTCTAAATGCTTTGCGATTCGACGAAACTCTCCGGCAACCGGATCGGTTACCGAATCGCCAATCATCACAAACGCCTGATCAAGGCTTTCACCGGCGCGAACAGCTCTCGCCAGTAAGTCCAAAGCCGGCGGGAATTGCTCTTCAAACTTCTTCATCACTCGCTTATAGACGATTGATAAGATGATGAAGCAAACCGCGATTCCTGAGATGCCTGCAATAACGCTGAGGAGGACGTCTTCAGTGAACACAAACAAAGCCATGCCGACGGTCGTGCCAATCAAGATGAACAGCAGTGATGCCATCGTGATGCTGGTATTCATGCCGGTCATATAGACGGCACGTTCGAGCCAAACATCGAACCGGCCAACAGCCGTCGAGTCCGCTTCATCAATGCGGGCCGGCAATTTCTTCAGGATAGGGGACGCCATCAAACGGGAATCGCGAGACAGGAACAAGTCGCGAACACCCATCAGCAACGCCCCAAGCGCGGCAGCCATTCCACCGAACACGAAGATCGGTAGCGAATTGGCATTCAAAGCTAGGGCAAGTTGATCCACGAAAGGAACTCTCTTTGAGCGGGCTTAGGTAGTGGCCTGGAAAATGCTGGTATCGATTTGAACGCCAGACTCCAGGAACCGTTCGACACACTTGGGTTGGTAGCCAGTGGCAACGAATCGGCCTGTTGCATTTCCGCTATCATCCAATCCTTGATGCTCGAAACGGAAGATGTCATTGAGCTGATATTCGCCATTCTCAGTGCCAGCGATTTCAGCGATTCGCATCACTTTTCGGATACCGCCTTTCAGACGAGCGACGTGAACAATGATGCGAATGCCACTTGCCACATATCGTCGGATGACGCTGATAGGCAATTCGAATCCAGCCATCGCGACCATCATTTCCAAGCGATGTAATGCATCGACCGCGTCGTTGGCATGGATCGTGGTCAACGAACCTTCGTGACCGGTGTTCATGGCTTGTAACATGTCGAGGGCTTCTGCCCCTCGCACTTCACCCACCAAAATCCGGTCTGGTCGCATACGTAGACTGTTGCGAACTAAGTCACGAGGGGTAACGGATCCCTGGCCTTCCGAATTCGCAGGACGAGTTTCCATGCCGACAACATGAGAGTGTTGCAGCAAAAGCTCGGCCGAATCTTCGATCGTTACGATTCGTTCGTCGGCTGGGATCGACTTGCTCAACGCGTTGAGCATCGTAGTCTTACCGGCACCGGTACCGCCGGATACCATGAAACTGACACGGCCCTGGACGGCTGCTTTAAGGAAGTCAACCATCGGTTGGTTAATCGTTTCGTTCTCCAGAAGCTTTTCCAAACGCAGGTGTTCGACACCAAACCGACGAATGGAAAGCTTGGGACCGTTGAGTGCCAATGGAGGAACGACGGCGTTGACTCGAGAACCATCTGGTAGTCGGGCATCTACCATCGGACTGACTTCATCGATCCGGCGGCCGACGCGAGCCACGACGCGCTGAATGATTCGCATCAAGTGAGCATCATCGGCGAAAACAATGTCCGATGCTTCGAGTCGACCATGGCGTTCCAGATAAATCTCGTGGGCATTGTTCACCAGAATATCGCTGATGGTAGGGTCGTCCATCAGTGGTTCCAGAGGGCCAAGCCCGAATACTTCGTCTTGCAGCTCGCTCAGAAGTCGTTCGTGGAGAGACTTATCTATCTTGGGACGATAGGTCGAGATGACCTCTTTGGCCAGGTTCTGAACATTGGTTCGCATTCGCTCATCGTCGATCCGGGCAACCAACGAGAGATCGAGCGACTCAACCAGCTGTTCATGAATGTCCGCCTTCAATCGTTGAAAGTCGATTTCGCTTGGCGGATTGTCCGACGTGGGTTCGGACGAGGTAAATCGAATCATGGCCAGGTCTATTGGTGTGAAAGGAGGAAAGAGGCCGCAAGCTAGTGATCGCTTGCGGCAGTCGTTTCTTAACCGTAGACGACTATTTCACGTTTTCAGCAGCTTGGGCCGGTGGGTCTGCCTTGGCTTGCTTGTTCAGGTTTTGCTTGGCCAGCTTCTCAGGATCGAAGTTGGCACGGAACCGTTCGCGGAACTCTACCTGAGAAATCGAATGACCACGGTAGACTTCAATTCGTTCGCGTGAAATCGGTCGGTTCAAAAGCTGATCCATTGTCATGCCAGCAAACTGAGCATCATTGTTCAGATCATCTGGATGGCGAAGTGCCAAAGCCATGGTGCCACGATTCTCGACAACGCGAAGGGCAACGGCTTGATCAGGAGTGACTGAAAGCGTGACGGACGTTTCCTGGCGAGCTTCGCGTTGGCCGCGGATGGTTCGCATCTCGGTGGTCGTGCTGTTGACGGCCAAAACCTTAACGCCTTCGAGAAGATTGACGGTCATCTCAGGCAAATCGTCCTGAGCGTCTTCTTCACTGCGGAAGAGCACGTCAACCCAAGTACCAGGTGCAGCAAAGCTATCAACTGCTTCATCTGCGGCGACTTTGATCGTCACGGCCCGCATCCCCGGATCCAATCGATCAACGATACTGGGCCCCGTTCCTTCTGGATAGAACAAGTGAGCGTCAAATGACGATCCCTTGGGGACATCAACGCGTAAAGTTCGCCCAATGATGTCTGATGTTCGCCCCATGAATTGATGTGGAAGACCTTGGTCGTGGATTTGCTTTGCCGACATGCGGTGGATAACGATATCTCCCATCGTTATCTCACGTCCTGCTTGTAAGTCGGTTCCAGCACGAGGAACCACGTACGATTCAGGAACGCTGTCCGCGGCGACTTGTTGGGGTTGTTGTTGCATGTTCTTTTGGACAATGTACGCCCCCAGCAGCCCAAACATGACTGCCACCACGCCCAAAAGCATTGTTCCCGGACTTACCCTCATTGCTCGTCTACTCCGAGTATGTGCGAGTGATTTCGCAGCGTTAACGTTTAACTAGTTTTCCAGTGTAATTGGCGATCCCGACATGGCTACCCACTTCAACGTGAATAGTCCCCCCAGCACGAGCCAGGCAGAAATTGTGGCGGGGATCGCGTAGGGAATCTTCTGCCTACCGCTGGTGGTTTGTTGCTTTTCCTCATCATCCGATGGAGATGAACCAGCGAAAAGACTCCATATAAATACGACAGCCAGACTAATCGCTGCGACTAGTCCACTGCCGATAAAAATTATGAGGATGGCTTTCCAACCCACCCAAGCGCCGAGCGCTCCCATAAACTTCACGTCTCCGCCCGCTCCGCCGCCGATCGCAAACAGAACGAACAAGATGCCGAAGCCCATTCCGAATCCAGCCAGCGAGAAAAGGAAACCATTCATCGCTCCCTGCTCAGAAAATGCCCCGGCTGCGGTATGGAAAATCAATCCAAGCCCAAATGCACTCACCGTCAACCAGTTTGGCAGCTTGCGAGTCTTCATGTCCCACGCACATCCGGTGGCGGTGTACGCAGCGACAAATAGCAAAACAATGAGTTGGGGAATCATGGTCATGGGATGCTCGAAAAATAACATTCGGACGTTTCACACGCCTTAAGTCAGGCTGTGTTCGACGCTAAATCTCCGTGATGCAAATCTCTTAAGGGTCCAACACAGGCTGACCTAAGGAATGGCGGTAGATTCCTAAGGTCAATTCTGATCGAAGTACTAAAGCCTCCGTCTGCATTCGCAGATGTTGGCTACAGTCCTCGTGGGCGAGGTGGCGTTTTGCTCAAAATCCACCTCGCCAGATGTTTGCAATAGCTACCGTAGGCTTACGGAGCAGCGTTGTTAGGAGCAACAACGAATGGACCAGTCACGCCTTCGTCGTAGACAACGCCAGTGTGATCGATGCAGTTGTCATCGTCTTGTGGAGCGTCGTCTGGGCTATCGCAGAAGTCGGTTTGGTCTGCGAAGGCCGAACCAGCAACGCGTGCCGAGTGGCCCAGAACTTCCGAGTACGAGTAGGACTGGTTGACATCTTGGATGGCACCAGCAACGTCGGACAGTTCGCTCGTAATTGCGTTACGAACGGTGTCCAGGGCAACGATCAGGCCGAGAACGGCGATCGTCGCGATCAGAATCAATTCTGCGGAGACAACGAAACCAGCTTCGTCGTTCCAGAGGCGCTTCATGAGGCTCATGAGCTAATCTCCTAAGGGGTAAAAACACACGAAAAAGTTCTTCCAGCCTTGCTGACGTGCCCTCGAATCGACCGCCGCGATTCGCTGCTGCCCATGGCAGGAAGGTTCACTCCAAACTAAAAGTGATTTAGTTACGGGAATTCTCCCGATGGATTGTCCACCACGCCTTCCCTTTGATCTGGAACGGCTGGGGCAATAAATTCAATATCAGCCGGTGCCAAGTTAGGGCCGGGATCTGTTAATGTTGGATCAGGGTCGTCATATTCAGCGAAACACTGTGCGTCGAATGTACCGTCGCCGTTGGTATCGATTTCAATCAAGTAGGAATACGACTGGTCAAGATTGTCCAGGGCGACTGCTGCGTCGCCGAACTCCTGCGTGATCTGGTCTCGCAGCGCGACCGCTCCGACAATGACTCCAATGCCGAGAATCACGACAAGCAGGATCACCGAGATCACCAGGGCATTTCCTTGACGCCGGCGGATTGCTGGTCGCATCTTCAACTGTGCAGGAATAAGTGTTTTGAACATCTTGCGATTAAGACCCTTCGTCAGTTGGGGCACCACTTAGCGAAATGATGGTTGCTGGAGGCGTTAGAAGAAGGTCCGGCCCGTCGCCGACATCGGTTCGATCGTTGTACCGATAGTTCTGAAACGAAGATGTCACCGACACGGTGACATCACCATCTGCATTGAGGAAGTCACGCTCGACAGTGACTTGGCTTACCGCATTAGGTCCAGTGACGACTGGTCCATCCTCGGGATCGCGGTTGGTGCTGTCGCCAACAAAGATGGCATAGGACTGATTCAATTCACCAACTGCCGAAGCCGAGTCACCTAGTTCCTGGACAACGGAATCGCGGAATGCGACAAGACCGACGATCAACCCAATCACGGCGATGGTCGCGATCAGAATTAGCTCCATCGAGTTAACGAACCCGCGTTCGTCGTTCCAGAGTTTTTTAAGCGTGGTCAACATGGCGTAGCACCTATTGAGTTAATGGCTTCCGGCGTTATCCTTCGGCGCCGGTTTGTGGATTGGTTAGGGGAGTCAGTTCGTGAGGAAACTTTCCGCGCCAAAGGCACAGTGCACGTCCCACATGTGTCAGGAACGTATAGTTTTTGACGACTGACTCAGGTTCCATTCGTTCGACTTCAACGACCAGCCACTGAGCACCACGAATGATGACTTCGCGCGGTGGCAAAACTTCTTTGGGAGCGATCGCCCACCATTCAAGGGCATGTCCCGTAGCTAAGATGCGACGCATGGTCGGGCCCCCTGCTTCCATCTCCTTTGCAGGACGACTCGCGTCTTCCCAGTTCTCGTCCCAGTAGCCTTCCGAGGACTGACTTTTAACGAGTCGAGCACTTGCTTCACTAAGATGGGCAATGATGTTCGACCTGGTCGCTGAATCTCGGAACAGTTGAGCTTGTTGATCAAACTGAAGCAGCATCGCCAATGCGTATAGGCGATGGTTGCCGTAGCAGACACCGTCGACCCAGTCTTGCCGCATTAGGCGATTGGCCAACAGGTCGAAGGTGATTTGTTCGCCGTCTTGGGAAATCCAGTGCGTTGGACCGGTCGCGTAGGAAGCGGCGGCAACCGTGGTCCACTCGTATTCCTTTTGGTTCAGCCGGAAGTCTCGCATGGCAGCGACTAGCAGGGATTCAACGGTGCGTGGTTCGACGTTACCTTGCAAGACAATCGGAAAGTCCAGAGGAATTCCAATTTCGGCGAGTGTCCCAAGCGTATGGTCGACGTGACTGGCCGAGGCTTCGCCTTGTTGGGTGCGGAAGCCGGGACCATACTCTCCTTGAATCAACAGCGGAGCTGAATCAATGCCCCATGCTGACTGGTAAGCATTTTGATCTGTGAGCATGGCAACCATCTCGTCACCGCTTAAGCAATTGGGATCCGAGAACGTCGCACTTTTCCCCCAGCATCTCAGTGCGTGGTCGACGTGATTGATCTTGGGATGTTCATGACGAAGTTGCGGACGCAATTTCGTCATGACATTCATCAGTTGCTCATCGGTGATGACTTGAGGCCAGTTGTATTTCAGTTCGACTGAACGTGGCTCGTTCTGAAACTGGGGAAGTCTCTCTGATTGGCTTGGAATCGAAAGAACCGCGGCAACGGCGATCCCACCAACAAGTAAGACTTGTGAGAGAGCAAACAGGCCTAACGAATTAACTATGCCACGACGGGATTTGAGGTGCCGCTGGGTCATGCTTTTCTCCTTCGCAGTACGAGGGAGATATCATCTTCGTAGGCAATCTGCCACGATTCGTTGCCTGTGCCTACGGCTTCCAATAGTGACGGCTGATTTTGTTTGTCAATCACGAAGGCATCGATGTCGTAACGATCGGCAGTGCCTTCCCAGCCGGCGTCTCCACGGTTCAAGCGGCCGTAGTCGTATTTCACCTGTTGCGGCAAGTGGGCCATTGAGGTGGTGGCAAACACTTCCGCTTGACCACCTTGGCGACTTTGTAGCAAGTCTCCCCAAGTTGCTGGCGAATAAACCAGGCCGTCAACGGGGTTCTCGCGGAGATATCGGACAGCAGCGACTGGGGTCTTTTCGTCGAACAGTTGACCGATCGTTCGTGGCTGTCCTCCGAGAACGCTATGGCTCAATGGAGAAACCGCAAACGCGATCCAGCAAAGCAGTACAGCCGCTAACGAGTATGCGAATCGCAGAACGGGTGGTTTGGCTTCTGCTTCCCCTTCTTCAGCATCCATGGGGGCAACAGGATCCGCCGAAAGATTCAACGCTTGCTGAATTCGTGGAATTAACAAGAGAGCTGCCAATGGGGCGAACCAAAGAATACCCGTCGAATAACCAACACAGGTAAGTCCAAAAAACGCGACGAGCACGATTTCTGTAGATGGCAAGCTCCCGGCATGTTTGCGAAGAACCAGCCCGAACGCCAGCATGGCGACCAACCAACACACACCGGATACGCTTGCAAAAGTTAGTTGGGGCCCACTCAAGGAAAACCTGTCGAACAGTTCTGCCCAAAGAGAAACTCCAAGTGGGGTAACCAGCGTCGCGAGAACCGATAGTTCAACCGTTATCGCTTTCGATTGGAAGCGACGATCACGAATCAGTGCATTCCAGTTCCAGCCATTGGCTGTGAGTAGATCGAATGACGACGCGACCCATACCAATGCGAGCAACACCAGGGCAATAAAAACCGAAGA
This sequence comes from Bremerella sp. TYQ1, assembly GCF_020150455.1. NCBI lineage: Bacteria > Pseudomonadati > Planctomycetota > Planctomycetia > Pirellulales > Pirellulaceae > Bremerella > Bremerella sp. TYQ1. Next base: position 6,443,208 of record NZ_CP083740.1, read on the forward strand.
GTCGAGATTGGCCCAAACGGCGACTAGGCCTACCATCGCGAACACATTCCAGAGCGAATCATTTTCCTGGCGTCGCACTAGCAAAATCAGGCCGATCCAAACGGGTAACACCAACAGCAGCGCAGATCCTTGTCCGAGTAGACTCCATGTGGCAGCCGAAAACCAAAGCGTGCCCAGACCTGTCAAAAGCGAGTTTCGCGTGGCAGTCCAAAGAAATGCAGTAACCGCGACAAGCGAAATCGTTGCCAAGATAGTCGTCGTCCATGAGACCGCTTCAAGACTATTGCGAGCAATGAGTGCCCAGAAAGTCGCACTCAGCCACGAGGTTTCGCGAACAGACATTCCTTGAGAGAGAACTTGCGTTACGTCCGTCGTAGGAAGATTTCCGTTCGCTAAAATTGCTTCTCCACGCGTAGCTAAATTCCAAGTTGTATGCGAGGAAAGTGGCGTGAAGCTGATGAGCACGAAAAGTACACAAACCAACCCCACGACGGTCAGTTGCCGCCAGGTGAGAACAAATCGATCACTGAGCAGGGCTTCCAGCTCGTATCGATTCGATTCCAGGGTTGATTCTTGTAGTGTGGGCAAAGGTGCCGACAGCCTTATGTGATGTGCTGATGGCATCCATGCTAGTTGGCGATTCGCGAATCCGTGCGAATCGTTGCTAATACATTCCGAGACCACTAGGGATCGCGAAATGCGGTTGTGCGGTGTGTCAGGTACCGACCTGAAATATCAAATTTCATCTCGCTCAAAACGTTGGGAATCGGGGCGTCGTCGACCGCCACGGTTACCTGAGCGATGACTTGATCTGGATTGGTAAAGTTGCCCATGTTCGGTGGGTTAGTAGGAGCAGGAATCGTCAAATCACCGAGCGAAGTCGTTTCTATGGCCATACCCAGCGCGTCGTACTCCCATACGTCGACGCGAACACCAGATGGTGCCAATGCCAACGGCATATTCGTCCCCTCGAGTCCATGGACGGAGAGAACTTCGTTGACGACTTCCGTGGCAATAATCGTCGTGGTTTGCGTTCCCACTTTCTTGGCGACTTCACGGGCAGTTTCTTCTGCTGCGTGTTGAACCGCTTGGCGAACGGTAACGGTGGGGCCAAGAACGAAGAAGGAGAAAGTTGCAATCAGCAACACAGGAAACAGCAACAAGACTTCCAGCACTTGAATGCCGTGTCTTTTCTGCCGAAATCCGGTTTGGAAATAAGATTGCACCAGTACGCTCCCCCGAAACGCCTGTGACTGTGAATGAGGTCTCGTTTGAAGGAGCCTCTATGGTGTCAAGTTGGTAATGGCTTCTGCGAGTTCGAGCAATTCGTTGAGAAGCGAACCACGAACGGTAGCCAATCCAGCGATAACACCAATTCCAACGATTGTGAGGAGAAGTAGATATTCAACGAATACACTTCCCTGACAATCTCCCGCCAAATGTCGAATTTGCTTGGTAATCCAAGTCATGGTTGATCCTCGTCCCATGAAAATTGCGCTGCTGCCCGCCTTAGGTCATGAAATGCTCACGTGCTTGAGAAAAAAGCACGAAAAGCCCTAAAACGATTCCATTTAGATTCGACTATTAGGATCAGTCAATCTAAATAGGACACGATTCAGTTTAAAAGCACGAAACCTTGTTTCAACTGGCTAAGACAGGTATTTTGAAAAAAATGCAAAGCGTGGTGCGATTGCGCGTTATGAGAGATTCGCGGAATGTTGAGAGAATACGCTTGAAGCGCCGCAATTGAGTTGGCAAACGACCTGCTGGTGATTATAGGTAATCAAAAGGCACGTTTTCGGGGGGAGTTGTTTTAAGCGATGGTGCTGTTTCGAAAGTCGAAGCGTCGCGCGGCCAGTCTATTGGAAATTATTCTAGGACTTCCGGTCGTTTTGATTCTGCTCTTCGCAGTTGCGCAGTTCGGTTTGCTGCAATCCAACCAACAGACGTTGAAGATGGCAAGCCGAGCTGGGGCGTTGGCCGCCGTCGAGCTAGACATCAATTCAGGCGGCCCAATCAACCCTGAGATCGTCAATGCCGTTAATGAGGTTCTTCGCCGCAGTGGTTTGATTGGCGAAATGGAGAACATCGCAGCGGTAGGTGACGTTCAGTTAGACTACTTTGTTTACGATGAAGTAAACGATACGAGTATTTCTGGAACCAAAGTTGCCAATGTCGGGTGTCCACCACCTGATACGACGGAACCTTCATTTTACTACGTTCAAGTGACGGTATGTCTTCCCGCAGACCGACTTGCTCCCAATGCGATGGCATGTTTTGGGGGCGATTTTTCGGGACGAAACGTGATCATGACGAGCCTCTTCCGGCACGAATTCTCGCCGGTTGTTGTCGTTCCATAACACCAAGCAGATGCTACCTATGTATTGGATTGGAAGATCGATTGTCTTGCTCGCGTTGGTGATCATCGCTGCGGCGATTCTATGGCCGGATGCATGGCGATCGACTCCCGATGGTCCCGCTGAGAATCAAGTGGCCGTCGATCCATCGATGCCGTTGACATTGCCCAACGGCAATTTGGATGGCCAAACGGCCAGCGATGACAATCCCCATATTTCTGATATGCAAAACCCTCTTACTCGTGCGATCGATGGAATGCTCGCGTCGCATGGGGAAGTCTTCAAAGACTCTGAAAGTGGCTTGCGAGATCAACTCCAAGATGCTGATCGACAATTGACGAACGTAAAAGCAGACATCCGGTCCGCGATGCAAAACGCGAATCGTCAAATCCGAATACCGGGCCAAAAGTCTCCTCTTGTTATGCTTGTTGTTTTCGAAGGTATCGCAAAAAGCGAACTCGGGTTTTATGGACAAATCGGCAAAACCCCACTTCTCGAATCGTTTGCAGAAAAAGGGACCGTCTTCGACAACTGTTATGCTGGGCCTTCTTCAGAGATCGCTCAATTCATGTTCCTCACCGGATCGGGGCATAGCAAGAAGAAATCACGTTACAACCGACTTGCCCAGATGATGTGGAACTCTGGTTACCGGACCATCTTGATGGACGGGACCGGCTGGATGTCTAGTGCAGAGCGACAATTCATCGATGAAGACGTTCAATTGACGTTCAACAGTCATAGCTCTTTGCCTACGAAGCTGGCGTTCAATGGGGCTTCGGCGAAGATTGTGGCCAACGAAAACGAGACGTCGGAAGATGATGTTTCCGCGGCAGAACTGCTCGTGGGTCAGGCGCGAGAGTTGATTGAAAATAATCCATCGCATCGCCCTACTTTTGTGGAGTTCCATTTCTCTGTTAATGGAGAAGATGACAAATCAAGGGCCGAAGAAGTGGCTCAAATCGATCAAGCAATTGGTCGGCTTGTTTACTCTGTCCAAAAGTCACGGAACTCTCGGTCAGTATTGCTGATGGTGACCGGTCTGCCTGGTGACACAGGAAACGATGTCGAAGTGGCTGCACTAAGCGAAACGGAGCTCCAAGTGCCGCTGATGGTTTATCGTTCGCATGGCGAAAGCCCAGCCCGAATTATTGATGCTTGCGGTTTGCTTGATGTTCTACCAACTCTGGCCGATGGTATCGGAAGCAGTCGAATCCCACGCAATAGCGGCACATCGTTGCTGAAATGGATGAATGGTGAACCGGCTCCTACGCGTGTATTTCGATGGACGAATCCCAACGACGAAGATCAAGTTGCCGTACGCCAAGGTCCATGGAAGGCAATTTTCGGATCATCAAACCAGCTCTTCTTTCTGCCGGATGATCCTCAAGAGAAAGTTAATGTCGCCGGAAAGCATCAAGATGTGCTAAGCGATCTCGCGAAGTATGGCCGAGTCGAACAACGATGATTCCACACCATAGCCCCTCCATGAAAAATCTGCAGCGACGACTCGATTTCCTGTCCCGACGTGCACGACGTGGCGTGTCGTTGCTCTGGATAATTATCGCATTTCCTGCGTTGATTTTGTTTTTGGTATTCGCCGTCGAGATTGGCAACATTTGGCTCGCTCGGTTGGAACTGGAACAAAGCCTGGAGGCCAATGCCCTTGCGGCAGTAAAACAATGGGCTGAAACCGGTGGCGGTGATACGTTGATGGCTCGGGAAGTTGGCAATGATTTTTCAATCGCGAACCCTGTTCGAGGACAAGACGTTGACTTGACCGACATGGTGCTCAATTCGGCATTCACCAATGGAGCAACTCGGCTGAATTACGACAACAGCGGAGTAGCTGCTAATCCAAATGAAAACCTGGTCTGTACAGATATCTCGGATTACGACAGCTATCTTCAGCCAGGAGTAATGGTTTTTGGGGCGATTACGCAAACCGAAAATATTGGAACACCGAGAGAAAGCGTCGTCTTTAATGCTGACGTCGTGCCAAGCTGTGCAGGAAGTTCAACCGTCTTAGTTGATGCAACTGGGCAGCCTAATGGAAACCTAGGATCTGGGGGGAACCGAAATGCCTGGGGGTTTTCTTTTGGTGCTCCCAACTTAGATCCAGTAAATCCAGACACTCGTATTTCACGAATTGAGTACGACGTCGATCCAGATTCAACCAATGGTTTCATCTTCGCTCCATTTACTGCAGATGGCATGGCGGTGTTTGGGGTCATCTCTGACGAGTCCATTAGCCCTCCAACCGGTGGCCCAATGGCTGCAATCCCGGATAATGTTTTCTATGCAGGTCATTTGACCGAGTCGGACGTGATGTTCGAAGTAAATCCGCTGGATCTGTCCGTTCTGATCATTACGTTCGGGGTAGGGGCGTCCGAGGAGCTTTATCCTGGAGAGCGTTTTCGATTTGGTGCGAGTGTGCTAACAGGTTCGAGTCAAGTTGGCTCCGATGGTGTCGGCCAGGGCCCCGGGAAGACCGGGACCGAGATTACGATCTTCTTTAATGACAGCGCGGGAAACCCTCTGCCGACGGAATCGATGAGGTTGGTCGACACGTCGGAAACTGGGAGTTGCTCGAACTCTAGTTTTGTCGATTCGGAAGGGATTGAACACTACAATGGTAGTCCTTCGGGAATCACAGATCTGCCGTGTCAGCATACCAATAACCCCAACGGAAATGGACAGTCTTATGTCCTTGGCCAGTTTGGCTCACCGCAGGCATTCTTTGCTGTTCGCGCTCAAGCAACGATCCGAGTTCAAAGCGTGGTCAAGACGATCTGTGGATTTGATATCGGTCCATGGGGAGTAAGTGCTAAATCCACTGCCTACTACGACTGCGACACCGGCGATCCCAAGCTGATTCGTGTTGATGTGTTTGAGTGCGATCCTCCCTAGTTTTGTTCGTCCAATTTAGAGCACGTGCTCTGACCGATTAATCTCTATGAAATTACCTCCGGCCAACTTGTCGTTTTTCGTTACTCTGTTGGCCGTTTTGATTGGCGGTTGTCAGCAGCAGGAGTCTGCGGCGGCGACGCCCGACGAAACTTCTGCCCCATTGCCTGTTGTTGAGTTCGACACGCAGACCGTTGCGACCTATGCGTTAGACGATGAGCAGATCGAGCAACGTATTTCCGAGGATCTCAGTTTTCTAGCCTCGGACGAGCGGGAAGGACGCGGACCGTACTCGAAAGGGCTTCAAGCGGCCGCGCAGTACATCGCTCAACAGTTTGGCGATGCCGGATTGAAGACAAATCTTATTGAAGGTAAGCCATTTCAAGTATTCGCGACTCGCGAACGTCTAGAACTAGGCAAAAGTAACGTTTTGGAGTTCGAATGGCCTGGCGGAACGAAACGTGCGATTAGCGGCGGTGCTTACACGCCTTTATCTCCCAGTACGAGTGGAAGCTTTGACCTGCCACTGGCATTTGCCGGCTACGGAATTAGCTCGGCACGGGACGGCTATGATGACTTTGCTGAATTCAATGCCGACGGTAAGGCTCTCATAATTTTGCGGCACGAACCTGATCAAGGGGGAAGCAGCCAGAAGTTTGCTGGTAGCGGCAATTCAAAGTTTGCCTACCTCTCAACAAAAGTAATTAACGCGGTCGAGCATGGGGCCGCGGCGATCATTTTCGTAACAGACAACGCCGCGATCCAAACGAAAGATGCAGGAGAGGACAAGCTACTTTCTTTCCAAATTCGCATGCCGAATGATTTTGAACCACAGATTCCCGTTTTGCATGTCAAACGCGACGTGGTCGATGAAATACTCAAAGCATCAGACAAACCTTCACTGGCGGAATGGGAAGCCTCGGTTGACGAGTCTCTGAAGCCTGATTCGTTTGACTTACCGGGCTTCAAAGCGATTGGTGAAGTCAATGTTCAACAGTCGAAGCAAACGCAGCAAAACGTTCTCGGTGTGTTGCCTGGGGCCGGAAAGTTGGCCGGCGAAGTAGTTGTCGTAGGGGCTCACTACGATCACCTTGGCTACGGAGGATCTGGCTCGCTCGCTCCATGGACGCGAGAGATTCACAACGGGGCCGACGACAACGCATCAGGAACGGTCGCACTTCTCGAAACCGCGCGACATTGTGCGGCGTGGAAGAATACCAACAGCCGTACGCTTTTGTTCATCGCCTTTGGGGCAGAAGAACAAGGGTTGATTGGCAGCGAGTACTATGTGCGGCATCCCTTGTATTCCATGGAGAACACAAAAGCGATGCTTAACTTCGACATGGTAGGGCGTCTGCGGAAAGATCAGCTGACAGTTTATGGATTTAACACCGCGAAACAATTTGAGTCGTGGCTCGACGAAGCAGCCCAAAAACAAGCTTTGACAATTAAAAAGGTACCGGGAGGATATGGACCGAGCGATCATGCGTCGTTTTATGGCCGAGATGTCCCCGTGATGCATGATTTCACAGGGTTTCATGGGGAATACCATCGTCCGAGTGATGACATCGAGCATATCAATGTACCCGGCATTCGGAAAATCGTGGCGATGAATGTTGAGCTTCTGCAGCGAATGGCTACGGAAACGATTTCGCCGAATAAGAACGCAGGTGGTTCAATGTTGGATCTCTATTTCGGCGGCCTGGGATCTGGGACGCCTCCTCAGCCAGAGAAAAACAAAGAGGCCGGCCGTCGTGCTCTTGGGGTACAAGTCGGCGATCCACTGCCAAACGGAATCCCCATTCTTAAAGTGACCCCTGACAGTGCAGCAGAAAAAGCGGGCATGCGTGGCGGTGACGTTCTGGTTGGATGGGGAAAAAACAAAGTGACGTCTGTCGATGATCTCCGCACGGCCGTTCGCGCAACCGAATTTGATACGAAAGTACCTGTTCGCGTACTGCGGGGAATGCTCGAGCTGGAACTTCAAGTCGAATTTCCCAAGTAGGCAGCTATGCTTGAGTTGAGGAGAGGAACCAATTAGGCTGATGCTTCTAGCCCATCCTCCTTTCAATAGCCCTTCCTCAATAAGTGAAAGATTGCATGCCCCGAATGCTTATTGCATTGCTATTTTGCTGTGCGTTGATTTCTCCTGGTTTGGCTCAAGACGAACAATACCAGCCTGGGCCCGATGCGGAAAGAAAAGACGGAGTACCCCAGGGAACCGTTACTAAGCATGTTTGGGACAAAAGCGATATCTACCCTGGTACTGTCCGCGATTACTGGGTGTACGTTCCTAAGCAGTATAAAAAAGGCAGTTCGGCCGCTTTAATGGTCTTCCAAGATGGTGCTGGATTCGTCAATGAAAAAGGGCATACGCGTGTGCCGATCGTTTTCGATAACCTCATTCATGCAGGCGAAATGCCTGTAACTATTGGCGTTTTCATTCAACCAGGCGTTGTGCCTGCGACCAAAGAAGGTCAAACCCCGCGCAAGAATCGTAGCTTCGAGTACGATACGCTCAGCGATCAATACGTGCGATTTCTGTTGGATGAAATCTTGGCAGATATTGGCAAGCAGTACGATATCTCGGACGACCCTAAGCTACGTGCGATCTGTGGAAATAGCTCCGGGGGAATCTGTGCTTTTACTGCGGCGTGGGAACGCCCAGACTCATTTGGCAAAGTGGTCAGTCATATTGGGAGCTTTACCAACATCCGTGGTGGGCATGTCTATCCCGCAATTATTCGAAAGACGGAGCGGAAGCCGATTAAAGTATTCTTACAAGATGGCAGTAACGACCTAGACAACCTGCATGGAAACTGGCCCTTGGCGAATCAGCAGATGGCCGCCGCATTGAAGTTTTCTAACTACGACTACAAGTTCGTCTACGGCGAAGGTAAACATAGTGCACGCCATGGTGGGGCCATATTTCCCGACACCATGCGATGGCTGTGGAGTGATGTCGCGGAATCGAAGTAGCGTTTTATTCGTTTGATGTTCGGAGCTCTCTGTCATGCGATTTACCCTTGCGCTGCTAGTTTTATGCTGTTTCGTGCAATTCTCCGTTGCTCAAGATATGCCGCTCTCGGATGTATTGATCGATGGAAAATCTTGGGAACGAGTTGCCGAAGGCTACAAGTTCACGGAAGGGCCAGCGGTCGATGCGAATGGGGACGTCTACTTTGTTGATGTTCCCAATCAACTGGTTCTGAAAGTTGATCACGCGACAAAGCAGGTGCGTACGTTCTCGCAAGGACAAGGAGCGACGAGTGGCCTTATGTTTGGACCTGATGGTCGCTTGTACGGAGGTCAGAATCGAAACCGCCGCGTCGTCGTATTTCAGAAAGATGGAACGGCTGACGTCATCGCTGAGGAACTGGGTGCCAATGACATCGTCGTCGCAAGTAACGGCAATATTTATTGCACCGACCCTAAAATGCATCAGGTTTGGTTAGTTCGACCGAACGGAACGAAGGAGGTTGTCGCCCGAGACATCACAACGCCTAACGGCATAATTCTTTGGCCTGGCGAAGGAACTTTAGTGATTGCGGACTCTGCCGGCGAGAACCTGATTGCATACCGTGTCGAAGAAGATGGCAGGCTAACGTTTCGAGCCCCTGTCTACACGTGTCGTGTTTCGGAAGAGGGAGCTGCGAGTCGAGCCGATGGTATGACTGTAGACTCCGCTGGCCGCTTATACGTGGCAACCGAAGAAGGCCTGCAGATGTTCGACTCGACGGCACGTATTAGCGGTGTGATGCTTAAGCCTGCGGATCAGTTTTTGTCGAACGTGGTATTCGGTGGCCCGAATCTTGATTGGCTCTATGTAACGTGTGGCGACGGAATTTATCGCCGTCCAACGCAAGCGACCGGCGTGCGATATGGTAAATTAGAAGCAAAATAGCCTTCTAACCTCCTTGCTTCTTCGCACCATCCATGAATTCAACCACGCCAGCCCAACCGCAGGAAGCGGAGCATCCTTCGACATCGATGTCGCTACGATGGCTGGAGTTAGGGCTGATCGTCCTGCTTTTTTTCTTGTTCGTCGGTCCACTTACGCCGGAAGTCAACGAACCGCACTATCTGTCGAAGGCTCGTCACTACTGGAATCCAAAATGGTGTCCTGAGGATCATTTTCTAAACTCAGGCGACGCTCATGGCGTCTTTTACTGGAGTTTTGGCTGGATCACGACGCTTGTGTCGTTTCCTGCGGCCGCTTGGATTGGACGCGTCATTTGCTGGATCGGAATTGCCGTTAGTTGGCAACGGATGATTGCCAAGATTGATAATCGTCCCTGGATTGGCTTTCTGGCCATGGCGGCGGGGCTTGCAGGAATTAATTATCTGCACATGGCCGGGGAGTGGCTGATCGGGGGAGTCGAAGCAAAGTGCTTCGCCTACGCGATCGCGTTTTGGGCAATCGGCGACGCATTGTCACAGCGTTGGAACCGTGCCTGGATCTTGCTCGGAGTCGCCAGCGCGTTTCACGTGCTTGTCGGTGGTTGGATGGTTGTCTGTTTAATGATTAGCTGGCTTCTTTGTCCGCAGCAAAGAGCCTCACTCCGTTCGATGCTTCCAGGGCTTTTTCTAGGAGGTGCAATTTCGCTTGTTGGAGTTGTACCTTTGCTCCTTTTGAATCGGGATGCAACCGACATTCAAAGCAATTGGGCCAGTTACTACTATGTTTACGAACGACTGTCGCACCATTTGGTCGTTCACACATTTTCTGATCCATTTAAATTACGGTTTTCGCTTGCCACTGTGGGTTGGGCGATTACTGCTTGGATATTACGTAACGAGGATAAGCTTCGAGTCCTGAATAGTATCGTCGCGGGAAGTGTCGTCCTCGTTCTTATCGGCGTCGCAATTGATCAATGGTTCTTTAACGTTGTTGAAGATTGGTTGATGGCGACGAAGCTCCTTCGGCTTTATTGGTATCGGATCGCGGATATCATGGTGCCACTGGCGTTAGCGTTGAATGTGATCTTGCTACTGCAGCGTATCGGACAAGACCGACCGAAGTTGACGAAAGTTGGTTACTTAGGCTTGTCTCTCCTGGTTGGTTTGGGAATGATCGTTCGTATCGCTGACCGCTGGACGGCAACGGCTAGTCCGGCCGATCGTAGTAGTCTTGTGAGCGACCCAGATGCATGGGTTCAAACATGCCATTGGATCCGCGAAAACACAGATAGTGATGTCATTTGCCTGACGCCTCGTCTGCAATCCTCCTTTAAGTGGTATGCCGAACGTGCTGAAGTGGTCACCACGAAAGACGTCCCCCAAGATGACGTGAAATTACTTGAGTGGCGAGAACGCCGAGGCGATACGCATTGGCGAAGTGTGCACAGCAGAAACACACTAAGTCTAGCCGGTTTGACGGAGGAATATATTCGTGAACTGGCTGCTACCTACGGCTTTCGCTACGTGATTGTGGATCGAAAGCTGGCCAATCGTGATGAAATGGAGGTGAGTTGGAGTTTTCCCAAACTTTTCCCTACCGACTCCCTCGAAGAAGCTAGTTACGAAGTCTATGAAGTTACCTCGGCAGACGACTGATACCCGACGCTGGGCAAGCGTGCTCAGGCAGACGCTGGGAATTACGTCGCAGCGGATTCCCAAGCTGCGGCACACCGCGCCTAACTTGTCCTACGGTCGCCATAAAGCACCTGCCTATACGCGTGCTCGTAAAGCTGCGAATCTGATTCTGCTTTACCCAAACAGCGACGGTGAATGGACGATTCCGCTGATGATCCGCGCTGAAACGGAGGGCGTTCATGCGGGCGAAATTGCATTGCCTGGTGGTAGATGCGAAGCGGGCGAGACTGCTCGCTCGGCGGCATTGCGTGAGTTCTGGGAGGAAACGGGGCACAGGGTGCCTGCGGAGTCGGTCGTTGGAGAATTGCCTCCTACCAATGTTTGGGCCAGCAACCACCAAGTGCGAACCTTTGTCGCCCTCGAGCACTCTTTACCTGAATGGAAGCCAGACCCTAAAGAAGTGGCTGGCCTCCTGTTTCTATCGCTTACCGATCTAATGAACCCCAGGAATTTCGGCATGCACCAAGTTACCCGCCGCCGTGCACGATTTTCTGCCCCACACTTGAATGTCAACGGGCAACGCGTCTGGGGTGCGACGCTCCGTATGTTGGTCGAATTGGGGGAAGCTCTCGATTCGGCCAGCTAATCTTTGGGTTTTGGAATAAGAAGATCTCGAATTGAAGATCTTCGACGCATCAAAAACATCGTCCCTACCGGCTGGGGCCTCCCTATGTTCGCAGGCGGGTGGTCCTTTATACTAACCGGTCGGTTCTCCTTTCTTGACGCATTAATTGGGCTGCATGCCATGACGGTACGTGTCGGCATACTCGGAGCCACCGGATATACGGCTCTCGAGCTATTAAAAATCTTGGTTCGCCATCCTGAAGTAGAGGTCACCGCTCTGACGACTCGCCAGGAAGATCGTCCGCATGTGAGTTCGGTGCATCCTCAATTTCACAAAGTGCTCGACTTACATCTGGAGAACTGGGGACCGCAGGAAGTTGCTCAGCGATGCGATTGTGTCTTTGGTTGTTTACCTCACGCCGCATCAGCGTCTGTTATTCCAGAATTCCTGGAAGCAGGCTTGAAGGTGGTGGATCTTAGCGCGGACTATCGCCTGAACGACCCTGCTGTCTATACCCAGTGGTATGGGGGAGATCACCCAGATGCAGAGCGAATGAAAAGCACCGTCTATGGATTGCCCGAGCTTTTTCGTGATGGAATTGCCGAAGCTCAGTTGGTTGCCAACCCAGGCTGTTATCCAACAGGTGTGTCGTTATCGTTAGCTCCGTTGTTGAAGCATGGCTTGATTCGACCGGACGGAATCATTGCGGACTGTAAAAGCGGCGTAAGCGGGGCAGGGCGGACTCCGAAATTGCTGACGCTCTTTCCGGAGTGCAACGAGAGTTTTACGGCGTATGGCGTCGGTACACATCGTCACATGCCGGAGATCGAGCAGAATTTGTCGGTTTACTCAGGGAAGTCTGCCAGCGTTATTTTCACGCCGCACCTAGTTCCGATGGATCGCGGAATTTTGAGTACGTGTTATGCAATTCCAGAGAAGGATGTTTCTGAAAAGGAACTGCTGGACCTTCTGTATGACACCTATGCAGACGAGCCATTTGTCCGCGTTCGTAGCGATATTCCGGCGACGAAGCATGTGTCGGGAACCAACTTTTGCGACATTACCGTTCGCCGGGTGAAAGATCGCGTATTGACGATTTCGGCGATCGACAACCTCGTGAAAGGGGCGTCGGGAGCTGCTGTTCAAAACTTCAATTTGATGTACGGTTTCGCAGAAACGACTGCTCTGCTTTGATCCAAAGACGAAGGAAGACATAGGATGACTTCACCAATCCCTGCTGGATTTCAATTGGGTGGGTTTCACTGCGGATTGAAGCGAAATCCGAACAAGGAAGACCTTTCGCTGATTGTCTGCGACGAAGATACCGTTGCAGCTGGCGTTTACACGACTAATCTTGTCGTCGCTGCGCCGGTCGTTTGGGATCGAGCAAGAACTCCTTCCAATAAAATTCGTGCAGTCATCACGAATTCCGGCAATGCCAACGCATGCACTGGCGAACAAGGCGAGAAAGACAATGCCGAAATGGCTGGTATCGTCGCGGAGCAGTTCGGAGTTTCCGCCGATCAGGTCCTGACCATGTCGACTGGAATCATCGGTCATCATCTACCGATGGAAAAAATTCGAGCCGGCCTTGGCGAAGTCTTTCAGCGACTTGGTACTGACGAATCTCATTTCGATGCCGCTGCTCGGGGCATCATGACGACCGATAAAGGGAAGAAGGTTGCTTCGCGTCAATGCGAAGTGAACGGAAAGCCTGTCAAGCTGGTCGGTATGTGTAAAGGGGCAGGCATGATTGCTCCTAACATGGCGACAATGCTCTCGGTCGTTCTCACCGATGCTCAGCTTACGCCGGATCAAGCAAAAGAGTTGCTGTCCGAGGTAACCAACAATACGTTCAACTGCATTACCGTTGATGGCCACCGTAGCACAAACGATACGCTTTTGTTGTTGGCAAGTGGCAAAGCGGAAACCGGAGAAATTACCGGAGCTGCTTTAGAGAGCTTCAAGGCTGAGCTACAGCAGCTATGCGAAGATCTGGCGAAACAGATTCCTGCTGATGGCGAAGGCTCGACGCATTTGATCGAGATCAACATCGAAGGCTGCGCCAATCGAGATGACGCCTTCCGGATCGCGAAAACGGTCGCAGATAGTGCGTTGGTGAAAACCGCGATTACCGGGGGTGATCCTAATTGGGGGCGAATCGTCTCGGCGGCAGGATACTCTGGCGTGCAATTCGATCCTCTCGGGATGGAATTGATCGTCAATGGGCATTTGCTTTACCAGCAAGGAACTCCCGTCAAGTTTGACGAAAAGGTCGTTAGCCAGTCGATCAAAGATAATTTCGAAACCAATGTGACTCTCAACTTTAAAGAGGGAGATACCAGTTTTCGATATTGGTCAAGCGATCTAACCGTCGAATACGTCCGGTTTAACTCCGAGTATCGCACATAAGCCGAAGCAATGGACATGGCTGGCCGCGATACGGTCGGGCCAGCCACTTCGATTGGTCGGCAAATCTCAATGGTGTGCTAGCAGAAATACGTCTTTGCGCGGAATCCCGCGCTCGCTACACTTCCGCCACGGCATGAAATAGGGCCGTGTGATGTGGTTGCGTTTTGTCGCAGCCAGGCAAACCCCATCATGCACCGCCACGTCTTTGCTAGTGATATGTCCCTGAGGTATTCGTCTGCCATGACTAAGGAAGCTCGGAATCGCAAATTGACTGCCGTCATGGTCGTCAACGAAGAAACAGATTTGATCCGAGAGACGCTGAGTAGCGTCCGGCAGATCGTCGACGAAATTGTCCTGCTGAATATTGGCAAGACCGACGCGATCTCGTCGATTGCCAATGAATTTCAGGCTCGTGTTGTGGCCCATTCTTGGCAAGAGTCGACCTCCCAGGCTCGTAACGCAGCGCTCGCTCACGTTACCGGTGAATGGATTCTTTGGCTCGATCCGGGCGAAACGATCGTTGAAGAAGATGCGGCAAAGCTCCGTGCTTTCGTAAATGGTCAAGTCGACATCATGACCGCTTACGTTCTGTTGGTTCGCGCACCTCAAACGCCCGGAGCAATTGGCAGCGAGCAAATTGGCCAAGTTCGCCTTCATCCGAATCATCCTGGGATTCGGTTTGAAGGGCGTGTGCGAGAGACTTGCATTCCTTCACTGGCCGAATGTGGAATGGCGATAGAGGCCGTTCCATTTCTCGTCCAGCGGCATGCGATCGAGGGGGATTCTCAGTGGAAGGTTCAGCGAGCTAGTCGCGATGCGAAGTTAGTCGAACTGGAAATCAAAGAGTCAGGACCCAATGCGCGTTTGATGATTTGCATGGCGGAAGCGGTTCAGACATTGAACGATCAAGAGAACGCGCTCATGTTCTTTGAGCAGGCGTGCCGCCTCTCTGACCACGGTTCTGCAGAAATGCTGGAAGCGTTCTATGGAATTTTGACCGCGTTAGACAGCCGCGCCGACGGGCTCGATCTGCAGATTCAGACCTGTATGACGGCGTTGGAAATTTTCCCACTCGATGCACAGCTACTTTGTGCGGTTGGCGGTTATCTGCAGACCAAAGGGCATCTGGATTTGGCTCGCCGTTCGTTCGAGACTGCCTATAAACATGGGCAGATCAATCTCGAAACTTGGCATATTGACGACATCGACGAAATTGCTGCGTCCTGCTTGGCGATAACGACTCATGCCGGTGGTAAAGTCGAAGAGGCGGAGCGGATCTTGCTCGAAGCTTTGGCCGACTGTCCACATTCCGTTCGGTTGCGACGCCAAGTGATTGAGATGCACGTCAAGCATGGCCGTCGCCAAGAGGCACTGGCAGAGCTGGAACGCCTTCCCGGAGACTATCCAAAGGTGGAGTCCTTCCGTAGTGCTGTTCGAGGCGCGGCATTGGCATCTCAGCAGAATTGGATCGGTGCTCGTCCGTATCTTGAAGCAGCTTATCGCCAAGGCTCACGCGAGCAGCTTTGTCTTCGCTGGTATGCAACGACGCTTGCTGCTCTGGAAGAACATGACGCATCGAGAGAGGTGCTTCGGGTATGGAAAGAACGCGATCCTCATAATGCTGAACCTGAAGAATTGATGCGAGCTTTATTAACGGGCCCGAAAGTTCATCGAGAAACTTCCAGCAAGGCTGGCTAGTTACCAGGTAAGCTTCCCGTCACACAAAAAAAGCCTCGCAAGTCCTGCGAGGCTTTTTGTTTTTTGTAAGCGTCGGTCGTTTAGCTACGGCCCACGCGGTTGAGGACTGTGGCGAGCGTTTCACGAAGGACCGTTCCGCTGCGACGAAGTGCCTGAATCTCTTTGGGCCAAAGGTCAAGTTGGTACGTCGACTCGACACCATTCTTGCCAACCACGGTAGGTACGCTCAACGCGACGTCACGAATGTCGTAGCAACCGTTTTGAATGCTTGAGATCGGCAGAATCTGATGGCTGTCGAGAGCAATCGCATCGATAACGTCGCGAATTGCAATCCCGACGGCGAAACCTGCGCCACCCTTCTTTTTGATCACTTCTGCCCCGGAGCCCTTGGTTCGCGTAAACAGTTCGTTTGCTGCGTTGGGATTCCAGCCGGGGAATTTCTCGAGCGGCAAGCCATTGACCGAAGCAGATGACCAGATCGGCACCATACTGTCGCCATGTTCGCCCAAGATCAATGCTTTGACTTGAGTCGGTGGCAATTGGCAATGTTCGGCGATTAAAGCTCGGAAGCGAATCGTATCGAGTTGTGTACCTAGACCGATCACTCGATTGTTAGGTAGGTCGAGTCGAGTCGATGCCAGGTAGGTGAGAATATCAACCGGATTCGAGACGACGAATACGGTCGCGTCTTTCTTATAGCCGACCTTCTTAATCGATTCGAGGATCGTCAGGAACAAATCGACGTTACGATTGATCAAATCCAATCGACTTTCATCTGGCTTACGTCGCAGTCCAGCCGTGATGCAGATCAGATCTGAATCAGGGATATGTTCGTAGCTTCCGCTCGAAATGATTTGATCGGCCGTGCTTGGTCCACCGTGAAGTAAATCGAGCGCCTGGCCTCCGGCCAAGTCGGCGTTGACATCGAGCAACGCGATTTCGCGAACGATGCCACTGCACTGCAGAGCGAATGCGGCACACGATCCGACCAAACCGCCACCACCAATGATGCTTACTTTCATGGTCAATTCTTTCGCTGATTGGGGTAGTGTAGGTTTATCGCTGCTTCGACAATTCGGCGACGACGCGTTGGGTAATCATCTGGATCAACGCTTCCTGGTCTGATGAACCGGAGGTCGTCGCAGCCGCTGGCTTCTTCGCGTTAGGCCCCATTGGCTCTGGAGCACCGAATGCACGGCGCTGAACTTGCGAGTCTTCCCAGCTATCGCGGAAGATATCATTCGCACAGATATCGCAGTCTTTGTACTCTTCAGTGTTGCGCGGATCTTTCCAGCCCCACTTGTCCTTCAGGTCAAGCAGTTCACGCGACTTCTTTTCATTGAGGAATTCGACGTGACCGAGCTGTTTGGCCAGGATCAACATGCGGCAGTAGGCATCGAGAATTTCGGTCCACCAATAAGCACGTTCAACCGTTTCGCCGTAGCTGACCGTTCCATGGTTGGCCAGAAGAATCACGTTGGTGCGATCGACAAATGGGATAATCGTATCTGCGAACGATTGACCACCAGGCGTTTCGTACTTGGTGATCGGCACATCGCCCAGAAAGACTTCCACTTCCGGCAAAATGCACTGCGGAATTGGTTCGCGGGCAATTGCGAATGCCGTCGCGTGAGGCGGATGGCAATGCACGACACTCTTGACGTCCTGACGCTGCTTGTAGATTTCCAAGTGCAGCAGGGCCTCGCTCGATCGTGGTTTGCTACCAGCGATTTGCTTGCCGGTCATGTCGATCGTGGCAATGTCTTCTGGCTTCAGAAAACCTTTGCAGTGCATCGTTGGCGTGCAAAGGACTTCGTTGTCGCTCACACGGACGGTGATGTTACCATCGTTCGCAGCGGCGAAGCCTTTGTTATAGATTCGCCGTCCAATGTCACACATATCTTGTTTGATCTTGTGAACGTTCGTCATGCCGATTCGTATCTCGCAATCAAGGGGTGCGTTAGGTGATTTCGTAAGTGTTCGGGGTTAGGACGTGTGGCGATAACGAATATCAACCGTGTCCAAAATGGCCGCGTTGTAGGCATCGACAGGCTTCATATTGGGATAAAACGGCTGAGCCGCTTCACCCCCTTCGCTTAACGCGATGTAGTTGTCTTGCCCTGCTCCCAGTTCGTCATACACAACCAGAAGGTCATCCAGCGGAGTGGTTTCGTTATCGATATCGCTCAACATCATGGGTACGGCCAACTTCAGCACGGCCCCTTGAAATTCGGAGACCGAACGGCTGAGAGTGACTTTTCCGATGACTTTGGCGATACGCATGAGTTGTCCGTTACTTCATCCAGTTAGGGCCGGCGCTGCCGCGAAGGTTCCAGGCCGCCGAAAGGAATCGTGGTACTTCCGAGTCCTGCCACTGGCTTGGTTGGCAAACAATTAGGTTCGCCCCTAAGGTTTTCGCGGCTGATTGCCAGTCGTGACTTCCGCACGCAACCATCGCGCGAACGCCACTTTGTCGATTCGCGGCTGCAACAGCGACTTCTGGCTGATCCGAAAGGACGACTACCATCTGTTCCGTCTTGGCAACGTTTACGGCACGTCCGACCGCTTGTTGCAGGCTGCCGATTTGTTCAACGCGTTGGACCGACTTCCAAGCTGCCGAAGCAGAAATCTTGGTGGCATCGATCACCACTGGCGAATTGTCTTGCCGGCAGTCATTCGCGGCATCGACTTTCCGAAGCTCGATCCCGCGTTGTTTTAGTTCGTCTTTCACTGCCGGAGTAACAACCGCTTTGGCTGGCACACACAGCGTTGTGGTCGACTCCGTCAGCTTCTGCTTCAGCGTTTCAACGGTCACCAGCTTCTCGCTCAGACGAAGTTCGCCTGTAGAAGAAGTTGGTTTCACGTTGGTCGAAGCAGCACCATCCGTCATGAGTCGTTGGACGACCATGCGGACGATGCGTTCGATATCTTGACTGCTGAAGTTGGACTGCACGTTTATTCGTCAACAATTCCGATCACCGTCCAACGGACCGGTGTTCGGGGGTAGTTCAATAGTTCGGAAGTTGATTTGCCATCGCTCGTGATCATCACCAGGTCTCCAGGACCTGCGTTGACGGCATCGACTGCCAACAGCGGAAAGCCATCGGGCGTGGTGCCATCGACTTGCATCGGCTGGACGACCAATAGTTTCCAGCCCTGCATCGACACGTGTCGAACCGTACTGGTGGCCGTTCCGACCACGCGTGCCGCTTGCATGGAAGGATTAACCTTTCGCCGGGTGGCCAAGGATGCACAAATCGTCAATCAGCGAACAACGTCGTTCCCGCGTAAAAGTAAGCGGAGTGGTGACGCCTTCGCCGGTCGGGGTGGCGATCGAGAACGAAATGTAACCTTCGCCTCCAACGCCGAGTGCCGAAGCACAAGGACCATTTTTGACGAACAACGTCGTGTCCATCACGCGGCCCATCTTGGTCATGTTGCGTACGTTGTTGCTGTGAATGATGGCCGTGTGACGGAAGCCATGTTCGTAGTACTTCGCCTTTTCGATCGCTTCGTCCACGTCGTGACAACGAACGAAAGGAATGAACGGCATCATTTGTTCGACAGGGACAAACGGGTTGTGTTCGTCCGTTTCGCCAAACACCAGTTCAACGTCTTGCGAAATGTTTTTGCCAGCAGCACGAGCGAGGACGGCGGCATCTTGGCCGATAAATTCCTTCGCGGCGACCTTCTTCTTTTTGCCAGGGTCGCCATATTCGGCGATGGCAACGGAAGTCAGCCGGTCGATTTCGCTGCTGTTCAAGCGAGCTGCACCAGCTCGTTCCATGGCTCGCATCATGTCGTCGAACACAGAATTGACAACGAAGACTTCCTTTTCGGCGATGCAAAGCAAGTTGTTGTCGTAAGCACCCCCTTGAATGATGCAACGCGCTGCACGATCCAAATCAGCCGTTTCATCGACGACCACGGGTGGATTGCCTGGTCCGGCGACGACCGCTTTTTTACCGCTGTTAAGCGCTGCTCGGGCAACTGCTGGACCACCGGTGACGCAGATCATTGCGACGTCACGATGATGGAAGATCAGATCAGCTGATTCGAGGGTTGGTTCGGCGACGACGCAAATCAGGTTGTCGATGCCTAGGTCATCGTAGATCGCTTTGTTGAAGCGACGAACCCCTTCGGCGGCGACCTTCTTACCGCTTGGATGCGGATTGACGACCAGCGTGTTACCGCCGGCAATCATGTTCACGGCGTTTCCGGTGATCGTTGGTAGCGAGTGTGTCACAGGCGTTATACAGCCGATCACACCAAAAGGTGCATGCTCGATTACTGCCAAGCCGTGGTCGCCACTGAACACTTCGCTCCGCAGAAATTCAACGCCTGGCGTTTTTCGGCCAAGCAATTCCAGCTTCTCGATCTTATGTTCGAGACGGCCAATCTTGGTCTCGTTCATTTCCATCGTGCCGAGTTCCACCTTTTGGTCGATGGAAATACGACGGATGTGATCGATGATTCGCTTCCGGTCTTCGATCGTGCGTTCTGAGAGTTTCTCGAACGCTTCACGAGCGGCTCGAACTGCTTCGTCGGCACAGTCGAAGATGCCGTAGCGACCACTGAAGCCGGACGATACCGGCGGTGCTTGGCCAACTTCGGCCAAGACCTGGGCCACCACATTGCGAATGATGGATTCGTCAAATTGCATGATGATTATATCCTCGCGTCAACGCGTGAATGTTTGGGCGGACTAGCCTTCAGATTCGTTCTCTTTCGGTTCGTCCTGAGCAGGTGGCGGTTCCGGCTTGGGCTGTGGCTTTGGCTCTGCCTTGGGGGGCGGAGTGGCTTTGGCCTTGGCGGGTGCCTTTGGTTCTGGCTCGTCAGTCTCTTCGTCTCGATCGTAAACGCAGAAGCTCTCGATGTGAGCTCGGTCGACAATGCCAATCACAACACAGTCGATCGGAAGCGTTTTGGTTTCCGGGGTCAATCGGGCGCTTGAACCTTGGGTGATCAGCACGAAGTCGCCGACGCCACTGCCGAGCATGTCGACAGCCACGAACGTTCGCCCGGTGGTTACGAGCGACTGGCGATCTTTCGCTTCCAACCGATACGGTTCGACGACCAACAATTTGTGGCCGACCATCGTGTCGACTTTCTGCGTCGATATGACCGAACCGGTCACTTTGGCGATAAACATCTTAGGTCGACTCCAGCAACTGCTTGGTCTGCCGAGCAACGATGATTTCTTCGTTGGTTGGAATAACCCACAGTTGCGTCTTGCTGTTTTCCGAATGGATCGAAGCCTCTCCTTTGGCGGAGATGTTCTTTTCTTCGTCCAGTTCGATTCCCAATTCTTGCAAGTTGGCACACAAGTCCTTGCGAAGCTCTTTGCCGTTCTCGCCAATACCACCGGTAAAGACGATCGCATCGGCTCCGCCCAGTTCCACCAACATGCCGCCGAGATATCGACGAACTTCGCTGGCGTACATGTCTAAAGCCAACTTAGCATCGGCATTGCCGTTGACTGCCGCTTCTTCCAGGTCTCGCATATCCCCACTGAGGCCGTTACTTAAGCCGAGCAGCCCACCATGATTCCCGATATACGCGAGAACTTCGGTAAGGGTTTTGCCAGTTCGTTCCATCAGCAGGGGCAGGGCATAGGGATCGAAATCCCCGACCCGATTGTTCTGCGGTAAGCCGGTTTGCGGGCTCATGCCCATGGTGACGGCAACGCTTTGGCGGTTTTTAATCGCACATAAGCTGCTGCTTCCACCTAGGTGGCACGAGATAACTCGCAAATCGTCGCGTCCCAACAGTTCGGCACTTCGCGTCGCGATGTACCGATGGCTCGCACCATGGAAACCCCACTTCTTAATCTGGAACTCGTCCGACCAAGCTTTGGGGATACCGTAGTAACGATTCCGATCAGGAATCGTCTGATGAAAGCCTGTTTCAAAGGCGGCAACTAGCGGAATCTCCGGAAGTTGCTCAGAAAGTAATCGCATGGCGGCGATGTACGGCGGGTTATGCGCTGGCGCGACTTCGTTCATTTCTGCCATAGCGGAAAGGACATCGTCGTTTACACGCTGCACGCCGGAAACTCGTCCACCGTGGACCGCTTTAAAGCCGATTGCCGAAACTTCGGCGGCGTCTTTGAGGCACCCATTTTCTGCATCGGTCAGTTGCGAAAGGCATTTGCGAACGGCCACGGCATGATCTGGAACATGATCCGTGACGTCTTCCTTCCACTGGCCAATCTGAACGCTGCAGGAACTTTCTGGAGATCCGATTCGATCGATCCCACCTCGAGCCAGTTGCGTTTCGCTGTCCATGTCGAACAAGCGATACTTGAAGCTGGTCGATCCGAGATTTGCTACCAGAACTTTCATTAGCGAGGACTCCTTTCGCTGGGTTACTCCGCGGACTAGCGGCTTACGTTAGGTCGATCTAGCTGAAGTAAACGTCGCTCAGGCCTTCAGCAGGACGTGGCAAAACGTGGCTACCGGCCAGTTCACCGACCTGTTGAGCTGCATTGGCACCAGCTTCAACGGCAGCACGAACGCTTCCGACGTCGCCACTGACAACCGTGGTGACCAGGCCACCGCCGATGTTGACGCGTTTTACAATCTTGACGTTGGCGGCCTTCGCCATGGCATCGGTCGCTTCGACCAGGCCAACCAAACCCTTGGTTTCAATCAAACCAATTGCGTTTTGCATGGATAGTTTTCCTTAGCGGATGTTTCTTGAAAGGGGCGGGACTACTCGGAGGTGTAAACCTTCTTAACCGGTGGAGGAAGGACGATACCGATGTCTTCGTGTGGTCGTGGAATGACCTGAACGCTGACAACTTCGCCCAAACGACCAGCGGCCGCGGCACCAGCATCGGTGGCAGCCTTCACCGCGGCGACGTCGCCGGTGATGAAAGCGGAAACCAAACCGCTGCCAACTTTGTCCCAACCAACGAACGTCACGTTGGCTGCCTTCAACATTGCGTCGGTGGCTTCCACCAAGGTCACAAAGCCCTTGGTTTCAATCATGCCCAACGCTTCCATTACTTTCGCCATGGGGTTTTATCTCCCGAACAAAAAAGGAAACCGTTACTTCGTTTCGCTCCTGAAAGTCAGGGGCGATGTCTTCTAACAGGGGTCATAAAAACGCTCTCGCTGGCCTCTGGAGAGGACTCACAGTGGCAAATCATGCGAGACCAACGAAAGCGTAGTTAGTTCTAATGTTTTGTCTTGCAGCCGCACGGCTCTTTCTTGAGCAGTTCGATTTCCGTCGCTGCGTCCAAGTTGCAGGCGTTGCCTTCGTCGGTATCAATGTGGACTTCCAGCTTGCTGACTTCGTCGGCTCGCACGAGCAAGTCTTCAAACGTGGTCGTGCAGCCGAGGGACGTGATCCGCAGGTTCATGCGGTCGCCATTCTGCACGCCGTAAAATTCGGCGTCGCGATTGTTCATGTGGACATGACGTTCGGCTCGGATGACACCTTGATCCAGTTGAACCGCACCCTTGGGGCCGACGAGCACACAACCAGGCGTACCGTCAATCTTGCCGGAAGCACGAACGGGCGCTTCAATGCCGAGCGAAATGGCATCGGTGAAAGCCAGCTCGACTTGGCTGTAGTCTCGTGTCGGACCGAGCACGCGAACTTTCTCGAGCATCCGTCGGCGGGGGCCCACGACCATGACAGTCTCTTCGGCGGCGTAGAAGCCGTCCTGATAGAGGTCTTTCATGGGAGTTAGTACATGTCCAGGGCCAAACAACGTTTCGACGTGAGCATCAGTCAAGTGAATGTGCCGTGCCGAAATGCTGACGACCAACTTCGGGGCAGCCGGCGCGACAGGAGCTTGAACCGGAGCACCATTTTGCGAAAGGACGATCTGGCGAACGATCCGTTCGATGGTGGCATGATCGAGATTCAGCGAGGAACTCATTCGTATCGAACCCTTGTTGGGGTTTAGCTTACTTTGTGGGAAATTGGGCGATCAATGATCGCCATCTCAGCAGGAGCGACGATCAAATCGACTCCCGCGTTTTGCACGCGTGATTGCCAGGCCTCCGAAATCTCGTGATCGACCACGAGTTTGTCGACTTCGGAAAGCTCACACATCTGGGCGAGGCTTTGGCGTCCAAACTTGGTGCTGTCGGCAACGATGATTACTTCACCGCCAGCTTTCATCATGGCTCGTTCTGTCTCAACGAGCAGGAGGTTGCTGTTGTACAGTCCTTGCTCGGTAATTCCCGCGACACTCAGCACAGCCCTACGAGCACTTAGCCGCGAGATCATCTCGTTGGCATAAGGGCCCAGCGAAACGCCTGTAGCGTTATGAACGTACCCGCCGAGTAAGATCAATTCCGTCGTTGGGCTGGCCATGAACAAGTTGGCCACCGGCAACGAATTGGTCACAATCTGCAGGGTTCGCCCGACAAGCATCTGGGCTAATTCATAGGTGGTGCTACCGCCGTCGAGAATGACCGTGTCGCCATCTTCGATCAGCTGAGCCGCGGCCTTCGCGATCTGCCGCTTCTTGCTCCACTGCATTTCGTGGCGAAGTTCAAAGTGGGGCAGGTTCGGAGAAGGACCGGTATAAAACACGCCCCCATGCGTCCTGCGAGCCGTCCCTGCTTCTTCCAGCAGTTCCACGTCGCGGCGAACAGTCGATTCCGAGACTTCCAATTCCTGAGCAAGTTCCGGCAGCGAGGCAAAGCCTCGGGACCGAACCAGGTCGAGAAGTCGCGTTCGTCGGGCGTCCGCTTGCATGTGGGGGATGATTTCGGGACGGGGAGGGTGATAGCTAACTCAGTTGAGTTAAAACACCTAGATTATGCATCCCGCATTGCCAACAATCAATCAGATCGTGGCATATTTCTTTCAAAATTCACGACTTGGTATGTCGGTCACGCCGGTCATAGCCCGCTAAAACGGAAAAATACGCCATATTGAGCCCGATTAGGACAATCCACACAGCAGGAACTACGCCATGTCAGGTCAGAACGAGCCTAAATGACAGAAATGCTTCACAGAATGAAAGAATGGCGTCACGCAGGTGAGATGGAAAGATAGCGTGTTTGCACTAAGTTTAACGCCTTTGTATTGCCAGCAGAAGCCGTGAAAGGAGGACTGAATACATCTCGAGCCCGACTAGTTGGCGGGGGCGACAGAGACTGTTCGGCCGACGACGGAAACGCGGCCATCGGCGATAGCGGCAATCGTTTCAGGGTAGATGACGCATTCTGCATCGAAAACGCGTGCGGCTAGATCTTCTGGTAAGTCATCTGGAAGCACTTCGACGACATGCTGGGCGATGATCGGTCCGTGGTCGTAATGATCGTCAACGAAATGCACCGTACAGCCACTTACTTTGGCGCCATGTTCCAGCACAGCGGTATGTACGCGAATGCCATAGAAGCCAGCGCCGCAGAAAGCAGGGATGAGCGACGGGTGGATATTTATCACGCGATTCTCAAAGTCGCTCGGAACGGCCACCTGTTTCAGGAAGCCACCCATGACAACCAGTTCAGCTGCGGCTTCTCGGCAAGCGTCAAAGATTGCTTTCGAGAAATCGGCTTTGTCAGGATGCTGCGCGACGGTGATTACCTGATAGGGAATATTGCCCGACTCGGCGTACTGCAATCCTTTTGCTTTCCCACTGCTGGAGATCACCAGTACGATCTCCAACGGAAGATTGTCCGCGGCGATACGATCGAGCAAGTTCCGTAGGGTCGTGCCCCCGCCGGAGATAAGCACAGCAATCTTCAGCGGGTTGTCCCGCGTATGCTTCGACCAAGTCGTTACCGGCTGTGTCATACTTGCTTCACGTAGATGCGGACATCGCTGTCGGCAATTTTAGTTGCATTCGGTTCAACACCATCGACGGCTGCCAACGTAACCGAGCTCGCCAGCGTTTCGCCCTGGATGTATTCGGCATGGCTTTTGACCGCAGACTGAACTTCGTCGGAATCGGTCACTACGCCCACTTCGATTTTAGCGGTGTATTCCAAGTCGAGTTCTTTTCGCTTGTCTTGGATCAAGCGTACGACGTCCTTGATGTACCCTTCCTGGATCAGCTCAGGCGTTAGTTCGGTATTGAGAACGACAACGCAAAGCTTTCCTTGTGCTGCGGCCCAACCTTCCTTAGCGGAAAGACGAACTTGGATGTCTTCGTTGTCGAGCGTTAGCGATTCGCCATCGATTGTCAGTGTAAATGCACCGTCAGCCTGCAGAGTGTTAAGCAGCGCGGCGGCATCGGTCTGGCCGAGTACTTTCTTCACGCTCGGTAGCAACTTACCGACGCGTGGGCCCAGCCGTTTGAAGTTTGGCTGGATCTGGTAGTTGATGTACTCGTCAGCATCCTGGGTATATTCCACCGCTTTGACGTTCAACTCTTCGCGGAGGATCGCACTGTGCGACTTCAACCATTCTCGATGGGTATCGTCTGCGAGAACGACTTCCACTTTGCTTAGCGGTTGGCGAACTTTCAGTTTTTCGTTCATGCGTGCCTGGCGACCCAGCGACGCGATTTCACGAAGCAATTCCATACGCTGGGAAAGTTGCGTATCAATGGCGGTTTCATCGGCCGCAGGAAAATCGCAAAGATGAACGCTACTCTTCGCCTTGTCACCGAATACCCCGGCCAGGTTTTGCCACAATGTTTCCGATAGGAATGGCACGAACGGGGCGATAACCTGACAGGTCGTCAGTAGGCATTCGTAAAGCGTCCAATAGGCATCCAGCTTGTCTGCCGAGGTTTTGTCTTTCGCCCAGAAACGATCACGGCTGCGGCGAACATACCAATTGGACAAGCCATCGACGAACTGATTGATCGCGGCACAGGCGTTGTAATTGTCGTAAGCATCCATTCGCTGCGTAACGGTTTGGATCGTGCGGCCTAATTCGCTAAGCACCCAGCGATCCAGTTCGCTTCGCTCAGCGACAGGTCGAGCACCTTTCGCTCCGGCGAAATGATTGGCCAGGCCATCTTGTAGATCGACGCCGGACGATTCCGGCTCGAAGCCGTCGATGTTCGCGTAAATCGTGAAGAAGCTGAACACGTTCCAGAGTCGCAGCAGGAATTCCGGGATGCTGTCTTTGATGGACTGCTCGTTGTAACGGATCGACGTCCATGGTGGTTGGTTAGCGTACAAGTACCAACGCAATGCATCGGCACCATACTTGTCGAAGATCTCGTTTGGCTCGCGGTAGTTCCGCTTGCTTTTGGACATCTTCTGGCCATCTTCACCAAGCATCAGCCCCAAAACGATGCAGTTTTTGAAGGGGTGCGGATACTCGTGCGGAACGGTGTTGCCTTCGTCATCGTTGCCGAACAGAAGGGTGCTGATCGCCAGTTGGCTGTAGAACCAACCGCGTGTCTGATCGATCGCTTCGCTGATGAAGTCAGCTGGGAATTGGGCTCCGAAATTCTTCTCGCCTTGGTGAGGATAACCCCACTGAGCGAACGGCATCGCGCCTGAGTCGTACCAACAGTCGATCACTTCCGGCACACGCTGCATGCGAGCCCCTTCCGCGAACGGCGAGTCGTAGGTGATCTCGTCGATGTACGGCTTATGGATCTTCAGATCGTCGACCAAGTCAGGATTGTCGGCTTTGGCTTTTTCCCAAACCTCGAAACCTGTCGCTCCTGGCTTTTCTTGGAGTTCGGCATAGCTGGCAACTGCTTCGGCACGATCGGTTTCCTGGCAAACCCAGATCGGTAGCGGCGTCCCCCAATATCGTTCGCGCGAAAGGGCCCAGTCGACATTGCTTTCCAGGAAGTTACCAAAGCGGCCGTCGCGGATATGATCGGGCAACCAGTTGATCTGCCGGTTGTTGGCCAGCATTTCGTCTTTGAATTTGGTCGTGCGGATGAACCAGCTTTCACGTGGGTACTGGATCAATGGATCTTCTTCGGCACGCCAGCAGAATGGGTAATCGTGCAGGTACTGATCTAACAGGAACAATAGGCCGCGTTCTTTCAGTTCGCGCGAGATGTCTTTGTCGGCTTCTTTGACCCAGCGGCCTTGGTAGTCGGGAGCTTCCGCCGTGAACTTGCCATCCGGCCCAACCGCGCAGATCAATGCAGGACCTTCGCCGAATTCAAAGCGTTCCTGCTCCTTGGCAAGGACTTCGTAGTCGACTTCACCGAATGCAGGAGCTTGATGAACGAGGCCAGTTCCGCTGTCGGTAGTGACGAAGTCAGCGGCGACGATACGCCATGCGACATGCTGCTTTTCGCCCGACTTCAGCTTGCCTTGGGTGTCGCCGAGGTCTTTGTAGTAGTAGTCGAACGGCGGACGGTATCGCTTTCCGAGCAGTTCGCTCCCTTTCCTGGTTCCGGTGACTTTCCAGGTACGTTTTGCTTTGGTGGCGATCGCTTCGACAAGTGCCTCGGCGACGATCAACTTTTCGCCGGACTCTTCGTCTTCGACTGTGGCGTAGTCGAGTTCTGGATGGACAGCCGCGAACTGATTGCTTGGCAACGTCCAAGGAGTGGTTGTCCAAACGAGCAGCGAAGTGTTCTCTTCGTCGAGAAGTGGGAAGCGTACGAACACGCTCGGATCGGCCACTTTGCGATAGCCTTGGCCGACTTCGCCACTGCTTAGCGCCGTGCCGCCTTGGGCCCACCACCAGACGATCTTGTGCCCTTGGTAAAGCAAGCCACGATCGTACAAGTTCTTCAGAGACCACCAAACGCTTTCAACGAAGCTTTTGTGATAGGTCACGTAAGCTTCGTCCAAGTTGACCCAGAAGCCGAGTCGCTGTGTCAGGCGTTCCCACTCTTGCATGTATCGCCAAACACTGGCTTGGCATTTGTGGATGAACGGTTCGACACCGTAGTTTTCGATTTCTTCCTTCGAGTGGATTCCGAGTTCTTTGCAGACTTCGACTTCCACAGGAAGGCCATGGGTATCCCAGCCAGCTTTCCGCTCGCAGTAATAGCCCCGCATGGTGCGGTAACGGGGAAAGACATCCTTGATGGCACGCGTCAAGCAGTGCCCAGGATGAGGCATGCCGTTGGCGGTCGGCGGGCCTTCATAGAAGACGAATGGCTCGGCACCTTGGCGGGCTTCGAGCGACTTTTCGTAAATCTGATTCTTCTGCCAATACTCGAGGACTTTGGTTTCCATCGCGGGAAACGAAACATTCTGCGGGATGCTTTCAAACATCGAATCTCATCTTCCTCGAGCGGTCTATGAATGAGGGAGCCCAAACGCTCCCTCAAATCGTTCCATGCATTTCGATCAGGCAATGGGCCGACGTGATGCCGGCTTTGGAATAGGACCAGCCATTGGCTGTTGGGGTTCAGGGACGCGACTTAATCGTCGTCGTCTTCTTCCTCTTCTTCTTTTTCCTCTTCGTCGTCCTCACGCTCTTCGTCTTCGTCGAAGAACTCTTCGTCCATTTCTTCGTCCTCATCGTCGTCGATCAGGTCGTCGTCGAAGCTTTCATCGTCTACGGGCGTTTCGTCGTCGAAGTCCTCGAAGTCTTCGTCAAAGTCGTCGTCGAAGTCGTCCTCGTCGAAATCCTCTTCTACGTCTTCTTCGTACTCGTCGTCGGCCGCTACAATCGATTCAGAGAAAGCGGGCAAGTAACGATCGTGCGCCAGAGGCTTTTCCAGGATTTCTTCAGGCATTGCTAACCTTCGGTCGTTTATGTTCGTGCCGGGTATCGATATAGGGAGCGTGTTCGCCGGGAACCGAATCCTGAAATTAGAAAAGCCAGACCCCACCTGCGTCAACCA
Organism: Bremerella sp. TYQ1; assembly: GCF_020150455.1. Classification (NCBI taxonomy): domain Bacteria; kingdom Pseudomonadati; phylum Planctomycetota; class Planctomycetia; order Pirellulales; family Pirellulaceae; genus Bremerella; species Bremerella sp. TYQ1. The sequence goes on from NZ_CP083740.1 coordinate 6,472,435, forward strand.
CCTCGCAGGCGAAAACATTGGCGTCGGAAGCATTTACGGTGATTACGGATGAATTTCCCCCCAGGCCGCGTTGTTGCTGTTTGTCTCTCTACCGGTGGAATTCCACGACTTCCGGTCGATTCGGCCCAATTGACAGTCAATGGTTTTCAAGATGACGGGCATCGTTTCGACGAGCATTACGCCAAAAACCGGGCCGTGACGCTGTTCAATCAAGAAATTCTCGAGCAGTTTGACGCCGATTCGGCGGCCTTTCCGCCGGGAAGCGTGGGAGAAAACATCACCATTGCCGGAATCGAATTGAGTCGGTTGGCAGTTGGAGTAAACCTGGAAATCGGCAAAACGGTCGTACGGCTCGAGAAACCGTGGAAGCCATGTCATGCCAAGAATGCGGCGAATGGCTACTCCCGCGTCAATTCCCAGGAGCATTTCGGCTTTTTTGCCAGTGTCGTCACCGCTGGCATCGTTCAACCTGGCGACATCGTGAAAGTGGCCGCCGGCTAGCGAGGGCCACTTTTCGATTGTCGTTAAAGAAACAGGCCTTGATAACGTGTCGTTACCCAGGCCTGTTAGGTGTCGAGTTCGGTGTCCCAGTAAGCTTCGCTAACGAACTTACTCCAGGACTCGATTCTTACGCGTCTTGCCGCGTAAACTGGCGTCCACCTCGGCCGAATCGGCTCCTTTTTCATTGGCATGTGAGCCTCGGCAGGCGTACGGTTGGCCTTGCGATGATTACAGTCGACACAAGCCAACACACAGTTTTCCCAGGAAGACTCGCCTCCCTTGCTGCGAGGAAGCACGTGATCGATCGTCAGGTATTCGCTGCCGGGACGTGAACCGCAGTACTGACACGTGTACTGGTCCCGCTTGAACACATTGCGACGACTAAACGTCACCGTATTCCGCGGAATTCGGTCATAGTTGATCAGCGAAACGACTTCCGGGATCCGAATCTTCAGCAACTGCGAAGAGATGAATGGCTCGTCCTTGCCTGGGGCCAAGCTGGACCAATCCTCCCACGAGTAAAGCTGGTAGCTATGCGGGTCAACAACACGAGCCGTACCGCAGAAGACCTGCGTCAACGAACGTGCCACTGAAGCCACACCGACAGGCTGCCAGTTGCGGTTGAGGACCAGCGTGGGCCGCTCCAAAAGGGCCGTCATGAATCTGATTTCTCCCTCGTTGGAAGGTAGCCGATCGGATTCGAACCGAACGTTCTTTCATGCGTGCAGCGGAAAGATCTCGTACCACCGAGCCACGACTACCGAAGTAACGAAAAAACGATTAGTAGGCATTTGGGGCTGGGAAGGGATGCACGAATAGACCGGGAGCATTCACGCTCGGCGGTCCGACGTGTAAGACCTTCAACATAACATACTTCCAACCATTTATGCCAATATTTCAGGCGACCGAACGTCCTTCGCTCGACGCCAAGGCAACGGAACTGTAGGCAACTTGTGTTAAGGGGGTACGAAGGGTCTCGTAATTCGTGGGAAAAATGTCGATAACCTGTCGATGGTTAGGGGCACATCTACGCCACAAATCGTGAGCCTCATTGACCCTAAGTAGGCCTCTTTCCGCTGTTTATTTAGACCGAAAAGCAGTAGCCAGGTTCACAATTACGCCGAAATCTGCTGGGGGCGGTCGAGTTGCCACGTTAGAATGGGGACCACTTCGTTGACCCACCTTTTTCTACCACGCAGATTCGAGTTCCCACCATGACGTTTCCCGTGCCGCGCATTGCGTGCGTTTTCAGTCTTCTTCTCCTCTTTTCCACGACGGCGATGCTTCCAGCTCAGCAAGATAAAGTCATCTACGACGAAGCCGATGTGCCCAAGTACTCATTGCCTGACCTGCTGCTTTCGAGCGATGGCGACACGATTCGTACGGCCGAAGATTGGAACAACGTTCGGCGTGGCGAGATTTTGAAACTGTTCGAGCAAGCCGTATACGGCGAATCTCCTGCAGCCCCAGAGAAGATCGTCTTCGAGGTAACAGAATCGTCCGATGATGCCCTGGGTGGCAAAGCCCGGCGTCGTCAAATCGCTATTCGATTGACGGATGATCCTAATGGTCCGGTTTTGAATCTCTTGGTTTATCTGCCGAAAACCGATCAACCGGTTCCAACGTTCATGACGCTTAACTTCTACGGCAATGCTTCCATCAACAACGATCCCGCAGTTCCGCTGCCGACAAGTTGGCTCCGTAACAATAAGGAAAAAGGAGTTGTCGATCACAAAGCGACAGAAAAGCTACGCGGATCGAGTAGTTCGCGTTGGCCGGTCGAGACGATTCTGGAAAACGGTTACGGATTAGCGACCGCTTACTACGGAGATATTGATCCCGACTTCGACGACAAATTTCAAAATGGGATTCATCCTTACTTCTACGAAGATGGGCAAACCAAGCCGAAGCCGGATGAGTGGGGCGGTATTGCCGCATGGGCTTGGGGAGTCAGCCGAGCGATGGACTACTTCGAGGAGGCCGACGAAATCGACTCGGAAAAAGTAATCATGATGGGCCATTCGCGACTCGGTAAGACAGCCCTTTGGGCTGGAGCGACCGATCCGCGTTTTGCCGCAGTGATCTCGAATAACTCCGGCTGCGGTGGAGCGGCATTGTCGCGGCGACGATTTGGCGAATCGGTGAAAAGAATCAATACCTCATTTCCGCATTGGTTCAACGACAATTTCACCAAGTACAATCACAACGAAGACGCGTGCCCCGTCGATCAGCACCAATTGATTGCATTGATCGCACCACGTCCGTGCCTGGTTTGTAGTGCGGAAGAAGATCGTTGGGCGGACCCTCGCGGTGAATTCCTTTCGGCAAAGCATGCGAGTCCAGTCTATGAACTTCTTGGAGTCGAGGGCCTGAAAACGGACGAAATGCCCGCCGTCGACCAGCCGGTTCTCAGCCGATTGGGGTACGTCATTCGGGCAGGTGGGCACGACGTGAAGCCAATCGATTGGCAGCGCTACATCGAGTTCGCCAACAATCACGTGGTGGGAAAGTGACCTCCATCTGGTCGGACTTGGGGGTGTTTTGGTAGAACGAACGTATCGCCACCTCCGTTGTGTTGAAGGAGCCCCACGTGAAACTGATCGTCGCTGTCATCCAACCCACCAAATTGGACAGTGTCCGCACGGCTCTGTCGGAAATGGCGGTCGAGCGTTTAACCGTTTTCGACGCCGAAGGTTACGGACGGCAGCGTGGGCAGACGGCAACTTTCCGCGGCATTGAGTACCAAACCAATCTGCTGCGGAAAGTGATCGTCGAAATCGCCGTAAACGATGACTTCCTGGAAAAGACGCTCAGCATCATCGAGAATGTCTCGCGAACCGGCCAGGAAGGGAACATCGGCGACGGCAAAATCTTAGTCCTGCCGATTGAGCAAGTCGTCCAAATTGGCGGCAAAGAACGTGGACCTTCTGCGGTTTAGATCTTCCCTACAGGTGCTTCTTTGATTCTTTACTTCACAGCAGACTTGATGTCGAATTCCCGTGTTACAGGGCCAGCCAATGCCTTGGGAATTCCCCTCCGTGTGATTGCCTCGAAAGGGGGAATCCTCGAGACGATCGACGATGAAACGACCGCATTGATCGTCGATTTGAATCCTCCGGCTCGCAACGCAATCAGCACGATCGAGGAAGCGAAAGCTGCCCATCCCGACTTGCGGATCGTTTGCCATGGCCCACATGTTCAAGTCGAACTATTGTCGCAGGCCAAGGAGGCTGGCGCCGAAGTGGTGACCAACGGCCAGTTCCACAATCAAGTCGACGCGATTCTCACGAAACTGGCAGAAACCGCTTAGGTCGATTCTTCGCTGTTCGCTGCGTTTGAGTTGGTGTCGTTCGCATCGTCAGGCTCTTCATCGCCGCCGAGATCTTTGTTGAGCGCCGGCATGGCAAACCGTGGTTGGTCGTCGTCCAAGACAATCTCGTCCATCTCCGCCTGATCGACATCGCGGCGAAGCAGCAGGTAAATCCCTGCGAATACGGCAAAGAAGTAGCCAAATAGATAGGCATGCGCCAAATAAGCGATCGCGGAAAACCAGAAACGCCAGATCGGCCCGGCAACGCCATGTTCCATAATCGCTGCCGTTTGATCGGCACCTTGGCCCCAGCGAAGTCCGGTTTGCAAGGCGGCAATTGCGGTTCCTGTCAGTAAGCTAACCGCAAAAAACCCGACCGATCCGCCCACGAACGCGACCAGCAAGTACCACAAGTAGTGGAACGGACGCTGCGTCACATAGGCATAGCAGCGGCTCAGGGCATCGAAATGATCGGAGCATTCGGTACTGATCGTTCCCCACATCAGCGGCCACCCCAGCACGAGCGGAACGATTAGCATGCTGATTCCTAACGCCACAAGTACGGCCAAGAAGCCGACAATCCCTGTAATGACTGCCGCCCAAGGTCCAATCCAGTTAATGAGCCCGAACAAAAGCAATATCACCATCAACATGGTGACACCGATCATCGGGAACAAAGGGGAAAGAAAATAAGCGAGAAACTTTCGCAGCGAGTGGCCTAGCGCGGCTTTGATTCCACAGCGGTCGTTGACTGAAAACTCCATCGCTGCAATCCGGGCAATCGCTCCGCCAAAAATGGCAAATGTTGCGATGTACCATAGTGAAAAGAATAGAAACGTCAGCAGCCCACCAAATGTCGGGGCAGGGAAGAGACTCTGAAAAGGGTTCTCGCCCGTCAAACCGCGCTGGACGACATCGAGAAAATTAACCGGCGAAGCGGCCAAAACGGGAGCGGCACCTTCGGCAGTCCAGCTCCCGAACAGATGAAATCCGATCCAATGCCCCAAGGATAGCAAGCAAACGGCAACATACGCGAGAAACAGAACTCGCAAATAGAATGCAACCAAGGTTGCCCGAAAGAGGATCAACCAGGGAAAGCACTCGTGCCACGAAATGCCTCGCAGTAGTCCGCGTTCCTCCGACATGCAGCTTAACTCCTCTTACCCTGCGGGAATTTTTAGCCCGAATTATAGGCAGAGAAGGAAAGCTTTAAAACGTCACTCCTACGAATCTTCGTCGAGTTCGTCTGGCGAGCGATTCGCTTGTTCCTCGATATGCTTTTCGATATCGACCGGCAGTGCATGTTCTTCATCAAGCCACTGCCCCAAGTCGATCTGGCGACAACGTTCGCTGCAGAACGGCATCGCAGGCGTGTAGTCGGACTCGAAAGGATGACCACACGTGGGGCATCGAAGTGTAGCCATGATCGACCTCCTTGGAAAAACGCGATCTAGTCCGACTTTGGTTTGCTTTTCGATTCGCTTTTTGCCGGCTTCGACGACTCGCTGCTCTTCGATCCCTTTTCCGCACTCTTCTTGTAAGAATCGCTACGGTAATCGGTGATGTAGAATCCCGAGCCCTTGAACAACAATCCGCCACCGGTACTGAAGAGCCGGCGCAACTTCTTTTTCTTGCACTCAGGGCACTTCGTCAAAGGATCCGCCGAAATCGACTGGAATTCCTCAAACTCGTAGTCACAGGCGTCGCACTTGTATTCGTAGGTGGGCATTACAAGGGATTCTCCGGGGTTAATGATCAGTGGATCGAATGACCGTCTCTTTAAGTATAGCCAGCAACTTACTCGGGAGACTTGGAAACAATCACGTGGCTCGGACGCAGGCAACGATCGAACAGCTTGTAGCCAACTTGGGCCACATGCAGAACGGTGCCTGGTTCCACGTCAGCACTTGGCTGCTGCAAGATTGCTTCATGGAAGTTAGGATCGAACGGTTCGCCTTCGGCGGCGATCGGTTCGCAGCCACGCTTCTTCATCGTTTCGAGAAGCTGCTTTTCGACCAGCTTAATCCCTTCAACGATACCAGCCGCTTGCTCCGAGTCACCAGCGGACTGCATGGCTCGCTGCAAGTTATCGACGACCGGCAACAGATCGGAAAGCAGCGGCGAGTTCGCATACTTCAACTCGTCGTCGCGTTCTCGCTTGACGCGTTTGCGATAGTTTTCCAGATCGGCTTGAGCCATGAGCACGCGTTTTTCCGCGTCGACAAGATCTTGCTTCAACTGCTCGATCTGATCGTCCGAGTCTCCGAAGACAGCATCAGCCGATGCGGCTTCCTCGGTCACTGGCGACTCGTTCACTTCAGGGGTGGGGTCCTGCGAGGGATCCTTTTCGGGATGATCTGCAGACACGCGCTAAACTCCTTGATTCGCTCTAATTCTTGGTATCTTTTTCGTCCGACGATGCGAACAAATAGTCTTTAATCGATTCCAGGAACGACTTCCGGTGAGGGCTGACGTTCGTGTGCTCGTACTCGGCAAGTTCGCGAAGAAGTTCTTCCTGTTTCGGATCGAGCTTCTTGGGAACTTCAATATAGGTTTGCACGTACAAGTCGCCGGTGCCGCGTCCGTGGGGGTCGGGCATGCCTTTGCCGCGCATCTTGAACACTTCCGACGAACCCGAGCCTGCGGGAATCGTCAGCGTTGCCGGGCCGCTGAGCGTCGGCACTTCGATCTCACTTCCCAGGACGGCCTGGGTGTAAGTGATCGGCATTTTGAGGATCAAATGATCCCCCTCACGTTCGAACAGCTTGTGCTTTCGAATCGAGATATGGCAGTAGCAATCGCCGGGAGGCCCTCCATCAGGGCTCGGTTGTCCTTCCCCAGCCAGACGAACTCGCATGCCGTCGTCGACCCCAGGCGGGATCGCAACGTCCATGCTGACGCGATTGGTGGTGAAACCGTTGCCGCGGCAATCGGCACAAGGATCGGTGATGATCGTTCCTTGTCCGCCACAGGAAGGACACGTGGTCTGAACTCGCAGAATTCCGGCCTGCTGAACGACTTGCCCGGCACCACCGCAGCGACTGCACGCTTCCGGCTTCGAGCCAGGCTTCGCCCCGCTTCCGCTGCAAGTTCCGCAAGCGACACGTCGATCGACTTGGATCTCGCGATCGACGCCTGATGCGGCTTCTTCCAGATCGAGCGTCACGCGAACTTGAATGTCGGCCCCTTTGCGGACACGTCGGCGACCACCTCGACCGCCGCCACGGCCGAAGATATCGCTGAAAATGCCTCCGCCAAAGATATCGCCGAACGCTTCCATGATGTCTTCGACGTCGTGGAAGTTGGCCCGAGCTCCTCCTTCGACTCCCGCGTGGCCGTACTGATCGTAGCGAGCCCGTTTCTCGGAATCGCTCAGAACTTCGTACGCCTCGGCCGCTTCTTTAAACCGGACGACGGCTTCCTCGTCGCCTGGGTTTGAGTCGGGGTGATACTTGATCGCCAGCTTGCGATAGGCCTTGGAAATCTCGCCACTCGAGGCCGAGCGTTCAATTCCCAGGACTTCGTAATAGTCGACTTTCGTTGCCATCGTGTCCTCACGTAGGCGGCGGTAGAAACAAAACGGGCTGGTCCCCGGAAGAGATTCAGCCCGTTGTCATTTGTTTTGCTTGAGTGGTCCGAGCTTATGAACCCGGGCCACTCGAACATCATGTCTGGCTTAGCGAATGACGCCTTCGGCCGGACGCTTGCCGTCATCTTCCAGGTTGGTGACCAACGCTTCGGTGGTCAGCAGCAAACCAGAGATACTGGCGGCGTTGCTTAAAGCGGTACGAACCACCTTGGCTGGGTCGATGACGCCAGCTTTGACCATGTCGACGTACTCGCCCTTGTAGGCATCGTAGCCGTAGTTGGTCGACTTCTGCAGCACTTCGTCGACAACCACGTTGCCATCGATACCACAGTTGTTGGCGATTTGACGCATCGGAGCCGGCAAAGCCTTCAGGATAATGTCGACGCCGATCTTCTCGTCGCCACGGGCGGACGAACGAGCTTTTTCGACTGCTTCGATCGCACGGACCAAAGCAACACCACCACCTGGCAGGACGCCTTCTTCAACGGCCGCACGCGTGGCATGCAGAGCGTCTTCAACGCGAGCCTTGGTTTGCTTCATTTCGGCTTCGGTTTCGGCACCGACCGAGATCACAGCAACACCACCGGAAAGCTTCGCCAGGCGTTCCTGGTACTTTTCCTTGTCGTATTCGCTGTCGGTTTCTTCGATCTGACGCTTCAGCTGACCGATGCGTTGTTCCAGATCTTTCTTGTCGCCGCCACCTTCGACGATCGTCGTCTTGTCTTTGGTGATGTTGATCTTTTTGGCACGACCGAGCTGGTTCAACTGAACCTTGTCGAGCGTGATGCCGAGGTCATCGCTGATCACTGTACCGCCGGTCAGGACGCCCATATCGGCCAGCATCGCCTTACGACGATCGCCGAAGCCAGGAGCCTTCACTGCAGCGATGTTCAACACGCCACGCAGACGGTTGACGACCAAAGCGGTCAACGCTTCGCCTTCGATGTCTTCAGCAACGATCAGCAGAGGCTTGCCGGTGTTGCCAACTTGTTCTAGAAGTGGAATCAGCTCTCGCAGATTGCTGATCTTCTTTTCGTGGAACAGGATGTAAGCGTCTTCCATCTCCACGTCCATTTCGGCTGGACGGTTGATGAAGTAAGGCGAGATATAGCCCTTGTCGAACTGCATCCCTTCGACGTAATCGACCGTCGTTTCGCGGCTCTTGCCTTCTTCGACGGTGATGACGCCATCTTGGCCGACACGGTGCAATGCTTCGGCCAACAGTTCGCCGATCGCGCGGTCGTTGTTGGCGCTGATGCTACCGATGTTGGCAACGTCATCCTTGCTGTTGACTGGCTTGGCCAGGTTCAGCAGGAAGTCTTCGGCAGCGTTGACAGCCTTCTCGATACCGCGACGAATGGCGGTCGGGTTGCTACCAGCGACAATGTTACGAAGACCTTCCTTGAAGATGGCACGAGCGAGAACCGTAGCGGTCGTCGTTCCATCGCCGGCAACGTCAGACGTTTTGCTGGCGACTTCGTTGACGAGCTTAGCGCCCATGTTCTCGAAGCGATCTTCAAGTTCGATTTCTTTGGCGACGGTCACACCGTCTTTGGTAACCGTTGGGCCGCCGAACGACTTGTTGATGATCACGTTACGGCCGGTCGGGCCCATCGTGACGGCGACAGCGTCGGCCAGCTTGTCGATGCCCTTGAGCATCTTGGCTCGGGCATGATCCTCGAAAAGCAGTTGTTTTGCCACGCTAAGAATCCTTATGTGATAAAAACTGAATGCGGTTTAGGACAGAGCCGAATCTGGGGTCTTAGTCGTTGACGACTTTGGCCAGAATTTCGGTCTCGCGAAGGATCTTGTACTCGTCGCCATCGATTTCGATATCGCTGCCGCTGTACTTGCCGTAGATAACTTCGTCGCCAATAGCTACCGAAAGTTCAGCACGGTTGCCGCTATCCAACAGCTTGCCGGGGCCAACGGCCAACACGGTACCACGCTGTGGCTTTTCCTGAGCGGAGTCAGGGAGAACGATACCACCAGCGGTGGTTTCTTCTGCTTCCAGCGGCTGAACAACAATGCGGTCATCCAAAGTGCGAATCTTCAGACTCTTCGCCATGGGTGTTTATCCTTAAAACTTATTCAGGGGTATGTTTGATGTTTTGAAACGAATATTGGTAAGGTCGAAAGCAACTCAAGGCAAAGCCTGAATTACATCATGCCGGGCATGCCCATGCCGCCCATTCCTGGCATGCCGCCCATTCCGCCCATGCCACCCATTCCGCCGTGGTCATGGTGATCGTGGTGATCGCCACCATCATCTTCGGTTGGGATTTCGGTGACCAGCGAGTCGGTCGTCAGCAACAGAGCCGCGACGCTTGCTGCGTTTTGCAAGGCCGTGCGAACAACTTTGGCAGGATCGATCACGCCAGCTTCGACCAGGTCTTCGTAGTTGCCGGTGTCGGCGTTGAAGCCTTCGGTGGCCTTCTTCTGCTGACGAACACGGTTGACGACAACGCCCCCGTCCAAACCAGCATTTTCCGAGATCGTACGCAGTGGGAATTCGAGCACTTTAGCGACGATGTCGGCACCCAGCTTTTCGTCTCCTTCGACGTTTAGCTTCTTGAGGGCCTTTTCGGCACGCAACAGGGCGATGCCACCCCCAGGAACGATCCCTTCTTGCAGGGCGGCCTGGGTGGCGCTCTTGGCGTCGACCAACAGGTCCTTACGTTCCTTCATTTCGGTTTCGGTTACGGCACCGCAGTTGATCTGAGCAACGCCACCGGCCAACTTCGCGAGACGTTCCTGCAGCTTTTCCTTGTCGTATTCGCTGTCGGTCGCTTCGATTTCGTTGCGGATTTGCGAAGCACGACCTTCGATGTCGGCCTTCTTGCCGGCACCACCGACGATAACGGTGTCGCTGGCCGAAAGCTTGACCTTCTTGGCACGACCGAGGTTGGAAGTCTTGACGCTTTCCAACTCGATGCCGAGATCCTTGAAGATGGCCGTTCCGCCGGTCAGCGTGGCAATGTCGCCGAGCATGGCTTTACGACGGTCGCCGTAGCCAGGAGCTTTGACGGCGGCAACGTTCAGAATGCCACGCATCTTGTTGACGACGAGCGTGGCGAGAGCTTCGCCTTCGACGTCTTCGGCGATGATCAGCAGAGGCTTGTTGGCTTTGCTGACAGCTTCCAGAAGTGGAACGAGCTTCTTAGCAGCCGAGATCTTTTCTTCAAACAGAAGAATGTAGCAATCTTCCAGTTCGACGGTTTGGCTGTCTTCGTCGGTGACGAAGTGTGGCGAAAGGAAACCGCGATCGAACTGCATCCCTTCGACGATGTCGACGGTCGTTTCGCTACCGCGACCTTCTTCGACGGTGATGACGCCGTCTTTACCAACTTTCAGGAAGGCCTCGGCGAGCACTTTACCGATCGTCGGATCGTTGTTACCTGCGATGGTAGCGATCTGTTCGATCTGCTTCTTGCTCTTTTCGTCGATCTTGGTCGACGACTTCTGAACAGCTTCGCCCACGGCGTCGGCAGCTTTCAGGATGCCACGCTGCAAAGCCATGCCGTCGGCACCGGCAGCCAACATCTTAAGACCTTCGCGGAAGATGCCTTCGGCGAGCACGGTGGCGGTAGTGGTACCGTCGCCGGCAACGTCGTTCGTCTTGCTGGCAGCTTCTTTGACCAACTGACAGGCCAGGTTTTCGTAGACATCATCCAATTCGATGTCTTCGGCAACCGTGACGCCGTCCTTGGTGATCTTGGGGGAACCCCAGCCTTTGTCCAGCACGGCATTGCGACCACGCGGACCCAACGTGCTTTTCACGGCACGTGCCAGCTTTGTTACGCCGGCCAAAAGCGGCTGTCGCGCTTCATCTCCAAAGACCATCTGTTTTGCCACGTCTGGAATCCTCCTCTTGTGGGATGAACTGGTTTCACTCGGTCGGGCTCGTGACGGGGTGTCCCCTCAATTGGGCGAGCGGTCGCGACCGGTTTATTCCATAACTTGGTGAGTAACCGTTGTTTCGTTTGTCTCTCAAAGCGAACTGCCGATGCACCCTGAGTGCAGATTTTGGCAGACTCTCGCTTGAGGTTGGGCAATAGATGCAACTACCGTGCCGGGATACTAATGCAAAAACGCAAGTCCCTTGTGTGAAGAGACTTGCGCTTGATGCTTTGGCAGGAATTCTCTGCCAGAATCTTCCGCTTGCCAATTTGGCAGGGCGAAAAAATCGACCGGATGCCTACATCCCTGGGCGGAAGTCATCGTCGTCCTGAACGCTGTGCAGGAACTCGGCGAGCAGGTTCGCGGCGTGGTCGATGTCGTCTAGCGAGATCGTTTCGACGGCGCTGTGCATGTAACGGTTCGGAATGGCGACCAGCCCGGCGGCGACCCCACCTCGGGTGGTTTGAATCGCGTTCGAGTCGTTCGGGGCTGCTTTGCCAAGGGCGGCAATCTGATACGGAATGTTGTGCTTCTCGGCCACTTCGATCAGCCGAGCAACCACTTTGGGGTTCATATTGGGGCCGCGATAGATGACCGGACCACGTCCCAGGTACACTTCGCCCCGTTCACCGCGGTCGATCGTGGGGCAGTCGGTCGCGTGGGTCACGTCGACCGCAATCCCGATGTGGGGATCGATGCCGTAGGCACTTGTCTTGGCTCCACGCAGTCCAATCTCTTCTTGAACGGTCGAAACGGCATAGGCAGCACAGTTCTTCTCGCTCTTCTGGCCGTAGCGTCGAGCTGCTTCGATCACGACCCACAAGCCGGTCGTGTCATCCATCTTCGGTCCGAAGGCCAGGTTGTTCTGCATCTTCTGCATGCCAAGCTGCAGCGTGACAGGGTCGCCCACGCGGACAAGCTTCTTCGCTTCGGCTTGATCCTTGGCACCGATGTCGAGCCACAAGTCTTTCAGCTGAATGGCCGCTTTGCGTTCGCCATCGGTCAACAAGTGGATCGGCTTGCGAGAGATGACCGCGGGAATCTCACCGTCGTCGGTCCAGATGCTCATCTTCTGCCCGACCAGCTGAACAGGATCCCAGCCGCCGATGGTTTGGCAGCGAATGAAGCCCATTTCGTCGATCTGGGTAACCAGCAAACCGATTTGATCGCAGTGCCCGGCCATCATCACGCGGACCTTGCCGCCGGAATTGACCGAAGCGATGACGTTGCCATGGAAGTCCGTGTCGACGTTGTCGGCGAAATCGGCCGAGTATTCCCGGACCAGGTTCTGGACAGGGGCTTCATAGCCAGAGGGACTCGGGGTGTTCAACATTCGCTCGAGAAACTGAAGTGGCTCGGACTCCATATGCAAAACGGCTCCTTGAGATTTGCGGGAATGTGAAATGGTTGACAGAGACCAGCGGATATCATTGTGTAAACAGGTCGCCGCGCGGATAATGCTTGCGCGTCAGCACACATTAAGGCAGTCTAGGGGATAGGTGCGTTCGATGGAACCGATTGATCTGAAGGAATACGAGTGGAAAACGGTGATTCGTCCTATGCGCGTCGACGATTACGACGCGTTGGTCGAAATGCAGACGGCCTGTTTCCCCGGTATGGAACCTTGGTCGAAGGCCCACATCGAAAGCCAGATCCAGCACTTCCCAAACGGGCAGATCGTCATCGAGATCGACGGCCAGATCGCGGCGTCCTCCAGCAGCTTGATCGTGCAGTACGATCCCAACATGGCGTGGCACAACTTTAAAGCGATCTCCGACAACGGCTACATCCGCAATCACAACCCTAAGGGAGACACCCTGTACGGAATCGAGATGATGGTTCATCCCGAGTTCCGTGGGCTAAAGCTTTCGCGCCGCATGTACGACGCGCGGAAAGAGATGTGCCGCGAGATGAATTTGGCCCGCATGATCATCGGCGGCCGCATTCCTGGCTACCACAAAGTGGCGGACAAGATGACCGCGCGCGAGTATGTCGAACGTGTGGTCGCCAAAGCCGAGTTCGATCCTGTACTAACCGCTCAGACCGCCAACGGCTTTGCGCTGCAGGGACTCATCTCGAATTACCTGCCCAGCGATAAAGCTTCGTGCGGCTACGCGACATTCCTCGAGTGGCTTAATCTCGACTTCAAGCCAGGGGCGAAGCGCCGGTTTCATCACCTGGTCGAACCGATCCGCATTACCGTGGTGCAGTACGAAATGCGGGCCATTCGTAGCTTCGACGAGTTTGCCCAGCAGTGCGACTTCTTTCTCGATGTCGCTTCCGATTACAAGTCAGACTTCATTCTCTTCCCGGAACTGTTCACCACGCAGCTGCTTTCGTGCGTGGAACCAACGCGGCCAGGGCTCGCAGCACGACGTTTGGCCGAGTTCACAACCGACTATCTCGAGTACTTCTCGGAACGTGCCATCAAGTTTAACGTCAACGTAATCGGCGGCAGCCACTTCGTGCTGGAAAACGATACGCTGTACAACATTGCCTATTTGTTCGGTCGCGACGGCTCGATCGGGAAACAGTACAAGATTCATATCACCCCCAGCGAACGCAAATGGTGGGGAATCGAGCCTGGCGACACGGTCGAAGTGTTCGATACCGATTGCGGGAAAGTGGCGATTCAAATCTGTTACGACATCGAGTTCCCCGAACTGACGCGGATCGCGGCGAACAAAGGGGCCGAGATGATCTTCGTGCCGTACAACACCGATACGCGGCATGGGTATCTTCGTGTGAAAACGTGTGCCCAGGCTCGCTGCGTAGAAAATCAGATCTACGTTGCCATCTCTGGCTGTACCGGTAACTTGCCCTTTGTTGAAAATGCCGACATCCATTACGCCCAGTCTGGCGTCTTCACCCCATGCGATGCCGAGTTTGCGCGAGATGGCATCGCTGCCGAGTGCAATCCGAACGTCGAAACGATCGTCATCCATGACGTCGACTTGGAACTTCTCCGCCGGCATCGACTGGAAGGTTCGGTCCAAAACTGGAACGACCGCCGCAAAGACCTCTACAAAGTGCAGTACATGGAAGATGGCCAGCAGCGGACCGTTTAAGCGATGACAGCTTGTGGCGTTAAAAGACGACGCCGCCGAGTGCTTTCGGCTTCTCGGGCAAGTGCTGCTCGTCCAGCATCTCTTTCAGATTCGTCTCGATGGTCACACTGATCGATGTCAGCGGCGTGTCGTCGAGTCGATTCTCGAAAGGATCTTCGGTTCGTTCGCCGATCTGATCGAGGCTGAGGAAAACGAAGTTGATCACCATGGCCAACGGAATGTTGAGCATCCCCAGTTCTTCGACAAACGCAAACGGCACCAACGTTCCGTGCAGATACACGAAGATGCGCGAGAAGAAACTGTAGGGGCGTGGGAATGGCGTGTTTTTAATTCGCTCGCTCTTCCCTTGATGGTTGTTGAATTCCGTGAGCGTTTCGGAAAGCTGCACGAAGCGGTAGTCAGACAGCCATCCTCGCTCTCGCGCCTCACGTAATTCGCGACCCTGAATCATCAGCAAATAGTTGGGTGGATTCTTCTTCTGGAGCACCTCATCTGCTTCTTCAGAAGAAAGAAACGGGCGAATGTCGTTGTAGTCGTTCGTGGTTTCGATGATCTCGCCTTCGATCTCGTTGTAGTCGTGACGATGCCGCAGGAAGACGCGCAACGCGTGCACGAAGGCAATGTGCCGATAGACCAACCGTCGTTGCCATTGAGACAACTCTTTGCTGGGAACGCCATGCTCGTCGAAACTAAGCGTCAGCACTTCGCGGCCCCAAGCACGGCTGTAGTTCACCAGCAGGCCCCAAATCTTGCGGGCCTCCCACCAGCGATCGTAGGCACTGTTGTTCTTGAAGCCTAAAAAGATCGCCAACGCTGTGCTGAGGATGGCCACCACGTTGAATGGAACCGAAAGATCGCGAAGGTCGAACTCGTAGTGCAGTAAGTAGACGGCGACCGATAAAACAAGAAAGTAGAGCAGGCTCTTCCAGGTATAAAACAGAATCTGCCGCCAGCTTAAATTTCGACGTACGATCATCGCCTTTTTTCCTTGACACTTCTCGGCCGCGCACCTCGTTGGGGACAAGCACAGATGGCTTTTCCTCGCGCTGTGAGGTGCCCACAAGATATGGCAACTGCTATGCCGAAGGCGTGGAGTCGACGATTATTCGATCGATGAACAATAAGCTGCCTCAATGCTGAGCAGCGGTAGCCCTCACTGCTTGTCCGCCACGCAATCAATGCGGCAGAGTTGGCACCAGAATAGGCCCCCAGGCGTTGCTTCTTGTCTAGGGAAAAGAGGTGCGAAAAGACGTGTTTTCGTTAGGTGTTCAGGCCAAATCGTTGACGAGAGAGCGCCTCAAAATGAAGGGAGCCGCAGAGATGCTATGGCCGCTTGGGTGGTACCGATTCTGTGGTAGGTACCACCCGGAAAAAACAGATCAGCGTGATCCGAAGAGGCTAACGCTTCAGCCGGACTGGGGACGGTGCCATTGGTAGTCCTACGGGGACGTTGATCGTTTCACGGACCTGATTGGCGTACTGCATTAACGCATCGTTGTCGGTCTTGATGACGCGTGGAGCATCCAAGTCGTTCGCGGCCATTGCGGCAGCTTCCGGCAGGTTCATGAAGCGGCGCACGTTCATGAAGTAAGGACCTTCACGATGGTCACCTGGTGGATCGTGCAGTAGCAGATCACCAACCGCAGGCTCGAACAAAGCGGCATACAGCGCGAGCGCCGCGAAGTTGCCGCTGGCTTCCACATCGATCTGATCGATCGAGTCTTTCTCGGCAATTGCTTTCGCGGTTCGAGCAATATCCCAGACACGCATAGCGTCGAGTGATTGACCGAGCAGCAGGTAGCGGCGTCGCAAGTGGATCTCTGGTTTGGTTTCCTGGGTCCACTGTGTCGGGCCAATGCCACGAACGGCGAGCACATAGGCGGCGCGATACTTATCGAGATCGACAAACGATAATTTCTTTTCCGAGGAAGCGATCTCTTTGCCCATCGCTTCCCACTGGGCCTGATCGATGAGGACTAGTTTCGCTTGGGCGTTGGGAATCGTCGATTGCTTCTTCCGAATTCGGGTCAGTGGCAACTCGATTCCTGCTTGGGTGGTCACGGTAAAGCTATCGATGTGCCAACCGTCGGTTTCAAGGCTGCCGTTATCGACCAATTCGACGTCATCGGGGTCTTGCGGCCAGCCTCCGAACGATTTCTCCGCAAGCTGCTGCTTCCACTTGCCAGACATTTGCTGCCAGTCAGCACGCGTTTCTGGCACTTTGCCAGGCTCGGCGGCGGCCACGAACGATTCTTCGATCTTCGTGTTGATCTCGTCCTTAGGTAATTGATCGAACACCTTCAGTTCTTCGATCTCGAACTTCTTGGTGGCCACGTCGGTAATTTCAGGGGCTTTGCCTTGGAGGTGTTGACGTAGCCAGTAGAACGCAGGGATGCGAAGTGGCTGCGTGTCGGCATGACCGCCTGGCAAGATGGTCAACGCAAGATTGGGCGCTTTCTCGTAGAGCTCATAAATTTTACGGGCCGCGAGATGGGTTCGCTCAACGCCGACCAAAGGAAAGATCGGGTCGCGATCGGTATTGGCAATCATCAGCGGGCGAGGAGCGATCAACGCAGGCAACAGACCGTAGTCGAAACCGTAGGTGTTGACCCAATACATGCAGTCGCAATGGCCGGAGACTACGCCGTCGACCACGTGATCTTCCAAGTCGGTAATCCCAGCCACAGGAACGGCCGCTTTAATGCGATCGTCGAGGGCAGCCGTATACCAGCTGTAAGCACCACCGCCGCTGCGCCCGGTCATGCCGATGCGATCAGGATCGACTTCGTCACGCGACTGAAGGTAATCGATGGCGCGGATCGAATTCCATGCTTCGACCCCGGCCGGCGTGTAACCGCGGTTGGTCCACCACTGGTGCTTGTCGTTGTAGAGCCCTTTGTGCTTCCCTTCGATCTCGCCTAGTTCCAGCGAATCGATCGTGAGGCAAACAAACCCATGTCGCGCGAACCAGGCCCCATGATGCTGATAGTGCGACTTGTTGCCGTAGCTGATGCCATCCTTCTTCACACGACCATGCCCGCAAACGTAGAGCACCGCCGGCAGTTTGCTGTCGACGCTTGCCGGGCGATAGAGATTCGCGGTGACGTACAGCCCTGGGCGCGACTGAAAGTGGATGTTCTCGACGACGATTCCGTCTCGTTCGGTCGTTTTCGTGACGGTCGCCTTCAGATCGGTCTTTTCCGGCCAGGGATCGAGCCCGAGCATCTCTTTGAGCTGCTGATGATACTCGCCACGCTTTGCTTGCCAGTCTTCGATGGAATCGATCTCGGTGAGCGGGGCGTTGGTTACCCGTTGGGTCTCGGCGCGGAAATAGTCGTGTAGCTGCTGATCACCTTCCGAAGTATCGGCGGCAGCAATCCACGAGACGAACGAAAGCGGCAGAAGCAAAGCAAGAACGAAACGCATCAGGCGAATTCTCCGGCAGGGATTTTCGTAGGTGGGAACCTTATCTTGTCGAGCTTTCTACGCGGCGTCAACAAAAAAAGCCAGGACGAAGCGAATCGCCCTGGCTTTTTGATGTCACGAGTGATGTCTGGCGACTATTCGCCCATCAGCTCTTTGATTTTGGGAGCGACAGCGTCGGCCCACATCTGGTAACCCTTTTGCTTAGGATGCAGCAGGTCAGGCATGATTTCCTTCGGCAACGTGCCGTCTTCGGTCAGGAAGATGTCGTTGATGTTCAGGAAGGTGACGTAGTCTTTGCCCTTCATTTCCTTTTCGATGATCGCGTTGGCGCCGTCGTTCAGCTTGCGCTTCGGATCGTCGGTGGTCGCCCCGCGTGGGAAGATGGCCAGCAGCAGGATCTTTGTTTCCGGGTGCTTTTCGTGCAGCTTTTCGACGATCGCTTTGACGCCGGCAGCCGTGTGTTCCGACTTTTCGTCGCGGTGGCCGGTGTTATTGGTGCCGATCATGATCATCGCGACTTTGGGCTCATAGCCGTCCAGTTCGCCATGATCGAAACGCCACAGGACGTGCTCGGTACGGTCGCCGCCGTAACCGATGTTAAGGGTATCCATCGAGCCGAACGTGTTGGCGAAGACTTCCTTCCCGGCGTTTTCCCAGCCGTGAGTAATCGAGTCGCCAATGAACACGACGTCGATCTTCTCGGCATCTTCAATCGCCTTCAGCTTTTCTTCGTGACGCTTGACCCACCAGCCTTCACGTGGGGCAGGCTTCAAGGCTTCGATCGGCTCTTTGGTGGCCGTATCTTCCGCCCAAGCCGGCATGGCAAGGACCAGGGTCAGCATCAAGCAGGCAAAACAACGCATCGTCTATCTCCTGGGGGTTGTGGTGGAAAGTCACAAGGTGGGAAATCTCGGCCGAGGTTACGGTTAGCCGAACCGTCTAGTCTCTGTTACGCACGATCACGCGTCAATTCCCTGATCCCTAATTGCCCAATAAGGGAGTCGCAATCCGCATAATTGGCCGATCGGGCGGCGAAAAGAGGTGGGCCGATTGACGAAATAGGCCTAATTCCGTACATTGTGGGGTTTCCAGATCAGTCAAATCCGACGCTATAGCGTCGTTAACCATTCAGATTCACGAATCCCACTAAAGGAACTGTCGCGTGCCGGTTATTAACGAGCGCCATCAGGAGTTGAAGCGTCGACGTCATCGTAAGAAGGTTTACGCTAAGTTTAAGGCCAAAATCGCCCAGAATCCGTCGAACGACGAGAAGCGAAAGATGGCTCACAAGCTCCGCAAGCTGACCCCCGCGGCTGAAGAACTGATCCAACGCTGGGGCCTGGAAGCCTAAACGGCTCGGTCACTCAGTTAGTTCGATAAAGAGCGAAATCAAAAAGAGCGGAGTCCCCTTGGCTCCGCTTTTTTGCTGCGCACTCAGGTCTGTTCCCTCTCTCTGCGTTTCGAGGGCAATCGGACGTGAATGTCGACAACGTGCTTTGGCCGGCGGTTAGCCGGTTGTCCAATAGCTTTGCAGCGCGGTGAAGATCTCGTCAGGCTCGGTCATGCGGCCGGTCCCTTCGACGCGGCAGCTTTGCCAACCGCTGTCAGGGCCAATCATCCGCACGCCGTCCTCGACCAGCTGATGAACGTTTCGCTGCACGGCCGGATGGGCCCACATCTCTTTGTTCATCGCAGGGCACATCATTACGTCGCCAGCAAATGCGAGGTAAAGCGTGCTCAACAGATCGTCCGCTAAGCCTTGGGCCGCTTTGGCCATGAAGTCGGCCGAAGCCGGAACGATGCATAAAAGATCGGCTCGGCGCGCGATTTCAATGTGCGCGCCAAGCGGCATGGCATCGTCAAAAAGATTCGTGTGAACACGCTTCCCGGACAGCGCGGTCAATGTGGCCGCGCCGACAAAATGGTGGGAAGCCTCGGTCATCACCACGGTGACGTCGACATCTGCTTTGACCAGCTGGCTGACCAACGCAGGCGTCTTATACGCGGCAATTCCGCCGGTGACGCCGATGATAACCGAACGTTGGCTCACAGTTCGTCGCTCATCATTGCGTCGAACGACTTGATCATCACGTCGCCATCGG
Organism: Bremerella sp. TYQ1; assembly: GCF_020150455.1. Classification (NCBI taxonomy): domain Bacteria; kingdom Pseudomonadati; phylum Planctomycetota; class Planctomycetia; order Pirellulales; family Pirellulaceae; genus Bremerella; species Bremerella sp. TYQ1. Next base: position 6,492,331 of record NZ_CP083740.1, read on the forward strand.
CGGCGGTGCGAAGTTCGTTCGAGGTGTCCAGGAAGATCTTGTCCTGCTTGATTTCTTCCAGCACGATTTCCATCTTGTTGTCCGAATTGATGTCGACCAACGGACGGCTACCGGCGTTCAAAGCGACCAGGCGTTTTTGGATCAGGGTCGACAACTTAAAGCGGCCACCCACCTTCTTGATGATGAATTCTTCTTTCAGTTCTTCGAGCATCGCTCCTCCTTTTCCTGACGGATAATGTCCGCGATTTGTGCGGCGGTGTTATCGGCGGCGTCGACTTTGTTGACCACGTGATGACGATACCACGTGGACGCTTCCATTTCGTTCTTGGCCGTTTCCAGTCGCCGCTGTATGGCTTGTTCGGTTTCGGTGCCTCGGTCCCGCAGGCGACGTTCTAATTCTTCGTTCGACTCGGGGCTAAGGAAAATCGTCACGGCCAGCGGATACTTCTGCGTGACCTTCTCAGCTCCTTCGACGTCGATCTCTAATAAGACCGAAATGCCTTGGGACAAACGGGCTTCCACTTCGCTGCGAAGCGTTCCGTACAAATGTCCGGTGCGGAATACTTCGACATACTCCAGGAACTCGTCCGCTGCGACATGTCGCTCAAATTCCTCTTTGGCAAGGAAGTGATAGTCGGTGCCGTTTTGTTCTCCGGCCCGCGGAGCACGTGTCGTTGCGGAAATGCTCAGTTCAATCGCCGGCTCGCCCAACGCTAACAGCTTGCGCACCACGGTCGATTTCCCGACGCCCGAGGGGCCGGACAAAATGACCAAAATGCCAGGTGCTTTCGCTGTCATGTTCTTCCGTAGGCTGCGAGTCGTAAAACGTATCGCACCAATGGTGGCCTCCAAGTCCATCTGCTTAAAGTCGTTCATCAGGTGGAAGGAAGCAATCGTTGTAGGGGACTCGGTCGGTGCGATCGGCAACGCTTCTCGCACGGTGAACGAACAGGGTTACTCGATGTTCTGAACTTGTTCGCGGATTTTTTCGATGGCGGTTTTCATTTCGACCACCGATCGAGCAATCTCTGCGTCGTTGGCTTTCGAGCCAATGGTATTGGTTTCGCGGAACAGTTCCTGGGTCAGGAAGTCGAGCTTTCGCCCGGCTGATTCCTTTTGGGTCAGGAACTTCTCGAACTGGCCCAGGTGGCTCTTCAGTCGCACGATCTCTTCCGAGATGTTTACGCGATCGGTGAAGATCGCCACTTCGCGAAGGAGCGTCGCCGGGTCGACGGTAACGTCGAACTCTTCCAGCACTTTGTTGACGCGGTCGGTCATCCGTTCGCGGTAGCCATCGACCACAGCCGGTGACTTCGCTTCGATCTGTTCCAAGTGCGACGCGATCGCGGCCAGATTCTCGCGAAGGTCAGTCGATGTGTTTTCGCCTTCGGCTTGACGCATGGCGTCGAATTTTTCGAGCGCCGCTTTCAAGGTCTTTTCAATGACCGGCCAGGCGTTGAATTGCTCGTCGTCGGAATCGGTGTTCTCTTGCACGACGCCGGGCAGTTGCAGCACCGAATCGATATGCGGTGTTTCCGCCAAGCCAACTTTGGAGCCGAGGGCGTGGATCTGCTGCATGTAGCTTTCCAGCACATCCGTATCGATCCGATACTTGTCGGCCGTCGCGTCTTGCTTGATTCGCAGATTGATGGTGATCGTGCCGCGATTGATATGCTTTCGCGTGACCGCCTCGATTTGCGATTCCAGCCCGCTGAACAGTTCATTGCCACGCACGGCCAACTTGAAGTAACGGTTGTTCACCGAACGTACTTCGACCGACACGGAAACACCTTCCGCGTGCATGTGGGCATCGCCATATCCGGTCATGCTCAGCAGCATGGATTGTCTTTCTAAGATCTCGCGATGCGGGATTTTACGTGGGTAAGGAAACGAACGAAACTTCCCCAAGTTTATTCCTGGGGAAGTTTCCAAAGCTTATCGAGATACCGCGAAGCTTACTCGGCCGGCTTTTCTTCGGTCGAAGCGGCGTCCCCTTCGGCAGGAGCAGCGCTATCCATAGGAGCGCTGTCCATCGGAGCTGGCTCAGCTGGGGCGGTTCCCATGGGGGCTGGAGCATCGGCAGCACCTTCACCGGATGGCTCGAGGTCGGCAGCCGGTGTATCGGCAGCACCACCTTCGGCAGGCGCGTCCCCTTCTTCCGATGGCAGCGTCAACGCAGGACCGCCAGCACCAGGATCGGCAGCACCAGGATCGGCAGCACCAGGATCGGCAGGAAGTCCGGTCGCAGGGGCCGCGCTACCACCGTCTTGCAGCTTTTCAGTTCCCTGATCTTGCAGGCTCATCGTGGCGAGAATGCAAAGGAGGATCCAGAAGACCGCGACGACGATGGTGATCTTGGTGAAGACGTCCCCAGCTTTGGCACCGAAAGCACTTTGGCCGCCGGCTCCGCCCAGGGCGCCTGTCAAACCGCCACCGCGTCCTCGCTGAACGAGAACTACCAGGATCAAAAACAGCGACGTCAGCAGAATCAGCGGGCCGAAGACGTACTGCATTGCTGCTGAGAAGAGGATTGTCGTGGTCATAACTGGCTACTTGTTAAACGTCCGTGTCAGGATTCAAAAAGGGACTCACTTCAAGCAGCGAATCCCGGAAGGGGAAGGAATACGATTTACGACTTCGCTCCGGCGATAATGCCAAGGAAGCTATCTGCTTTTAGCGAAGCACCACCGACGAGAGCACCGTCGATGTTGGGCTGCGAAAGGAGTTCCGCCGCGTTGTCTGGTTTGACGCTTCCGCCGTACTGAATGCGAACCGACTGGCTGACTTCGTCGCCATACTTGGCAGTCATCAGCGTGCGGATACCAGCGTGAACTTCTTCCGCTTGTTCCGGCGTAGCAACTTTGCCGGTGCCGATGGCCCAGACAGGTTCGTATGCGATGACGACCGACTTCATCTGTTCGGCCGAAACGCCAGCGAGGCTGCCGTACATTTGCTCGGCAACGACGTCGGTCGTTTTGCCTGATTCGCGTTCTTCAAGCAGTTCGCCAACACAAACGATCGGTACCAGACCAGCTGCCAAGACGGCGTGAACCTTCTTGCAGACGTCGGCGTTCGATTCGCCGAAGATATGGCGACGTTCGCTGTGACCGAGAATGACGTATTGGCAGCCGATGTCTTTGGCCATGCCAGCGGAGATTTCGCCGGTGAATGCGCCGGAAGCTTCGTGGTAGCAGTTCTGAGCGCCGACACCCACTTTGCCGTCAGCCGCAGTGGCGATGGCATCGAGGTAAACGCTAGGAGCACAAACGGCAACTTCCACCGCGTCGCCTGCCGTGTTGCCTTCAGCAACGCCTTTCACCAAAGCGACACCGTCGGCCTTGGTGGTGTTCATTTTCCAGTTACCTGCAATGAAAGGACGTCTCACCCGTCGTTCTCCCTTCGGACCGCCTTGGCCGATACTACGCTTCGAGGTTTAGTTTCAAAGACTTCAGAATGCTGTAAGTCGTGCTGTACGTTCAGAATGAAACTCAACAATATAGCAGAGTGCTTGCACGCCCGTCGAGGTCACCTCTGGCCTTCCTGGGGGATTAATTAGGCGGCCTGCGTAGGCCAGGAGATAGCGGTAACACAGGGGACAAGTTGGCCGGCATAGGCGACCACAAATGTAGCTATTACTGGAAGATCGAACCCCCTTGGAGTGGGCGAAATGCCCTGGCAGAAGGCTACGCTGCCGAAGACTCACTTAATTGTAATGAAGTGTTGTACAAGTATCAACAAAGTGTTGATAGGAACTGCACCAAGTATGCTGCTAATTCAGGCGTATCCTGACGCGTGAACCGCCTGGCCTATGAAATGGATGTCGGGGGGTTAGTTGACTGGTTCGGTCTTCTGATACGACCCGAGGACCTCGAGTCGAAGCGACTTTTTCTCAAGCGAGCTGATCGCTCGACGGATCTTCAGTTCGCTGCTATGTCCCTCCATTTCGACGAAAAAGAGGTATTCTTCCGGGGAATTCGCGACCGGGAACGACTCGATCCAAGTCAGATTTAAGCGATTGCGTTTGAAGATATTCATCGCATCCGCCAGCGCACCTGGCTTGTGCTCCGTCTGGAAGAGCAGGGCGGTTTTGTCGTTGCCAGTCTTTGGTCCCATCTGGTGCGAAATCACGGCAAAACGCGTGATGTTATTGGGGTTATCTTCAATGTCTGAGGCGATCGTCTCTAGGTTGTAATTCACGCCAGCAGCACGACTTGCGATCGCAGCGGCCCCTTCTTTTTGAGCTGCCAACTGCGCTGCCGCGGCGGTGCTGGTCATCTCAATCGGACGAGCCGCCGGAAGATGCTTAGCGAGCCAATTACGGCATTGCGAGAGCGCCTGAGGCTTGCTGAAAACCTCTTTGATCTCCTCTCGATTGCATTTGGCTAAAAGCTGATGGTGGATATGGAGTTTGACTTCACCGCAGATCTTCGTGGGGTGCTTGGCGAACATCTCGAGCGTATCGGTCACACGGCCATCGTTCGAGTTCTCGACAGGGACGAGCCCGAAATCGGCTTGATTCCGCTGGATTTCCTCGAAAACTGCCGCAATTGTCGCTACGGGAGAATAGTCCGCATTGGCTCCGAACTTCTCCACGGCGGCCTGATGCGAATAGCTGTACTGCGGCCCTAAATAGGCCACTCGCAGCCGCCGAGAAGCACTTCGGCACAAGCTTAAAACCTCTTGCAGCACAGGAGATAGGGCTTCAGGCGAAAGGCTCGATTTGTTCGATTTCAGTAGGGCCTGAAGCTCCGATTCTTCGCTGCTAAGCTGCTGTTCGATTGTCTTGCCAGGCTCGGCTTGGACCATCTTTTGGCAGGCATCGACCCGTTTGCCGAGCAATGTGAGGATTTGCTGGTCGATCTTGGCGAGCGACTTCTTCAACTCGGTCGGGGAGGTTTTGCGAGGGGTTTTAGCCATCGAGCTCTACTCGGTTATTGAGAATCTTTACGCTAAATCACGAGCAAACGACGCATACACTTCAGGTAAGCTCCGCGTTAACTTGGTGAAATCTTTTGAATGCTTGTGCAATACTTCGTTATAATTATGTCTGCAACGTAAGGAATTGCTTCTCTCAGCATGATAACGCATCTTTCTACGCCATAAACCTAGCTCATTTCCTGGTTTGTGATAAATCGCTGCCATTTTGGCAGAGATTTCGAGTCAATTTCGCTTCTCGCTCGCGTCAGGAAAAAAGATTGCATCTGTAAGTTGCTGCATGGCAACATCTTACAGCGTAATCTATGGTCAGGTGGACTCTTTTGGCATACCTCTTGCAATTACCTGAGCCGACCGCAAACGCCTGATAGGTCGTACGTGGTCACTCAATCGGTAATCAATCCTGGGTATCAGCCCAGGCTCACAACATAAAAACTCTGAAGCCGACTCGGCTCAGTACTTTACCAAAGAAAGAGGTAACCACGATGGCACAAGGCGAAGTGATTATTGGGATCGACCTCGGTACCACGAACTCCGTGGTCGCGGTCATGGAAGGTTCGGAAGCGAAAGTCATTCCGAACGCCGAAGGTAGCCGACTCACCCCAAGCGTTATTGGCTATACCGACAAGGGGGAAGTTCTCGTTGGCGAACCTGCTCGCCGTCAGGCAGTGACCAACCCGACCAAAACAGTTTACTCCATCAAGCGATTCATGGGGCGTCGTCACAGCGAAGTCGGCTCGGAAGAACGGATGGTGCCGTACAAAGTTGTCGGCAACGCAGACGAATACGTCAAAGTTCAGATCGGCGACGAATCGTACACGCCCCCAGAGATCTCGGCCAAAGTCTTGCAAAAGCTGAAGGCCGCCGCAGAAAGCTACTTGGGGCATAAAGTCAGCAAGGCCGTCATCACCGTGCCGGCTTACTTTAACGACGCTCAACGTCAGGCCACCAAAGACGCCGGGCAGATCGCCGGGCTCGAAGTTGCTCGTATCATCAACGAACCGACCGCTGCCGCACTGGCTTACGGGCTCGGTAAGAACAAAGCGGAAAAGATCGCCGTGTTCGACCTCGGTGGTGGTACGTTCGATATCTCGATCCTGGAAGTCTCGCCTCCGGAAGATGGTGAAGAAGGCGGACGTACCGTGTTCGAGGTGATCAGCACCAATGGTGATACGCACCTGGGTGGTGACGACTTCGACGAGAAGCTGATCAACTACGTTGCCGAACAGTTTGAAAAAGACAACGGCATCGACCTTCGCAAAGATCAAATGGCTCTGCAGCGTCTGCAGGAAGCTTGCGAAAAGGCGAAGAAAGAACTCAGCGGCCAGGCCTCGACCGACATCAACTTGCCGTTCATCACGGCCGATGCTTCCGGTCCAAAGCACTTGCAGCTGACGATCACTCGCAGCCAGTTCGAGCAGATGACCGACGACCTCATCGAGCGTTGCCGTATCCCTGTCGAAAAGGCATTGAAGGACGCCGGTCTGTCGCCAAGCGAAATCGACGAAGTCGTGCTCGTGGGTGGTAGTACGCGTATCCCGAAGGTTCAAGAGATGGTCAAAAAGATCTTCTCGAAGGAACCACACAAGGGTGTGAACCCCGATGAAGTGGTCGCCGCTGGTGCCGCGATTCAGGGGAGCGTGCTCGCCGAAGGTGGTCGTAAGGACGTGCTGTTGTTGGACGTCACTCCACTGTCGCTCGGTATCGAAACGCTCGGTGGTGTGTTCACCAAATTGGTCGAACGCAACACGACGATTCCGACCGAGAAGAAGCAAACCTTCAGCACGGCCGAAGACAATCAGGCCGCGGTCACCGTCCGCGTGTTCCAAGGGGAACGCCCGATGGCAACCGACAACCGCTTGCTCGACGAGTTCAACCTCGACGGGATCGCTCCGGCCCCACGTGGTATGCCACAGATCGAAGTCAAATTCGACATCGACCAGAACGGTATCCTCAACGTGATGGCGAAGGACCTTGGTACCGGCAAGGAAATGAAAGTCGAGATCAAGCAAAGTTCGGGTCTGTCGAAGGAAGAAATCGATCGGATGCAGAAGGACGCCGAAGAACACGCCGCCGACGACAAGCGGAAGCGTGAACTGGCCGAAGCTCGCAACGAAGCCGAATCGAACTGCTTCCAACTCGAGAAGCTGATCAAGGATGCCGGCGAAAAGATCTCCGACGACGACAAAGCTCCGCTGGAAGCAGCCATCGCCAAAGTTCGCGAAGCTGCTAAGGGCGAAGACGTCGAGGCGATCAAGTCCGCCATCAGCGAACTGGAAGCTGCTTCGCACGCGGTCAGCAAGATCCTGTACGAAGCTGCCGCTGCCAACAATCCTGAAGCGGCTGCCGGTGGGGAAGCGCCCGCAGGCGAGTCGAAGGATGGCGGCGACGACGACGCGATCGACGCCGAGTTCGAGGTCAAGAAGGACTAACCTTCACGGCCAACGATGCTCGGTCTGAAAAGCCCGTGCATCACGAACCGAAGTTTGTGATAACCAAGGGCTGGGACCGCAAGGTGCCCGGCCCTTTTTATGGGCTGATGGAACTTATGACCGTCAATTGCGAGATCCTAGAGAGACGAATTGTCACGGTTGGGAATCGAGGCTTTTAGTAGGGAACTACTCCGAGGCCTGGAAGGCCGACCGAATGTAGCCAGGGGCGCAAGCCCCTGATACGAAGACGGTAGGGTCCGCTGTGCGGACGCGGCAATCGATTGTCCCTACCAACATGCAACGATGCTCGTCTACGCCCGAGCTGTGCCGGCAGACCAACCGCAGGGTACCCGTATCCCGCGTCCGCACAGCGGACCCTACGGGCTGAAAACGGAATTACTTCACACTGAGAACTTCAAACTAAAACCAGGGAGTGCCATTCCAGCGAATACATCCCATCAACATAAAAGGAAAACGTTATGACTCCACGATTCGATAAATACACCATAAAAGCTCAGGAAGCCGTTCAGCTGGCTCAGCAGATGGCAACCGAGGCACGCAACACGGCCCTTTCTCCACTGCACTTGCTCGCGGCCCTCTTGAAAGAGGATGGCGGAATTGTTCGACCATTGCTCGATAAGATTGGCGCGAATCGTGGGCAGTTAGAGTCGATGGTGAAGTCCGAAATCGGACGGCTGTCGACGGTAACCAGCGGCGACGGACAGCTGCGACTGTCGAGCGAACTGGATCAAGTCTTTCAAGCGGCGCAGAAGCAAGCCGACACGATGAAAGACGAGTTCGTTTCGACTGAGCACTTGATGTATGCGTTGTCGAGCGTTGCCTCGAAGGCGAAGGATATTCTGCAAGTCAACGCGGTGACCGAGAAAGACATCTTGGCGGCGCTGCGGGAAGTGCGCGGCAACTCGCGGGTCACTTCCGAGAGCCCGGAAGATACGTTTCAGGCATTGCAGAAGTATGGCATCGACCTGGTCGAGCGAGCTGAAAAAGGGAAGCTCGATCCAGTGATCGGCCGCGACGACGAGATCCGCCGCACGGTGCAAGTGCTTTCGCGACGTACCAAGAATAACCCGGTACTGATCGGGGAACCTGGTGTCGGAAAGACGGCAATCGCCGAAGGCTTGGCACTACGTATCGTGCAAGGCGACGTGCCGCAAAGCCTGAAGAACAAGCGAGTCATCGCGCTCGACATGGGGGCCTTGGTTGCCGGGGCAAAGTTCCGCGGCGAGTTCGAGGAACGCTTGAAGGCGGTTCTGAAGGAAGTACAGGACTCGCAGGGGAGTGTCGTGCTGTTTATCGACGAATTGCACACCGTTGTCGGAGCAGGCAAAGCGGAAGGGGGAGCCGATGCGGCGAACCTGTTGAAGCCGGCGCTTGCTCGTGGCGAACTGCGATGTATTGGAGCGACAACGCTGGACGAGTACCGTCAGTACATCGAAAAGGACGCGGCGCTGGAGCGTCGTTTTCAGCCGGTGTATGTGGGTGAACCTTCAATCGACGATACCATTGCGATTCTGCGTGGGCTGAAGCCACGTTATGAAGCGCATCACGGGATCAAGATTAAGGACTCGGCACTTGTCGCCGCGGCGAAGCTTTCCGATCGCTACATTACCGATCGATTCCTTCCGGACAAAGCGATCGACTTAGTCGATGAAGCCTCGAGCCGGTTGGCGATCGAGCTGGAAAGCGTTCCGGCCGAGATCGACCAGGTACAGCGTCGTTTGACCCAGCTTCAGTTGGCCGACCGTCAGTTGGCGGAAGAGACCGAAGAAGGTGCCATTCAGCGTCGTGAAGAAATTCAGGACGAAATGGAAGAGGTCAAACGCCAGTTGGCCAGCCTCCGCGAACAGTGGGAGGCCGAGAAGATGGGAATGGGAGACGTGGCGCAGATTCGCGAAGAACTGGCCGCGACCGATCTCAAATATTCTCGCTTGCACGCTTCGATTCAAGAGACGCAATCGGCAGGGCAACCTGTTTCCGAAAGCGACTATCAGCAGCTGTTCGAGTTGCAAAAGAAGCGTGACGCGTTGGTCAAGCGAATGGAGACCGAAAGCGAGCAAGAGGCCGATAAGGACGAAGCCAAAAGCGAGCGACGTCTCCTTCGCGAGCAAGTCACTGAGGATGAAATTGCCGAGGTGGTCAGCCAATGGACCGGAGTGCCGATTGCCAAGATGTTGGAGACGGAACGTGCGAAGCTGTTGGTGCTGGAAGAACGTTTGCACCAGCGCGTGGTCGGGCAGGACGAAGCGGTTGTCGCGGTTGCCAATGCGGTACGACGTAGCCGCAGCGGACTGCAAGCGGCCAATCGTCCCGTCGGATCGTTCATCTTCCTGGGGCCAACTGGTGTCGGTAAGACCGAACTTTGCAAAGCGTTGGCGGAAGCGTTGTTCGACGACGAAAACGCGATGGTCCGGATCGATATGAGCGAGTACATGGAGCGTCACGCGGTGAGTCGACTGATCGGGGCACCTCCGGGGTACGTTGGCTACGAAGAAGGGGGCAAGCTGACCGAAGCGGTTCGGCGACGTCCTTACAGCGTGATCTTGCTCGACGAAATCGAAAAGGCTCATCACGATGTGTTCAACATCTTGCTGCAAGTGTTGGATGATGGCCGTTTGACCGACAACCATGGTCACACGGTAGATTTCACCAACACGATTGTGGTGATGACGAGCAACATCGGTAGCCAGGCGATTCAGCAGATTGCCCAGGAAGGTGGAAGCGACGACGAGATTCGCGACGCCGCCCAGGCCAACCTGCGAACGAAGTTCCTGCCAGAGTTCCTGAACCGAATTGATGACATCATTGTCTTCAAGCCGCTGGTGAAGGAGCAGATCCGGTCGATCGTCGACTTCCAGACCCGCGGTCTCGCCCATCAGCTGGCCGAACAGGGAATGGAGTTGGTGGTAAGCGATGCCGCCAAGGATGCGCTCGCGGAAGAAGGTTTCGACCCGCTGTATGGAGCCCGCCCCTTGAAGCGAGTCATTCAGAACCGCCTGCAAAACCAACTGGCGACACTGCTGTTGAAGGGAGACTTCAAAGATGGCGATCGCATCACGGTCGGCTACGACGGAAACGAATATACATTCGCCAAGTCAACGGCCGGAGCAAGCACCATCGAGTCGACCTCGGTGAGTTAATAAGAGTAGGGCCTGCAATACGCGGGCCCTATTTTTTTATGTGTGCGATGTCGACATCGTTGCTGTGCTGATGATTCAGTCAGCTCCCAGGTCGTCTACAAATCGTTGCTCGGGATAGACTCGGTCGTAGTCGACGCCGAGGTGTCGGGCAATGATTCGCCGTACCTTCAATGCTCGCTCTCGATTGACGCCGGGCGAGCATCGGGCGATGAATTCATCGTCGGTAATCGGAGGCCATTTATCGAGCGACGGTTTTGGCACTTCCAACCAACAGCAAATAACAACACCAATTGCAATTGCTGCGAATGCGAATAGCGGGAGAAGCATCAGTTTGCTCCAATAAGGCTTCAGCATCGAGTCAAAGAAATGCGACATCTGCTTAACGCGATTGTATCAAGCGGCGAAAAGTAAGTCGCTGCAAAAACATTTGACCGACGTCTCCAATATTTCATCGAGGCGAGCGAATAAGTAGGCAGCCTGGGCAGGTTTGTGACGTCCTTTTTGGGAGTTTCTGCCGATGACTGTTCTGTTTGTTATGCTCGCGATTATTGTCTTTCTCGCGATTGCTCATTTGGCGGTCGAATTGTTTCATCCGAAACGCCGCCAGGTTTCTCCTCGCCGCAAATCGCACAGCCGGCGACAGTGCTGGTGGGAAGCGGTCGATCCGATTGAGCCGTTACCGCTCAAAGATCATCGCTCGACATTCCATAGCACCATGGATGTTGATATCGATGTGAGTGACTTTGGTGGAACTGACTAACGATTCGTAGGGCCCGCGCGTCGCGGGGCGAACGGTTCTTCAATTAGAAGACGAATGGGGTGGTCCCACTATTTCCGCTTAAGCGACGTGCCGCATTTGGGGATCGGGCGAGAGGAGTTCGATCTCGGCGGAGGCCAATGCTTTGACGAGTGCAGCGTCCGGAGAGGGGCGGCGAAGCGGATCTTTGGCAAGCATTTGGCTGACCAACTTATCGAGCGAGCCCGGAACGTGCGGAACCAGGGACCGTACGTTAGGGGCTCGCTGCGACAGTTGGGCTTGAACGATCGCATCGGTCGAATTCTGGTCGAACAGCTGACGGCCGGTAATCAGTTCGAACAGAATCACGCCCAGGCTATACGTGTCCGCCTGGGGTAAGATCGGCACGCTGGTGGTCAGCATCTCTGGCGGTAGATACCGAAGCGTGCCTTGGCGATCGCATTTGCGGCTGGTACAGGGAAGGTTCAAATCGACACGCTGAGCGAAGCCGAGATCGATCAGCGTGGCGTGTCCGGTGCTGGATAAGACAACGTTGTCAGGCTTCACGTCGCCATGAATCCAACCGGCATCGTGCATATGCATCAGCCCTTGAGCCAATTGGCGGGCCGTCCACACGGCGCTGCCCAGGGGAAGCTGCTTGCCGGCGCTGAGAATCTGCGACAGCGTTTGTCCCCACACCCGCGGCATGACGACGAACGAGCCTTGGCGGGTATCGATCACAGGAACGATGTGGGCCGAAGTGATCTCGCTGCCTGCTTCCGCTTCGCGCTGCAGCCGCTGCATAAGGAGTCGTTCTCCTTTGAACTCCGGCCGAATTGTTTTCAGGGCGAAATCCCAGCCGCTGAAAGAGCCTTCGCTGGGCCGGGCCCGAAAGACGCGGAAGTAAGTACCTTCCCCCAGTTGCGGGCCTACTTGCCAAGAACCATACAAGCAGCGCGGCGAGCGACGGCGTGCTTGAGTGAACTGCGGTGATTTACCGATGGTCGTCAAAACGTGACTTTCCGAGCCAGTCCCTGGCAAAAAAAGACTCCTGAATACGATCAATATTCGGCGATGGCTGGCGAAAACTCTGATAGCAGCCAAGGTTGTCCCGTTATCGGGGCAACAAGGGATTTGCGGCCTGGGCGCCTTAGGTAAGGGACTTCACCCCCTTTGGAAATTGTTCCGGGATCAAGTAAGATAGCTAAGCATCTAGGTAAATTTTGAACACTTCACAAAGGTAGAATTTCGAATGAAGAAGCTCGGATCCTTGTTGGTTCTCGTAGCCCTGACCACCTTCCTCGTCGGTTGTGCTCCTAAGGGCGACCCTTCGACGACGAACCCAAACAGCAACGACACCGCCCCAACGAACACGACTCACTAAGAGCCGCGTCTGCAGGCGTTACCCCATACGCACGTCGAAAATCAGAAAATGACCGCTTGGCAGTTGCTCAGTGGTCATTTTTTATGCGCTTTGCGTGGCAGCTGAATGCTTTCGTTGATAGCCCATAAGTACGTACTTGTACCTCTGAATCTGGGAGGTTAGAGTGGGCGTAATTGAGAGTTCATCTCAAGTCGCCGGCGGTTCCTGCAAGCCAGTATCTTTTGCCTCCATCCACAGGGCCAGCGAGTAGAACCCCGCCGAAGTGAACTTCACTTCTATCTTTTTGTTTGAAGAGGCACACATGTCGGTATCAGTCGCGACATCGCGTCGCACGGGGTTTACCCTCGTGGAGTTATTGGTGGTGATTGCCATCATCGGAATCTTGATTGCTCTTTTATTACCTGCGGTGCAGCAAGCTCGTGAAGCGGCTCGTCGCATGCAGTGCACCAATAACATGAAGCAAATCGTGTTGGCGGTTCACAACTTTGAAAACACGCATACGCATCTTCCGCGAACGATTGTGAACCCCGACTGGGGCGACCCCGGGACGGCGTACCAATACTGGGGAACCGAGATCCTCGCATTCTTGGAACAGGGGAACATGAAAGAGCTGTGGGACCGCAACTACAGCTGCTGGGATACGGAAAATCTGGACGTAGTCAGTAACCGCATGCCCGCCTACGAATGTCCTTCGGCACCGCAGGCTCGATTAGTGGAGATCGACACCGGCGTGGAAGGTTTCAGCGGAGATTACATTGCCGTGGAAGAATGCGTAGCGCCCAATGGCGACTATCACTTTTCCGGAATGGCTTCTTATCGTTCGACCACTTCCGATGTGAGTGTCGCACCGTACGAAACGTTTGACGTGAAGTTCCGCGATATTTCCGACGGTTTGTCGAATACGATTTTCTTCAGCGAACAGGGCGGAACGATCGACCATTACGTGAATGGCAAACTGGAAGAAGCTGGCTCTAACCCCGGGCGTAACTCGCGTGCGGCGTGGTCGTACACGCGGCGTATTTTTCTGAGCGGCTTCGATTCGGATGGTTTGACGTTGAACTACAGTGCCAACGCTCCGTGCATGGTGAATTGCAGCAACCATAGCTGGGCGGGGATTTACGCATTCCATCCTGGCGGAGCGAACATTGCGTTGGGAGATGGTTCGGTGCGGTTCCTGCCGGAAACCATCCAAGGTACGACGTTGTTTGCCCTGTGCACGCGACAGGGGGGAGAAGTGGTCGGTGAATTCTAAAACTGGGGCCGCCCTTTTTCTGTCAGGCGTGTTGATCGTCCTGGTTGCGTACCTGTACTGGCCGAGTTCGCCGAATCGAGATCGTGACTTGCCGGATCGTTTTCCGGTGAGTGGTACCGTTTCGTACAACGGCGAGGCTCCAGTTGGAGCGTACGTGATTCTCAATCCGCTTCCCTTAGAGAACACGCAGTGGGACACGCTGATCCCGCGTGGACGTGTCGAGGAAGATGGTACGTTTCAGGTGCAGTCGTACGAAAAGAACGACGGGGCACCTCCAGGCGAGTATGCGGTGACGATGGTTTGGACCGGGTTCCCCGATCGAAACGTCAAGCCTGGGCGAGATCGCTGGCGTGGCAAATTCAACAAACCGCACGATCCGCTGGAAACCATCAAGATCGACACGGCCGAAGTAACCGTGGCGCCGATCGACGTGAAAGGCCCGAAGATTCGCCTGTCCAATCCGAAAGTGGATGAACAAGCGCAGGAACGGGGACGTTAAGCGGGCACGCGATGCAATTGCCTTCCGTAAAACAGAAAAGCCGCCGGGAGTTTTCTCGAGCGGCTTTTTTCGTGCGCGGTTGTTTGCTCGTAGACTCCTGTTGCTGGCTTCCTACGATGAAAGAAGCGTTTCTATCTTCTTCTGAAAAGGGAACAACACAATGAAAATCAAACGACGTGGTTCGGTAGTTTGGAGCGGTGGACTGAAGGATGGCAAAGGGGCCCTGACGACCGAGAGTGGCGCCCTCAGCGGATACCCTTACGGCTTTGCCGCGCGGTTTGAAGGGCAGAAGGGAAGCAATCCCGAGGAATTGATCGCTGCGGCCCACGCTGGCTGCTTCACGATGGCGTTGTCGAAGATTCTCGGCGAAGCGGGGCTGACCGCCGAAAAGCTGGAGACCTCGGCGGTGGTTGCCTTAGAGCAAGTCGACGACGGCTTCGCGATCACGACCATCCAACTGTCGCTGACAGGGAAAGTGCCGGGGGCAACGAAAGAACAGTTTGAAGAACTTGCCGGGAAAGCAAAAGCAGGGTGTCCCGTTTCCAAGGTATTGAACGCGGAAATCTCGCTTGACGTCACCTTCGAGAGCTAAGCCGTCTACGTGTCTCGCACGGGCCCAAAAAGAAAGACCGCGAAGGAAATGGCTTCGCGGTCTTTCGAAGTCGAGAGTAAGCCGAAAGACTTACTTCATTTCTTTGACTCGAATGCGGCGATATTCCATTTGTCCGCGATCCCCTTCCAGGCCAATCGGTCCAGAATCGGGCAGCTCGAACGCTTCTTCCAAGACTTCGCCGTTGCATGTGCAGCGGGCTTTGTTTCCTTGGACGGTTACGACCAATTCGTTCCAATCTTGTGGCTTGTAATTCTTCAGGTCTTTGTAGGGCCCGGCCAAGGGATAGTCGCGACATTGTAGCTGTGGAGCTCGCAGGAAGACGCCACTGTCGGCGTTGGGCGTCGCGCGGAATTCAAGCTTCAAGACAAAGTCGTTCGGGAACTCACGCGTGGTCCACATTTGTTGGATGCGACGCCCTTCGGCAGGTGTCGTAACCGCAATGCGACCGTTGATGGCCTGGTAACGCCCGTCGACGCTTTCGGTCTTGCCATCAAAGACAATGTCCTCTTCAAACACTGGCCAGGCAATGCGCGTCTTCTTTCCTTTGCGTTCGGGATTGGCTTTGAACATCCATCCAGTCAAATCTTTGCCGTTGAACAGGCTCTCGAAACCAGGCTCAGGTTCAAACGTATCGGTTTCAGTTTCCAAATAGCCAAGCGTAGCAAAGATCGGACGGAGAGCCGCGGCCCAGATGGCATAGCCTTCTTTATTCGGGTGCAACAAATCAGGGAACTCTTCTGGCTTGGCGTTCCCTTTTTCGTTGGCGAAAGGAAGCCAGGTTTCCAGGGCAATTACCTGGGGGTCGCCCTGGGCA
Organism: Bremerella sp. TYQ1; assembly: GCF_020150455.1. Lineage (NCBI taxonomy): Bacteria > Pseudomonadati > Planctomycetota > Planctomycetia > Pirellulales > Pirellulaceae > Bremerella > Bremerella sp. TYQ1. The sequence goes on from NZ_CP083740.1 coordinate 6,508,154, forward strand.
AGTTGTTCGTAAAGTTCGTTGATCTTTTGGATCTTATCTGCAGGGCGGCTTTTGGTTTCGGAACTGGGGAAAACCTTGCACAAGATGATCGGCATCTCTGAATCATGCTTCTTCAGCGCTTCGACAATTAACTTGGCGTTGGCGGCGACTGTTTCTGGCTCGGCTTGTTCTTCCAAGTCGTTGGTCCCCATCAGCATCACGACTGCTTTAGGATTCAGCGAAAGGACATCTTCCTCGAGACGAATTAGCATGCCGCGAGTCGTATCGCCACTGATGCCTCGATTGGCGACTTTCATATCACCAAAACTGCCGCCGAGTTGATCGCCCCAGCCTTGGGTGATCGAATCGCCCAGGAACACAACGGCCCCTTGGTCTTTTTCTACCTGTTTGGCCCACGTCGATCGCTTGTTCTTCCAAAGATTGCTGAACCAATCGTACCGACGAATCGGCCCTTCCCCAGGAAGACCATCGTTGGTTTCAGGAATGTCGAAGCTCTTCGCATCTTGGGCGAACGACGTGACGGGAGCGATGGCGACAAGGAATAACAACAGCAGCGAGAACGAAACAATGCGGTAGGTCATAGCGGGCTTTCTCAACATACGTAGCAGAACTGCAGAAGGTGAGTCGGGCGATATTATAGCTGTGTGCAATTACCGATGCACGCAAAAGAAAAACGGGCTTTCTTCTTGAATCGGAGTCAATCTGTTCGGATGCACGTAGCGAATTGACCCAATCGTACGGTTTGCGAAGTGATAGCCGCCGTGGGATATTTTCCAAGGCGGCTTTTTTATGGGAATGATGGAAGGTATCAGCGATGGATTTCTCTCCTGATGACGTGACAGCGCGAAAACGATTTTGTGAGGCGGTCGACTGTCTCGGTTGGGAGTTCGAGCAGCATGCCGTCGACGCCAAAGGGCCAGATGATCGGCCGTTGGAGTTTGATGTTGCCTGTTCTCAATCAGGCGATCCGGCCAACGTGCTTGTCGTTTCGTCCGGTATCCATGGCGTCGAAGCGTTCTTTGGCTCGGCGGTTCAACTTGCTTTGCTTCGGCACTGGCATGAAGTGGGTGCTCCGCCGGTGAAAGTCGTGCTTTTGCATGGTTTGAATGCGTACGGATTTGCCTGGCGCAGGCGATTTAATGAAGACAACGTCGATCTTAACCGCAACTTTCTGCTGCCTGGGCAAGCGTTTGAAGGAGCTCCGGATGGGTATGCCGAACTCGATTCGTTTCTCAATCCTCGGAGGCCGCCAGCTCGTTTTGAGTTGTTTCATTTAAAAGCGGCTTGGTTGATTGCCACGCATGGAATGAAGAAGCTGCGCGGCGCGATCGCGTCGGGGCAATACGATTTTCCCTTGGGGCTTTTCTTCGGCGGCAAGGGACCTGCGAGTTTGCAGACGCAGTTGTCACAGATCTTGCCGCATCTGCTGGAAGGAAGTCAGCAGGTCGCGCATCTCGACTTTCATACCGGACTAGGAGCGAGCGGAACGTGGAAGCTGTTGATCGACTACGCGCTGAGCGACCGTCAGCGGGAACAGCTTGCAAGTTGGTTTGGTGCTGACGCGTTCGAGACTAATCAGAAGAGCGACATTGCCTACGATGCCCGGGGCGGATTCTGGCAGTGGTGCGTCGCGCAGAAGTTTGCTCCGGAGTATCTGTTTAGCTGTGCGGAGTTCGGAACTTATTCGCCGGTGAAAGTACTAGCCGGGCTTCGTGCCGAGAATCAGGCCCATCACTGGGGAAACTCTGCTGAGGCTGCATCGGCAAAGACGAAGCTGACGGAGCTGTTTTGTCCTGCGTCGCCTCGGTGGCGTTCCCAGGTTATTCAAGAGAGTCGTTGGTTGGTCGATCGAGCAATTCGCGGTTTGACCCAACCTCCTACCGATGGCTAGACTCTGCCGCTTGTGACTGTCGCGACGGAAGGAACGTACGCCACGATGCGGGTTAGTGCGTAAGATAGTTGCCTTGAGCCTCTTTGCGGCTTAAGATAGCGGTTTTCTCCTCTTTTTTCGCTGTTTTCCCCTCGCACACACTCCTCCGAAGGATCTTTCCCTTGAATCGACTTCCAAGCTTACTTTTGGTGCTGTTAGTGGCGACTACGTTCGTCAGCTGCCGAGCGAAGACCGAGAATCAAGCGGCTGGCAGTGGTGGCTACGAATTTCCGATCGAGGCCGGCAAGTACCGCATCCTTGGCATTCGGACCGACAATACCGACCATGCCAGGGCAAAGCAGAATGCGGAGTCGGCGATTGCCAACAATCCGAACCTGAAAGCAATGGTCGGACTCTGGGCGTACAATCCGCCGATGATCCTTAGCGCGGTGGAAGGAGCCGGGAAGACGGGCGAGATCCATGTGATCGGCTTCGACGAAGATCCCGTCACGCTCAAGGGAATTCAAGATGGCAAAGTTTACGGTACCGTCGTGCAGCAGCCATTTGTGTTTGGGTATAAGTCGGTCGAGTTTCTTTCAGCATTGGCTCGTGGACAGCAACTCGATATCCCGGAAAGTAATTTGATCTTTGTCCCATTCAAGTCGATCCGACAAGATAACGTCGCCGAGTTCCAAGCGGAGCTGAATCGAATCAAAGCAGGTAACGGTACGCCACCACCGCACAATCAGCCCCAATACGATACCCAAGAGAAGGTGAAGATCGCCTTTTTGACCAACACGGTCGATCCGTTCTGGAACTATGCCGAGGAAGGGGTTCGCGTCGCCGAACCGATCTTCAATGCCGAGTGCGAAGTGTATCATCCGCCCAATGGTTCACAGGAAGAACAGAAACGCTTCATCGAGCGCAAAATTGGGGATGGATGTCAGGCCCTGGCAATGAGCCCCAGTTCGCCTGAGAGTCAGACCAGCTTGATCAATAAGGCGGTCGAAAAATTTGAGGGGAACGTGATCTGTCACGATTCCGATGCCCCCAGCAGTGAGCGCAAGTTTTACATCGGTACGCATAATTACCTGGCCGGTCGCGAGGTGGGGCGTTTAGTCAAAGAAGCAATCCCCAACGGTGGCGACGTGATGATCTTCGTAGGGATGATGGAACAGCTCAACGCCCAAGAGCGAAGTGCCGGCGTGATCGACGAGTTGATGGATAAGCCCATTCCTCCTGAAATTGCGAAGTACATGCCAAAGGATGAAGCGCCGTCGGACACGAAGCCTGCCGAAGAAAAGCCCACTGAGCCTGAGACGCCAGAAGCTTCTTCCGAAGAGTCGCCGATGAAGGACGAAGCTTCGACGGAAGTGGAAAGCTAGAGCGAGCCGCGCATGAGTGAAGACGCGATTCCATTTCTGGAAGTGGAGCGGATCTCGAAGCGATTCCCAGGCGTGAAAGCGCTTTCGGAGGTTTCGCTGCGCGTAGGGGCCGGCGAATCGATTGCGGTGATCGGCGAGAATGGTGCCGGCAAAAGCACGCTGATGAAGATTCTCGCGGGTATACAGCCACCCGATTCTGGGACGATTCGCGTCGAAGGCAAACCGGTCGAGATTCGTGGCGTGACCGATGCCCTGGAACTTGGCATCGCGTTGATTCATCAAGAGTTGAATCTTTGCGATAACCTTTCCGTTGGTGCGAATATCTACCTGGGCCGCGAGCCACGCACTTTGGGCTGGATTGATCAAAGCAAGGTTTGTGCCCAGTCGAAGACTTATTTAAAGCAAGTCGGACTCGATATCGATCCCCGTACGCTACTTGCGGATCTTTCGATCGGCCAACAACAGCTTGTCGAAATCGCCAAGGCCCTCTCGTGCAACGCGAAGCTGCTAATCATGGACGAGCCGACGTCCAGCTTATCGGCCCGCGAAGTGGAACGGCTGTTCGAGGTGATCCAGTCGCTTCGTGCTGCCGGCGTAAGCATCGTTTACATCTCGCATCGGCTTAGCGAAGTCCACCGCGTGTGCGACCGAGTCGTGGCGCTGCGCGATGGACAGAATAGCGGCGAGCTTTCCCGCGAAGAGATCTCGCACGATAACATGGTGCGATTGATGGTCGGCCGCGACTTGGCTCAATTTTATGCCCACGAGCCAATGACGCCTGGCGAGTTGGTGCTGGAAGTCAAGAACCTGCGCACGCATGCCCATCCGAAACACGAAATCAGCTTTGAGCTTCGTGCTGGTGAAATCGTTGGCCTGGCAGGACTTGTCGGGGCAGGGCGGACAGAGCTGTTCGAGACGTTGTTCGGCGTGCATCCGCCGGAAGGGGGCTCGATCGAAGTCAGCGGCAAACGTGTTGCGATGCGTTCACCACGTGATGCGATTGCCCAGGAAATATTCTTGGTACCGGAAGATCGAAAGCAGCAAGGCTTGGTGCTGCCGATGGATGTCGGGCAGAACACAACGCTTCCAGGTTTGCATCGGCTGTCGTATCTTTCGTGGGTCGATCCGCGGCAAGAGCAAAAGCTGGCCGACGAGATGGTCCAGCGAATGCGGGTCAAAACACCCAGCACTCGGCAAATCATTCAATACCTGAGCGGCGGCAACCAGCAAAAGGTGGTGATCGCCAAGTGGTTGGCAATGCATCCGAAGGTATTACTGCTCGACGAGCCGACTCGGGGAATCGATGTTGGCGCGAAGCACGAAATTTACGAGCTGATGGAAGAGTTAGCTCGCAAAGGGGTGGCAATCTTATTTGTTTCAAGTGAAATGGAAGAGATCCTGGGAATGGCCGACCGCGTGCTGGTGATGCACGAGGGGGCTCTGTCAGGCGAACTTGCACGAGACCAACTCAGCGAAGAGGCGGTCATGCATCTTGCCACCGGTCAGCAATTGACGGCTGTCTGAAAGAGAAGCACTGAATGCTTAAGAATATCGTTCTGTTTCTGTTGATCTTTGCCATCTTCGGAATTACGTCGGTCATCGCGCCGACGTTCGCCACTCCGTATAACCTCGATATTATGGCTCGCTGGACCGGGTTGTATGGCATCATGGCAATCGGTGCCGCATTTGTCATCATCGCCGGAGGAATCGATCTTTCGATGGGGTCGATGGTCGCTCTGGTGGGCGTGCAATTTGGCATTCTTATTAACGACCAGCAGATGAATCCCTATGTTGCCATGGTCGTCGTGCTGGTCGGGGCAATGCTGATTGGCCTTGGTTATGGGCTGTTGATCACAAAGCTGAAGTTGCAGCCGTTCGTGGTGACATTGTGCGGCTTGCTCGTCCTGCGAAGCATCGCGCGGTACCTGGCTCATGACGATAAGATCTCCAACTTCGTCAGCCCGGAAGGGGGCACCGATATCAACTATCTGACGAACATGGACTTTCTGTGGATCCCGCTACCGTTGTGGATGCTGGGAGGCGTGGCTCTGCTTTCGGCGTTGGTGTTGAATAAGACGACCTTCGGCCGCTACTTGAAGGCCTTGGGCAACAACGAACAAGCGGCACGCTACAGCGGTATCAACACCGACTGGATAACGATCTCGGCGTACATGATTTGCTCGCTGATGGCTGGGATCTCGGCGATACTGTTCGCCATCGATCTGAATAGCGTCGGACCGAACGAAGCCGGGACTTTCTACGAACTGTACGCGATTGCCGCGGCTGTGCTTGGAGGCTGTAGTCTGCGAGGCGGGACCGGATCGATCCTGGGAGTTGTTTTGGGAACGGCGATCCTACGAGAGCTTTATCAGGCGATCGAAACGCTGAAGTTCTCGGAACTGGAAGGAACGGTGATCGGGATCGTGATTCTGGCCGGCGTGATTGCGGACGAGATCATCCGCCGCGTGGTCGATTCGCGGCGACGGAAGCAAGAAGCAAAAGCGTCGAGCGGATAACCACTCGACGCTTGCTTCTCAGAGCGAATTGTTCTTGTTGGGCACTCTAGTTAAAGAACGCGACGGCGTTCTGGAACAGCTTGAGCCCGTCGCCGGGGTCGTTGCCTTCGCCGCGCGTCCAACGTGGGTGATGCGTGCGGTCGATATAGCGTTCCGGGTGCGGCATTAAGCCGAAGATTCGACCGGTCTCGTCACAGACGCCTGCGACATGTCGCTGAGCACCGTTGGGGTTGTCTGGGAACGTAACATCCGCTTCCCCTTCGCGGTTGGCGGCGTAGGTCAAACAAAGCTGCCCAGCGGCGGCCAAACGATTGAGCGTTTCCTCATCGCGAGCGACGAAACGGCCTTCCGCGTGAGCGACCGGCAAATACATTTGCTCGACGCCGTTCAGGAAAACGCACTTATTGCCTGACGTTCGCAGATTCACCCAGCGATCCTGAAACATCTGGCAGTCGTTCCAAGCAAGCGTACTGGAAGGCAGTCCCTGCTCGTCGTCGGCCAACAGCAGACCTGTCTTGATCAGGATCTGAAAACCATTGCAGATGCCGAGAATCAGCTTGCCGTCTTCGTGAAACTTCTTGACAGCGTCCATCAAGTGGTGCCGAAAGAGACTGCCGACAATACGCCCGGCCGAGATGTCGTCGCCGTAGCTGAATCCACCGGAAAGACCGAGGATTTGATAGTCGTTGAGCAGTTCTGGCTTTTCGAGAACACGGTTCAAGTGAACGCGATCAGCAGCGGCACCGGCTTGCTCGAAGGCGTAGGCCGTTTCGAGATCGCAGTTCGTACCAGGCGAGCGGATTAACAGGGCTTTAGGCTGAGCCATCGTATGAGATCTTTCCGTGTCACTACCAATTCAGGGGAGCTTGCCAAGCCTGTTTCAACAGTTCGATTGGTTCGTCAAGCAGCGTTGTTTCGCCGTGCGTGACGACCAGTTCTTTATGTTCGGCGACATTTCCGATGTGGGCAAATGGTGCATCAGCCAATGCGGCTTCAAATGCGGCGGCCGAAGCTTCCGGGACTTCGCACACGAAGCGGGTATTTGACTCGCTATACAGCAGTGAGGTGGCCGATTCCGTGGCAAGTTCGTGCGGGATGTTGTCGAGCGATACGTTCGCTCCCAACCCACCGGCGAATGCCATTTCCGCTAGAGCAACTGCCAAGCCGCCTTCCGACAAGTCGTGACAAGCTCGGATCGAGCCTGCTTGAATGGCGGCATGGATTCCGCCGAATACCTTCTTGGCCAGTTGGGTGTCGACCTTCGGAACTTGACCGCCCACTTTGTCGTTGACCAATGCCCAGTGCGAGCCGCCTAGTTCGTCCTTCGTCAGTCCGACGAGATACAAACGGTTGCCGGCCGACTTCAGGTCCATCGTGACACAAGTCGAGACGTCTTCCACTTGACCCATCGCGCTGATTAACAGCGTAGATGGAATGGCGATTGTCTTTTTGTCGCCATGTTCGTCGAAGTAGCTGAACTCGTTGTTGAGGCTGTCCTTGCCGCTGATGAACGGTGTACCGAGATCGATTGCCAGATCGCGGCAAGCAAGTGCGGCACGAACCAACGTTCCAAGCGTTTCTGGCCGGTCAGTATAGCCCCAGCAGAAGTTGTCGAGGATCGCGATCTTGGAAGGATCAGCACCGACAGCGACACAGTTTCGCAGGGCCTCGTCGATGGCACTTGCGGCCATGTCGTAAGGATCGAAGTCGCCAAAGTGTGGATTCATGCCACAGGAAAGGACAATCCCTTTGCGGCTGTTCAAAACAGGACGGACGACTGCGGCGTCGCTTGGACCGTCGTTCTGAATACCAACTAATGGCTTGATCACGCTGCCCCCTTGGACTTCATGATCGTATTGACGAATGATCCACTCCTTGCTGGCCACGTTGAGCGAGCTGAGGATCTTTCGCAGGTCGTCCCCCAGCGATTGGGTATCGTCCTGTTCGACGGAAAGTGGCTGCGTTGTTGGTGGGGTGAAGATGGCATCACGAACGATGGGTGGGCGACCGTCATGCAGGAATCGCATGTCGAGTTCGCCAACTTTGTTCCCTTCGTAGGTGAGCGTCAAGTTGCCTGTCGGGACGAACTTGCCCAGCACAACGGCTTCGCTTCCTTCCGAGGCGAACAGTGCTTCCAGCTCTGGCCATTTTTCTTCAGGAACTGCGAGAACCATGCGTTCCTGAGCTTCGCTGATCCAGATCTCGGTATAGCTGAGGCCTTCGTACTTGAGTGGTGCTTTCTCGAGCCAAACTTCGGCGCCGATCTCTTCGCCCATTTCGCCGACCGCACTGGAAAAACCACCAGCTCCGCAGTCGGTCACGGCATTGTAGAGATTGCGATCTCGGGCCTCGAGCAGAACGTCGAGTACCATTTTTTCGGTGATCGCGTTACCAATTTGAACGGCACCGCCGGAGAGCGATTCGCTTTCGCTGGTGAGTTCGGCCGAACTGAACGTGGCACCATGGATACCGTCGCGGCCGGTACGTCCACCGACGGCAACGATCAAGTCGTTGGGCTTCACTTCTTTGAACGACATGTCGACAGGGATCAGGCCGACATTCCCAGCGTAAACCAAGGGATTGCCGAGATAACGCTGGTCGAAGTAAACGGCGCCATTCACCGTGGGAATGCCCATACGGTTGCCGTAGTCGCGAACACCGCTGACAACACCCTTCATGACCCGACGCGGATGCAACACGCCTGGGGGCAAGCTGGCTGGATCGGTTTCAGGCGGAGCGAAGCAGAAGACATCGGTGTTGCAGATCGGTTTGGCACCCATCCCGGTGCCCATGGGGTCGCGAATAACGCCACCGATCCCGGTGTTGGCACCCCCGTAAGGTTCCAACGCGCTAGGATGATTGTGCGTTTCGACTTTGAAGCAGATGTTGTATTCGTCGTTGAACGTCACGATGCCGGCGTTGTCTTTGAAAACGCTGACACACCAATCGTCGTCGCCCAGCTTCTTACGAATTTCCTGCGTGGCGGCGAAGATGGTTTCCTTCAACATATTGTCGAAGCGAAGCTCTTGCTTTTCGTCTTTGTAGGCGATCTTGCCGGCCAATGTCTTGTGGCTGCAGTGCTCGCTCCAAGTCTGTGCGACGGTTTCCAACTCGATGTCGGTTGGATCGCGACCTAGTTCCTGGAAGTACTTCTGGATCGTCTGCATTTCGACCAGCGTCAGGTAAAGCTGGCCTTCTTTGCTGAGCAGTTGCAGGTGGTCATCGTCGAGTTCGCGGATGTTGACCGTTTTCAGCTCGAACGGCTGCGATTTGCCGAACGAAAGTCGTTCCAAATCAATGGGGCCGTTGATGACTTGTTCGACCGAATCGTTCGCCAACAGCTTCGTGACAAGACGTTCGGTTTGGGCGTCGTCGAGACCGCCGATCCAGTACTTGCGGAACGTACGAACCGCTTCGGCCGGCTTCCCAAAATCGGCGATGGCGGCCTGGGTACTTTGTGCGACGGGATCCATCACGCCTGGCTTCGGCATGACATGGATCAGTCGATCGTAGAGCGTCGAAGGAGCTTCGGCGAGGATCGCTTCGCCGGCTTGAGCCACGACCGCTTTTTCGACCACGTTGTCGACGAGAAGCTGATCGGCCAACAGCTTGATATGATCCGCGTCGAAATCGGCTTGAACCAAAAAGCCGTGGGCCGTGGCAATTTCGAGGTGGGTGGCAATTTGCAGGTCTTCGGCGTCGGCGACAATCGATGCGGCGAGTCGGTCGACGTGTCCGGGACCGGGATAGATATCAACTTCCCACAATGTCACGGTGGTGCTTTCCCTGTTTTAACAGCTTGATCCAATGCTCGTCCTGACCTGCTTCCAGCGAGGTTCGGAAGGCAGTCAGCAATTTCTCAAAGTTCGCTAGCGACTGCAAGACGTGGGCACGATTCGTGGATAGGATCTGACGCCACAATTCGATGTCGCCAGCGGCAATTCTTGTGGTATCGGCCCAACCGGTACTGGTGAACTTAAGCATTGCTTCGGGGGTCGAACCAGCCACCAACGCCGCGATAACGTGGGGCATATGGCTGGTAGCCGCTACAACCGCGTCGTGTTCGCTGGGGCTCATCTGATGGACTTCGCTGCCGAGCGATTCCCAAAATTTGCGGACAGTCGCTTGAGCGGTACGCTCCGTTTCGGCAACGGGGGTGACAATTGTCACACGATTTTGGAATAAATCGGCCGAAGCATGGTCGCTGCCGCTCTTATCGCTGCCGGCCATGGGGTGGCTGCCGACGAAGTAAACGTCCTTGCGACCACGGACCGACTCACTCAAATGGAGGGTGTCCACGATCTTCTGCTTGGTACTACCAGCATCAGTAATCACCGTGCCAGGCTGGCAGAAGGGGACCAACTGTTCGACAAGTGGAATCACCGATTCGACCGGCGAGCAAACGACAATCAGGTCCGCGCCACGAATTCCGGCTTGCCAGTCAGTGGTGCCTTCGGTGATGCAACCTTGTCGCTGGGCTTTGGCGAGCTTTTCGGCGCTGCGCCCGATGCCGACCACTTTATCCGCTATCTTGCGCTTCAAGGCAGCCAGCCCAATCGAACCGCCAATGAGCCCGACGCCGAGAATCGCGATTTGTTTGAAGTCTGAAGCCACGATAGTTTGCCTGATCAATAAGGTAAGACGGGGATTATAGCAGGAGTTAGGTGAGTTTTCAGTGTTCGGTTTTCAGTTTTCAGTAAGATGTGGGAGTGAGATACGACAACTCAGAGGCTTGCTGAAAACTGAACTACGGAAACTGAAACGTTCTTCCATGCTTTTTTCACCACGAATCCGTACCGATCACCTTGTCCAGTTATGCCGCCGCGTTGGCAATCAGCTTCAAGCTGGTGTCGACATTCGTCGCGTTTGGCTACGTGAAGCAGAGAGAGCTTTTGGGTATCAAAAGCATATGATGGTTGAGATATCCGATTTTTTGAATCGGGGCGGTTCGTTGCCTGATGCGGTCAATCGAACCGGAGAGTATTTTCCAAAGCTATTTCGGCAGATGGTTGAACTTGGGGATGCGACGGGACATATCGATCGAGTGTTTCTCGAATTAGCTGATCAATACGAACATCAGATTCAACTGAGACGTTCGTTTCGTTCCGTAATTGCCTGGCCAACGATTCAGTTGGTTTTGGCTATTTTGATCGTCGGTGGTTTGATCTATATCATGGGCTGGGTGTCGAAAGGCACCGGCAGCAAGATCGATCCGCTTGGATTCGGCTTGGTCGGAACTCAAGGAGCGATAGAGTATTTTGCTATCGTTGGGATGATTGTCTTTTCTGGATTTATCTTGTACTTGATGTGGTCGCGAGGAAAGTTTGCAGTTCTGCAACTCGATCGCTTGGTTATGAATATTCCCTGGATAGGTACCCCTATTCGGACTCTCTGTTTGTCTAGGATGGCATGGGCGTTGGCTTTGACATTGAAAGGTGGAATGGAGATTCGACAGGCGATGCGACTTTCGATTGACGCAACAAGAAGCCAATACTATCGACAATTCAGTGATACGATTGACCGCGACTTGATTGCTGGCGAAGAAGTTCATGATGCTCTCCGGCGGACACGCATCTTCCCACCTGACTTTCTGGACGTTGTCGAAACCGGAGAAATTGGCGGAACGCTGGCCGAGTCGCTTGATGTACTCTCGGTGCAGTATCAGCAGAAGGCACGTGATGCATTGAATACGCTGGCTAATATTGCAGGCGTCATCATTTGGATGATGATTATAGGCTTGATAGTCGCCGTGATATTTAAATTGTTTTTTGCGGTTATTCTGGGACCCTACTACGAAGCACTTGAAAACCCGCTTGGTGATCCACGCCGCTAAGCCAGTCAAAAAAAACAGCGGCCACTCGAAAGTGACCGCTGCATGAGTTCGCTCGGAATCTTCTACCAAGTTTAGTTCGCTGAAGGTTCCTGTTCGCTTGGCTTGCTTTGTCCATTGGCCAGCGACTCGGGATCTTCGGTGTAGCGGACGAGAGCTTCGGGCAGTTCGATGCCGCCGATGTCTTTCATGACTTGCATCATGGGTGGCAACGTTTTGGCCATACCGCTGAGCCAGTCGGCAGTGTTCGAGCGGCCGTTTTGACCGCCACCTTCCCAGACGACGACCTTGTCGAACTTGATGTTCGAGATCGCCTTGGCACTGCTTTCGGCCAGCGTGTCGAGGTGTTCCAGCAGCATCAGTTGGAACGCTTCCTTGCTGCTACCGCACGCTTCGACGATGGCTTTCAAACCTTCACCCTTCTTGGCCAGCTTTTCGTACTCACCACGGGCCTCGGCTTCCAGTTTGGCGTAAATCGCGTCGGCTTCGGCCTGGGCGAGAATACGACGTTTGGCAGCTTCGGCAGCCGATTCGACTTCGATCTTCGCTTTTTCGGCTTTCGCAGGAGCTTCAAGCAATGCACGCTTTTCAGCTTCCACGCGTTCAGCTTCGGCCAATGCCGCTTTGGCGAGGGCTTTGTTTTCCGCTTCCTGAACGGCACCTTCCGCTTCGCGTCGACGGATTTCACCACGTTCGTACGCTTCGGCTCGCTTGATGGCCAGCTCGGCTTTCGAGGCAGCGACTTTCGCTTCCGAAATGTTTTCCCCTTCGATGGCGGTCGCATCGGCTTCGGCGATCTTGATACGCTTTTCGCGTTCGGCGTCTTTCACCGCGGCTTCGCGTTCAAACTCGGCGTTGCGCTCACCGATGATCGCCGCTGCGTCGGCGTCGGCAATACGGATACGCTTTTCACGCTCGGCATCTTTCACCTTCGCTTCACGTTCGTATTCGGCGGCACGTTCACCGACGGTTTGCTCCTTTTCAAGTTCCGCGATGCGGATGGCTTGTTCCCGTTCCGCTTCACGGGTACCGATCATTCGGGCCTTGGTCGCGTTGGCGACTTCCACTTCTCGGTCGCGTTGGGCTGAGGCAACACGAATTTCACCCATCTTTTCGTTGTCGGCGACGTCACCGCGGGCTTGTTGAATGGCGAGCGAGGCGGCCTTCTGACCGATGGCGTCGATATAGCCAGACTCGTCGGTGATGTCGGTGATGTTCACGTTGATCAGGACGAGACCGATCTTGTTGAGTTCTGGTTCAAGCGAACGCTGAATGTGTTCGAGGAACGTGTCGCGGTCGCGGTTGATTTCTTCAATCCGCATCGAGGCGATCACTTGACGTAGCTGACCGAAAATCAGTTCTTCTGCTTGCTTGCGAATCTCGTTCGTAGTGAGACCCAGCAAACGAACAGCGGCGTTGTCCATCACGCCTGGCATCGTACCGATGGCGACGGTGAAGCAACTCGGCACGTTCACACGGATGTTTTCCGAAGAAAGAGCACCACGCAGCGGGATTTCAATTTGAATCGGTTCCAGGCTCAAGTACGCATAGTCTTGGATCAACGGAATGACAAACTTGGCGCCACCGTGAACCGTTTGAGCCGATTTGCCGCCGCCAGTGCGACCATAGACGACCAGCACGCGGTTACTAGGGCAGCGTTTGTATTGGCTTTGCAGCAGGATTAAAAACCCGAAGAAAGCCATCACGACCATGATGACAATGATGGAGACGATGCCCCAGAAGCCGCTGAAGAATTCCAGCAGGCCACCTTCCTGGGCAAGTAACAATACGTTTTCCATGAGCGGGGTTCCTCAGTGTCGACAATCAGTGCCGGCGCAGTCCGCGCGCAGCGGCAACTAGGCATATGTAGGTTACGAACTACCCATCCAGGGGCAGCGATTGAGAGACGAGCCGATTTTTTAGTGGGCTTGTGCCGTTTGTTCCGGTTCTGCGGAATCTGGCTGAACATCGACTTGTGTCGAAAGCGGGACGACCAGGACGATCGTCGGGCTGATGACTTCGGTGACTTGAACCGGCGTACCGGTCGTTAGCTTTTCGTCCGCTGACGTCTGGGCCGCGAATTCGACAAGCTGATCTTGGACTCGCAGTTGAATCTTGCCCACGCCTTCTTTGTTCGCAGGAATGGGAATGTATACGGTGCCATGTTCGCCGACCGTGTTTCGGATACGGACGGTTCCGTCTTGGGCCAACTTCATCATCAGTTGCATCATCCAGTGCACACCGTACATGGCGGCAAGACCAAAGATGACGGCAATGGTGAAGGAGACCGGTTCGTTCAAGTCGGCCGACAAACATGCGAGCCCAGAGAGGCCGAAGAATGTCAGGGCCGTGACGATGGTCTTAAACGAAAGAACACCGAACAAAGCGGTCGAGCCGTGCGAATCGCCTCCGATGTCGTCCGGAATGTCGTCGGGTATTTCGTCAGGAAAGTCTGTCCCTTCCAGGCCAATACCTACGACCGCCAGCAGAAACTGGAGGACGAACACCGTTCCAGCCACAACAGCACAGCCGAGAAACACCCAGTACAAGGACATCAGACCGACCTTTCACAAAGACGAGCAAACCGAAGTAGCGTTTTCACCCGGGTATTCGTCCATTTTGCGGGAATCTTGAAGGCAAAACCGGAAATCCGCGAGAGAAGCGACGCTGCCCGTAGTTTGGGGTATGGGACTTGGGGCGTCAAATGGAATTGGCCAGGAGAGGGGCATTAAGTTGTTGCAGGGGCAATACTTTACGCTTCGGTTGTCATTTCCTTCTCTGGATCAACATAATCCATCGTCCCTTGGGGAATGGGGATATCCTTGGGCATGTCGTAAAAATGTTGACGGATGACTCGCCTCGGCTGCTCCCAGTTGCCGCTCATATCGACATACTTCCATGCCGAATCAGAAGTTCGCTTATGACCGAGAAGAAAGCCGGTAAATCGTGATTTACCAAAACCGTACGAGACCACCATGGATGTCGGAATGATTACATAGTCATCGTCTCTGGATTGATAGAAGAGAGGTGTTTCCGAGATGAAAAAATGCTCAATCGAAACGTCCTCTGAATCGAACTGCTCGATGATTTCATCGAAGCGATTTTCATAGGCTGCGGGTGCTCCCTCAGAGACACGAACCCGGCGATGCAGAAATTCCCGAACGTGCTCGAAATCATGCGTCTTATATGCTTGCGAAATCTGCTCAAAGTCGTCACGGACTTTAGTGGATTCGACCTCAAGCCATTTCTCATCCGTTACGCGGCTTGAAATCCTTATCGAGCCCCAACTGAAGAAGATCAGAGTGGCTAGAAGCAGAAACAGACCTGCATAATATTTTTTCATTCCGCCTCTGGCTAATACGGATGAATTACGTGCGTTGAGCCACTATTGTTGTCATTAAAAAATGCCTGAGACAACATCTCAGGCATTCTTCTGTAAACAGTTTTTCAGTCGCGGAAGCTACTAAACCTCAGCAAACCCTGTCTTGCGGTTGTACAGCTTTTCTTTCGTGCTCCACAAACCGGCCGAAGGTGTCGCGATGAAGAAGATTTCTTCGCCGTCAGGCATCGTGTTGAAGCCTTCTTTCATGGTTTCGATTGGGTAGCGTTTCAGCGTTTCGTCGTAGTCCGCATAGGCGAAGTGAACCTGTTCGACTTCTTCCTGGTTCAAGTGGCCTGGTGCGTAACGAATGGTGAAGCGGCCCTCCGAAGTGCCATGCATCAGGTGAGCCGTGCCATGGGCCAGATCCTGCATGTCGTCGTTCTCTTTGTAGAGTTCGAGGATTTTTGGCGTCGGCTGATAGCCATACTTCCGAATCAGCGCATCAACGTCAGGCTGTTCACCAAAACGTTTGAGGCCTGGGGCGATCACCAACAGTTCGCCGCCGTCGGCGATTGCCATTCGGGTGCGGTACACGCTTTTGTTCGCGACCCAAGTGCTGAAGAACTCGTCTCCTTGCATGACGCAGACGATCTTTTTGACGGGCTCGTCAAACACGGTAATGTTCTCGGCACGCGACTGCTTCGCAGCGTTCAAGTAGGTGTCCAAATCGTCACCGATGTGAACGCCGGTGTGCACAAGTTCGCCTTCTTCATTACGCGACAGAACGACTTGAACGTAGAAGTCTGGCAAGTGACCGAGCATCTCGTCTTCGGCTTTATTGAAGACGGCGCGAACAGGAGTGATCAGATTGCCGAGGTTATTCTCGATCCCGCAGCTGGCCGCCATCATGTGCGAAGTGCAAATAAGGTCCTTGCCGGCAAGACCGATGAAATAGTTCTTGTTGTGATTGGCAAAGCCGAGCACCTCGTGGGGAACGACGTGACCGATATTGATGATCAGATCCCATTGTTCTTCCATGAGCATTTTGTTGAGCCAAATCGGAATGGCCCAATCGGCGGCCCCTTCGCTGATTTCTTTGACGAAGTCAGCCGAGATCTCACCCACTTTCACGCATCCATCACGCCAATCGTGGGCGTGGATGATTTCGTTCGGGATGTTGCCGAACATCTGCTTGTTCTGCTCAGGCGTATGCGGTTCATGCTGTCCGAGCGTGGGAATGACGTGGATTTCCGCTTCGTCTTTGAGCTTCTCCCAGAAGTACTCTGTGATCCAGCCTGAGCCGGAATGCATGCGTGTGATGTCGGGAGGAAGTAGGAGAACTCGCTTAGGAGTGCCGCAAATCCGCTGGCGAGCTTCTTCGATGGCTCGGTCGAGAATGGCAAGCAACTCTGGCTTTTTGATTTCTTTTGCGGTCTCGGAAATCCAAGGCATGGGTAGGGCAATCCAATTTGAGGGTTAACTGAGCGAGAAGCTTCCGATCGGTCTCTCGCTCTGGAAGCGAGCGAGAGACATAGGAACTCGGGCATGCCTAGAACGAGGACATAGAACCCGACGGGTATTATTTTCTAACCGTTGGCTTGGCGTCGCGCCAATTCCAACAATGTACGAACCGCAAAACCGGTTGCGCCACCACTGCAGTATGGCTTCGGTTTTTCGGCAAAGGAAGGGCCTGCGATGTCGATATGAGTCCACGGAGTATCGTCGATGAACTCTTCAAGGAACTTGGCTGCGGTGATTGCTCCGCCCCAACGCCCGTCGCCCACGTTCTTTACGTCGGCAATTTGGCTTTTCACTTGATCACCGAATTCAGGATACATCGGCAACTGCCACATTTTTTCGCCGGTCGTCAGCGCCGCTTGTTCGATCTCGCGACACCAGTCCGGCTCGTTGGTCATTAGGCCGGCCGTATCTTGCCC
Organism: Bremerella sp. TYQ1; assembly: GCF_020150455.1. Taxonomy (NCBI): domain Bacteria; kingdom Pseudomonadati; phylum Planctomycetota; class Planctomycetia; order Pirellulales; family Pirellulaceae; genus Bremerella; species Bremerella sp. TYQ1. The sequence goes on from NZ_CP083740.1 coordinate 6,525,014, forward strand.
AAGTGCGACAACGCATGCACCGGTGAGCGTTGCCAGATCGACAATCGCCATCGGCTTTTCATCGAGGGCAACGTTTAATACGTCGGCGAGGACCAAGCGACCTTCGGCGTCGGTGTTCAAGACTTCGATTGTCTTGCCGCTGCGCGAAGTGAGGATGTCGCCCAGTTTGTAGCTGTCGCCAGAGACCATGTTCTCGACCAGGCCGCAAAGTGCGACGACGTTGACCGGCAGCTTCCACGCGGCGATGGCCTTAATGGCACCGAGCACTGTCGCGGCACCGGCCATATCAGCTTTCATGGTGATCATGCCGTCGGATGGCTTCAGCGAAAGCCCACCGCTGTCGAAAGTCACCCCTTTACCGACCAAAGCGAGTGGCGGAGCACCCTTCTTGCCGCCGGTATAGCGAACGATTACCAAGCGAGGATCTTTTACGCTGCCGCGGGCAACTGCTAGAAGGCTTCCGCAGTTTTCTTCGGTGAGCTTGGCTTTATCCCAAACTTCGATGTTCAAGTCGTGGTTTTCGGCCACGACGGCAGCTTCTTCGGCGAATGTCGCAGGATAGATATCGTTGGCACAGCGGTTGACCAGCGAACGTGTCAGGTTGATCGCGTTGGCCAAAGCGATACCGCGTTCCAAAACTTCGTCGGTTGCCGAATTCCAGAGGATCTCGGCTGGCGGATTCTGTTTCTTCTCTTTGCGGTAGATGTCTTGTCCATGGACACCGACAACTGCCCCGGCAATCGCTTGCTCGGTGACTTCCGATGGCCAGAAGTCGTCGAGATAGAACGCTGCTTTTTCTACCTTCTTACCAGACAGAGCCACCGCAGCGGACGAAGCTGCTTCATAGGCTCGTTGAAGATTCAAATCTTCCTTCTTGCCCAGGCCGACAACAAAGACACGCGTTGTCGCGAAACCACTAGGGGCAAGGATCGTGGTTAGTTCGTTCGGTTTTCCCGTGATATCGCCCGACTCAAGCAAACGTGTGATCGATCCGCCGATCAGGTTGTCCAGCTGATTTGCTGGCGGCGATAGGCCATCTTCGTACACCCCGACGACGATCACATCCCCGGAAAAGTCAGAAATCTTGTGTTCGGTACTCGTGACCTTCATAGACTTTATCTCTGCGCTCGAACGACTCGGGATTTCAGCGGGCTGCCCACCGGAAACCTGCCATTGTATCGCTGAGTCCCGTTTCGATACAGTGTGGATGCGCGAGTGGTCCGGACTGGCCCGAATGGTGGGCAACGAATTCCTTCAGGAGAATGCCGATGAATGCGATTCGAGTGGGGCTGATTGTCACGTTATTTTGGGCTCTTTTACCAGAAAATACCCACGCCCAGTCGCCTAGGGTTGTAGTCGAACTGGCGTTCGTCTCGCGGGCCTCAGAGCAAAAACCGAACGTTTCTCTCCAAGAGGAGCTCGACGCCAAGCTAGAAAGTTCAGAGGCGACTGACGAAGGACTTTTGCCATTCTTCGACAAGTGGTTAAAGGGTAAGGATCGTCGTCTGCATGAAATCGATACGATGCAGTTGAAGATTCCGCTGGGTGTCGAAGTGGAGTTCACGACGCGACATTCTTTGCTGGCAGAGTTTGAACATCCTGATCAAATCGTGCCAGCCATGTCTGGTACAAATCCCGCAGGGCTGAAAGCGATCGTGAGAGTTGATCGTAAGCCAAGCGGCAAGTTCTTTGTCGATTTTCGCTACGAAAAGAAATCGCTTAGATCTCCCACGGTCAATGTCGATGAAGAAACTTCACTTCCGCCAAGCATTCAGACCCTATGGCTGAATAGCAGTGTGGAGTTGGAGCCAGGTCATGCGTGGACTGTTGGGCCGATGACGCAACGAAAGATGGTTGCTGGAAAGCCACTGGACTGCGAAGTTCTGCTGGTTGTTGGTGTGCATCCTGCCGAACCTTCCCCGTTTCCAGTGAAGTAGCCTTTAGATGGCATGCAGGAAAACCGCTATGAGTGCTTTCCGATTATTCATCGTCGCTATGGTTATCGTCGTGAGTCATACGGTTGATCTGGTGGCGGCCACACCACAGGTGATTGTTGAAGTGGCAACCTTCGAACGTCAAAGCCTGCCGGAAACCACGTTGGCTCATGATTTGAAGCAGATGCTTGAGAAAAGCAACGTGCGCGAGATCGGTTTGATTCGGGCAATTAAGCAGTGGGAAACCGGGACGAAGGAAATGCCGCTGCTAATCGACACCGTCCGGGTCAAAACGGAGTTGGGAACGCTGGTTGATATCGAGACCGAAAGAATGTTCGCGCCAGATCCTCGTGATGAAAGGGAAGAGCGGCCAGACACGCTCTCGGAATTGACGGGAATGGAAGTGCGCTTTCGATCACATCAAATGGAAGATGGGGCCATTGAACTCAAAGGGCGGTTCAGTGTGCTAACGCATGGAGGGCGGGCGCCTGATCATGCGTTTTCGGAGGAAACACTCGCATTGATTAAACAAGAAGTCGGCGTTCGCGGTTTGCAGCGGCGGATCGGCCTCAAAGGAATGACAAGCACTATCAGGCTGAGACCTGGTGACCCGCTTGTTTGCGATGGACTGCCAAATGCCGAAGAAATCGACGGAGAGGTGGTTAGCAAAGAAGCGGTTTGGGTCTATCTGGTACGCTTCGTGAAGAATGAACTGCCGGGCGAATAGGATAGCCAATTCGTTTGCAGAGGCATTTCGCTGGGGGGTAGAATGGGGCTCGCGCGAATTAGGGTGTTTTTCGTTGGAGTTGTCCCCGATGCTCATACGACTTTTCTTTTCGGTACCGATTCTTAGCGTCTTACTCTGTGTGTCGCCTGCATCGGCGGATGTAGGTGAACTGAGTTCTAGCTCGGTTCATGCCTACCAAACAGAGTTCAAGGAAGCCGACCAAAATAAAGATGGCGTCCTCGACGGCGAAGAATTGAAGGCCTATCTCCAACCGTTTCCTGAGGAGATGTTCGAAATCCTCGTTCGCCGACGTTCTTCTCAAGGACATGTTGCTGCAACGGTGGAAGATCTTCTGGAAGTCGCCAAGTTGATGAAACGCTGGAAAGGGTATGACCCTCGCGTAGTGAAAAGTAATCGTCTCTTATGGGAATACGCCGATCGCAACGACGATGGAACGTTGGACAAGGAAGAGATTTCTCAGGGAAAGCTTGTAAGTGGCCATCGGCAGATTCTGCTTGAGAAAATGGATGCGTCTTCGCAAGGAATCACCTTTTCCTCATTTATGGATGCCTTCGGTGAATTCCTTCGCGACGTTGAAATGCGACGCACCATGGAGAACATTCTATATCGCCATCATGGTGCGAAGGATCAACCAATTTCTAGTTTACTGACGGCCTATGAGGATAAGGACGAAGCAAACGTACAAGAGAAGGATGAAAGGAAAGAAGAGGAATTTAACAGCCGACATGCAGATTATTTTCGCAGCTTCGACACCAATGGCGATGAGGTTATATCTGGGAAAGAAGGGCATGAGCTACCTCGCTCGATCAAGTCCGCTTTTTTTGGGGCAACTTTGAAGGATGGCGAGTTACACGTTCCGCTCGAAGGCCCTCCCATTTCCATTGATCAATTTCATGAGGTTGTTGAATCGCTTTATCAGGCAAGATTAAAGAAGATTTTAGCTCAACGGCATGCGGAAGGTGAGCAGGATCGTCAGCGAGGGTTGGATCGATATATAAGTTCGCTTCTGCCTGGTTCTACGAGAAGTCGCGGCAACGACACCGACGATGTAGTGACAATCGAATCGAGCCCGCACGCATCTTACTTTCAGCATCTCGATCAGGATGGCAATGGGGTCGTGGAAGGGGATGAATTCGCAAACCTACCCAGTTTTCTTGAATCAGGTTTTCACCAAAGGTTTCCCGATGCTTGGTCGAAGAAGCAGATCACGATTCGAGAGTTTCACACCTATTGGGAAAATCTAAAGCGAGAACGCAGTGCGGCGAAGCGGCGTAGCAATGAAGATCGCCGCTATGCGGAATATCGGGCAAAACTGTTCTCAAGCGATGAAGTCGATCCCCAAGTAACCAAGAAGCCAGAGTCTGAAGAAGCTGCTGCCGTGGCAAATGCTCCTGCCGATACAGCGGCGGAAGCTACCATCAACGATAAGACCGCAGTGCCTGACTCATGTACGGTAGACATTGTGCTGATTCGTCGCGCTCAGGAGGACTTGCCCGAGCGTACTTTGGCAGAAGAAGTGATGAGCATGCTGAAAGAGCCAGGGCCGCCACTTTCGGCGAAGTTATTGCCATGGCTGGCTGACAAAAGCAATTAACAAGTGGAATTGTTCGACTACATTCAAGCGAAGTCGATTGCCGGTAAGCAAATTACGATCCAGCGTGGCGGACGCGAGGCCTACCCCAGTAGCATTTCGCAGATGGGCGGTGGGCGTAGCACGACTTCCTATAGCTTTCATAACGTTGGCACGCTGGTAAGTGTTAACGCCTCTGACTTTGTCGAAGGCAAATTAGAGTTGGAAATTACTTTTGAAAAGTCCTACGTGGACGCAGTGACCGAAGATAAAGAGCCAGCCGATAAAGAGGTGGCAGAATCCCCTGAGGCAGCGACTTCAACGGAAGAGGCTTCCGAAACTTCTTCACCTAAGACACGCGAAGAAATGCTGGACGAACTGAGAGCCCGGCAACGTTCTTCCGCTTCACGCATCGTTGCGTCAACTGCTACGACACCCCCCTCCATTGAAACGATTACCGCGGAAGGCAAGCTGCGTCTGGAACCTCAGTCTCCAGCTGTGTTGACAGAAATTGCGAGGAAGAAGGGGGATCAATTAGAAGAAATTGTCGTTCTTGTCGAATGGAGATAAATCGTTCGAGTTCGGTTTATCGTCTTACTTAATGCCCCAACGAGCTTCGGCTCGCTAGAGAAATAATTCCGTCATGCATTTAGAAAGGTTTGCCTCGTGATGCGCATTGCCCTGTCATTTTTTATCGTCGCTCTCTTGAGTGCGACTTCTTTTGGCCAGACCGCGAAACCTGATAATCCCATCAAATTGAAGCTGGAACTCATTGTGGTTACTTGTTCGGCAGACGCGGAGCAAGGAACCATCGACAAAGGTTTGATTAAGGAAATCGAAGCGACCGTTGAGAAAGGAAAGTCCAAGCCATGGTTCGAGCTTCAAGATGCAGTCCAAAATAAGTTGCCCAAGTCGAGTGACAAAGTTTACTCCAGTATCGACGCATTCTCGTTGCAGTCGTTTCACGACCTCGAGCAATGGGCCAAGTTTGGCATGTCTCATCCTGGATACATGCGTTCGACCAGTTCAGGCCGAATCCCTCCTCGCGTTTCTATGGGCGAAGCAACCGTGAAAGCTACGCCATGGGTGCGTAGCGGAGAACAGTTTGGCTTGGGCGTAACGGTTGAACGACAGCTACCAGTCGTCATGTCGCCGCAGCGAACCTCAGGTTACCATCCTTCCGATCGAGAGACGCATTCGTTCACCTCTAATACGATATTGGATGCCAATCAAGCAGACGTGATCAATGTTTACCGTCACGTCGAGTCGAATTCGGAATCGTTGTTTGTCGTGATTGCCAGAGTCTCGAAACCGTAACCGTTCGATTCTTTTCTTGCACCACCTAAGCCCGTGCGACAAAATGCCGCACGGGCTTTTGTTTTCTTGGGATGTAAAATTGAAAGTAGAAGTTGCCACTCGATTGACAGCGTGAATGAGGGCGCAAGTACTGCCATGGAAGTTTATCCGGTCAATCAATACGACCCACTCATGCCAGGAATTCTGATGGCAATCGTGGCGGTCGTGCATGTGTTTCTTGCCCAGTTTGCGGTGGGCGGGGGAATGCTACTTTGCTATTTCCAGTGGCTTTCTATGACTGGCCGCTGTGCCAATGCGCGGCTATTCGTGCATGGCTATTTCAAGTGGTTGGTTCTTATCAGCTTCGTCGCGGGCGCGGTGACCGGAGTTGGAATCTGGTTCACTGCCATTCAAGTCAGTGCCCCAACGATCGGTGAGATGATTTTTAACTTTCACTGGATTTGGGCGACGGAATACTTGTTCTTCCTGCTAGAGATCTTTGCAGGCTATTTGTTTTACCGTTACCACCGTCATGTCGACGACGCGACCTGTCTGAAATTGCTGGGCATGTATGCGTTCGCGGCGTGGATGAGCTTGTTTCTGATCAACGGTATCATCAGCTGGCAGCTAACGCCCGGTGGGTGGATTGAAACGCATTCGATTGTCGCGGGATTTTTTAACCCGACGTTCTGGCCGAGTCTGTTCTTTCGGACGATTGTCGCGCTGACGTTGGCTGGGCTGGTCGCATGTATCGTTGTGAACACCATGAACAAGCTTCAGCAGGACGAAAAGCGAACGCTAATTAATTACGCGTCGCATTTGCTTCTGCCCATGATTTTGATGCCGTTTCTCGGCATTTGGTTTGTGATGGTGATGCCAGAGGATAGCCGTGGTTGGATCACCGGTGGCAGTCCAGCGATGACATTGTTTTTGAACATTGCCGTTGGAGCCTCCGTGGCAATCGGAGGTTATGCGGTCATCGGAATGTTCTTTCAGAAGCTCTATATCAACGGCGCGACAGCCACTTTGCTGCTCATGCTTGCGTTTGGAGCGACTGCTGGGGGGGAATTTGTCCGAGAAGGGTCTCGGAAGCCTTATTCGATTCGCTACTGGATGTATTCCAACGGGCTGTTCCCGGACGAGATCGCCCAGATGCGAAAAGATGGCTGCCTGGCCAACGATCCCTATCCGCTTACCGAAGGGACAAAAGTTGCCGGCGAGATCACCACCAAGGGAGCCAAGGTGTTTCGGCGGCAATGCGCGGTATGTCATACCGTGGTAGGTATCAATGGTGTGGTCGATCTTACGAAAACGTGGGACGAAGAGCAGATGCGAATGAACATTGCGAAACTGCAGCATCTCAAGCCGTTCATGCCTCCTTTTGCTGGTACACCGGAGGAGTTGGAATCGTTAGTGCGATACCTCAAGTGGGTCGAAGATCAAGATGATGAATCGGCGGAAGCGGCGATCAAGGAAGAAGATTTAGCGGACATTCAGAAATGGCTCGATGCCGCCGGTACCGAACCCGGTTCGGGGCTACAACATCGCAGTGATCTCGTCGAGGAGGTGCGAAACTAAGATGCCGTTCCCGTTTGACCTTCCGTTGACTTCGCTAACTTACATGCTGTTGTACCTGGCGACTTTCGTAACACACCACGTGTCGATGCATTTTGTCGTCGCTGGGTGTTTGACGATCGTCGGAGCCAGTATTTGGTATCGGGCTGACAAAACAAAGTTGATCGCCAATCCGGTCATTCGCGTGCTGCGGGATTGGATGCCGTTTGGGCTGAGTGCTGCGATTACCTTTGGCGTAGCGCCGCTGCTCTTCGTGCAGATCTTGGTGCCGCACAATTTCTATACTGCTAACTTGCTGCTTGGATGGCGATGGATGGTAGTGATTCCATCGCTGATTGCTGCTTTCTATTTGCTTTATGTTTTGAAGAGTAACTGGTTCGAGCGGTTGACTTGGTGGCAACGAGCTCTTGTGGCTGGACTTAATGCAGGACTGTTTGTTTTCATTGGTTTTTGCTGGACGGCGAACCATTTGGTTTCGAGCCAGCCGGATGCTTGGCCTGAGACGTTTGCCACCAGGCAACTTCCGCTGAGCATTCTCCAGGTCGTTTCACGTTCTGGCGTATGGCTCGGTGTTGCGTTCGCGAGCATGGCCTCGATTGTCACAGCTCAGCTGGCTTATTTGCGAGAAGGCACCGCGACGGACGAAGACTTGCCAGCGGTTGGTTGGATTCGCTGGATGGCTTTGGCTGGCCTTGCGGTTTTCGGCGTGGCCTCGCTTGGGGCAGTTGCTTTGTCGAAGCCAGGGTTCGCCGCCGTCAGCAGTTTCTCCGGCATCTTGTGGATAGGGCTCGGCGTAGTTTTATGGGCAACGCAAATTGTACTTTGGCTTCCCGAGGCACAAGCCATAAGTCGTCGCTGGGTGATTCCGCGAGTGCTACTTTTATCGGGGATGCTATTCTGTGCTTCGGTTATCCGGGAACTGATTCGTGTGGCTTCGATCGACTACATGGCATTTTTGCCAGTGCATGAGAAGGCCGGCGAAGTCGAAGGATTTGGGCTCTTTCTTGTGACTGCGGTGATTGCGATCGGCCTGATGTTGTTAAGTGCCTGGTGGGTGCGTCAGTCTTTTCAATTGGAAGAACGTTCGATCGAAGATGCCTCTTAGGCATAAAAAAAGGCCCCAGTCGGCGAGACGGGGACCTTTTAATATTGAGCTTTCAAAGCCGACTAAACGTTGAAGCCGTACTTTTCGTTGTGCGGGTCAAAGTCCGCATCGGTGAAGCCATTGTTGAGCTTCAAGTTCATGTAGGTGTATTCTTCCAGCATTGCTGGTTGTCCACCTTGCTGGGATGGCCAATCCCACGAAGCGAATCGGATCGGCACTTGAAGTTCATCGTCGATGAAGACGTGAGCTTTGTGGAAGCGGAAGTTCTTTCGTGGTACTGGGTGAACCACTTCGATCACGGTGCAAACGCGACCATTGATTTTTGCGCCGTTGTAAAACTTTACGTCACATTCGCCATATTGCATGTCTTGCTTGGCGACTTCGATCAAACGGACGATCAAATTCTTGATACCGACATCCGTGATTGGATAACGCTGGCCACGCATGGCCAATGCACCTAATGGGTCGAGCGAAACGGTGACGTGCTTCAGCAGGGCGCCCCCTTCGTGAGCCATCAGATTCCCGTTGTTGTGCCCTTTCACGTACAGCACTTCGCGGCCCTTCACGCTGGAAGGTTTCAGAAAGTACATGTAGACGCTGAATGGCGTCGAGACACGGCCACTCGCGTCGGCTTGCTCGTTGCGAATCTTGGTATAGATGAACTCTTGATCGGTCAGCTTACCGTTGATTTGCTCTCGCTTGACGAGCGTGCATTCGTAATCACGAATGTTCTGGTTGATGCTTGTCAGCCCTTGTTCCGCCATTCGCAGGGCAGGGGCCAGCGGGTGTTCGGCAGTAACCTGCTGAGCAGGGCCGCCGGTACGGTTGGAAACGCGATAAACGGGCTCGCGTAAGCCCTGACGTTGATCCTCACCGTAAGTCGCCCGGGTCAGCCCGCAGGCCAAAGCCGTGCCGCCGGCGAGCAGCGTTCGGCGAGAGAGGAGGGACTTGGTCATGATCAATCTCCGTTATTGTTCCGGTCCGGTTTTCTCGCGATCCTTGCGAGAATGAAAAGTACGATGCGCCGGACTCGTTTGTTCGCGAGAGGCGGCGCTTGCTAGCAAATTGGTTCGCCTTACCATGAGCGAAAGGATGCCCTACAGCGTCTTATCGCATCGTGCATGGCGGCAAATTGAATACCTTCCAAACGAGCGTCAAAGTTTTACAGATTACCAAGATCTCGTCAGATGGTTTATCATGCGCAGTTACTGTATCCAATTTTGCCCGCAAAGTGGAGTGCGATCTTCCTTTGATGCCTGAGATCAATTTTATCCGAATCGTCAGTATGCCGTTCGATGAAAACACCTATCTCCTTTATCGAGAAGGTGTTACGTCATGTGTTGTCGTCGATCCAGGATTAGAGCCAGAAAAAATCGTGAAAGCGCTCGAGGAGCGGAAACTTCAAGTTGCGGCAATTCTCAACACCCACGGTCACAGCGACCACATCGCTGGCAACGGCACCATGAAGCAAATGTGGCCGGATGCCCCTTTGGTGATTGGGCATGGTGACGCTGAAAAGCTGACCGATCCCAATAAGAACTTGAGTGCACCATTTGGGCTGGCGCTTGTTAGTCCGGAAGAGGACGCGACAGTCAAAGGGGGGGATGTTTATTCGGCCGCTGATATCGACTTCGAGGTCCGCGAAACCCCAGGGCATAGCCAGGGGCACGTCGTATTCGTTGTGAAAGATGGCACGCGGACCATCGTTTTGGGGGGAGACGTGCTTTTCAGCGGCAGCATCGGACGTACCGACTTTCCGGATGGCAGCTTCGCGGATTTGAAGCGATCGATCGAAGAGCAGTTGTTTACGCTGCCAACCGATTCAATCATTTTGCCAGGCCATGGACCGACGACGACCGTGGGGGACGAAATCGAATCGAATCCCTTCGTGGGGAAACCTGCCGGGTACGATCCTGCAAGTTAATAGCGGGTTTCTTCGGTCGGAACCGCGATCCAAGGGAAATGCAGGATAAACTTGGTCCCTTGACCAGGAGTGCTTTCCACGAGGACGTCTCCGCCATGTTCTTGGAGGATCTTTTGAGTCACAGGAAGCCCCAGTCCTGTGCCGCGGTTACCTTTGGTCGATTCGAACGCTGAAAAGATCTTTTGCAGCATCTCGTCCGGAATTCCGCACCCGTTGTCTTCAACCAAACAGGCAAGTGTTTGATCTTGTTGACGGAATTCCGTGGAAACGACAACGCGAGCTGTTTCGATTTCTGTTACGGCATCAATCGCGTTCGTGACCACATTTAGCACGGCGCGGTGAATTCCTTCTTCGTCGAACAGCCCCATCGGAAGATCGATGTCAGGGCGAAACTCCAGTAGGACATCGTTCTCTTTCGCACGTGCCCGCATCAAATTGACGACGTCTTCCACGACATCGTTGAGCGATGCATTGCTGCGATCCGGTTCACGTTCCTTACTGAAAGAAAGCATGTCCATGACCAAGTGTGCGATGCGGTCTTGGTTTCTAGAGACAATGCCCCAGCCATGCTGGACAACATCCATTTTGCCGGACTTGATGCCTTCTTCGATAATGTAGCTGCCGCCGTGAATCCCTTGCAGAATGTTTTTCACATGATGCGAAATGGCGGCGACCGCTTGCCCCATAGCGGCAAGTCGTTCGCTACGAACCACGGCCGAATAGTAGTGCGTGTCTTCTACTGCTAACGCTGCTTGATGAGCGATAGCGATCATCAGCTTCAGGTGGTCTTCGGTAAAGCGGGACTTGGTCGGGGATGACGACATATCGGGAGGGATAAACGTATCGATGTATATCGCCCCAACGATGCCGTATCGGCCTTGCATGGGAACGCAAATCGCTTCGTTTACGCCACTGTTGATGATGCTTCCTTCCGGCGACCAGCGCTGATCGTCTTGGGCATCGGAGGTGAGAACCCCTTCACGATTGGTAAGTACGTATTCGAGAATCGTGCGACTGATGGTGATCGACTCGTCGATGCCGCTTTGGCCTTCGCGGACTCTTTGTGCTTTGGCTTCGGGCTTTTTCGTTTGCGAGTCGATCAACACAATGCATGCGCGATCCGCTTCGACCCAGTTGAAAATAAGGCCTAGCAGGTAATCGAGTAATTGTTCGATATCGAGCGTTCGGCTGACGGCCAAAGCCGTGTCGTAGATTAGCTGCAAGTTGTCTTGCAGATTTTGCGATTCTCCTGGCTCACGAAGCTCGGAAGGCAGAAAGATCTGGCTGCCTTCTTCGTGTCGAATCGAATGAATAATCCGAGACCCTTCACGGTGCCGCTCTTGCAGGCTCACACTGATCGGCCGAGTTGTGGGAGCCGAAGCGGTATGGGTGAAGATCATCAGCGTGTGACCGAGCTGCAATCGGTCTCCATGAGTCAGCTGGCAATCGGAGACTCTTTTCTGATTGAGGAAGCATCCATTGGAGCTTTGAAGATCAATCAGTCGAAAGCCATCGTCGGTCATGCGTATTTCAGCGTGGCGACGCGATATTTCGGTATCGTGCAGAACGATCTCGTTACCACGATCTCGACCAATCGAAATCATGTCACGCGCTAATTCAAACCGGCGTCCTTGGTCGTCGCCTTGGATGACAAATAGTGAAGCCAAACTACAAACTCGGGAATGACGACGCAGCGGTCCAGGTAATAAACAATCTCAACTGAGAAATGATTTTACGACGATTTGCATCCCGCTGGCAATGCGGCGAGTTATCGGTTGACGAAGGACTGGCTACGGAAAAGAATCGTAAGTTGCCCAACTTCTCCGGAAAGCACGAATCCCTCTTTTGTGGAATGCCGCTTGATGTTTGTTCGTCCCGCCTTTGCCAAGCTGTTGGTTTGTCTCACGATCCTGGCCATGCCTGCCACTCTGATGGCGCAGGAAACGTCGACGGAGTCTCCACCAAAACGTGATGTCGAGTCCCTGAAAAAGACCTTAGGCTTTCTTGCATCGGACAAACTCGAGGGGCGTGGGATCGGTAGCGATGGTCTCGAAGAGGCGGCCCAGTATCTCGCGAAGCAGTTTGAGGCGATCGGATTGAAGACCGACTTGGTCAACGGTTCGCCGTTTCAGAACTTCGAGGTGAATATTTCTTCAGAGCTTGGGCCGGTACAAAGCAACACTCTGAAACTTGTTTCCGGAGCGACCGTCGAGAAGCTAGAGATCGGCAAGGATTTTACTCCTCTAGCGGTAGGCGGAAGCAATACGTTTGATGCCCCCTTGGTCTTTGTCGGTTATGGAATTTCCGCACCGAAACTCGATTTCGATGAGTTTGCCGAGATCGACGTCGACGGCAAGATGGTTGTCATTCTGCGGAAAGAACCCCAGCAAGCCAATCCGCATAGCGTCTTTGATGGCACGACTTCTTCTCAGCACGCATTGTTTAGTCGCAAGATCTCCAATGCTTATCAAAAAGGAGCCGCTGGCGTCATCTTGATCAACGATGCCCAAGGGCTGGAAGAAATCCGTGCCCATGTGAAAGCTGCGTTTGATACGGCTGTGACGGACTTGGTTAAAGTTCAGCAAGAGCACAAGTCAGGCGATGAGCGATCTCCGGAAGAGATTGAAGCGTATCTCGACAAGATCACGTCGCTCGGAAAGAAGATCGGAGAGTATGGCGAACAACTCGAGCAGGGTATGGACGAGTTGCTGCCTCTTACAGGAGCTGGGCCGGAGTCGACTCGCCCGAAGTTTCCCGTGATTTTCGCAAAACGAAGCGTTTTCGAGCCATTGATTGAAAAACAGTTCGGAAAGTCACTTTCGGAAATTGAGCAATCGATCGACAAAGATTTGAAGCCAATCGTCGGCCCTCTGGGGGACTATCGGGCGGTCGGTGAAACGAACATCGTTCGAGAAAAAGCTACCGTGCGAAATGTAATCGGTTTGATCGATGCCCCTAATGCCACATCTGACGAAGTCATTGTTGTCGGAGCCCATTACGATCATTTAGGCATGGGAGGCACTGGCAGTCTGGCTCCGCTTACTCATGAAATTCATAACGGAGCCGACGATAACGCCTCGGGGACGACTGCATTATTGGAAGTTGCCCGCCGACTTGTCGAGAAGAAGAAGGAGTTGAAACATCGTGTTTTGATCATCGGATTCACTGGGGAAGAAGAGGGGCTGCTGGGAAGTGCCCACTACGTTAAAGAGCCAGTGATCCCAATCGATAAGACGCTCATGATGTTCAACATGGACATGGTCGGGCGACTTGATGAAAACAAGTTGATTGCCATGGGAAGTGGTACGGCAGAGTTGTTTGAACCGCTGCTGGATCGCCTCAACGAAAAGCACAAGTTTGAACTCACCAAAGATCCGGGTGGGTTCGGCCCAAGCGATCATGCTTCCTTCTATGCGAAGCAGCTCCCAGTGCTTGCATTGTTTACCGGGACCCACAACGACTATCACCGTCCGAGCGACGACACCGACAAGATCAACTTCGAAGGTATGTCGCGAATCATTGACTATGCAGTCGATATCTTGCTTGCGATCGATCAGACCGACGATCGTCCAAAGTATGTTGCCGTGGAAAGCAAGCAGCCTGAGATGCGAGGTGGTTCTCGTCCTTACTTCGGTAGCATTCCGGATTTCACCGTCGTCGGGAAAGGGTACGGCATTCAAGGAGCAAGTCCCGGAAGTCCCGCCGCCGAAGCTGGCATCAAGGGCGGGGACGTTTTGATCGATCTCGGAGGGAACCGAATCGGCGGTTTGGAAGATTTCGACGCGGCTCTTCGCAAATTTAAAGCAGGCGAAAAAGTCGAAGTGGTCGTTCTTCGTGATGGCAAGGAAGTTAAGCTAACCGTCACGCTAGCCCCGCCTCGGTAGTTCCGAAGTTTAATTTAGGTTGAGTCGCGAGAATGGGTATCGCCGGCCTGGAATGCTAGCCCAAGATTCGTCCTCGAAATTTCGGACGAGAGGTGATTTCCTGGACTCGATCGAACCTCGATTGCCGATAGGGCGTAGTAACCTCGCGAAGGTCTGGATCAGCCCAGAAGTTGTAGGGGAAAGAATTTACTCAGATTGCACTTTACGTGATCGCGGCTCTTCGGCAAAATGTCGCGACTTTCCCGTTCAGACGGTGTGTTTCGCAATCGTTTTTGTTCCGTGGCAGCCACCCGCCATGGGCTGTCCACGAGATGGTCATGAGGACCAGTTTTGTCCAGCAAGGAGTGCTGAAAGTGAAGCGAATTCTCTCTTGTTTCTGTGTCGCGGTCGCGTTGACCGTTTTCTGTCAAGTCAGCACTGCCTCGGCCCAGCAGGCAAGTGCCGGTAACATTGCCGTTATCGATATCCCAGTCATTTTCAAGAATCACGCTTTGTTCAAGAAGCAGATGGACGAGCTTAAGGCTTCCGTCGACGCTGCCGAACAAGCTCTGACGCAAGATCGTGACCAGATGAAGGGCATGGTTGAGCAGCTACAGGCTTTCAAGGCCGGTACCCCAGAGTACAAGCAGTTGGAAGAAAAGATGGCTAAGGTTCAAGCCGATCTGCAAGTCAAAGTGGGCATGCAGAAGAAGGACTTCATGGAAAAAGAAGCCCGCATCTACTTCAACACCTATAACCAAGTGACTCAAACGGTTGCTACGTTCGCACAGCGACACAACATCACTTTGGTTCTTCGTTACAACAGCAACGAAATCGACCCAACCAACCGTCAATCGGTTTTGGAAGGTGTCAATCGTCCGGTGATTTATCAAAACCAGATCGACATCACCTACGACATCTTGAACATCCTGAACAACGGCGTCGCTCGTGCTCCGATCAACAACGGTACCAGCCAAGTACCGCAGGGTCGCTTCTAAATCGGGCTCGCCCAAGGTTGATAGTCACTATGAACAAAGGCGAGGCCGCACGGTTGGTCTCGCCTTTTGTCGTTCGATAGATTTCCTTTGCCTTTATTGGCTAGATACTGCCTCTATGAATTCCGCATCCATCGCCTCGACCGGCGAACCGATCGCACGACTTCAGCAAACCATCAAGGCCACCGCATCCGTATCGGGCCGCGGCTACTGGAGTGGCAAGGAAGTGACAGTTCGCTTCGAGCCTGCTCCCGAGGACACCGGGATTGTCTTCGTTCGCGAAGATATAGAGGGTGCTCCCCAGGTACCTGCTCAAGTTGATTATCGAATCGAAGTTCCGCGACGTACCAATTTGGTGCATCAAGGGGCAACGGTCGAAATGGTCGAACATGTCCTCGCGGCATTGGCCGGTTTGCAGATCGACAACTGCCTGGTGCACGTGAATTCGGCAGAGATGCCTGGGCTGGATGGGTCTTCCAAGGCCTACGTCGAGCAACTGGCAGAAGCAGGCGTCGAAACACAATCGTCGCCTCGGGCCGTATTGGCGATTTCGGAAGTGGTACGCGTCGGCGATGACGAATGCTGGGTCGAAGCCCGACCGAGTGGTTCTAACCGCATGAAGTTCAAGTATCGTCTCGATTTCGGCACCGATGGAATGATCGGTCGCGAGACGCTTGAGGGAAAGCTTACCCCAGAATATTTCCAAGCTGAATTGGCCCCTGCGCGAACATTTCTGTTGCTTCAGGAAGCGGAATGGCTGCGTCAGCAAGGGCTGGGAACGCATGTAGATTTCAGCGAGCTTTTAGTTTTTGGACCAGAGGGACCAATCGACAACGAGCTTCGTTTTGAAGACGAATGTGTACGGCACAAAGTCTTAGACCTGGTCGGTGATCTGTCGCTGGCCGGTTGTGATATTCAAGGAACGATCATCGCAAATCGTAGCGGTCATCGTTTGAATGCGGAGTTGGTGAAACAACTTCTGAAAGAAAATCAGGTTGCCTATTTGTCACGGCGGACCGCCTGATTTTTTTACAAAACGCTTCGTAACGCCGTGCGATCCAAGCAGAGGATGTTGGCAATGCGTCAGGTAAGACTTGCGGTCATTGGGACCGGCCACCTGGGTAAAATTCACGCCAAATTGGCGAAGGGCATCTCGGTGTTCAATCTGGTCGGCGTTGTCGATCCAGTTAAAGAGACACGCGATGCGTTCTGCAAAGAGCATAAGCTCAAGGGCTATGACGACGTCAGCGAAATCGCATCGAAGATCGACGCCGCCGTCATCGCCACGCCGACGCTCTATCATAAAGAGGTCGCCGCGCCCCTGCTGGAAGCGGGGAAGCATGTTCTCATCGAAAAGCCAATTACGCTCACCACGGAAGATGCCGACGAGTTGATTGAGCTGGCCGAGCATCATCAAAGCGTCCTGCAGGTAGGACACGTCGAGCGATTCAATCCTGCTTTTCGAGAAGCATGTAAAAAAATCGAATCGCCTCGCTTTATTCGAGGTGAGCGAACCAGTGGCTATACGTTCCGTTCGGTCGATGTCGGCGTAACGCTGGATCTGATGATTCACGATATCGATCTCGTGCTATCGATGGTTCGTAGCCCTGTCGTCGATGTTCAGGCAACCGGGTTGACCGTTTTTGGGCCTCACGAAGATATCGTCGAAACTCGCCTTACGTTTGCTAACGGCTGCGTTGCGAATCTGACCGCATCGCGTGCCAGCTATAATCCTTCGCGGCACATGGAAGTCTTTAGCGATTCCGGCTTCGTGGGAGTCGACTTCACGACTCGCAATGTTCGGTCCATTGTGGCAGACGATATCGTCAAGCAAGGTGTCGCCGAAGTTCACAAGCTCTCGCCCGAAGGGAAAACCTGGGTCCGGGATCACTTGTTCTCGAGCGTTTTGCCGTGCCAGGAAACAGAAGTTGCGCCTGGAAACGCGATTGAAGCGGAACTGAGTGAATTCGCCGATTGTATTCAGCGTGGACTTACGCCAACGGTAACCGGGCAAGCGGCTCGCGAAGCCCTTTCTGTCGCCCTGCAAATCAGCGATGCGGTTCATGCCCACCAGTGGGATGGTGGAAATGTCAATCTTGTCGGCCCTGCCATGCGACCAGAACCTAAGCATGTCGTAACGATCAAGAAGGCCGCTTAGCGCGTTAAGTTATATCCACCCAAAAGAAAAGCCACCGCAATCAACGCGGTGGCTTTTTTATTTCGAATGGATTATCGACGACGTTAGGCAAGGTCGCGATCTTCAAACAAGATCAACGCCAGGAACATCGTCATGGCACCATAAAGTGCGGTGTAAAGTGCGGTACCTGCGATGTATTCCATCGGAATCTCTCGGCCAGCCGAGATGGCACCATAAATTTCGAAGTTCTTCAGCACCGGAAGAATCGTCGCCACAAAGCTGGCGACAAATTGCACCGGTTCGAATCCCTCGACGGACGCCTCCATAATCGACGGTGTTAAGTGCCCTAACGCCCAAATGCCAAAAGTGAGCATGAAGTTGGCAACCATGGGAAGCCGCGTCGAAATAGCGACCGAAACGCCGGCAAGCACCAAAGTTTCCATGAACACAAGCAGAACGCCAGGGGCGACGCTCATCGCTTCATGATGCAGCAACTGCCAGGTAACCCCTTTTTCCCCTTCGTATTCGACGACTGCACCTTCGCGTTTGTCGAAAATAGGCTTTTGGGCAACGGCAACGACAAAGACCGAACTGATCATGATGAACAAAACGCTCACCAGCCAGGCGATGCCAGCGAACTTGCCAAGCACGAATTGACGGCGGCTAACCGGCTTCGAGAGAAGGGTGAGTGCGGTTCGCCCTTCGATTTCTTCTGAAACACTGCGACTTGCAGCCCAGATGGCGACGATAATTCCCAGCACCATCATGGCTTGAAGACAGGTATGCTTAAGCACTTTGATGTCTTCGCCAAACGTTTGGTAAGGAATATAGATCGACGCGACCATGAACAAGCAGCCAACGACCGCACAGATCAGGAACAGCAACTGGTAAATTTCGCTACGAACCGTAGCTTCCGCGATTGCCGACATCTTGGGGAAGATGCAGACCATGGCAAAGAAAGTGCCATACAGCAACAGCACCAAAGTACCAATGAAGAAAATCGACTCGGCCTCGATGTGTTCCGGCTCCGTCACAATCTTCATGTCGATCGAAATATCAGAATTCGTGATGTTTCGAGCGTAAAGATCGATCGACTCATTGGCAGGGATCTTGCGAAGTAAAGTCCCTCGGTCTCCACGGCGCCATTCAAAACGCTCACCACCACTGATGTCGAACGCGACAACGTCTTCGTCGGTGCCTTCGAGTCGAGCGACAAGCTCGATCTTTCCCGAGCTATCGACGGTGATGTTGCGAAGTTGGTCAGTCAGGACCGTAACGTCGAGAGTCTGGGCTGGAACGTTGCCAAACTCATCGACATCGCCGGTCGCGACAGGGACCACGATTTCGTAGGTCGACTCACCAGTGGTTGGAATTTGCTTAAGGGAGTTCAGAATGCCCATGGCATTGGGAACCATCGGCAGCAAGGCGAACGCCATGATTACCCAGATACCCATCACCACTGAAATTGGCATCAGAACGGGGCCTCGCAAAGCTTGCGTGCATCGTCCACCAAGTTTAGGTGAAATTGCGAGAAGTAATGCCCAAATCAACGCCACGGCCAATAGGCCGAGGATCACACCAACGGCAAACAACCATACGGCTGTTGCCAAGTGTTGGCGATTAATTTCGTCGATATAGAAAAAGAAGCCGAGAAGGGAAGAGTGGGTCGGGATCATAAATCGATTAATGGGTTGCCAGGCACGAAGCGAAGTAAGTGCTTCGACGAGGTTGAATTAATAGTGGATCTCGAAGGTTTCCAATTCGCCGGACGAATCAGACCACTGACAATCAAGATCGTTAATGTACTCAAACATGCGATCACGAATGGCAGCCAGGAAGTCGCTACAAGCCGACTTGGAACCCTCTGCGACAAGCTCTACGTTGCCACTGGGAAGGTTTTTTACCCAGCCGACGACAGGAAAAGACTTGGCAATCTGAGTGGTGGTTTGTCGGAATCCGACACCTTGCACATGCCCGGAAAAGACTACGTGCATTCGGGTTGATGCGTCCGTCATTTCACCACCCTCTAGGGAACCATGCGATAGCAACTAGCAAGTTCTCATGATAGTTCACCAAGGGCGTGTCAGCTAGATGCTGAAACTCTATACGTGCCAAGATGTTGGATGGATCGGTCGATTAAGTTTTCTTCATTGCTATTGTGCCGATTTCAAGGCTTACGGCGATTTAAACCATCGTTGCATCCACTCTTGTAGATGGCCTAATGCAAAAATACTGCAATTGACGCATCTATTGTCGAATTGGTAGCGTTCCGCCCCTATGAAAACTACCACTCTTAGCCTGATCGCTTGTTGCCTACTTGCCTCGGTTTGCTGGGCACAGTCTCCTTTGGCGGCTCCCTATGAAGGGGTGCTTGTCCTGAGCAATGGTAATGCGATGCGTGGGCGAATCACGCAGGAAGGCGAATATTACTCGTTAGCGATCAACGAAGATTCCGTCGTTCGATTGCCTGCCGAGCGTGTGGCGTTTGCTTGTAAGTCGATTGAAGAGGCTTACTTGCGGCAAAAAGCCAAAGTTGGCACAACAACCGTGGCCGACCACGTCGAACTCGCGAACTGGTGCTTAGACCTGCAGTTGTGGGAAGAAGCTGCTTATCACCACGCAATTGCGGTGCGTTCTGGCCCCAATCAGACAGATGTGATCCGATTGGATCGCCGATTTCAGATCAAATTGGATGAAAAGGCGAATCCTGACAAAATCGAGCAGGTGCAGTACGCCATGCCGGTAACGAAACCTGACGTCAGTTTAGAAAGCACTGACTTTGAGGAGCCTGATCCGTCACTGTCGCCCCAGGTAGTTCGATATTACACAAGTACTATTCAGCCGATCATGTTGAATGGTTGTGCGGCAAGCCGATGCCATGCAGAGAACTCAGAAAATGCATTTCGCTTAGTCGAGTTCGAGAACGTCCGATCGATTCCGCGGCGAATGACTGTGCGAAACATGAATTCCGCATTGGCTTACATCGATTATGAACGAGCCCAGAACAGCCCGCTTTTGACCAAGAGTGCCACTCGCCACGGTGATGGAACGGCCCCCAATTTGTCTCCAGAGCAGCTTCGAGCCATTCAGGCTTGGGTATTCGCGGCCGCACGGGGCCCGCGACCCATGAAAGCGACAGCCACTCCCACGATTATGCCGGCATCGTTTGACGCCCCTGCTGAAATGCCCAAGGCACTTCAGCAGCCAAAAGAAACAGGTCGGAGACCGAGCGAATCTATTCCTGTGAACCCTATTTTCGGCGGTAACGCGAACGTTTCAAAAGGTGGTCGTGAAATGCCATATCGATCGATCCCTAAGAAAGGGGTGACCCCGAAAGAGAAGCCGGAAGTAAAGGACGAATTCGATCCAGAACTGTTTAACCGGCAGTTTCATCCCAATCGTCAGGAACCGTTATTCCAGGAATAACGAACGACGAACGTCCCCAGGCAACCAAGAAGTCCCGATTGCTCGTCAATAGATCGGGATTCCGCAGTAAGTCTTGCCCTGTGAGCCAGAACGATTCTGCGACTTCCTCGGCATTTAAGACAAGCGTCGCTTCTTCATCGATTTGGGCATACCACCACGCAACAGATGTGCCCCAAGGGGTAACCGTCTCGAACAGTCGCTCGCCAGCCACGGCGTCGATGCCCAGTTCTTCCTGAACTTCTCGTATTAGAGCATCTGCCTCGGATTCTCCTGTGTGGATGCCGCCTCCTGGGAAACAGACCTTTCCAGGGGCAACAACGAACTGGCTGCGGCGAATCGTCAGGAAGGTATTCTGGCGAACAATCACGCCCACCACCGCACGTTTTCGTATCGGCACATCGCTACGACTTGCCATGATATTTGGGGTAGCCCCTTTTTACTTAAGTTGTTTATCCGCAATAATTATTGGCGGTTCTTAGGACTGCTGGGCATTATTCGTGTCCGGCACGCCAAGGGACGCCAGTAACTGCTACAATGTAGCGACGTATATAACGTTAAAGAACCGTGAACTTGTCCGACTGCAAAGGATCATTGCATGGCGGAAAATCCGCGTAACGAAGATCAGCCTAACGAACGCCCCAGTGGAGGTGGTGGGATGCGGCCTAATTTTACGGTCGTCGCGCTCGCCATTCTTTTGGCTGCCGTCGTGCTGATGCTGATCTCGACCGCCGACTCTCCTTACTCAACGCTGACCGTTTCCGAATTTGAAAAGGAAATCAAAGACGGGAATGTCGAAAAGGTCGTACTTGGTGACATGGAAGCTCGGGGCGAATTAAAAGTCCCGCAGAATGTCATGGAAATCAAGGATGGCAAAGAAGTTGCGAAGAAGGATTCTGAGGGAAACTTCATTAAGAAGCCAAAGGCGTTTCGCGTTCGGATTGCGTCGCAAGAGTCCCCTGAGTATGCCGATTTGGTAGCGATGCTGCGCGAACATAACGTGCCGCGTGAAATCGATACGTCGTCTCAAGCAATGCAGTCGATCATTTGGATCGTCATAATGTTGCTGCCGTTGGTGTTCCTATTCATTATCTGGAACAGCTTCCGCCGCAGCCGAGATCAGATCATGGGCGGCGGCTTCCTTTCTGGCTTTAGCAAGAGTCCCGCGAAGCGCTACGAGGCGACTCGAAAGGCAATCACGTTTAAGGACGTCGCTGGCCTGGAAGGGGTTAAGAGTGACCTCTTGGAAATTGTCGACTTCCTACGCACGCCGGAAAAATTCGAGCGACTTGGCGGTCAGATTCCCAAGGGGGTCCTGTTAGTCGGGCCTCCCGGTACCGGGAAAACATTGCTCGCTCGTGCGATCGCCGGTGAAGCTGGCGTGCCGTTTTATGCGATCAATGGTTCTGAGTTCATTCAGATGTTTGTCGGTGTGGGGGCGAGTCGTGTTCGTGACTTGTTCAAGACCGCAAAAGACAACAGTCCCTCGATTATCTTTATCGATGAAATTGATGCTGTTGGACGCCAGCGTGGTGCCGGCCTTGGTGGTGGGCATGACGAACGTGAGCAAACGTTGAATCAGATCCTCAGCGAGATGGACGGCTTTGTGCAGGGCGAAACAGTCATCGTGATTGCCGCGACGAACCGTCCCGACGTTCTCGATCCAGCATTGCTGCGGCCTGGTCGTTTCGATCGCCATATCACCGTCGATCGTCCTACATTAAAGGGGCGAGTTGAGATCTTCAAAGTACACGTCCGCGATGTGCCGTTGTCTGACGACGTCAATATCGAGCGACTCGCTGCAGGTGCCGTTGGGCTGACAGGTGCTGACATTCGCAACCTGATCAACGAGGCAGCGTTGTGGGCGACGCGTCAAGATCGCGAAGCAGTGACGATGGAAGATTTCGAGTATGCTCGCGACAAGATCTTGATGGGAGCACGTCGCGAAGAATCGTTGGTAGCTCGCGAGAAAGAAAAAACGGCCTATCACGAAGCAGGGCACGCTTTGCTTTCATGGCTGCTGCCCGGCGTGGATCGACTTCACAAAGTGACCGTGATTCCTCGCGGACGAGCTTTGGGCGTAACGCAAACGCTTCCGGAAGAAGACCGGATGAATATCAGCGAGAGCGAGCTGTACGACCAGCTGGCATTTATTTTAGGCGGCCGTGCTGCCGAGAAGATCGCCTACGACGAACTTAGTGCCGGCGCCGAGAACGACTTAGAGCGAGCAACGAAGATGGCTCGCCGCATGGTCACACAGTGGGGCATGAGCGAACGTCTCGGTCCCGTGAATTATAAAATTACCGATGAAGATCCATTCCTCGGTCGCGAAATTCACGAAAACCGCCACTTCAGCGAGCACACCATGCAGATCATCGACGACGAAGTCGCGAGGATTCTGCACGAGTCGCACGACAAAGCGATCGAGGTTCTGACAACCAACAAGGACAAGCTGATTAAGCTGACCAATGCGTTGTGCGAACATGAAGAGCTTTCCGATCAAGAAGTTGAAAAACTGATCGGTCCTTCCGTGCACCGTTCTAAGGCAAGCAAGTTGAATTCCGAGATGGAAATTGCTTCCAACGGACACGCCACGCCTCCGCCAGAGATCAATACGGACGATTTGAAGGCGGAAGAATCGAACTAAGTTTCCTCTCCCGGAAAAGGACGAGGGGATCAGGATTTCCATGGCGAAAAAAGGTAAGGGGCAACAGAAGCGTCGCGTTGAGTTTCGAAAAAACCGTACGCAGAAGGTGCGGCAGGGTGACATCACCAAGCGGTTTAATCGAGACGAATTCGATGTAGATAAGTCCGTTCGCCGTGAACGAATCTCTGGAAAAGGTGAGCTGACTCGCAAGCGAACGATTGTCGGCCAAGAGGGAGACGACGGAGGGGAAGGAGAGAACTTCTCTATTCATGTCGACAAAGAGACATGCCTCCCGGGACGTGTGCTGCAAGTCCAAGGGCTCATCAGCGAAGTCGAAGCCGAGGATAGGACGGTCTATCAATGTGCCACCAGGCGGCTTCTCAAGACGATGGCGACCGACGTTCGGCACGTTGTCGCGGCTGGCGATCATGTTTGGTTCCGACCCAGTGGCGAAAACGAAGGCATAATCGAAAGTGTCGAGCCTCGCTATGGCGTCCTTAGCCGGACGAGTCGCGGCCGCCAGCACATCATTGTTTCTAATGTCGACCAGCTGATCATCGTCGGCAGCGCGGCTGAGCCGGGTCTGAAGCCCAATCTGATTGATCGCTATCTGCTTACCGCCGAGTATGCCGGAATTCGGCCGATCATCTGCATCAACAAGATCGATCTTCTAAACCCGGCTGACCTGCAAACGATTGTCGGCGTTTATGGAAGCTTAGGGTACGAAGTTCATCTCGTTTCCGCGAAAGAGGAAATCGGCATCGAGCGATTGCGCCAAGCGTTGCATGGCAAAGACACCGTTTTGTCTGGTCAGAGTGGTGTCGGAAAATCGTCGTTGTTGAACGCCATCGAGCCAGGTTTAAACCTCCGAGTGAACGCCGTAAGTCGTGAAAACGACAAGGGAAAGCACACGACGACGACGGCGACGCTAATTCCGTTGGCAACCGCTGGCCATGTGATCGATACGCCAGGAATTCGGCAGTTTCAGTTATGGGACATTATTGCTGAAGAAGTAGCCGGGCTGTTTCGTGACATTCGGCCGTTCATTAACCGCTGCCGATTTCCCAACTGTACCCACACGCATGAAACAGACTGCGCTGTGAAAAATGCCGTCGCCGACGGGATTTTGGACACGCGTCGATACGAAAGTTACTGCCAAATCCACGCCGGAGACGACTAGCACGGCTGGCCATTCCCCCCATGTGGGCAATTCATCCGAGGGGTGAGTCATGACGGTTGCGTGGGTGATGCGGTCGCAGAACCTTGCCGAATGGGGGTTCTAGTGAACTTATGGTGGAGAGAATTCTCCGCCAGGATACAATTAGCAAGTAGGTATACTTACACTTTTCTTATCGATGGCAGCCGGTACCGACGTTCCTTTTCCTTGTCGCGTCCTGTCCTTTTCGAACAGCGAACTTGATGTCTGATTCGCCCAAAGACTCTGATAGCCCCAAGCCTGAAGAAGACGAACTCCAATCGTCGGCTAAGGGGCCTGCTGCAGAGGCTCGCGGAAGCGATTCGGCAACCGCAGACCACTTGCCAGATGGAAGGAATTATCTGGAAGAGCCGCCCACGGTGATTTCCACCAAAAAGGGGAGCGTCGCTGATTCGACCGGCAGGACTTACTCTCTGGCAGAATTGACGCTGGGGAAAGAACTCGTTGGGCAAACACTTGGGCATTTCCAACTGGACGCTTTCGTGGGCGCCGGGGGAATGGGGGCCGTGTTTCGCGGCCACGATACGCTCTTGGATCGTCAAGTCGCCGTGAAAGTACTTTCCGGCGAGCACAACACCAAAGAAGAAACGGTTCGTCGCTTTCGCAACGAAGCCCAAAGTGCGGCCCGCCTCGACCATCCGAACATCGCCAGGGTCTATTACGTCGGCGAGGACAAAGGGTGGAACTATATCGTTTTTGAGTTTATCGATGGCACGAACATCCGTGACGAGGTCGAACGTAGCGGGCCGCTCGAGATTGAGCTCGCCGTAAGTTATCTCGTTCAAGTTGCCGAAGCCTTGGACCACGCTTCGACTCGTGACGTGGTTCATCGAGATATCAAGCCGTCGAATATCCTTGTCGATGCTCAGCACCGAGCAAAGCTGGTCGATATGGGGCTTGCTCGTCTGCACCAAGTCAATTCACAAGACAGCGACCTGACAGCGTCCGGAATGACGCTTGGAACATTTGACTACATTTCCCCAGAGCAAGCCCGCGACCCTCGTAGTGCAGACGTTCGAAGTGACTTGTACTCGTTGGGGTGCACCTTCTTCTTTATGCTGACAGGGCGACCGCCATTTCCGGAAGGGACTGTTCTTCAGAAGCTGCTGAGTCACAGTGGTGAAGAACCACCAGATCCTCGGGAATTTCGGCCAGAAGTCCCTGATGAAGTCGTACATATCTTAAGCCGTCTGATGGCTAAGAATCCGAACGATCGCTATCAAAAGCCTGGGGAACTGATTGCTGCGGCGCTGCTTCTTATCGATGAATTAAATCTTGCGTCGCCGCATGTCACGTCGGCTGTCTACGTTCCGACGACAGAAAATCGTAGTTCGCTAGTCGAACGACATTTGCCATGGGTTATGCCGGCCATCATTCTGGTCGTTGTCGTTTTTGTTTTAGAGGCCATATGGTCGGCGCAAGATGATAGCCTGATTTCCGATCCAAGCTATTCCAGCGCGGCTAATATGCAGCCGATTATTCCCGAGAAGCAGCGGGTAACGTCGGAATCGGATTCGGCTGTCTCGAAGTCGGAAACCGGAAGTACAGTAAAGCCGATTGAAGATACCAAGCCGATGCCTGACAAGACGCCGGAAGTTGTCGACAATCTGGCGGCTCCGAAGGGCAATAGCGGTACGACTGCTTCTCCGGTCGTTCCTACAGAACCGATCGTTTCGACGCCGAAGCCAGTGGAACCTGCTGCGGTGGTTGCGAAAGAACCTGCACCACCGGCCGCACCCAACGTGGTAACCATTCCTGCCGATGCCAGTACGTTGTACGAAGCCATCACGATGGCACAAGCCGACCCGCTGCTTGATACGATCGAACTGCGTTATTCGGGAGAGCTCGGTGTCGAGCGACCGTTTGTGCTCGGTGACAAAAGCTTGACAGTCCGTGCGGCTCCGGGCTTCACGCCTTCGATTGTATTTCGACCGCAAGACATCGAGCCTTGGGATCGAATGATCCTTTTGCGTTCTAACACGCTAACCCTTCAAAAAATTCAACTAAAGATTGTCTTGCCGCCGGTTTCAATGCGCGAGTGGTCGCTTTTCCAACTGGAAAATGCGGAGCTTAAAATGGACAGCTGCCAGGTGACTGTGCAGCGCGACGACGAAACACTGATACCTGAATCGTTACGCCGGGCCACTGCCGTTATCTCCACTCCTAGCACTACAGCGACTGATTCGACATCAACGAGCGTGCTCGGAAGTGCTCGTTACTGCATCGTTGATATCAGAAACTCGATGATCAAGGGCGAAGCAAGCTTGCTGCGAAGTAATGGGCAGCAGCCGCTTCGAGTTATTTGCGAAAATAGTTTGATCGCTCTGTCTGGCAACGTCCTTAGCTCCTATTCCGAGGCAGCAGTTGGTGCAATGAGTGGAATTGTTCAGATGCGACTGGAAGGATGCACGCTAGATACTGCCGGGAGCCTCATTCGACGCGAAGGGACAGTCCTCATTCCGCTGCGGACATGGATGCTCAACTGTGCCGTTGTCTGGGGAAAGACAACTCCGCTGCTCTTTCAAAGAACGACCAAAGATACCGTCGATGAAATGAGCAAATCGATTGCTTTTACCTGTGAAGACAATGTCTACGCCCTGAGCAGCGCTACACGAGAGATGATTTTGTTGGAATCGACTTCCATGGGGGCAAGTTCCAAACGCTCGATCGATTTCTCGCAGTGGAAAATGATGTGGGACGATCTCTTTTCGGAGCCAAGCGAATCGATTTGGGCCAACCCCCTTCCCGCGATGAAAGCTTATTCCGCTCGCATTCCTGGCGACTATCGGTTGCTGGACGACTTGAGCGAGAATCCCGCGGTTCGCCCTGATGACAGGAACGCGGGGGTAGATTTCACAAAGCTTCTTTCTGGCGTGTCGCCCCTCTCTGGTGCCAGCGGTAATGATTCATCGGTCACAAATTGATCGGTACGTCTCTTACCGTTCAGGTTGTCCTTCAGCGGTCTACATGGCTAAAATCGAACTTTCACACTAATCTCAGTTCGACAGCGTGAATTGCCGCATGGAATTGTTGCGAATTTTCCGAATCAGTCTCAGTCTTGGCTTCCTGATCTTTCTCATCGGCTGTGGCAGTGGAGGTGGGCCTGCCGTCACCGATACGCTGATCTATGGCCGTGGCGGGGATGCAAACGCTCTGGACCCGATTCACACTGATATTGGTGAGTCGGTCAAGGTGATCGTGAACGTCTTCGAGCCGCTCGTGGCCTACGATGATGAAACGCTGGAGCTTGTACCTGGCGTGGCCGAGTCTTGGGAAACGAGTGACGACGGAAAAGAATGGACGTTCAAGCTTCGCCCCAATGTGAAGTTTCACGATGGCACTCCTTTGAATGCTGACGCCGTTGTCTTTACGTTCGAGCGAATTCTTGACCCTGATCATCCGCACGTCCATAGCAACATTATCCCGTACTATTCGAGCTATACCCAGATTGAGAAGATCGAGGCGATCGATGATCTGACCGTAAAATTTACTTTGAAACAGCCGCAAGCAACATTTCTGGCCAATATTGCGATGTACCCGTCGGGAATTGTCAGCCCAACAGCGGTGAAGAAGTATGGGGCTGACTTTACGCGAAATCCAGTCGGGTCAGGTCCGTTTCAGTTCGTGCATTGGAAACCGAAACAAGAGATCGTACTTTCTCGTTTTGAAGACTACTGGGGAGAGCCTGCTGGCGTTTCTCGCGTCGTCTTTCTGCCAAGCGAAGAGAGCTCCATTCGCGTGACGCAGCTGAAACGCAGCGAAATTCATATGGCGGATAACTTACCGCCGTCGGAGGTCGATGGCTTGGAAAAAGCTCCTGGGGTAATCGTGCAGTCGACTCCAGGGATCAACATTGGTTATCTGACAATTCAAACGCAAAAGCCTCCGCTGGACAAAGCTAAAGTTCGACAGGCAATTTGTTATGCCATCGACGGCGAAAGACTGATTGAAGTTGCCTATTCGGGACATGCTCAAAATGCAAAGTCGATGGTCCCGCCGACGCTATGGGGACACAATACCGAACTGCCCGAGCGAAAACATGACGTCGAAAAGGCAAAACAACTTCTGCAGGAAGCATCTGAAGAGTATGGCTTTAACTTGCCTTTAAAGTTAGAGCTTTTCGTCATGGATCAGCCGCGGCCATATATGCAGCAGCCTCGTCAGACGGCGATCTTTATCAAGGATGAGTTGGAAAAAGTTGGCTTCCAAATTGAAATCATCACGAACGATATTGGGCAGCATTTTCAACGTATGACACGTGGCGAGCATCAATTGGGGCTAAGTGGTTGGAGCGCCGACATTGCTGATCCTCATAATTTTCTGCATACGCTCCTGCATTCCGACAACATTAACGAGATTGGCGGGAACAATCTGAGCCAGTACAAAAATGCCGAAGTGGATAAGCTTCTCGATGAGGCTCAGTTCGAGCTCGATACCGACAAACGAGCCAAGCTCTACGAACAGGCTCAGCAGTTGATATTTGAAGATGCTCCTGTCCTTCCGCTGGTGCATGTGCCGGTGCGTATAGCCCAACGCGACTTTGTGAAAGGCTATCACTTACACCCCTCTTCCCAAGTTCGTCTTAAGTCGGCGCGGATTGCGGAGCAATAACTGTGTGGGCAATGCTTCTTAAGCGGCTTGCTCAAGCAGTCGTCACCATGTTTATTGCGGTGATCGCCATCTTTCTGGCGGTCCGCGCGCTTCCTGCCAATCCGGTGATCGCCCAATTCGGACAACATGCGGTTCCCGAAAAGATTGAAAAAGAAATGGAAGAACGAGGTTGGAACAAACCTCTCTGGCAGCAAACGCTGAGCTTCGTTGGGCAACTCGGAAGTGGAGATCTCGGTGAATCGTTTGCGCGCCCTGGCGAAAAAATCAGTTCGCGATTGAGTCAGGCAATTCCAGCCACACTTGAGCTGACGTTTGCGGCAATGATGCTGGCGATTCCGTTGGGGATCTTTATCGGAACGCTCGCTGCTTTGTGGCGAGGTGCTTGGCCAGATTGGATTTCTATGGCATTGGCCCTGCTGGGAGTTAGCGTTCCCGTGTTCTTTCTGGCGATTTGCCTGATCGCCGCATTTCCAGCGATGCCCAGTGGTCTGCGTCTTCCGCCGGGTACGTTTCATAACCTACGGACGGAGTTTTACTTCTTCGAGTCCTTGCTGACTGGCAACTGGCAGTTGGCTGCCATGAGTGCGCGTCATTTGATTTTGCCTGCGATTGCCCTGTCGACAATTCCACTGGCCGTCATATCACGAATTACACGAAACAGCATGCTTGAAGTACTCGACTCGGACTATCTAAGAACGGCAAGAGCCAAGGGGGCAAGCCTGACGCGAATGATCGCGCGACATGCGTTTCCAAATGCTTCGCTATCGGTGTTGAATATTGTCGGATTTCAATTCGGCATGCTTTTGTCAGGAGCGATACTGACGGAAACCGTTTTTAATTGGCCCGGTCTCGGACGCTACGTTGTCGATGCAATACGCGACTACGACTACTCGGTCGTCCAAGCGTGTGCCCTGGTGATGGCTGCTATTTTTGTCACGCTGAATTTGACGCTTGATGTTTTGTTTCTCTTTCTCGATCCACGTTTGCGTGACCGGGGGCAAGCGTGAGTACTGCTTCTGTAGATCTGCCCTCTAGGCCTTCACTTGGCCACCGCATGCTAAAAGTGCCAGGTTTGTGGATTGGGGGAGGTTTGATTTTTCTCTTTCTTTTCAGTGCCATCTTCGCGGACGTCATCGCGCCTTACGGTCCTGATCAACGTGATGGGCAAAATCAGTTACCTAGTTCGAAGCACCTGCTTGGAACGGATTCAAATGAGAAAGATGTTCTTACGCGTGTGCTGCATGGATCGCGGTTGTCGCTCCTAGCGAGCATTACTTCTATTAGTTGTGCGGTAGTGATCGGAGTTGGACTGGGCGTATTGGCCGGGTACCGTGGCGGGCGAACCGATATGTTTGTCATGCGGCTGATCGATATCTGGCTTTCGTTTCCAAGCTTGCTGATTGCTTTTTTAGTAATTGCGGCACTGCGGCCTGGCTGGACGGCGGTCATTATGGCGGTAGCGCTGATAAATGTTCCTGTCTTCGCTCGACAGATTCGTGCAGAGATGCTTTCGCTGAAACATGCGGCATATGTCGAGGCCGCGATTGCCGCTGGGGCGAATCCGTTTTACCTGGTTACGTTTGTGTTTCTACCAGCGGTGAGCGGTACCATCTGGGTACTTGCTACGTTAGGGCTTGGGCATGCAATTTTGGAAGTTGCCGGACTTTCTTTCCTGGGGATTGCCGGCGATCCTTCGCACGCTGAGTGGGGGGCCATGTTGGTTGAAGCGAAAGAATATCTTCACGTTACCATATGGCCGGCACTTGCTCCGGGGATCGCAATTTCGTTAACCATCCTCGGGTTCAATCTCTTCGGCGATGGGCTGAAGGAACTGCTTAGCCGACGATCAAGAAGTTTTTGACGATTGTCTACGCTAGCGTCGATTGCGGAAATGCTAGAGAAAATCGAACTGATCAAGTCTCGATTGCGTAAGAATCGATGAAAATTTGGCAAGAATCTACGTGTAAGTTCGTTGTTTCCGTGCGAAACTATTATTCCCGATCAGGCTTGCTTGACACGTTAATCTTGGCAAGCTTAACTAGAAGGGTAGCTTAGGGTCTACAAAACCACCATCTTCCCGCCGTCGACTATCCCACCTGCGACGGTTACAAACCTTTTGGATGCCACGGCGGGGATACTTTGCTTGGAGAGACGATTAATGAAGAAACTCGCGTTGTGTCTGGTGGCTGTCGTTGCTGCCTCCTCGTTCTATGCTCCTTCCGCATTTGCGATTAAGCCATTCCAAGACGCTTTCTACGAAAAGTACAACATCACGGAACCGACGACCGATTCCGAAAAGGCATTGGCTGAAGTTGTCAAAGAAGCGAAGTGCAATCTTTGCCACGGCGGCAAGAGCAAGAAGATTCGCAACGAGTACGGTGTTGCTCTTGGTAAGCTTTTGGATAAGTCTGACTACAGCACCAAGCGTCGCAAAGAAGAGCCAGAAAAGGTTCAAGAAGAGTTGTTTGCCGCTCTCGACAAAGTTGCTGAAGAAAAGTCAAAGTCGGGCGATACGTTCGGCGAAAAGATCAAAGCCGGCAAGTTGCCTGCTGCTGAAGGCACCGACGTCGAAGTCGAAGATTAGTCTTCAAGCGATCTCATGACAAACAAAAAAGCCCTGCTCGATGAGCAGGGCTTTTTTTATGGTTCACAGGCGACGGAACTACTTTACTCGGATCCGAATTGTCGTCTCGAACGATTCGCCCCCTGGCAAAACCCGGAGCCCACCATCGTATCCTTGGCGACGCAATTGGAAGGCGTCAGGGATACATGTATACGGTTCAATACAAAACGCTTCACGATGACCAGGATTGTATAGCACCACAGAATCAAACTGGTCGTCGAATTGTTGTTCGATCGTTTTCCCTGACTTAGGATCGTGAATGGATGTCGTGCAGATACCATCTTCGAATTCTAGACCACCAAAGCCGTTGTCGAACTGAGTGTCTTTGAACAGCATGGGATCAAATGGATCTGAGTCTCGGTTGAATTGATTCCCAC
Organism: Bremerella sp. TYQ1; assembly: GCF_020150455.1. Taxonomy (NCBI): domain Bacteria; kingdom Pseudomonadati; phylum Planctomycetota; class Planctomycetia; order Pirellulales; family Pirellulaceae; genus Bremerella; species Bremerella sp. TYQ1. The sequence continues at coordinate 6,557,058 of NZ_CP083740.1, forward strand.
TGGCGAGTTGATCTTTGAATTCCCACGAGAATGTGAAGGGGACGACAATCTCACACGCATCAGCTGAATCGCCACCGATGGGGACATTGAAGTAAGGATGCGTTCCGAGGCCAAAAGGCAGCGGTTTGGACGATGGGTTTTCAACGCGATAACTTCCCGTCAACGTGTTGCCGGAGATCTCGTAGCTGGCTTGAATTTTGAAGTCGGCTGGCCACTGCTCTAGCAGCGTGGCGTCATCTTCCGAGGCTTGAAACTCAGCACTGATCTTCGACGCTGTTTGCTCGGTGACTCGCCATGCACGGTTGAGCACAAACCCATGAATTGCATTACCGCGGCCATCTCCTTCAGGAATGGTAAACTCGCGATCTTCCCAGATTAGTTTGGTGCCTTTGATGCGGCCAGGGAACGGAAAGAGCAGGGGGATGCCGCTGCTGGATGGGCGTGCGGTACCAGCGACAAAGTCGTCGGCAGCCCAAAGAACGTCGACGTTCTCTCCATCAACATTGGCAACAAACTGAAAGCAGTTGAAGCCAAAACCTGGGACGATTTTTGCAAACGAGCCAGTCGCCTCGTCACGAATTTCAACGACTTCCAATCCCATGGGAGCTACTTCAATGTTAGGTGAGTAAAAAGCGACAAGGTGTGAAGTTAGAACCTCGGTTCGCGACGGCTACTCAACCCGACTCAAAAGCATGGTGGCGGTCATCAGCAAAATGGTACCTCCGAGTGCCGCAAACGCCTGGAACGCTTTCTTGCGATTCTGATCAAAAAACGCAAGTCCGGCCAAAAGATGCATCAGCCAGAACGCCAGACCTAAGCTCGCGACAAACATCAAGGTACACACGAGGTCTCCGCCCATCAAACGCGATTGCTGAACGGAATTCAAGGTGGTTGTCAGCACAAATCCTACAGGAATTTGAAGCAGTGTAGGAATCAGGGCGATTGTGAAGGCTGCTCCTGCCGTTGAATTTCGATGCGGTTCCGATAGCGAACGCAAACAAAACAGCCCCGTGATCAGGCCGCTGACTGCGAACGAGGCAAACCAGAAATGGATTGTAAACCAAATGACTTGGCCTTCGACGAGTAACGAACGAAACTCGCCAGAATCGACAGGAGGTTCGACTTCCACTTCCCCCCGAGCGATGAGCCCCAAAATGGTGAAAAGCGTAGGAAAGTGGTACAGCAGATTCGTCGCAGACAAAATAGCCAGAAAACGCGATAGAAATCGCTGCCATCGACTTTCGCGTTTGCCAAACTTCCACCACGCTAAAAAGCCGGCCGTGCAGACGATGGAAAAGCCGATTTCCCAAAAGCCATAGGTCACTTTCGACTGCCAGAGGCCGTCCAGGGCATCAAAATAGCTCGGCGTCCCCTCGGCCCATATGAGCAGCCCTTGGATCACTCCCATGCCGATCCCCAGAATCAGGGCGGCAATCGACCACCAGCCGATCTTTTGTCCGACAGAGGCGATTTCAGGGCTTTTCACGCGTGTTGAACGAGCATCGAGCCATGTTGCGATTAGTGGCCCCACAGAAGCGAGATTCATAAGAATCAAGTGGATCGATAGCGTTATGATCCTCAAGTAGATCAAGGACAACTCCTCAGTCGGCGGGGATTTCAGGCATTGGATGCCATTTTATAGTCGGTCGATACTTGTTGAGATGGGCACGAAAATAAGCTGATCCACGCTTTCACCCGAAGATTTGGGCCCGCTATGACAAAAAATCAAAAGAATCGTATCGTTAGGGGGTCATGTTGACGAATCGAAAGCCCGATTGTTAAATTGTGAGATTCCCGGGCGATTAGCTCAGTTGGCTAGAGCGCTTGCCTTACAAGCAAGATGTCGGGGGTTCGAGCCCCTCATCGCCCACTTCTCTAAACCCGTAACTCACAAGATGTTACGGGTCTTTCTATGCGCTGTTTGTGTGAATAAGGACATTCGGACATGGACGAACGCGAAGAATTGTTGGCTGCAGCATGCGAGGAAAACTCCCTTTCGATGGAGGAACTCGCAGAACAATTTGGATCTGAGAGCTTCGGAAATCATGAAGCGGTCGACCGGATCTACATGAGTGAAGCAACTTGGAGTGAGCATATCGGTGGCCATCCGGCTATTTTGCTTGACGCCGAGGCTTACGACATGGCGGTGAAGATCAGCGAAATGATGGCTGAACTTTACAACCATATGGCAGCCAAAGAAGAAGGCTCCGGCGACTAGACTGGCCAAATAGGCTTTAGTCGTCTTCGTCGGTTCCATATTGGCGACGCAGGTGAGGGACTTCCTGACCTGCGTGAAGCTGAGCCATGGCGTGCTGGAAAAAAGCTGGCATCATCGCTTCGGACACGTCGTCGGTCGAAAAGATCTGGGCATTACAATCAGCCAGATTTTCGAGGTCTCCGCCTAGCTCGTCGGCGTCGACAAGCACCAGAACGCCTGTCAGCCGCCGCAAGAGTAGCTCTTCCATGAACTCCATGGGGGTCAGCTCCGCCAGCATGGCTTCCAGCTTGTTCTTGGCTGCTTTGATCCGTTTAGCGCGGTTCTTCTTTTCCCATTCGATCAGTTCGGAAAGCTCTCGAGCCGAAATCTCGTCTTTGAAACGAATCCCCATTTTCCGAGCCTCACGTTTCTGAGCTTCGGTTGCGACTGGGGAATTTCTAAGAATGACCGTGGAATCTCCACGATCTTTGTCGCTCAGCTTTGTCGATTTCTTTGACTTGTCTGATTCAGAAGTATTTTCCGCCTTCGGTACCCGGATAGGCTGTTGGCAGCCAGGGCACGAGATTTTCTTGCCGGCGTATTTCGGTTTGGCTTTTATCGTGTTCTTGCAATGTTTGCATTTAAAACGGATTAGATCGTCCGGCATCAGTTGCCCCCGGCACTTTGGGTGGAAATCACGCTATCCCTGGTGACGTTTCCTCAACATCAGCGCCGCCTTGCAGTGTACGAGTGTAGACGGAGCCATAAACGAAACGATCGAATTTGATGTTCTGTTCATTGGTTTATCGCGAATTTGGACAACGCTCACCGTTTCTTTACACGACCATAAACTTCACCCTCTGGAGTGCCCCTCCTGCATCGCTTCAGCCTCGCCTGTTATGTTAATTTTGTGGAGGTGTGTACCGTGCATGCGTTCTTCACTAGATAGGTAACAGTCTCTTGCCGAAGTTCGGAATCGGTTGGAAAACGATAGGGTGACACTATGGCGATGACCCCCATGATGCAGCAGTACCACGAAGCAAAGAGTGCTTGTGGCGATGCGATCCTGCTGTTTCGAATGGGTGACTTTTACGAGCTGTTCAACGACGATGCCGTTACGGCTTCCAAAATCTTGGGCATGACGCTGACGAGTCGCGACAAGGGAGAGAACGCGACCCCTATGGCCGGGTTTCCTCATCATCAGCTCGACTCCTATCTTGCGAAACTGATTCAGCACGGCTACCGCGTCGGCATCTGCGATCAAGTTGAAGACCCGAAACAGGCCAAGGGAATCGTCAAGCGAGAGATTACGCGAATTCTTTCTCCGGGAACACTCACGGATGATTCGCTTCTCAGCCCGAAAGAAAGTAATTACCTGGCCGCCGTATTATGCGAAGGCGAAGAGGCTGGGATTAGTTGGATCGAATTGTCGACGGGGCGATTTCTGGCCGGCATGTTTCTCGCAGAACGGCTCGCTGATGAACTGGCGCGAATTGCACCTTCGGAGTGCCTGTTGTCGGAAGGGACAGATGCGTTGCCCAAACATTTGAATGGGCAATTTCTGCACACACAGAGGCCCGCTTGGGCATTTGGAGGCAAGTCGGCCGACGAGAAACTCTCCAAGCATTTCGAGGTTAAAAGCCTGGATGGTTTTGGGTTTGAAGATGGTGATCGCCTCGCCGTCCGAGCTGCCGGGGCAATTCTCGACTATCTCCAGGAAACACAGCGTGGATCGCTGGAGCATGTTCAGTCGATTATCCCCTATCGTCAGACGAACGCGGTTGAAATCGATGAGTCAACACGCCGCTCGCTTGAATTAACACGGACGATTCGTGATCAACGAAGAGACGGCACGCTGATCTCCGTTCTCGACCGATGCCGCACGCCGATGGGAAGTCGCCTGATGGCGGAATGGCTCGCCAGCCCATTGGCGTCCGTCGAGCCGATTAGCCAGCGATACGATGCCGTCGAAGAACTGAAGAACGATCAGGCACTGTCCGAAGCGATCGGCGAAGGCTTAGCAGGCGTCTATGATTTGCAGCGGTTACTCACCCGCGTTACCACAGGACGAGCAAGCCCACGTGATCTGAGCTTTGTTGGACGGACACTGGCGAAGCTGCCCCGAATTAAAGCCAAAGTCACTTCGCGGAAGAGCAAGTTGTTAGGCGAGATCGAAAGCCAGATCGATCTTTGCCCTGAAGTACACGATAAGCTTGTCGCTGCGCTCGTCGAGGAATGTCCCTTAACGACCGCGGATGGCGGATACATCCAAGATGGCTTCCATACCAAGCTGGATGAACTTCGAGGACTTGCGGCCGGGGGTAAGCAGTGGATTGCCAATTACCAGGCCGAAGAAAGCAAAAAGTCAGGCATCCCGAACATGAAAGTCGGGTTCAACAAAGTCTTTGGCTACTACATCGAGATCACCAATACGCATCGCGATAAAGTCCCGACATACTTCCACCGTAAGCAAACGTTGAAAAATGCGGAACGGTACATCACGCCCGAGCTAAAAGAGTACGAAGAGAAAGTCCTCAGCGCCGACGAGAAGGCCAAAACACTCGAATACGAATTGTTCGCCGAGCTTCGAGATTTGGTTCAATCGGCGGCAGATCGCTTGCGGCAGACTGCATCGGCACTGGCCCAACTGGATGCCCTTGTCTCGCTGGGAAGCTTGGCTCGTGATCGAAACTATTGTCGACCCAAGATCGATGACGGGCACGAGTTAGCAATCGTGGATGGTCGTCACCCCGTACTAGACGTCACCGAAGACGCCGGCACATTTATCCCAAACGATACGGCATTAGGAGGTGAAGAGGACGATTTTGTAGCCATCATCACCGGCCCGAACATGGCAGGTAAAAGTACATACATTCGCCAAGTCGGGTTGATCAGTATCATGGCCCAGATGGGTAGCTTCGTGCCGGCGAAAGAAGCTCGTATTGGCATTGTTGATCGCGTGTTTGCCCGAGTCGGTGCAAGTGACGAGCTATCGCGCGGACAAAGTACGTTTATGGTGGAAATGACCGAGACCGCTCGGATCTTGAATACCGCCACCGACAAGAGTCTTGTGATTCTGGATGAAATCGGACGCGGAACCAGCACGTACGATGGTGTTTCACTAGCTTGGTCGATTGTCGAGTACATTCATGATCGAATCGGTTGTCGAACTCTTTTCGCGACACACTACCATGAACTCGCAGATCTGTCTCAGTCGCTGGAACATGTGACCAATTTGAACGTGGCGGTGAAGGAATGGGACGATAAGATCATCTTCCTGCACAAGATCGTAAGTGGAGCTGCTGATAAAAGCTACGGGATTTACGTTGCCCGTTTGGCAGGTATTCCGAACGATGTCAACGAACGCGCAAAGCAAATCCTTGCTCAGTTAGAGCAAGAGCATCTTGACTTGGAAGGGCAATCCAAAATTCGACCGAAGAAGGATCGCCACCCCAAGTCAGACTTGCAGTTAACGCTGTTCGGACCCAGCGAACATCCTGTCGTGGAAGAAATTCGTCAAGCTGATCTTAGCGGCATGACGCCACTGGATGCGTTTCAAAAGCTGATCCAGTGGCAGAGCGACCTAAAGCAACCCCCAGCTTAGGCACCGGGCCGGTGCGTTGGCATTTTCGCGCCGGTTTCTTCACGCCATGCTTTGAGCTCGGCGTGAAGCTTCTCAGCGACGTCCGGTTTCTTTTCAACGAGGTTGTTCTCTTCGCTCAAGTCGTCGGCCAGATTGTAAAGTTCGAGACGCCCATTTTCATAGAACTCGATCAATTTCCAGTCCCCTTCCCGAATGGCAGCCGAAGGCGATCCGCCTTGGTTGCCATAGTGGGGATAGTGCCAATAGATGGCACCCCGATCGATCTCTTTTCCCTCCAGGACAGGGGCAAAGCTCATGCCGTCGAGGGTAACGTCTGATGGCAATTCGATGCCCGCAATCTGCAAAATGGTGGGGAAGAAGTCAACGCTACTGACATACTGATCTGAGGAACTGTTCGCTTTTGTTACGCCAGGCCAGCGGACGATCATTGGTTCGCGAATGCCACCTTCGTAGATCCAACCTTTGCCGCCCCGCAGAGGCAAATTGCTCGTAGGATGCCCTTCCGAGGTAGACAGGCCACCGTTGTCTGACATGAACATGACGACGGTGTTGTCTGTCAGTCCCAGATCATCGACTCCTTTAAGTACCTTGCCGACCGCTTGATCCATGGCATCGACCATGCCGGCATAAACAGCATGCTCTTGGACCAGTCGAACTTTGCGTTCTCCTTCTTGTCCCCAGATCTCACCATGCTTGATGGTTTCCTTCTTCTTCTGATACTTCTGTTTGAGGTCCTCACGCGAGATCAGGGGAGTGTGTACGGAATAGAACGAAAGATAGGCCAGGAATGGCTCGTCTTTGTGCTCAGTCATGAACTTGACCGTTTCCGTTGCCAGGCGATCTGGCAAGTGTTCGCCGGCTGGACCATCTTCTAAGCGTGGGTTGCCGTAGGGTGAAAAGTATTTTTTGCCACCATAAGGGCCTCCACGATCGATGCCCCCTTGGTTGACGTCAAAGCCTTGGTGCTCAGGCCAATGGGCCTCTCCCCCTAAGTGCCATTTGCCAGCAAAGAACGTCGCGTATCCGTTCTCTTTTAAGATTTCTGCGAGGGTTACTTCATCATGAGCAAGTTGCATCTCGTAAGGTGCTGGAAGCATCTTTGTCTTGCGTTTCCAACGATCAGGCTGAGCGGCACCGATGAAGTCTGTGATTCCCGTTCGCGTTGGATAGCGTCCCGTTAAAATACTGGCTCGTGTTGGCGAACAGACCTGGCAAGCGGCGTAGGCATCGGTAAACATCATGCCGCTTTTGGCCAGCTTGTCGACGTTGGGCGTTTCGTAAAACGAGCTGCCATAGCACCCCAAGTCGGTCCAGCCGAGGTCGTCGACCAGGAAGAAAACAAAGTTCGGACGCTGTTCCGCAGCGGACGCGGCGTGCGAACTAAGCGAAACAGTCAACGCAACAAGCAGGATTGCAAAACTTCGCATGATGAGCGGCTCTCTGGCAGGAGAATCGAGTAGTTACCGGAAGAGTTTCCAGGTCGTTATTTTGATCTAGCGGAATCGACGCGTCAATTTTATCGCAAACGATATGGCCGAGGGTCGATATGCGGATCGAGCTTATCGAGTAGTTCCCAGGCCAACTTGCCGGTCGCCGTTCCCATCGAAAGGCCTAGCATGCTGTGGCCTGCGGCGATGAGAACGTTGGCATACTTGGGAGAGAAATCGATGTACGGCAGATCGTCCGGTGTCATTGGCCGCCAGCCGTACCATTCTTCGTGGGTCTCTTCGGTGAAGGGCTCTCGCAGGTAGTCGGACGCGCCCTTCTTTAACAGCACAAGCCGTTTCTGGTTGACGCGAGTGTCATAGCCACCAAACTCCATGGTTGAACCTAGGCGATAGCCATCGTCAAATGGCGTGACCCCAACATGGCGTTCTTCCAGTAGCATCGGAATCTTAGGGCAAATTGCAGGGCGTGCCATGGTGATTGAATAGCCTTTGCCTGGTTGAATGCGGAGCGTGCAACCTAGTTTCTGATTGAATGCAGGACTCCATGCACCGGTAGCGACCACGTAACGATCGGCCTCCAGCGTCTCGTTACCACATTGAATCGCCTTAAGACGCTCCCCTTCGCCGACGAACTCGGTAACTTTGTGCTGCTCCAGAAACGTTACGTTCAAGCGTTCCAAAATGGTGCGCCAAGATCGGAGCAACTTGTCTGGACGCAAATGGGCATCGTTGGGGTAGTGCCAGGCTCCGGCAATATGATCCTTTAACGCAGGTTCCAGTTTCTGCAGGTCTCCCTGGGCGTAGGGAGTTGCAGGAAGGTTTAATTCCTGGGTGAGCCAGTCATTGGTTTTTCCGAAGTCATCAAAATGATGTTTGTCACGGAAAACAAACATGAGCCCCCGTTTTTCCCAGTTGCAATCAAGTTGATCACCCTCAATGAGCTCTTGGTACAACTGTCTGGAAGATTGAAGCAAGGCATGTTTACCTTGGGCGGCTTTCTTCATCTGCTTTTCATTGCAGTTCCACCAAAACCGAATCAGAAAACTCCACAGCGCCGGAGAAACTCGCGGGCGAATGTAAAAGGGCGAGTTGCTACTCAGCATGGACGCCATCGTTGGGCCGATTAATCCAGGCTGGGCAATCGGAGGAGCATGGCTAGGCGAAACGTAGCCGCAATTCGCATGTGAACAAGCTCCACCATGTCGTCCTTGATCGACGATCGTGACGGAGTGTCCAGCTTTCGCTAGATAGTATGCAGTGGCTGTTCCGACGACTCCGCCGCCGACAACAATCGTGGAGTGAGACAACGTGTGATTTCTTTCAGTGAGACGGTGCGGGGGTTTTCTTTTGCTGACTGAATCCAAATGTCAGCGGATCATTGGGGTCGATGATCACTTTCGTTTCGGCAGTAACAAACGCCTCGCCCATAATACGAGGTAAAATGTGATCTCCCTGCCAGGAGTAAGCGCCTTCGAAGAGACTACCAGTGACGGACTCTTGCCCCCATGTGTCTCCAGGGGACAGTTTTCCGGCCGCAGCCAGGCAGGCAAGCTTGGCACTTGTTCCTGTACCGCAAGGCGAACGATCATATTCACCGCCAGGACAGTCGACGTAGTTCGCTGAATGAGCATCTTCGCGACGTGGGGGACCGAATAGTTCGACATGGTCAATCACGCCACCATTCTCCCCTGCGATTCCGCATTCATCGATCGCATTGCGAATCTCACGGCAACAGCGATCGAGCTGGTCGAGATTTTCCATCGAAATCTCTAGCCCATGATCGGCACACAAATAGAACCAGTTGCCGCCGAATGCAATATCGCCGGTCACCGTACCAAACGATTTTGTTTCTACGGGGACAGCCGTCCGGTAACGATAGCTGGGGACGTTAACGAATGAGACTCGATTGTCTTCGTGCAGCGTGAAAACAACGTTTCCGGCAATCGTTTCCAAAAGGTGTTCGCCAGGAGAGATTTTGCCGAGGTAAGACAACGTTGCACCAACCCCAATGGTGCCGTGGCCGCACATGCCGAGGTAGCCGACATTGTTAAAATAAATCACACGGGCAACCGCTTCAGGATTTTGAGGTGGCAAGAGCAATGCCCCGACCATGGCCTCGTACCCGCGAGGTTCGTGCGTCAGTGCCGTTCGTATCCAGTCGTGCTCTGTTTTCAGTTCCTGAATTTGATCCGCAATCGAACCTGCGGAAAGTTCAGGTGCACCGCCGATAATAGTACGTGTCGGTTCACCCCCCGTGTGGGAGTCGATGACGTTCAGTTCCAGCCGGTCTTGAGGCAATGCCATGTTAATTTAGTTTCTGACAGACGACAAAAACGAAGGGATCGGGGATGAATCCATTACATATCATAAGGCGCAGAGGGCCAAAATCGAAGCCGCGATTCGTCACATCGATCTTTGAAGTTGCGCACAATACCGAATAAATTGACGGCCAGAGAGGGTTCGCAATGCCTCAAGATTGTCCCCCATCGCGTCCTATGACGCGTTAAACGTAGACGATACCCACGTTTCTACGAATTCGAAGGTTCAGCTGTTATGGGAAAATGGATTCAATCGCTTCTCTATTTTTGCCTGCGACGACTTTTGCACCGTCGTTATCAGGTCGAAGTAAAAGGACTCGAGAAGCTAGAAGCCCTGGATGGCCCTATCTTGGTTTGGCCTAACCATCCAGCCTATGTCGATCCTCCGATTGTGCTCAGCCACCTGCGGTTCGGGAAATCGCTCAGACCGTTGGTTTTCACCGATACCTACCGAAGCTGGCTTTTCTATCCGATCATGAAGATCATCGACGCCTACGAGGTGCCGAATCTTCAGTCGCACAGTCGTGATGCCCATGCGAAGACGACGGAACTAATCGACCAGGTGGCCGGGGAATTGAAGCAAGGGCAAAACTTCCTGATCTACCCGAGCGGACGTCTTCAACGGCAAGGATACGAAGTCGTCGGTGGAACACGGATTGCCTACGAACTGCTCGAGCGCGTAGAAAACGTTAACGTCGTCCTCGTCCGAACTCGAGGTTTATGGGGAAGCCGATTTGGCTGTGCCCAGGAAGGGGACGTGCCGACGCTCGGTAAGAACGCGTTGGCTTCGTTGATGTGGATTATTGCAGGACTCGTATTCTTTCTGCCAAAACGAAAAGTCACACTCGAAGTCGTGCCTCTCGATCGCGACTCGCTTCCGATGGAAAGTAAGTCGGCACTCAATCGTCACTTGGAATCGTTTTACAACGCCGATGGTGGAGAGACGGCCAGGTACGTTCCATACAGTCATCTCTTTGGACCTAGCGACTTTGATTTTGACGCAGTGAAGACGCAAGTCGACGTCGACGTAAGCGAAATCCCTGACCAGGTAATCCGTGATGTCTACGAAATCCTCGAACATCGCCTCGATCGGCCGTTGGACGAGAATGAGAAATCTCCAGGAACCACTCTCGATCTGATCGGCCTGGATAGTCTCGAGCGGATGGATCTAGCCCTGGAATTGGAACGCCATTTTGGATTTCGTAGTGACCATGTTCCTGCGAGCATCGGCGAGCTTTGTCTTTTGGCCGCCGGTAAGGCATCTGTCGATGAAAAGCCGCTGGAGGTTCCCGAGAACTGGGACGATACACGCAAAGCCGATTCCGACCATCCCGAGGTCTTGGCCGAAACGGTCGCCGAAGCATTCGTTCGCCGGGCATTAAAAAGTGCGAACAATCCAGCAGTGGCAGATCAGCTTTCTGGCTGCTTGAATTATCGCAAACTGCTCATCGGCGCAACGCTGCTGTCTAAGCGGATTTCCAAGCTGGAAGGAGATTCGGTCGGTATTATGCTGCCTGCTTCCGTCGCCGCAGACTCGGCGTTGTTAGCGTCTTTGATCGCGGGCAAGCTGCCTGTCATGCTCAACTGGACAACAGGACCGGCCGGGCTCAAGCATGCCACGAAGAAGCTGGAAGTCAAACGCGTAATCACATCGCGACGCTTTCTCGATCGTCTTGGCGTCGAGCTGGAAGGTGTCGAAATGTTCTATCTCGAAGACGTTCGAGAAGAGATTTCGACCTTCGAAAAACTCAAGACACTTGCTGCCACCTACATTGCTCCCAACGCATTCTTGAAAGGATTACCTCAGCCGAACGTGGATGACCCCGCCGTTGTGCTTTTTACGTCCGGCTCGGAAAGCCTGCCCAAAGCAGTGCCACTCTCGCATCGAAATTTGATTGCTAACATCCGTGGCGGAATCGACCACATGGATTTCCACCGCAGCGATACACTGCTAGGGTTCCTGCCTCCGTTTCATAGCTTCGGCTTAACGGCGACTGCGTTGATGCCGCTGTTAACTGGAATTCGTGTCGTACATCACGCCGATCCGACAGACTCACGAATGTTGGCACGCGTCATTGCGGCCTATAAGCCAACGCTCATGTTCGCGACGCCTACGTTCCTGCAGTACATCGTCAGCAGCAGTGAACCTGGCGAGTTGGAATCGTTGCGATTGGTCCTTGTCGGAGCAGAAAAATGCCCGACTGCCTTGTACGAGCAGACCATGAAAATCTTACCTGACTTGGCATTGCTGGAAGGGTACGGTATTACCGAATGCAGTCCGGTTGTCTCTGGTAATCGACCTGGTCGAAATAAGCCTGGAACTATTGGCCTGCCGATCGGTTGCGTGGATACGTTGGTCGTACACCCTGAGTCGTTCGAACCGTTGCCCCAAGGGGAAACAGGCCTACTGCTGATTCGAGGCGATTCGGTGTTCAGTGGATACTACAAGCATGACAAACCGCAACCATTTATCGAGGTGAACAGTCACCAGTGGTACAACTCGGGCGATCTTGTCGCCAAGGATAAAGATGGTTTCATACAGTTTCGCGGACGCATGAAACGCTTCCTCAAGATCGGTGGCGAAATGGTCAGCTTGCCGGCCTTGGAATCTCCGTTGGCCGAAAAATTTCCGGCCGACGAGGAGGGCCCTAAAGTCGCTGTCGAAGGAATCGAGCAGGAAGGAGGCCGCTGCATCGTGCTGTTTACTACGCAGGAAATAACACTGCGGGAAGCAAACGAAACTTTAAAATCGGCTGGCTTCCAAGGTATTATGCGTCTCGATGAAGTTCGTCAGGTCGAAGCGATCCCTGTCCTTGGTACCGGCAAAACCAACTACCGCGAGCTTCGCAACTGGATTCAAGATTCGAGCGAAGTCACTTCGAAACCTTGAGACGATGACGTCCGATTACCTCACCAAGCGGATCGACTCCTGTTCGCCACGAATCGATCCGACGAGCAGTCGCTGATCGTCACCAGAGCGTTCCAACGTTCCTGCGACTTCCACTTTGTCTCCCGGTTGAAAACTCATTTCGTACCCAATGTGATACGAAACCAGTGGCAAGCCTTCGCTGGTTTCATACTGGACCGGAAAGAGGAGACTGTCGTCGCAATTGCCGATTTCTAATTCTCTCCGCTGCGATTCGACCGGCTGGAACGGTTCGCGTCGTTCGGAACTCCACAGCACCTCTTCGTCGGTCAATGCTCCGCGAATGCTAAAGCGTGTTCCTCGAAAATAGCCTTGGTTCGCTTTCCGCTTAAGCATCGTCTCGAACGTGGCATCGTCGACATCGGGAGGTCTTTGAACGAACGAGGGATCGATCGGTTCAAGATCGTCAAACTGGAAGAGCTCCTTCGATTTCAATTGAAAATCGCTTATTACCTCGCTGCCGTAAAGAACTAAGTCGATATCAGACTGAGGATTGCCTTCGCCCCAAAGAAGTGAATCGGTAATTCCGACTTCAAACGGTGGAATGCGACAACACTCGGCCAGTACGTCGATCAGTTCGAGGGCAATGCGATGACGTGGAGCAAGTTCTTCAGTTGAATTCAATAACTGTCGTGTACGCTGCAACGGTTTCAGGTGTTTTTCAATTTGGTCCAGCGGCACGACAATTTTCTCTTTGACGTAGGCTGGATAGTGGTCGCGTAAGTAATGGGTGGCATCCCGATAGCTATCGATCCACTTACCTTCTTTCGTATATTTGAGCCCGGCGGTCACGTGGCCACCCTCGTGTTGATCTCCCAGAACATTGAAGATCAGGCCGTCCTTCGTCAGCAGGTAGTCCTTGTCGCGGAACATCGCAGGGCAATCCTTGAAATGTCAGGCCCATTGTAAACCGGGCGTGAGTGGTTCAGATTAAAGGGTTAGGAAGTCAGGCAACTCAGACGCACAAGGTAGTCGAATGACGCGATTGACGTTTCACGGGGCGGCGGAAACAGTCACCGGATCCAAGTATCTTCTGGAAGCGGACGGGACGAAAGTCCTGATCGACTGCGGTTTGTTTCAGGGACTGAAAGAACTGCGTAAGCGAAACTGGGATCCATTGCCGTTCACCGCTGACTCGCTCGACCGCATCATCTTGACGCATGCCCATATCGATCATACTGGCTATCTGCCGCGGATCGTGAAGGATGGCTATCACGGTCCTATTCTTTGCACGCCGGGCACGAAGCGTCTGGCTGAACTGCTGCTGTTGGATTCGGCGGAAAACCAAGAGCGTGACGCGGAGTACTTCAATTACAAAGGGATTTCGAGCCATAAGCCGGCCCTTCCTCTGTACGATCCGAAAGACGCTCGCAAGGCAATCCAGCAGCTCAAAGCAAAGCCTCGCTCCCAGTGGCATCAGGCAGCTGGACCGATCTGGTATCGCTTTCACGACGCAGGACACTTGCTTGGATCGAATATGATCGAGGTCGAAGTTCGCAACCAAGACCCGCCGCTGCGATTGCTCTTTTCCGGTGACGTAGGGCGATACGATGCTCCGCTTTACCACGATCCTCACGACCCGCCGCGGTGCGACTTTTTGATTTGTGAAAGCACGTACGGTAATCGGGATCACCCTGACGGAAACGTCTTGGATTCGTTGGAAATGGCCATGAACGATGCGATCGAGCGTGGCGGCGTGATTCTTATGGCGTCCTTCGCAGTGGGACGTGCGCAACAGCTGATCTATCTGCTGCAAGTGTTGATGCACGACAAGCGGATTCCAGAGATCCCGATTTATCTTGATAGCCCGATGGCGGTCGACGCGACCGAGATCTTTCGCGATTTTTCGGAAGACCACGACTTGGCCGAAGGCCGCTTGGATGGTCGAGACAGCGTGTTGAACGCGCCGAACGTACACATGGTGCGAAGCTCGAAAGAGTCGAAAGAACTCAACAAAATCAAAGGTCCAGCGGTGATCATTGCATCGTCTGGGATGATGACCGGTGGTCGAATTCTGTTTCACCTTCGACAACGTCTGCCGTGGCCGCAGAACACGGTTCTTGCGGGTGGTTTCATGGCGGCTGGCACCCTGGGACGCAGAATGCAGGAAGGTGAAAAGACCGTCCGAATTCATAAACGTGATGTGCCGGTCAATGCTCATTTGGAATCGATCTCAGGGCTGAGTGGGCACGCAGGTCAAAGTGAACTGATGCAGTGGGTTTCGGGATTACCCAAGCCGAAACTTGTTTTCCTGACGCATGGCGAGCCAGAAAGTGCTTCCGTGTTATCAGGCTTGATGCGGCAACGGTTGGGTTTCCGCACAATCATTCCACGGATGGGTGAGTCGTTTGAACTAGAGGAGCAAGCGTGATGGATCAACATGAAGAACAAAACCTCGAACAAATCATGAATTCTCCGAGCTATGTGTTGCCGGAGCTCGACACCGACTTTCTGCAAAGCGAAGCGATGCGTGGCTTGCGGATGCAGTTAGAGTACACCAAGCCGGACCTCTATCTGCGTCGCAAGAAGATTAACTCGACGATCATCTTGTTTGGCGGCACGCAAATTGTCGAAGAGTCGCAGGCTCAAGAGCGACTCGACAAACTCAAAAAACAACGGGATGAAGAAGGGGATCGACCGCAGATTCAACGAGCCATCCATCGAGCCGAACGACAGCTTGCGAAATCCAAATACTACGACGAAGCGAGGGCGTTCGCCGCGTTGGTGTCGCAGCATTCGTACAACAACGATCGCTACGACTATGTCGTTGTCACCGGGGGCGGACCCGGCATCATGGAAGCGGGAAATCGCGGAGCGTACGATGTCGGAGCACCGACGATCGGGCTCAACATCACGCTCCCCGAAGAGCAGCACCCGAATCCTTATATCACGCCTGATCTCTGCTTCATGTTCCATTACTTCGCAATGCGGAAGATGCACTTCCTGATGCGAGCCAAGGCACTCGTCGTCTTCCCCGGTGGGTTCGGGACGTTTGACGAGCTGTTCGATGCTCTAACGCTCCGTCAAACCGATCGGATGCAGGCCATCCCCATCATTCTGTACGGCACAGAGTACTGGAAACAGGCGATCAACTTCGATTACCTCGCCGACGAAGCAGTCATTCGCGATGAACACCTCGAACTGTTAAGCTTCGCCGACTCGCCGACGGAGGCTTGGGACATCATTCAAAAGTTCCACGCTGCCGATCCTGAAGCCAAGGTGATCGCCCCATGAAGTCTGCCAAGCAACGAACCTTCGGCGACGTCCAACCGGTCGCTCTGATTACCGGCAGTGCGAAGCGTGTCGGACGTGTCATCGCCGAGCATCTCGCCGACGCTGGTTACCGCATTGCCGTTCACGCGAACTCTTCGATGGACGAAGCCAAAGCGTTCGCCCAAGAGCTCAACGGTCGCGGCGTCGAAGCCCAGGCGTTTCAAGCGGAGCTTACCGACGAAGACTCGATCAAGTCGATGGTCGATAAAGTCCACTTTTACTTTGGCCGAATCGACGTCTTGGTGAATTCGGCCTCGATTTTCAGCCCAACCCCCCTCGATGAATTGTCGACCGACGACATCGAGAAGCAGTTTCAGGTCAACACGTTTTCGGTCCTCAATTGCAGTCGCTGGGTTGCTCTTCGGATGCAGGAGCAAACCACCGGCGGGGCGATTGTGAATATCGCGGACTGGTCGGTCGTTCGACCAGCTCATGGGTTCTCGGCTTATATTGCCAGCAAGGGAGCAGTTGTTACCTTAACTCGTAGCCTGGCCATTGATTTGGCGGCGAAAAATTCCGCTATCCGGGTCAACGCAGTTCTCCCAGGTCAGGTGCTGCTGCCGGAAGGATCGAGCGACGAGAAGCGTCAGGCGGCGATCGATGCCACGTTGGTGAAGCGTTTGGGCGAGCCTGACGATGTGGCTCAAACCGTTCGTTTTCTCGTCGAAAGTCCTTTCATTACAGGGGTTTGCGTTCCTGTGGATGGCGGCCGCACGATTTTCAGCGGGCAATTCGATGACGCCACAGTTTCGTAGTCAGGGTAGAGTCGCTCGCTATTATCGCGAAGGAATGTCCAAGCGCCGAGCAAAACGCTTAGCGGGGCTTCTCCGCCTCTAATTTCCGGACCGAACGTGTCGGAAAAGGGCTCGATAAGGACTGATTGCCCGCACGGGTCTTCAATAAGTCGCGCATAAAACGTGTACGTTTGGACAATACTTCGTTAGAATATGTGTCACAGCGGTTCACGGCACTCGTTTTCTGAAATTGGGGAGCGGAATCGTCCTTAATCTTGGCAGGACGAATGGCGTTTAAGATGCCCCGGACGAACCCTCTTGCCGGGACGCTGCTCGATGTCGTTGCTAGCGAGGAGCACGTGCTCTCCTGGGATACCCCCACTGGGGTGCTCGTGCCAGCAAGAATCTTGGAAATCGGCGCTGTGTCGATTGGGCGATTCCTCTAGAATTCCGCCGCGACTTTCCGTGGGCAATCGGGAAGGATCCGAGAAATTTCATCAGGAAGTGTTCCATGCGAGTTCAAGTGTTGCTGAACAAAAGTTGTTGGTCGGCTGCGATGGCAGCTGCGGCAGGGCTGATGTTGGCTGGGTGTGGTGGCGGCGACGCAAGTCCACCGGCGGCCAGTATCGAACCATCAACCAATAATTCGGCGCCCGTGGCAGCCGCTCCAAGTACGTCGCAACCGACCACGCAAGTGGCCGCGAGCACGGGGACGGAAACACCAGCCAATCCGGCAACGAGTTCCCCTTCACAGCCGGCCATGCAAACACCGGCCATGCAAACGCAGTTGACGGCCAACAATGCCGCTGCTCCTGCAGCCAATCCACCCGCTGCGGCGGCTCCTGCTCAAGGGGCTGCGGACATGCAAGTCAACGCCGGTGGTGCCGCGGCTCAGCCAGAACTGCCTCCGCCGATGACGCCTGCGGAATTGGCCGCTCAGATGGACTTGGACAACGTTCCTAACGGGACGCCAACCGAGCTTTTGACGTACATGAACAACCTGACCGCGGTTCCGTTTCCTGACAACGCCACCCCGGAAGAACTGCGACAGTTTGCCACCAAGGTTTACTCCAACGTGATCACCGCGGCCGATAAGCTGATGGCGGTTCCTGGAGCGACTTCGGAAGAACGCAAGAACGCTGTGCAGTTCAAGTTCAACGCCTATGAAATGCTGATTCAAATTCTGCCGAATCAAGCCGACCAGATTCGCCAGGAACGAATTCAGTTCGCTCAAAATATTGCCGGTTCCAACGATCCAGAGGTCTCGCGATTTGCCCGCTTGTTCCTCTTTGAACAGATGCTGGCCCAGTTTGCTGCCGGCGAGCCATCGCTGTTCCAGCCGGTTCTGGAAGACTCGCAGTACATCATTCAAGATCCCAACGCCGATATCATGCACTTTGGCGTCGCTGAAAATGCGGCGACCGTGTTTGCTCGTATGGGGCATACCAACGAAGCGGTCACCATCCTGACCAACATGAAGAACTCCTTCACTGGGGCCAAGGATGAGAAGCTGGCCGAGCGTGCCAAAGAGCTGGACGACATGATCATGCAGTACAAGATTCTCGGCACGATGATGGCCGCCGCCAATGGCGACGAAGCATCGGAGGATCAGTTGGTTGCCGCCATTCGTGCGTGGATTGCTACGAAGCCGAAGGACGACTTGGAACCGCTGCAAATGTTGTCGACCATCGAAATGCAGATGGAAGATTACCGCAAGATGCAGCTGGCTCGTAAGCTGGCCAACCTGATGCTGGAATTCTATGGGAATCACCCTGATCCCCAAGTGGTCGAATCGGTCAATATCTCGGTCAAAAATGCTGAAAAGCGAACCGGGCTGATCGCGAAGCCATTCGTCGTCGAAGGCAACAACATGAACGGGACCCCGTTCGATTGGAGCCAATACAAAGGCAAGTGGGTTCTGGTCGACTTCTGGGCGACTTGGTGTCCGATCTGCATCGAAGAGATGGAGAACATCAAACAGGTCTATCAGAAGTACCGCGCCAAGGGCTTCGAGGTGGTCAGCATCAACTTGGATGACGATCCCCGTGCTCGTAGTGCGTTCTTCCAAAGCAACTCGTTGCCATGGCCGACTGTCGTGAGCGCCGACCCTGACAACACCGGTTTCAAAGACCCCAACGCTCAACGCTGTGGTGTCGAAGCGTTGCCGTTTTTGGTTTTCGTGGGTCCTGACGGAACGGTTGTGGAAATCAATCCACGTGGCGAACGTTTGGAAGAACTGCTGCAAAGTGTCCTGAACCAAGGAGCCGGCGGTGTTCAATCTTTGAGCACGCCAACGGCCAACGTCACGCAGCCTATTCCGGGAGCGACTGGCCCTGCTAATCGCGGCCAGGTTCCTGCTGGTGGTGTACCTGGGACGGCCGATTCCGAAGTGAATCTTCGCGTCGTTCGCTAGTCACCGGCGCCGATTGTCGAAACAGAACGAAAGCCACGGTGCGATCATCGCCGTGGCTTTTTTCGTGCGCAGGAGCAAAAGAATGGTCGGCCCTTGTGCCCCGTGCCATGCCGTTGTCCTCCTCGACATGCGCTTCACCTCGGCGTTTTATGGTACCTTGAAAGGAAATGCGGCCACAAGAAGCCATGGCATGTGGCTTGAATTGTATGGTTACGTTCCAGACAGTTCTAACGGTGTGCAATGGCTTCCTGTTGGCTTTGGCGATACCGATTTGAAGGTCGGTATCACCCGGACTGTAGACAGGCTCGATGTGTACAGAGATGCGCGAACCTAGTTTGCCCCTCACCCTGACCCTCTCTCCGGAGGGGCGAGAGGACCGGAGCGGGGGAGGTCGTTTCGTTAAGTCCTTCCCAATGATTCGTTAAAAATTGGGCAAAGCGTTAGCCAGGGCACGGTTCGCCATCGGGGTGGAGGTAACTCTATAATCACCGTTGTGGTTCAACTTGGAAATTCGAGGAGAAAAATCATGTTTGCGAAGTGGGTTAGCAGTCTGTGCGTGTTGGCGGTCGGTTTGATGGCGTCGGCGGTTTCGGCGGCGGAACTGAAAGTGGGCGATCAAGCCCCAGCGTTTTCTTTGAAAGGAGAAGGGGCCGATACGATCAACCTTTCTGACTTCGAAGGAAAGAAGTTGGTGGTGACGTTCAACCGTGCCAATTGGTGCCCCTTCTGCATGAAGCAAATTGTCGATCTGCAAAAGCACTACGATGCCATCAAAGATGAAGGAGCCGAACTGCTGGTCATCTGGCGCGAAGAAGCGACCGGGAGCGAAGGTCTGAAAAAGATCCGCGACCGAACGAAAGCGACCATGCCGTTTGCATTGGATCTGGAAGCGGAAAAGACCGGCGCGTACAGCACCGAAGGTTTCGATACCTACGTGATCGACGAACAGGGCAAAGTGATCGCCGTGATCGACGGCGTGAAGAAAGAACGTGCCATGGGAGACGATATCCTCAGCGCGTTGAAGAAGAAATAGACGACCGATTCGAAGCGACAAACATGCCCACGCAGACGTGAGCATGGCACCCAAGACAACAGTCGTAAGATGGCTATCGATGTCCCGCATCGGATAGCCATCTTTTTTGCGCTGTGGTAATGGATTGGTTGGTACCGGTTTGAAAACGGGTACCAACCTGGGATTGATGAGCGTTCGCTGCATGCGGTCGCGAACGAAGTAAAGCTAATTCGCTCGCGGTGGTTCTTTGGTTTCCGGCGGAAGCCAACTGATGACCGGCGGGGCAGTTCCTTTGTAGTCTCGGATGGCGAGTTCCTGCTTGACGTAGTGTTGCGGGCGACGGTTGCCGGGGATGCGGAAGTTGTCTCCCTTTTGCAGGATCGGGCGTTTTTCGGGCGAGACGCCGAACGGGAAGTTGCTGGTCATTTCGACGGCAACCCAGCGGTTTTCGCCATCGGCGGTTTGCGTGAGGAACTCGGGATAACAGTGCCCAGGAACCCAGACGGTTCGCGCGGGGATCTCGCCGGCGCGACATAACGCAACGAATAGGGTCGTCATCTCTTCGCAGTCACCGCGACCTTCGTCAAGGGCAGCGAGTGCTCCTTTCATCGGGCCGTTCTCGTAGGTGACGTTTTCGTGGACGTAATCGTAGTAGGCTTCCGCTTTTTCCCAGATCGAAGCATTGGGCGGAGCCAGCGATGTGGCGAGCGCGGCGATCTTGCTGTCGCGGCTTTCGATGAACGGACTCGGCAGCAGAAACTTGCGTGCGTCGCGAGCGAGATCCTTTGTGCCGGGAACGGTCAGCTTTTGTGGTTGGGCAGGGGCCTCGATTGGTTTTCGATCGACCCGAAAACGCAGCAGGACTTTGGCCGAATCGCCGGCCGCCATGCGTGGAATATCGACGCGGGCCTGTTTGGTGCCGTCGAGATCGACGAAACGTAAGTTCGCACTGGCTGGATGCAGCTGCTGATCGATCAGTTCGACCGTTTGATCTTCCCACGCGGCCGGCACGGGAAACGTCGCCGAGACACCGAGCGCCGGGCCGGCAACTTGCAACGTGAAACCGGTCTCGAAGACATTCGGATCGTTATCCTGCGTGCCGATTGAAGGGGCCGGACCGAACTGGGCCGATACGTTTCCGCTGAAAACGATCAGCAATAGCAGCAGGGCAGGGAAGGGGCGTTTCGCCAGGGATCTAACCACCGAGCACCTCGCGGACGAATTCGACTTGGGGCTTACCGCCGCCACGAACCGACTTGCCGCTGAGCTTTTCGTTGACGAAACGGACAGGGTCTTTGCGGCCGGGGATGCGGAAGTTGTCCCCTTTCTGCAGGATGATCGGATGATCGGGCATTTCGCCGAACGCACGATCGCCGGCAACGCGGCAAGGGTACCAATGGCCAACGCCTTCGGCATCTTCCAGGTAGAACTCGGCATAGCTGGAGCTAGGAATCCAAACCGTTCGGGCCGGAATGTCCGATGCACGGCAGAGGGCGATGAACAGCCCAGTGACGTCCTCGAAGTCTCCTTTTTCTTCCCGCAATGCGGTCACGGCGTTGGTAGGCTTCATCGAGGTGTAGCTGATGTTGTCGCGAACCCAATCGTAAATGGCTTCGACTTTATCCCAGTCGGATTCAATGTCTTTGGTGATCTCACTCGCTTTGCGGCGGATTTCGCCATGGCGGGATTCGATATAGGGGCTCGAGCCAAGATAGCGCCGCATGGCCAGCGGAAGCCGTCGCGGGACGATCAGCCCCGAGGTATCTTCCGGCGGTGAAGCGGAACGGCGTTCGACTTCCACCGTAATAACCGCCACAGCCGTTTGCCCAGGGTTGAGCCGCGGAACCGAGATCATCATCTCTTTGACGGTTCCTTCCACGAGTCGGTACCCAACGCGGCCGATTTCAGGCGAAATTTCTTCGTCCGACAAACGAACCGTTTGTTCCGGCCAATCGGCGGGGACAGGAATCGTTGCGGTAAGTCCAGCACAAGGACCGCCGACCGCTTGGATTTTGACGCCAACTTGGTACTTGGTTGTCTTCGCCGTCCCTAGAACGGTGGCCGATTCGGCCTCGTCGGGCTGAACGTTTTCAAATTGGGCCCAAGCCGTTTGAGGGCAGAGGATCGCCAGTACAAGCAAAACAGGTAGAGCGAGGGTGGTTCGCAGCATGATTCTCATCAAAGAGATGGAAGATCGAAGGGGTTCGTGTCTTCCGTGAGCACCGTCGGGCAAGCATTCCTTCACCGGCCGCTCTCTACTCTATCTTAGTCATCGTGCACGCGACGGGCGAATCTGGGGAACGGAATTGAGACAGTCGCCCCAAGAATTGGGTGTTCTAAGAGCCGCAACTGTTTTATCAGTCGTGCCGAATACACGGACTAAAGCAGATAAGCCAGCGTAGCTCTGCTCGATCGACCGAAGAGGGTTAAAGCCATAAAAAAAGCCACCTTGCGGCTGCGAGACATGCTCGATCGCAAGGTGGCAAGTTAGTTCGTTGCCGTTTGGCGTAGTGCCAAGGGGGCTGCTTAACGGCCTGGTGGCAAGGTTTCAACCGATGGCGAAACGATGACCGAAGAGCCGTCGTTGTACGAACCTTCGTACGAAATTGCGGGTTCGTAGTTCGTAATGGTGGGGCTGATCGATTCAACAGGTCCGCAGCAACCACTGTTGCTCGATTGCCCGCCGAACAGATTACCCCCGCAGCGACAACCGGACGTTGCGGCAATCAATGCCACGCACGTCAGCATTAGCGTAAAGCGCTTCATGGGAGGTCTCCTCATGGGAACGTTGCGACTGGGGAAATGTACAAAGCACAGGTTTGGCTGCCAAACACTACCCCACAACTAACGATGTGCAACTTGAACATGAGAATTTCTCGCAACATTGTGTGTTGAAAAAAATCATCACATGTCACTTTTTAGATGGTAAAGTTACTGCGATGGATTGCGTGACCGCCAAACTCCCCCCAAGCCTGTAACTTTGATGAACGCTTACGTTTTGCCTGCCCTGACGATTCGCTCGTTCTTATTTGCCGCGCTGTTCCTGCTATTGATGGGAACGTCAGCGTCCGCGGCGACGTCGGGCTATCGCGAGTCAATCGACGGTTATCCGTGCGGCTATACCTGCAAAACGCCACGACCGGGAGACGAAGTCTTTCTGCTTTCCACGCGCTGCCTGCCAGGCGGATGCGGGTGGGAGCTTCCTGTCGAAAAGATTCAGGTCTCGCAATACCTCGTCGGCGAAGGATGGGTCTCGGTGCCGTGGGAAGCTTTTATCGAAACCCAATCGCCCGGCGGCCTGACAAGTATCTACGTACACGGCAACTGGATGGATTCGTACTGGGCCGAACGCCGCGGCTGGGAGATGTACCACGAAGTCACACGCGGTCTGTCGATGGATCAAAAGATTCGTCACATCATGTGGTCCTGGCCAACCCAGGAAGAACCCAAGCCGCTGCGTACCGTTCGCGAGCATGCGGTCCGTGCCGATGACGATGCCTACTATCTCGCTTCCTACTTGATGACGTTACCAGCGGAAGAACAAGTGTCGCTTTCGGCATTCAGTCTCGGCTCGCGTGTGGTCACGGGAGCATGCCACCTGATGGCCGGCGGATCGCTGCGAGGACGAGCCCTTCCCGAGCATGAAACCAACGTCCATGGTTACCGTGTCGCGTTGTTTTCGGCCGGAGTGACCTACTCGGCGATCTATCCGACTGGGCGAAACGGCATGGCGTTGGACGTCGTCGATGCCATGTACAACGCCTTCAACGGGGCCGATAAGATCCTGAAGTTTTACCGCATGGCGACCCAACGCAAGGGAGACGAAGCGGCCGGATACATTGGTTTCAGTTTGAGCAGCCAACAACGTGACAAAGTCGAGCAAGTGAACGCCTCGAACATCCTCGGCAAAGAACACAGCTGGGACAACGTCGTCTGCGCGTACTGCCTGATGGAACGTGCCCGCGACTATTTGCAGTGGAAAGAGTTATAAGGAAGAGTCGCTGGCGAGCGTTTACGAAGTGGCATGTCCGCTGCGGAAGTACCGCTCGCAGCTACCAACGGCAGCCGATTAACTCGCGACTAGCGCGCAGCAAAACACCGCGCTGCCGGGTGAATGCAACGCGGTGCTCCGTGTTGTACGGTGATCGCGGGAAGCGAATTAGTAGCCGGAGTTGCCTTGGCGGGCTTCTTCTTCGGCTTTGTAAGCTTCCATGGCGTCCGATTCACGTTGCAGCTTGAATTCCGGACCTTCGGAATAGTACTGAACGTCGTCGCTCATGTAGTAAGGGCTCGGCAGCGTTTGTCCGCCGACATCCACTTGGCATCCGGTTCCAGCCAACAGAGCAAGACATCCGAGGCCGGAGTACAACGTGGTTTGAATCCAGGTGCGTTTCGTTTCCATCCTTGGAAGTCTCCACCAAGTCGGCGAGCGGTTCGTCCTGAACCACATCCATGTTCGCCGCGGGCTGTAAGGGTCGCGTAAGTGAACAACGCATGGAATGCGTAAAGTCGTTACATCCGGTATCGACTTGTGAAGGACGAAACTTTGCATCAAAAACGGGAAAAACCGCCACATGCAGCCAAATCGTCATATTCGATACAAATTGTCACTTGAAACGATAGCACCGCTGAGTCGGCTTAAACCTTTCAGGCACCGCAAATTGGGCCGCTTAGGTAGCTAACGTTTTGTCTTTTTCGATGAAACCTTTTCACTTGGGGGGTAGAATGGCGTGAACACCACCGCATTTGCCATCCCGAAGGAGCTTGCCGATGTTGTTGGCTAGCAACCGACCTCTCTTACTCGTCCTTTTCACCATCATTGCTGGCATGCTGCTCCCCAACATCGCAGGGGCACAAAACATGCGCCGCAGCACCGTGGTGCCCTCCGATGCCTATTTTGCGGGGTTCATCCCTTTCTATCAGGGAGATTACGAAAGCGCCGGCGAGGTGTTCAATTCGGCCGCTCGCAGCGGGGTTCGTTCGACCGAAGGACGCTGGGTCGATTCGATTTGCTACTCCACCATGCTGGGGGAGTGCCATTTTCAGATGGGAAACAACGCGCTGGCATTGGAAAATTACAACACAGCGTTACTGCTTTACGTACAGAATTCCAACTGGATGATGCGCATCAGCCCTGATGGTTTGCAGCCGATTGGTCCAGTCAGCAACGACCCTCGCGGGAACATCACGTGGGGCACTTCGAGCCGCAACACGGCCATCGGGGCATTCCCTGATTCGCTGCCAACTTTCCAGGGAAACACAGACGCTCAGAACCAAGACGTGGTGCGCGGAGGGGGAGTCCTCTCGTCCAGTCGAATTATGCCGCTACGTGCGAAGGAAATCGCCCGTTGCGTCGGCCTGGCCATTTATCGACGGCAAGAGATCTTGGGCCCCATCAGCAAATACGATGGCCTGACGGGGCAGTTGGTCGGAATCTTACAGCGTCGTCCGGCTCCACCAAATCATTGGACAGGCGCCTGGGTGGATGTGCAGCATGGCTTGGCCCTTGCCGCGGCCGGCAAAACCGAGGAAGCGGTGCAAGTCTTGCAGCGAAGCCTAACCACGGCTGGCACGTACGATCATGATCTGACGTCGCTCGCGCTGCTTCAGCTTGGAAGAATCGCCCTCGAACAGCAAGACTATCAAGCGGCTCAAAACTATTTCCTGGAAGCCAGCTATACGGCAGTCGCGTTTCAACAGTATCAGCAAGTGGAAGACGCGCTGGATGGTTTGTCGCACTGCAGCATGATCACGAAAGCTGGCCAGATGCCGCAGGGCTTATTGGCAATGGCCAACTGGGGAGAACTGCGGAAGTTGGATGCGTTACGAGCGAAGCTGAGCCTGGCGTTGGCAGAAGCGAACTCGTACTTGGGGAATCTGCAAGCGGCGAGTTCAGCTTTGGAAGATGCCCGCCGAGCGATGAATCGTCGATCGATGCGTCAAGGACGTGTCGGGATTCGTTACGGATACCTCTCCGCGCTGTTGGCATTCCAAGGAGGCAATGCGGCTCAAGGGACATCCAACTTCGCCTCGGCCGTGGCCGCGAACCGCAAAGTCTCGACACGAATTTATCAGACCGAGATGACCAATCAGCTGTTCGTCTCGAACTCGATCACGGAACGTTCGGCCCAGTTGCTGTACGACGACCTGCTTCGTGAGCCAACCGATGCCGACTGGATTTCTGATCCCTTCGAGACATTGACGGTGTTGCTGACGCCCAATGGCAAAGCAATGGAAAACTGGTTCAACACGGCCATGATGCGTAAGCAACCAGAGTTGGCGTTGGAACTGGCCGATCGAATCCGCCGGATGCGTTTCTTCGCGACGTTACCGCTTGGTGGCCGCATGTTGGCGCTGCGCTGGGTGTTGGAGTCGCCTGCTGCGGCGCTCGACACGAAAGGGAAATTGCAGCGGCAAGACCTGATGGCAAAGCACCCTGAGATCAAAGTATTTCAGGATGAAGCAAAGCGTTTGCAGCGGGAACTGGTGCAAATCAGTTTGCAGCCGGATGACAAAGAGTCGTACGCGAAGCAGCGAAACATTGCCGAAGAACTGAAAAAGGTTTCCGACGGTTACGAAGTGTTGTTGGGAGCGATTGCTCTGCGTCGGACGCCGAGTGAGTTCCTCTTTCCGCCCCTTCGTTCGACGGCCGAGATTCGAGAGAAGTTGGATGAAACGCAGTTGGTGCTGACGTTCTTCAACACCACGCAAACCGTCCATGCGTTTCTGTTTACGAAAAAGAATTACGTCCACTGGACGCTGGAGAATCCGCGTGAAATCAAAGGGCAAGTTGGCGACTTGCTAAAACAGATTGGCCTGGTCAAACGAGATGCTCCCGTTCAAGCGAAGGGACTTGCCGAGACCGAATGGAAGACGACTTCCAGCGAACTGTTGCAGAAGTTCATACCGTCGTTGAAGCCTGGATTCTGGAATACGTACTCGGAATTGGTAGTCGTCCCGGACGATGTGCTGTGGTACGTTCCCTTCGAAGCACTGCACACCGATGACGGACTGGGGGCAGGTCACACCGTGCCGCTTTCGGAAGTGATTCCGATTCGATACGCTCCGACGGCCAGCCTGGCAGTTCCTCAGAAAGATGCCCGGCCGCGTCCGCAGAACACCGCGATTGTGGTGGGGCGTTTGTTCAACTCGGACGACTCGGACATCACCGAACAGCAGTTTGATCAGTTGAAAGATGTCTTTGTCGGAACGGATCGAATCGATCGTCCACCTGTCGCGCCGTCGAGTATCTTGGCGAAAGTTTGGGATCAGATGGTGGTGATCGATGACAGTGAAGACGCCAACCGAGGCGACATCTGGAGTTGGTCTCCGGCCCAAGCCGACCGCAGCAAGTCTGGCAGCGAATTGGCAGCCTGGCTGAAGTCGCCGCTGGGTGGTCCCGAGGTGATCTACCTGCCGGGGTTCCATTCCGGTGCAGAGGATGCCTTAAAAGGGAACACTACCGGAAACGATATCTTCCTAACGTCGCTCGGCTTGATGGCGACTGGATCGGAAACGGTGGTGCTGAGTCGTTGGCATTCCGGCGGTTCTGCCAGCATGGCCATTGTCGAAGGCATTGGGACACGATTGGCCGAGATGCCAGCAAGCACGGCCTGGCAAGAAGCGATGGCGGGAGTTCGCGAAATGCCTTTGGAAGGCAAGAAAGAGCCACGGCTGAAAGGAAGCGGAGCCGACATTCCGCAGACGCTCGATCACCCTTACTTCTGGGCAGACATGATGCTGATCGATACCGGCATCCGTCCCCGCGAAGAAGACCCGTAGTGGCAACGCGGCTACGCGGCCGGTCGACCATACTTCCACCAATGCCCCATGCGTAGCACGTTGGCGGCAAGGGAAAGTGGAGCGTAGTGGCAAATTCGTTGCGATGGCATTTCTCGGTTGGTCCATCGCGACTTGATATCGTAATGCTCCGGGCCAAGGTCAATCAGCTTGTCCCCTCGTTCGATCGAATCTCGGATTTGATGCCCCATCATCATAGTGCCAGGGCTGATCTGTTTGCTGTCTCGTTCGTACCCGATGCGAGTGCCAAGGATGTTTCCCTGGTGATGGAAGTTGTAGCCAAACGCGATCATGCGGTCCTTTTGCCGTAGCGAGACCAAATCGATCATGCCCATCTCGGCGGCTTTGACAAAGCAAGCTCGAAAGTAATCGGCCGCTTCCGGATGGCTGATCGTGGTGCCGGTCGTCGAACAGGCCTGCCACGTTCGTTTGGCAAGCAGGACGCACTCGTCATAAAGATCGATCGCCGAAGGTTCAATCGCATGAACCGAAGGGGCAGGGCGATAGCGGTGAAACGTCACACCATGCTGTTCACCCTTGCGAAGCGTACGACGAACGGTTGCACGGAATTTCGAGCTGCGCGTGGCCAGGTAATCGTCGAAGTCGTCCGGCAATGCGATGCCGTAAGAGGTGTTCCACGGAATGGCGATTGGGGTCATCCCTTGGCAACGCATCGAATGGAACGCTCGTCCTCGATCGACGCTTGGATCGACAAATCGAATGTCGATCATGTCCCATGTACGTGGAATCGCTTGCAGATATTGCATCGCCGCGTACCAGGTAGCGGTCGGTTCGCTGCCGATCGGACTATAAAACGGGCCCCAGCCATCCAGCGGGAAGTTCAGAGTCCGCAATGTTCCGGCTTTGGTCCGTTCGTTTTGCTCGACCAGCGGCAAGATCCCTTTGATCTCGCAGCCAACTTGGAGGAGTAAAACCCGCAATTTCTTGCCGTGTCCGAAAAACTTCCAGTATGTTTCCAACCACGGCAGGGTTTGAAAGAACGTCGCATTGGGAGTCCGGCGAAAGAGCCGATTCCAGAAGACCTCGTAACCGCGTAGGTCTTCGATTTCGTTGATTTCGATCACTTCTGACATCACTTCGTCCCCCAGGCGAAACAAACGATTCGACGCAGAGGTAGTTAATGCAAAGTGGATGCCACACTTGGGGGGAAGCTTTTGAGGTAGGCGTGAAAATGCTCTAAGTGGCAATGCGGAAACAAGTTACGGGAATCACCATTGCGTCAGGTAAAAACAGGCGAAATGATGCTAATTCACAACACTGTTTCCTGAACGCCACCACGGCCGATGTGACCCGGTCGGAGAATTCCTGACAATCGGCGTGACGTTAACATCTGAAACGATGGGATGTTGCGGCCGATTGTAAGGTGTGTGTTGAGATCCTTTTCGGCATGTTCGCCCACGAAACGTTTTCCAGAACGCTACTTTTCCTCATCGATTCGCTATAATGACCCGGCTGAAACGAATCGTGAGGTGCGGTACCTTTGGGACAGTCGCCTGACGTTTGGTAATGCCTACCGCGAGTCGACACCGACGAAGAATATTTAGTGAAGATCAGCACGTGCAAGGGATATTGAATGCCAGCCGAGCTCCTAAGCCTCGTATCCGAGTTGGAATCGAATATCAATCAAGTCGTGGTCGGAAAGCCCGACGTGGTTCGGAAATGCCTGGTGGCGTTATTAGCGGGAGAACACATCCTGCTGGAAGACGTTCCTGGGGTCGGTAAAACGCTGATGGGCAAAGCCCTCGCTCGAAGTGTCTCTGGTAACTTCTGCCGCCTTCAGTTCACGCCAGACCTTTTGCCGAGTGATATTGTCGGCTCGAATATCTTCAACTCGAAGACCAACGAGTTTGTCTTCCACCCTGGGGCGATTTTCTCGAATATCGTGATCGGGGACGAAATCAACCGATCTTCTCCTCGAACACAAAGTGCGTTGCTGGAAGCGATGAGCGATCGACAGGTTTCGATCGACGGCGAGACGCACAATTTGCCGCGGCCATTTATGGTGATCGCGACGCAGAACCCGTTTGAGTTCGAGGGGACCTATCCACTGCCGGAAAGCCAACTCGACCGATTTTTAATGCGGATTTCGATGGGCTATCCCGATCGGGCCGCCGAACGAACGATTCTCGAATCGCACCGAATCGGTGAACCTGTCGAGGAACTCTCGCCGGTAGTGACGTGCGAACAAATTGTCCAGCTGCAAGAGTCGGTTCGTAAAATTGAAGTCAGCGAATCGATCAGCGAGTATCTGCTCGATATTATCGACGGAACGCGAACCAGCGATGACTTGCAAGTCGGAGCGAGTACGCGAGCAGGGCTCAGTCTATTCCGCGCCGCACAAAGCCATGCGTTGTTGGATGGCCGTGACTATGTGGTGCCTGACGACGTGAAAAACCTGGCCGTTTCGGTCCTGGCGCACCGCGTGATTCCCAAGGGATTTTTGCACGCCGGTCAACGCGAAGCGGTCGAGTCGATGCTGGCTCGTATCGTGGATGAGATTTCGATTCCCGTCTAAGGGAAGCTTACCAACGTTTGGTTCCCACCGGGGAACGCACGACTCCGAAAGAGGCAAGCGACAGGCTTATGTCCGAAGCCGGATCGAGAATGTTCTCGTGGTTCCGCTTGCGTGGTGTCTCGATCACGCAGGAAGGGACTTACTATTTCCTCGTCTTTATCTTCATTCTGGCGGGGGCTATCGTCCGTAGTACGATTCCTCTGCTGATGATCCTGGCTTGCATGTTGCTGGGGCCGTTGCTGTTCAACTTATGGGTTGTGACCAGCAGTTTGCGGAACTTACGATTTACCCGCCGCGTTCCGTCGCTGCTTTCGTGCGACGAGACATTCTTTGTGGAACTGACGGCGACCAATCCTTCGCGGCGATCGACGTATGCCGTGGTGATCGAAGATAAATTGGAGCAAATCGCTGGATTCGAGCCAGAGCCGCCGCAGCATGTCGATGTCTTTTTTGCGAAGATCGGTAGCCGCGACGAAGCGGTCATTTCCTATAAAGCGGTGATTCGTAAGCGCGGCAAGTACAACGTCGGCCCGCTTTCCGCGACGACTGCTTTCCCGCTGGGCTTGATGCGAAGTACGCGAACCGATACGGCGGTCACGTCGATTGTGGTGATGCCGCGGCTGGGACATATGACTCCGGCCTGGCGGCGTATCATTCAACAGGAAAAGTCTGGCTTCGCTTCGTCGCGTCGGCAGCATGGTTTGCTCGAGGGAGACTTCTACGGTCTTCGCGAGTTCCGAAATGGCGACCCGAAACAGTGGATTCACTGGCGCAGCAGTGCCAAGCAAGGGGAGCTGGTCGTTCGACAATTCGAGAAACAGAACCAGCAAGACTTTGTCTTAGTGATCGATGCCTGGTTGCCTGATTTGGCGACCGCCGAAGATAAGCAGCGAGCCGAAACAGTCATCAGCATGGCCGCTACGGCGGTTCGGGAATTGGCCCTCGTCGGTGGCTGCCAGTTGCAACTGGTATGTTGCGGCGAAGAGTCGGAAACGATTGTCGGAAACGTTTCTCAGGCCTACGTTGCTCAGGCAATGCACGACTTGGCGGTGCTTGTACCGACCAACGATCTTGATATCGGCGAGGCGATGGCTAACGCGCTGCGAACGTCGCGTCCTGGTTCGCGTGTTGTACTGCTGACGACGAGAAATACCGATCTGTCCGATACCGAAGTTTTCGCGGCCGTGTGGAATGACTCGAAGCTGCGAAGTGAATTGGGCCGTGTCAAAACGGTTGCGGCGGGACGGGGCGACGTCGAAATGTTCTTTCACTTGCCTGAACGAGAAAAAGCCAAACCGGTGGAAGGCGTCTCATGAAAGTCGAACGACTACTTCAGATCAGTGTAGCGCTGCTGGCCGCACTTGGTTCGCTTTTTCTCGCCTTTGGACAAGGCTCGAATTCGGCTCTGCCGGTTCTGGCGACCATCGCTGCGTTCATGTCGGTGTACCTGACCGACATCAAGGGTTGGATCACGCTCAATCGTAACCTGGCGAATTTCGCAGCATTGATTGCCGTGGTCTTTTCGTTCTTCGACTTCTGGGGCGACGGCGAAAACAAATTAGTCGCCATTGCAAAACTGCTGATCTATTTGCAGGTCGTGCTGCTGTTCCAGCCGAAGACGACACGCGTTTATTGGCATTTGGCCGTGTTGAGTTTGCTGCAAGTCGTAGTCGCCGCGGCGCTCGATTTTGGCGTCGCGTTTGGCTTGATGCTGATCCCTTACATGTTCACCGCGCTGACGACGCTCTGTTTGTTCTTCGTCTATCGCGAGACGCTGCGTGTCGATCCGGAACTGAAAGCAGCCCACGATGCCGTCGAGAACCGTCCGTTGTTCTCGTTTCTGGCTAAGAAGCCAGCCGAAACGAACGATTCTACCGAGGTATCGACGCCGGCGATCGCACTTTCCGGACAACTTCCAGGCAACTTGGCTTCGGTGTTCACCAGCAGCAAGATGTTCGTTCAGGTGCTGAAGATGAGCTTCTTCACCCTGTGTGCGACGGTGATTCTGTTTTACTGTTTCCCCCGCTTCGATCAGGGGAACTTATCGCAGACGCTAGGAGGCAGTGCCGGGGCGACGACCGGGTTCAAGGATCAGATTTCCTTGAACGATATGGGAAGCATTTTGCAGAGCGATCGCTTTGTGATGCGTGTTCGACTGACCGACTTGAACACCGACACGATTATCGACACCGAGTACGAACCGTACTTCCGCGGCACATCGCTGAGTACCTATTTCCCGAACAGCAAGACGTGGATTGTTGGCAACTTGAAGGAGTATCAAGTTTCCAAGCTGAAGCCGCCACCGTCGGCGAAGAACCTGGTTCGTCAGCAGATTGCGACCAATCAATCGATTCATTTCGATCGCACGAACGAAGGGGTGCTGCTGTTTAGTATTTACCCCGCGTACGCCTCGAAAAATACCGCTCGCGATATCGTCGACAACCAGACGCTCGGGATCGTGTCGATGGAAACGGACGCCCAGGCCCAAGTTCGTCAGCCGGATCAGTACGAGATGCTGGTGCCATGGAACCCGTTTGGAGCGGATGGGGACTTAACGCCCTGTCAGCACCAGTTGGACAACCGAGAATTTCAGCATTACCTAAAGCGGGAACTCACTCAGGTACCGCTTGATAAAGAATTCGCCGACACGCTGTTTGACGGTTTGACAAAAACGGCCGACGAGCTGGTCGAAGAGATTCCTGGAAATGGCGATGAAGAGCCAACGCAGTTTGCTATCGCCCAGCGGTTGGAACGCCATTTTGTGATGGATGGCAATTATACTTATTCGCTTCATGTGCCGCTGCATATGAAGAACACGCGGCTTGATCCAATTGAAGACTTCGTGGTCAATCACCGAACCGGACACTGCGAATTCTTTGCCAGTGCGTTGGCGATCATGCTGCGATCGCAAGATATCCCCGCTCGCGTTGTCGTGGGTTACAAAGGGGGCGAGTTCAATTCGTTCGGCGGCTATTATGCTGTGAAGCAAAAGCATGCCCATGCCTGGGTTGAATGCTATCTGAGTCCCAAGAACTTACCGGTCGGCATTTCCAAAGAAGACTTCCCAAACGGAGCGTGGATGCGACTCGATCCGACGCCTGCATCGCGTCCTTCGCCGAATCGTAAGGACAGCGGTACGGTCTTCGATACGTTCCTCGATTGGTACGACTACGTCGAACTCGCCTGGCGTGATTACGTTGTCGGCATGAACAGCGAGCGTCAAGAGAAAGACATCTATAAGCCTCTGACCGATAACCTGGTCAAGCCGTTCGAGGGCTGGGTCAGCCGCGAGCAATGGGTGAAGTATTTCCGCGATAGCCTCGCCGCGATGGGCATTCACATGAGCGACGAGTGGTTTAGCGGGTTCGCTTCGATCTTCACGATGCTGGTTTTGCTCGTGATTGTTGTCATCTTTGAGGTGGTCCGGACGCTTTCGCGGCGGTATTGGCCGGCGGTCAAACGGATGTTCCTGCGGTGGTTCCCCAGTCGCACGCATCGGGCCGGGTTCTATTTCAAAGTTGAGAAACTGCTTGCCAAAGCGGGCTGGCAGCGAAAAGAATCTGACACGCCCCGCGAGTTTATCGACTCGGTGATCGCCGATTGCCGCTCTCGAGATATCGGGGGCGAGATGCCGTCGGTCCTCGCAGAACTGATCGATTGGTACTATCAGATCCGCTTCGGGGGCAAGACGCTGGCTCCTGCTCAGCAAGAGGCCATTGGCGACCATCTGCTGGTCGTCGAGCAGCAGATGGTCATCTTGCGGAAGACTAAACGTTAAACAGGAAGTGGCAAATGTCTCCGTCGTTCATGACGTAGCTTTTGCCTTCGACGCGGAGCTTGCCAGCTTCGCGGATTGCTTTTTCGCTTTTGAACTCTTCCAAGTCTTTCAGCGAGTAGACTTCCGCTCGGATAAATCCACGCTCGAAGTCCGAGTGGATCACTCCGGCCGACTGAGGTGCCGTGGCACCGACCGGAATTGTCCAAGCACGAACTTCTTTTTCGCCTGCCGTAAAATAACTTTGCAGGCCCAGCAGTTTGTAAGCGGCTCGGGCCACAACTGCGAGGGCTGGTTCTTCAAGGCCGACACTTTCGAGCATCTCTTTGCGGTCGGCATCGTCCAGTTCGATCAGTTCCGACTCGATCTTGGCACACACGGGAACGACTTCGCCCCCTTCTTCCGCCGCACGAGCTCGCACACGCTGAACGATTTCTCCCTCGCCGTCGAGGTTGTCCTCGTCGACGTTGGCGAGGTAAAGCACGCTTTTCGCCGTTAGAAGACCATAGTTCCGCACGATGTTGAACATCTCGGGGTCGTGCCAATCGGCGGAACGCAGCGGCTTACCGTCCGCCAGCAGGGCGTGGCATTCGTTTAGGATCTCGACTTTCGCCTTCGCCTCTTTATCGCCGGAGCGTGCGGTACGCGAGGCTTTGTCGCGAGCCGATTCGACGGTCTGCAAGTCGGCCAGCATCAATTCGGTATCGATCGTTTCGATGTCGCGAATCGGATCGACGCTGCCGTCAACGTGAACGACGTTCGGTTCCTGAAAGCAGCGCACAACGTGGATAATGGCATCCACTTCGCGAATGTGCGAGAGGAACTTGTTGCCCAGGCCTTCCCCTTCCGAAGCACCGCGGACAATGCCCGCGATGTCGACCAGGCGCAGGATGGCTGGGATGACTTTTTGGGTCTTGATGTAGTTTTGAATAACATCCAGCCGCGGATCTGGCACCGAAACGATCCCGACGTTCGGCTCGATCGTGCAGAAGGGGTAGTTCTCGCTGGCGATGCCTGCGGCGGTTAACGCGTTGAACAGGGTCGATTTACCGACATTCGGCAACCCGACAATTCCGGCTTCCATGAACTCTCGCTTGCTTGGCAAAAAACTAGAATTTCAGGCACGCCCCACAAAAGCGGGCCCTCTTCGCTTGGCAGCACAACGAGTGATTTTACCCGAAATGAAAAAGGCGACCAGTCGTCATGACCAGTCGCCCCGCGTGGTGTTTCCGAATTGCCCCCGTTACCAACGGTAACGGGGGCCGAATGCGGTTTACTCGATGAATCGCTTGAGCATGATCGTGTCTTCCACGTTCAAGTCTTCGCCAGGCACGTACCCGACTGGGATCGAACGGTCGATGATGTAGAAGGCACGGTGCCGGTTGATGTCGCCGGTATCGTTGCCCAGTTCCTGGCCCAAAGCCCAACCATCAGGATGGTCGGCATCGACGGCATGCGGTTCGACCTCGAAGTATCCGATGGTGATCCAAACGGCAAACACGTTCGACTGGTTCCCGGCGATGTTCCCCAGACGCTGATAGGCCTGGTAACGAAGCATCGGGTTGTCGTCGGTGCGGTAATGTCGCATGGCGTCATTGGTCACCGCAGGGGTTTGCAGATTGAGATCGAACAGAGGCGATTTCGTCCCTGTGGATGTTGGGTCGACCGATCGCAGAACGGTTGCTTCGACTGGTGGCAACTGCAAGCGATTGTCTGGCGAAGCCGCCGTCCCCAGTTCCGGCACAATTTCTGATGCCGAGGAAGGGCGATACGGGTGCGAGAATCGCGACGGGTATTCCGACGCTGTTCCGCTGAATTGCCCACGTCGATTCGCTTCAAACTCGCTCCAGCTGGGGAACGTAAATGCGGTCCCTTGCCAGAAGTCTGGATCGAAGATCGAGTTATAAACCGTTTCCGAGCAGATCGTGTTCAAGTTAATCTTGCCTGGTTCACGGAATTCCAAACGACGGTTGAATGGGAACATGTAACCCAGTCGAGCATCGTTGTACTTCGCGGGCGATCCACCATCGTTACGAAGTTCGGTTCCTGGCGGATTGAACTCGGTGATGTCGAACCACTTTTTCGTTCCGTTGAAGCGAGAAGGAACATGAATGTAGTCGAAGATGCGGACGAACTGAGCCGACATATCGTTGCTGGTCGACGTTCCATCCAGATCGTTCGTCTTTCCACTATGGAAGAAGTTGAACAAATGCTGGTAAGGAGCGTGGAAGTCGGTCAAGCGTTCGGTATCGTTAGTGCCATCGGTGCTGAATGGATCGACGTTCTTCGACAGCGAATACTCGAACAGCATTCGTTGTGGCGATGACGACGGAACCATCATCAAGTCGTACTTGCTGACATATGGAGAGTTGGCCCAGTGTAGCCAGCTGTACGGCGTGTTGATCACCGGTTGAGGAACTGGAGTGATCGGATCAGGGGCATAAGCTGCGTCTTCCGGATTTGGCGAACCTCGATACACCGCATTGATGGTACCGCCACTGGCAATCGGCACGCCCATCTGACGATTGACGTAGCCCAATGTATGGATGACAGGTCGTGCAAAGTGTTCGGCCTCCATAGTAGCGGCATCGGTGAACGTCGCCGTATCTCGTGGAGTTTGAATTTCAGGACGCTTGACTCGCAGGACACCGTCAATGCCGTCTGGTGTGGTAATCAATGCTGGGGCAATGTTGTTCAGCATGCCGAGCAGGTTACCGTTGGAGTTCTGCGTTGCATTGTCGCGAAGACCACGCTCGCGGCTTTGGAAGTAAACCGTCGTTGCGGCATTCGGATCTTGGCCACCTTCCGATGGGTCCCATGCATCAGCTGTGATCGTCGCATCGGTACTCGTGCTAGGATTGTCCTCGCCGTTGAACACCGTCAAATCGATCGGCATGTGATCGAGCGTGATGTACGGATTCAACGTCGCATGGAAGTCGGAAAGAGGGTTGGCCAGACGCTGCAGAACGGCCGACTTGTAACCCTGGACCGCGTTGATACCCCCTGCCGAAGGATCGGGATAAGTCCCCGTTCGCTGTATGCCGGTGGAAGCACCATCGGGATCGTTCAGAGGGAAGTTTGTCGTGCCAGCGGCAGGCGTGTCGGTTTCAAAAGGGACATCCGGGAGCGACATCGTGGTGTCGTCGCCATAGTAGGCGTACGGTCCAGCCATCGTGCCGGGAGCCTGGTGGGTTGGTTCCTGATAGTAATCATCCCGGAGTGGTTCCGAGATGTTCAGACCAATCCCAGCGGGGGCTCCGTCGGTATCGTACTGGTTCGTCCAGACCGTCGCATCAGGCAGGTCCATCGTCACGGCAATGGCCAGGTTCGGCTTCGACTGCGTGCTCGAATTTGGATACTGAAGCGGATGATCGTTCAGCGATCCGTTTCGGTTGAACACGAGTGTATCGTGTCCATAGCCGGCGTCGAGGCGATTGCCAGCGGGCACTGCTTGGATCTCAAACGAGTACGATCCTGGCACGTTTGTGCCCGCGGTCATGGCTGCGGGGTCGGGAACCGATCCGATGTGCGTCACGTTTCGGGGCGCGACGACAAAGTATTGATCGGGTTCAAGCAACAGCGGCGAGTTGTTCTGATTGCGGA
This sequence comes from Bremerella sp. TYQ1, assembly GCF_020150455.1. Classification (NCBI taxonomy): domain Bacteria; kingdom Pseudomonadati; phylum Planctomycetota; class Planctomycetia; order Pirellulales; family Pirellulaceae; genus Bremerella; species Bremerella sp. TYQ1. Next base: position 6,594,697 of record NZ_CP083740.1, read on the forward strand.
ACTCTCGATCGTTCGCAGGAGCTGGCGAAGCATAGTTGGCAAAGTAAATGATTCGGTCGATCTGGTAGTTCTCGTCCGAACCAGAACTCAGCATTTTCAGGCCGGCTGCAGGAACGGCCGTTCCTTCGTTGCCAGCCACGCGGTCGCTGGCTTGTGGTTGGAAGTTGATGGTATCGAGACCATCGTTTCGCAGCATTTCTTTGGTAATGCTCGAAGTCGTACTGCTTGCGACATCTTCCCGTTCCACAATCAGGACACGCCAAACGGGCGAATTGCCGCTTGGAGTCATCCGATTGAGATGCAGTTTGCCATTCTGGTACAACTCGGAAGGAAGCGAGAAGCCAGGGTTGTTGGAAGCCAGATTGCGTGGGTTGTAGAACTCGAGGAAGAGCGATCCCTGTGGAATACGATACTGATCGAGCGTATCGTCATCGCTCATCGCAGTACCACGCTTCGCTTGGGAGTCGTTGTCCCATTCGGTGTCTTTGATGCCACGGTCGTGGAATGCCAGCGTTTCCGACAGCAAGAGATCAGGAGCTTCCGACCCCCAGACGACACGACGGTAAGGGGATGGATCGCCACCCTCGATGCCGGCCGAACCATCCATCTGCGTGACCAGGTTACCGTTCACATTCCAGGGATTGCCAGAGCTCTCGTCGTCTCGGAATGGGTAAAGGTCGAACTCGAACGGAGTCATTACGCCGTCGCGATCACGGAAGTCGACCACGTTGATCGCCCATTGGGCAATGCGTCGACGCGTCAATTCGGTCAGTTCATCAGGCGTGTATGCTCCCGCACCAGCCGCTTGGCGATACGTTGGGAAGCGATAATCCTCTTCCATCAGAAGCAGCATCATCACGTACAAGTAACGAGCCATCAGCTGACGCGACGCACTGTACGAAGTGGGGTTGCTGAAATTGACCGGCGTCGGCAGCGAAGGCGAATTGCTGGCCATGCCGGCCGTTCCGCTCACCCAGTTGATGAATTGCGATTGCGGTGCGTACGTGCCGGACGTGTTGTAGGCCGATTGGAAAAGAATCTCGGCGTGCCGCTGCAACTCGAAAATGTCGTCGGTGTAGCTGTCGGAATCGTTGTCGTTGCCATCAGCCGGAGCTTCCAGCAAACGATTGATATCGAACGGTTCGCCCCGCATGATTTCCGGCGGAAGCAGTTGGTGGACTTTTTCTCGCAGTCGGGTATCCAGCGAAGGGCCTGCCCAGCCTGGGTTCTGACGACGAAGACGTTCCTGGCAAAGCGTAACGAGGGTTGGAGCAGGACGTTTTGCTTCGACTGTTTTGTTCTTGAAGATCTCGTTGTCGAGCGTGCCGCTGACATCTTCGTCTCGCAAGTCGTAAGGAATATCGGCCCGGTTGGTGGTCGGCACTTGGAAGCTGGCCGTCGTGATGAGACGACGCTTCGCAGTGGAAGTACTCAGCGAGTTGGCGGCCAACTCCATGATGCGGTCGTTGCTGTCGGTCACGGAACCGGAGTCGTATTCTTCGTAACGTAGAACACGTTCCAGCTCTTGATAGGAAAATGGCGAGTCGTAACGGCTGGGGTGTAAGAGATCCATTTCGTAAGGATCGTTGCGGCGTTGACCAAACCCTGGAGGCGTCGCCTGCGAGGCGAGTGTCGCTGGATTGACCGCCGGCTGGAAGCGAGGACGTCCGGCATAGTCGATGTACATACGACCCAAGCCCAGGCGATCTGGCGGCGTCGAGAACAGGTTTCTCGTAGACGTCGTGTACGAATCGATCAAGCCGATGTTGTCCATGCGACTACGTTCGTCGTCGTAGCCCACCACGGGGGAAGCGGTGTTGTCGACGACTTCCCGTCCGGGAGTGGCAGGATCGAGAACCTGGTTTGCGGTCGATGCCAGGTTTCTAATCAGGTCGTTGGACGAGTATCGAGCGTTCAAGAGGCGATACGCGTCTGTCAAGTCAGGATCGGCGGCATTGGTGTAGTCGCCAAAGATGCCAAACAAACTGACTTCGGCAGGGCCATATCCGCTACCCAGCGGAAGCTGCATTGAGGTCGCCGTGCCACCGCTCCACGCAGGCGAATAGGCCCCGTGGTTTAGCTGCGTTGTCGCTGGATTCATCAGCGTACGATTGCCAACGGCGTTGTTCGTAAGCGGCAGGGCAGTGTTCGATTCAAACTGCTGGAAATGAGCGTACGAGCCTTGGGCGTTGATGTTGATGAGCCCGTCCATGTCTTTGACAAGGATGGCAGCCAACGGCTTGTAGCGTCGCCCTTGGCGATCGGTCTTCATCGGCAAACCGATGTCAATCCAAATACTGTCCGCCACCCCGTCGAGATCGTTGTCGATATCCCATCGTGCGTTCGTTGCCGTTCCAAAGATATCGAAATTCGGGTTGCTGCCGTCAAAGTTGGGATGCTGTTCCGGCAGGGGGCGGAGGATCACCTTCCGTCGTGCATTTTCAACAAGTTGAACATGCGTAGGATTAGGAGCCGTTCCTGCCACGGGAAGGGTAGTGATCGTCGGATCACGGAACAAAGCAATCTGGTCGTTCGCGTCCAACGCGCCAAACGTTGTGTCTTTATCACCAAGATAGTTGACCCAGTATCGTGCTAGATCTTGTCGATGAAACGACGGCAAAATGTCGTTGGTTGTCGGGAGTGCACCGGAAGCGGCGTCCCATGGGATATACGACAGGAAAATGTTCTGGTGATCGGGGGCATCGTAGCTTTCGTCGGCACCGCCGGCTTCGACAGAGATCGTATCGCCGGTCACGCTGTGGACGACCGTTCCCAGGGGATAGGCCGCATTGATGTTGGGGACCAACGCAACGGGGTCGCCGTCGGCATCGCGGAGGTTAAGGCTTCGTTTCTTACGGGGTGCGGTAGGATCGGTTGGGTCGTAGCCGTACCCGGTTCCGTTGAACGGCAGATCGTTCAGCACGAAGTTGTCGCCATTGCCAGGCACGTTGGCGCCGCTGACTCGCTTGGGAACGGTAACGGGATCGGCATCGACGACAATTCGGACACGCACCAACGTGCCGGACGTGCTGTTCCATTCCGGCCAGAAGTGCATCACGCGGTGCGACTGCCCCTGGGCGAGCCCTGACGAAAACGTGACGATCGAACCTGAGTAATACTCTTCAACCAAATGCATGCCGAGCGTGTTCAGGACATCTTCCAGCGTGGTTGTGTTCGCCGTGTTCGGATCGGTCAGGATGATTTCGTAAAGCTGGTCGATGTCGGCCGGAGTCGCGGCGCCATCTTGCGGATGACCAATCGCGATGTTGAGATCAGTCACGGGACGAACAACGACGGAATCATTGCCCCAACTGTCGCGAAGCAACTCTTGGCCTTTGAGCGGGGTGTACGTTCCTGCTCGAGGACCACGCAGGAAGTTCATAAGCGCGGCGTCTGCTTCGCTGGAGGCCTGGCCGACGTTGATGTCGCGGCGCAGATTGGCTGTGGCGCCTCGATTAAAAGCACCTGCCGCGACGACAAACGTCAGGCCAACTAGGGCAAAGAGGACCAAGATGCTGAGAACCACCAACAGCAAGGCACCGCGACGCGGCTGCTTGGCATTCATAAAGCTCTCGATGCGTTTCATAAGTCTTCTATCCTTGCTCGCTCGTTTGGAAACCAGCCCCCGCAAAGTTTCCGAGTTCGCTTATTTGTGTCGTCTCTGGCCTGGCAAGCCGAGACGGGTTTTATAAAGGAAAAGGGATCGGTGAAAAGTTGCCCGCTACGGCGTCCACGGCGTTTGGGATTCAAGCTTTACACGCTTGGAGTAAACACCCACAACTCCATCAACAACGATGGCATGAGTCGGCGCGCTTGCTGCTGTTGCAAGTGGCCAGTCTGGGCCGCTGATAGTAACCCGACGAGAAAACGGCAATGCACTTCCAGTGGTGGTTCCCGCGTTGTCGAGTACTTCGTCCACCATCACAACGCGATACCATTGATAGATATCGCCGCGTGGGTAGTTCGCATTTGCAGGCATTCTTTTTACAAGGCAGATCCAATCCCCGTTGCTCAGTTTTAAGACGCGTTCCTCAGCATCTTCTCTTGAGCCAGTCGTTTGCTGCAAAACGACTTCTCCTGTGGAGTAGCCACCCGAGGACAGGAATCCGCTGACATTTAGTATTCGTTCATTCGATTGAACTAACTCAGGGTCTGCCGCACCTATTGCGCCTTGCGGGATGATTCCCTGGCGATTCTTCACAATTAGAACATGAGCCGTATACTCGTCCGTTGCTGCGCGTGACAACACCGGCGTCAGGGCAGAAGTTCCAATAGGCGGAGCAGGTGTCCGAGTAATATCAATCGGAGGTTGCATCCAGCTTGCGTCGGTTGGCGAAAGTGCCGTTGGAATAGTTGAAACTTTCCGCGTCTCAAAGGGTTCCGGAGTTAGCATGATCATCCAGCTGTACTCGCCCAATGCTTGTCGCTTAACAAATGTTGGCGTAGTCCCTCGTTCATAGAACCGCTGAAACGATGGTAAGTCCCCATCATCGGGACGTTCAAATGCAAGGTCGTCGTACGATTGAAAGCTTTGCCGTGCCAAAGGAAGCGATAGTGCGCTTGCAACGGAGTCATTGCGAAGGCTAAGCCTTGGCATTTGGATTGGACGAGTGCTCGCTGAATCCAACGAAGCGGTACTCGCTCCAGCGACGGCCAGCGAAGTAGCGTATGGAAAAACGACTCGTGAACTGTCTGTACCATTTGCCCCAAAAAATAATGGGTCAATCATGTAGGGTTGCCGGACTGGTAGGCGAGCACTCTCTAATGAGATTTCATCAGGCCCAATATTCCCAATCGGATCCGTATCGCCGGGAATGAACCATTTGCTTGGATTGAAAACCTGCCGTGCTTTCGCTTCATGGTAGGCTCGTTCGCCCAAGCTGGCGACGCGGTCGGCTTGGACGCCTCGTTCGGTCAGGTGCGTCCCCAGCGGGATCAAAGCGACCAGGCCCAGGATGCCGAGGCTGACAACCATCGTCGACATCATCACTTCAATAAGTGTGATTCCGCGATGTGCCTGGCAGTGGTTCGTGTTGTTTGGCATGGTGAAGAGCATAAGCCTACTGGTCCCCTTCTCCCTGGACGGTGAGTACCTTGGTGGCGTACTCACGAGCGGTGGCAAGCACGTCTCGGTTTTTGGCCGGTTGCGTTGATAAGAAACTGTAGGTAGGTGGAATCAGTTTGTTGCGCGTCGTCGTCACTTGCCCGGTCAGGAAGTTGACCGAGACCCACATGGCCGTTCCATCTCCGAGATTCGTAGGGAATTCGGGATCTGTCAGGAACAGCTCGTAATCGACGCTCGTGTTGGCAATGTCGGTGATCCCGTCGTTGGTTCCATCGTTGTTAAGTGCCTCTAACGCATTCACGGCGAAATCGTACTTGCCGACAAGCAAGTGAATGTTGCCGCTGGCTCGCTGCCAGGCACTTGCGGAAGTCCAGACACGGTCAAGATCTCCGCGTGGGTTGAACGTGAACCGAATCGGCTCGTGCGAGCCAGAGTTCCACGTGGCGAACTGGCCACCACTGTTGCCAAAGCCCGAGCATGTCAGGTCAATGCACATGTCGGTGGGCAGTTGCAGCGGCGTAACACTGCTGCGAATAGGCTGCGGGTAAATCTGAAACGGATACGATCCCGCGGCGTGGGTCGGAGGGCTTTGCCCTTGTTCCCAGGAAACAGTGAGGACGCGAGTCGTCGTATCGACACCGATAATGCGGTACTTGTCTCCACGGTATCCAAAGCGAATCAGATCGCCGGGGCGAACGAAGCCTTCGACGCCAATCATCGACGCGGTTGCCGAGGAAAATGTTGCCGTAAACGTGACATTGGATCCGGTAACAGCCGTTAATGTCGCCGTGGCGCTGCTGTCGTCGCCGGCATACGTTGGTGGTGTTTCGATGACATACATCACCAACGAAGTGTTACTGATCCCCGAGTCGGCAGCGCTCAACCCAGGCGTTCCGTCGGTGTCACGAACGTCGCGAACGATTTCGACACCGACTGGGCGATTGATTTCCAATGCACGAGCTTGGGCTCCGGCGATGAACGCGTTTACCTGACGAGCCGCTTCTCGCTGTTTCTTCCCTCGCGTGCCGGTTTTGACTGCCGTGGCAGCAATGCCAAGCAAAACGGCCAACACGCCGAGCACGACAAGCAGTTCGACAATCGTTAACCCAGCGCGGTGATGTTGCTTTAAAAAGCTCATTGATCATTCCCCGCGATTACGAGTTGGTGATTGGAGATGTTGTCGAAGTAGGCTTCGTATCCATCCGCATCGACATCAAATTCTTCGCCGAAAAGTCGCCCATCGTAGAGCGGTTGGGATGGCGAAGAAATCGGAATATAGGGGTCATTGGGAATAACTGGCGACGCTGCTGTTCCGGTAATCATCGCAGCCATTTCATCTGTGTCGTCGACACGAAATGGAATGTCCAGTTGTTCATCAGGACCAGCGCTGATGACGAGTGGATACAAAGGAAAGTGGTCATAGATGCCTGTCCCGGCAGATTGACCACGTCCACCGCGGACGTTCAGTGGATCTAACGGATCTGGAGCATCACGTCGGTGCAAGTTGGAACGAACGCCGATAAATCCAGGAGCCCAACGCAAAAAGCGAATGGGTCGTCCCCAGCCATCCAAAATCTCTGGCATTCCATCACCATCGAGATCGCCGAATTCCGACTCTTTGAAGTAGTCGAGTCCATTGGTATCGCCGTCCTGAATGGACTCCAAAATCATGTACAAGCATTCGGCGTCATCGAAGCTGATCGTCCAGCCTCCAAAGCCACCCGCACGAGTCATCACCCGACGCTGATAAAAGTTCCAAAGGGCAGGTTCATCCCCAGTTGGTGTCACAGAGCCGCTTGCTCCCAACTTAACGTCTTCAATGTGACAAGGCATTTCCATCCGCATTAAGGCGCGAATAGCATCAACGCGATCTCGTGCTTTAAGTCTTGGGTTTGCAGCCGAGGATGGCGGAACGCGGCGGTACCGGTACTCTTCCCATCGCGGCATTAGCAACTCGTGGATCTTTTGAACTTGGCTGCGAGTGCGATTCAGACGTGCTTGTTCGGCTGCGGAGGAAAGTCCGACGAGAACCATGCTCGCCATCATCGCGAGGATCCCCATTACGACGAGCAGTTCCACCAAAGTGAATGCTGGTCGCAACAGTTTCCGTTCGAGTTGTCGTGCCGAAATAGGCATGAGGGACATCCTTTTACAAGTCGGTGTCGCTACCGAGAGTCGACGCTTCGCTAAAGCTGGTGATGTTGTCGAAGTCTTCCAGCGTGTAGGCAACGCTGCCGGTCACGTCCGCTGTACCGGACGAGTAAATTTTCATTGCCGTCGGAAGCGCGGTACCGGAGGAGTCGACGTAGACACCGAAGTCGTTGTCGAGGCCGGCGACCATCAACTGATATCCGTTCGGTTTCACCCAATCGAGTGCACCACCGGTGCCAACGCGAGCGTAGGGACGCGCGACACCACTGGCGGCCGAACCGATATCGGACATGTCGAGACTCGCCACGTTGCCGCTACCGTCGATGTACGACTTGGAATTGAAGTAGACGATTTCGGAATCGCTGTACCTGGTCTTGTACGACCACCATCCGTCGTTGTCGGGATCGACCAGGCGGGTTTCATCGAATTCAAACAGACGCGTACGATCTCCGGTTCCGGTGAGCGGGTTTTCGACATCCGCGCTGACGCCCATCAAGATGAGCACATAGACTTCCGAAGGATCGAGCATCCAGAGTTCAAAGGCATTTGCTCCCGTAGCCGCGGAATTGATCGTGCCTGCGGCGGCCATATTGGTTTGGGCTGCCGCGGTTGTCGGATCGTCCGAGGTGGGATTGCGCTGCGGAAACTTCTTTCGCAGGAAGCGATTGATTTCGTTGATACGAGCCGTTTGCTGAGCTGCCGTCGGCGAACTAATGGTCAGCGGGTAGTAGACAAAGTTCATGTCGGGAGGATACGCCCCTGACCCTTTGTACTGATCGAGCGCCGAACCAATTTGACCGAGCTCGACTTTCATGGCGGTTTGTTGAACGCTGACGACGGCACCTCGAATGCCGACGAGGGCAAGGCCTGCCAAGATGCCGATGATGGTGATCACCACCAGCAATTCGACGAGGGTAAAGCCACGATGGCATGCGCGTGGACGGGATGTCATGGTAGACCTTTCCTAGTACGAAGCGATGCTTCGCCCCTGATTTGGTAAATGGACGGGCGCTGGTGCGCCTGTCGGGCTGTTGAATTTCAAGATTGTGGTTTCCCAAACTCGGCGTCCCGAAACCCCTGAAACCGGGACGCCTTGTCGATGGCGGGCTGGCTTAACTCAGGTTCTGAATCAAGTCGACCAGCGGGAGGAACAACGCGATGACGATGAACCCGACCGAAAAGCCGAGGAACACGATCAACAACGGTTCCATGATCTTGGTGAGCGAGTCGGTGAGAACTTTGACGTCTTCGTCGTAGGTGTCGGCCACCTTGTACAACATGGTGTCAAGTTCACCGGTCTCTTCCCCCACGTCGATCATATTGGTAACGAACAGTTCCACCATTCGTCGCCGCAGTGTCAGGAAGTACCAGCCGGCACCCAGGGCACCAGCCACGCCGACCGCTTGCCAGGCAAACGGCTGCATCGCTTCGATGAAGAAGAATGAGATGAATGGGGCCAACGGGAAGATGACCCAAAGGAAAAGCGCGATCGGATGGAAGGGAGCTCGGCAGTTCTCTTCCATAGGTTTAAAGATCGATTCACCCTCTTTCACCGATTCCGAAACATTGTGGTACATCCGCTCGAACATCGCGTTACCGCTGGTATCGCGAGCGATGTTCAGACATTCCAAAATGGGAACCCCGGAGGAAATAAGCGTGCCCAAAGTACGTGTCGTACGAGCCAATACGTTCTTTTCGACGAGGCCGCCGAAGATGGGGATGTTCAGGAAGAACAAGTCCCAGCCCATGCGGCCATGTTTGAATTTTCTAAGCAGTTTGACGAACAGGAACACCGCAATCGGAATCAGCGGGATGCAGTACCAGTAGTTCACAACGCCGTTACTGATGGTGATCAGCAGTTCCGTAACGGCCGGCAAATCGAGCTCGAATTCCTCGAAGATCTGGCGGAACGTAGGAACGATCTTGATCATGATAAACGTCAAGATACCGACGGCGACGGTGATGACCACACATGGATAGATCATCGCCCCTTGCACTTTTCGGCGAAGGTCGGCATCGCGTTCCATGAAGTCGGCCAGACGCATCAGAATGACTTCCAATGCACCACCTGCTTCCCCGGCACGGATCATGTTCACGTACAAGCGGTTGAAACATTTGGGGCACTTGGCCATCGCTTCGGAAAGCCCTGCCCCTGATTCGATGTCTTCGCAGACATCCATCAAACTGTTTTTGAGCCGGCCAGGCTTGGCTTGTTGTTCGAGAATCTTAAGGCTTCGCAGAATCGGCAAACCGGCATTCTGCAAAATGGCCAGCTGCCGCGTAAACGTGGTCAACTGTCGGTGGCTGACGCCGCCGATCGTGAAGCCGCGATTTTTCCCTTTGCCTTTAGCGCCCGCTTTTTCCCGCGATTTCTTTTCGTTGATGCGGGTAACGAAGTAGCCCATCTGCCGGATGGTCGCTTGGGCATCGTCTTCGGTCGGGGCCTCGATGACGTCGCGGATCTCCTGACCTTGAGCGTCCATCGCTTCAAATTGATAGGTTGGCATGGCTACGTCGGGCTCTTGCTAATGAAGTCAAAAATGGGTGTACGGTAATTGCTGGCCAGCAAGTGGTTTGTTCGTTAGTCGACGACCGTTTCGCGAAGCACTTCGTCCAGGGTAGTTAGCCCATCGAAGGCCAGCTGAAGACCGGCATCACGCAGTGGCGTCATACCAAACTTCTTTGCTTCGTCGCGGAGTTCATCCGTCGAAGTGTTTTGCATGATCATCGAACGCAAGTCATCGTTCATGATCATCAGTTCAAAAATGCCGATACGGCCTTTATATCCGGTTCCATTGCAGTTTTCGCAGCCGGTCCCTTTAAAGAACTTGCGGCCGGCAAGCTCTTCTTCCTTCATCGAAAGAAGGAAGATGGCATCCTTGGAGGGTTCGTGTTCCTGGCGGCATTGGCTGCAAACACGGCGAACCAAACGCTGAGCCAAAATGGCTTCGACGGTGGCCGTGATCATAAATGTAGGGATGCCCATGTCCTTCAAACGCGTGATCGTTGAAGGAGCATCGTTGGTGTGCAGCGTGCTGAACACCAAGTGACCGGTAAGCGATGCTTGGATCGCGATTTCGCCCGTCTCCAAGTCACGAATCTCACCCACAAGGATCACGTCTGGATCTTGCCGCAAAATCGCTCGCAGGCAGTTCGCAAACGTATTGCCCAAGTCGGCATCGATAGGAATCTGAATGATGCCCTCGATGTCGTACTCGACAGGGTCTTCCGTGGTGATCAGCTTTTCGTTGACCGAGTTGAGTTCGCTCAACGCCGAGTACAACGTGGTGGTCTTGCCGGAACCGGTCGGTCCTGTCACCAAGACAATACCGTTCGGCTTGTGCATCACGCCGCGGAACTGCTTAAGGGTGTCGTCACCCATGCCGACTTTTTCAATGTTCAGCGACACAACGCTGCGGTCTAAAAGCCGCATCACGACGCTTTCACCAAACATGGTCGGCAGCACGCTCACACGTAGGTCGACCGGGTGACCACCGACGGTCAGTTCGATACGACCATCCTGCGGCAACCGTCGCTCGGCGATGTCGAGGTTTGCCATCACTTTGATACGTGTCGTAATGGCAAACGCCAAGTGACGTGGCGGCGGCACCATTTCAAACAGCACGCCATCCGCTTTGATACGGATGCGGAACTCTTCTTCAAATGGTTCGAAGTGGATGTCGCTCGCGTGGTCCTTAATGGCCATCAGCAACACCATGTTCAGCAGTTTGCGAACAGGAGCACTGTCGGCGAGAGCCTCGGCGTCGGTAATGTCGATCGGGCCGTCCCCGGCAAGGGCAGCGGCCGCTTGAGCTAAGTCGTTGTCGTCTTCCAGGTCACGGACAAGACCTTCAAAGCTTTCGGAATCTTCCGAATAATAGCGATCGAGTGTCTTCTGGATGTCACGTTCCGTAGCAACGACCATTTGCACGTCGTAGCCGAGGAACTGACGAAGTTCGTCCTGGGTCGATAGGTTTTGTGGTTCACACGTTGCCACGGTCAGGCGATTGAGGTCTTCTTCATGCGAGACCGGAATCACTTTGTATAGCTGAGCCATTGGCTCGGTAACGCGACGCAGCAAGTCTGGAGCAATCGAAACGTCGTCCAGGCTGATCACCTGCATGTGCAGCTGTTCCGCCAAGGCTTGAGCCAACTGGTCGTCGGTGATCAGATTCATGTCCTCGGCAATTTTGCCAAGGGGCTGATGTTCTGCCTGGGCTTCTTGTTCTTCCAGCAACAACTCAAGTTGTTCATCGCTGATGAAACCAAGGTCGACCAGAATCTGTCCAAGTCGGCGAACTGCCATGAAGTCGTCTCGTTGTCCGTCAGGTTTTGAAAAGGAAAAGGGAAGAGCGAGCAGGGCCGTTATGCGGCGCCTTCACGGTCTTCGACAATACCGCGTCGCGCGTCGGCGATACGTTTTGCCAGGTCGTTGGGATTTTGGGCTTTGGCCAACGCGTCTTCCATGGTGACACGTTCGGCACGCCAATGATTGAATAAGGAGTCGTCCATCAGAATCATCCCGTGCTTCGAGCCGGTTTGAATCATCGATGGAATACGGAATGTTTTGTTTTCACGAATCAGGTTGGAGATACCTGAGGTGACGTTCAGCAACTCGTAGGCAGCACAGCGTCCGCCACCGATTTTGGGGCACAGCGTCTGAGCCAACACGCCCAGCAGTGCCGAGCCGAGCTGGGTACGAATCTGATCCTGTTGGCCGGCCGGGAACACGTCGATAATACGGTCGACGGTACTTGCCGCGCTATTGGTATGCAGCGTACCGAACACAACGTGCCCTGTTTCCGCCGCCGAAATAGCAGCTTCAATCGTCTCCAAGTCTCGCATTTCACCCACGAGGATCACGTCAGGGTCCTGACGCAACGCACGTCGAATGGCTTCCGAGAACGACGGCACGTCAACGCCGATTTCACGTTGGTTGACGGTCGACTTTTTGTGGTAGTGATAAAATTCGATCGGGTCTTCGATCGTGATGATATGGTGGTCGATGGTTTCGTTGAGGTGGTTGATCACCGAGGCAAGCGTGGTCGACTTACCAGAACCGGTCGGTCCAGTGACGAGGAACAACCCACGCGGCCGATGGCAAAGCTCCAGCACTTTCGCCGGCAGACCCAACTGCTCGGGGGTGAGCATGTCGTTTGGAATCTGACGCAAGACCATCGAGATGTTTCCACGCTGTCGGAAAATCGACACACGGAAACGAGCCAAGTCCGAAAACGCAAAACCAAAGTCGGAACCGCCTGTTTCTTGCAATTCGCGTTGGCACCGTTCCGGCGTGATGCTTTTCATCAGCGAAACAGTGTCGTCAGGTTCCAGCGATTTGGTATCCAATTGACGCATTCGACCATGCAAGCGAAACACGGGGGGCTGTCCCACGGTTATATGAATATCGCTCGCGCCTTGTTTGATGGCGGCCTGTAACAATTTGTCAATCAGAATCGTGGCCATTGGTTCCCTTTACCACATCTTGGATTGCCTCAGCATGGACCGAAATCGATCTTTTATTGAGGAGAATCCAGCCTCTATTTGGCCGCAGTCGTTGGGATGACGTCTGCTTTCTGTTTCACCTTCCAGGGCGAAGCGAAAGCTCCCAGTGTGCCGACAGGACCGTGAACTGCTGATGAATAAATATTGAAAAGCGTTGGAAAAGCTGTCCCGATGACCGAATTGTTGCTATCAGCCGCCGGAGACTCAAATTTGTCGTACTAATTTTAGCGTTCACGGCCTGATGGCTCGTAAACGCTTAGTTTGTCCCAGTTTGGGGGTGAACACCGAGAATGCCGATTAGGCGTCCTTCTCGACGATCTTGGCCACACGGAAGACTTCTTCCAGCGTTGTCTTGCCGAGCATCGCTTTTTTGACCCCGTCGTCAAACAAGGTATCCATGCCGGTGTTCACAGCGGCGCGACGGATATCCTGGGTGGCCGCCCCTTGGAATGCCAACTCTCTAAGTCGTGCATTCATAGGCATTAACTCAAAAATACCCATACGTCCCTTGTAACCACTACGCTGGCAGTTGCCGCAGCCGCGACCCTTCATAAAGGTCGCCCCTTCGGCCATCTCTGCCGTGATGCCAGCGGCGTCCAGCGTTTCCTTGCTTGGCTTGTAGGGAGCCTTGCATTTCTCGCAAATGACTCGCACAAGACGCTGAGCTAGCACCCCAATAATTGTACTGGAAACAAGATATGAGGGAACACCCATATCGATTAAACGTGTAATAGCACCGGGCGCATCGTTCGTGTGCAGTGTACTAAAAACCAAGTGTCCAGTGAGTGAGGCTTGAATCCCCATGGATGCTGTTTCAGTATCGCGCATTTCACCAACAAGGATGATATTGGGGGCCTGTCGTAACATGGCCTTAATAATCTTGGCGAAATCGAGCCCGATGCTGTGCCGCACCTGAGTCTGGTTGATGCCTGGCAGGTAGTACTCAACGGGGTCTTCGGCGGTGATGATCTTCGTATCTGGGCGGTTCAGTTCGTTGAGGGCCGCGTAGAGGGTAGTCGTCTTCCCCGAACCGGTGGGTCCGGTGACGAGCACAATACCGTTGGGCCGTTTGATGAGGTTATTGAACTTGATGAAGTTGGTGTCGGAGAGACCCAGCTGGCGAATCCCCACCTTGATGCTGTCTTTATCCAGAATCCGCATCACGATCGACTGACCATGGTTGGTCGGGATGACGCTCACGCGGAGGTCGATCGTTTTCGTTCCAACGTCTGCTTTAATACGACCGTCCTGACAGCGACGACGTTCGGCAATGTCGATACCCCCCAAAATCTTGAGGCGCGACAAAATGGCACCCAGCATACGTCTGGGGGGGCTGTCACGTTCGATTAAACGTCCATCGATGCGGTAGCGAATACGAACACGGTCCTCAAATGGCTCGACATGGATGTCCGACGCACGCAGTTGAACAGCCTCGTTAATCATCAACTGCACCAGCCGAACGACGGGGGCGCTCGTTTCGTCCACCGTTTCGTCACCGGCCATCGTCATGGTGTCTTGTTCCATGGTGTCGGTGAAGTCGATCGCCGTATCGGTGAATTCCTGCAGCATCGTATCTGCCGATTCGCCCTCTTGCTGACCGTAATATCGGTTGATCGATTCCAGGATGTTTTCCCGGGGGGCGAGGGCAATCTCGACCTTACGATTCAGAATGAATCGGAGTTTGTCGATCGTTTCCAGGTCCAGAGGGTCGGAAATGATGACTTTCAGTGCCCCGTCGTCTTCGGCCATTGGCATCACCACGTTTTCACGAGCGACCGATTCTGGCACTAGTTCGACCGCAGACATGGGAATTCGGACCTCTTCCAGGTCGACGAATTCAAGTCCATGCTCTTCCGCAACGGCTCGCATCACGTCGTTGGCACCGACGTAACCTGACCGAATAAGTGCCTCGGGAACGGGGATTCCCTGGGCATCGGCCATGGTTTCGGCCTCGCGCAATTGGTCCGGACCTACGAGCCCGCGTCGAATCAGAATGTCCGCAAAATTTCCCAGGGTTCCAGCCAAAGCGCTATCCTCCGAGCGGAATATAGAAAGGGAGAAGGTTCTAGAGAAAAAGATAAGTGCATTCCTAGCCTACCACGAGGCTTGGAACGTCGTTAAGTCTTTTGTGCGTGAAATTTACGTCTAATTTCGCAAGTCTATCATCCTTAAAGCGATGGCCTGTCGTCAAGACGCGGTTCTTTCGGGGGGGCTTTGAAGCGATAGGTATCCTTTCTGGGTTCTTCCTGTTTGGGGATGTACTGGCGATATTTCTCGCCATGTTCCGACTCCGCGTCTTGGTAGGTTTCTGCGGCTTCGTTTTTCTGCGGGACGCTGAATCGAGGCTGGCTCTTGGAAGGCTCGATGCGACGTGGCCCATATGGAACGTGTGAATGGTTGGGCGTCCACGTCGGAGATTGGTACATGTTGTCGTTGACCGTGGGGCCTTGGTGGATCTGGGGAGCGTCGGTCGCGGTAGGTGGCTGAAGATTCGGCGAGTACGGGTTCGAGTAAGCGTATGGCATGGCTGGAGCAACAAGTTTCCTGGCCGATTCCCACTGAGTGCGGCCAATTTCGCGGAGCTTGTCGGCCATTGTGAAGTTGTTTTGAGATTCTGCCTGGGAGGCTAATGCTTCTAGCTTTCGAGCGTCCTGGCGAAGCGTTTCGACCATTTCGCGAATCTCTTGTTGTAAGTCGCCGGTGGATGCATTTCCGGAAGCTGGTTCCGCTTGAATGCCGAGTGCTTTCGACTCGACTTTAAATTCGGGGCCGAGCTGTTCGCGGATCTTTTCGATTTCCTTGAGATCCCATGACCCTGTTTGCCAGTGGCTGGAAGGGGCATCTTTCGAGGGCTTTTCGTCGGCGTGAACGCAGGCGGTAAGCAGTAATAGAGCAATTAGCGGGGTCCAGCATCGCGTCGGCATAGTTCTACTCCATTGAGTGAGATGGTAGGAATCGACATCTGGCGACCATAAATTAGCAAATCCGACAAAGTCTACCAACTTTGACTCAAGAATCTGCATTGACGCCACCGCACGACGTTTCGATAATCCGCTGCCCCAAATTGGTAGCTATCAGAGATCGTCTGCAAAGGTTGGTGGATGGCGAACGCATCCGGCAAATCGAATTCCGCTCTTTTAACGCTCTTCGCGTTCGTTCTGCTTGCGCCGGCTTTGATGGCAGAGGAAGCCGTCTCTCAATCGACAGCAACTGTGGAAGAGATTGAACCACTGCCAAAGTCGATGTTGGAAGCGGAAGTCATCGAAGCAGGGCCCAGTCGAACCTATGCGTATCCGGACGCCGGCGAGTCATGGTTCGGCGGGAAGCATCAAAAGGGTGAGTTTTCTCATCGATTCGATATGGTTCACAGCCACCCTGACGATCCGGCGCGGCATATCGGTTGGGGGCAGCCTCTGACAGGAATGAGTTGGCGGAATCGTCCTATTCATATTGATGTGTTTGCCGGCACGATTATGCTGCAAAATCTGATCCCTGGCGATGTCGAACAGGAAGGGGCTTTCTTCGACGGCTTACGCTTGGGATACGACTTCGATCACTACTGGGGGACCGAAGTGCGTTTGGGCTTCGCGGAAGGTCGGCTTACCTATCCGACCGATACCAGCTTTTCGGGAAAGAGTCAGCTGATTCTGCTCGACTACAACGTGCAGTTCTATCCGTGGGGCGATTCGGCCTGGCGTCCTTATGCCACGTTGGGATTAGGAGCGGCCGTGTTTCAATATGAAGATGTGCTTGGACGCGCACGTGATCAGGCTCAAGTTTCTATGCCGTTTGGATTGGGACTGAAGTATCTCGTTCACAAGCGATTGGCACTTCGTTTTGAAGTCCTCGATAACTTGGCCCTGGGTGGAAGCGACGCCGACTCGACCAACAATTTTTCAGTCACCGGTGGCTTTGAGTATCGCTTCGGTGGAAGTGCGCCAGGGTACTATCGTTAGTCGGCCCGGTTTGACATTCACACAAAGCTGAAGTGTGAGGCACTGAAACGCTCGGCGCATGAAAAAAGGGATGCGACCCCGATGGTGATCGCATCCCTTCTAAAGCCCCCCTGGCTATTGATTTGGTTTTACATGCTTCCGCGACCCAGTCGGTGAGGGCTGCGTCCGCTGGTCGAAGTCGTGTGCGTGCGGTACATCGTTTGATCGGATGGGGAAGCTGGCGTAGGCGAGCCATACTGCATGGGAACTTCAGAGTCGTAGAGAATTGTCGACTCTCCAGGAATCGTTTGCTCGTAACCCACGGTGCGTGTCTTCGCTTGGCAAGCACAACTGTTACATGGCATCCCTTGATCGCACATGCTCGAGCAGCTGTCGTCGCCGTGGCGGATCCCCGTCAGGCCAGGTCGGCACTTTCCGCCAACAGGACCAACGTAGTTGCCAAAGCAGTCGCATGGATCGCACTTGGGAGGATCTGAGATCCATTCGCCCCAGTAGACTTCATCGGAGCAGCCTGCGGTGCATGTCAGGTTGTTTCGCAAGTGTTGACGAATCTCTGCGAACGGAGGTTTCGGCAGGCAGACTTCGTAGTTAGGACCGCAGCTTTTGGCACATGTCGTTGTGCATCCGCACGAGTCGCCACAAGTCGAACCGCAATCGTCGCAGGCACACCCAGACGAAGGAACGACGTTTCCCATGTGGCAGGAATTGCAGCTAGGTACGGTACGGCAACCGGTAGCCGCGAATGCAACGACGGCAACAATGCTGAGGATCAAGTGGCGTGACATCATGTCGAGACTTTCCTGGTTCACTTCAAACGAACCACCCTGGATCGACAGGGCAGGGGGGGATTGGGATCGTGACTCAAGAACGGATATCGGCCAAAAAGTTGGCACAATCGAGAGAATTGCCGTAATC
Organism: Bremerella sp. TYQ1; assembly: GCF_020150455.1. NCBI lineage: Bacteria > Pseudomonadati > Planctomycetota > Planctomycetia > Pirellulales > Pirellulaceae > Bremerella > Bremerella sp. TYQ1. The sequence continues at coordinate 6,612,289 of NZ_CP083740.1, forward strand.
GGCAAAGTTTGCCACAAAAAGAGATCGATGCTGTCAGTGATGGCGTAATCGTCAGCGCATAAAAAACCGTTGTGATCCGCCCCCAGATACACAACGGCTTCCTGCCCACGACTTCCATCGTGGCATTTCGGTACTTTGGCTATCGGCTTGCCAAAAGCAACGCGCCGAGCATCGCTGAGGGTGAATTCGGGGAACCACATGAGAAAGGGGGACCGCTTCCCCATCGTGCGCCGCGCGCATAAAAAAGGCCGTCAAGTGGGGCAGGTACTTGACGGCCTTGATTAACAGCTTGCGCCGTTAATCGTGTATTGGAGCCACATTGGGCCCATGAGCTACTGTCATCGGCGTCTGCTGATCAGTCGATAAGCAATAATCTCGATGGACGTTAAAGCTTAGCTCTCGCCGATAACGTTGTGCGAGAATCTGTCTCAAAAAGCCAAAGAATCACAAAATCATGAAATCGTCAGAATATGCCTTACGAATCACAATCACTTAGGCCTGTGGTTGCTCTGTCGCCGAGGGGTTCTCGCTTGGCTGATTCGGGGCGGGCAGCGACATCGGAGGTTGTTTGGAAGATCGCCGAAAGAACGCTTTGACGACAGTGCTCCACGCCGACTTCGCCATCGTGCTCCAGCGGAAGTCGTGGATGTCGTCGGTTTGAAAGGCCTTGCTTAATGCATCTTCTTGCCCACGATACGAGGCTGGAAAACGAACGATCAACTGCGAGCCGCTTTCCAGTTGTTGCATTAGTCCTGGGAATAGCGATCCTTTGGCGATTACGTAGGGACCATCTTCGATGGGAACACAATGCGACGGCCCAACACAGAATCGTCGATACGAAAAGAACCAGCCTTCGTCTTTCTTCACCAGAGAGCCCAGCGTCATCCAGGGTAAATTTCCGGCGAATGTGGCGAAGGCTGTCAGCTGAGTTGAATTATCTGCGATTTGATCTGTACGAAACAGCACGACGTCGTAGATCAGACGGAATCCTAGCAGCGTGGTTCGTAGTGATCGATCGAAGGTGATCAGCGACACGATCAGTATTGGCAACGCGATGATTCCACCGAGTGCCGGATGAATCCAGCAGGCGACGTACATGCAAAGTAGAATGCTTATTCGCCCAACGCGAAGAAACGTATCGACCAGTGGAAAAGGGTTAATCAGAATGAGCACTTCGAAGACATTGCTCATCACCCAAATGCTTGTGTAGAAAGCAAACATCAGTACGACAATTCCGATTGCCAGTACGGTCCCCAGCGGCCCACCTTCGGCACCGACATGGATGTCGAGTAGGTGATAGATCAAGCGAAAGCCGAGGAAAAAGCCAATGACGTGAAAGAGAATGCCAAGGATGTCGAGGGGCATTTTTAGATAGCTGGCAAACGTGAGTACCGTATCTTTAAATGCGACTACCGCGGTGACAATGATGATCGGAATGAAAAACCACGGTTGGTATAGAAAGATCAATTCTGCCCGCTGGCCTGGCTCCGTCAGAAAGTAGACGACAGGGGATACCACCGAAAGGACCAGCAGCGGCGAAAGCCCTGTGGCCGTAATTCCGACGAGATCCTCCAAGCCGTTGACGACCATACCGGCACGTCGCCGTCCAAAGAAGTCGGCAAGAATGCTCTGCGGCGAAGTGTAGACTTTATCTTGCGAGTCGTCCTCGGAAACGATATCGGAATGGGGTGAATCCAGTTCCGTTGGTGACATAGTGTCCTGCCCCAATGCGGTAGCAGGAAAGATACTTCCCAGTGCGAGCATGCATAGCAGCCACAGTCCGAGGTTTCGAGTTGCCAGATTCGTCATGAGGTCTGTACTTCTCGGTTGTTCGTCAACGAATGTTACCCTGGTGCCATCATAGCGTTATTGTCTCGTCTGATAGAATTATTGAACACTTCAGCCAAGAAAAACGGGATTTGATGTACGAGACTTCCTGTTTTGATGCGAACAACCATCGTAACCAGACATTCTTGAACGCCGGCCCGTTGACATAAATACCACGGATAGTTAGCGTTAACGAAGATCGATGGAGGCGAGCCGAATTGGTTAGGGAGCGGATTTGAAATCCGTCGCCGGTTACGCCGGTTGCAGGTTCGAGTCCTGTCGCCTCCGCTTAGAACGCAAAAGAGCCACGGGCAGTGTAATGTCCGTGGCTCTTTTCGTATGTTTCTCAAGTTCTACGTTAGGACTTGCACAGGTGGAAAGCTTAACGAGCATCTTCCGGAACGACTAAGGCTTCCGCTGGCATGTCGTCGAGCGATGGTCCGAGTTCAATGTATTCCGGAGTCATCAGTTCTTCGCCGATGCGAAGATCTTCAAAGAACATCGTGTCGTAGCCGACGGCTAGTTGAGGCATGCAGTTGCAGCAGAGACGAGTAATTTCGATGTGCTGGTCTTGCAGCAGCGTCCCCTGCGCTCGGGATAGATTAACGAGCGACAAGTTGTATGTCGCAAGCGATTGAGCCAACTGCCGCTCAGCTTCCGCGAGACGCACCTGAGCCGAAAGCAGGTTGTCCAGGTACAACGCGGCCGACGGATCGTTTCCGGCCATGACCTCCCAGCGTTTTCTCAGTGCGACAACTTCTGCCTGGCTGGCTTGCATGGCCAACTGCTTCGATTGCAGTTCGGAGTACGACGTTTGCACTTCTCGAACGGCTACTTCTACCTCCAGCATCAGCGTTTCGATGGTGGCACGCAGCTGACTTTGCAGTTGGCGTACTTCGATCTCGCGGCGTCGCTTGCGTGCCGAGGCGGTACGATTGCCGAGCGGGTACTCAAGTACCAAACCAGCGAAGTAAGATGGTTCGCCGACAGAAAACTGATCGACCCACGCCTGGCCGATGTCGTTGCTGCCACGGAGGCCTGAAACATATGTCTCCATGACAACGTTTAAGTAGGGCATCAATTCATTGACGGCCATGTCCAAGCGACGGGCAGCCGCTTGGATTTGAACGCGGGCCTGGGCAATTTCGGGGCGATACTGCAGAGCCAGCATTTTCGATTCGTCGATGTTAACTGGTTCGTACGTCGTTTGTGGATGAGCGACCGGAAGCATTTCCAGACCGACTGCGTCTTCCAGGTAAGGATCGTTCACCAGGCTGACAATGCGGGATTCGGCATTGCGGACGGCTGTTTGCGTACGAGCCAGGTCCGATCGTCGCTGAGCGGCAGCACTTTGAGCACGCAGCAACTGGGCGCGACCGACGTCCAAGTTCTGACGTTGTTCCAAGATGTTGTATAAGTCTTCGCTTTCACGAACGAGCTTGACGCGCTGAAGTAAGTGAGCCCGTTCGACATATAACGCCCAGTAACCGCGAGAGACTTCCAGGATTTGCGATTGAACCTGACGGGAAAACTCGTGGTTGGCCGCCGCGGTATCGAGCATGGCCAAGTAGACTTGTGAGGTGTTGTAGTAAAGCCCGCGACCTCGCATCAGAGGATGGTTGTATCGCATGGTAAGACGCGACGTGCCTTGGTCTTCGGGGATAAAGAACACCGAGTTGTTGTTCGTCAGTCCGAAGTCTTGCAGGATTTCAAACTCTCCACCGAGGCGGTTTAGTCGACGGAATCCCAGGTTCGTATCAAAGTCCGATTCACGAAAGCGAGTGGGACCGCCGGTCGTGAGCGTGTTGCCCACGGGGTCACTCGTTTTACGATAGCCAGTTTCACCGAAAACTCGCCAGTCGAAAACGCCATCTTCTTCTGTGATGGTTTGTTCGCGGATCAATGGAAGATCGCTGAACGCTCGGATTTGATGTGATGATTGAAGGGCACCCGCGACGAGCGTTTCAACAGTAACATCAACAGGAACACTATGGGCCGCCAATTGCGACTCGAGTTCAGGCTGCCACCAAGGCGTTTGCGTCGCCTCGGGAACGGTGCCCCCCATGTTGTCGAAATTGCTAGGCATCGACAACGGGTGGTTTAAGTCTTGTTGAATTGGAGGAAGTCGCGCGATGTCTTGTGCGATTCCGAGAGTGGGCAGTATGCCCAAGACGAGCGTTCCTGTAAGAACGCGCAGAGTCGGCGCTAAGCTTGCGATCATGGCTCGGTTCCACCAATTGCCATTTGCGTTGTTTGGCCCATTGCTCCATGCATCAGGATCTACCGTGATCCTGTGGGCGTCGCAAGTTTTATCGACGTGCCAAGAACGTGCCAGCACGTTCCTTTGAGGGAGGGGCGCAACCGAAATAACTAGTCCGACTGCGACGAGCGTTATCAAGCGACGTCGCAATCGCTAAAGGTGGAACGGTTCTTCTACTTCCCTGCTGGTAGGAACGAAGAGAGTCGCAATTCGTATCCTGCCAGGATTGACGGGTCTGCAAGTTGTAACGGTCGGGCATCAGCTTCCAACATCGAAGAAAGCGAATTGGAAGGACTACCTAGGTAGGCAGAGCCTGGAGAGAGCATTGGGCGGAAGTAGGTCGCCATCTGACGTGCTGGTTCATAGTAACGTCGTAGATTGCCATCCATCGATTCGTTGAGCCCATATTGAGCCGAGGTCGACCAGACTCGCGAGTCTCGGACTTCCCGCTCGAATTCAACGCCTTGCATGTTGGCGAAGTAATTTCCGCCGGAATCGGTGACGACAGACTTCCAACCAACCAGTCCTCCGGACGGATCACGGAATTCCAGATGAAGCGTTGACCCAGGAGTTGCGATGCCTGAGATAAACGGTTCTATACGGAGGTCTGGCGTACGACGAATCGGATCGTCCAGGATATCGTGGAACGGCCCCAGGAAATCGTTGAAGGCATCTTTCCCATAGAACGTCACTAAGTCAGTGTCGGAGTCAAAGTTGTTTTCCGGCGTCGGATCAGGCCCCAGCGTTCCGTCGTCACGAACGTTCACAAAGTTAGTGAAGTCCATGATCGTTGGGTCGGAAACTATCGTTTTAACCTGAGCAGTGATCGTCAACGATACCTGCCCGCCTTGTCCGGCGAGATTGCCCAGTTGCCATTCAATCGTGCTTGTGGATGGATCGTAGACACCTCCGTTGGAAGCGGAGATAAAGTCGAGGACGTCCGATGGGAACGTATCGGTCACGACAACTCCGCTGGCCGTTTGATTCCCAACGTTGGTGACGAGGATGTCGTAGACGATCGTATCGCCGGGGAAGGCGCGGATAATGCCGTCGTCCTTGGTGACAACCAAGTCTGGGGTAACACTTTCGTCAATTGGCGTCGTTACATCGTCATGGTTATCTTCCGGCGTCGGGTCGATATCGTCATGTGTGACATCGACGTTATTCATCACGAACTCAACGGGAGGGGCCGGATCGCTAAGCTGAACCATCATCTCGATATCAATCGACTCGCCGATGGCCATGCTTGGAATGACGAACGTGACCGTTCCAAGCGTTGGGTCGTAGTTATCGAAGAACGGACTGGTGCTGCTCACGAACGTCACGCCAGGAGGGAGCGTATCGACGACGATCACGTTGGTTGCCACATCGGCGAAGGGGCCTTGCTTGTTGGTGACGGTCAGATCGTATTCGTAGATGTCGCCTGGGAAGAGAACTACGGCTGGCGTGCTCTTTTCCACCGTCAGGTCAGGGCCGACGATGGTTGCTTCGGCATCGTCCATGGTTTCATCAGGACGCTGCTCAGGGTTCTCGCCCGGCTGGCTATCCCAGTCGAGCGTTGCCGTATTGGTAAACGTCGTTCCATAATCGGCAATGTCGCTGGTTACTTCCGCATCGACTGTAATCGTAATCGATTCGCCGAGTGCCAGTTGATCGATCATCAGCGAGATCATGTTGCCCGATGAGCTGTCCATGACAATCGTTCCCATCGGAGAAACCACCATCAAAGTGCCGGGGACGATGGTAACCTCAGGCGGCAACACGTCTTGGATGATCAAATCGTAGGCATCCGTCGTGCTCATCGCATCGTGTGTAATGACAAACTCGTAAGTAACGATGTCGCCCAAGTGAGGTGTCGTGTCGCTGATAGTCTTTTCGATGTCGAGGAACGGTTCGACAATCGTCACGTCGAAGTTGGCATTGTCCGAAAGCTCGTTGTCAGAAGTCGCCTCGACGCTGTTTGGCTTCGTTTGATTATTCGCGTTGGCTGGATCGTTTACCACGACTGCTTCGTATGTGATGGTGAAGCTGTTGTTCATTGGGTTGTTGTCACCGGCGTTGGTGACATCGCCCAAATCAATGGAAAGCGTGCCTCCCATGAAGCTGGCCATCGGTGCGGAAGCGAATGTGAACTGACTGCCGGCGTTTACTTGAACAGTGCTCGGATCGACCGTGAAGACGGAGGCAACCAGATCGGTAATGTTCAGATTAGGCGTGAATCCCTCGAACAGTGTGACCGTCAACTGATAAACGACCGTATCCCCAATTGCGAACTCGGTTCCGTTGAGGGTTGTCTTCTCGATGGCCAGGGAGCCTTCCACGGTTTCGCTGACCGAATCGCCGGCGAAGTAGTTGTTGACATCCATGGCATCAGGGGCGCCACTGCCGTCACGCTCGCCGGTCTCTTGGCCGCTGTTTTGATCTCCTTCCAGTGAAGACCATGTGAGGTCGGCATCGTTGGTCAAAACCTGATTGTGCTCGACCGAATCGGATAGGGTGATGGTGTACTCAAGGGTTATCGATGAACCAAGCGGCATGTCGAATTGGCCCATCGTCGCACCATTCAATCGCAGGCTGGTACCGCCACCGAGGATTTCGGCAGTGGGCGGCGTGGCAAAGCCAGTCGCGATGACATTAACCGAGGTGATCAGCGTGTCAGAAGGAGCGATGTCGGTAAACACAACATCAAATGCATCGGCGGTACTGCCGGCCGCATGCTGAATGACGACTTGATACGTAATCGTGTCGCCAGCGTCAGGCGGATCTTGAGACTGACTAGTGATTTGCTTCTCAATCTCTAGGTCTGGTTCGACCAGTTCGACCAATGCGGTATCCGAATCCGTGAACGTGTCGAGCGTTACCGTTGCGGTATTGACCAGAGGCGTTCCCGTCGCTTGATTATCGACAACGTTCAGGACCTGAGCGTCAACTTCAATGACAATCTGGTTCAGCGTTGGATCACCCATCCCAGGTAATTGAACCTGATCGACATCGAACGTAATCGTCAGTTGATCATCGTAGCCATCCGTGCCGGTATCGGAGGTTGTCACCGTGGTTCCGTTCAGCGAAATGTTACCGCCGACCATTGTTACGCGGACATCACTTGCCCCTGAAATCAAAGCAAGATATTCAGGAAGCAGGTCGGTTAAGATAACATCGTCTTCATAGAGACCTGCTGGTAGGTCCAGCGTGATTTGATAGGTTACGACTTCACCAATTGCTAAATCGACGATGTCGGGGTTGTATTGATCTGACGTCGTGCTGGCTTCGCTGGTGCGAATGACAACTTTATCGATGCCGACTTCTTCCTGTGGCGTATCTACTTCATTGTCGTCGGTGTCGAGGCCAGGCCGACCGCCATCTCCGGGATTGCTGTCGTAATTAACCGAGGCAGTATTGATAACCGTGTCGCCAGTCGGATCTACGTTCGCATTCAACTGGGCTTCGAAGGTGATGGTCACCGTGTCGCCGATATCTAGAGAGTCGACAGCAACCGCTATGGTGGTGTCACCGGACGTGTTTCCCGTGACTACCGTTCCGGTACTTGTCATAACGCTGCCGACAACTAGGTCTAGCTTGTCGTTTAAGCCCATCCCTTCCAGCAGTTGATCGTCGATGACGATGTCGAACGCGGTAGCGGTGCTATTGGAAGCGTGGCTGACGACCAACGTATACGTAACGATATCGCCCACGTTGGCTGTCGAGATATCGGAAGTCTTTTCAATCTCCAGTACCGGTTCCACGATGTCGACATCGGTCATGTCACTGTCTGTGAAGCCGGGATAGGTGACCGTTCCGGTATTGGTTATCGTCGTGCCGTCGACGTTTGTTGGATCGTCCGGAACGATAGCCACAATCTCGAACACCAATAGATTGTCGTTCGTGCCGACAGCGGATGGGTTCACTAGATCGGTAAACGTGAACGTAACAGTGTCGTCGAGCATGTCGGTGTTCGAGTCGCTCGTCGTGACAGCCAAGTTCGAGAACGTTATGTCGGAATCAGAAAGATCGGCTCGATAGGTTTGGCTGACCAGTTGCAGCTTGCCCGGCATGGTTGGAAGGAAATCGGTGACGACGAAATCGTTTGGATAGGTTCCTTCTGGAAGCGTAACCGTCAAGTAGAACGTCGCCGTTTCTCCTACGACTAAGTCATTGCCAATTGTTTCAGGCACAGACGTGGCAACGAGTGTCTTCTCAATCGTGGGCGTGGCCGTCCCAGTCGTGACGGAGTCGTCGTCGAAGTAGTTGTTTAGACCATTCGCATCAGGGCGACTACTGCCATCGCGCTCCCCTTGTGGATCGCCTGGGTTCACGTCGCCGTCGACGCTCGACCAGTCGATAGATGCGTCGTTGGTCAGATCTTCACCTGGGGTCAGCGAGTCTTGTATTGTGACTTCGTAAACAAGCGTAATGCTTGCCCCCAATGGCAAGTCGAAGACGCCAGAGCCTGCCGTATCCGAAAGAACGATCGAAGCTCCTCCAGGTACAATCTCTGCGATTGGGATTGTCGTTGTGCCAAAGCCTGTCCCCGTTACCGACACGACACTGGTAATCAGCGTATCCCCAGGAGCGAAATCCGCGAAAGCAACCTCAAACGCATCGCTCGTGCTGCTGCCGTCGTGGCTGATGACAACCGTATATTCGATCGTGTCGCCGGCATCGAGATTGGCCTGGCTTTGTCCCGAAATTTGTTTCTCGACATTGAGTTCTGGTTCAATCAGTTCGATGTCGACCGAACCGGTTGTTAGCGTCGTCGTAGACGTGTCGGGATCGGTATACTCAAGCTCTCCGGTGTTGGTCAGCGTAATGCCGTCTTGATTGGCGACAATGTTAAGTACCCGGGCAGTGACTCGCACTACAAATGAATTGTTGTCGACGTCGTTGTCGGCTGCGGTTACCGTATTTCCGAAATCAAGTTCCAGATCGGCGCCACTGCCCGAGGGACTATTGACCATCGGCGTCGGGAGCGTGCCGCCATAGTCTTCGGTAAGAAGGCCGTTCGACAACGCGGCTGCGGTGATGATCTCGTAGCTGACATATTCGAGACCTGGTGGCAAGTTATCGGTAAGGAACAAGTCAAGCGTGGTCCCTTCCGGAAGGGTTACGAGCAAGTCGTACGTGACGATTTCCCCAATGGTGTATTCCGTTTCGTCGACGAACTTTTCGACCGTAGGACTATCGAGTTCTAGCGACGCGGTTGACGTGTCTGCGTAGTCATTTAACGCACCATTGGGGCCATCGTCGCCGGTACGTTCACCATTGACTTCGCCAGGATCACTGTCGGTCGCGGGGAGTACCGATCCGGTTGGATTCGGGGCCGTTCCTTGATCGCCAGGCAGACTGGTATAGGTAATGTCAGCCGTGTTGTCGATGGTCAGATCGACCGCTGTATCGTCGAGAACCGTCGCGGTGATCAGCAGGGAAATCGATTGGCCCTCGTCGAGGCGATCGAAAGTCATATCGACAAAGTTGCCGGCGCCGGTGTCCGAGTTGTCCGTGATGATCGTTGCGACCGGAGAAGAAACCACTTGGACCGACTGCAGGTCCAATGCTGGATCAAAAATGTCCGACAGGCGGATGTCAAACGCAGTGGTCGATGTCGCGCTGGCAAGGTTTTCGATCGTGATCGAATAGGTGACCGTGTCCCCAGCGTCCACTGGTGGAGTAACGACCAATTTCTCGACGTTGACATTCGGTTCAACGACTTGAACGGTTTCGGTATTCGAGGTGAATGCAAACTCACCATTGTTGCCACCCACCGAAAAGACGTTGTCGAGCTGAGTGTTGGCCTGGTTGCCGCTGACATTATTCACCAAGGCATTGAATTCAATCACGATGAATTCAAAATTGGCATCGTTTTCGTTATTGGTAATGGTGCCCAACGAAATGATGGGATCGACGCCAGAGGTGAAGTCCGTTGAACCTGCTTCCGGCGAAATGAGTGAAGAATCAACAACGAATGACAACGCACCATTCATTAGGTCAAATGTTGCGCTGTCTTCAAAATAGGCGTTGGATGGAGACCCGAGCGAGCTGGAAAAGAACAGCGCTGGGTCATCGCCGACAAACGCAACCATTGTCGTCCCATCATTCAGGAACGTCATGCCGTCTGGCAGCTGATCTTGCAGGAATGCTCCGACGATGGTTTCAGGGACACGAGTGATTAAGCGATAACGAACGATTTCGCCAATGGCGACTTGTTCAATGCCAGCGACTTCACCGGTGTGCGATTCGGAGGTGGTCGATACAAATTTGACCAACGTGGGAGAATCAAAGAGGAACGTATTAGTTCCAGTGTCGGCGTAGTCGTTCAATGCTCCCCCGGGACCGTCGGCTCCGGTGCGTTCGACACTGTCAGTATTGAACGTGGAGCGTTGACCAGGATCGCCGTCGAGACTTGTCCACGCGATGTCCGCCTCGTTGGTAACCGCCTCGCCGGGCGTTAAATTATCGAGCGTTCCGGCAACAGTAATCGTAACGACACGGCCCAGATTCATGTCGATCGTATTCATCGAGATGTCGCCGCCGATGGCGAACTGAAGCGTACCGCCAGTGATGACAACATCCGCTGTTGTCAGTATCCCTTCTGAATCAACTACGCCGGTAACCATCGGGGCGACGATGCCGGTCGGAAGAAGATCGGTAAGCGTGACATCGAAAGCATCCGTTTCACTACTGCCGCTATGCTGCAGCGTTATCGTGTATTCCACTGGGTCGCCGGCATCGCCTGACCCCGGAGGCGCCGTGTTGCCGTTGACGGTCGCTGTCTTGGTTACGTCAAGCTCTGGTTCGATCACCGTTACCGGAGCAGCATCCGCGGTTGTGGTGATCGGTTGCCCATTCACCGTATATTCCGCTTCGGCTCGATTGACTTCCTGCGAGCCAGATTGGTTTTGCACATCATTCAAGACGACGGCGGTCACCGAGATGGTAATCGTTTCCGCCACGGAATTGTCCGCGTTGGAATTGGTGACCGTGCCGAAGTCAAACGTAATCACCGTGCCATTATTCGTGACGACTGGAGTGACCGCAGTAAGATCACCGCCTGGCAGGTCTGTCGACAAATCGCCACTAACGGTGATCGAGTCGACTTGAACGAAAGCCATTTCTGAAAGCAAGTTGAACTGATCGGTGACAATTAGGTTCGGCGTCACGCCTTCCGGCAGCGTTACCACGATGTCAAAGTAAACTAGTTCGCCGATAACCGCTTCATCGAAACCGTTCGTCGCGTTGTCGATCTCGGTGCCCGTCAAGATCTTCTCAACGATCGGTTCTCGGACCATTACGATGGCATCGTCGGTGAACGGCCCATCTACGCCTTCAGTCCAGTCGACGCCATTGTTGATCCCGGCGAAATTCTCTAGCGTTGCCGTATCGAGCTGTTCCGAACCGACGGGAATATCGGCAGCGGCTTGCAGGTCAAATGTGATGACGATGATGTTGGAACCAGAAGCGGCTCCTGTCGGTTGCCCATCGATCACGCCATCCAGCGGATCACCACCCATCAAATCGGCTGGATCGACTAGGCGAATTCCCTGGCCATTACTGCCGCTGGTAAAAAAGAAATCGGCTTCGGTTCCTGGTGTAATCAAATTTCCAGCCGAGTCCGTGAATGCCAGAACGGTTCCGTCTCCTGATTGAACTTGAAGATTCAGGCCAGTCGCGTTGGCTGGAATAACAAATCCAGGGGGAAGCGTATCGTTGATGATGAGGTCAAAAGCATCGTCCGACCCAGTGTTCTCGACGACAATAGCAAACTTGACCAAGTCGCCGGCATCGATCCCGCTTAGGTCACTATCGATCGGGTCGGTGTCGAGATCGGCAGATGTGATCGGAGTGGTGAACGCAGGGCCTGCGGTACCAGGAGGCGTGAATGGTACAGGGCCGGTCGTGCCTGGCGTGAACTCTGCCGGAGGGGATGCGGTGTCGGTGCTGACGACCCCCTTTTTCAGATTCAGCTCAGGACTTTGCGTTTGCACTTGAATCAAGTCGACATCGGTACTTGCACCACTGTTCGTTGAACCTTCGACCGTTTCGACCAGGTTTGAAAGGAACAGTCCGTCCGCGAATGGAACGTCTTCGACTTGAACAGTGAACAACAAGTCAATCGTCGTCATCTCGGGGGCAGCAGCCGCGAAGGTTCCGAAGTCGAGAGAGAACGAATTGCTCGTCATCGACTGAGCTAACGTTGGAGTCAGGCCTCCGCCGGTACTGTAGAGATCGAAGAAGGCTTGAGCATTGGGCCCGTAGGTAATTTGGCCAACCGCTGGAACACCAGTCGTTTGCACCGAATTAACGAACGTCAAGACGGTTGAAGCGTCAAAGATCGGCAGCGGCAACGAGTCGGTAATGGTAAGGCTTTGGAACTCTGTCAGCGGAAGTTCATAGCTGATGCGATAGGTGACCTGATCGCCTGGGCTAAGCGTCGGCGTACCGACGATAGCATTGCCGTTGATTGCGAAGACGGTCTTGTCGACCGAACCTGTGGGTAGCTGCGTCGATGTGCTGCTGTCGTCCGTTTCTGATTCGCCCCCGACAATATCGCCAGAGACTTGAACGTTGTTGCCAACGGTATCCCCCTGGTCGACATTGATGCTATCTGGGGGAAGCGTCGGATCGCGGAAGGTGTCGTCGATGACCGCTCGAAAGACGATCACGCCGGTTGTACCAGGCGAACCACCATCGTTGCCAATCAATGTGCCTGATTGGCCGCGATCAATCAATTCATTTGAAACCTCGAACGTAACTTCCGTTCCGTAAGGTGTACCTGGTTGAACGACGAATGAGTAGTTCGCGGATTGGAAGTTCGACAATGGCGACGTTGCGCCAGCATTGCCACTGATTTGCAGCATCGGAACAAACGACGCATCGAACGACTGGCCATCCGACAGTAGATCGCTGAGGACAATGTTCTGGAAATCAAAGTAGTCCGAGATCTGGAACTCGAGACGATATTCCAAGACGTCCCCTGAAGAAGGACCCGTTGGACCGATGTCGTTGACGTTGGAAACACTCTTTTGAACCGCGATCGATTTATTGGTCAGCGTCTGATTGCCATCCGAGCCATCATCGACGACCGTCTCTGTGACATCATCGTCTCGTGGGTCAATCGGGTCCCATGTGTATTCGGCAAACGCCGTATTGAGCGTCTCGGTATCATCTCCCGTGATCGGATCGAGGATCGGGTTTCCATCGGCATCGAATTCTGAGACATAAAAATCAAATTGCACGGAGATATCAACGGAGCTTGAGGTGCCCACAATACTGTCGTACTCGACCACCAATTCCGAACCATTCAATGGAGTCGTATTGATAGGAGGCTCGGAGACGATCATTCCCGTTCCTACGCCAGCTCCGCCAAGGGCGACGTTGTTCAGATATACGATTCGGTTGGAGATTGGATCGGTTATGACCAAGTCCGTAATCGTTTGGCCATCCGCGATGTCAATGTTGATGACATAGCTGCGCGGGAAATTCGAGCCCGTGGCTGTTTCGTTCTCAGGAGCGATCAACATCTTGTCGATGCGAATTACTTCAGGGGTCACCGAGTCGGAAACGAAATTGCTAACCGTGTCGTTGGGATTGTCGACGCTAGGATTGTCCAGCGGATCACACCCGTACTGAAATCCGCCCCGGACTTCAATTGGCAATGCTTCGCCGACATCGGCGAGCTGATCGATGTTGGCGGTACCATGGATCGTCAATTCAGTCGAGTCAGCTTCATAAGATCCAAGCGGTAACTGAAGCACAATAAAGCGATCGCCAGGCGTGAGTCCTGAAACGATCACTGGCGTTCCATCGGGATTACGAAGCAATGGATGTTCGACGGTGCCACTTGGACCGACGATTTGGTCGAGCACTGGAGTCAGGGCGATGCCTTCGATGTCGAACGTCACCGAGCCTGGGTCAGTACCCAGGCCATCAGGCGTATCGGTGCCTGCAGCGCCATCGGCTCCATTACGAGGTAGCACCACGTCAATGAAGGGGCCGAACCCGGGACCGGTGCCCGGAGCCAGGTCGAACGTAATATCAAATTCGACGGTCTCACCAATGAGCGCCTCGTCCGGCAGATCAACGGTGACGTCAGGGACCGCGTTCAGCAACACGCGTCGTTCGAGTCGTTCCAGGAGAAGTCCGCTTTGTTTTTTCTCAGTAGGACGTTTCAGCATGGGGATCATCTGCCAACGGAACGTGTGAAAAAGATGGAACGGTCTGATCTATCTTGATTCGCCGGAGTACGAATTAAACCGTCAAATCGTCGAAAATTTGCCTTCCGACAGGAGATTCGATTATGATTTGCGGGAACCCTAATTTCCAACAAAATCGGCATAATCGATACGCGGTCAGCCGCACTGCGGGCGTCCGGCAAAACGCTCGAGCATCGTGAATTCGGAACGGCGATTGCATTTTCTCGCATCGTTCAAGTTTCAAGATCCCTAAGCAGCTTGTTACGGCTGCCCATCCCAGCGGACGATGCAAGTGGAAAGAAGACACAAAACACTGGTAATTACCGCTTCGATTGCCGTTCTGTGCTTTTTGTTGCCCTGTTTGTCCCAGGCAGAGGAAGCAACGATTCAGAGCTTCACGGAGCCTGTCGAGACGGTCCGTGTTGCCTTTTCGCAACCTGGGAAGTTGCAGAAGCTCAACGTTGCGGAAGGCGAGCAAGTAGAAGCGGGAAAGATTTTGGCAACGCTCGATGAAGGGGCGTTGGGGGTCATGTTTGAGATTGCGGAGGTCCGTTCGGCGGATCAATCTCCGGTGCATGCCGCCCAAGCCGAAGTCGACTCACTCACACAAAGAGTTACTGATCTGAAGGAACTCGTCGACTCAGGCGGTTCCTCTACGGCAGAAGTTCGTCGTGTATCGACCGATTTAGAAATCGCCGCGGCCAAGCTTCAATCGGCCCAGCGAGAGCAAGAGATCAACGCGTTAGAAGTTCGCCGTCTTGCTGCCGAACGCCAGAAGTACGAACTGCCGGCTCCGATTGATGGCTACGTCGTCGAAATATTGAAGCATCCCGGCGAGTTCATCAGCGCGAACGATCCCGAGGTATTGCAGCTTGTCAAACTCAATCCGCTGAGGGTTCGATTTCACGTCCCTGTCGAGATGGTCGAGGCTTTGAAGACAGGGCAATCGGTTGAAGTCACGTTGCCGCAGTCGCGTCAGCAAGCGGAAGGGACGATTCAGCGCGTCTCGCATGTGATCGATCCCGAAAGCGCCACCGTTCTGGTGGAAGTCAACATTCCCAATCCGGAATCGAAATATCGTAGCGGTGCATTATGCCTGTGGAACGGAATGCCGCGGAACTCCAACAAAACATCCAACGTGGGGACAGCCCAATGAATGCGGAACCAATCAAGTTCGTTGTTAAGTACGAAACGACCTCGGCTCTTTACGCCGGACAGACCATTGTGAATGCTGTAGGGGATGAGGTGATTGTTGATTTCTCCTCAGGCCCGATTCCTGGACAAGGAGAGCAAGTACTGCCGATTCATACTCGCATCGCATTGTCGAGCGAATCGGCAAGCCGACTGGCACGACTTCTCCTGCAAGCGACAAACCGTCAGTCTGACGATGAAGCACGCTTGCCGGGCAGTTAAGGAGTCACGGATGCAAGAGGCATGTCTTTCTTTCAGGAACTCTTAAGAGCCCTAATGCATGTTGGCTGAAATCAACTCATCCACGAATCGCCCAGCGGTGAACGATCTCACGCAGCAATATCTAGTTGTTTTGCAGCAAGATACGGAATGCGACGTGATCCAGCGCCAACTAGCTGTATTAACTCAGCAGCGAATCAACGCCCGAAGCGTGCAATGGATTTCACTACCGGCGGAAGGCAATAACGAGGAAAAGAACGAAGCTATTTCGCTCGATGAAGAACTGCTTGCCTGTTTGAACCTGGCTCGAGAGAAACAAGCTGCCGCGATTCAGGCAAGCCAGCGAGTTCCTAAAGCATTCGATATCGCGATTCATGTTCCGAAGCACGGCACGCTCGTAAGCCGCATTATTGCGAACGAACGCACGTTGCCATCGTTTGTGGCATTGCTGCAATTGGCGGCCGGCTATTTCGTGATGGCGGAAAAGAGGCAGTCGCAATTGCCCGCTCCGGAAGTGCAGACAAGCTCGCGGCTCTTATCAGCGGTTAGCAAAGGAACTTCGCTGGCAGAAGTGGGGCGAACATGGTCTCTCGATCTGTCGACCGTCGCTGGAGCAAAAATCGCTTTGCTCTGCCTGAAAAAGGGTTGGAGGAACAAGCTTGAACTAGTTGCGATGTCTTCCCGAGACATCCCTGCCGGACAAGGAGAGGTGACTCAAACGGCGTGTCAAATGGCTCGTCAGGCGATGATTGCTTCCGGCGAAGCAGATGGCATTGTCGGTAATCACGGACATTGCCACGCCCAGTCGGCCGATCGATTGGCGCTGCAATTAGGCGTGCATCAGGCCGTCGCTTACGCTTTGGTCGATGCACACGGCGAAGCTCAAGGGGCGGTCATCCTCGCAGGCGACACACTGCTTCCGAAAAAACTTGAGGAAGCACAACGACTGATTGCTGCGACTTCGCCGGTATTGTTACTCAATCAAAAAGCTCTTCCGGCAAAGCAGAGAAACAAGACGTCCAGTACCGTCAAGCGAACGGCATGGATCGCCGGAGCTGTGCTACTTTTGGCAGGTCTTATGGCATTGCCGATTCCGTACTACCTAAGATGCGAAACCACTCTCGAACCGGTAACGCGTCGTTTCATCGGAGCTCCCTTTACCGGGGTTCTTTCTCAGGCTCATGCCGAATCTGGCGACTTGATTGAAGCAGGGCAATTGCTCGCGAATCTGGATGATCAACCATTGAAGATCAAACGGTCGCAAATCGCCGTGGAACTGGCTCGTGTAACAAAACAGCGGGAAGTTCACCTCGCGCAGGGCGAAATCGCAAAGTCTCAAATCGACGAGCTCCGCCGCAAAGAATTGAATGCAGAACTCCAATTGATCGATCAGCAACTCAATCAGGCCGAGATTCGTTCGCCGATTTCAGGAGTCGTTCTTAGTAACGACTTGAACGATGTCGTTGATGCTCCTGTCGATCTGGGACAAAACCTATTTGAAATTGCCCCGCTCGACTCGCTCCGGGCACGGATCCTCGTTCCGGATGAAGATGCCGATTCCATCGAAGTCGGTCGGGTGGTTCATGTTTGGATCTTGGGTAATTCTGGACCGGCACTCGAAGGTGAGCTTTCTCGCATTTCACCCATCGCGGAAGTTCAGGAAGGCAAAAACGCGATTACAGCAGAGGTGATACTTTCCGATCCCGAAAAGCTGCTTCGACCGGGGATGAAGGGAAGGGCGTCGATCGATGTGGGGAAGAAAACGGTGGGATGGATTGTGTTTCATCGCTTGTGGAATCAATGGCGAATCTATTCACCATGGTGAGATGAAAACACAATGAATCCACTACTGCAATTGCGGCCTCAACTCCGCTCCGAAATCCGTTTCTCAATCGAGTCGTATGGTTCGACGCCTTGCTGCGTTTTAGAAGACCCGATCAGTGAGAACTTCTGGCGAATCGGCATCCCTGAATTTCGTTTTATCTCTCAGCTGGATGGGATTCGATCCATTCCCGAGGCCCTGGCTGCCGCGAATCGGGACGCGGACGAGACGCCAGTATCCCCATCCGATGCCGAGAAAATACTGCACTGGCTGGTGCGTGAAGATTTGTTGGCCAATGCTCGAAGTGGTAGTCCGACGCAGCCCAAAGGCTCGCTCGCAGAACGAACCGGCAGCTTGATCTTTCTGCGTTGGCCGCTCGGTAATCCGCAACCGTTGTTGGAAAAGCTTTACCCCTGGCTTGGCTTTGTAACCGGGCCAGGCTTCGCGTTGATTTGGGCCGCCGTTGTCTTAGCGGCGTTGTATCTTGTAGTCGGCAACTGGAACGAGTTTCGTGATTCATCGGTGAGCGTCATCTCGCCTGATCAATGGTGGCATTTTGTTCTCATCTGGTGGGGGCTGAAAGCGGTTCACGAATTGTTCCACGGACTGACGTGCCTTCGCTATGGTGGGCAAGTGCGAGAAGCGGGGATTTTATTCATTCTGTTCGCACCCCTGGGGGCGTATGTCGATGTAACCTCCAGCTGGCGATTTGGCTCGAAGTGGGAACGGATTCATGTCATCGTGGCGGGCATTTATTCCGAGTTCCTTGTTGCCGCTTTGGCGATCATCGTCTGGGCGAACACCGACGACATAGTCGTGAA
Source organism: Bremerella sp. TYQ1 (assembly GCF_020150455.1). Lineage (NCBI taxonomy): Bacteria > Pseudomonadati > Planctomycetota > Planctomycetia > Pirellulales > Pirellulaceae > Bremerella > Bremerella sp. TYQ1. The sequence goes on from NZ_CP083740.1 coordinate 6,630,616, forward strand.
GCAAATTTGTTTACAAACGGCCTTGCTCGCGACGATTGCTACCGTATTGTTCAACAGCAATCCGCTGATTCGCTTCGATGGCTATTACCTATTGTCGGATTGGTTGGAAATCCCCAATCTTTACCAGCGAGGGCAGTTGGCACTGCGGCGGTTAGTCGGACGCATCTTCTTCGGGGCGTCGGCGACGGAAGAACATACCTCAGGACGTTGGCAAACGTTCATCCTCGGCTATGGAGTTGCCGCTTGGATTTGGAAGGTTCTTCTGTGTGCGAGTATCTTGGTCGCATGTGCTTCGCTACTGCATGGAGCGGGGCTGGTGCTTGCCATTTTGGCGACCATCGCCTGGCTGGTCCTGCCGCTGTGTCGTGGCCTCATGTCGATCGCTCAAGTCTGCCGGACTCAACCAGCAAAAGCGGTTCGTGCGATCCTCGTTGCTACGTTATTGGGTGGTGCCGCCTATTTCCTGCTCAGCGTGCTGATCGTGCCGCAGTATGTCATTGTTCCCGGGGTAATACGGCCGACGAAAATGAGTATCGTCCGCTCAAACGTCGCCGGTCAGGTCATCGACGTTCAAGTGAAGCCAGGGCAATCTGTGCAAGAGGGCGACTTGCTGGTCCGTCTGGAAAGCCCTGAACTCGACCTGCGTGTCCTCCAAGCACAAAACGAATTGAAACGCATTGAACAGCGACGACGACAACTCAATCGAGAGGATCGCATCGCCGAAGAGCTCGCCGAAGTCGAAGTCGCACGGCACCAACAGCAGCAGTTGGATATCTTGTTAAATCAACAACAAAGCTTAGAGGTTCATGCACCGCATGACGGTATCGTGACAGATTTCGATTTGTCCCACTTGAGCGAACAGTATATCGACCGCGGAACTCCGTTGGTCAACATTGCCGAAGTTGCACAACTTGAATTCTGGTTCTCCGGACGACAGAATCAAATCGATTTGCTCCGCCGCTATCTCCGTGACAAGTCGACACGAAGGGAACTGCACGTCGAGATGTTTGTCGATCAACATGTCCCAGTCGGTTTGAATGTTGAGAAGCTCACGCTCAACGAATCGGCAACACGCGACTTGGAAGAAGATGCATTGTCCGCTCTTTCAGGAGGCAGCATCGCCGTCAGCGCACGTCAGCGAGCTAGCGGTCGTACTTTCTACGAAACGGTCGATTCTCGTATTTCTGGCAAAATGCCTCTCGATGTCAACGAATCCCTGGTGCCTGGATCGAAAGGGACGCTGCGTATCACGTTGCAGCGGCGCACTGTGTTGCAATGGCTTAGTCCTTGGCTTGAAGAGAAGTGGCTGCGAACACGTGATCAACTGTAAGGCGTCAGCAACGTTTCACGTAACTAGCGTTCTCGTTCGCTCGTATAGACCATCTTGAGACGCACGTTTTTGTTGTTCTCAAAAAATTCGGTCTCTTCCGTTCGCAGGTTTGTAACCAGGTAGTTCAGTTTATCAAGGGCTGCGATATGTCGCATCGCATGATGTCCGAACTTTGAGTCATCGGCCAACACGGCGACACGATCGGAATGCTTGATCATCAATCGCTCGCTCTCGACGACATGCTCGTTGTCGTTGAAGATGCCTGCCTCGGTAATTCCGCCTGCGGAAAGCAAAGCCCAGTTGGCATGGTATTGAACGATCGAATATTGTGCGCTCGGTCCAACTAATAGACCGGAGCCGGGAAAGAGATAGCCTCCCGTTAAAAAGACTTCCCAAGGGCCGCGTCCCATCATACGGCGTTCGATGGCGGCGGCCAGGATCAGCGAGTTGGTAATGATCCGCAGTTTGATCGGCGGAAGGCAATGGGCAAGTTGAAGCGTCGTCGTTCCACCATCCACAAACACGACATCCCCTTCGTTGAGAAACGCAGTGGCTCGCCGAGCGATATCGAGTTTCGCATTCGCATTCTTCACTTCACGAGCACGAAACGGTGTTAGCTCAAGCGATTTCGCCAGTTTGATTCCTCCCCGAATCCGTTCGACGACACCGGCCTCTGCGAGATGGTTGAAATCGCGACGAATCGTCGCGGGACTCGCCTCTAGACGCGTCACAGCATCGTCAACATGCAACTCTCCGGTCTCGGATAGGAAGCGAAGGATCTGGTCGTGGCGGCTGGAGCTCATTGGGTATTTTTCGGACAATCACTTCAGGTCAATAATGATCAGTTCGAGTGGTTGGAAATGATCATAAGTGATCAGAGTCAGTGAGTGGTGTGAATAATATGCGAAATATACGCTCAAAATCGATCGATAGCAAATGATCATTATTGATTAGAGGTGATCAGTCCATAGCATGCAGGCGTTGTCGGAAACGACCTGAATTCTCTCGAATTGGCCCGCCCCACGGAGCGTCTTGGCATGTCATTGACCCTGAATCTTGGTGTGAAATCCGATCCCGTCGAGTATCGCTACTCGTTTCCCTGGTTATTTCGCCTGTTGGCGGAAGAGGGCATTCACTTGGTTCAGCTGGGAACCTGGTTCGAGATCTATCAGCTGCCGGATCAGTTTTTCGTGGACTTACGGCGGCAAGCGGAAGATCACGAAATCAAGATCAGCAGCATGTTCACGGCCCATCGAGAACTGGGCGGTTTCTTCCGATCGGAAGCAGGATTTGAACAAGTCGCTCGTCGAAACTTTGAACGCCTGATCGAAATCGGCGGTATTCTGGGGGCGACGTCGGTCGGGTCGAATCCTGGCGCTGTGTTACGTGATCAGATGGGAACGAAGTCAAACGGAACCGCCTGTTACGTCAAACACATGAAAGAGTTGATGCACTTCGCGAAAGAGCAGGGTGTGGAGTGGCTGACGATCGAACCGATGTCGTGCCTGGCCGAACCGCCGACGCTTCCCAATGAAGTAGCTGACATGGGACGCGAGTTGACGGATTACCATCAGCAAAATCAAAACACCACTTCCAAGATTGGCTACTGTGCCGACATTGCTCATGGGTACATCGATAAGCAAGACGAAGTAGGCTTCGACCACGTTCAGTTATTCGAGGCAACGTATCCATGGCTGTACGAAGTTCATCTGAAAAACACGGACGCGCGATTCAACTCGACGTTTGGTTTCGGTCCCGCTGAAAGGGAGAAAGGGATTGTCGATGTCGCCCATTTTCGTGATCTGCTCTATGCGAACGCCGACAAATTGCCAGTGCAGGAAATGACCGGATTCCTCGAGATTGGTGGTCCTAAACTAGGTCGCGACTACAGCGACTATCAGCTAGAAGACCAACTCCGGTCGTCTCTACGATATCTAAAAGAAGCGTTTCTCGGTGAAACAGCGCCGCAGATTCACGCTCCCAGTTCTGCCATCGGTGAATCGGTGTCGGCTACAGAAAACCCAGTTGAGATTTCGCCATCGATGATGTGCGTTGACCCGCTGAACTTTGAGTCGGAACTGCGTCAAGTCGAGCGTGTCGGGGTCGATATGCTGCACATGGATATCATGGATGGGCATTTCGTGCCCAACATGCCCATGGGGCTTGCGGTGCTGGAACGGCTTCAAGATGCGACGACGTTGCCGCTCGACGTTCATTTGATGGTGGACGACAACGACTTCTTTGTGCAGCAGTTATCAAAGCTGCGAATCAGCCAGATCTCGGTCCATTTAGAATCGTCAGTGCATCTGGATCGCACGCTTTCGCATATTCGAGATCTGGGAATCAAAGCAGGCGTAGCAATCAACCCTGGTACACCTCTGTCGGCGATCGATTATGTACTGGAACGCGTCGACTACGTGTTGGTGATGACAGTGAACCCTGGCTATGCCGGACAAAAGATGACTCCGGCATCGCTGCGAAAAATCGCCGATTGCAAGCAACTGTTGCATTCGCGCGGATTCGATTTGCCGATTCAAGTCGACGGCAATGTCAGCTTCGAGAATATCCCAGGTATGGTTGCTGCGGGGGCTACGAACTTAGTCGCGGGGACCAGCAGCATTTTCCACAAAGCAAACTCAATGGTCGAGAACAAACGCCGCATGCTGGCTGCAATCGAACAAGGACTGGCCGCTCAAGAAGCGACGGCACTTGCAGCCGCTTCGTAGGCTTACGTGGACCATCGATTCCCCATCTTTTTTCTCGAACCGACGGAAACTGATTTTCCTATGAGTTCTACTGAACAGTCTGAAATGGAAGCCATCGTTTTGCATGGCGTGGGTGACCTGCGATTTGAACATGTTCCCGTTCCCAAGCTGGAGCCCGGCAAAGTTCGCGTCCGAATTGGTTTTTGTGGCGTGTGTGGATCGGATATTCCTCGCTGCTTCAGCAAGGGAACCTATTCGTTCCCGACGATCTGCGGACATGAGTTCGCTGGAACCGTCGAGGCATGCGGCGAAGGGGTAACGGATTTTCAGCCTGGCGATCGGGTGGCTGTCTTTCCGCTTCTGTGGAACGACGATCATCCCGCTTGCGAACAAGGCAAATATGCCCAGTCGGATGGATACGACTATCTCGGTTCACGCAGCGATGGTGCGTTCTCGGAGTATGTGATCGCACCGACTCGCAATCTCATTCGCGTGCCAGATAACGTCTCGCTGGAAGAAGCGGCAATGACGGAACCAGCAGCGGTCGCTCTGCACGCCGTGCGTCGGGCCAACGTTCGCTTAGGCGACAGCGTTGCCGTGTTTGGACTTGGCCCGATCGGTTTGATGGTCGCTCAGTGGCTGAAAGCTTCCGGAGCAGGGCCTATCTTGCTGTTTGATATTCAGCCGGAAAAGCTCGACATCGCCAAGAACCTTGGGTTCGAGCACACGTTCGACAGCCGCTCGTGCGATGTCAACGAAACCGTCAAACGGCACACCGATGGCCATGGCGTGCATGTCGCCATCGAAGCGGCCGGCGTACCACCGACGATGCTGGCGGCTATGGAAGTCGTACGTCGTTCCGGTCGAGTCGTTCTTCTAGGTAACCCTGCCGCAGACGTGAAACTTCCTGCTCCTTTGATCTCGCAAGCCATGCGTCGTGAGATCGATATGCTCGGCGTCTGGAACTCCGACTTCAGCGTCTACAGCGACGACGACGATTGGCGAACGGTTCTTTCAGCCATGAGCAGCGGCTTACTGAATTTGAAACCCTTAATCACTCATCGTGTTCCGCTAGTCGAAGGCATTGCTGCGTTGGAAATGATGCATCAGCAGTCTGAGTTCTTCACCAAAGTCCTCATCCATCCGCCGTCGAAATAACTAGGTTACTTCCCACAAAAACAACTTCTGAAATACCCATCATGAACGCCCAAATTCATTATCTCGATCAGCCCGGCGGTACGTTCACAGCGACCGAACAGTCGTTGACGAAGCCCGCCCCCGGAGAAATTCGCTTGCGGACCGTTACGACATCGGTCTGTCAGTCCGACGTTGTCATCTACAAACAAGGACTTCCCCGCATTAAAAAGTGGCCTGCGATCTTACTGCACGAAGCCGCCTGCGTGGTCGACGAAGTGGGCGAAGGGGTCACGAAGTTTGAACCAGGCGATCTCGTTGGCCTAGGCTGCGATATTCCGTGCGGCGATGCCGATTGCATTTACTGTGGAGAAAACGGAACCGGCGACTGGACAAGTTGTCCCAACACTTGGGCAACTGGACACGAGTTCGATGGCTTCGCTCGTTCGCACGCGATTCTTCCCGACTGGTTCGTCAAATATGGCCCGATCGTCAAGTTTCCCAAGGGATTCAATCCTTCCCACGCTTGCCAGCTTGAACCCCTGGCATGCTGCTTGGAAGGGATGACTCGGGTCAATCATTGCATTGAAAACCGTATCGTAGTGCTGATCGGTGCCGGCTCGCAAAGTACCTACGCCCTGCAATGTGCTCAGGCCATGAATGCTCGAAAGATCATTCTCGTTAATCGCGGCCAAGAGCGATTGGAACGCGTGCTAAAAGACTTTGGTGCTCCCAATGTCGTCGGGATTCGGTGGGACGAGAACGTGGTTGAAAACGTCTACAAGGAATGCCAACCGTTCAACGAGCCGCACTTCGTGATGGTCAATGCACCGGTCGCTGCGGGCTATGAGTTGGCTCCCAAGCTCATGGGTTATGGGACCGTCATGGATGCCCATGCTGGTGTGAAAGGGGCGGCAGGCAAGCCACGTTTGGCCCATGAAGTCGACTTGAATAACGACATCCACTATCGGCTGCAGTGCTACCAGGCCACGCATGGATCAAGCATGCGGGGCATCCAGTTGGCGCACAAATTCCTGTCGGAAGGAAAGCTTCCGAACATCGACAAGATGACCAACGACTCAGAGCGATTCGGCAGCAGCGACATCCATGCAGCCATTCATCGTGCCGCCGATTCGGACAGCCTGAAAGTGATTGTCCACTGGGACTAGAATTTCTACTTCTTTGGCATGGAAGAGGTCAGAAACTCGAGCAGGTTAGCCATCTGCTCGAGTGAGATCTCTTTTTCTAATCCATCCGGCATCAGCGAGCGGTCGCTTGTTTGAAACAGTTCAATCTCGCTTCGAGCGGTTTCCTGCAGCTTGCCATCTGCCATCTGCAAAACAATCGCCTGCGGTGACTGATGAGCCACAATGCCGCTGAACGTTTGCCCGCTGGTAGTCAGCAATTGACTTGCGGCATACTTAGGTTCAACTTTGCCGCTCGGATTCAAGATGTCGAACAAGATCGCCTCGCGGGAACGATTTTGCGAATCGGCTAAGTCTGGGCCGACGCTGGGCGTTCCTGGCTCGGCTGGTGTATGGCACTTGGCACACTGCTGCAGAAAGACTTGTCGTCCTGCGAGTGGGCTTCCGATTGTCTTCGTCGCACTCGCGTAACGCTTGAGCACCGCCATGCGATCCTTATTGGCGGCTCTTCCCAGAAGCTGTTCCGCTTGTTTGCGAATCGCCGGATCACGATGTTCTCGCAACTGGGTTTGCTGATCGAGTCCGATCGAACTCAACGCGACGGTACCTGATTGAAGGCCCTGAAACAAAAACTCGATGCCTGTGGGCGACTTCAATAAAAGCGAAACGGCCGCACCTCGCGTCGCAGGCTCAAGCTCTTGCCAAATCTCGCTAAGCAGTTCTGCTTTTTCATCCGAGAGGGAAGTCGCCAAAGCGGCGATCGCCTCTTGCTGGACAATGGGAGGATGCTGCGGCGAGCAAAGCTCGACAAAAAACGAGCTGTCCGCGAGGTTCGCGAAACGAAGCAGAGCAATTGCGTCCTGTCGCATCGCCGGAGGTTGTTGTTCTGAAGTAGCCAGCGAATGAAGTTGCTTTGTCAGCGATTGCTTGCCATCCGGCAAGCGAGCGAGAACCGCGTCGAACTGTTTACTTTTTCCCAGTCCATCTGCTAACCCTTTGAGCACGCCAAGCTGAGCAGGTCCGTTCGGTTGAGACAATGCAAACTTTAAGATCTGAGTGACCTCGGCAGGCTCGTTGCGTTTGCCGACGATCTGCGCCAATCGTTGCGGCAGTGTCGAGTCGGTCGGGATGTGTTTCAGCGAACGTTCCAGCAACTCGGCGGCGCATTGCTCGGAAGCGGCAATCATGGCATCCACAAACGTGGGATCGCTGCCATCGGTTTCGGCCAGTGCCGAAAGAACTTCCAGCTTGCCATCGGCGTCGGTGTTGCCGATGGCAAGGGCAAGTTGGTAGCGAACCCATGCCGAATCATCCTTGGCCAAACCAAACACCTTTGGGCAAACATCGGGAAACGTATCCCAGTTTCGTGCCGCCAGTCGAATGGCCGCCGCACGCACTTCTGAGTGGTCATCGTTCAACGCGCTGGCAATTGTCGGTTCGTCGAGCGATCCAAGACCTTCCAGTGTCCATAACGCATGCAAACGTCCTAAAGGAGATGGCGATGTTTCAGCCAGTTGGCGAATCGCATCGGCGAGTTCTTTGGCCTGAGTTTCAACGAGATACTGTTGAGCCATGCGGCGCTGCCAACCACTGGTCGATTCCAACCATGCGACAAATTCAGATGCTTTCGCCGGAGGAGTGAACGAGCGACGAGCGACATCCTGCTCGGGGACGATTCGCCAAATGCGACCGCGGTCTTCCCCGGCTCGCCAGTCCAATTGAGCCGCAATTTCCGGGGGAAGAAACTTCGGATGCTCGACCCATAGGCGGTACATGTCGGCCAAATACAACATGCCGTCCGGTCCGTTGGTCAAGCTTGCAGGGCGAAACCAGGTATCGGTCGAAGCTAAAAAGTCAGCATCATCTTGTGCTCGAATCGACTTGAGTTTGGGGCCATCGCGCGTAACGATCGATCGCGTAACGAGGTGCCCAATCGGTTCGCAGGCAAACACACTATTCTCCATCGCGTCGCCCAAACCGTCGCCAACGTAAGCGGTGGTACCACATGCCGACGTATGCGTACCCGCGTGCGAAAGCCAATTGCTTTTCATGGCGACACGAGGGAAAACCTTTGAGTCGCCACCGGACGGAGCCACGTCGTACTGTACCGAATGGATGCGGGCAAACGGGTTTCGTGCCGCTTCTTCCGGTGTCATGGTGGTGGCAATGATCGGGTTTCGATTCGTACAGAATAAACGGTCGCCCCATGCGGTGATTGTGTTGCCGTATTGCCCGGTACCACTGGCCGAACCAAATTCATAGGTCAGCGGATCGAACCAAAACTCGGTTCGCGGAATAGTGACAGGCATCGCCATATCGGGGCCGGTGACTTTGCCGACGCCGTAATTCAGATAGATACGATTGTCCAAGCCCAATCTGGGACAGCCTACTTGCATCTGCGGATGGGCTGGCTGAAAGCCTTGAAAGAGAACCTCTCGCGAGTCAGCGACGTTGTCGTCGTTCTCGTCTCGCAGAAGAATCAGTTCGGTCTGGGCACAAGCAAGAATCCCATCGTTCAACGGCATCAAGCTGTGGCAAAAGTTCAGCTTGTCGGCGAAGACGGTCCGCTTGTCCATCTGGCCGTCGTCGTTGGTATCTTCCAGAAGGACGATTCGCGAGAGTGGGGCGTCCCCTTCCTGGCTAGGGCCGATAGGGTAGTCGCCATATTCCGCGACAAACATGCGTCCCTGCGTGTCGAAAGCGATTGCCACAGGATCCATCACGAGTGGTTCCGCGGCGACCAGTTCGATGCGATAGCCTGGTTCGATTTGAAAGCACTTAAGCTGCTCGTCGGCCGATTTCGGAGCTGGCGTCGCGTCATCGACCCAGTGGCGTCCCCCTTTCGTCTTTTCCTCTTCACTCAATGTTTCTTGGACAGCGGCTACGGGAGTGTTAGAGTCAGACAAGGCCAGTTGCTTGATTTCGTCCGACGTTAACGCGCGATCAAACAGGGCGACTTCGTCGAGTCGACCTTGCCAGTTGTTTTTGTTTTTAGCGTGACCACCCATGAAAATCGTGCCGGACGATTGGTTCGGCTTGCTGGCTGCTTCGACATCTAATTCACCATTGATATAGACACGAGTCTGATTCCCTTCACGAACCAGAGCGACGTGAGTCCATGTCCAGCGATCGATCTTATGCTTGCCGAAAATCGTTTTTCCGTCGGCCGTTTCCAGGATTACGTTGCCAGCATGCTCTCCTTTGCCGGAAACGCCTAGCGAATCGCCATGGGAAAGAAACCATCCCGCGATCGGCTGAGCGTCCAAATCGATCCCGTTCCAGATCCATTGGCTGACCGTGTACGAATCTTCGGGAAGGGAAACGTCGGCCACGAGACGGCCATCGGCGAAGTGAGCCGCACGATTCAGCTGTGCATCGGTGGAAAATCGAGGTCCTTCAGCCCCTTCGAGATAAAAGACCACGCCATCTTCGAACAGGCCATGTTGCTTTTGGCCGGAGAAGTCTTCTGCGTGGGGACCTTCCATGTCGTGCAGCGGGAAGTAACGAACAGGCTTCAACTGGGTGATTTTCTTCGCCATCTCACTGTCCGGCGGCAATGACCTTCGACGTGGCGAAGCGGTAACTTGCTCGAGCAACTTCAGATCGGCCTCAACGATTTTCGGCTCGGCCGAGGTCTCAAGTCCCGCCGAACGTGCCGCCCAGGTGTTGTAACCGCCCAGCACATGTTGCTCTGGTGGAGGAATGTACCCGTCGCCTCCGTTGGCTAGTTCAATGACCATGGTCTGCGGGAACGGGCTGCGAGCTTTCAGTTTGAGCCCGGTCAGCGCGTACGTTTCGTTCGGGGTCGTGGCGATCGCGATGTCGCCGATCCGCAAAGCTTGCAGCACGATCTCGGTTGATTGGCGATCGTGAAGGATGATTTGTTCGCGAGCATAAACTTCCGCGGGCGTTTTGGGTGGACGATCTCCCATCTCGGCCACGATCTTTTTGGCCCAGCTCAAACGCTCTTCGCTCGGGACGCGGTAGTCGAGTCGCATGCGTGTTTCCGCCATAGCCACTGGTGCGTCACGCTGGTATTTGATTGAACCCAATGCCTCTTGCGTCTTCGCGACCATGCCATCGACGAAACCATCGAACGTTTGATTCGTGTCGGTGCGATAGTCGACACGCCAAATGTCACCACTGCAGCCGTGCGACATGGCCGCGACAAAGGGTGGCCGGTCGGATGACTTACTTCCCAGGGCTTCTTCCAGCTTTTGACAGTAGGCACCGAAGTAATCGGCCGCTCCGCCGCCGCTGAAATAATGCATCGAGAAGTTCGCCAACAGCGCGATCGGTTCCCCGCTGGGAGTCTGAAAAGAGATGACCGAGAGCTCCGGATCTTCGGGACCTGACTCACCGGTAACGTTGGCCAGGTTGTTTTTGGCGGTGTGCATACTCGCACGAACCGTCTTTTCGCCGAACGGATCTTCCCGTTCCATGCCTGGTCGTAAGATCCAGCGGCGAAGCGCGGTGAACTCGTTGGCATCTGCGGTGCCCCAGCCGACTTGCGCAGGTGCCAGATTCTTTTCTGCGGCCAAGATCGCTTCGGCCAGCTTGATGCGAAGGTACGGGACATACGTCGGATCGGCGTCAGTTCCGAGGGCTCCCATCGACGAAGGGGCCGTATGGGTATGCGTCGCCGAGATCAGCATGTGGTCCGTTGGAATCTGAGCACGCTCGGCGGCAAGCTTTTTGGCGCTATCGACTAAGTCCTTAGGCAGCATGCAACTGTCGGTCACCACCATGGCGATTCGCGTAGTGCCATCGTCGACGACAATCGCCCTGGCGTGGATGTTTTTCGGTTCCCCTTGCCGCGTGTAAAATCCACCGTTGATCAGAACGGGAAACGACTGCGGCGTGATGTCGACCGTCGCGGCACCCACTTGCAGCTCCGCATGCAACGTGCGCGGTAAGACGAAACCAAGCAATAGAATAACGCCAGCGGCAAAGGCCAGTCGCATAGCAAGTTCTCCGGTCGAGGATACCGTTTGGAAGGCAGGAGGGTGCGACGTCAATATGCCAAGTCGACGCGAAGTTGGCAAACATTTCTTTCTGCCGAAAAACGATTGCGTGGCAAAAAATCGAGAAATATGATGTCTCGTGACATTTTTAGGCGTTTTCGCTGCCGAAATTCGTTCACGAATCGATCCAGTCGAGGGATACGTGCCTCGATTGATACCACCGAAGGAATATCATGAATCTAAAAACAAACTCCAGCATTGCGGCCGTTTGGATCGCCTCTTTCATGCTGGGTATCGCTTCCGTACATGCTCAAGCGGTCGCTAACGAAGCAGCATCGGCGCCGTTGAAAACCGCCGTCGACTTTGGTGTTGTGGGTGATGGAATTCACGACGATACCGAGTTGCTGCAGCAGTACATCGATTCCGCGCCGTCGGCGGTTGCTATTCCACGCGGGACTTACCGCATCACGAAAACGTTGGTGGTCGATCTTGATGAGATCGGCTTCACTTCGATCGTAGGTGACGGGACAGCAACGATTGTCATGGAAGGGAAAGGGCCGGCGATTCGCCTCGTGGGTACCCATCAAGGTTCGGCCGATCCGAAGACGGTTCAAGACAACGTTTGGCAAAAGCAACGCATGCCGTTGGTGCAAGGGATTGAGATTGTCGGCGCGCACGATGAAGCGGATGGAATCGAAGCGGTTCGCACGATGCAGTTGATCATTTCCCAGGTCGTCATCCGTCATACGCGACATGCGATTCACCTGGTCGATCGAAATCGCAACGTCATCATCTCCGACTGTCATCTCTACGAAAACCGCGGCGTCGGTGTGTTTCTAGATGACTTAAATCTGCATCAAATCAATCTTTCGGCGTGCCATATCAGCTACAACCAAGGGGGCGGATTCGTTTCGAAAGGAGGCAACGTTCGGAACATTCATATCGCCGGATGCGATATTGAAGCGAACGTGCAGAACGTGCTGATCGATAGCGCCGGAACAAAATATGGAACTGCCGAAGTCGCGATCACCGGCTGTACCATTCAGCACTCTGGTGGCGAAAATTCGACGAATGTTCGATTCATCGGCGCCAGTCCCGAGGGCGAGCCTCGCTGGGGACTTGTCACGATTGCCAACAATATTTTGAGCGACGTGGAAACGAACGTCGACATTCAAAAGGCCCGCGATGTCGTTATTCAAGGAAACACGATCTCCAGCGGATATCGCTATAACCTCCGCGTGGAAGACAGCCAGAATATCGTTGTTGGTCCCAATGTCTTAGGAAGAAATCCTCCATATCGCGATGAGGATACTTGCGACAACGGAGTCTTGTTTCGTAACTGTGTGGGAGGGACGATCTCGGGTTTGCACATTCATCAGACGTTGCGTACCGATGCCGGCATGATCCTGGACGGCTGCCGCCGTTTTCATGTCACCGGATGCACCGTGTTAGATTGTAAAAAAGCAGGGATGCTTCTCAAGGACCTCGTCGAATGTCGGGTCGCCGAGAACATGCTGTATGGCCGTGAAGGCGACAAGGAATGGGTGCCTACAATCATCTCCGGCGGCTCCCAAAATAAGATCGAGCGGTAACGCATCATTGCAGCGGTCAGGCGTCACAGAGGACGACGGACGCCTGACCGCTGGCAAGTCATGCTCGGTGGTGGGTTATCCTTCGTCGGCCGACGGTCCATACAGTGCGGGGACAGGAACGCCATTGACGCGGAAGTACACCGTAAGAATGCCACGATGATGAACGGTGTGATTAATCACCCAGGTTCGTATGACCGCCATCTTAGGAAGCGTGAAAAGCGTTTCCCCCGCGTTCAGTAGCGACCAGGGCTTTTGCAGCGTCTCGTCGTCGACCGACTTCAGTGTGGCGAGTGCCTGGGCAACATTCTCATCGAAGATCTCCAGGTTTTCGGCACAGTTGGTCGGAGTCGGAGGATCGAAGTTAGGTCCGTCGGGGGGACTTAAATCGAGCGAATCGCGATCGAACGTAAACATTGTCCAGCTAGGAATACGCCCTAAATGCGTAGCGACCCAGCCGATCGTGTTCGACTTCTCGTGGATCTTCCAGTCCCATTTCTCATCTGGAACACGCTCTAACGTCTTCCGAGTCTGGGCCATTTCCTGTTCGAAATCTGCAAAGACTATATCGCTCAGGCTCATCGCAATCGTCCCTAATCGAGGCTTCGGCAAACGGAAAACAAACGGCTGCCCCAGAACGCCTGCAATGTATACAAGTGTTCAGTTGTGTGCAACCTGATTCTCAAAAATTTGCCGCGGTCGATTTAGAGACGGTCTTCAAGTTCGCTTTGCTGTCGATCGAAGTCCAAATTGGAATTTGAAGACAGTCTTCTTAGGGACGCGGATTCGAAAGCTTCGAGGTATCGCCGAGTGCAAGGGCATAAGCCACTGCATGCGTGCGGCAATGGCTGATGCTAATTTGCACTTCTTCGATACCGCGGCGTTTGGCCGAGTCGAGGGCTCCGCCGTATAGATGAATCACCGGCTTGCCACCAAACTGGTTCGCGACTTCGACGTCGCGCCATGTGATTCCTTTGATCCAGCCGGTACCGATCGCTTTAAGAACTGCTTCCTTGGCTGCCCAGCGGCCGGCGTAATGTTGGGTGGCCGCTTTGCGTTCGCTGCAGTACTCGATCTCGTGCTGCGTGTAGACACGATTGATGAACATCTCGCCGTGTCGCTCGATCATTTGAGCGATACGCAGGCACTCGATGATGTCGGTTCCGATTCCAATAATTTCCATCGTTTCGCTTGCCTGTTTACTTCAACTTCGCGTGCCAGCTCGAGATTCCGGAAGCCTCTTGGGCTCGCGTCAAAACTTCCCGTGCTTTCTTTCGTGCCACTTGAGCTCCGTCGCCGAGGATTTCCTTTAAGCGATTGGGATTGGCAACCAATTCCGCACGTCGCTGGTGCGCTTCGGCAAAATAAGCTTCGGCTGCGTCCGCCAGGGCTTTTTTCACGTGGCCATATCCGAAGCCGCCGGTGCGGTAGAGATCGGCCATCTCTTGAAGCGGTTCTGGCTCGGCGAACAGCGAATACAATTGGTAAAGGTGATCGGTCTCGGGATCCTTGGCGTCTTCCATCGGACGCGAGTCGGTCACGATCCGCATGATCTTCTTGCGAGCCTGTTTGGGTGGCTCGAACAGTTCGATGATGTTGCCGTAGCTCTTGGACATCTTTTCGCCGTCGGTGCCTGGGACTTTGGCAGAAGCGTCCAGGACTTTGGGTTTCGGCAGCACGAAGACTTCGCCAAACTGGTGATTGAAGCTTTGGGCGATGTCGCGGGTGACTTCAATGTGCTGAACTTGATCTTGGCCAACAGGGACGACGTCGGAGTCGTAGCCGAGAATGTCGGCAGCTTGCAAAACTGGGTAAGTGAACAGTCCGGCGTCCGCTTTCAGGCCTTTGTCTTTTTTATCTTTGTAGCTGACGCAGCGTTCGAGCAGCCCCATACCGGTTCCGGTCATCAAGATCCAGCACAATTCGCTGATCTCGGGAACGTCCGACTGAACGAACAGCGTGGCCTGATCAGGATCGAGGCCGAGCGCGAGAATATCGAGCGCCATATCGATGGTCGCTTGCTCCAGCTTTTCTCGGTCGCGAACGGTCGTCAGGGCGTGCAGATTCGCAATGAAGTAGAACGACTGCTCGTTGCCTTGCAGCTCGATATATTGACGAATGGCACCGAAGTAGTTGCCCCAGTGGGGACGCCCTGTCGGCTGAATTCCGGAAAGAACGCGCATGGATCGTGTCAGATTACGGGGAAAACGAAAGTCAAAACCAGCGTGTTATTATGACGGACAGAAGGGGAGAGTGTCACCCCGGGGGACTTACGCTTGAAGCGTTCCCACGACATCCTTCACGCTGGTGGTGCCGAGCATGCGAAGTGCGCCTGGCAGTTCGTTCACGACCCGATTAGAGAGTGTCGGGTCGAAATAGTTGGCCGTACCTATTTGAACGGCTGTTGCCCCGGCAACCAGGAATTCCATCACGTCGTCGGTGCTGCTGATGCCGCCGATACCAATGATCGGGACACTGGTCGCTTTGGCGATTTGAAAGACACACCGCAGCGCGACAGGTTTGATGGCTGGGCCGGAAAGTCCACCGATGACATTCCCGAGCATCGGCTTTTTACGCTTCCAATCGATCGCCATCCCTTGCACGGTGTTGATCGCTGAAACGGCATCGGCACCACCTGCCTCGGCCGCTTTGGCCACGTTGGCGATACTCGTTACGTTGGGAGTCAGCTTGGCGATGATCGGATGAGGGCAAGCCGCACGAACTTCGGCGACCAGCTTTTCGCATGTGGCGGGATCGGTCCCGAAGTCGATCCCACCGCTCACGTTGGGACAGGAAATATTGAGTTCAATCGCCGCGACTTGGGAATGTTCGCCCAGTTGGGCGGCCATGCCGACGAAGTCTTCCTTCGTTTTACCGGCAATGCTGACGACCAGCGGCGACCCAAGCGAGCCTAGATACGGCAGGTGATTGGCGATGAAATAATCGATGCCGTCGTTATCGAGACCGATGCTGTTGAGCATGCCCCCGGTCGTTTCAACGGTTCGCCATGGCTTGTTGCCAGGTCGAGGGCTGCTGGTGATCGTCTTCGGCAGGATTCCCCCCAGCTTCGCCAGATCGACGATTCCCGCCATCTCCTTTGCATAGCCAAAGGTGCCAGAAGCGACGAGAACAGGATTGGGGAGCGAAAGTCGCCCTAGCTGCACGGAAAGATCAACAGACATGCGTGTATGTTGGCAAAGGATTCATCAAATGTAGTCAAAGTCTGCGCGAAGTGTACGCCAATCGTACCGGTGGATTGGGGATCTCGCAACGAGGGCGAGTGTTGGACAGCTGGTTGACTTTCGCGCAAACAAAAAGACACCACCAGTCTGCGCATTGGCAGCCTGATGGTGTCTCGTTTCACGGTTTCGATTTTTAGCGGTGGCCCGCGGCGTTAGATGATACCGCCGTGGGTGCGATATGGAGCCAAGTGGCTTGGCTGGTCCAGGAACCAGATGCGTTGCCATTCTTCGAGGATATGGCGTTCGTTTTCCGAGGTGTAGATTAACTCTTGCGTACGAACACTCGGATCCGCCGAGTAAATCGGCAGGAAGCAACCGGTGTTACTGATCAGGGCGATACCAAGCAGCAGTGCAACGATGAAATTACGCATCTCATTTCCTCCGTGAAACTTATGAAGCGGCCATCCTGACCGTTTGCGTTCATTGTCCATCCACCAAGGATTGAATCTTGGAGAGTTCGGAGAAACCTAAGCTGATGCCTAATTTCCGAAGTCGCCCGGACCAGAAGTCGGGGGATTCGGTGGGTTAGGGTAGGCCGATGGATATCCTGGCGAGTCATTCGACTGCGGAGGGGAATAGGGTTGCTGCTGGGGAGCTGCCGATTGCTCGGCCTCGAGTCGACCTTGTCGGTCTTTCTCTTCCAGCTGACGAACGCGTTCTTCCATCTCTTTGCCAGGCTTAAAGGTGACGACGTATTTTTCGTCGACATCCACTTTGGCACCCGTTCGTGGGTTGCGTGCCTTTCGAGCGGCTCGCTTTTTGACCTCGAAAACGCCGAAGTTTCGCAGCTCGATACGACCATCCTCGACAAGGGTAGTCACAATGGCGTCGAACGTTTTCTGGACGATCTCTTTCGTCTTGAGTTGTGTGAGCCCGATCTCTTCAGAAATCGTCTTCACAATCTCTTTTTTGGTCACGAGGCGACTCCCACACAAGGATGAATTGAGTTGTCGTAAGTTTTCTAGACTTCCGTCGGCAATTGCTCCAAGTGTAAGTGCCATAAGCACTAGAGTCAAGCTCATTCTGGCAGTGCGCACAGTTAACGCGATGCCAGCAACGGGACGCATTCCCTTTTTCAGGCTTCTCCGAACTATCCAATTTTCAAAGATCCAAGGTAGCGAAGAGCCGCTTTTCGTGCCGTAAAACAGGGCTTTACCTGTCCCCCAGTTCGAACGTACCGGTCTCCGTACAATCGGTATCGACGGAATAATCGGTAAATCTTCAATCCAAACCGGCCATTTGAACCCAAATTTTCCTTAAATTCGGATCTCGCTCGCTCGGTCTTGGATCTCGTCGAGGCTGTAGAGACGCCCCTTACCGCTGCCGGGACAGAAATCGCAGGTGTCCTGCCAATCTTCCGGCGACTTGATATTTGAGTCCCAGAAAGGCCATGTCCGGCATTGGCGAGGTCGCGCCGAATAAACCGTACATCCCTTGCTTTCGGTATCGAGAAAAACACAGTCTCCAGTTGAGTATTCCTTCAAACTCTTCCGAAGTCCGACTTCTCGGACGTAAACCGACTCGAATTGTTCGATCGTCATGTCGGTAACTTCTGCGAGAGCCGCAATTTCTGCCGCGTTTACCCAAACGTAACCAGGGCCTCCGGTACAGCATCCGCCGCATTGGGTGCACTCAAACTGAAGACCATCTTGGTACCACGGTTTGCTTTGATCTGGCTTATTGGTCATTGCTATCGATGCTATCGCAAGAAGGGACACCCGGGCGGTGGAAGTGGAGGGCTATCGCAGGATGGCCTGCATGGCTTCCAGCGTTCGGTCAATTTGTTCGGCAGTCGTAAAAATGCTGAGGCTAAATCTTAGCGTACCGCCATGTCCGATGGTTCCCAAGTGCTGGTGCATTAGCGGGGCACAGTGTAGCCCGGCTCGGCATTGAACGCCGAATGCTGAATCCAATGCGGTGGCCAGCTCATGGGGGTCGAACGACTCGACCTGAATGCTGACGACTCCAGTCCGCTGCTCTAAATTCTGAGGGCCGAAGATTCGTACCTTCGGCATACCTTGTAAACCTTCGATTAATCGGCTGGTGTTCTGCATCGTGTGACGATGCAAAGCCGTGACGGTTTGCTCGCGGATATATTCGACACCTGCGCGAAGCCCCAAGATACCAGGCACATTCGCATTGCCGCTCTCGAACTTTGTGGGCAATTCGATCGGCTGTTCATTCGATTCGCTTTTAGTGCCGGTGCCGCCCTGACGCTGGCTTTTCAGTTCTCCGGCTACCTCCGGCTGTAAGATCATTGCGCCGGTTCCAAGCGGACCCAGCAGTCCTTTGTGGCCAGGAAACGCGACCATATCGATAGGGGTTTCTGCCAGATTTAAATCGAGATGACCTGCTGATTGGGCCGCATCGACGAGTGTGCGAACGCCACGGTCTTTGGCAATCGCACAAATTTCCTGGATCGGTTGGATGGCTCCTGTCACGTTGGAAACATGCGTGATCGCAATTAACCGGGTGTTGTCCATGATGGCATTGCCAACGTCATGAGGATCAACGCGGCCATCCTCGCCGGGTTCAACGTAGGTGACGTCTAATTCCAACGTTTGCATCATCGTGGAAATTGGGCGGAGGATCGAATTGTGCTCTACCGAGGTAGTAACGACATGATCGCCCCGTTGAAGTAGCCCATGCAGGGCCAAATTCAGCATGTCGGTGCCGTTGTAACCAAAAATCACATGCTCCGGCGAATGTGTGCCGAAGAGATAAGCGATCTGCTTGCGGGTATCGCCGATCAAACGTTCGACTTCGTTCGCTTCGCGATAGCCACTTCGTCCAGCACAAGCACCTAATTCCGTCATGTGATGCTGAACGGCTTCGACCACGCTGGCTGGTTTAGGCCAACTGGTTGCTGCGTTATCAAGATAAATTCGTTCGCGTGCCACCGCTGTCTTCTTTCCTGAATTTTGGCTTCGATGGTTCAACCGTCGTGGTCAAACCGGTTTGTTGGGAACGGCTGCTAACCGCCAATCTGGTACATCGCTCGCTCGGGAGGAACAAAGTCTGGCGAATCCATCCCGTGCGACGCTTTCTTTGCTTGGACGCATTCGTGAAGGAGACGGGAAATATCGGCATCGCTCCCGCCACTTCGGACAATCTGCCGCGCATCCCATTCTGTCGTGCTGAACAAGCAATTTCGCATCTGGCCTTCGGCGGTCATGCGTAGCCGATTGCAGGTGCTACAAAATGGTTCGGTCACACTGTTGATAAACCCAACGCGTTGCCGGCCATCGGCATACACGTAGTCGACCGCTGGTTGACTTTTGTCAGTGCGGTTCACTTCGACCAGCTTGGCTACGTCTCGCGAGATCATTTCGCGAAGCTGTTGGCCGGAGAGAACTTGATCTTTGTCCCAGGCTCGATCGGCATCAAGCGGCATGAACTCAATGAACCGCAGATGAAGATCATTCTCTCGTGCAAATTTCGCCAGTGGAACGATTTCACTCTCGGTCAAGTTCCGAATCGCGACAGAGTTCAAGCGGATATTCGTAAACCCGGCTTGTTGCGCGGCAGCGATACCATCGAGTACTTTCTGAACGCCTTGCCGACGGGTGATTCGCTCGAACATTTCCTCGTTCATGGCATCGAGGCTGACGTTCAACCGATCGAGTCCCGCTTCTTTAAGCGATTCGGCCTGGGATGTCAGTAAGATACCGTTGGTTGTTAATGCAATTTCATCGATGCCGGGAATGTCTTTTAGCATGCGAATCAACTGCGGAAGATTCGAGCGAACCAACGGCTCGCCACCGGTCAGACGCAGTTTGTTGATTCCGTGACCTGCCGCGACGCGAACAACACGCGTCATTTCTTCAAATGTGAGGAGCTCGTCACGTGGTTTGAAGCGGACATTCTCCAGCGGCATGCAGTAGAAGCAGCGTATGTTGCAACGATCGGTCACACTCACGCGCAAGCTCGTATGCACGCGGCCAAACTGGTCGATCAACGGAGAATGGAATGCGGTGGACATACTTCTATTGTAACGTATTTTCGTCCGTCCGCTGAACCAATCCTGGGTGAACCCAATCGGTTGCCCCACTTGCCCAGTGCTCTTTTTTCCAGACGGGGACCATTTCTTTCAAGCGATCCATCAGCCAACTAGCCGCCTCGAAGGCATCTTTTCGGTGTGGCGTCGAGACGGCGACCGCGACACTTGCTTCCCCAATTGGGACTTCTCCCAGGCGATGGATGAGCACACATCGATCAATCGGCCAGCGTGCGATTGCTTGCTGCTCAAGCTTTTCCATTTCGCTTTGCGCCATCGGCGCGTAGGCGGTATATGTCAGCGTGACGGTTTCCTTGGCGTCAGTAAATTGCCGTGTCGTGCCCAAAAACAACACCACAGCACCACATTTGGGCGAAGTGACCGAGCTGGTAATCGCGTCGGCTTGGATTGGCTTTTCGGTAAGTTCAACCATTGGGAATGTTAGCCTCCACTGACCGGCGGGAGGCAGGCAATCTCATCCGATGCTTCCAGCACTCGTTGATTCCCGGCGTATTCATTGTTCACTGCGAACGCACAGCTGGCGAGCACGGGAGCTAACGCGGGGAGTTCTTTCGCAAGCGTTTCTCGAAGCATCCCAATGGTGGCCGGTTTTTCCACTTCGAGCGACACTTCCTCGCAGCCGGCGAGGTCTTGCGTCAGGGCAAATAATTTCACGCGTACGTTCATGTGACAAACAATTCGTGTGCCGATGGAGAAAACAGGTCAGTCTCTTGTTCCAAGATGCCGTACGATTTGGCGAGCAACTTAATCGGATGAACGACCGCTTTATTGCCGGCTTGCTCCATTTGCATCTTGCAGGCACTACACTCGGTCGATCCAATCTGAATCTGCTTGGCACGCATGGCAACGACAAGATCCCAACCGATACGCAGACTGCTGCGGAAGTTCTCTCGCGTCAGCCCAAACGTTCCGGCCATCCCGGAGCATCCTTTTTCGATCGAACGGACCGAAAGGCCGGGGATCAGCTGCAAGATTCTCTGACCGTAGGAATGCTCGTGCAATGCGCGGAGATGACACGGTACATGAAAGCCAACCGTCAAGTTGACTGGCTTCAAATCGAGTTCCAGCTCGCCGTGATGGTGTAGGTCCCAGAGGAATTCACACGCTTCGCGCGTATTCTCGGCGACGATTTTCGCATCGTCCGAGTCGAGCAACTTGGGATATTCATGGGTTAATGCCATGACCGCGGATGGTTCCGTCGCGACGATGGTGTAGCCTTGCCGGACTGCTTCGGCTAACGCTTTAACGTTTTTGTGGGCCAAGCGAGCAGCCATGGTAACCGCTCCCTGGGAAATGGAGGGCATGCCACTGACTTGCTGTTTCGGATGAACGTAGACCGCAATCCGGTTGTGATCCAGCACGTTGACAAACGCTTGCGCAAGCTGCGTGTCGAATAGATTCGCGTAGAGGTCAACAAAGTAAAGCACTTTGCGACCACTTCGACGCGAAGCCGTCGTAAGGCCTCGTCGAGCGGCTTGTTTGACAAAGCTACGATTTGCCAGTCGTGGTAACTTTCGCTGCTTGGCCAACCCGATGAAACGTTCCATCAGCCAACGCATGACTCGATTGCCCAGGGCCCAGTTGGCGATTCTGGGAAAACGATTGCCCCAGACAGCCCAGCGATGAATCTTGGCTTGTAGTGAACCATCTTGAGTCAGGCCGTTCGCATCGACGTTTCTGGCTTTCATTTCCAGAACCATGTTGGGAATATCAACATTCGACGGACAATCGATGCGACATTGATGGCAATGGAAGCAGGTATCAAGGATGCTTTTGGTCTCTTGCGAGTCGAGACTTTCCGGCGGCAACTGACCTGCGAGAACACCACGCAAGAGGTTGGCTTTCGCCCTCGGCGAGGCGTCTTCCCGTGAATCGAAGCGAAAGACAGGGCACATTCGTGTGTCGGCGCCGTACGTGCGGCAGCGACCACAGCCATGGCAACTGCGAGCTTCGGTCGCCATCTCTTCAGGCGTCCATGTCAGAATGGGAAGCTCGAATTCGTTCTTGTTGCTTTTGTTCTTCGACGTCGCCTTTGTGCCGTCGTCAGACTTGCCATTGGAATCGCTTCCACCCGCTGGGATAACGAGTTCGACGCGGCGGACCAGTTCCATGGGCGAAAACGTCGAGGAAAAAACCTTCTTCCCAGGGTTCATGATGCCACTGGGGTCGAACAGCCGTTTGATGCGTCCGAATAGGTCGTACAGCGGCCCATACTGTCGCGGAAGATATGGGGTCCGGCTTAGCCCATCGCCACATTCACCACTTAAGGAGCCGCCCAATTGAAAGAGTTCTTCGTACGTTTCGTCTGCGATACGTTCAAGCTTTGCCAAGTCCGCCGGATCTGCCATGTTTAGCAGTGGTCGCACGTGCAAATGCCCATGAGCCGCGTGCGCGAAAATAGAAGCGATCGTTTCATGTCGCTTCAACACGTCTTGAAGTTTGGACAGAAAGTTCGGCATCTGCGGCGGCGGAACGGTCATGTCCTCGATGAAGGGGAGGGGCCGTGTATTCCCTTTCAAACGGTAAAGAATCGGCGTCATCCGCCGAGCCAATTCCCAGTAGGTGCCGACTTCCTTCGGGCTTGTCGTAATGAGCGAGTGAAATGCAAGTCGTCGTCGCCGGCGAATTCGATCCGCGATCTTTTCCAACTCGTCGTGGACGATCGTTTGGGTCTCGCCAGAAAACTCGACCAGCAGCATGGCCTCAGTATTTTCAGGGATAAGATTCGAGTACCGTGGATCGGTTTCTCGAGCAATGGCTAGGATTCGGCGATCTAACAGGTCGCACGCACTGATGCCGGACGATGCCAACTGCACCGCAGCTTTTGCGGCGCTGTCGAGTCGTTCAAAGAAGAGCAGAACCAAGCCTCTCGCTTTTGCGCGAGGTGATGTTCGCAGTTTGGCCTGGGTAACTAATGCCAGACTTCCTTCCGAGCCAGACAGAATCTTACAGAGATCGATTTGATCGTCATTTAGCACGCCAGACAGACGATAGCCACTTCCCTGATTGAACGTTTTGGGAAGGTGTCCCTGGATCTTGTCGGCGTTGGTCTCCATCAACTCTGCCACACCAGAAGTGATGCGGACAAGTTCTGGCGATTCGAGATGGGCAACGCGATCGAGATGAGTCGGTTTGATGGTGACAACTTCGCCGTTGGCCAAGACGGCTTGGAGTTCCAGGATATGATCGCGAGCTGAACCATGCTGCGGCCAGTGACTTCCCGAAGCATCCAACGCGATGACGCTGCCCATGGTGGTCACGCTGCGCGTCGCCGGATCAGGGCCGAAGATACTTCCCCGCTGTGCGAGGTGGCGATTCAAATTGGCCAGCACAACGCCTGGTTGAACACGCACCCAGTCGTCGCCTGTCTCCAAGATACGACGCATCGAATGGGCAAAGTCGATCACGATCCCTGTGCCAAGCGATTCCCCAGCCATTCCGGTTCCAGCTCCGCGAGCATGAATGGGAATCTGGTTTTCGGCGGCGTACTGAACGGTGGCCGAAACATCGGATGTTCGACGAGGCCGCACAACCGCGAGTGGTTTTACCTGATAGATACTCGCATCGGTTGAGTACAGCTCGAGGAATGTGTCATCGCAGCGGATCTCACCATCCAGAATGCCACGGAGATCAGCTCGTATTCGTTCGCGTTCTAAATCCATCGGTTGCGAGTCGGCCAAGACCCGTCAAAGAGCGGCACATGCGGTGCGCAAGTTCTGCTGGTTTTCTACCACGGCGGCGCGAGCCGAAAATCGCTTTCCAGCAAGGTACCACGAAGCATCAATGGTAATCCCATTCGAGCATGCTGCCCAGGGATCCCTTTTCTCTTACGTAAGTTACGTCAAACCACACGATTGAAGATAAAGGTCGTATCCACGCTGGAATTGTTCGCTCTTGGGCCGAGCAATTCCAGCGAAACGATGCATTTGGGGCTGAGAATCGCCGATTTCGACTAGCCGTAAAACTTCTTCGAGAGCAGGCTCAAGCCACCGATCGCAACGATCAAACCACCCCCAATATAGAAAACGGGGTAACGGACGTACCAAGGTTCGACCGGTGGCCCCGTCCCCGGAGAGACCGAGGAATCCAGGTAGAACTTGCAGCGCGGGCAATGATCGCCTGGGCCGACACCTTGGGGAAGTTCCTTGCGGCAGTTAGGACAGTGCCCTGGCTGAACGCCGTTCGAATTGCCGCGGAAACGATTGCCAAACCCAGGCGACGAGCTACTGCCAGATTGTGCGTTGGAATCGATCGATCCGTTCGCAGGCGTATTCGCCGCCATAATCGGCTCGCCATTGGCATCGGTTCCAAAACCACTCTCGGGCGTCGAAATGGTGCTTTCCGGCATGCGGCCGCCGTTGGGATTATACGGAACGGAAGAAGTCGGAGTCGTACCGCCGCCGTTTCCTTGATTGGCGATCATGTCGGAAGGAGGTTCGTATGCAGGCGTCTCCGGCGGAACATAGGCTGGTGGGCGAGAACTATTCTGCGTATTTCCAGGTGCAGGATTACTGCCGGCGTTACTATTTCCAGCAATTGATGAACGATAGCTGCGATATTGATCGAGCTCCTTATGAACATCAGGGGCAGCGAGTTCCATTTCTAGGCGAGGCAAGATTTGCTCCTCTTCGCCACGTTTGCGTAAATGGTCTCGCAGCCATTTTTGATCCTCGTCGCTGAGTACGTAGAACGATATCTTATGACCGGTCGCGCCTTGTAGCAAAATGACATAGCCTTCGTGCATCCGAACAAACTTTGCTTTGACTTGGCGGTCACGAAAGTCGGTCCACTCGCGATTCTCGAAGAGAGTCGTGTCGCTTTTGTCGACTTTGGGCGTTTCCATTGCAGGCTTTTTTGTGGCGCTCCCTTGCTGCATGCGAGCGTATTTCTGGTCTTCTTCACTGAACGCATTCAGCGGAATCACGAAAACATCGGTGTCGGTTTCGATGCGGACGTTATTTTCAGGCGTCAGTTCGAGAAATCTACCGCGAAGCTTCTTGCCGTTCACGTCGGTCCACTCGTGCGTGTCCTGACCCATCGCAAATGTCGCAAATAGGCAGAAAAGCAAAGGGACGAGTGCGATGTTTTTGCTGGCCAACATCTGAATTCTCCCGAACTCGGGGATAAGTGTGTTCTTGATTGTCGATATTCGAGTGCGAGCCTAACTGACGCCGATCAACAGGCCAAATCCGCCCAGCGTCAAGCAAATGCCGAGCAGCATTCCAAGCAGAGGAATGCTTGCTTTGTCGAAGTCAGTTATCCCATGCACGATCGCCATTCCTGGAATCAAACTGCGAAGTCCGACCTGAAGACTCTCTAGGAAGGCCAACGCAATTAGCCAGAGATAGCCGCCAGCGATCAGCAGGCTGCCAAACGCCAACAGTGTGACACCGAACATTTGCAAGTTCCAGTCGGCAGTTGTGAATTCCCGTTCTTCAACAAACTGCATCGGCTGAAAGTCGCTGCCGGGCGTGTAGGTATGTGGATTGAAATTGGCATCTTCCGCCGAGGTATCATTCGTTGGCTGTGGACGACTGTTCGAATTGCCATCGGCGGGCGTATCACTCGCTGCGTTCGGATTTGTCGATGTGTCGTTCGCGGAATCATCCTTCTCTGGCGGACGGGCCTCTGGAGTAGTGGTTTCCCCCGGAGAGGAAACGCTCGGCGTCATCGCATCGAAGCCCGTCGAGCGAGAAGGAATCGACGCGACGTCAAACAGCGGCCGATCACTTTCATTGGGTTGGGCATGCTCGGTATCGATGATGGTAGAAGATGGTACGCCCACTTTAGGCCGCGACATGTCGTGGCTTGGAATCGTCGTGAACGACCCATGGTCCTGCGTTACGGCGTCTGTAGATACGATATCCTCCGAGGGCGTGACGTTGCCGAAGCCACTGCTGGGAAGCTTGACACTGGAACCAGGTTCACTCGCTTCGCTATTGGTCTGGGAGGGATCACCAAAGCCAGACGAAGGCAGCTTCACGTTGGAAGCGGTCGAATCGCCAAAACCGCCAGGCGGAAGTTTCACTCCACCGTTTGTCGCCCCAAAACCAGTCGGGGGAAGCTTGACTCCATTGTCGACCGAGCCAAATCCATTGCCGGGGAGTTTAACTTCACTTTGCGTGATGCCTTGTTTCGGGGGGCTCGTCGATCCGCTTGTCGGTTGCGAAGAGGGTACCGGAGGGTGATCGCGATAAGATGGAACAGGCTCAGGGTCGGGACGTTCCACATCCAACAAGTCAGAACGAACAGGAGGGACAAGAGCTTCTTTTCCGATCGCTTGATGCGCTTTGTAAACGAATTCGCGATCGTCAACCGATAGGTCGTAGTATTGAATACGGTGATACCGAGAGCCTTCTTTCAGGACCAGAGTCCCGCGTACCATGCGGACAAATTGGGCTTCGACAGCGACGCCTTCGCGGGAACGCCAGATTCGCCGGCTGCGTAGGCGGACCGTTTCCGGCTCGTTATCGTTGGCACCGCTTTCGTCTTCCGCGACAGCTTCGTCGATTTCTCGCTCCAACTGAGCATCCGAAACCGACGGCATCGCATCTTGAAGGCCTTGAATGTAGCCGCGATCTTGCGGAGATAGACGCGTGACAGGGACCGTAAAGCGATTGCCGTTCACGTCAAGAACGACCGCGTCTCCCCCTTGGGCAACTTCGACAAACTCTGCGTCGACTTTCTTGCCTTCGAGGGTGGTCCAAGTTCGTGCCTGCGCGGTCGATAAGAGGAAGAGCCCCGCACCGACTGCTAGCAGTGCCCAGCTTTCGCGCCGGAAGTCTTTGCGTCGCCTGAACATGGGATTCTCGATTATGCTGGCCAAGCAAGCCAACGCCGCGCGCGTTGCCCACTCGATAAGGTTCGTTATACCATCGTATTGATGGTTAAGACGAAATGACCTGAAAAATGGATTTCGTTACACCTCCAAAGAGGTATTCGATGATATCTCGTGTGGCAATTGCGCGTCAATTGGGAAAAACCAATCTTAATGCGGGCAATTCACCCAAATCTTTTCATAATAACGGTATTCGCGATCAATCCTCCGCTACTTGACGAAGAAACCACTGTTTATGGATGTCGCCTTGACTGTCAAGAAAATTTTAGGGAATGTCGAAAAAG